>NZ_VZQZ01000009.1 GCF_008802365.1 Oryzomonas japonica | reverse complement strand
AGGCTGGGTGTGTAATCACAGCAATGTGTTTAGCTTACCAGTACTAATCGGCCGTGAGGCTTGACCATAAAAATAAAATACGGTCGGGGGGAAGGTTCTCCTTCCCCCAGGCCGGATATAAATCTGCAAAGCCGTACACACAACCTAAACTAAAAACCACAATGCAATTGATAACGATCTGTGGATCGTGAAAAGTGAGACGTGAATGAAACCATTCACCCTTCACCATCCGCCATCCACAAACGATTTCTCGGTGGCTATGCCGAGGGGGTCACACCCGTTCCCATCTCGAACACGGAAGTTAAGCCCCTCAGGGCCGATGATACTGCACGGGTAGCTGTGTGGGAAAGTAGGTCGCCGCCGGGAATAATTAAAACAACGAGCCCTTCAGATTCTTCTGAAGGGCTCGCTTGCGTTTGGACTCACGGAAATCGGGAAGCGTGAATCGTGAATGGTGAATGGGGCACGGCCAGCTCTTCATTCACGTCTTACTATTCACCATTCACAGAAAAGATATCCCGCCACTAGTAAATGATGATGTAACCGTGGGATTCCGCTATGCTCCGGACCTCGTCCTTATCCTTGAGCGTATAGGTTTTCCCCTCCAGCGTGAAGGTATAGCCGCCGTTGCCGTCCGGCACCGCATCCTCCAGCAGCGCCTCGAATGTCGCCGTCTTGACCATGATCTCCCCTCTCGTGTCCTATATCTTACTGTTCCCCGCAGGCTTGCCGGACCGCTGCGACCAGGTTGCGCACATCCTGCTCCGTGGTCAGCCACGAACACATGAAGCGGGCGCCGCCGGTGCCGATGAAGGAATAGAAGTGCCACCCCGCCGCACGCAGCGCCGTGGTCGCCTGTTCCGGCATCTCCGTAAAGACCGCATTGGCTTGGCATGGGTACATAAGGCGCACGCCGGGGATCCTGGCCAGTTCGTCGGCCAGCAGCCGGGCTTGGCGGTTGGCGTTCTCTGCGTTGCGCAGCCAGGCCCCGCTCTCCAGCATCCCGATCCAGGGGGCGGAGATAAAGCGCATCTTTGAGGCCAGTTGCCCGGCCTGCTTGCAGCGGTACTCGAACTCCTCGGCAAGCAGTCGGTCGAAGAAAACCACCGCTTCGCCGATGGCCATGCCGTTCTTGGCCCCCCCAAGGCAGAGTACATCGACCCCGGCCTTCCAGCTCGTTTCCGCTGGGGTTACGCCCAGGGTTGCCACGGCGTTGGCAAAGCGGGCTCCATCCATGTGGACCCGCAGGCCGTGGGAGTGGGCCAGGTCGCAGGCGGCGCCGATCTCGCCGGGCGTGTAGACGGTACCCAATTCCGTCGACTGGGCCATGCTCAAAACCCGCGGCTTGGGATAGTGGATGTCGCTGCGCCGGGTGATGGCAAGCTCAACCGCATCCAGGTCCAATTTGCCGTTGGTGCCGTTGGTGTGCAGGATCTTTGTGCCGTTGGAAAAGAACTCCGGGGCGCCGCACTCGTCGGTCTCGATGTGGGCCATGTCGTGGCAGACGATGCTATGGTAGGAACGGCACAAGGATGCCAGGGCCAGTGAATTGGCCGCTGTGCCGTTGAAGACGAAGAACACCTGGCAGTCGGTCGCGAACAGGCGGCGGATGCTTTCGCAGGCGCGCTCGGTCCAGGAGTCGTCGCCATAGGAGGAGACATACCCGTGGTTAGCCTCTTCCATGGCGTGCCAGGCCTCCGGGCAGATACCGGCATAGTTGTCGCTGGCGAATTGGTTGAATAACGGTTGCGAGGTGTGCTGGTCGTCCGATGGCATCTCGTCCTCCTATAAACCGCCTGTCTGGTGTACTGATGAAAACTAAATAGCATGGAGAGCCGGCGTGCCGCCAGAGATTTATTGTCCAACAAACAGCAAGGGGTTGAATATCTGGCGGCAAACGAATATTATAAGCATTTTACGTTTCAAGAATGGAAGGATTTCCCATGCATCCCAGCCGAATGCGACTTTCTCACAAGATCGTCCTGGTGTTCATTTTTACCTCCCTGCTGGTGGGGTTCACCGTACTGCGTACCCCCTCCGAAACCAGCGAGCCGGGCGCTTCGCCGGCCGACAAGGCGATGGAGGACCTCTCACGGGTGGAGTACCCCAGTCTCAAGAACATCAAATGGCATCCCCATTTCATCCAGCCGAATCAGACCTTGGAATCGCTCTTTGGAAATGACTGGATTTGGGTAGCGCGCTTCAATCGCATTGACCGGCGCCATGTATATCCCGGCATGACGATCAAGGTACCGGACAACATTGCCGATATCCGTGGCTATACGCCGCTGCCGCGCTTCTACGAACCTGCCCGGAGCCACGACAAATATATCCTTGTGGACCTTACCGAACAGTGGCTGGGCGGCTATGAACACGGGAAACTCGTCATATCCGTTCCGGCCGCCACCGGCAGGGCCGAAGCGCCAACCCCCACGGGGCAGTTCCGCATCAGCGCCCGGGATCAGAACCACACCTCGTCCCTCTACAAGACCCAGAACGATGAGGAACAGTATCCCATGGACAACGCCATGCGCTTTCATGTCGACGAGAAGAGCATCGGCTACTGGATTCATGCCCGGGACCTGCCGGGACGCCCCGCCTCCCACGGCTGTATCGGGCTCTATGACGAGGCGATGCAGAAACGGGTCTTCGGGGCCCCGGACAAGCCGGTGTTGCTGGATTCTGAAAAGGTGTATGCGTGGGCCGTGGGGGAGGCGGATTACGAGGACGACAGCGGCAACCTTGAGGAACTGGAAGATGCGCCGGTGGTCGAGATCCGCGGAGAGTTGCCGCGGTATCTGCCCCAGAGTCCGTTCCGGCGGTAGCACTTTGGCAGAGGATAATCCTGAAAGCGGGGGGTAACATGATGCGGATGATTATTACGGCTTTGGTGTTGTTGGGCCTGGCGACGCCTTCCCTGGCGGCCAAGGTTTATCTGAAGGATGGCGGGGTAATCGGCGCACGGTCGGTCTGGCGTTCCCCGGGCAAGGTTCATGTGCTGGTCAACCGGGATACCCTGACGGAGTATGCGCCGTCCGAGATCGACATGAAGCGGACCTTTCCCACACGGCACCACGTCGTGCGCCGCCACCCCCATGCTGTGATCCCGCATAAGGGAACGGCCGCCGCAGCGCCAATACAGGCGGCCGTACCGCAGAAAAAAAACGGCAAGGGCATTTCGCTGCCGTCGCTGCCGACGAAGCTGCCGGAGATGAGCCCCCCCTCTCTTGGTGGAAAAGAGGAGGGGACCATCAGGAAGCAGAAGAGAGAGATGCAGGAACGGCTGAATGAATAGCTACTTGTTCAACCAGCGGGCCACATCCTTGGCGTGGTAGGTGATGATGATGTCGGCGCCTGCGCGCTTGAATCCGAGCATGGTCTCCATGACAACCCGCTCCTCGTCGATCCAGCCATTCAGAGCGGCGGCCTTTATCATGCTGTACTCCCCGGAGACGTTGTACACCGCCAGGGGCAGGTTGTAGTCGTTGCGCAGGTCCCGCAGGATATCGAGATAGGGGAGGCCGGGCTTGACCATGATGATATCGGCCCCCTCCTCGATGTCCGCCGCCGCCTCGCGCAGCGCCTCGAGCCGGTTGGCCGGATCCATCTGGTAGGAACGGCGGTCGCCGAACTGGGGGGTCGAGTCTGCCGCCTCGCGGAAGGGGCCGTAATACCCCGAGGCGTATTTCACCGCATAGCTCATGATCGGGATTGCATCGTAACCGTTATCGTCCAGGATCTCGCGTATGGCCGCCACCCTGCCGTCCATCATATCCGAAGGCGCCACCATGTCGGCGCCCGCCTGGACATGTGAAAGCGCCTCCTTTGCCAGAAGTTCCAGGGTTGCGTCGTTGTCCACGTCGCCGTCCTTGATGATGCCGCAATGGCCGTGGTCGGTGTATTCGCACATGCACACGTCGGTGATGACCGCCAGCCCCGGCACCTCCTTTTTCAACGCCCGAATCGTCTCCTGGATGATGCCGGTATCCGAGTAGGCATCGCTGCCCACAGCATCCTTGGTCTCCGGGATTCCGAAGAGTATCACCGCCGGGATGCCCAAGGCGTACACCTCGCGGGCCTCCACAACGATATCAGCGATAGACTGCTGATAGATGCCCGGCATGGAGGATATCTCCTTCCGTGGGCCGTTGCCGAATGCTGAAAACATGGGGTAAATGAGATCGTTCACCGACAGGCTCGTCTCGCGGACCATCCTGCGGAATATCTCGCTGCCGCGAATCCTGCGTGCCCTGAACTGGGGGAAAAACATGGTTGCCTCCCTTTCCTCGACAAGATGTATCTGGAAATAATACTGCAACGTCCGGTCATAATGCAAGCAGCACGACTCGTCAACTGGTCCGGCAGCGAAAAATAGTCCTATCCTCCTTGCCATGAGGCGGTTTTGCGTTATAATCAGCAAAAGCGAACGTAGCGGTGCAAAAGATTGAAATTGTCTTTTGTATTGTGTCACGCCGCAGTTAGTGGTAAACAATGTCGTGCTATTATGAATGCTATGAAAGGAGAGTACGTTTATGAGAAAAAGACTTGCATTGGTTGTGGTCGGTTCCATAGCAGCACTTGCAACAGCCGCGTCAGCCGGAAACAAGGAGGGGGCGTTCTCACTCTCCCCCGTGATCGGCGGCTACACCTATGACGGGGTACAGCATCGCGACACCACCCCGGTGTTCGGCGCCCGGCTCGGCTACAACTTCACCAAGGCGTTCGGCGTGGAGGGGCTTTTCGACTATGCGCATACCGAGTCGACCAGGACGGCACAGAAATTCGACATGTACCGCTACGGCGGAGAGTTGCTGTATCATTTCTTCCCGGACAACAACCTGGTCCCCTATGTGGCCGCCGGCTATGCCGGTCTCAACTTCAATGACAACAAGCCGCAGGGCGCCTTTGATTACGGCGCAGGTTTGAAGTACTTCCTCACCGACAACTTTGCCCTGCGTGGCGATGTGCGCCATATCCTCTACAATTTCGAAAGCAAGACCATCAATAACGTCGAGTACACGGTTGGCGCCTACATCCCCTTCGGCGGGACGGCACCGGTCGTAAAGGCGGTTGAGGCCCCGGCACCTGCTCCTGCTCCGACGCCCGAGCCCCCCAAGGCGGTGGAACCTCCGCCGGTAGCCCCGGCTCCTGTCGCACCCACGAGCAGCCTGTCGGTTGCGCCCACGGCCATCACCAAGGGAGAGCCCGCCACCCTGAGCTGGACTTCGCAGAATGCAACCGCCTGCGATATCCAACCCGGCATTGGGGCTGTCCAGCCCCAGGGTTCCATGAGCATCACGCCTGCCGATAACACCGACTACACCCTGACCTGTACCGGCGCAGGCGGTAGCGTCACCAGCGCGGCCAAGGTCGCGGTCACTGCGCCGGTAGTCGTGGCGAAACCGGTTGCCAAGCTGTGCAGCCCCACAACGCTGGGGATCCAGTTCGACACGGCCAAGTCCGACATCAAGCCCAAGTACCATGACGAGCTGAAAAAAGTGGGTGATTTCCTCACCGAGAACCCGGGTGCCAAGGGTGTCATCGAAGGACACACCGACAACGTCGGCTCCCAGAAGATGAATATGGACCTCTCCCAGCGCCGCGCCGAGAGCGTGAGATCGTACATCATCAAGAACTTCGGCATTGCGCCGGAGCGGATCAGCGCCAAGGGGTACGGCCCCACCAAGCCGGTTGCCAGCAACAAAACCGCCGCCGGCAAGCAGAAGAACCGCCGCATCGACGCAAACTTCACCTGCGACGGCAAGTGATCCCGTAGTCTGCGGCCCTAACCTAGCCGCGGTATGAACGCACAAACGCCCTTCCGGATTATCCCGGAAGGGCGTTTGTGCGTTTGCGGGTTGTTGTGGAACGGCGGGAGGGATCAGGGCGCCGCCACCGGCAGTACGCTTCCGCCATCGGGCATGACCAGGGCCTGCCATCGGGGCGGCAGCAGGGCTCCGGCCTTTTCCATGGCTGCTGCAAGCGAGGGGGCGGGGGCCATGCCCATCTCCCTGACTTGGTGGTCCGGGAACCGGGATACCAGGATGATGGTGAAGCGCTGCGCCTTCTGTAGCAGGGAATAGGCGGTCTGGCCGTTGATCTCGTACTGCTCTCTGAGGGCGGCCTCGAACCGGTCAAGAGTGCGATGCCGGAACCAGTCGAAGAACGTGGCATTGCCGAAACCGTCCCGGCACTCGGCCAGGAGGATCATCACGCCCCCGGGTTTGAGGGCCTGGGAGGCGTACTCCATGGATTTGTGCGCCTGGATGAGGTTGATGTCCTTGGGAAAGCCGCCGCAGGAAACGACGACCAGATCGGCCTTGGCCGCCACCGGGTAGGAAAACAACTCCCGGTAGGAGCGGCATCCCCGTTCGTGGGCTTCGCGCCACTGCCCGGCAAAGGCGGCAAGGATGCGCTTGTCCGGGGAGAGGACCGTGTTCAGGAGCAGGTCCGGTTCGACCATGGCGCAGGCCTCGACCATGGCTTGGTGCACCGGGTTCCCCTCCAGGTTGCCGGTGGTGGCCAGCGGGTTCTTGCCGCTGCCCGGCTGGGGGTTGAGTACGCAGAAGTGGCTCGCCATGCAGGCCTGACGGCTGGCGATGCCGGGCAGGATCGCCTTGCGCCCCCCGCCGAACCCGGCGAAGTAATGAAAGCCGATCACCCCGGTCAGAATGAGCCGGTCGGCCTCCACAGCCCGGCGGTTGAGGCTGACCTCGATGTTGGCGGAGGTCTTCCCCACCGTGACCAGTCCGGCGCGGTCGTCGCAGTCGTGGTCGCTGACCCTGATGCGGCCATGGAGCGGGCCCAGAATCTTTTCATGCTCATGGGTGGTCTGTTTGCGATGGATGCCGAGGGCGATCAGGATCTCGATGTTGCGGTCCGGTATCCCCTGGCGGTTGAGCCGTTCCACCAGCAGGGGGAGGTAAACCTCGCTGCCGGTGTAGCGGGTGATGTCGGACGTAATGATGACGACCCGATCTCCCGGCGCAAAGTCCGCGAACATGGGTTCGCAATCGTCGAGCGCCCCGGAGATGACCTCTTCGGGGGATTGGGAGGAGGGGGGGATGGTTGGCTCGATGACGCCGGCCAGGCGCTCCGGTGGGAGCTGGAACGGAAACGAGGTTGATCCGTATTTGAGGTCCACTGATGTGCCTCCTTTGCCCCCCATAATCAAACAGGGATGAACGGGACGAGGGGGATGCGCAAACATCCTGTCTATCCAGTCCATCCCTGTAAAAAGGATTTTCCTCTGGTTATCTCCCTGGCAAGCATGCCGGAAAGGGATCGCTTAGATCCAGGCGTCGCCGCCGTCGTACTGGAAGTCCCCGTTCTTTGCCTTGGGTGACACCTTGAATTTCGCTTCCCGGGCGAGGCGCCGCATCTTCTCGGCAGCGTTTTCCCCCAGGTCGGTCAGTTTCTCCCGCACCTCGCGGCCCGGTTTCGGGGTCAGGAGAAGCGCGGCGGCAGCGCCGATGACGGCGCCGGAGACAAAGGCAATGACTGCTGCTGCGGCATTATCGTTAGTGGTTGACATGGCAGGCTCCTTTATCGCGTGGCAATCGTGATGGGTAAAATCGTCAATGGATCGACTCCATATCTAGCACAGCAGGCGCTGCAACATAAAGCAAAATTTTCCCGGGCCATAAAATGCCTACCTTCGGCGCCTCTCCTCCCGGTTCTTTTGGGGGACGGTCTTTACAGCGTTCGCGCCAGGTGCCTTCTCACCATCTCCTCGAAATCCGTATCGCGGTTGCCGGTGTAGACCAGGGACGAGCCGATCTCGGCGGCGAGGATCGCACAGAGATATTTGCGGGGCAGGTTCCTGATGCGCTTCCGAAAGGCCGGCGTCTCCCGCAGGAGTCGGGGCAGGTGGTTGAGGATCGCCTTCCGGAAGGGCGGTTGCAGGCAGAGTTCCGGCCGGGCGGAGAAAAAGTCGAACAGCCGGGTGTAGAAACTGTTGATGTTCAGGCTGATGGTGTCGGAAATCTCGGTGTACAGCAGGCTGTCGCCGGACTCGCGCCGCCGCCGCAGGATCAGGCGCGCCTCGTCCTCGGTCCGTTTTTCCAGGATGGCCAGCACGTCTTTGACGTACGCCTCCTTGTTTTCCAGGAACTCCTCTTCGGACAGGAGCAGGTTGGCGATGATCTCGTAGGAGGAGGAGATGACGCCGCACTTGTTGGCCGCAGCATCGCGCATGATCACCACCCCGTTCTTCTGGAGGCTGGTCCGGGCCTCGGGGGTGATGAAGGAGTTGGCCCCCTCCACGATCACCCGGGACGAAGGCGCCCCCGTTGCGTCGAGGAAGGTACGCCAGTTCTGGCCGTCGATGGTCTCGGGCCGCCCCCCGGCGGGGATGAAGAGATCTGCCTTTACCGTGAAGACGAGGCTGTTGTACTCGCGGTAGAAGTCGTCCACCTCCAGCCATTCCTCCACGAGGCCGCCCATTGTCCTGGTTACCTTGCGGTGGGTCTCCTTGAGCCCCTCGATCCGCCGGCCGGTACGGTAGATGATGAAGCCACCTTCTCCCAGGGCGTCCGGGTTGAAGGCGTCCAGATCGTGGGCCAGCACGATGCGCCGCAGTTCCCCGCGGTCGATGCCGCTGGGGTCGTACAGGGCGGCGGTGCCGTCGAGGATCAGGCGCACCTGCATGAGCGGGCAGCGTTCCAGCATGATGCGCAGGGCGTTTCCGGCCACGTCCCCGTTGGGTCCCCCGGTCATCTTGAGGGAGAAAGCGTCCTTGTAGATATGGATGCCGGCCGCTTCGGCCATGGTGATCTCGGCGAATTTGACCACGCCGGTGGAGGTGACGCCGTATTCCTTGTGGTTGATGCCGATCCGCTTGCTGGACATGATGCCGATGCCGAGCATGTACCCCCGTTTTTTCGACAGGTTGGCTATGGCCTCGATCATGCCGTCGTGCATATTCTCGTCCGGCCCGATCTCGATCGGCTCATCGTCGCCGTAGTAGTCAACCACCCGCGGGTCCCGGGCCCGGCCGCGGTCGGTCACGAAGATGTCCAGGAAGGCGTTGGCGATGCCGTATTGCAGCTTGTAAAGACGGCAGTTCTCCGCCTCGCCCCCCGCCTGATCCAGGTCCGAGGCGTCCAGCACCAGGGTCATCTTTGAACCGCCCTCGTAGATGTCCTTGTTCTTGAAGTGTTGGGTGTTGGCCAGGACGTACACCTCGCGGAAGAGGGTATTGGCGGCGGTGGTGTAGTCGTCGGCGCTCCGGGCGATGACCGTGCGCCATCCCCCCCGGGCGATATCCGAGAACCCCACGTGGTAGCCGGTGCCGAAACGGCTGAAGAAAAACGTCACCCGGAAGGGGAGGGTCTCGGGCAGGTCGGCGGTGAACTCGCGCCCCAACTCGCGCAGGTAGGCGGGGTCGAGGCGGAAGGCCAGGGCCTGCTTGGCCACTACGAAGAAGTTGGTCTTGAGGGTGTGGGTGACCAGCAGCAGGCAGCAGCGGTAGACGGCCCGGCGTATGTCGTCCAGCCAGCGGTGGCCGGTGTTGTACTCCTCGGCCGCCAACCGGGTCTCGGTCAGGAGGTTGCCGTAGACCGCCTCCCGCCCCGCCAGGTCAGGGTCGAAGCGCGCCCTGAACAGGCTGATGAACCTCTGGGCCATCTCGGGATGGTCGTAGAAGGCCTTCTGCACATCCTCCAGGCCGAACCGGTCGGGCTGGCTGTGGGCCAGGCTGGTGTGGCAGAAGGCGATGCAGGCGTTGACCAGGGCCGCGTCCTCGCCCGACATCTGCCCCTCGGTGACATAATCCCGGTAGGCGGGCGAGGAGGTGGCGATGATCTGGGTGGTGCACAACTCGCGGGTCAGGCGCGCCGCCAGTTCGCTCTCCGGCGCTAGGATCTCCCCCTGGCGGTTGATGACGAAAAAGGCCCCCAGGAAGTACGGATGGATACCGTTGGAGATGGTGTGGCAATAGGCCCGGCGGATACCGATATCCAGGCGGTTGAAGATTTCCAGCACCTGGAGCAGGAATTCATTCTGGGGCGGGTTGCCCACGGCGAACAGCACCCGCGTTTCCGGGCGGTCTTCGCGCATGACCTCTCTGATGTCCAAAAACAGGCCGCCCGCAGCGTTGCCCCGTTCAAAGAGCCAGATCAGCCAGGCCAGCCGCGATGGCGGCGTCATGCGGACAAAATCCTCGTCATTGAGCCAGAGTATCTTCAGCAGGTGGTCGAGCTTTTTCGGGTCGAACTCCGGAAAGGAGCAGCGCAGCTCGGCGCGGATCTTACGCGTCAACGCGGGGGGAATTGCCACCTGCCTGTTCAGGTCGATCTCGTGGTTCTGGCGGCGGTCGAACTCGAAACGCTGCACCTCCAGCTCATTTTCCATGGCGGGCATGGGCGCATTGGAATGGGAGAACATGGCATAGGAAATCTCCTGCTCTCCCACCCGGCGCAAGGTCTCGTAGAGGGAGCCGGGCTGATTGACGCAGGCGATCACCAGGCGTTTCTCCCGGTCCGTCAGGATCAGGCTGCGGTTGTCGCGCAAACGGCCCATCTCGCGGGCCAGCAGTGTCAACGCCTCTTGCTCGTCGGCCATGGCTTGAAAGAAGTAGGGGCTCATGTGCCGCTGGAGCCAATCGGCGTTTTGTACGGTGATTTCACGCTCGGCCCTGGCCGAATGGCGGATAAGGGAAGGAAGGTTCATCGGATTGCTCCTGACGTGTGGATTGGTGGTCTGTGCCCCATAGTATACCGTCTCTCCGCCGCTCCGCAATGCCTCGCTCGCAATTTGCCGCGGCAATCCTTTGCTTGACCGCGCTCGGCCAAATTGCTATAGTCAAACACCGTTGTTTTATTCTGCTGTAATCGCCAGGAACCCAACATCGACAGGGGGTTGGCGGGATTCGGACCGGGAGCGGCGCATGACGTTGGAGCGGGGTTGCATACAGGTGTACACCGGCAACGGCAAGGGGAAGACCACCGCGGCTCTCGGCTTGGCCCTGCGTGCCATAGGCCGCGGGCTCAAGGTGTGCGTCTTCCAGTTCATCAAAGGGGGCGGCCCCTACGGTGAGCATCTGATCGCCGGCAAGCTGGCCCCATTGTTCACCATCATTCAGACCGGCCGGCCCGGCTGGGTCAATACCAAGGACATCACCGAGGACCGCCAGGTGGCCCAGGAAGCCTTGGAACGGGCCAAGGGCATCCTCGCCTCGGGCGAGTACGATCTGGTGGTTCTGGACGAGATCAACGGCGCCGTGGGGTTCGGGCTGGTGGATGTGGATCAGGTGCTGGAACTCATCGGCCTCAAGCCGGAAAAGACCGAACTGGTCCTGACCGGTCGCAACGCCCATGAACGGGTGATCGAAGCAGCCGACCTGGTGACCGAGATGCGCGAGATCAAGCATTACTATAAGGCCGGGGTACCGGCCCGCACGGGAATAGAGATGTGACGGCTCTCAAACTTCACGCGCCTGCCAGCTGGAGCTTTTTGCGAATTCGTTAACAGGGTTCTGATATAAATTTCAAGTCGGAGGTACCTTTCATGGCTTCAAGAACATTACGCGTGCTTGTGGGCAAACCGGGGCTGGACGGTCACGACCGGGGGGCGAAGATCATTGCCCGCGCCTTCCGCGACGCCGGTTTCGAGGTCATCTACACCGGCCTGCACCAGACGCCGGAGCAGATCGTCTCGGCCGCCATCCAGGAGGACGTGGACTGCGTCGGCCTGTCGATCCTGTCCGGGGCCCATAACACCCTCCTGCCCCGTATCTGCCAGCTCTTCAAGGAGAAGAGCGCCGACGACATCAAGGTCTTCGGCGGCGGCGTCATCCCCGAGGACGACATCCCCGGCCTCAAGGCGGCCGGCATCTGCGAGATCTTCACTCCCGGCACCTCCACGGACGACATCGTCTCTTGGGTGAAGGACAACGTCATACCGCGAGCATAGCGGCCGTCGGTTCTTTATGTATGAAAAAACCGCCCAGGATTTACCGGGGCGGTTTTTTTGTCGAATGAGGAACGCGAATGTCACTTGATGTTGCCGCAAAAGACTATTATAGTCTTATTATGATGCAGCATCGACTCCCTTATGCATGAACGGAGAAAGCCATGAAACTCGAAAACAAAACCATTCTGGTAACCGGATCGAATAGAGGCATTGGCAAGGCCTTGGTTGCAGCGTTGCTCAAACACCCGGTCACGAGGATCTATGCGGCGGCCCGCAAGACCGAAGACATCCCGGCATTCGGCGATAGCCGCGTGGTGCCGCTGAAGCTGGACATTACCGACCTGGACCTCGTCCAACAGGCCGTCGGCCTGGCGCAGGATGTGGACGTCCTCATCAACAATGCCGGCGTTGCCGCATTCTCGTCCGTTGTCACAGGCGATCCCGACGCGCTGAAACACGATCTGGAAGTGAACTACCTGGGCACGCTCAACATGGTCCGCGCCTTTGCGCCGGTACTGGAGAAGAAAGGCGGCGGCGCCATTGCCAATGTCATATCCGTTCTCGGCCTCGCAAGCATGTCCGCCGTAGGCGGCTACAGCGCTTCAAAGGCGGCGCTCTTTTCCGCAACCCAGGCGATGCGTGGGGAATTGAAGGCCAAGGGCATCTTTGTCCACGGCATCTTCCCGGGGCCGATCGATACCGACATGTCCCGCGACTTCGACATGCCGAAGGCCAGCACGCAGGAAACGGCGGAGAACATTGTCAAAGGTATCTTGGCGGACCAGGAGGATATCTTTCCCGATCCCATGTCCGCGCAGGTGGGCGAATTGTGGGCGAAAGACCCTAAAGGCCTTGAGCGCCAGTTCTCAGGCATGTAATTGGGGGCTGGTTCATACACAGCAAAACCGCCCAGGATCACCGGGGCGGTTTTGTTGTTCGAATAGACAAAGGTTGTATCAGGCTGCTTTGCGGGCAAGGCCCTCCGCGATGTAGGTTGCGGCAAGGGTGTTGATGCTGACGCCCTCGCTCTAATTTCATTCGGCTACCCTAGGAAAATACAGGGCCGCCATAACTATTTATCATTCGTCTTTTGTAAACTAGAGAAATGTTCGATAATCGACGTTCAGCACGGCCGCCAATTTTTTGGCTGTTTCCTTGCCAATAGAGCGTTTGCCGTTTTCCATCTCGCTGATATGATGCTGGGCAATGCCGGTCAGTTCGGCAAGCTGCTTCTGTGTCAGCCCTTCCTTGCCGCGACCGCCACGGATAGAAACACCGCCACTGTTCCAGGCCATCTCTGGAAACACCTCTTCAATGGTATAGAAATCCTTTTCTTCCAACTCCCATTCGGTTATGTCCTTCACTTTCAGAGTTTGTGCCATGCGGCGCAACTTGATCACGTTTTCCGGGGTTCCCCTGAAACGGACTTCCACCTGCTTTTCAATAGGGCGCTTTTTCGTGAGTGCCTGCATATATGACCTCCACCAGTTTTACGTGTCCTTTGTCCTCACGCCATACGGCAACGTATGTCGGACGACCTTTTTTGATATGGCAATGATGCTCGGTATCCGACAGCTTGGAATAGTTCGGCCAATTGCCCCGAACCGGACCTGACACCATGATCTCTTTCAACAACAGCTTGAGGTTGTCCTGAACACTCTCTGGCAGCTTCTTTGCCTGCTTTGCTGCCTTGTTTGTGAGATGCACGGTCCACATCATAATTCAATTTATCCCATTTATTGGTATATTGTCAATATCATGCGACCTTTTTTTAACCAAATCCCGGTTGTAGCAATGTAAAAGGGCGAGGCCGCACCTGCGCCTCGCCCCCCATTATTTTTCCTCAAAAGCTCCCACAGAAACTGAAAGCCGATCCGACCTATTATGTCTCAACTCCCCGGCCCCCCTCAATCATCTAATCAAACGTCTTCCTCAGCAGATGGGCGAACAACGCCAACAGCAACATGGCCGAAACGACGACCGCCCCGGCGATCTTCCGCTTCTGGCGCGAATCGTCCAGGGCCGCGAGCTGGTCCTGGATCTTCTTCAGGTCTGCCTGTATCCCGGCCGACTCTTTCTTCACCATCCCCACGTCCACGTTGTGGAACAGGGTGTGGAAGCGGTTGCGCACAGCGAATAACCCCTTCTCCAGGCTCTCCGTATCGGTCCCTTGCACCTTGTAGGCCGCGATCCTCTTGTCGATGGCGACGATCATGGCCTCGGTTTCCTGCATGGCAGCACGGATCACCTTGGCCCGCTCGTAGCTGTGGCACTGGCTGCACCGTTTTTCGTTGATGATATCCAGCGATGCCTTGACCACCAGATGGTTGGAGTGGCAGGTGACGCAGGTCGGACCCCCCTTGCCCAAGGCCTTGCCGTGGGCGCTGGCCAGGTAGTCCTTCAACACCCCCACGTGACAGCGGCCGCAGAAGGCCGGGATGGCCGCTTCCTTGGGCGCGCCCAGGAAGCCGCGGGCCGGGCTCATGGCGTTGGCCGCATCCTTGGGGTCGCCGCCGTGGCAGGCGTTGCAGGCGATGCCGTTTTCCGCATGGATGCTCCCCTTCCAGAGCTTGACCGGCTCCCCGATCTTGCCCGGCATGGCGCCGTGGCACTGGATGCAGACGATCTCCTGCGGTTCCGCGGCGAATGAGGCCAAAGGCCACAGAACGGCCAGGGGTAAGAGCAGGACGAGCAGGCTTCCCAACAGGTTCATGACAGTCTCCCGGTATCTCATGAGTAGTGCCCCCAGACGCTCAGCCCGACCCAGAGCAGGATCCCCCCCACGGCGCAGATCATGAACAATGGCCGTTTCAGGGGGTGGCGCTCCCTGGTCCGGTCGATGAAGGGGAGCAGGGCCAGGAAGGTCATGGCGGCCCCCTGCACCGACAGGCCGATGAACTCGTTGGGGAAGATCTTCAAGGTCTGGTAGTTGGCCAGAAAGTACCATTCCGGCTTGATGTGGGCCGGGGTCTGGAGCGGGTTGGCCGGGAGAAATGAATCGCTGGTGAAGAACAGGTTGGGGGCGAAGAACACCACCGCCAGGAAGCAGGCCAGGTAGATGAAGATGGAGCGCAGGTCTTCCAGGGCATAGTTGGGGAAAAACGGGATGCCCCCCGGATGGCTCTCGTAGCGGTAGCCGTCCCCCTGCCATTGGTTGGCGGTCTCCTTCTGCCCGAAAGGGGGTGTGGAGACGCCCGTGCGTTGCAGGAAGAACAGGTGGGCGCCGACCACGGCCGCCATCCCCAACGGGATGAGCGCCACGTGCAGGGCGAAGAAACGCCCCAGGGTCGGCGGGCCGACCAGTTTGCTCCCCCGCAGGAACTCCACCAGGTACGGCCCCGCCACCGGGATGGCGTTGGCGCTGTTGGTGGCCACGGTGGTGGCCCAGAAGGAGAGTTGGCTCCAGGGGAGCAGGTAGCCGGTCAGAGAGATCCCCTGGACCAGGGTGAACAGGATGAAGCCGGTGAGCCAGTTGAACTCCCGCGGGCTCTTGTAGCTGTTCATGAAGAGCACGGACAACATGTGGAGGAAGAGCACCAGCACCATCATGTTGGAGCCGATGGCGTGGCAGGTGCGGATGAGCCAGCCGAAGGGAACCTCGTTCATGATGAAGGATACGCTCTTGAACGCCTTGTCCGCATCCGGCACATAGTAGATCAACAGCAGGATGCCGGTGACCACCTGCATGGCGAAGATGAAGAGCAGGATGCTCCCCATGGAATACCAGGCGTTGATGTTGCGGGGCAGGAGGTAGCCGGTCAGTTCCTTCGCCACTATCTCCCGGGCGCCGATGCGCACGTCGATCCAATCAATAAGCCGTTTGAAGAGAGCCATGCAGCCTCCTGGTATTTCAGCCGACGGTGATGACGCCGTTGGCGACGCTAAAGGGAAGTTTTGCGAGCGGTTTGGGTGGGGGGCCGGCGGTGACCACTCCGTCGGGGGTATAATGGCCGCCGTGGCAGGGGCAGAGGAAGTCCTGCTTGTCCTTCTCCCACTGCACGATGCACCCCAGGTGGGTGCAGACGGCGGAGAGGGCGATCAGGCCGCCGCCCCGTTTGCGCACCAGAACCGCCGACGCGCCGTTGAATTCGAAGAATTTTGCCTCACCTTCCGGGATCTCCTTCTCCGGGATATCGACCCTGGCGGCCGTGGCCCTGGTGGAGCGGGGCGCCAGATAGCGGTACACCGGCCAGACGGTCACGGCGGCAACGGCCGCCGCCAGTCCGCCCAGGCACACTCCCAGGAATGTTCTCCTGCCGTTATGTTCCATTAGATTCCTCCCGAGTGAGACGTGGATGATTACTTATAGCAACCCTGTCGTTTTTTTCAAGGCGAGAGTTTCGGCGCCGGCCCGATTTTGCCGCCGGGTTGGTGCCGTTGCGGAGGGCGCGTGAAATTGTTTACACAAAATTGCATGCCGGGCAATTTACAATTGTCGCTCAAATTTGTTTATGCTAGAATTATTTATATTAAAATTATTGCACTGGTAATTGTTTTTCTACGAAGGAAGGGAGAGGTATGACCAAAAGTGCCAAAGTGGCAGAGATCATTAATAATATCCGCAGGGTATTTCAGGTTTTCAACGACTATTCCAAAAAGGCCAAACGGGAAACCGGCCTGACCGGTCCCCAACTCTGGGCGATCAAGATGATTGCAGAGAATGCGCCGGTCAAGGTATCGGATCTGGCGCGGCTCATGTTCGTCCAGCCGGCCACGGTCGTGGGCATCCTCGACCGTCTCGAAAGAAAGGGGCTGGCAGAGCGGACCCGGTCGCGGGAAGACCGCCGGGTGGTAACCATCGAGTTGACCAAGGCCGGCAAGGATCTGGTCGTAGAGGCCCCGGAGGTCGTCCAGGGGCATCTGGTCAAGGGGCTGGAAACCCTGTCCGCGCACAAGCTCCTGCTTATTGAAGACGGCATGGAACAACTGGTGAAAATACTCGGCGCCCAGGAAATCCCCCCCAGGTTGATCCTGGCGCGGGAAGAGGAACTGGCCCAGGCGAAGAAGGCAGAGAAAAAAGAAGATAAGAGTTAACGACAGGGAGGGGCCTCCCCCCTGTCCAGGGAATAGACCCGCGGCACGCTTATGCCACGTCCCTAAAACCAATTTGAGAGGGAACCAGGATGAAAGGAAAGAGGATTTACCAGCATCTTTATTTTCAGGTTCTGACGGCAATCGCCGCCGGCGTGCTGCTCGGCTACTACTACCCCGCAAGCGGCGTGGCCATGAAGCCATTCGGCGACGGGTTCATCAAGCTGATCAAGATGATCATCACTCCGGTCATCTTCTGTACGGTCGTGACCGGTATCGCCGGCATGGAGGACATGAAAAAGGTCGGCCGGGTCGGGGTCAAGGCGCTCTTCTACTTTGAAATGGTCACCACGGTGGCTCTTATCATCGGCCTGGCCATCGTCACCGCTATCCAGCCGGGCGCCGGCTTCAACGCCGATGTCAGCAAGATCGACACCAAAGCCCTGACCGCCTTTACCACCCAGGCCCACTCAAGCAATACCGCAGATTTTCTCATGAACATCATCCCCACGAGCGTGGTCGATGCCTTTGCCAAGGGTGACATCCTCCAGGTGCTCCTCTTCTCCATGCTCTTCGGCTTTGCCCTCTCGGCCTTGGGCGAGCGGGGAAAGGTCGTGTGCAGGCTTGTGGAACAGATATCCCATATCCTGTTCGGCATTGTCGGCATCATCATGCGGCTCGCCCCCCTGGGCGCCTTCGGCGCCATGGCGTTCACCATCGGGAAGTTCGGGGTCGGCTCCCTGTCCAAGCTGGGGATGCTCATGGGGAGCTTCTACCTCACCTGCATCATCTTTATCTTCGTGGTACTCGGCACCATTGCCAGGGTCACCGGTTTCAGCATCTTCAAGTTCATCCGCTACGTCAGCGAGGAGATCCTCATCGTGCTCGGCACGTCGTCGTCCGAATCGGCGCTGCCGCGCATGATGTCCAAGCTGGAGAATCTGGGGTGCAGGAAGTCGGTCGTGGGGCTCGTCATCCCCACCGGTTATTCCTTCAATCTGGACGGCACCTCCATCTACCTGACCATGGCCGCGCTGTTTGTGGCCCAGGCCACCAATACCCATCTTACCTGGACCCAGACCCTGACCATGCTCGCCATCCTTCTCCTGACCTCCAAAGGAGCGGCCGGGGTTACGGGGAGCGGCTTCGTGACCCTGGCGGCCACCTTTGCCGCCATCCCGACCATTCCGGTGGCCGGCCTGGCCCTGATACTGGGGATCGACCGCTTCATGTCCGAGGCGCGCGCCATCACCAACCTGATCGGTAACGGCGTCGCCACCGTGGTCGTCTCCAAGTGGGAAAACGAGATGGACATGGAGCGGCTGCACTGCGTCCTGAACCGTGAGGCATGCCCGACGGAGGCCGATGAGGAGGCCCTGGTGGAGGAGGATGCATCTTTTCTTGAGCAGGTGCCGGTTAAAGAGTAAGATAGGGATGGAGCCGGCATTCAATGCATGGGGCGGATGCCCCGAAATTTCTGTGCCGGCAGGGAAAGCGGAGAGTACATGAATATTCTGACCCTGAGTTGCCGGACCCATTCCATAAAATTTCATCTCTTCACGTGGGGCGGCGAGTCGCTGCTTGCGGCGGGGGATGTCAAGCGGGTCGGGCTCGGCGGGACGTCCATCAGC
This sequence comes from Oryzomonas japonica, assembly GCF_008802365.1. GTDB lineage: Bacteria > Desulfobacterota > Desulfuromonadia > Geobacterales > Pseudopelobacteraceae > Oryzomonas > Oryzomonas japonica. The sequence goes on along the minus strand of NZ_VZQZ01000009.1, from coordinate 144,701 downwards.
CTGAAGGTGACGGGGCGGGAGAATGAAACCCAGGAGGTGGAGTTTGTCGATCACCGCGGGGCCGTCTCCCTGATCCTCGCCATCTTGGACGATCCCCGGCACGGCATCGGGGACGAAGCGGTACAGATCGGAGCCGTGGGCCACCGGGTGGCCCATGGCGGGGAACAATTCCGCCACTCCGTGGTGATCGACGACCAAGTGCTTGACGCCATCCGGGACCTCCAGCAACTGGCGCCGTTGCACAATGCCGCCAATATCGCCGGGATCGAGGCCGCTGCAGCGTTGCTGCCCCATATCCCCCATGTGGCCATCTTCGATACCGCCTTCCACGTCACCATGCCGGATTTCGCCTATATCTATCCTTTGCCGTACGAATGGTACAAAAAGTTCGGCGTGCGGCGCTACGGGTTTCACGGGCCGTCCCACATCTATCTTTCCCGGCGGGCCGCCATGCTGCTCGGCAAACCGGCAGCCGCCTGCAACCTGATCACCATCCATATCGAGAAGGGCGTGTCCCTGTGTGCCATCAAAAACGGCATCTCCATCGATACCAGCATGGGGCTGACCCCCCTGGAGGGGGCGGTCATGGAAACGCGCAGCGGCGACTTCGACGCCGGCATCACCCCGTTCATCATGCAGCAGTTGAACCTTTCGGCTCGTGAGATGGAGAGCATCCTCAACCAGAAGAGCGGGATGCTGGGCATAACCGGGTTGAATACGGACCGTCGGCATATCCTGGAAGCCGCCTCGACCGGGCATGCCCGCTGCAAGCTGGCCCTGAAGATGGAAGCCTACCGCCTCAAGAAGTATATCGGCGCCTATCTGGCCGCCGTGGGGCCGCTGGATGCCGTGGTCTTCACCACCGGTGTGGCCGAGTGGGAGTGGCTCGCCCGGGAGCTGACCCTGGAAGGGCTGGAATGCTTCGGCATCCTGCCCGACCCGGAGAGAAACCGCGCCGTCCGCTCGGAGCGGGAGGAGGCGCTCATTACCACCGACGCATCGCCGGTCAAGGTCTTTGTCATACCCACCGACGAAGAGCTCGTCTTTGCCCAGGACGTGACCGCCATCCTTGCCGGGGAGTACAGCGACCACCAGCACTACGACTATTCCTTCGCCCGCCCCGATTTCGTCCCCCTCCAGCCTGCGGCATAGACCGCAGGCTGGTCCCCGGCTTCCTGCCCCTGCTATGTTTTTCGCTTTTTTGCGCTATAATTTACTCTGTTGATGGACAGCGATTGCCCGTTGAAACCTTCTCCCCTGGGGAGGACGTCATCCTCCGCCCCCCTGGCCCGCTCCTCCAGGCTGAGGGGACTTTTCGGAAGGGAAGCTCCGGCGCGCGTCGGGCGAGCCCAGGCAACAGCGCCGACCAAAGGATTCATGCATGTCGAACGTCCTGATCATCGATAACGACGATGCGACCGGCTCCGCACTCTGCCGGACGGTGACCGACATGGGGCACGACGCCTCCTGGAGGAAAAACCTGCGGGAGGGGGTGCCGTTGGCCGTCTCCCAGCCGTTCGATGTCGTTTTCCTCGATATCCACCTGCCTGACGGCAACGGGCTCGACCTGTTGCCGGTCATCCAGGCGACCCCCTCCACCCCGGAGATTATCATCATGACCGGGGCGGACGAACCGGACGCCGCTGAAACGGCCATCAAGAGCGGGGCGTGGGATTATGTGACCAAGGGGGCGGCCCCGGAGGAGGTCAAGCTGCCGCTGGTACGGGCGATCCAGTACCGGCAGGAGAAGCTCTACTGCTCCCGGAAGAACGTGACCTCCCTGAAGCGGGACGATATCGTCGGCAGCAGCCGGAAGCTGACCGCCTGCCTCGACCTGGTCGCCCAGGCCGCGGTGAACGACATCCCCATCCTGATCACGGGTGAAACCGGCACGGGCAAGGAACTCTTTGCCCGGGCCATCCACCATAACAGCGGACGGGCGGCGGGCAATTTCGTGGTGGTGGATTGCGCCGCCCTGCCCGACACCCTGGTGGAGAGCCTCCTGTTCGGCCATGAAAAGGGGGCCTTCACCGGCGCGGAACACGGGCGCGACGGCCTGATCCTCCAGGCCCACGGCGGCACCCTGTTCCTGGACGAGGTGGGGGAGCTGTCCGTCTCCGTACAGCGGGCCTTTCTGCGGGTGCTCCAGGAACATCGCTTCCGCCCCCTGGGGGGAAGCCGGGAGGTGGAGAGCGATTTTAGACTCGTGTCCGCCACCAACCGGGACCTGGACGCCATGGCGCAGGGGGGCCAGTTCCGTAGCGACCTCCTGTTCCGGCTCCGCTCCTTTACCATCGAGATTCCGCCCCTGCGCGACCGGGATGGCGACGTCAAGGAGTTGGTGCGCTACCACATGGACCGGCTGTGCGAGCGCTACGGCCTGGCCCACAAGGGGGTTGCCCCCGAGTTTCTCCAGAGCCTGGCCGCCTATGCCTGGCCGGGCAATGTGCGGGAACTGATCAATACCCTGGACCGGGTCATCGCTTCCGCGCGCTACGAACCTACCCTGTTTCCCAAGCATCTCCCCAGCGACATCCGCATCAAGGCGGCCAGGGCCGCGAACGGCCATAAGTGGCAGGGCGACGCCCCTCGGGCTGCCTTCCACGGGCTCCCCCCGCTGCACGATTTCCGGGACGAGACGGTGCAAAGGGCCGAAAACAACTATCTCCACGAACTGATCGCCCTCACCAGGGGGAATATCAACGAGGCCTGCCGCATCTCCGGGCTTTCCCCATCGCGCCTCTATGCCCTGATGAAAAGCCATGGTATCCACCGCCGTTATTTCGATCCCGATGCCGAGGGGGAATGACCCCCGACATCGGGGAGGGGAACAACGCCGCAATTTCCTGCCCGGTAGCACATTTTACTGTTCCGCAGTAATTCTCTTGTCCCGCAAGAAAAAATTCTCCACGCATCGTCGCGCCCCTGTTTTGCAACAATACGAAATGATTCGATAATTTCCCCCCTATTTGCACCGTCCTTTTCGGTACGCCTGATGCTATGGCTAACGGTAGCGGGCCTGCGCCCCAAGTGCAGTTGGGCAGCAGCCGCAACAAACGGATCACGGCAACATGTGGAGGGGCTATGGGAACCAACGGCACGGACATGGCACGGAGATGTTTCCTGGCGGTACTGGCGACGCTGCTCTTTGCGCCCGCTTCCTTCGGCGCGCGGGACAACAGCGAATGCCTCGAATGCCACGGCGAGCAGTCCATCATCCAGCAGGGGGGCGCCCGCCTCTATGTCGATCCGCTGAAATTCGCCGACACCAGTCACAAGGTCGTCGGCTGCACCTCATGCCACGACAGCGTGACCGGCAGGCATCCCGAAGACGGGACCAAGCCCTCACACGCCACCTGCAAGGAATGCCACGACGCGGTTGCCAAGGAGTACGCCCAAAGCCTGCACGGCAGGAATGCCGCCTGCGCCGACTGCCACAACCCGCACCGGGCGCGGAAACCGGCCGATGTGTCGGGTGTGGAGATCAATGCCGTCTGCTCCCGCTGCCACTTGCCTCCGGCGACCCTGAAGAGCCATGAAAAATGGCTCCCCCAGGCGGGACGGCACCTGCATGCCATGCCGTGCATCACCTGCCATACCGGGTCAAAGGGGTATTACATCAACCTGTTTGTGGAGAAGGAGGACCGGAAGGGCGCTTTCCGCCTGGCGACCTACGACGAACTCGCGCGGCTGACCGGCGAGAACGGCATCGCCTCCCTGGTGGATACCAACGGCGACAATTATATCTCGCTCCTGGAGTTGCGGAAATTCAACAAAAAGGCTCGTGACGACGGGATGCGCCTGCGGGGCATGATGATGCCCGAGGTGATGACCCACAGCTACCAGATCCTGGACAATCGCTGGGATTGCACCTTCTGTCACGTCTCCGGGACCAAGGGATTGCAGACCAGCTTCGTCTCCTTCCCCGGCAAGAACGGGGTCTACAGCCGCGTAGCCGTTGAAAAGGGGGCGATCCTGGATGTCCTCTACGGCACCCCCGACTTCTATATGACCGGCGCGACCCGCAGCAAGGGGGTCAGCATCATAGGCGGCCTCATCATCGCCTGCGGGATCGTCATCCCCCTGGGACACGGGTTCATACGCTTCCTGACCCGCAGGAAGCGGGAGCACAACCATGACCAGGCCGCCCATGAGGTCATCGTCTACCTGCAGCCGACACCGGTCAGGATCTGGCACTGGATTCATGCCTTAAGCATCGTCACCCTCTGCGTCACCGGGGTGCAGATCCGCTTTCCCGAGGTCGTCAACCTGTTCGGCAGCTACCGGGCTGCGGTGACGCTGCACAACGTGGCCGGGGTTGTGGTGGCGCTCTCCATGGTGTACTGGATTCTCTATTATGTTGTGATTTCCCATGCCATCGGCAGGATCTACTTCCCCACCGGGGACGAGGTGAGGCACGGGCTCATCCGGCAGGCGGTCTTCTATGCCTTCAACTACTTCCGCGGCAAGCCGAATCCCTTCCACGCCACCCCGGAAAACAAATTCAACGCGCTCCAGAAGACGGCCTATCTGGTGATCATGCTCGTCTTCATGCCGCTGGTGATCGTCACCGGCTTCCTGCTGCTGGATATCCAGCCCCTGCGGAACATGCTGTTCCTGCTGGGGGGGATCAAGCTGATCGACGGGCTGCACTTCTTTGCCGCCTGTTGCCTGTGCGCCTTCACCTTCTTCCATTTTTATCTGACGACTCTTGGCCCCACCCCGTTCTCCGAGATCAGGACCATGTGGACCGGATGGGAGAAGGAGGAGGAACCGGAGGAGAGTGAGCCGTCAACGGCCAAGTAATTTCCGTTCAGGCTGTAAAAGGGAGGTCGAGTGTTATGAGAACGACCAGCAGAAGACAATTTCTCAAGCTGCTCGGGGCAACCGGCGCCGGGCTTCTGGCCGGCCGGCCGTGTGCCGCCGCCCAGGGGAAGCGGGCCGTCAACAATGACGAACTGGGCATGCTCTACGACGCCACGCGCTGCGTGGGATGCAAGGCGTGCATGGCGGCCTGCAAGCGGGTCAACCGAGACTCAGGCGGCCTCGCCTACGAGCGGGCCCCGTTCGATCAGGATAAATTGTGGGATGCGCCGGCCGACCTGTCGGGCAACACCCGGACCCTGATCAAGCTGTACAAGGGACCGCAAAACCACTGGTCGTACATCAAGTACTCCTGCATGCACTGCCAGGAGCCTTCCTGCGTGTCGGTCTGCCCGGTCAGCGCCATGACCAAGGACAAGGCGACCGGCATCGTGGATTACGACAAGAACAAGTGCATCGGCTGCCGCTACTGCCAGATCGCCTGCCCCTTCAGCATTCCCCGCTTCCAGTGGGAACGGAAGGCCCCCCAGATCGTCAAATGCGACCTGTGCCGCAACACCAACCTGCGGGGCAAGGGGATACCGGCCTGCGCCGAGGTCTGCCCCGTGGGGGCCATAACCTTCGGCAGGCGCGGCGACCTGCTGCGGGATGCGCGCGGCAGGATCGACGCCAATGGCAGCCGGTACGTCAACTACATCTACGGCGAGCATGAGGTGGGCGGAACCAATCATCTTTACCTGGCAGGGGTGTCGTTCCCCAGGCTTGGCCTCCCCCGGCTGCCGGCCGAGGCGCCGGCCGAATTCTCCGAACGTATCCAGCACACCATCTACAAAGGGTTCATCGCCCCGGTCGCGCTCTACGGCATGCTCTGCGTCATCGCGCTCAGGAACCGGAAAAAACGGGAGAGCAAGGGTATCCAGGAAGAGGAGGAATGACCATGAAGGAGCACGAACACAGCAAGGAATTCGTCCGGGTACACAGCCCGATCCTGACCAAGCCCTTCTATTTTTTCCTGGCGCTCTCCCTGGTGGGGGTCTACTTCATCATCCTCAGGTTCGTCAAGGGGATCGGGGCGGTTTCCAACCTGAGCGACGGCTATCCCTGGGGGATCTGGATCGCCTACGACGTGGCCACCGGCACCGCCATCGCCTGCGGCGGCTATGCCGTCGCCATCCTGGTGTACATCCGCAACCGCTGGCAGTACCATCCGCTCATCCGCTCCGCCATCCTGACCAGCCTGTTCGGCTACTGCCTGGCCGGCTTCTCGGTCATGGTGGACATCGGCCGCCCCTGGAACGCCTATGGGTTCTTCATGCCGTCCCGCTGGCAGCCCAATTCGGCCATGTTCGAGGTGGCCCTCTGCATCATGGGGTACTGCGTGGTGCAGATCATCGAGTTCTTCCCCTCCCTGCTCTGCGTTCTGGAACACAGCAAGCTGAAATGGCTCCAGAAGGCCATCTACCACTTCCATCCGCGCCACACCCCCCAGGACGAAGCCCTGGTGCGGACAACCGTGGAATGGGTTCACTCGGCCACCGCCTGGTTTCATCCCAAGTTCAACAATATCCTGATCTTTATCGTGGCGCTCGGCCTCGTCCTGCCGACCATGCACCAGTCGTCCCTCGGCTCCCTGATGCTGATCGCCCCCACCAAGCTGCACCCGCTCTGGCATACCGGCTTCCTGCCGCTGCTCTTCCTGATCAACTGCATGTACATGGGGTATGCCATCGTGATCCTGGAATCCCTGGTCTCCTCCTACCTGCTCAAGCGGGAGTACGAAGTAGATGAGTTGTCCGGGCTGGCCCACATCATCCCCTGGCTTGCCGCCGTCTGGCTGTCGGTGCGGTTGGGCGACCTCATCCAGCGCGACCAGGTGGCTCTCATCTTCAAGGGGGACAAGTACTCCCTGTTCTTCCTGCTGGAGTTCCTGCTCCTGGCCGGCGGCTCCCTGCTTCTCTTCGACAGCAAACGGTGGCGGTCGCCGCGCTGGCTCTTCGCCACCGCCGCCATGATGCTCCTGGGCGGCGCCCTGTACCGTTTCAACGTCTACCTGATCGGGTTCATCCCGGGCACCGGGTGGCGCTATTTCCCCTCCTTTGCGGAGTTGATGATCTCGGTCGGCATCGTATCCATCGAAATCCTGGGGTACCAGGTGCTGATCAAGTTTTTGCCGGTGCTCCCCAATCCTCACATGCACCGCGATATCGCCCATGTGAAGCCGCCCAAGGCGGCCCCGGCCGTGGCCAGGGCATGATGCCGACAGGGTGAAAGGATCGTAACGCCATGCAGATACTCCTGTTCGCACGGGACGGGGTCGGCGACCACATCCGCAACGCCGTGACCCGAACCGTGCCTGAAACCGAGGTCTTCAGCGCCATGGACGACCTGGTCAGTCGGTTCCGGTGCCCGTCCGGGGAACCGGTGGTGGCTGTGCTGATCGTCGGCTCCCTGAACGAGCTCGCCGCTCTGCGGCAGATGAAGGGGATACTGCACGATTGCCGCACCGTCCTGGTCCTGCCCGACCGGGAGGCGGAGACCGTGGCGGCGGGGCACCGTCTCCACCCACGTTTTCTCGGGTGCCTGGATGACGACGGGGAGGAGATCGCCGCCGTGCTGTGCAAGATGCTGGCTCAGCAGGAAAAGGACCGGGCGGAACACCGCCCCGGTGGTTGAATAGCCACCGTGCACCGCGATTGCCGCCGGGGCGTCATGGGGAGGATGATGTGTCCACAGGGGAGCCGTCATGGAACAGGAGATCCTGAACACGGTATTTGAGGTGGAGCGGGAGATCCGGGAGATGGTCGCCGCCGAGCAACTGCGAGCGGATGGGGAACTGGCAGCCCTGCGCCGGGAATGCACGGACCTGGCGGCAGGGGAGGAGGTTAGGCTGCAAGAGGAGTTGGCCGCCGGGGTTGCGGCCGTGGAGACGGGCGAGGCGCGCCGGCAGGCCGATGCCGCCGTGACGGAAGCCGAGGCCAGGGCCGGGCGGCTGGCCCGGCTCGGGGACGACCAGCTTACGGGGTTTGTGCAGCAAGGGATCAGGACCATACTACCGGGTGAATGACATGATCGTCGCCATGTCCAAGGTTGAGATCATAGGGCCGATGGAGCTTCTGCTCCCGGCGCTGGACCGTGTCCGGGCCCTGGGGCTGTTCCAGGTGGAACAGGAGATGCGCGGCTTTGTGGACCGGGAGGATGAAAAGGCGTTCCGGTCGGTCCGGCTGGATAAGAAGACCCTGGCGGAACGGTTGTACTTCGACGACCTCCTGGCAAAGATCGACCAGTTGGCCGGCTTCCTCCCCAAGCTGCCCACCCGGTGCAGCTACCTTGAGCCGCACAGCGCCGTGGGGATCGTGGCCGATGTGGTGGACAAGCACACACTCCTGTGCAGCGGGCTCTGCCGCCGGCGGGACGCCCTGGAGGGGGAGCGGGGGGAACTGCTCCGACAGACCGCCTTCCTCGACGCCCTGGAACCGCTCTTCAAGACGGCCGGGGAGGGGACCGACCTCGATTTCATCGGTGTGTCCCTGAAAAACAGCGAGGCGGTGGATCACCTCTACCAGTTGATCGCCCGCCTGACGGGCGACACCTTTGAATTCGTCACGACCAGCGGCCCGGAGGGGGCGATCATCGTGCTCATCACCCTACCGGTCGAGCTGGGGGCCAAGGTTCGGGACGTGCTGAATGGGGAACGCATCCCGGAGTTGGCCTTCCCGGCCTCCTTGGGTCAGCTTCCGTTCCCGGACAAGGTGAGAGCGGTGCGCCGCCGGATCGGCGACATCGGGGGGGAACTCGACCGGGTGAACGCCGAACTGCAGCGCTTTGCCTTCCGCTGGTGGCCCACCTATCAGTGCGTGCGGGAGTGGCTGCTGGACCGCTTGGCCCTGCTCACCACCACCGCGGCCATCCACAAAACCGACCTCTGCTTCTTTATCCACGGCTGGATGCCCTCGCCGGACGTGCCGCGGCTCCGCTCCGCCCTGAACGGGGAGTTCCAGGGGCGGGTGGTGGTGGAGGAGCAGGAGGCCCTGGAAGAGGAGATGGAAGACATCCCCATCGCCATCAGGAACCCTCCCTATTTTCGTCCCTTCGAACTCTTTACGCGTATCCTGCCGCTCCCCTCGTACCGCTCCTACGACCCGACCCCCTTCATCGGCATCTTCTTCCCGATCTTCTTCGGCATGATCCTGGGGGATGTGGGGTACGGCCTGCTGCTTTTGGCCTGTGCCCTGGTCATGCTGAAGCTGTTCCGCACGCGGCGCGACCTGCACGATGCCGCCCTGATCCTGCTGGTCTCCTCCTGCTATGCCGTGGTGTTCGGCTTTCTGTACGGCGAATGCTTCGGCGGGACGGCCGGGGGGTGGCGGCTCCTGGAACAGACCTGCGTCATCGAGCGTAGTCGCTCGATCATGCCGATGCTGGCGTTCTCCCTCTCCATCGGCGTCGCCCACGTCACCCTCGGCCTGTGCTTAGGCTTCTGGTCGACCCTGCGAAGGCGCTTGGTCAGGGAATCCCTGGCAAAGCTCGTGAACATCCTGCTCCTGCTCTGTCTCGCTGCCCTGGCCGTATCCCTGTTCAGCCCCTTTCCACCTCCGGTCAGAAAAAGCCTCAACGCGGCCGTTCTGGTGGCCATCCCGCTCATGCTCCTGACGGGGGGGCTCCTGGCGCCGCTGGAGATGATGAAGAACATCGGCAATATCGTCTCCTACGCCCGGATCATGGCCATCGGGCTCGCCTCGGTGCTCATCGCCCAGGTGGCGAACCGGTTCGCGGGACTGACCGGGGATGTGCTGACCGGTGCCGTGGCGGGCGGCCTGCTCCACCTGATCAATATCGCCCTGGGGATTTTCTCCCCCACCATTCATAGCCTGCGGCTCCATTACGTGGAGTTTTTCGACAAGTTCATGGTCTATGGCGGCCGGAGGTTCGAGCCGTTCAAAAAACCGTCCGGATAGCTGCACTCGGGGCGGTTTGCGGGTTCCTGCGTTCGAAAGGAGGGAATGAAAATGGAAAAGGTATTGCTCGGTTTTGCCGCCGCTCTTGCCGTCGGACTCTGCGCCATCGCCACCGGGTGGGCCCAGTCCCGGATCGGCTCGGCCGGCGCCGGCACCCTGGCCGAGAAGCCCGAGTTGTCGGGAACGATCATCATCCTGCTGGCCATCCCCGAAACCATGGTCATACTCGGCTTCGTGGTCGCCGCCATGATTCTCTATCTCTAAGTGGTTGTTGAAAAACAGCCATCAGGCCTTCGTCCTCGAAAGCCCTTTCGTGCGGCGTAGCGCTGCTACGCCTCCTCAGGGCCTTCTGCGGGTGCGACGATCTGACTATTTTTGAACAACCTGAATTTTTCAACAGCCTGCTAAGGGGGAGCGCCATGGGATACCATGAACTCGTCGCATCGCTGCGGCGGGAGGGTGAGGAACGGGTCGCCGCCATCCGGCTGGCGGCCGCAACGGAGGCCGACCGGATCAGGGGGGATGCCGCCTTGGAGCTACAGGCGCTGCGGGAGAGCTACGCCCGACGCCGGGCGGACGCCGTTGCCGCTGCGGCCGGCAAGCTGGCGGCCGAGGGGCGGCGCCGGGCCGAACGGATCAGGCTGCATGCCGAAAGCTCTCTGGCCGAGCGGCTCTACGCCGTGGCCAGGGCCTCGTTGCCCGAACTGCGAGATGAAGAGTATGCAACGCATTTCGCCAGCCTGGTCGGGGAACTCCTCCCCTGCGCCTGGGAAACGGTGTGGGTCAATCCGGCCGACGTGGCCCTGGCCCGGCGGCACTTTCCCGGCGCCCGCATAGAACCCGACAGTGCCATCTCCGGCGGCCTGAGGGTTGCGGGGGAGGGGGGGCGGCTCACCATCGACAACACCTTTGAAAAACGGCTGGAACGATGCTGGCCCGAGCTCGCCTCCCAGGTGGTGGCGGCGGTCCTGCCCACGGTGTGACCCATGGGGCTCCTGGTCGAACATGGCGGGAGCGGCGTGCCGCTCCCCTACCTCCTGGCGCGTATCATGGGGCGGCGTGCCTACCTGGTGGCTGACTGGCAGCGGGTGCTGGCCGCGGCCGAACCCCTGGCCTCCCTCCCCCCGTCCCCCTATCGCCAGGGCCCGGAGGGGGGGGCGGACGGGGGGCTGTGGGGCGGTCTCCAACGGGAGTTCGCCTGGGTCCACCGCCAGATGGGGCGCAGCCTCCAAGGGATCTTCGAGCCTTTTTTCCTCACCCTGGAACTGCGCACCCTCTTCATGGCGCTGCGCCTCCGGTTCCGGGGGGAAGAGGGACGCACCCTGGAGGAGCTGCTCCGCTTCAGCCTGCTCTGCGCCCCGGTAAAAAGGCTTCTCTGCGAAGGGGAGGACTTGCCGGCAATCCTGGCCGGGGTGGGGGCGCACGCGTCGTTTTGGCCGGACGCGGGGCGAACCTTGCCGGAGATCCTGCGGCGCCAGGGGATGCGGGGGTGTGAGGAGCGCCTGGTGGACGCCTGTCTGGAACATGCGGCCGCTCGTCGCCTCCATCCCGCGGTGACCCTGTTTGTGACCCGGCTCATCGACATGGAGAATTTTGTCGCCCTGGCCAAGCAGCTGCGCTGGAGGATGGGGGAGTCCGGTTTTGTGGCGGGGGGAAGTATCGGTGTGGCGCTCCTCCGGGAGGCGGCCCACGACCGGGAGGGAAGGGAGGCGCGCCGTCTCACGGCCCGCGTGCTGGGGATGGAGCTGGACCCCACCGCCGCCGAGCTGGTCCCGCTCCTGGCGGCCCGCTTGGGTCTGACCCTGCGTCGACAGGGGCGGGAGCCGGACGGGGTCGGCCTGATCCTGGACTACCTCTGGCGGCGTTTGACCGAGACGCGCAACCTGTCCCTGCTCCTCCACGGTAGCGACCTGGAGCGCGAGACCCTGGGAAGGGAGATGGTGCTGTGAAGAAGATCGTCTTCATCACCCCTGGGGATGCCCGGCCCGGCTTCGCCCTGGCCGGTTTCCAGCAGCACACGACCACCGTCGCCGGGGTCGAGGAGGCGTTGCGCAGCGTGCTGGCCGACCCGGAAACCAGGGTGGCGGTGGTGGACGAACGGCTGTTGCCGGGCATGAGCGAGGAGCGTTTCAAGGAGATGGGCGCCCGGTGGCCCGGGGTGTTGGTGGTCCTCCCGGCGCCGGAGCAGAAGGGGGCGGAGAGCGAGGAAGACTACGCCCTGCGTATCATCAGGAAGGCGATCGGGTATCACGTGCGCTTGCAGCGGTAGGGGCAGGAGCGGGACCTATAGGTCTCATAAGACCGGAGTAGCTATCCTCACTGAAAAGGACCTTACCATGGACGGACTCATCACCGGCATATCCGGCCCCACGGTCACCGCAAAGATCGGCGGTGTGAAGCTGTGCGACATGGTCCTGGTGGGCCATGCCGGGCTGGTGGGCGAGGTGGTGCGGCTGGAGGGGGAACAAGCCGTCGTCCAGGTCTACGAGAATACCCTGGGGCTGGGGGTCGGGGAACCGGTCGTGGGGACCGGGGGGCAACTCACCGTCACCCTCGGGCCGGGGCTGGTCTCCACCATGTACGACGGCCTGCAACGGCCCCTGGAACGGGTGCGCGCCGCTGTGGGCCCCTTTATCCGGCCCTGCCGGGATATCCCCCCCCTGGACACCGCCGCGGAATGGCGATTCGAGCCGGACCGGAAGGCCGGGGACGAGGTAGGGGCGGGCGAGGTGATCGGGCGCATCCGGGAGGGGGCGTTCGTCCACCTGATAACCGCCCCGGTACCCGGCAGGCTGGGGGAGGTGCGGTCGGGGAGTTGTACCCTGGCGGAGCCGGTGGCCCACTATGAGGACGGCAGCGGGATCTTTGCCCTCCAGAAATGGCCGGTGCGCCGGCCGCGCCCCTTCCGGCGCAAGCTCCCCCCGGTGCTGCCGCTCGTCACCGGCCAGCGGGTCATCGATTTCCTTTTCCCTATGGTGCGGGGCGGCACCGCCATCTTTCCGGGCGGCTTCGGCACCGGCAAGACCATCCTGGAGCAGACCATCGCCAAGTTCGCCGACGCGGACCTGGTGGTGTACGTGGGGTGCGGCGAGCGGGGCAACGAGATGGCCGAACTGCTGGAGGAGTTCCGCACCCTGAAGGATCAGCGCACCGGCGCTTCGCTCCTGTCCCGCACCATCGTGGTGGTCAACACCTCCAACATGCCGGTGGCCGCCCGTGAGGCGTCCATCTACACGGCCGTCACCATTGCTGAATACTACCGGGACCTGGGGCTGCACGTGCTGCTCCTGGCCGACAGCATCTCCCGATGGGGCGAGGCGCTGCGGGAGATCTCCTCCTCCCTGGAGGAGATGCCGGGCGAGGAGGGGTATCCCACCTATCTCTCGTCCCGGCTGGCGGCCTTTTTCGAGCGCGCCGGGGCGGTGGAGACCCTGAACGGCGCCATCGGCTCCCTCACCATGATCCTCTCCGTCTCCCCGCCGGGGGGGGACTTCTCCGAGCCGGTCACCCAGGCCTGCCTCCGCACCACCGGCGTGTTCCTGATGCTGGACGCCGCCCTGGCCCACAGCCGCCATTATCCGGCCATCAACTGGGCCCAGAGCTATTCCCTCTACGCCGCCGGGGTGACGGGGCACTTCACCGCCCGGGTGGCCCCTGCCTGGGGAGAGATGCAGCAGCGCTGCCGGGAGCTGTTGCAGCGGGAGGAGACCCTGCGGGAGGTGGCGGAGATCGTGGGGGCCGAGGGGTTGCAGGATGGGGACCGGCTCCTGATGATGACCACGGAGCGGATCAGGAACGAGTTTCTCTGCCAGAACGCCTACGGCGACGACGCCTTTTGCGCCCCGGAACGGACGGCGGCAAAGATGGGCGCCATCCTGGCGTTGCACGACCGGGCCGAGGCCGGACTCAAGCAGGGGCTTTCCCTGGACGAGGCGCTGGCGGGCGGGGCGTAATCGTCCCTGACGACACGAGGTGGCTATGAGGCTGAGCGAACACCGATACCGTACCGTTGCCTCCGTGGGGGGGCCGCTCCTCTTCGTGGAGGGGGTCGTGAACTGCCGCATGGGGGAGATGGTGCGGATCATCTACCCGGACGGCACGGCCGTGGCCGGCGAGGTGTTGAAGATCTCCGGCCGGACCGTGCTGATCCAGGTGTTCGGGGAGACCGCGGGCATCGACCTGGGGGCCGAGGTGATCTTCAGCGATGCGGTCCGCCGGGCTCCATTGTCCCGCTCCATGGTAGGTCGGGTCTTCAACGGCTCCTTCGAACCCATAGACGGCCTCCCCATGTTTATCCCGGAGCAATGGGGCGGGGTGAACGGCCTCCCCATCAACCCCACGGCCCGGGCCTGCCCCGAGGAATTCATCGAAACCGGCTTTACGGCCATCGACACCCTCAATACCCTGGTCAAGGGGCAGAAGCTCCCCATCTTCTCCTGCGCCGGGCTCCCCTCCCGCGAGGTGGCGGCCGGCATCCTGCGCAACGCGCGCCTGGCGGGCGGGGGTGAATTCGTGGTGGTGTTCGTGGCCCTGGGGCTGACCCACCACGACTACTCCTTTTACATGGACGCGCTCCAGGAGATGCGCACCGGGTTCGTGGCCTTCGTGAACCGGGCCGACGAGCCGGTGGTGGAGCGGCTCCTGGCGCCCCGCTTCGGTCTGGCCTGCGCCGAATACTTGGCCTTTTCCTGCGGCATGGACGTGCTGGTGGTGGTGACCGACATCACCAACTACTGCGACGCCCTGCGGGAGGTCTCCACGGCCCGGGAGGAACTCCCCGGACGGCGGGGCTATCCCGGTTACATGTACTCCGACCTGGCCTCCCTGTACGAACGGGCCGGGCGGATACAGGGAACGGCCGGGTCGGTCACCATGCTGCCGGTGGTGACCATGCCGGAGGATGACATTACCCACCCGATCCCGGACCTGACCGGCTACATCACCGAGGGGCAGATCGTGCTCTCCCGGGAACTGCACCAGCGGGGCGTCTTCCCGCCGGTGGACGTGCTCCCCAGCCTGTCCCGGCTCATGCAGCGCGGCATCGGCCCCGGCCACACGCGGGATGACCATCGCCGGATCGCCGACGCCCTGTACCGGCACTACGCCAAGGGGCGCTACGTGCGCGGCCTGGAGGCGGTGGTGGGGCGGGAGGGGATGATGGAGGCGGACCGGGTGATGCTCGATTTCGCCGACGCCTTTGAGGCCGAGGTCATCGGCCAGGGCGAGGCCCGGCGGGGGATCGGCGCGAGCCTCGACGCCGGCCTGGCCCTGTTGAAACGCTTCTCTTTGGAGCCGCCATGATCCATCCGACCCGCACCAACCTGCTGCTGCTCAAGGAAAAGGCCCGCTCCGTGACCGGGAGCGTCGGCATCCTCACGGCCCGCCGCCTGGCTCTGATCCGGGAGATCCTGGCCATCTCCACCCCCTTCCTCCAATCCCGGGCAGAGGTGAAAAAGGCCTACACCAGAGCCCTGACCGAGATGGCGCTTGCCAGCGGCCTGGAAGGGGACGATTTCGTCGGATCGTTACCCATGGGGACTGCCCGGGATGTGGGGGTGGAGGTAGGGGAGCGGAACGTCATGGGGCTCCGTTATCGAGATATCCAGATTCAGGGCGAGGTACGCCGCCCCCCGGACGAGCGGGGCTACGACTGCCGCTTCACCACGCCGCACCTGGAGGAGGCCATCGGCCTCTTCGAGGAGATCGTGGCGGAGATGTTGGAGATAGCCGCCTTCGAGGTGCGCATGAAGCGGCTGGGGGAGGAGGTGGTCCGGGTGACGCGACGGATCAGGGTGCTGGAGGAGCGGGTGCTCCCCGGCCTGCAAAGCGAGATCAAGGATATCGCCCACTATATCGGCGAGCGGGAGCGGGAATCCTTCTACCGCCTGAAGCGTTTCAAGGAACAGCGGAGTGGATGAGCCGGGCGGGGCACGCGGGATAAATAACATGATATCAATTGCTTTGACCGTGACCTCCGAGCGGTAATTTTTTTGCGTACATTTTGAGTTGACACAGCCGATAATTCCATGCTAAAAAATCGGCTCTACATCGCTATTCCCCAATAGCTCAGTTGGTAGAGCAGGTGGCTGTTAACCACCTTGTCCCTGGTTCGAGTCCGGGTTGGGGAGCCAAACAAAACAAGGGTCGATTTTCTCCAGAAAATCGACCCTTTTCTATTGCATCACAAAATTACGTCCCAACTCCTTCCGATCTAATCTTCGCAATTCTAGCCACTTGCAAAGTTCGAATCTGGTTTGCGTCATCGAACCCTGGCTTTCAGCGCTCGCGCCGGCCCAGCTATTTTTCGCAGAGACCAAATGGATCAGCGGTGAACTCCCCATCCATGCATCAGCACCTCGATGTACATCTCTCGCCAGCCATTAGGATAAAATGTTGGCAAGGCGAGAAACACAGTGATGGTGTATGCTAAAAAAAATTTACTAAATATTATTGCATTATACTAAATTATGGCTAAAATTAACTAACCTAAATGGTCTCATGATTTTACTAAACTACCTTGAAGGAGTATTGAATATGGACAGCGAAGCTTTGGTGCAACTCGCGTTGGAAAATTTGTCATGCAGTCAGAAGGAACTTGCTCTTCGCCTCGGAGTTTCACCGACGCAAATTAGCAAGTGGAAGAAAGGAGAACACATGTCAGCCGAGATGGAAGAAAAGATTCGTAAAATCGTGAAGATCGGTGATAGAAACCCTGGATTCGTGTTGTGGGCAGGCTCCGTTCAAGATGCGGACAAGTGGGAAAAGCTCATTCATTTCTTGGCTGAGGTGGCAATAGATAATGCTGAAACAGGATATGACACCTATCCACTTCATGACGAAGTGGGTCTTTTGTGCAGGGAGACATTCTCTGTTCTCAGGGAGATGGGCGTTGAGTTGCCTAAAAAATTCCCCAAACAACTCAACATTGACTATGAGAGCGATGAGGTTGACCATGAAGATGTAATGACAGTTTTACTTGAGGAGAACCCCTATTCGTCACTTATTTACAGTATATATAAATCTCTAAATGATACCTATGGGTTCTACGCTGCGTACCTCTCCGACATGCTGAGTGACGATGAGTTAGTAGGGACAGCAGCTGACAATATTGAGCCTTGTCTCATGCAATTGGCTGCTTGTAAGATTGAAGACGATAAAGGATTGGCGTCTAAGTTTAGGGAGTTCAAACATCATATTATGAAGGATTATGAAGAATGGATCAACTTTGTCAAAGAGACAGCCTTCCGCGTCGGCATTCCACTAAGGGCAGAGCTTCTCGAGTTAGTCTATAAGTCCCATGACGAGCTTGGGCATGAGGCAGAAGCAGAGAGCTTCGGGTTTAACTCCTCGCGTGTACACCCAGATATTTACATGAATGAACTCCTCTGCGGTATGAGAGTGATTCACCAAGTGCTGCCGGTAATAATGAAGAAACTTGGGATATACGACGAGTTTGTATTGGACGAATCGGAACTTCGGATTAGATGAATCCAGGCTGCGAGCCAAATGTGGTGATCACTATTCGGCTCGGCCGTCCCGGAATGGCTGTGATCTTTATCACCGATTCCGGGTGTTTCTCGTTCTGTTTCAATCCGATCACCCTGGTACAGCCCCCTACGGCCGTATCTCAACAACCGTATTGAGCGGCACCAGCTTGTAGATCTCCTCTATCTCTTCGTCGGTTACAGCGATGCACCCTTTCGTCCAATCCTTGTTTGCCTGAAGATCGCCAACCCACGAGAAACCTGTCTTGATCCCGTGGATCATGATGTCGCCGCCCGGAGAAACGCCCAGCTCCTTTGCCCGCTTTTTGTCCCGCTCGTTTGGATAGGAGACATGGAGGGCTTGGTGGTACTGGCTGTTCTTGTTCTTCCCATCGATGACGTAGGTCCCTTCGGGGGTTTTGTTATCCCCCTGCCGCTCCTTGGGGCCATCCGGATTTCCCCCCAGGGCGATCTTGTAGGTTTTGAGCACCTCGCCCGTTGAGATCAGCATCAGCCGCCGTTCTTTTTTTTCTATCACGATCCTGTCCACCGATCTCTTCCGGGTGGCAAAATCCAGAACATTCTGCTCGAGCGCCATTATCCGCTGGTGCAGCGTAGCTACTTCATTATCCTTGCCTTTTGCCTCTTGATGGAGAACCCCTATTTGTGCCTGCTGCTCGGCAATCAATCGGTCCTTGAAAATAACATTGTTGATGGTAAAGACCATCATTTCGCTGTTTGGCCGGTAGTCACTCCCCGGATATCCCGTGATGAGCTTTTGGAAACAGTCCAGAGATTTCGCATAATCCTTGTGTTCGTTCTTGGGGTGGGAATAAATAATACCCATTTCAAACAGGACCCGGTCTCTCGCTGTGGGCTCTTTTTCTATCAAGTGCTCGTATTTGTCCAGGGATGCCTGGTACTTCCCCTGGCTGAAGAGATCATTGGCTTCTTCGAAGGCGGCCTTGTCGTGAAATCCTCCCTTCATGCCGCTGCATCCGACCATGAGCATCGGCGTCAGTACGATGCAGACAAGGAACAAGAAAAGGCGTCCATTCCTCTCCCCCTGTTTCCCGGCCCCAGATGCCGAAGAACGTCTGAAAACCGCAGACTGTATGATTTGGCAGGCTCTCGGTTGCCCCATCTTTTCACCCCCGGGCGGATACAACGGACCATCCTGTCCCGATACGCGTACATGGCGAATGATGAAGCGGCAGGGGGGGAGACCCTGCCGCTTCATCATCCTAAGCAGTCATCTGGAATCGACTCATTTCCTCATGGATCTCTGGAACACCGCGTCGGCTTTTTTGGCCTTCTCGTCGGCGATCTTTTCCCGTGCCTCAGCCTCCTTGGTCGCTGCATCGGCGCGGGCTGCGGCGGCATCTGCATTTAACTTGGCCGCATCGGCCGCCGCCTTGGCAGCCTGCGCATCCCGCAATGCCTGATCAGCCTTCGCATCAATCAGTTTTTGCTGGGCCTGCATTTTCTCCAGGTCACCGGTTGTGGCACAACTCATCAACGTTATCGCGGGGAAAAACATCATTGCCACCAGTAAAATACTTTTCTTCATCTCCCATTACCTCCCTTTCGTTGGTTTGCCCTGTTTCAATATGTGACTTCAAAACAAGGCCCTGCTCCATAAACACGATTCACATCTTCCTGACCGGCTCAATCACGATACCGTCCATATCCAGATCAAGCTTCAGGCGTCTGGTCGCCTCCCTGGCCTCGCCGGCGGTGTTGAAGGGACCGGCGATAACACGGTAACTGTTGCTCTTTGGTATAACCTGCGCCGGGATTGGCGGTCCCTGGTGGTTGATAATGGCGGCCATTCTCCGGGCGTCGATCTCGTCAGGCACATCGGCCGCCAGCACATACCATGCTGCCATGTTCAGCTCCGGCGGTTCCGGCTTGCCGTACAGTTTTGCCGGGTGCTCGACCTCCACCAGTTTGGGAATCCCTTCTTCACTCCCTGGGCTCATTTCGAAGATGGGAACCGGAATCCCCCTGGCTTCGGCCTGTACCTTCTTGATCTTTTCCCAGTCGAGCGGTCGCGCCGACTTTTTTTCAATGGTTTTCAATTTTTCATAGATTTTCTGCAACTCTGCGGCGCCCGAGTCCTCCTGGGGCGTATGGGCTTCCAGGTACAGCACGCCATTGCGTTGGCCAAGGAGGTAGGGCTGATTGACAATGACGACCGGTGTAGAAACCGGGGTGTCGCTGAAGAGCGTCTTGATGTTTTCCGGGTAGAGCCTCATGCAGCCGTTGGTCGCCTTGAGGCCGATGCTGGCCGGTTTATTGGTGCCGTGGATCAGGTAACCCGATTTGCTGAGATAGAGCGCGTATTCTCCCAAGGGGTTCTGAGGTCCCGGCGGGACTGCCGCGGGCAGGATGTCCCCTTTTTTTCTATGATCCGCGGCAATCGAAGCGGGCACATGCCAGGTCGGCCGGGCTGCCTTGCGCTCCACGCGCATGGGGCCTTGGGGGGTGGGGCGTTCTCTGGTCCCGACCCCGACCGGGTAGGTGACCACCACCGGCGACGTGCCATCCCCCCTATACTGAAAGAGCCTCATGGTGGCCAGATTGACCACAATGCCTTTTCTCGGAGCGTTCGGCAGGATAAAGCTCAGGGGTAACATGGTACGCACACCGGCCTCGGGCGCCCAGACATCCACCCCCGGATTGGCGGCGCTGACGGCATTGAGCCCCAAGCCGAAGTGGCGGGCGATATCCGGCAGCGTATCCCCCTTTTCAAGTCTGACGACCGCCAGCCGGCCAATGACGTCGTCCCCTTTGGCGACCGGAAACCTGTTTCGTTCGATCTCCTTTTCCATGTGGTCCGGGGCAAGCCATGAGTCCTCCTGGGGAGCTTTTACCGCCGCACATCCCTGGAGAGCTACGATGAATAACCATAGAGCTATAAGGCGAAACCACTGGGGTAAGAGTGACGGGGCAACGATTCGGCGCATGGGTAATATGATACCTTTCTCACTGGTCTATACGTTATGCTGACAACAGCTTCCCCTTGGGGGGAAGGCCGCAATGTCCGGGTCCGGGCACAAAAAAGCCGGGGCCGGAAAAGAGGTGAATTTCGGCAACCCGGCTGTCTCAGTGAGACCCTGTAGGCTTTCCGCCCCATCCTCGCGGATGGTTGAGTATTATCGTGTACCACCAAGCAGGTGTATGCCGTTTTCCGCCACCGACGCGAACCGGCATACGACGACGCCCTATAAAGATGCACCTCGTGTTGACTCGACCTCCAGTGCTGTTTTGATGACAAAAAAAAGCCGGGTTGCCGAATATCTCGTGATATTTCGGCAACCCGGCTGTCTCAGTAAGACCCTATAGGCTTTCCGCCCCATCCTTGCGAATGGTTAAGTATTATCGTCTATCTCTAAAATTTGGGCCTTTCTACCAGTTCCATGGGGCGTTGTCAATTTTATTCTAAGAATAAGGTTTATTTGACGCACCCGCCGTAAACGTCGGTAACCAAAATATCCTTATCTTTCGGATAGTGGCCATCTCTCTCGCCACCGGTCCGCCGGATGACTCCTGGATCGCGGCCAGGAGTTCACCTTGCAAATTCAACAAAAACATATTTTTTTATTTAAAATAAAAGTGTCGACATAATTGTCTTGATAAGACGTTTTTTGAGGTATAGTATTTCTTAAAAGAGAGAGGTGTCGACAGTATGACCACGTTAAGTAACGAAACGAGCCCGCTATCAGCCCCCCTGACCGATCGTATTTTTGATCTGCTGCAGGATTCGATAATCAAGGGAGAGATCCCCGCGGGGAGCAAAATTTCAGAACCGGAACTGGCCAAGGCGTATGGTGTCAGTCGCGGGACCTTACGCGAAGCTTTGAGCCGCCTTGAAGAACGGCATCTCATCGTTCGGTCGCCAAACCATGGGGCAAGGGTCATATCGTTTTCTTATGAGGAACTGATTGATACCTACCAGATCCGTGAAGTTCTGGGAGGGTTGGCGTGCAGTCTCGCCGCCCAAAACATGACGGGGGATGAAATCGGAGAGCTGAGAAGGCTTCTTGATGAGCATGAGAAGAGTATCGAGGAGGACCATGGGCTCTCCTATTATCAGAAAGAAGGCGAGCTTGACTTCCATTACCGGATTTTGCAGGGGAGCCGCAACAAAAAACTTCTCGTCATCCTCGATGGCGGTCTTTACCAGTTGATCCGCATGTACCGGTATCAGTTCAGCACGGCAAGTCCCCGGCCCTATCTGGCCTTGAAAGAGCATCGCCGCATCGTTGATGCAATCGAAGAGCGGGATTCCGAGCTTGCCGACCTCCTGATGCGTCGCCACATAAGAACCGCACGCATAAACGTTGAGGAACGGCACAAGAATGCGATGACCAAGGGGGCGGACAAAGGCTGATCAAAACTCCGCGGGGAACCTTTTCAGGCGGGCAATCGCCTCAGAACAACAAACACGCAAGCGGATGATTGAGGATTTCCGCCGATGCACCAGCATATTGATCTGCTTGAATTCAGCCGCAGTTTATTAGTTGCTTTGTTGTATACACCAAAATAGAACGGGAGGCGAAACATGCCTGAATACGGGACGTTGCAAGAACGGGTACGCTGTAGATCGCTGTTGGACCGGGTGATGAAACCGGAGGAAACCATCCAGTTTTTCAAGGATGGGATGAGTCTTGGCTGGTCCGGTTTCACCCCGGCAGGCTATCCCAAGGCGGTACCGATCGCCCTTGCGGACCATGTGGAAAAGAACAATCTTCAGGGTAAAATGCGGTTTAGTATCTTCAGCGGCGCATCCGTCGGTGCGGAAACGGAGGACCGCTGGGCGACCCTCGATATGATTGACCGGCGCTGGCCCTACCAGACCGGCAAGAACATTGCGGCGGGCATCAATGAGGGGCGTATCCGGATGGGCGACAAACACCTCTCCCTGTTTGCCCAGGATCTCGGCTATGGGTTTTATACCAAGGATACTCAAAGCGGAAAGTTGGACCTGGCCATTATCGAGGTCTCCGCCATCACGGAAGATGGCGGGCTTGTACCGACATCATCCGGCGGGGTTATCCCGGAAATCCTCATGGCGTGTGATCGCGTCATCGTCGAGGTCAATTTGGGGCAACCGTCCTTTGAGGGTATGCATGACAACATCGTCTGCAACACCCCCCCGCACCGTCAGGTCCTCGATATCACCAGGGCGGATTCAAGGATCGGCACCAGCTACGTCCCGTGTGATCCGGCCAAGATCATTGCGGTCGTGGAATCACGATATCGCGACAACGGGCGCGCCTTTTCCGAACAGGACACGACATCCGAGGCGATAGCAAACCATATCATTGACTTCTTTACCCATGAAGTAAAGGCAGGGCGGCTGCCAAAGAACCTCCTGCCGCTCCAGTCCGGGGTCGGGTCCATCGCCAATGCGGTTATCGGCGGCTTGGCCAAGGGGCCGTTCACCAACCTCAGTGTCTACACCGAAGTGTTGCAGGACACCATGCTGGATCTGATCGACTCGGGCAAGCTGGATTGCGCTTCATCCTGTTCGCTCTCCCTCTCAAAAGATGAAGGCTTCCCGCGCTTCTTTGCCAACATGGACAAATATTCCGGGAAGATCCTCCTGCGGCCGCTTGCGGTCTCCAACGCACCGGAACCGATCCGGCGCCTGGGGGTCATCGCCATGAATACCCCGGTGGAGATCGATATCTACGCCCACGCCAACTCCACCTTGGTCGGCGGAACCAGGATGATCAACGGGATCGGCGGTTCCGGCGATTTTCTGCGCAACGGTTTCCTGAAGATCATGCATACCCCGTCCAGCCGGCCATCAAAAACCGATCCGAACGGTATCACCTGCGTTGTGCCCCACTGCTCCCATATCGACCACACCGAACATGATCTCGACTGTGTGGTAACCGAGCAGGGACTGGCCGATGTGCGGGGGATGGCTCCGAAAGAGCGGGCAAAACGCATCATCGAAAAATGCGCCCATCCCGACTATAAGCCGATCCTCTCCGAGTACCTGGAGATTGCGACCAAAGATTGTATCGCACGGAAAGTCGGCCATGAACCCCAGTTGTGGGATAAGGCCTTCAAGATGCAGCTGAATCTGGCCCAAAACGGCACCATGAAAATAAAGAACTGGGACGTGAAAATAGATTTGTGTGAATAAGATCAGGGCACGGATGGATGGTCAAGCAGGACTTCGCACAACAACGACATAAAGGGAGACTCATTGATATGACCGCAAACACGCAAGATGCTGCCAACGTTGTTGCAATCAACGACACTACGGCAAATCCGGCCCCCCTCGGACTGCTCGGCTTCGGCATGACGACCATTCTGCTTAACCTGCACAATGCGGGGCTGTTTCCCATGGATTCCATGATACTCAGTATGGGCATCTTTTACGGAGGCCTCGGTCAGATCATTGTCGGCATTATGGAATGGAAGAAAAACAATACCTTTGGTGCGACCGCATTTACATCCTACGGCCTTTTCTGGCTGACCCTGGTGGCCCTGATCATCCTGCCCAAGACGGGAGGCATCCAGGCGCCTGGCGACTCGGCAATGACCGCCTACCTCGTGATGTGGGGTGTTTTTACCGGCGTTCTCTTTATCGGCACCTTTCGAATGAACCGGGCCATGCAGGTCGTGTTCGGTTCGTTGACGGTACTGTTTTTTCTCCTTGCGGCCGGAGATATGACCGGAAATCACATGATTAAATTCATTGCCGGCTGCGAAGGAATATTTTGCGGCATATCTGCCGTGTACGCCGGACTGGCGCAGGTGATTAACGAGGTCTATGGCAGAACGGTCGCCCCTCTTGGACTGGTCCGGCAACCGGGCTAAAATCGCAGTTCGTCGGGTCCTTCTTCATGCCGAATTCCAAAGCCTTCTCGTGGTGTCATAACGAGAAGGCTTTCGCGTCATTGGGGCCTTTGACGGCAGATTATTACCTTGTCATCCGGTTGTTGCGGCATGTTCCTCAAGGAAGGGCATACCATGAATATACAAGAATTTCGCGGCCAGTTGCCCGATGGGGAAACTGGCCGCTACGAGAGGAGCCCGCGGATCATCCGAACAGAATGCTAGTGGGACGATGCGGCCTTTTGGGGAGGAAGGGTGGGGCACACGATGACGGTACAGGTCATGCCGGCTGCGATCTGAACTCCCGCGGGAAGCGGATCGAGCCGGATCCGTACCGGGAGCCGCTGTGCCAGCCGCACCCAGTTGAAAACAGGATTTACGTCGGAGAGGAGTTCGCGGCTCGTGGGATTATCATGGTCGGAGATGCCGCGGGCCAGGCTCTCGATATGTCCTTTCAGAACCGGTGCGTTGCCCAGAAGACGGATATCGACCTGATCCCCCAGGTGCAGCAGGTGGAGTTTTGTCTCCTCGAAGTAGCCGTAGACCCAGAACGAATTCCTGTCGATAACGGCCAGCTTTGCCTCCCCTGCCGTCGCAAAGTCACCGGGATGAACGCCCAGGTTCGTGATGTAGCCCTCCACCGGTGAGCGCACTTCCGTACGGTTGAGGTTCAGTTTTGCCGTTTCCGCCATCACCAGGGCCTCCTGATACAGCGCCGCGGCAGAATCGGCCTGAGACCTGGAATTTTCAAGGATTTCGGTGGAAACTACGACGTTTTCCAAGCCCTCGCGTCGCCGCGCTTCCTGCTGTCGCATCGACATATCCGCTTTGCGGGCCGCAAGGACGGCATTGGCCCTGTCCCATGCCAAGCGGTAGCGTTCCCGGTCAACGGTGAACAGGAGGTCCCCCTTGTGAACCAACTGGTTATCCTTGACAGCAACATGCACAACAATGCCGGACACGTCGGCCGCGACCTTGATCACGTCGGCGCGAACCCTTCCGTCGCGGGTCCAGGGGGAGTTCATGTATCTATTCCACAACGCTCTGCTGAACAGCACGGCTGCAGCAAGAATGAGAATCGTGCACGTAAGTTGAAACAACGGCCTTAGCTTCATGGGAAACCTCTTTAATTAAATTGTGTCGTAACGCACCGCGGCCTTAGCGGAGGATCAGCAGCCCGAACGCGCCGAAGATGCAGACAAAGACGCTGAGCCGGAATAACGGTGGATGCCAAACATGCCGATAGACTCCGCATCGCCCCATGATCCTGTCCAGTAAGGTATGGGAAACGACGCTCACCAGAAATGCGAGGAACAGGGTGGGCACAAGTGCGTCAAGCAGGGCAAATTCACGCGGCATGGGGAATTACTCCTAAAAGGTTGGTCGACGGACCGTCGGTCGTAACGGCGACAAGGACATCCTCGTCCAGCAGCGCAGTCCGGATGAGGTGCAGCGAAGTAAGCATGCGATTCAGAACATTCTGGGGGCACGCACATGCTGCTGATTCTGTTTCGAGGCAGATCGTTTTGATGGCGTTGGTCACGCGGTCAAGGGCGGCATCATGAAAGGTTGCAGACGGCCGTCTGAAAAACAGCGCCGTGGCGGACAGACTTTCCTGCACGCTGTCGGCCAGCGGTTGAGGCATCCGAAGAGCCACGGCATCCTGGCGCAGATGGATTACGGCCCGGCCGATTTCGACGACCGAGAACATCAGGGTCAGCAGTCGCCGGTCTTGCTCGTTCTCTATTTTTTGCACGGCAGCCTGCTTATGCAGCAAATCACGAGTGCTGCTTTCGAAGCGATTCCCGAGACCGGCCAGGGGATCGAAGCAGGCCATGATCACCTGATGACGAATCTGGCGGGCCAAGCGCCGTTTGAGCCAGGAACCGGCCACGGGTATCATCGTGCGGTACATGACCCCCGCCACCACCACCCCCACGAGAACGCCACAACCGTCATTGATAAAGTCCACCGGGTTGAATTGCATGGTATTGCTGGGGTTTGTCATCTGGATGAAAAAAACGGTGTAACCGAAGCCGATATCGACGAGGCCGGGTCGGGTGCGGATATACAGCCCGACCATCAGAAAAGGAAGCATGCTTGCGCAGAGGAGTGCAAATCCGTCCATGTCGGGCATGACAAGGAACTTGTACACGAATGCGGCAACGAGGCCGGCCAGGTGGCCAATGAACATCCGGTTGGTGTTTCTCGATGGATCGGGGGCCGAGGCGAACAGGGCGCTTGCGATGGCGACAAAGGTGAGGGCACTGGTACCATAGGGCCATGCGGAAGCGATCCAGAACCACCCGATCACGATGATCCCGACAAAGGCCCTTCCCCCCGACAAGAGAGCGACTACCGGGTCAGTTCGAACGGAAAAGTCGATATCGTCCGGGGTATTCGGTTCGTTTTCAGCGTTTGGCAGTGTGGCATAGGTTCTGGTGTAAGCATGCAGCTCTCGCAGGAAGCGATGCAGAAGTTCCACGGCTGTCGCAAAATCCAGCACTGTTTGGGGGTCACCATCAGCCGCGATGTTTTTCCGCACTTCCTCGATGCGGCGTCCCAGCACTGCGCGGAAAGCGGCGATTCGTCGTGCGGCCTGATGCGCCGCATCGGCATTCGCCGGGATCTCGCCCTTGGTAACGACCGTCTCGCCGAATGATTCCCACAGGCTGGTGAGAGCTTGGCCCGCCGGGGTTGCGTTTTTCGTCAGCCTCTTCAAAAGGTGCTGGAAGGAACTGAAGGTGGTGGTTACCGCCATGAATTCACTGTTGAGCTTCCGCAGCCTGAGATCGCGGCCCCGTATCTCCGGGTCTTCCAGGACCGCATTGCTGCGGATCGATTCGAGCGAAAGCACATTGCCGACCAGTCGGAGTCGCATACTATCGAGCTCGGCGCGTCCGGCCGCGCCGGAGAGCGATGCCCGGATGAAAGCGATGAATTCCCTGTAGCGGTTCTGGACGTTACTGGTAATGGCATCGGAAAGGCGCCGCGGGAAGACGACGTCGCTGACGACGCCGGCACACAGGATGCCCAGGGTGATCTCGGTAAGCCGGGTGGAGGCGATGGAGAAGAATGCCGTGGGCTCCGGTATGGAAAATTGGCCCATCATGGCCGCCGAATACCCGGCCAGGACGCATCCATAGGACCTGAAATTGCGGTAGAAAGCCGAGCCGGCGGTACAGAGCCCGACCCACACGGCCAGCCCGAGTACGTAGAGCACCGGCTCCTGGGCGAACAGGCTCAAAAGCAGGAGACCGACGAGAATGCCGGCAATCGTGGCGCCGATGCGATAGATGCTCTTCACCAGAACCAGGCCGGTTTGTTGCTGCATGACGATGACCGCGGTCATCATGGCCGTGCGCGGCTGATCGAGCCGTAGTTGCATGGATATCCACATCGCCAGGAAAGCGGCCAGGATGATCTTGAACACGAATATCCAATCCAAGCCGTCGCTCCTGCCCCAAAAGACCAGTTCCCGCCATACCGTGCCGAACGATGATTTCACGGCATCCGCCCCGAAAGCGCTCATTGCTGCATCCCCTTCGCCTGTGGCGGCGTGACCGGTATTCCTCCTCCGATCGCTTGCATCAAGGCGGCGTATGCGTCGAGAAAGCGCGCCTCCACCTGCGCCTTGCGCTGGGCTTCGATCAGTGTCTGGTTCTGGGCATTGAGGACATTGAAGTAATCGGTCATCCCGGAACGGAAGGCCTGGAGCGCTATGTCGTAGGTGCGATTTGCAAGATCATGGGCATTGTTCGACTCCCTGCGCTGCGTTTCCAGGGAGCGCAGGGTAACAATCTGATTGGCGACGTTTTCCAGGGCCCGGATCAGGGTGCTGTTGTACGATTCCACCGCGATGTCGTAATCGGCAGTTGAAACGGCAAGCTGGCTGCGGAGCCGCCCGCCTTCGAAGATCGGCAGTGAAATTGCCGGGCCGAAGCCTGCGATCAATGACCCCGGGGAGAGGAATTGGGCAAAGCTGAGGGACTGCCACCCGGCAAAAGCCGTAAGGTTGATGTTCGGGTAGAACGCCGCCTTGGCGACGTCGATCCCGTTACCGGCCGCCTCAACCAGCCAGCATTGGGCTACCACGTCGGGCCGGCGTCCCAGCAGATCGGCGGGCAGGACGGCCGGCAGGCCGATCGGCACGTTGAGGGACAGGGATGGCCGGTGGATACTCTCCCCATCACCCGGCCCTTTGCCGGTAAGCGCACTCAACTGATTGCGCAACAACTCGATCGACTCGGAAATACGCTCGATCTCCGCCCGTGCCGCCGGCAACGGCGTTTCCGTCTGCCTCAGGTCGAGTTCCGTCGCGAGCCCCGCGGTCAGGCGCTTCCGGGTGATATCAAAGATATTCTGGCGTTGGCGCAGCGTCGAGCGGGCGATGTCCAACAACACATGCTGGAGCGACAGCTGCACGTAAAACCGTACCATCGTTGTCTGGAGGGCCAGGCGAATCTCCTGGGCTTCGGCCGTTGCCACCTGGACGTAATCCAGGGATGCTGCCAGTGTTTTGCGGTTTTTCCCCCACAGGTCGAGTTCGTAGAAGAGATCGAGTGTCGCCCGATTGTTCCACGACCAATTGCCGGCATAGGGCGGCGGAATGAATTGATGCTCCGTGAACTGCTCCCGGGTGAAGGCGGCGTCGGCCTGGAGGGAGGGGAGCAGGGCCGATCCCGCAATCCCGCTCAGTGCCTGTGCTTTTGCAACGCGGGCCTGCGCCATGCGTATGCTCGGGTTCCCGGAGGTTGCCTCCTCGACCAGACGGTCAAGCTGCGGATCGGCATACGCCTTCCACCATTGCTGCGACGGCCACGGGGTCGGCTGTTTTGCGGCCGATTTCAGCGTGCTGCCTGCATTCAGCTGATTGGGATCGAGCATGCGTGAACGCGGTGAGGTATTGGGAGTATTGTGGGGTAAGCTGGCACAGCCGCCGATGATAAGCACCAGTGCCGCTTTCAAGCAATTGGCTACGCAAATTTTGTTTCGATGGAAAAACAGACTGATCTCCTAAAGCTCTTGAAGGTTGATACATCTCTTTAATCGGTAACGAGGCTGTTTCAGTCTCGGGGGCAAAAAATCGCAACATCGGGTATATCGCTTATATGCTAAAGCTATAATCGTGCCAAAACATAAATATAAACAATATCAAGATTTTACGTTGTTATGCTGCCCCGTGGTAGCAATATGCTGCTAATTTTATTGCAATATGTTGCTTAAAATATGATAATTGCAAAATATTGCGTTAAGCAGGGCCGCAACGCACAAGCGAGCCGGAAAGAGAGGCCATATGGTTAACCGGGACGATTTTTTTAGAGAGGTTACGATCAGGATCTGCAGCAGCCTCGATATAAAAACAGCGCTCAGGAATGCCTTCGACTATCTGAAGCTTTACTTCCCCCTGGATACCCTCAGTCTGACCATTCACGATGTCAACATCTCATCCATCAGGAGAATCGCCAACGTAGCGGCGGACAATGTGGATCTTCCTGATGAGATCATCGCCATTCCCAAGAAGCTTTGGAAACAGATACAAGCATGGAAGCCCATCGTTCCTACCATTATAAGCTCCGACCGCGACGATTTTTTCCGCATATTGGCACCATTCATCAAGCTTGAGGGGAATTCAAAGATTCTCGTGCCGCTCCTGATCGAGGGAAAATCACTGGGGTCGCTGATATTATGCGCGCGTGGCGAGGGGAGATATAACGCCAGACATACCGGGCTCCTCGCAACGGTTGCCACCCCCTTTGCCATCGCCCTGGCCAATGCCTTGTCGTACGAAAAGCTCTTGAAATACCGGGACCGGCTTATCGACGACAACCACTTTCTGAACAAGGAACTCTCCACACGAGCCGGAGGCCGAATAATCGGAGAGGATTCGGGGTTGAAAAACGTCCTGGATCTGGTCCAGCACGTGGCGCCGCTCAACAACACGGTATTGCTTCTGGGGGAAACGGGGACCGGCAAGGAAGTGATTGCCAACGCAATCCATTTTGCCTCGCCACGCAAAAACGGACCATTCATCAAGGTCAACTGCGGGGCGATCCCGGGGAGCCTTATTGACAGTGAACTGTTCGGCCACGAAAAGGGGGCATTTACCGGAGCGGTGGATGAAAGGCGCGGACGCTTCGAGCGCGCCGACGGCGGGACCATCTTTCTGGATGAAATCGCGGAATTGCCGCCCCCTGCCCAAGTGCGCCTGCTTCGCGTCCTTCAGAATCGCGAAATCGAACGGGTCGGGGGCAACAAATCAATCCCCGTCGATATCCGCGTGATCGCCGCAACCCACCGCAATCTGGAAAACATGGTTTCGGAAAACAGGTTCAGAGAGGATCTCTGGTTCAGGCTGAATGTCTTCCCCATTATCATACCGCCGCTACGGCAGCGCAAAGGGGACATTCCGCTCCTGGCGCGCTATTTTGTGAGGGCAAAGGCCATGGAATTGGGTTTTGCCCTCACGCCCGCCATTGCCCCGGGAGCCATGGCGCGTCTGGTGAATTACGATTGGCCCGGCAACGTCCGCGAATTGGAAAACCTGATGGAGCGGGAGGTGATACTGCACCAGGGGGGGCAATTGATGTTCGATACGCTGCTGCCGGGTGGAAGAAAAAGTGAAAACGCGGTCCCCAAAGAGGTCCGCAACTCTCCCGCCCCCTTGAGGCTTGATGAAGCAATGGCCTTGCACCTGAGCGATGTCATGCGAGTGGCCAATGGCAGGATCCATGGACCTGGCGGTGCGGCTGAATTGCTTGGTATCAATCCGAGCACCTTGCGGTGGCGGCTGGATAAGCTCGGCATAAGGCACGGCCGCTCTAAAAAAACATCTGAGCCGTTACCATGATACGTCATCTCTGGGGTAACCCCGCCATTCGTGTCGCCACGCAGCAAATCCCCACAAGGGCTTGCCGTTAATCGCTGTGAGCCCCTTTTTTCTGCTCTTGGGGCTCCCGTGGCGTGCCGGCATTGAATCGGAAAAACGACCCGTCTTCTTAACAGGGCGAAGTGGTTGTGTAAACCACCAAAAGCCCGTATAAGTAAGCGCAACAAAAATCCACCACATTTCAGCGCCGAGGCATACCATGAAGGTTTTTCTGATCTACATCCGGGATGAGGACTTCTACCGGCTTCTCCCTGCCGAACTCGGGGACTCCCGATTCAGCAAGGATCGCGTCCAGGTGATGGCCTTCCCTCCCATCGGGATCGAAACCCTGGCGCCGATTATTCGTCGGCACGGCCACGAGGCGCGGATGTTCGACACCTGCCATCCGCAGATGAAGGCGGAACATATCGCCTGTGCGGTGCGCACCGAGAAGCCGGACGTGATAGCGCTCTCGTTCCTGTCGACCACGGCCTATCCCGCCACCCGCAGCATGGCGCAGCAGCTCAAACAGGCCGCCCCCGACACGCCGATCATTGTCGGCGGCGTGTTTGCGACCATTAACGCCAAGGAAATTCTTGCGGACACCCCGGACATCGACTACGTTGCCCGGGGCGAGGGGGAGGAACTCCTCCCGGAATTTCTGGAGAACCTGGGGGCGCCCGGCACGGTCGGCGGCCTGGTGTGGCGTTCGGGGGGCGACATCGTCGAGAACGCCCCGCGCCCGGTTATCGAAGATCTGGACCAGTTTCCCTACCCGGACCGCAAGAGTCTGCCCATCGACTACATCGAGTCCATGCCGCTCGACGTCCCCGCCGTCCTCTCCCTGGACCGCTTCTGCACCATGCAGACGTCCCGGGGCTGCCCCTACCAGTGCATCTACTGCGGCATCCCCTCCCTGGCCAACCGCAAGTGGCGCCATCGTTCCCCCGAGCATGTCCTGGGCGAGATGCAGCAGTTGAACGACGAGGGGTATCGCTCCATCTATCTCACCGACGATCAGTTTCTACTCGACCGCAAGCGCATCGGCGCCATCTGCCAGGGGATCATCGACCGCAAGTTCGAATTCAACTGGGGCTGCGAAGGGCGGGTCGATTCGGTCGCTACCGACCAGTTTCCCATCATGGCCAAGGCCCATTGCAACTTTCTCGCCTTTGGGGTAGAGGCCGGCACCCAGAAGGTGCTCGACCGTATCGGGAAGATGCAGACCATGAAGCAGGTGGAGGACGCCGTCAGCTTGGCCAAACGCCACGGGATCGAAACCATCCACGGCTTCTTTTTGGTCGGCTCGCCGGATGAGACCGCGGAGGATATCCTGGAGAGCTTCCGCTTTGCCGCCCGCCTCAAGCTGGACACCTTCGGCTTCAATCGCCTCTGTGCTTACCGCGGCACCCCCCTGTGGCAGGATTACGTCGAGCGGGGGATTATCGACGATAAGCGCGACTGGAACAAATGGTTCAAGTGCTCGGACATCGACCCGACCATCCTGCCGGGAGATGTGGTGAACCGGGCCCGGCAGAAAGGGTACATGCTGTTGTTCGCCAACCGGCTCTTCCTGCGCCCCTTTCAGACCATCAAGCTCCTGCGCCGGTTTGGCCGGTTCATGAAAAAGGGCGATATCATGAAGCTGCTTATGAGCCCTTTCCGCAAGCGGATCCTCACCCTCAAACCGTCCCTGCCGTCGCCCATGATCGACCTGGGACTGATCGCCCCGGTCCGCAAGGTTTAAGCCGCCGTGCAGCCAAGCCGGGGGCGCGTGGTTGTTCCTTCTCTTGCCATATCCGGTTCGGTGTGATATCACGTACGTTACTTTCGGTAATTACAGTTAACGGTGTTAATGGTGGGATTAAAGGAACGACGCATACAGCACAAGGAACAGTTCCGGGCGGAGATCCTGGCCGCAGCGCGGGAACTCTTTTCCCAGGAGGGGTATTCCCAGTTTTCCATGCGCAAACTGGCCGCCCGGATCGAGCATTCCCCGACCACGATCTACCTCTATTTCCGCGACAAGGACGATCTGCTCTTTTATATCTGTGAAGAACTCTATGCCGCTTTTCTCAAAGCGGTGGTCGAAATCAGGCAGGCCGAGCCCGACCCGGGCGAAGCGCTCCGCCTCATCCTCCATCAGTACATTCGGTTCGGCGTCTCCCATCCCGAACAATACAAGACGGTATTTTTCACCAGCCCGGTCGTCTACGGCTCGCCGGACAGCTTTATGACAAAGGACACGATCGCCTTACGTTCGTACCGGGCTTTTCTCGATCTCATCAGCGAGTGCATACAGTGCGGTGTCCTGCAAAAAAACGACTGCAATATGCTCGCGATGGTGTTCTGGAGCGCCATGCACGGCTTGGTGACCAGCATTATCTTCACCAGGGACTTCCCCATGCCCGATATCACGCTCATGGCCGACACCTTGATTGACGGGCTCTTGAAAGGGCACGCCGCGTAATTTTTTGCCCATCAGGTTAACGCAGTTAATTACGGATAGCTGCGTTATTCAACGGAGAAACAGACATGATGCATAGCAAAACGAAAACGAAACTGAATGTCATAGAAGGGGGCAGGGGAGCCAAACAGGCGGAAGCGGGAGTATCCGCAAACACTTTCCTGCATGTCGAATCGATCCTGGAAAGGGCCGCGCACCAGCTCGCCGCATTGCAAAACGAGGACGGGCACTGGGTGTTCGAGCTGGAAGCGGATGTCACCATCCCGTCGGAATACATCATGCTGCAGCGGTTTCTCGGCCGCAGCGTCGACGAAAAAACCGCTTCCCGCCTCTCCTCCTATCTCCTTGACCGGCAACTGCCGGACGGTAGCTGGCCCTTGTACGCCGTGGACGGCAATGCCAACATCAGCGCTTCGGTAAAAGCCTACTTTGCCCTCAAACTGCTCGGCCACGATAAAAACGCGCCATACATGGTAAAGGCGCGGCAGATCATCCTCTCCCTTGGCGGCGCGGCGCGCTGCAACGTCTTCACCAGGATCACCCTGGCGCTCTTCGGCCAGGTTCCCTGGCATACGCCGCCCGCCATGCCGATCGAGATCATGCTGCTCCCGCGCTGGTTCTTTTTCCATCTCAGCAAGATATCCTACTGGTCGAGAACGGTCATCGTACCGCTGTTGATCCTCTACGCGAAGCAGCCGGTCTGTGCGCTGCGCTATAATGAGGGAATCACCGAACTGTTTACCACGCCTCCCGATATGCTGGGCAACCTGGATCACTTCCGGCACCGGGCCTGGCGGAAGAATGTCTTTATCGTTCTTGACCGCGTTCTCAAGCGCACGATGCACTACATCCCGAAAAGGATCAGGGCCCACGCCCTGCGTCAGGCCGAACAGTGGACCCGGGCGCGCATGCAGGGGGAGGGGGGCATCGGGGCCATCTACCCGGCCATGGCCAACGCCGTGATGGCGTTGAAAACCCTCGGCTGCCGGGAGGACGATCCCGACTATGTGCGCGGGATAGCGGCTCTCGACGATCTGCTGATTCATCGGACGCCTGCTCCTGACGCGGTACCCCACACCAGCCCCTTTGGGGGCGGGATCGACCGCTCTTCGGCGGCCCCGGACCTCCTGCTGTCGCGGCATGCGTCGACAGCCCGGAATGACCATTTCAGTCTCTGCCAGCCGTGTAATTCGCCGGTCTGGGATACCTGCCTGAGCCTGTCGGCCCTGGTGGAAGCGGGGATACCGGGGAATCTGTTCTCCGCGGACGAGGCCATGAAGTGGCTTTTTGACCGTCAGATCTGCACGCCGGGCGACTGGTCGGGCAACTGTCCCGGTCTGGCGTGCGGCGGTTGGGCGTTCCAGTACGAAAACACCCTGTATCCCGATGTTGACGACACTTCCAAGGTTCTGATGGGGCTGTTCCGGGCCGGGGCGCTGGAGCGGGAAGAATACCGGGAAAAGATCGCCAAGGCGGTCAGGTGGGTCATCGGGATGCAGAATTCCGACGGCGGCTGGGGGGCCTTCGATGTCGACAACGACTACCTGTATCTGAACGATATCCCCTTTGCCGACCATGGCGCCCTGCTCGACCCCAGCACCTCCGATCTCACCGGGCGCTGTATCGAAATGCTGGGGATGCTCGGTTACGGGCCGGATTTTCCCCCGATAGCCAGGGGGCTCGCCTATCTGGAAAAGGAGCAGGAGGCGTTTGGGGGGTGGTTCGGCAGGTGGGGGGTCAATTATCTCTACGGCACCTGGTCCGTGCTCTCCGGTCTGCATGAGGTGGGAGAGGATATGCAGAAGCCGTATGTCAGGAAGGCGGTTGAGTGGCTCGTGGGGTGCCAGAACGGGGATGGCGGCTGGGGAGAAACGTGCGCCAGTTACGATGACCCGTCATTGGCCGGCAGCGGCGCCAGCACCCCGTCCCAGACCGCCTGGGCGCTCCTGGCGCTTATGGCTGCCGGAGAAACGGACCGCCCGGAGGTCCAACGCGGCATGCAGTACCTGGTCGATCGGTACCATAACGGCTGGGAGGAACGGCATTTTACCGGGACCGGCTTCCCAAGGGTCTTCTATCTGCGCTACCACGGCTACCGGCTCTTCTTCCCGGTGTGGGCCCTGGGGGCGTACCTGCGGCGCCGGAGAGGGGCGACAACGGTACAGGACGCGGTGCGCAGAAAATATATGGGGGGAGTCTCCTGGCTCAAACTGCAGTAACCTGAAACAGGGACAGAAGAAGGCCCCGGATTTTTTTGACACGGCAAGGAAGCCGGAGAACTCCCTGGCCTGAGACGTGCCATACTAAACTGGTGCGGTGGCTCCCGGGGTGGCTGTAAACTCAAACGGTTATTTGTTCATACCTGTTCCCCGCAAAGGTTCAGGCCTTGCTTTTGTCCGGCCAGTTCCCGGCGCCTGCCGCCTCAGTACATCGTTTTTGAAAGAGATCGGATATGGGAATTATACGTTCATTCGTCGTGGTATCGGGAGTCGTGTCGCTTCTGGGAGGCTGCGCTTCGTGGGGGAGCGTGACGCTTGGAGAAAAGAACGTCACCAGATGTTTTCTCGCGAAGAATGTGTCAAAGATGCAGGGCCCGACCGGAGTAGCCGATACGTTCGTCGGCGGGGGGAAGGTGTACGTCATCACCTCGTTCTCATGGGATGACCCGGAGCAGGAGGGGGGCCCCCATGTCATGACGTACCGCTGGTACACGGGTGACCGGTTGGTGTCCCAAGGGTCCATGAATGTTGAGTCGAGCCTTCCGCCCCTCAATGTCTGGTCCGGCATCCAGGCGTCCGTACTGGGGGTGGGCAAGCACCGGGTCAAGGTGTACGTCGATGATACCTTTGCCGTCTCCAGGGATTTTGTCGTTCTGGAACAGGAATAGGCGCCTGGAAGTGATCTGTCGGGCATGGCCCCGATTCAAGTCCACTGCGAAACCCTACTGCTGTTGGCGGAACCAGGCCAGCAGGGCATCAACGCTCTGCGCCCCGGCGAGCCGGGCGACGACCCTGCCGTTGCGGAGCAGCACGACGTCCGGTATGCCCCTCACGCCGAACCGTGCCGCAAGGGCCGGATTCTGCTGGGTATCGACCTGGCAGACGGCCGCCTTTCCCGCCAATCTCTCCGCTGCTGTTCGCACCGCCGGTGCGAATGAGACGCAGTGCGGTCACCATGGTGCCCAGAACTCCACCAGTACCGGCCCCGGGTAATTCTGCACGAAGGCGTCGAATGTCTGCTCCGTGAGCTGCTGCGGGTGGTGGTACAACGGGGGGAGGGTGGCGCGGCAGGTGCCGCAACGCCCCTTTTTACCCTCCTTGTCGGCGGGGATTCTGTTGGCTGCGCCGCAGGATGTGCAGATGACGATATAGTCAGGCATCGTACGTTCTCCTCGTCCCCTCATTTTCGCCCAAACCAGTTCCTGCGGTCAAGGGGAACACGCAAAAAAAATCTGGACCAGGGCCTGTTTGCGCCGAAAGTGCCCCGGTTCGGGAACGCCATTTGCGGCACGGCCCATGTTTGCCCTTGCAACGATCCCGGAGGTGTTGCAAAATACTCCGCCGACTTTTCAGCCGAGGGGGAAAGGTCGACTTGCATTGTAACAGCCGATAGACGTAAACCTGCGGACCGGGAGCAGAGATGGCGGTTATCAAAAAGAGCGCGCTCATGGTGGAGTTGATGGTGACGGCTGGGCTTGTGTGCTGTCTTGCCGCCTGCATGGGCGATCTCGTCTACCGGCCTGAAAAGAAGATTGCACCGGCCGTCCCCACGGTTGCGGAGATGAACCCCCACCTGCCGCCCATGCCGGATATGGCGGCCAACAACGCCACCCTGGCGGGGATCGATACCGGCGGCATCGGCGTGCGTGACGATGTGCAGATCTGGATCTATACAAACTATACGACGAATGTGAAACGCACCGTCCTCATGACCATGGCCAAGACCATTCAGGACGTGATGGCCGCCCCCCCCAAAACGGCTGAGGAGGCGAAGAACCTGGATCAGTCCTTCAAGGATGCCGCCATGATGCTCAAGATCGTTCGGGGACTCACGCAGCGCGAGGCCGACGAGATGGATCGACTCCTCTATACGCAGACGGTCAATACGCCGGAACGCCTGAAGGCCTATCTCCAGTACAATTTGCTGCTGGGAGGGGGCACGATCAAGCGCTGAGAGGGAACCGCCCCCCCGGATTTCACACAAAACCCCCGCCGTGCATGGCGGGGGTTTTGTTGTTCGGGGCGGTTGTTTTTAGTTGAAAAAGTATCTCGCGCCAAAGGTCGTGGAGATGCTCATGGGGTCGATATTGCCGACTTTATTGCCCTGGTAGTTGATATCGGCGTTGGGCGCCAGGATTGCCTTGAGTTGCGCCGTCAGGGCCACCTGTTTGGTCACGAAATAGTCGACGCCGCCGCTGATATGGACGCCCAGGCTGGTGTCCACGTCGGTTCTGGTCCCGTCGGAGTAGGTGAAGTCGTTGATCAGGATATCCAGGCCGGCGCCCACATAGGGGGTCAGTCGGGGGACCGCGACGTCAAAACGGTACTGGGCGCCCAGGGAGAAGTTGTTGGTTTCGGCGTTGCCGCCCTCACCGTAGCCGTGGACATCGTAGTCGGTGTGGGTGATATCGAATTCCGCCGCGATGTTCCTTGTTATGCCGTAGATGAACCCGCCGCCGCCGACGAAAGCGGTATCCGTACTGGCGCTACGTCCCGATAGCTCGCTGTCGGCAGGGACCAGAAAGCCGAGTCTGCCGGTGACGCCGAGCCTGCCCCTGATATCGTCCGCCATGGCGGGGTTGACGGCAAAAAGCAGCGACAAGGCCAAACAGCAGGAATAGATGGTCTTCTTCATAATGTTCTCCTTTGGGGATAGTGTTTGTTCATCCGCCCATTGCGTAAGGGGTGGGATGAAATGAAAAAACCGGGTTGCCGAATATCTATGATATTTCGGCAACCCGGCTGTCTCGGTGAGACCCTGTGGGCTTTCCGCCCCATCCTCGCGAATGGTTGAGTAGTATCGGTTATCACATACGCTTGTTTTCAGCGGCGACTATTTATGCACATGAGGCGCTGAATGTCAATGGCCGGGGTGCGTTCTTTTTTTGTCCCTCTTTTGGCCAATCTTTGTTTATAATGGTATCCTTATGAGTAACAGGTTGGATTACTGAGAAAAAAGGGAGACGCACAATGAAAGCAATATTCTTCGGACTCCTTCTCCTGTTCTCCGCCGCTTCGGCCTTCGCCGCGCCGACGGATGTGATCGGTCATGTACAGACCTTGAAAGGGTCCGCGTCTTTCCTTCGGGGCACTCTTACGCAACCTGCCGCAATCGGGGGGGCGGTACATCGGGGCGACGTGATCAGAACCGCAAAGGACGGCTCTTTGGGTATTGTCTTGGCGGATGACACGACGTTTTCCCTGGGCCCCAACAGTGAACTCGCCATAAAGGAGTACGTTTTCGACCCCAAGGAGGGTAAGTTCACGTTCCTGGCGCGGATGGCCAAGGGGACCTTTGTCTATCTCTCCGGGCTCATGGCGAAACTGGCCCCGCACGCCATTCGGCTGGAAATCCCCGAGGCGACCATTGCCGTGCGGGGGACCAGACTGCTGATCGAGGTTCAGGACTAGTGCCGCGCAGCGATGGGCATACCGGGCCGACGGGAGTCATTCTGTCGGGCGTGCTGCTGGTGGCGCTCCTGGCTTTGGCAGGCGGTTGCGCCTCCCGGCGGGCGGTCGTTCTGATGCCCGACCCGGACGGACATGTGGGCAAGGCGGAGGTGACCACCGAAGGGGGGAAACAACTGCTGGAAAAGGCCCATGAGATGACCCGCGTCTCCGGCCGTTCAAATTCCCCCTCTTCCCCGGCACCGGCCGACCCTTCCTATATTGCCGCGACCTTTGCCGCGGCATTGGCGGTCGAACCGCTCCCGTCGGAAAAATTCATCCTCTTTTTCGAAACGGGCAAGACCTGCCTGATGGCCGAGTCTCGGGCCGTCATCCCCACTATCCTTACCGCCATCAAGCGGCGTAACGCCATCAACATCAGTATCAGCGGGCATACCGACGCGGTCGGCTCGGTCCAGCTCAACGATAGGCTTGCCTACGAACGTGCCCAGGCGATCAGGGACCTGCTGGTGCAGAAGGGGGTCGATCCGCAACGCCTGTCCGTATCCTCCCATGGCAAGGGTAACCCTCGAATCCCAACGCCCGACGGGGTTGCTGAACCCCGAAACCGGCGCGTTGAGGTGATCGTGCGCTAGGCGTAGCCGGTATGTCCCCTGTCGCCCCCTCCCGCGCCACCCCCCAACGCCTCCTGCCGCTCCAGGGAGGGCGTCCCGTGCTGATTGCCGCGGGCCTTGCCCTTACGCTCTGCGCCGGATTGCTTCTCATCTTCTCGCCGCTGTTCATACAGGAGACGGAACTTCGCCTCTACGACCTCATGCTCGCCGGCCGGGCCGCTCCCCAGAAGAGCGGCGTTCCGGTGATCGTGGGGATCGACGAGGAGAGCCTCAAGGCCTACGGACAGTGGCCCTGGCCCCGTTACCGCCTGGCCCGCCTCGTGGAGCGGCTTGAGGCGTTGGGGGCGAAGGTCGTCGTACTCGACTTCCTGATGCCGGAACCGGACCGTACCTCTCCCGATGTCATCATGGCGGAACGGCGGCGCGACCTCGGGCTGTCCCCATCCCCACCCCCGGCCATCGTCACGGACGTCAACTCCCAGCGCCTGGCCAAGGCTCTGGCGGGGGGGCCTACCATCCTCGGATACTATCTGGACCTTGCCACGGGAGTGAGGTCGGGGGCCGGAGGCGCTCCCCACCTGCCCGCCGGCATGGTCGTGGCGGCCATGCCGGGAGCCAGTGCCCAGTGGCCCACGCCCACCGGGATGATCAGGGGGATTGGGGCACTGACCGCCGCTGCCGGGGCCGAGGGGTTCACCAATGCCCAACACGACCTGGACGGGGTCCTCAGACGGGTTCCCCTGCTGATGCACTATGAAGGCGCCTATTACCCCTCCCTGGCCCTGGGGGCCGTCCTGCTCGCATCCCAAGAACGGCGCCTCCGCATCGACCACGATGCGTCCGAGACCCTGCTTTGCTGGGGAGAACGCCGTATCCCCCTGGACCGCCTGGGGGATACCCTGATCGACTTCCGTACCCGGGATTCCTTTCCCTATTTTTCGGCACGGGCGATTCTGGATGGTCACCCGGCGGCCGGGAGCCTGCGGGGAAAGATCGTCCTGATCGGTGCCTGGGCCAAGGGGCTGGGCGATGTCCATCAAGTCCCGTCCGGGCAGGAACTCCACGGGGTTGAGGCCCATGCCGCCGTTATCGACACGATCCTGTCCGGCACGTTCATCGCCCAGCCCACGTGGGCGCGGGGCGCCGGGCTGTTTGTCGTCCTCCTGCTGGGGGGGATGAGCACCTGGCTGCTCAGCCGCCCCGGATACGTACTGTCGCTTCTGGCCGTTATGGGGATGAGCGGCGGGTGCTACTGGGGGGCGAGGGCGCTTTTGCTGTCCCGGGAGGGGCTGTTCATCCCGCCGCTCATCCCCATGGCGACGCCGATCCTCGTGATGACGGTTTTGAGCCTCGTGAAGTACGGGATCGAGGCCCGCAAGGTGCAACAACGCAACCACGACCTGATCCAGGCCCAGGATACGATCATCGTCAGCATGTCGACCCTCACTGCGGCCCGGGACAAGGAATCGGGGCGGCACATCCTGCGGACGCAACGCTACGTGGAAGTCCTTGCCCGGCAGCTTGCCACGCTCCCCGGCTACGCCGTACTGGACGAAGCGAATATCGAACTCCTCGCGAAATCCGCGCCGCTCCATGACATCGGCAAGGTCGGCATCCCGGATCACATCCTGTCCAAGCCGGGTGCGCTGACCGCCGAAGAATACGACATCATGAAGACCCACACGCTCATCGGCGCCCAGGCCCTGTCCAAGACCATGGGGGGGACCGAGCACCCGGAGAAGCTGGCCTTCCTCAATTACGCGCTCCAGATGGCCGAATCGCACCACGAAAAATGGGACGGCAGCGGCTATCCCCTCGGATTGAGCGGCAGGGCCATCCCCCTGGCCGGCCGGCTGATGGCCCTGGCGGATGTGTACGATGCCCTGGTCAGCAGGCGCGTCTACAAGCGAGACTTCTCCCATGAAGAGGCCCAGGAGTGGATTCTGGCGAGGTCGGGCACACACTTCGACCCCGAGGTGGTCGGGGCGTTCATGGCCCAAAGGGAGGAATTCATCCGCATAGCCAGAGAGCTGGCCGATGAAGAGTGAGGGGCGCTCCGCCATGGTCCGGCACGATTTTATCGTAATTTTCAAGACACTTCAGGAGACGCGGCATGACACAACAAACCGCCGGTAGGGTGGCGCTGGTGACCGGGGGCGGTCAGGGGATCGGCAAGGGGATCGCCAAGCGGTTGCTGGAAGAGGGGATGGCAGTGGTCATCGCCGACAGGGACGCAGCGGCGGCCCAGGAAACGGCCGGGGAGTTCGGCTCCCTGGGGGATGTGCTTGCCGTGACGCTGGACGTGGCCGACGAAGCGGCGGTGGTAGGGGCGCTGGACCAGACGCTCTCCCGCTTCGGCCGCCTGGACGCCCTCATCAACAATGCGGGTCACGGCAGTTCGCCTCCCGGCCCGGTGGAACTGCTGGAACTCTCGGAGTGGAACCGGGTCCTGGGGACCAACCTCACCGGGGCGTTTCTCTGCGCCAAGCACGCGGTGCCGGCCCTGCGGAGCGCTGGGGGGGCCATCGTCAACATCGCCTCGACCCGGGCCCTCCAGTCCGAAGCCGATACGGAGGCCTATTCCGCCAGCAAAGGTGGGCTCGTGGCCCTGACCCATGCCCTGGCCGTCAGCCTGGGGCCGCACATCCGGGTCAACTGCGTCAGCCCCGGGTGGATCGCCGTGGACGACTGGAAAAAGAGCGGCAAACGCACGGCGCCGGAACTGCGCCCGGAGGATCACGGTCAACATCCGGCGGGGCGTGTCGGGCGGCCCGAGGATATCGCCGGGATGGTGGCCTATCTGGTCTCGCCCCAGGCCGGGTTCATCACCGGCCAGAATTTTATCGTGGATGGCGGGATGACCCGCAAGATGATCTACGTCCCCTAGTGGGTGCAGGGGAGCGCCTCAGTCGGGAATCGTTTCTTCGGGCGGGTACGCCATCCTGCCCGGCCTTACTGAAACAGCGGAGTTTGTTCCCGTTGGATCATGATACCCCGCAGCCGCTCTTCCTCGATCCTGAAGGTGTCCTTATGGCGCTGCTGTTCCAGGAGCACTTCCTGCCGGTAACGTTCCTGGCTGAACTGCCGCCGTTGCTGTTGCCACACCAACTCCTGCACAGCGTCCTCCTGCCACAGCCTGGCCTGTTGCGCCGGCTGAAGCAGTTCTACCAGATCCGGTTGCTGCTGCGCCTGCTGCCGGGCTCCCCGCAGATTCAACTGAACCAGGTCGTTGTTGCCCAGGGCATACGCTCCGCTTGAAGACGCGAGCAGCGCCACTACCAACGCAATCCTCAGCATATCAACCCCCTATCGTCGTGCATGACCACCCGTGCCCCCAAACTATAGCAGATTGCGGCCATGGCGGCCATTGTTCTTTGCGTCGCCGTTCACCATCCCCCGTGGCCGTGGTGTGACCGCATCCCGCCGTGGAAAGGTGGCATAACCAATTTATTGTCCTTGTCCTGATTTTATGAGAAACTGAAGCCATGCGTGGTTGAACCGGTGTGAATGTGTGTCGCGAAAGGGCCAATCTTATGCGCGAAAAGAGATCGTCCCGCCGGATCGTTTTTGTGGCCAATGGGGTGTTGCAGTACCAAAGCCAGCGTTTCCCCTGTTATGTTGAAAATATTTCCCTGCACGGGGCGCTGGTCAGTTCGGACGACGCTGCCTGTGATGTGGTCCGCCAGGGAGAACGGTGCGTGCTGACGCTGCAGCAGGGCGACGGTCTCCCCCCGCTCGATGTGGCAGCCCAGATCATCCACTATG
This sequence comes from Oryzomonas japonica, assembly GCF_008802365.1. Classification (GTDB taxonomy): domain Bacteria; phylum Desulfobacterota; class Desulfuromonadia; order Geobacterales; family Pseudopelobacteraceae; genus Oryzomonas; species Oryzomonas japonica. The sequence continues at coordinate 101,236 of NZ_VZQZ01000009.1, read as the reverse complement.
GGTTTGGCCTGGTCGGCCTGCGGTTTGTCGAGCCGGATGCCGCCCTGGAAACCGCCCTGGCGGCCATTGTGGGGCGGGCGGCTCAGGAAGAGATGGCGGGCGGCAAGGGCTCCTCCCGTCTGTACACCCGCCTGGGGATCAATACGGACCGGGGCCGCTGGAGATGACGACGTGACCTTGGGAAAAGTAATAACATCGCGCAACGGTATGCCCTTCTTATCCAGGTTTGCCGCCACGCTCTTCATGGCTATGGCGGCCGTCGCCTGCCTGCTTTCCGGCGCCGCCCTGGCCGATACGCTCCAGGGCACTCCCCAGAAGGTGATCATCGTCGGCGGGGACCGGGAGTACCCCCCCTACGAGTTCATCGACAAGAACGGCCAGCCCTCGGGCTATAACGTGGAGTTGACCCGCGCCATTGCCGACGTCATGGGGATGAAGGTCGAATTCCGGCTTACCGGCTGGGCGGAGGTGCGCACTGCCCTTCAGACCGGAAAGGTCGACGTGCTCCAGGGGATGTCCTACTCGGAGGAGCGCTCCCGCGAGGTGGATTTCTCCCTCCCCCACACCATCGTGAATCACGCCATATTCGCCCGCCGGGAGTCCCCCATGATCAACACCTTCGACGAGATCGAAGGGAAGGTGGTGGCGGTTCACCGGGGCGGGATCATGCACGACTATCTGGTCAAAAAGGGGTTCAGCGGCAAGCTGATCCTGACCGCTACGCCGGCCGACGCCCTGCGTCTTCTGGCCGCGGGCAAGACCGACTTCGCCATCGTCGCCATCGTGCCGGGGATGTACATCATCCGCGAACTGAAACTGACCAACCTGATTCCGGTGGTGCGCAACGTGGCCACCCACCGCTATTGTTATGCCGTGAACCGGGGCAATGAGGAGCTGATCTCCCGCTTCAACGAAGGGCTGGCTATCCTCAGGAAGACCGGGCAATACCAGGCCATCTATGAAAAGTGGCTCGGCGTGCTGGAGCCGAACCGCGTGGAATGGGCCACCGTCACCCGGTACGCCGCCATCGTAGGGATTCCGCTGGTGCTCCTGTTGGGCGGTTTTGCCCTCTGGTCCCGCACCCTGCACCGCCAGGTTGCCCTGCGCACCGCCGATCTGACCCGGGAGATCGCCGAGCGGCGCCATGCCGAGGAGGAGTTGCTCCTCAACCAGCAGCAACTGGTCCAGGCGGACAAGATGGCCGCCCTGGGGGTCCTGGTGTCGGGCGTGGCCCACGAGATCAACAACCCCACCGGCCTGATCCTGCTGGAGGTGCCGATCCTCAGGCGGTTTTTCCAGGACGCCTCCAAGGTGCTGGAACGGTACTATCAGGAAAACGGCGATTTCACCTGCGGCGGGCTCCGCTATTCGCGCATGCGGGAGGAGATGCCCCGCAGCCTGGAAAAGCTCCAGGAAGCGGGCAAGCGCATCAAGCGGATCGTGGACGACCTGAAGGATTTTGCCCGGCGCGACGATACCGCCTCCAACGACACCATCGACCTCAACGCCGTGGCCCAGGCGGCCGTCCGGCTGGTCGAACCCTCCATCCGCAAGGCGACCAGCCGTTTCAGCACCGAGTATGCCGAGGGGCTCCCCACGGTCCGGGGCAATGCCCAGCGCATCGAGCAGGTGCTGGTAAATCTGATCATCAACGCCTGCCAGGCGTTGCCGGATACCGGGCGGGGCATCGAACTCGCCACCCTGTACGATGCCTCCCGCGGTGCAGTCATCTTCCGCCTGCGGGACGAGGGGAGCGGCATCTCCCCCGAGCACCTGTCGCGCCTGACCGACCCGTTTTTCACTACCAAGCGGGACATGGGCGGGACCGGCCTCGGTCTCTCCGTATCGGCCGGGATCGTCAAGGAGCACGGCGGCACCCTGGAGTTCGATTCGACCCCGGGCAGCGGGACCACCGTCACCCTGACCCTGCCCGAGTACCGGAAGGAGAACGTAACGTGAGCGAGCCCCTGTATCCCGATTTCGGCATCCTCCTGGTGGACGACGAGCCGGACTGGCTCAGTTCCCTCTCCCTGACCCTGGAGTCCTGCGCCGGCATCACCAATATCGCCACCTGCAACGATAGCCGCCAGGTCATGGCCATCCTGGACCAGGGCCAGATCGGCCTGGTGCTGCTGGACCTCACCATGCCGCATCTGTCGGGGGAAGAGCTTCTGGAGCGGATCGCCGAGCGCCATCCCGAGATCGCCTCCATCGTCATCAGCGGCCTGAACCAGGTGGAGACCGCCGTCAACTGCATGCGCCGGGGAGCGTTCGACTATTTTGTGAAGACCGACGATGATGACCGCATGGTGAACGGCGTGCTTCGGGCCGTGCGCATGCAGGAGTTGCAGCGGGATCACCGGGAGATGGCTAGCCGGTTCGGTTCGCCCGAGGTCCGGCATCCCGAGGCCTTCAGCGCCATCGTCACCAACGACCGGGCTATGCAGGCGGTCTTCACCTATGCGGAAGCGGTGGCCCGAAGCCCCCAGCCGCTTCTGATCACCGGCGAGAGCGGCGTCGGCAAGGAACTGGTCGCCCGCGCCGTCCACGCCCTGAGCGGTTGCCGGGGCAAGCTGGTGACGGTCAACGTTGCCGGGCTGGACGATACGGTTTTCGCCGACACCCTGTTCGGCCACGTGCGGGGGGCCTTTACCGGCGCCGAGCAGGTGCGGCGCGGCATGGTGGAGGAGGCCGCCGACGGCACCCTGTTTCTGGACGAGATCGGCGACCTGAGCATCCCCTCCCAGGTGAAGCTGCTGCGGCTGCTCCAGGAGGGGGAGTATTTCCCCCTGGGGTGCGACCTGCCGAAGCGGCTCAAGGCCCGCATCGTCGTCGCCACCCATCAGGACCTGGCGGCCAAGGAGACGGCGGGGACCTTCCGCCGGGACCTGTACTACCGGCTGCGGACCCACCATCTCCATGTGCCGCCGCTGCGGGAACGGCGCGGGGACATCCCCCTGCTGCTGGACCACTTTCTGGAGGAGGCGGCCCGGGCCTTGGGCAAGAAGAAGCCGACCCCGCCAAAGGGTTTGGCGCAGTTCCTCGCCACCTACACCTTCCCCGGCAATGTGCGGGAACTCAAGGCCATGATCTACGACGCCGTCAGCGTGCACCGGGACCGGATGCTCTCCATGGAGTCGTTCATCAAGGCCGTGGAACGCTCCCAGAGGCAGGGCGGGGGGGGGACGGTCGCCCCGGCGGCCCGGCAGAACCCCTTTGCCGGGTTCGACGAACTGCCCACGTTCAGCGATGCCGCCGCCTTTCTGGTCATGGAGGCGCTGGACCGGGCCAACGGCAACCAGACCCTGGCCGCGCGGCTTCTGGGCATATCCCAGCCGGCGCTCTCCAAGCGCCTGAAGATGCGGCAGCCGGGCTAAACGTAAGAACAAAGGAGAACAGCCATTCTGCTCACCACCACCATCGAGATATTCGTCATGGCCATCGGGGCCGGGATCGTCGGTTCGGTCCTGGGGCTCGGCGGCGGCATCATCATCGTCCCCGCCTTGACCATCCTGTTCGGCGTGTCCATGCGCACGGCCGTGGCCGCCTCCACGGTCTCCATCATCGCCACCTCCACCGGCGCCGCGGTGGCCTTTCTGCGCGACCGGCTGACCAATACCCGGGTGGCCATGTGGCTGGAGATGGGCACCTCCGCCGGGGCCCTGAGCGGGGCTCTGATCGCCGGCTACCTGCACCAGCGCTTCCTGTACATCCTGTTCGGCCTGCTTCTGGCCTATTCGGGCTACAATATGTTCAGGACCCGCAAGGCCGAACTGCCGGGCGAGGTCGTGCCCGACCGCCTGTCGCGAAAGCTGAACCTTGCCGGCTCCTACTACGACCGCATGCTGGGCAAAAGGGTGGAGTACCAGGTCACCCGGACCCTCCCCGGGCTGGTCCTCATGTATTTCTCCGGGGCCGCCGCCGGGCTTCTGGGCATCGGCGCCGGCATCTTCAAGGTTCCGGCCATGGACCAGGTCATGCGCATGCCGTTCAAGGCCTCCACCGCCACCTCCAACTTCATGATCGGGGTCACGGCGGCCTCCGGCGCGGTGGTCTATTTCGCCCGGGGCGACGTCAAACCGCTGGTGGCCGGGCCGGTGGTGCTGGGGGTGCTGCTGGGGGCGGTAGTGGGCGCCCGGCTGATGGTCCGGCTGAAAACCTCCACCATCCGCAAGCTCTTCATCCCGCTGATCGTCTACACGGCCATCGAGATGATCTATCGGGGGGTAAAGGGATGACGACCGAAACGCACCACGAGACCCCGTCTCCCCACGAGCCGATCGAACTGGTCCTGGCGCGCCTGTTGCGCATCGGCTCCATCATCGCCGCCATCCTCCTGGCCCTTGGCATCGGTGCTATGCTGCTGGGGGGGCATGCGGTGGTTGGCCCGCGCCTGATCACCGCCGGCCTGCTGGCGCTTCTGGCAACGCCGATCATGCGGGTGATGGTGGCGGGGGTGATCTTTGCCCGGGAAAAGGATTGGCGCTTCGCCTTCTTCTGCCTGGTGGTGCTCTGCTCCATCGTCGCCGGCATCCTGCTGGGGCATGAGCATGGAGGGTAGTGTCCCGTGCCTTCAGTAACCATGTATCAGGTGACCCCATGATAGACAAGGAAACGATAACGACACTGTTCCACAGGTTCGGGGTATTCACGGTTCTGCAAAATGCCGTGGTCTGCCTGGTTGCCTACCCCTGCGGGGAATACTCCACCGGCATCTTCCACGGCGAGTCGGCGAGCATGGGGGGGCTGTGGTCCCTCATCTCCGGGCTGGTGGTGCTCCAGGCCACGACCCGCGACACCTGGACGTCGGCAGGGCTCCGGGTGCTCGGAACCTTCATCGGCGCGTTCGTCAGCGGGCTGTATCTCTCCTTTATGCCCTTCAGTCCGGTCGGCATGGCCATATCCATCGGCGTGACCATTGCGCTGTGCCAGATCCTGAAGGTACCGGAACACAGTCGTCTCGCCGCCATAACCGTGGCGGTCATCATGGTGATTTCGCACATGAATCCTACGCTTAACCCGGCCATGAATGCGGTGTTGCGTTTCGGCGAGGCGTGCATCGGCTCCGTCACCGCCCTGGCCATCGTATTCGTGACACCCCGGTCTGAAACCAAATCCTGAAGAGGCAAAGCGATGCCGGTGCAAAGGGGGCTGGATATGCAACTGGACAAGGCGGAAATCCTGATTGTGGGGGCGGGGATCATCGGGCTGACCATTGCGCGGGAACTGGTCCGGGCCGGATACGGCGACATCGTGATCATCGACAAGGAGCCGGAGTTGGGCAGGCACGCCTCGGGGCGCAACAGCGGCGTCCTCCATGCCGGGATCTACTATTCCCCCGACAGCCTCAAGGCCAAATCGTGCTTGAACGGCAACTTCCTGATGCGCGCCTACTGCAAGGAAAAGGGGCTCCCCCTGCTGGAAAACGGCAAGGTGATCGTGGCCCGCACGACCGGTGAGTTGCCGGTGCTGGACGAACTCCACAGTCGGGCCACGGCCAACGGTGCCAAGGTGGAGATGATCGACGAACACCAGCTGGCGGAGATCGAACCCAACGCCCGGACCGTGGGGCGCGCCCTGTTCTCCCACTACACGGCGGTGGTGGACCCCAAGGCGGTGCTGAAGAGCCTCAAAAACGACCTGGAAGAGAGCGGTAGGGTGCGCTTTCACCTGGAGTGCCCCCTGACCGGGCTGGAGGGGAGCGGCACCGCCCAGACCGGCAAGGGGGAGATCGGTTTCAGCCGTTTCGTCAACGCGGCCGGCGCTTACTGCGACAAGGTGGCCCGGCTGTTCGGCGTGGGCGGGAACCTCCGCCTCATCCCCTTCAAGGGGATTTACCGGCTGCTGCGCAAAGAGGCCCCCTTCACGGTCAATTCCAGCATCTACCCGGTGCCGGATATCCGCAACCCCTTCCTGGGGGTTCACTTCACCCGCAGCGTCCACGGCGACGTCTACCTGGGCCCCACCGCCATCCCCGCTTTCGGCCGGGAGAACTACGGCATCCTGGCCGGGATCGACCGGGAGGGGTTCGGCATCGCCCTGGAGGACCTGACCCTGTTCCTGGCCAATCCCCTGTTCCGCAGCGTGGCCCTGAGCGAACCGCTGAAATACCTACCCTCCTATTTCTACCGGGATGCGGCCCGGCTGGTAAAGGAACTCTCCCCCACGGACGTGCTCCCCTCCGCCAAGGTCGGCATCCGGCCCCAACTGGTGGATTGGGAGACCAAGCAGATGATCATGGATTTCATGGTCGTGGCGGACGGGGCCTCGCTCCACGTCTTGAACCCCATCTCCCCGGCCTTCACCTCGTCCATGGACCTGGCCCAGGGGATCGTGGCGGCGCACTTCAAGGGGTAGGGGCGCATTAACCAAGTCCCGTCAATGGTCTTTCTTTGCAGCCTGAAACCCGCTATTTCACGGCAAAGCCTTTATAGTCGGTGAAATCTTTATGATGCCCCTCTGTCAACTCCCGCTCATAATCAGCAACGGCCTCCTTGTACTCATCATTTGTCAAATTGTCCCCCATATCCTTACTGTCCATCTCGTAAAGGGTACATCCATCCGACCCGATCTCTGACAAGAGCTGTTCTTGCGACAGCGGAGTCAAGGTGACCCGTGCGACGACCCAACCCATCCGTGGCGATTGCTGCACATAGTAGATGTGATCGGGCTCAAAGCTGATCTTCGCCTCTTCAAGGCTTTCTGTTCTCGCAATGAGGTATTTTACTCCGGGTTCGATGTCGTATTTAACAATGCAGCTTTTGCCTTTTGTCACACCGATGATGCTCTGGTCGAGATAGGTGTGGAAGTTTATCGCCCCTCCCAATGACGTTGTCCTGGCGATTACCAACGCCGCTTTGCCGGCAGTGGGTTTTACTGTTTTGATATCGAAGTTGTCCTGTTTCAGAACCATGTGTGCCGGCGTACATGCCGTTAGCAGAAGAATAAACGGAATGACCAGCCACAATCTTTTTCCTCTCGACTGCTCGCAATGATTTTTCATGGCCTTGCTCCTCCTCGTATTGAGAGATGTTCACTCTACTGCTTAACGTTGTTGCCACCGAACCAAGAACACTTGCGAATCGGCTCTAGGGCGAGGCCAGGGGGCTGGTTTCCAAATTCCAAAATTCGAGAGCCCCGCCTCATCTTGCCTCATTTATGACTCCGGCCTAACCGGCGAAGTCGCGTCCTCGCCGACGACCGTTGTCCAGGGGCGCACGCGCCAGCTTGTAACGAGACCGTTTTTAACGTAGGGATCGGCAGCCGCGAACCGCTTGGCGACATCGTCCGACTCCCCTTTGAACAGCAGCACCGAAGCGTCCACCGGGTCGGCCAGCGCCCCGCCGAGAATGAGTTCGCCCCGTGCTTGTGCCTGCCAGGCAAGAGTGAGATGTTCGGCGCGAAACTCGGCTCTGCGCTCCAGATAGTCGGAAGAAACGTTGTAGAACAGTAGGTAGTGCATGAAAGCTCCTTGAAAAACAATTATGGTGTCACCCATTAAAAGGCTGTTGTCATGCCTGCAACTTGCAATTTTTGGAATTTGTAGACCCTTATCTTACTCCCTTTCCATTTCAGCCTGCCCCTAGATCATCAACAAATTTCGCGTCACGCGTGATGAGCGACTCATTTATTCCAAGTTGCTCAGCGGTAACGGTTTTTATCTTTGCAAAGACCTCTTCCTCTGACCATGTTCTGGAGTCGAGCGATTTAACTAGCTTTATTAGGTCTTTCACTTGTGACATTTCAGCCGGGAACTCCGAAGCGAACAACTGCGTGGTCATCACAAGAATGATATAAACTGGCAGAGTTGAAATAATTGCTAGGGAGAAAGGAAAGCCAAGCCAGAAAATGAAGGTGGCACAGGATAGAACGAAAAAGGCCGGGATTAAGCCGTAGATCATCCATTTGGGACGGACGAGTCGGTTCTGATAAAATACGCCTTCGCTCAATGCCGTCGTCACTTTTTTCCAGAGTTTCTTTCGTTTTTTTCTGGGGATTATGTCACCAAGATTTGTATCCGGTTTTATTTGATGCCTGGGAATGTGAGTAATTTCGATCAGTTTTTGTCTCGCGATGTAGAAAGAGTGTTGGGATGGACATGGGCCCTTGCTTGTGTGCCGCAAGCGTGAATGCACCAACTCTACCAGCTTCCCAACAGTTGTGCATTCGCATGCCTCGGAATCGGAAATCGCAATCTGAAACTCCTCTTCAACCGCCATCACCAATTCCACAGCATCTAATCCCATAAATTATTTTCCCTCTTTGTGCCAACAGTTCTGGCGCTGCGCCGTTTGCTACATCCGGTACCAAGCTTTGAAGCTAGTGACGCTTCCCCTCTTTTCTGTGTGAAAACCGGAAGGTGTCCCTAATTTTTCCCAATTTCCAAATATTAAATTTGTCGGCCTTACCCGCGTTTTCTTTCTGGTTATACTAACCCCAATTCCTTCGCAACAACATGCGGCATGTAGTCTACCTTTTCAAATTCAACTTTGAACTCAGATTTACTAAGATGGCCCCGCCAAAACTCAACTTGAGGGTTTTGGCCCTGAATGATGAGACACAAAATTTCCATCATATGTGCATCAGTATTCGGTCCAAAATAAATGGCTTTCAGTGCTTCTGACGGATATACATATAAAGTGCCAGCTTTCTGATGAATTAGCCGCCATTCTCGCTCGTATTGCCAGTTTATAGACTTTGTGCAGTAAAGGTCTGCGATGTGGTCAAAGTCGTTCTCGATTAAACATGTGGCAACATCTACCCGTGGAATGTCAGAACTGTAATGAATTTGTCTCAGCTTGTTAAACATTTCAGAGTCAGTTCTGAACTCCAAGCAGAATCCGCGATAGCATCCACCGTAATGCGCCCACATCAATAGGTCATCCATTTTTTCTGAAAAACATGACACCCCTCTAAGTTCTAAAAACTGTTGAACGTTTTGCTCAATAGCTGATTTGCTTGCTCGGAAAAACATGTCCTTTAGTTCGTCTTTGGTGGCCGTGAGGAACTGTTTTTTTACCGGTTCCGGCACATCTTCTCGTCCCACGTAATGTGAAATCAATTTGTCAAGATCTGTATCTGAAATCTCTTTCATAACAGTACTTAACGCGCAGTCGTACGGATCATTAAATAAAAGTGGGGAAGACATGTAAATGGACTGTGCTTTTAAGTTCTTTAGGCTGTAAGCATTTATGCTTTCGTACTTGTAAATATGTTCAGGTATTGCCATGATCTTCCCTCTGGTATAAATAAGTCTGGTTAGACCGCATGTCAGCTGCAATATAGTACGGATTATCTTCAGGACATTCAAATACCATCACAAATTAAACACGTTGCAATGGCTGTTCAGCAGACCACTCTGGACCGATATACAGCTTTTTATCAGAAGAGTCCATCGCAAGTTTGTTACCTGCGCAGCCCACCAGCCCTACCAACAAAAAACGCGGCGTGATTGGAGGTAAACAGGGGCGGGTCGTTCCTCATGATCGCCCCTACGGCCGGGTGGCGCTTGAACTCCTTGTCCAGAAAGCCCCGCACCTGTTTGCGGTCCCAGCCGTTGGGATGGCGGAACGCGGTGTAGAGGGACAGGTCCCCCTCGTAGAACGGGTCGATGCCGTAGCCGGCCGCCTCGTCGCCGCAGATCGGCATGTTGAACAGGGCCAGGTTCATGAAGGTGATGGCCTCGTGGTGGCGCACCACGAATTCCAAGGTGTGCCTGGCCTCGGCTTCGGTTTCGGCCGGGGTGCCGAACAAGAGATAAAGGTAGACCCCGATTCCCGCCGCTTGCAGATTGCGCAGCACCTTGGACGCCTCCCCGATATCGATCCCCTTGTGCAGCCGGTCCAGCACCCCCTGGTCCCCCGATTCCAGCCCCAGTTTGAGCATCACGCACCCTGAACGCTTTAGGGCTTGGCAGAAATCCGGGTCGGCCAACTCCCTGCCAAAACGGGCGAAGCCGTACCAGGTAACGCCGGGCGGATCGGCGGCCAGGGCCCGCAGGAAGGCCGGGCTCAGGGCGTTGTCCAGCAGGTGCAGCAACACCGGCTTGGTGTGGGTGGCGAGGGCGTGCAGGTCGGCCAGGGCCTCGCCAACCGGCAGCGGCGTGTAGCGGTTCCCCTCGGCCCGCTCCGGGCAGAAGGAACAGTTGTTCCAGTAGCAGCCGCCGGCAGTCGCGTAGGGGAGAATGAAGCCGGGGGCCAGGTAGTCGCCCATGGGCAGCAGGGTGTAGTCGGGCCTGACGCGCCCCTGGTCCGGGGCGGCGGAGCCCTGGAGTTCCAGCAGGGGGATCTCCCCCGGTCCCGCTATCAGGTGGTCCACCAGCCCGCCGAAGGGGTTCTGCCACCCCGGCTGGCGCAGCCACGAGGTGACCAAGCCGCCCCCCAGGACGATGCGCAGGGAGGGGAAGCGTTTCCTCACCAGGCCGATCATGGCAAAGGTGGTGAGCGCCTGGCTCAGGTAGTTGAGGGAAAAGCCGACCGTGGCGATGCCGTCGAGCCATGCCTCGAAACCGGCGCTGAACCAGGGATAGAAGGGGTTCTGTTCGGGATGTTGGGCGGCGAAGAGCAGGTCCGCGCTCCGCAGGGGGGAGAGGTGGGCGTGCTGATAGTCCGCAAGGCCGACGACCGCGCTGCCTGCCTGGCCAGCCACGGCCAGCAGACGGTTCAGGTCGCGCACGGCCCGGCTGTAGCGGTCTGGCGAGCGGTACAGGTCGCCAGACCGCAGGTCGGCCAGGTGGCGTGCGCGCCCCTTGGCGGCACGGCGGCTCCAAGTGTCGTCGGCGCTGCACGGTTGTTCCAATAACCAGAGCAGCCCTTCCAGGTTGGCGTCCAGCACTCGGCAGGGAAGGCCGCGGCTGTGCAGGGCGGCCGCCAGTTGGACGATACCGGCCGGCGGTTCGCACGGCTTGGCTACGGGGGGGAATATGAGGAGCATGTGGGCCATTATGATGAATAGAGGCCCCTATGGCAAGCCTGAGGATGGCTACCACCCCCGGCCCCTCCTAAGCTAGGAGGGGAGGAAAACGTCCAGTCCTTCCCACTCCTTGATAAGGAGGGGGTCAGGGGGGGGTGATTTCTTTGAACTCCCATAACCGGCGGTTATAACCTAACCTACGGTTATGTGAGTAGCTATCTCCTTGAAATCACAATGTCTACGCCATGATATACGCTGCCTCCATAACCTGCGGTTATGGAGGTTTCTCTCTTGAATACGGCGATTATGTTCACATTTGCGTAATAATATCGAAATGTTGCCAAATAATTGCCATGCTGGCATTGACTGTGCTTTAGCAAGGGATAGAGTTTAAGCGCGGATCATGTTAATCCGCTAATTTATCCCTCAAGGTGGAGGTTCGTCATGGCAATGTTCTGGATCCAATTTGTGCTCGTACTGGGTGCCGTACTCATAGGTATCCGCAGAGGTGGCGTAGCACTTGGTATGATCGGAGGTCTGGGCGTGTCACTGCTGGTGCTGGGTTTCCGCAGCGCCCCCTCCGAGCCTCCCATCGCCGTCATGCTGATCATTCTGGCGGTGGTTACGGCGTCGGCGACCCTGCAGGTTGCCGGCGGCCTCGATTACCTGGTGCAGTTGACCGAGAAGATGCTGCGCGCCCATCCCAAATACGTGACCATCCTGGCGCCGCTCTCCACCTTCTTCCTGACGGTCTGCTGCGGCACCGGCCATGCCGTGTACGCACTGCTCCCGGTCATCTCCGACGTGGCCCTGAAGACCAAGATCCGCCCGGAGCGCCCCATGGCCATCTCCAGCGTCGCCTCCCAGATGGGCATCACCGCCAGCCCGGTTGCGGCGGCCGTGACCTTCTTCCTGGGATTCGCCGCCAAGGCCGGGCATCCGGTCACCCTGATCGACATCATCATGGTCACCATGCCGGCCGGCATCATCGGTGTCCTGGCCGCCGCCGCCTGGAGCTTCAACCGCGGCAAGGACCTGGACAAGGACCCCGATTTCCAGGCACGGCTGCAGGACCCTGACTTCAAAAAGAACCTGGACGCCGATGTCACGACCCTGGGCAAGGAGATCTCAACCACCGCGAAGATTTCGGTGCTCCTGTTCTTCGCCGGCGTCGGCACCATCATCCTGCTGGCAAGCTGCCCCCAACTGCTCCCCCTGGGGTTGGATAAGAAGCCGATCCCCATGACCACGGTGGTTCAGTTCGTCATGCTTGGCTACGGCGCCTTCATCATGTTCTCCGCCAACGTCAAGGCCAAGGAAATCGCCCACTCCAGCGTGTTCATCGCCGGCATGATCGCGGTCGTGTCCATCTTCGGTATCGCCTGGATGAGTGATACCTTCATCACCGCCAACAAGAAGTTCCTGGTGGAGAACATCGGCATCATGGTCAAGATGGCACCCTGGACCTTCGCCATCGCCACCTTCTGCATCTCCGCCTTTGTGAAGAGCCAGGCAGCCACCCTCGCCATAACGCTCCCCCTGGGCCTGGCGCTCGGCCTGCCGATCCCGCTGCTCCTGGGCCTGATGCCGGCCAGCTACGCCTATTTCTTCTTCGCCTTCTACCCCAGCGACCTGGCCGCCATCAACATGGACCGCACCGGCACGACCCACATCGGCAAGTACCTGCTCAATCACAGCTTCATGATCCCCGGCTTGATCGGTGTCTCGGTATCGACCGTGGTGGCCTATACCATCTCGCAGGTGATGTTCTAGGCCGGAATTTCATCCGCGGCCCGGAGCCGCCAGTTTGTCCCGAACATGGGAGATCACAACGGAGTTGATCGCTCCATATTGAAAAGGTGGGCACGACAACGTGCTCACCTTTTTTGGGTCGAAAATGGAATCCGTACCCCCGGGGGGGGCGATAAGACAATATACACCTGCTCACCCAAAAGCACGTCTCCGTGGCCAAGGTCAACGGCAAGGAGATGCTCCACGTAGATCCCGCAAAACAGCACCCAGCTTGCCAATACCGTCATGCGGGATGTGAGCTTCATGCTCCGAACGGCACAGCGTGCCGCCACACAAAATGACAAGTGGCAAATCTTTAGTATCATCTCTTCATCGCCGTTGTTGACGGCCTGCCGTGATCGGGATGCACCGCTTGTAGCGCCTAACCTGGATAACGCATCGGAATGATACCACATCACCATTTGACGGAGGTTCGCATGAGCATTACAGGTAGCAAAATCAGCTTTTCCGCCAAGATACTCATCATGGTGCTGGCATCCAGCATCGGCCTGGCCGCGGTCACGGGCCTGATCGCCCTGAAACAGTACCATGCCGGCTACACCAGCTTTCTGAAATCCTACCGCCAGTCGCTCTTCAACGATTTCGATTCCCAGGCCAAAAGCGAGGTGGAAACGGCCGTAACCCTTTTGAAACGGCTCCACGAACGGAGCCTGAAAGGGGAGATCACCCTCGATGAGGCCAAGTCCCAAGGGGCCGACCTGCTCCGGTCGCTTCGGTACGGTAAGGAGGGCTATTTCTGGGCCGACACCACCCAGGGGGTCAATGTGGTCCTGCTTGGCGGCCCTGCCGAAGGCAAGAGCCGCATCAACAAAAAGGACGCCAAGGGGAAGTACAATATCCAGGAGATTATCAAAGCCGGGATGCAGCCGGGCGGCGGCTTCAGCGACTACTTCACCACCAAGAAGGACAGCACGGTGCCCCAGGCGAAACGAAGCTATTCGCTCCTGTTCGAGCCCTTCGGCTGGGTGGTCGGGACCGGCAACTATGTGGGCGACCTGGAGGCGTTGGTCGCAAAGGCTACCGAAGAAAATCGCAAGCAATTGATGGCGGGCATCTACACTATTGTGACGGTGATCGTGGTTCTGGTTATCCTCATCTCATTTTTGTCGGTGTTCATGACCCGACGCCTGCTCAGTTCCCTGGGCACCGAGCCGGATTATCTGGCCGAGATTTCCGGGCGGGTGGCGGAGGGGGACCTGACGTTGCACCTGGAGGCCGGACGAGGCGGGGTCTACGAGTCTATGCGGCGCATGGTGGAGAACCTGCGGCAGATCATGGAGCGGGTCAACCAAAACGCCAAGACTGTTTCATCTTCGTCGGAGACGCTTCAGAGTACCGCCGAGCAGACCGCCGCCAGTTCCCTGCGGGTGGTCGGTCAGGCCACCACCGTGGCTACCGCCAGTGAAGAAATGTCCGCCACCAGCTCGGATATCGCCAACAACTGCCACATGGCGGCGGAAAGCTCCAACCGGGCCAGCGCCACCGCCCAGCAGGGGGCCGGCATCGTGGAGGCGACCATCGAAGGCATGGGGCGCATCGCCGATAAGGTCCGCGGCACGGCCCAGGTTGTGGACAAGTTGGGCACGCGCTCCGACCAGATCGGCGAGATTGTGGCTACCATCGAGGATATCGCCGACCAGACCAACCTGTTGGCCCTGAACGCGGCCATCGAGGCGGCCCGGGCCGGCGAGCAGGGGCGCGGCTTCGCCGTGGTGGCCGACGAGGTGCGGGCACTGGCCGAACGGACCACGCGAGCGACCCGGGAGATCGGAGAGATGATCAAGGCAATCCAGTCCGAGACCAAACAGGCCGTTGCCGCCATGGAGGAGGGGGTCACCGAGGTGGAAAAGGGCACCACCGAGGCCGCCCGCTCCGGGCAGGCGCTGTCCGAGATCCTCGGCCAGATCAACGAGGTGACCCAGCAGATCAGCCAGATCGCTACGGCCGCGGAGGAACAGACCGCCACCACCCGGGAAATCAGCAGTAATATCCAGGATATTTCCGATACCATCCAGAAGAGCGCCCAGAGTTCCCAGGAGGTCAGCCAGGCGTCCTCGCAGCTTTCCCGTCTGTCGGTGGAGTTGCAGGATGTGGTCGCCAGCTTCAAACTGTAGGCAGGGCAGCCGGGGCGGGATACGACAAAAAAATCCCCGCGACCAGGAGGGGACCGCGGGGTGCCGTATGGGCCAGTCGTGTTATGCAGGGTAGACGATTCGTTTCCCGTTTTGGTTACAAAAAAGTTGCAGTGTCATGATTTTTTTACGCATGGCCGGGAAAACGCAGCCAGGACCTGCGAGACAGTTGCCGGAGCAGCGATAATGCTTTACTATTAGTACTACGTCGGGAAAAAACGGCCTGTATTCGAAGCGCTGGCTCCGGTGCAGGCGAGAGGACCCCCCTATGAACGAAAGCGAAAAAAACGGTGCAGCCATTACCCCGCACGATACGAGATACCTGTTTGTGCTCCCGTTCTCCACGGACCCCGTCCTGGCCAGGCGCTTTCTGGCGAGCGACCGGCATATGGTCGGCAATATCCGTTTCGGCAAGATTCTGGAAACCCTCGACAAGGTAGCCGAGAACACCACCCTGGCCTACGTCAACCGGTTTTACCCGGATGCCCGGGTCGTCACCGCCGCCATCGACAGCGTTGTGATCAGGAACCTGGCCGACACGAACCACGATCTGGTCTTTTCCGCCCAGATCAACCATGTGGGGCGTTCTTCCATGGAGGTGGGCATCCGGGTCGAATCCCTGGGGGCGGGGTGGGGGCATCTTGCCACCTGTTACTTCACCATGGTCGCCCGTTCGGCGGATAGCGGCGAGGCGAGGAGCCTCGCCCTGCCGCCGTTGACCTACGCCGAGGAGATCGAGGTAAAGCGCTACAAGAAAGCCGAGCAGCGGCGCCAGGCGTACCGGGAGAGCCTGGCGAAGGCGGAGGAGATGCCGTCCCTGGACGAGTACCTGTTCCTCAAAAAACTGCACAAGGAACAGGAGGCGGAGGGGTTCAGCGGCATACGGGTCGGGCAGCTGGTACTCGCATCGACCCAGCGGGCGTACCCGGAGCAGGAGAACGTGCCCAAGACCGTGTTCGGCGGCTACCTCGTCCGCAGGGCCTATGAACTGGCGGCCCTGGCCGCGGAGATGATCGCTCCCGGCAGGGTGGTGCCGTGCCAGGTGAACCGGATCAATTTCAACCAGCCGGTGTTTCTGGGCGACCAGCTCAAATTCATCGCGCGGGTGGTCTACACGGGCAAGACGACGATCACCGTCCAATCCGACATCGAGCGCTTCAGCCGGGACGCGGGCGACAAGGCCCTGTCCAACTCATGCCTGTTCACGTTCAGAAACGTGGACAGTGACCTGCAGCCCCAGCCGGTGCCCCCCATCTACCCGGTCACCTATGCCGAGGATGCGCGCTATCTGAACGCCTACCGACAGCGGGTGGATTGACGGCATCGGGAGTGACGGCCGGGGCCGGTTCTCATTTCGCGCCTTTCCCGGCAAAGGCCTTCTTGCAGGACTTCACAACCTTTTTGCCGGGCGCGATGGACCAGAGGAACGTGGCGGCTTTTTTCAACTTTGCCCCCCCCTTGTCGATGTCCAGTTCCAGGGCCACGCACCCCCCCTTCTTCAGGGCGACCGGGTTGGGGCTGTCCAGCAGGGTGGCCACCAGGGAGCCGAGCAGCGGCTCGTGTCCCACGACCATGACCCGTTTCGCGTCCTTCTGTTGCAGGATGTGACGGGTGAGTACCTCCAGGTCGCCGTCCGGCTGGAGCTGCTCGGCGATGATGGTTTTATTCTTCCGGCAGGCCAGCTGGGCCGCGATTTCCGCCGTCTGGACCGCCCGCACGAGCGGGCTCGACAGGATCAGGCGCGGTTTGTGCCCGCACTTTGTTACCCGCTCGACGACCTTCCGGACGTCGGCTCTCCCCTGTTCCGTCAGGTAACGCCACTCGTCGCCAGCCCCGTCCGTTCTCTCCACCGCTTCCCCATGTCTCAAAACGTATAATATCATCGGTTCCCCCCGTGTTTCGTTATGGATCAAGTATAGGCGCGCCAGAGGCTTTTGCAACCCGCGCGCCTGTTACAGATTGGCAACAAGACGCGTCGATCGGTGCCCGGTCTGGAACAGACGACCTCCCCCCTCCGCGCGAATTATCCCCTTTTCACCCATTCACCGGTGCCGGAATGTCGCAAGAACATTTCCCCCCTGCAACCCGATTGTAGCAATCGGCAGGTATGGTAGTGCCCAAGCCGGTTCATTACGGCAACCCATTCAAGTAGCGGTCGATACAGCAGGCGGGATTGGGATTATGACAGATCACGACAACCAGCAACTCCCCACCATCGACGGGGTCATGAGAAGCGTCACGCCGGTGCTTTCCGGCATGCCGGTCCGGGAGGTGGTCGCCATCTTCCAGGGTAACCCGGATCTGGTGATGATACCGGTCGTGGGCGCCGGCATATTCGAGGGGGTTATCAGCCGTCGGGATCTCTTTACCCGCCACCTTTCCCGGCCGTTTGCCATGGAACTGTTCGGCAAAAAACCGATCAGCTCCCTGATGAATTGCGCGCCGCCGGTCATCACCCCGGGATGCGACGTGAACGAGGCATTGGTCATGCTGCTGGAACACGACCCGGGCCTGGATACGGATTCCTTCCCGGTCATCCGCGACGGGGAATGCGTCGGGATCGTGCATGTGGCCGAACTCCTGATGGCCATATCCCGGTCCCAGGCCCGCCTCCTCGCCACTCTTGAGGCCCTGAACGCCAGAATCCATGAAGAGGTGGAAAAGGCTCGCCAAATCCAGCGGGACCTGCTTCCTCCGGCGGCCTGCCGCTACGCCGGTCTGGTGCTGGATGCGGTGCTGCTCAACTCCTCGGAGATCAGCGGCGATGTCTACGATTACTTCTTCATCGACCAGGACCGGCTGGGGGTCATGGTGGGGGATGTGAGCGGCCACGGCATCCAGTCCGGCATGGTGGCCACCGCCGCGAAGGCGGGACTGCACCTGCTGCTGGACAGTGGTGTGACAACCCCGGGAAAGCTGCTCGGCGGGATGAACAAGGCCGTGACCGCCACGGCGTCCAATTCCCTGATGATGACCGCCGTTGTTGCCGTCATCGACCGGAAGGCGGGCACGGCATCCCTTGCCAATGCCGGCCACAACTATCCGTTTCTGTACCGGTCGGCAGACGAAACGGTTGCCATGCTGGATGGGACCTCCGGTTTTCCCCTCGGTTTCGACCGGGACAGCGAATACGGGGAGATCGAGATCGATTTCGGGCGCGGCGACCTTCTGGCCCTCTACAGCGACGGCATCGTCGAGGCCAGCAACGGGGAGGGGGAGGAGTTCGGCTATGAACGCTTCGCCCACTACGCCCGGCATAACTCCGGGGAAAGCCCGGAATCCTTCCGGGGCGGGCTGCTTGACGAGGTGCGCGGTTTCACCGGCGCCGCATCCTTCGAGGACGACGTAACACTCCTAGTGGTTGCTGCGGAGCAGGTTCCATGATCGCCGGACTTCTAAAAAAATATCAAAGAGAGACCATCAATATGTTCAGTCTGAACACCCCTGGCGGGATCATCTGCTCTCCTGCCCCCCCGATCTCCTTCAGCGGGTTTCCCCTGGTGCACGAGTGGCCGGTTCTCTCCTCCGAGGACAAGGAAGAGATCATCGGCCGCGTGGAGCGCATTGTCGAAGGCGACGGCCCCTCCCACGAGTTTTTGCGGCAGCGCGCCGCCCTGATGGCTGATGAGATGCTGGAAAACGCCCTGTACGCCGCGCCCCGGGATACGGAAGGCAACCAGATCTACGCCAAGGGGGAACGACGCAGCCTCGTCCCCGGCGAGGAGATCGTGCTGCGCTGCGCCTTTGACGGCGAACGGCTCTTCCTGGAGGTCAGCGACAGTTGGGGGCGGCTTTCCCCCGAAACCGTGCAGGGATTCCTCGCCATCAACCTGGCCCATGATACCTCCACCGACCGGGCCGGACGCGGGCTCTACTTCATGTGGAAATTCATGAAAGATTTTTACGTCAATTTTGTGCCCGGCCTGAAAACATCAGTAGGGGGCTATCTCCTGCTTAATCCCGATTCATACGAATATGGAGCGATCTGACATGGATAATTTCAAGATTGAGATCAAAAACGGCAGCATCAACGACACGGTTCATTTTCACGGCAATATCGACAGCCATGCGGACAGTCACTTTGAAGAGTTGAACCAGAAGATCTCCAAAAAATCGGTGGTCTTCGACTTCAGCGGCGCTGGCCGCATAAATTCCATGGGCATCGCCCTGCTGCTCCGTTCCATCAAGAGCATCAAGACGGAAAAGCAGGCGGAGATCAGTATTCAAGGGGCCAGTCAGATCAATACCATGCTCTTCAAGATGACCGGTATCTATCTGCTGGCACCCGAGGCAAAGCGGTAATAACCAGGAGTCATTGCCATGTGGAACCCCAGGAAGTATTGGCGGGTCTTCGACTATTCGGACCTTGACCTGCAAATCGAAAAGTTCAGGGAATTGGCCGCCGAGTACAAAAAAAGCAACACGAGCTATTACGGAGAATACCTGTCGCGCATTCTGTTCGGCGAGTAGTTTCGCCGCACAGGGCGCGGATCTTGTCCCACGGCACCGCATCCACGGTCCGGTGCGACCCTGCCCTTGTCCCTCTTTCCGGGAGGCACCCCCGCCCCCTTTACCCGTTAGCAGAGGCGTTGTATTCACTTCCCGCCCGTGATATATGTACCCATTCGGTTGTGCATATCTTTCTTTGGGGAAGGTGCCCCATGTCCCTCGCAGATCAGGTTTTGAACGGTGATATCCGTGCCGCGGCGCGCATGATGCGCGATATCGACGACAATCGGCCCCTCGCGGTCGAGGAGTTGAAACGGCTCTACCCCCACACCGGCACGGCCTACATCATCGGCATCACCGGCCCCCCGGGGGCCGGCAAATCGACCCTGGTGGACCAGTTGACCGCCTCCTTCCGCAAAAAGGGGAAGAAGGTGGGGGTGGTGGCCATCGACCCCACCAGCCCCTTCACCGGCGGCGCCATTCTGGGTGACCGCATCCGCATGAACCGCCACGCCTCCGACGAGGGGGTCTTCATCCGCAGCCTGGCGACCCGCGGCGCCCTGGGCGGCCTGTCCCGCTCCACCTCGGACGTGGCGCTGGTGATGGATGCCCTAGGCATGGATATCGTCATCATCGAAACCGTTGGCGTCGGCCAGGACGAGGTGGATATCGTCAAGACCGCCCACACCACCTGTGTCGTCATGGTGCCGGGGCTGGGAGACGACATCCAGGCCATCAAGGCCGGCATTCTGGAGATCGGCGATATCTTCGTGGTCAACAAGGCCGACCGCGACGGCGCCGACCGCACCACCCGGGAACTGACCACCATGCTGGAGATGCGCAACGCCCCCGAGGGGGGATGGAACCCGCAAGTCCTCAAGACCGAAGCCCAGCGCGGTGTCGGCATAGATGAACTGTCGGGCGAGATCCTGGCCCACCGGGACTTCCTCTTTACCAGCGGCCGGATCGCCGATTTCGTACGGGAACGCAACCAACGGCATTTTGTGGATATCCTGCGGGACGGCCTCTACCGGCGCGCCCTGGCGTTCATGGGGCGCGACGGGACCCTGGAGCGGATCGTGGACGGCATGGGCGACAACACCCTCGACCCCTATTCGGCGGCCGAGGCGGTGATCTCGCGCATGACGGGAGGCGTGGCCGAACCATGAGGCACTTGCAGCGACAAGGCACCACGGGCGGGGTTGCCGCGGCTGTCGATCCGCGCATTCGCCTGCTGGCCGCCGGCGTGTTGCTGACGCTGGTCGTCAGTTCCTCCGGCGCGCTTTTCCCCTGGGTCGTGGCGGCCTTCTGCCTGCCGGCGGCTCTGGTGCAGGGCATGGGACTGCGGACGCTCGTTTTGCGCCTGCTGCACCCCCTGTTCATCGCCGCGGTGGTTCTCATCCTGAAATCGTGCATGGGGGCGGGGAGCGCTGTCGAGTTGTTCCGGCTCGGCTCCTTTGGCGTCGCATTCCACGCCGAAGGCTTCCGTGCCGGTTTGGTGATCGCCTCCCGCATCATGGGGGCGGTGTCGGTAGCGGTGCTCCTGGGGCAGGTGGCGACCTTTACCGAAACCATGGCGGCCCTGGCTTGGCTGCGCGTCCCCCGCGCCCTGGTGGAGGTGACCCTGTTCGCCTGGCGCTCCCTGTTCATGCTGTACGACGATGCCGCCACGGTCTACACGGCCCAGAAAAACCGCCTCGGCTACTGCGGCCTGCGCCGCGGCCTCCGCTCCTTCGGCACCATGGCCGGCATGCTGGTCATCCGCGCTTTCGACAACAGCGACGCCATGACCACCGCCATGACGCAACGGGGCTACGACGGCTCCCTGCCGCTTCTGCGCGGCGCCCGCCTGAGTCTGGCCCAAGTGGGCGGGCTGGTGGTCTTTGCCGCCCTGGCAACCGCCGCCTGGAGCGTACAAAATTGGCCGCGATGACCCCGCGCCTCAGCGCCCGGATCGCCTCGTTCCGCTACCCCGACGGCACCGCGGCCCTGAGCGACATCAGCCTTGAGGTCATGCAGGGGGAATTCTGCGGCATCCTGGGCTCCAACGGTTCCGGCAAGACCACCCTGCTCAAGATCCTGGACGGTATCGTCAAGGAGTATGACGGCCAGGTACTCCTGGACGGGGACGAGATCCGGCGGCTTTCCCCCCGGGAGATCTACGGCAAGATGGGGCTGGTGTTCCAGAATCCGGACGACCAGCTCTTTGCCCATTCGGTGTACGAGGATGTGGCCTTCGGCCCCCGTAACATGGGGTTTGGCGAGGCCGAGGTGGGCCGCAGGGTTTCCGAGGGGCTGGAGGCGGTGGAGATGGCCGGCCTGGCCCACAAGGACATCCAGAATCTGAGTTACGGCCAGAAAAAGCGGGTCTGCATCGCCGGGCTCCTGGCCATGGGGCACGAAATCCTGCTCTTGGACGAACCGACCGCCGGTCTTGACCCCATGGGGGAACACCGCATGATGGAACTCTTGACCCGCCTGAACCGGGAGTCGGGGGTGACCATCGTCATGGCGACCCATAGCGTGGACCTGGTGCCGGTCTTTCTCTCCCGCCTCCACGTCCTGAGTCGGGGAGGGCTGGTACGCAGCGGCACACCGGAGGAGGTCTTCCATTCCCCGGAGGAGTTGGCAAACGTCAAGCTGCGCCTCCCCTACATCGCCGAGCTGATCCACCGGCTGAGGATCGACGACCATCTCCCCTTCAAACGGCTCCCCCTGACCATCGGCGCGGCGCGTCGGGAGATCCTGGAGACCATGGGCGGGCGGGAAAGACCATAACAGGTCGTTAATAAGCGACGCATTCTGACATACACGTGGAGTTACTGTGGACCGAAAATCGCTGGAATCCTTGTTTAACCACATCGGTGCCGTCAAATGCCTGGTCATGGGCGACCTGATGCTGGACGAGTACCTGTGGGGCAAGACCGAGCGCATCTCCCCTGAAGCCCCGGTGCAGGTGGTGGATGTGCTGCGCGAGGAATTGCGCCTGGGGGGTGCCGGCAACGTGGTCAACAGCCTGCGGGCCCTGGGGGCGCAGGTGACGGTCTGCTCGGTCGTGGGACAGGACGCCAACGGCGAAGTCTTGTTGTCCGCCCTCGGGCGCCAGGCGGCCGGTACGGAGGCCGTGTTCCGCGATCCGGGGCGGCGCACCAGCCGCAAAACCCGGGTGGTGGCCTCCAACCAGCAGATCGTGCGCATCGACCGGGAATCGCGCACCCCCCTGCCCAAGGATGTGGAAGAACAGGTCTGCGCCTGGATCGCCGCCCACGCCGGGGAGTTCGGCGTCATCCTGCTCTCCGACTATAACAAGGGGGTTCTGACCCAGCGGGTCATCGAGGCCGCCGTCGCCGCTGCCGCCAAAGCCGCCGTCCCCGTGCTGGTGGACCCCAAGGGGGCGGATTTTGCCCGCTACCACGGCGCGACCATCCTGACCCCCAACCGCAAGGAGGCCGAAACCGCTTCCGGGATGGCCATCCGCGACATGGACTCCCTCTCCCGGGCCGCCGAGTCGATCATGGAGACCGCCGGGCTGGAACATCTGCTGATCACCCGCAGCGAGGAGGGGATGTCCCTGTTTACGCGCCACGGCGCCGCGGTCCATATCCCGACCGTGGCCCGGGAGGTGTTCGACGTCTCCGGGGCCGGCGACACGGTCCTGGCCACCCTGGCGGTGGGCATGGCCTCCGGGCTGACCATGGCCGAGGCGGCCGGGCTGGCCAACGTGGCCGCCGGCATTGCGGTCGGCAAGCTGGGAACCTCCACGGTTGCGCCAGGAGAGATCATCAATGCCGTGGCGCTCGGCCACCACGACAGCGAGTCCAAGATCAAGAACCGGGATGTGCTCCCCGCCATCATCGAGGCGGAGAAGGCCAACGGCAAGCGGATCGTCTTCACCAACGGCTGCTTTGACCTGCTGCACGCCGGGCATGTCAAATACCTCCAGAAGGCGCGCCGCCTTGGGGATGTCCTGGTGCTGGGCCTCAACAGCGACGCCTCGGTGCGCCGGCTCAAGGGCCCCAAACGCCCCCTGATCGACGAGGATGAACGGGCTCACCTCCTGGCGGCCCTGGACTGCATCGATTATGTGGTGATCTTCGACGAGGACACCCCCCTGGAACTGATCACGGCATTGAAGCCCCATATCCTGGCCAAGGGGGGGGACTACACCGCCGACGGGGTCGTGGGCAAGGATGTGGTGGAGGCCTACGGCGGGCGGGTGGAACTGGTTTCGTTTGTGGACGGCAAATCCACCACCAACATCATCGAACGGGTGCTGGAGCGCTATTCCGGCAACTGACTCGGGTTGCATTAGCCGGGTTTTATCCTACAATTCTAGCAGGACATGAAGATTTAATCTTACTTGGTGTGATCGAAGAGGAGTGGTTATGTCAGAACAAGCCGTCACCGATCGGGAACTGTGGATTCTGGGGGTACAAGCGGAGAGCGGTCGCGGGCAGGTCCTCACGTCATACCTGGAGAGCGGCGGCTACAAGAATCGCCTGGAACGCCTGGAAAACGTGGCCTCGGGCCGCCCCCTCGGCATCATCCTGGACATCTCCCCCTTTTCCGACGACGGCTGGGGCCTGCTCCGCCAGATCAAGAGCGATCCGACGACCCGCAACATCCCCATCCTGCCGGTGTTTTTGAGCGAGAAGGGCGCCATAGGGGGCGTGTTCCCGGTGGCCGGCTTCTTTACCCTGCCGGTGGATGACCATTACCTCCTGGAGCGGCTGGCGGTGTACGGCCTGACCGAGGACGCCGAAACCTGGGACCTGCAGGCGCTGGTCGTTTCCCGCTCGGGGGAGGAAAACCTTGCCAGGGCCGTGGAATCGGTGGGGTTCGAGATCGTCAAGGGATATACCGGCAAGGAGGCCATGGCGCTGATCTCCATCAGGCCCAAGTACTTGGTCTTCAGTACCCTGATGCTCCCGGACATGTCGGCCTTCGAGCTATTGGAGAAAATCCGCCTCTACCCTTACAGCCGCAATACCCCCCTGTTCGTGCTGCTCAAGGAGGAGATGAAGGAGGGGGAAAAGAAGGCCATGGCGCGGGAAGTGGCCAATCTGGTGTCCAAGAAGCAGCTTACCTGCGAGGAGTTTCTGGGGTATCTGCGGCGGCGGGAGTGATCTGGATAATCCGGCAGACAACAACAAAAAGACGGCCGTTTCCTTTCAGGGGGAACGGCTGTTGTTGTTTAAGATCATCCAGATGTCGCGACGACAGGAACCCCTTCAAATCTTCAATCTTGTCCTTGACGTCCTTGAACGGCCTCATCTTCCACTTATCCGCTCCTCCAGTTTGATGATACGGAATCCTGCCGACGAGGATGCCGCGGCATAAATTTGCCGGTGTTGTACTCACCTCGGATGATGCCGCTGATTCGCCAAGAGCGTTGAAGGCGGTTATCACAAAGTTAGTAGGGTCAGCCCTGACAGGGGGGAGGAGGTGTAACCGGAAACCACGCTTTGAATGTGTTCATTTTTACCCACCACGTTAATAATGCAGGTTTTGACTGACAAACCAGGTCGCCCAAATTGTTTCTGTTTATCAATTGGTAGTTGGTTGCTTGATTGACCAATAGAAATACTGTGCACCCAGAGGAATACTACTCAACCATTTTTCCGAAAATCTCAAAAATCGTAGAAATTTAGGAAAGAAAAAATAGTAACACACCTCTTTTTGAACAAAGCCTGCTATCGCCGTTATCCTTTTGAGCATGTAAGGGCGTACAACTATGGCATCTGCATCAAATGGATTATTCCTCATTGCTCTCATCATAAGAGGATTTTTGGGGTTGTTTTCAAAAATAAAGAAATTCCCACCAACCCGGCAGATCCGGGATATTTCAGAAATGATCTTTTTGTGATGGAGAGGGGGGATGTGATGGAACGTCCCATTTGAATAAATCAAGTCAAAATAGCTGTCCGGAAAAGGGAGTTCGAACGCATCGGAATGAATGAATTCAACTCCTTCGATATTCCTCTCCCGCGCAGCACGTATCGATTGGGCAGAAGAGTCAATGGCATAGATAGATGCTTCAGGAAATGTCTCTTTTAAATATATTTCAGTGGCACCTGCCCCACAGCCAAAGTCAAGAATCCTTATTTTGTTGAGTGATTGGAATTGCTCAAAAACGCGCGATTTCATCAGCTGAAGCCGGAGTTGAATGAAAAACTCAAACTGTTCCCCGCTGATGCGTGATACCTGATTAATTATGTTGCGGTACTCACCAACATATTCATCAAAATTAATCTCTGGCATTCTTGCTCCCATGTTTTAGAAATAGGATAGAGAGCATAAAACCATTAAAGATCCCCTGCACTGCTATTGTAAGCAGTGTTAAGGATGGCACCAGTTTACGCATAGTTGTTTGATAATCGAGTGGTGAAAATCCTTGAGCATACCAGTGCCATGTACAGGTAGTAACACCTGTAATGCCAACTCCCCCAAGAATCAATGAAACTAAAAGAAGCTTCTCAAGAGTCAATTTTTTAATTATCTGATCAAATTTTTCGTTCCAGGGAAGAATGCCGACTGTTCGGGTATAAATATTTGCAAAAATACCGGAGAATAGAATTTGTACACCAAGTATTATTAAGAATGCCATTACCAGAAGAGAGTGCACGTCAAGAACAGCATTACCGATTTTTACCGTTCCATGT
This sequence comes from Oryzomonas japonica, assembly GCF_008802365.1. Lineage (GTDB taxonomy): Bacteria > Desulfobacterota > Desulfuromonadia > Geobacterales > Pseudopelobacteraceae > Oryzomonas > Oryzomonas japonica. The sequence continues at coordinate 75,270 of NZ_VZQZ01000009.1, read as the reverse complement.
CCGAGAACCGCTTCACCGGTTGCCCCTGCAAGAATCAGTAAAGCACCGGGAAGGGTAAAAAGCCAATTGGGGGAATGCAAAAGCATAAAGCGTAAGTGCCTCCAGCCATCTCGCCACCGCCTCAAATGAGGTGGTCTAGAGCGTCCATCCTTATGCAGAGTGATAGGCACTTCAGTCATTTTCAATCCGGCAAGATTTGATTTAATGACCATTTCAGATGCCCACTCCATTCCCGTTGTTACAAGATTAAGCTTTATAATTTCTTTCTGACGGAAAGCCCGCATGCCACAATGGAAATCGCTCAGTTTAGTATGGAATAACAGTTTTCCTATGCCAGTGAGTACAGGGTTTCCAAGGCGTCTGTTAAGTAATGGCATTGCACCTGGCATAATAGTTCCTTTTAAACGAGTCCCCATACAAACATCATAGCCCTGCCGTAAAGCTAGAATCATCGGCCATGATTCATCGAAATGATAGCTGTCATCGCTGTCTCCCATCAGAATAAAGTCACCTTCAGCCTGCTCAATGCCGTATTGGAGTGCAGCACCGTAGCCCCGAACAGGGCAATTGACAACTCTGGCACCACAACGCCTTGCAATCTCCTGGCTGCCATCCGTTGAGCCATTGTCGGAAATTACTATTTCGCCATCAATTTTGTTGTCTTCAAGTAGTTTTGCCGCTCTCTTTATACATATTTCCAGCGTTTCAGCCTCATTCAGGCACGGCATCAGGATAGTCAGTTCCACGAGGTCCTCCCTCAAATTCTATAACGATAAACAACATATCCACCAATGTCAGGATACAAATTTCGAGTCACGACTTCTATTCCGTATTCAGGATTTATTGATTTATTACCTAGTGGATCAAGTAGTTCCATAAGTTCCTGTCTCCTGGAAAGAACTGACTCAGTATCAATTAATAGAAAATGAACCCCATGTTTTCTGCCATAGTCAATGACTTCCTTAACGCCCCCTTTCGGAAGTGTTACCACCGGCCGGTCCGCAAAATAACCAACTAACCCCCATCGGGTCATGATGATTTCATTTTTTGATGAATTCAATTTTATAAATTCACCCGGTTCCTTAAATATTTTTTCAGTTTTATGGGCCTCATAAATTAGTCCTTGATAACTATTGTCGGCCAGTTTGTAGGACTCAAAAGAAATGTATGAAATAATTATTATAATGATAAACTCTATTACTGCTTTATTGAACGTAGGTTTTGTTAATAATTTGAGTTTATCAATAATATACTTAGTTAATTTAGCAAAAACTTCCATACCTGCAATAAAACAAACGAAAAATACTGGAAACACAGAATAAAGATAGGAGTGGCTTTTCGATACATTTACTATGTAATTCGGAGCTGTAACTGCCAATAAGATTAAGATATAAGGAACGTTTGTGGCTCTCCTCCCCCAAAGGAGTGCTATAATTCCAATTAATGATATTATATGCATCCAAGGCGGAAAAGTTCGGTAATATACATTGTAATAAGCTTTTATATTATCTTTGATCGCGTTTATGAAGTTTGGAAGCGTACCATAATACTCCTTCCAGACTGATACCCCTGGCTTATTTTTTTCCAATTCCCCTTTTGAGTCTAACTTTACAACACCATCCTGCCCCTTCAGTGCTGCTTCAGATTTTGCGGTAATACCCCAGTACCCCGTCTCGTTATGAAATGCGATTAAATAAGGACCTGTGAGAAGCATAAATCCAAACAAGATAGAAATAGGTAGAAAAAATATTTTTATATTTTTGATATTTTCTCTATTTAATAGCGGAATAAGGCACATTGTAAATCCACAGGCAAAGCCAGCAATACCTTCTGGTCTGGCTAAAAAGGAAAGAGAAAATAATATTCCTGCTCCAAAAAGCCATTGTATGTTTTTTTTATCCAAGCCATTTTTTAAAAATACAATTGCTGAAAGTAAATATAAGAGATAACTGGATTGACTCAGGGGTGATGTTGAGAAATACAGGCTAAAAGAAAAGAAGGTCCACAACAGGCATACTGCCAAAGCAAGGAGACGGGGAAAATATGATCTGGCAAGAAAATACAGAGGGAAAACGATACAAGCATCCATAAAGATTGAAGCAAGGCGAGCCGCATACTCTAATTCTATCGGTAAAAGTGAAAAAAAAGAAATAATTATTGGATAGCCAGGAGGCCTCCCACTTACATATAGTGGTTGTAGCTGCACTATTCTTTTTGCTATTTCCATGTATCCTATGGCATCCTGTTCATGAATCATCATGGGATGCTGATAGGTGATGATAAAATGATATCTTATGGCAAATGCCAATAGGCAGATACCTAATGCGCAGATGAGATCCCAACGGTCTTGAAGTAATCGACATAATTCTTTCATAAGAATTTTTTCAAATGCTCCTCAATACAGGTGATCTTTTACTTGTACGAATACTACAGAAATATACTTTAGATTGCAATGTTATCCAATCTCAAAATAATGTACGAGCGCGAAACGCAAACAGCCGTTCCCCTTGTCAGGAGGAACGGCTGTTGTTGTTTTTATATCACCCAGCGGTAGCGCCTACAAAAGCCCCTTCAAATCCTTGATCTCCACGCTGGCCCTGCTGCGCAGCTCCTTTGCCCACTGGCTGAAGCGCTCCTCGGATTTTTTCCGGTAGATGGTGTCCTCGATCTCGGCTTTGACGCTCTCGAACGGCTTTACCTTGCCCTTGATCCGCTCCTCCAGCTTGATGATGTGAAATCCGGCCGGAGTGGAAACCAGTTCGCTCACCTCGCCCGGCTTCAGGGCCAGGATGGTCTGCTCCAGTTCCGGCAGCATGTCCCCCTTCTTGAACACCCCAAGGTCGCCGCCGTCCTTGCGGGCTGCCGGGTCTTCCGAGTAGCTCTTGGCCAGCTCGACAAAGTCCTTGCCGCTTTTGGCCTCGGCCAGCACCATCAGGGCGGTGGTCATGGCGCGCTTGATCTCCTCGGCCGGAGCCTTTTCGCTGGTGCGGAAGAAGATGTGCCGGGCGTGGAAACTCTCATCCTCCGTGTATTTCGCCTGGTTGGCCTCGTAGTACTCCCGCATCTCCGACTCGCCCACCTGGATCTTAGCGCGGACCTCCATGCTGACCAGCCTGAGGCGTTCAAGCTGGTCCCGTAACTGGTCCCGGTACTGGTCGAAGGTGAGCCCCTGGGTGGCCAGGGCGGACACCAGCGCCTCCTGGGAGGGGATCTTGTTCTGCCGCTTCACATCGTCGATGGCTTGACGAATCTCCTCGTCGCCGATCTTGATGTTCAACTCCCGGGCCTTCTGTTCGATCAGCTTTTTCTCGACCAACTGGTTCAGGACGGCATGACGGATCTTGCTGCGGCCGGCGTCGTCCAGGGGCGACTTCTGATCAGCATCACGAAGGGCCGGCTGGGCTTCCCGGTTAATCTCGTGCAGGGTGATGATCTCGTCGTTGACGATGGCGGCAATGGCGTTGATCACCTTGGCCTGGGCTCCGGCGGGCGCCAGGAACAGGCAGATGAGCAACAGGGCGCAGGTGTTTCGTTTCATAGGCATGGGTCTCTCGTCGGGGAAAACGAGAAAGGGCGGGCAGAGCCCACCCTTTCTGTTGTTGGCGTTATATGCGGATATGGTCCGGACCGGTCACGGGTTGTTATTTGCCGGGTGCGGCCGGAGTTGCCGGGGCAGCCGGGGCAGCCGGGGCTGTCGCAGGCTTGCTGTCGCCTTTGGCGCCGCCGATGCTGTTCAGCACGTCTTCCTTGATGTTGATCTTGGCGGTTTTCTTCAGCTCGTCCTTGATCTTCTGGAAGACCTCCTGCTGTTTGCTCGGCATGACGGCGGCCTTGATCTGCTCCTTGACCTCTTCGAAGGGGCGGACGCCGGCGGAGCGTTTGCCGGTCAGCTTGATGATGTGATAGCCGAAGTCGGATTTAACCACATCGGAAACCTGGCCTTCCTTCAGCGCAAGAGCGGCCTTTTCGAAAACCGGCACCATGGAGCCTTTGTTGAACCACCCCAGATCGCCGCCCTGTGCCGCGGATGCGTCAACGGAGTTCTTCTTGGCTAGGTCTTCGAATTTACCGCCGGCCTTGATCTGGGCCAGGATATCCTTGGCTTGCTTTTCGGTTTTGACCAGGATGTGGCTGGCTCTCATCTGATCGCCGGTTTTGAACTTATCCTTGTTCTGCTCGTAGAATTTTTTCAGGTCCTCGTCGGAAACCTTGGCGTCGGTCTCGACCTTTTTCTTCAGGAACGACTCGACAATCAGGCGCTTCTTGAGGTCGGCCAGCTTTTCGGCGATCTCCGGGCTCTTGTCCAGGCCGTCCTTGGCCGCCTGCTGCAGGATCAGCTCGCGGATCACCATGGTGTCCATCATCTCCTTGCGTCCCTGGGGGGTATCGGCCATGCTCTTGAGGTACTCGGGGAGATTCTTCAATTCGCGGGTGAAGTCACCGGTGGTGATGGTGCTGCCGTTGACCTCGGCCACGACCTGGCCTTCCTTCTTTGTTTCCGTTGTTGACCCTGTTGACCCCTTCTGGCAACCGAAAAGGGCTGCTATGCAGAGGGCGGCGGCGATGGTTTTGGTGCTGGCGATAGCTTTCACGGAATCTCCTTTATTATTGGGGCGATGAAGTTGTTAAAAACCTCGAAAAAATACCACACACCGAACAAGGTGGCAACTCTTTTCGTGCCGTTTCCGGACGGCTTTTCACACTATCCGGGGCGGCTCCGCAAAGCCGGGCGTCGGCATGCCGGTATGGTACCCCTGGGCGTAGTCGATCCCCATTTTCCGTACCGCCTCGAACAGTTCCTCGTTTTCGATATATTCCGCGACCGATTGGATGCCGAACTCCTTGGCCAGCACGGCAAGGGTCTTGACGAAGGCCATATCCTTGGGGTCGTTGAGCATGTTGCGCACAAATACCCCTTCAATCTTGACGAAATCCACCGGTAGCCGTCGGATGTACTGGAACGAGGAAAAGCCCGACCCGAAATCGTCGATGGCGAATTTGAAACCTTCGAGCTTCAACTCCTCCACGAACCGTTCCAGCAGGGTCATGTTCTTGACGGTTTCCCGCTCCGTCAGTTCGAAGACGATCTTCTCGTGGGCGATGCCATAGGTGTGGGTCAGCCTGATGATGGTCGGGATGAATTCATTGAGGATGAGCGATTTGGGGGAGAGGTTGATGAAAAGTATCCCCTCGTGCCGTTCCGCCCGGACCTTCTGAAAGACCTTTTCCATGAGGATGTAGTCCAGTTTGCTGATGATGCCGAGGGCCTCGGCCATCTCGATGAATTCGACCGCGGGAAGGACCTCGTTCCCGATCTCGATCCGGCAGAGCACCTCGTGGCAGGTGACGGCGCCGTCGGATGTGGCGACGATGGGCTGGAAATAGGGGGTGATCAGTTTCTCGTCCACCGCCTTGATGAGTGTGCGGGAGAGTTCGCCGCTCTTCTTGAAAACCTCGATCACGTCGTCTTCCGTCGGGACGACCAGCCGGTTCTTGCCCGAGTTCTTGGCCTTGTAGGTCATGTTGTCGGCGAAGATGAACAGATCTTTTTCGTTTTTGGCGTGGATCGGAAAGATCGCCATGCCGATGGAGGCGGTGCCGCGGACCGTGATACCCTCCGAGGAGACCACCGCCATCTCTTCCAAGGCCTCCCTGATCCGGTTCGCCACCATGTAGACCTGCTCCTTGTCCGCCTCCACAATGGCGACGGTGAATTCGTCGCCGCCGTAGCGTGCCAGGATGTCCCCCTTGCGCAGGCATTCGTGGATGGTGGCCCCGACCTTGGTCAGGAATTTGTCGCCGAAGAGGTGGCCGTGGGTGTCGTTGACGCACTTGAAATTGTCCAGGTCGATCAACAGCAGGCCGAAACTGTAGTCGTGCCGCTCGGCGCGCCCCACCTCGTATCCGAGCAGCTCCCAGAATACGCGCTGGTTGTAGAGGTTGGTCAAGGGGTCGCGGGTGGCATAGTACTCAAGGTCCTTGGTGTACTTGTAGATGGCCTTGATGGAGCCGACCACGTTGAGCATGGTGGTGAGGATGCTGTCGATGACCAGGGAGCGGATCGGGTCGGTGGCCATTTTGGATTGGAAACCGATGCCCACCACGCCGCCGATCTGGGGGGCCTTGAGGAGCAGGGATTTGGTTTGCAGCTCGATCGCGGCCCGGTCCAGGTGGAGCGGCGCGTCCTGGCTGCCGACGATGTTGTGGACCACCTTGATGGAGGCAGGCATGTCGATCTTGACGCGCTCCTCCTTGATCCTCCCCCGGATGATCTCCTCCATGATGCTCTTGGTCTCGGCGGTGGGGGGGTGCTTCCAGAAGATCTCGATATCGAAAACCTCGTCATCCACCTGGAAGATGCAAAACATGGTGTAGACCTGCATGACCTTGCCGACCTCGGTCAAGAGGTACGCGACCCGCTCCTTCCAGTCCTTTATGGACTCGGAGGTGATGATGAACCGTTCCAGCACCTGGATCTCGAACTCCAGCATCTCCTTGCCCACGGCAACCTTCCTGATCCGCTCCACAATCTTGCCGAACTCGCCGAAGATGTTGTCCAACTCCGCAAAGCCGGTGTGCTGGTTCCCCAGTTCCAGGGTGGTGAGGTCGGTGACCCGGTTGACCGTCTGCACCTTGTGGCTGAGTATGTCGACTGCCGCACCGATGCGGCGGTTGATGTAGCCGGCGACCAGGAAGGACATCACCAGGGGGAAGGGCGAGAACAGGGCGAAGATGACGAAGATGTCGTGCATCGCCTTCTGTCGCATGGCGCGGAAATCCTCGGTGACCCTCACCACCCCCAGGACCTCTCCGGTACGGGCCGTCAGGTGGCAGGTCCGGCATTGCTCTTCCGCCTTGAAGGGATAGTACTGGCTGATCAGGTCCCCGTCCCGCCGGGAGTGGGGCGTGCCCTTGGCAAATACCCGCTGGGCGTCGCTGTCCGTGATCTCGGTCGAAGGGGTGCCGTACTGGCGGTTGATCGCCTCGCTGCGGAAGACCGCGGCCGTGAAGGTTTCGGGAAAGGCCCGGCGGAACTGGGTGAGGAACCGGTCGATGTCGATGCGGGTCCAGCCCCGTTCCATGCCCTGGTGTATGGAGTTGAAGATCTGCTGGGAGATGGAACCGGAAAGGCGGGTCAGGGAGTTTTCGAGGTGTTTTTTGTAGATGTAGGAGCTGACGGCCAGGACGATCAGGAAGGTGATGCTTGACACGGCCAGGCTGGCGATAACGATAAAGCGTTTCAGTGTTATGGGGCTGGATGGTTTGTTTTTCATTGCCGGGGTCCTGCAAGGGTGAAGGATGTGTGAATCGAAACGATAGAGGACAATATATATCCTGTTTGACCTAATAATTCAACACGGGGCGTCATTATTTTTCGTTAAGGAGCGGAGGCGGGCGGCAGCAGGCGCAGCAGCAGCTTGCGGGCCGCGTCCAGAATGTCCTCGAAGGCGCTGCCCTTGATGGCCGCCACCAGACGATAGTCGGGGGTGAACTGGTACTTCTTCGGCTCGTTCTTCATCATGGCGATGATGGTGTCCGGCGGGGCCGGAGTGCGGGGGTGGAAGGAGACGACGATGTTCTTGCCGTCGTAGTCGATTTGCCGCACCAGCAGGCGTTTCAAAAGGACCCGCAGCTTCATGATCTCGAACAGGTAGGCGGTGGCCAGGGGGTAGGCGCCGAAGCGGTCGCTGACCTCGTTCTGCACGTCCAGCACGTCCTCCTCGTTCTCGGCCTGGGTCAGCTTCTTGTAGATCACCAGGCGTTGGCCGGTCTCCTTGATGTACGCCTCGGGGATGAAGGCCGGCACCTTGAGGTTGATCTCCGGCTCGACCCGTTCGGTCATCTCCTCGCCCCGCAGGCGGCAGATGGTCTCCTCCAGCATCTGGTTGTACAGTTCGAAGCCGATCTCCACCACGGTGCCGGACTGGCGGCTCCCCAGCATGTCGCCCGCCCCGCGGATCTCCATGTCGTGAGTGGCGATGCGGAAGCCGGCCCCCAGTTCGGAGATGTCCTGGAGGATGCGCAGGCGTTCCCGGGCGTCGCCGCTGATGGAGCCTTCGCCCGGCACGAGCAGATAGGCGTAGCCGCGCTGGGTCGAGCGCCCCACCCGGCCGCGCAACTGGTAGAGCTGGGACAGGCCGAACTTGTCGGCGTGGTCGATGATCAGGGTGTTGGCGTTGGGGATGTCCAGGCCCGATTCGATGATGGTGGTGCAGAGGAGCACGTTGGTTTCCCCGTGCATGAAACCGAGCATGACCTTCTCCAGATCGTGCTCGTTCATCTGGCCGTGCCCCACGGCGATCCTGGCCTCGGGCACGATGGCGCTGAGCTGTTCCAGACGCTTGGCGATGGTCTGGACCCGGTTGTGGACGAAAAAGACCTGGCCTCCCCGGCGCAGTTCGCGCATGACCGCCTCCCGGACCAACTCCTCGGAGAAGCGGGCCACGAAGGTCTTGACGGCCAGGCGGTCCACCGGCGGGGTGTCGATGATGGACAGGTCGCGGATGCCCATCATCGACATGTACAGGGTGCGGGGGATCGGGGTGGCGGTCAGGGTCATGACGTCCACCACGGCCCGGAAGGCCTTGAGCCGCTCCTTGTCCTTGACGCCGAAACGCTGTTCCTCGTCGATGATCAGAAGCCCCAGGTCCTTGAAGGCCACATCCTTCTGCAACAGGCGGTGGGTGCCGATGATGATGTCGATGTCCCCCTTCTTGAGGCGCTCCAGTAGCTCCTTCTGCTCCTTGGGGGTGCGGAAGCGGGAGATGACCTCGACCGTGACCGGGTACTCCTTGAGCCGTTCGTGGAAGGTCTCGTAGTGCTGTTGGGCCAGGATGGTGGTCGGCACCAGGATGCCCACCTGTTTGCCGTCCAGGGCCGCCTTGAAGGCGCCCCGCAGGGCCACCTCCGTCTTGCCGTACCCCACGTCGCCGCACACCAGCCGGTCCATGGGGCGGGAACGCTGCATGTCGGCCAACACATCCTGGATGGCGGAGAGCTGGTCGGGGGTCTCATCCCAGGCAAAGGCGGCCTCGAACTCCCGGTACATCTCGTCCGGGGGCGAAAAGGAGAACCCCTCGCAGATCTGGCGTTTGGCATAGATCTCCAGCAGTTCGCCGGCCAACTCCTCGATGTCCTTCTTGGCCTTGCCCTTGGTCTTTTCCCACGAACTCCCCCCCAGCTTGTCCAGGGCTGGTTGGCTCCCCTCGGGGCCCACATAGCGCTGCACCAGCCCCAGGCGGTCCATGGGGAGGTAGAGCTTGTCGCCGCCGGCGTACTCCAGGAGCAGGAAGTCGCCGCCGATACCGGCGATATTGACGTGCTGAAGTCCCCGGTACAGGCCGATGCCGTGGTCCACGTGCACCATGTAGTCGCCCGGCTTGAGTTCGGCCAGGGAGGCCAGAATCTGTTTCTTGCGCACCTCGGAGATGCCCCGCCGCTTGACCCGCTTGCCGAACAGCTCCTCCTCGGCCACCAGGGCCAGGCGGGAGGAGGGGAGACGGAAGCCGCGGGAGACCTCCCCCAGGACCATGGTCACGCCTGCGGGGGCGCCGGAGATGGTTTCGGAGAAGGTCGCCTCGCTGATAACGCAGGGGATGGCGTAGGGGGCCAGCAACTCCTTGAGCCGTTCCGCCTGGGGGCGCTGGTGGCAGGCGACCAGGACGCGGAAGTCCTGGTCGAGCCACCCCCGCAGGGTCTGGGAGAGGGGGGCCAGGGCGTGGGTGGTCTCCTTGGAGACGGAGACCCGCAGACCGGCGTTGTCCTCGCAGGGGATGGCGATGGTCGTGGCCTCCCCCCCGCCGTCCAGCGCCAGTCCGGAAAGTTCCAGGCGGCTTTTGCCGGCCAGGATGCCCTCAAGCTGCCCGGCGTCCAGGTACAGCGCTTCCGGCGGCGAATGGGGCAGGCGGCCGGCGCGGGCCTTGTCCCCGCCCGCGGCGATCTCGTCGGCGAAGCGGGCGGCGGCCTCGCGGACCGCCTCGGGGTCGAGCAGGACCACCGGCGCGGCCGGCGCATAGTCGAAGACGGTCTCCAGGCCGGGGTGCAGGAGCGGCTGGAGGTACTCGATGCCCTGGAAGTAGACGGCGTTGCGCAGATCCTCCAGGATCAGGCGCCGCCGGTCGGCCGGGATGTCCAGGTCGTCGCAGCACTGCTTCAGCCGGGGAGAGATATCGTCCAGGACCTCGTCGGTGAGGAGCAGTTCCCGGGACGGGAGCAGCACCAGTTCCTCAACCGGCTGGAGCGAGCGCTGGGTCAGGGGATCGAAGGCGCGCATGGTCTCCACCGTGTCGCCGAAGAACTCGATCCTGACCGGCGTGCTGAAGTTGGGGGGGAAGATGTCCAGGATGCCGCCCCGGACGGCAAAGGTGCCGCGGTCGTCCACCAGGGGGGCGCTGGAGTAGCCGAGCCTGACCAGTTTGCCCAAAAGCACGTCCCGGTCGAACTCCTCGCCGGCCACCAGGTAGCAGGCAACCTGGTTGAAGACGGTCCGGGGCAGGACCTTTTGCAGGGCCGCCGCCACCGGCAGCACCACCGCCCGGGCCTGATTGCCGTGCATGCGGGAGAGGGCGTCGAGCCGTGCGCCCGAGATGTCGGGGTGGGGGGAGGCCGCCGCAAAGGGGGCGCTGTCCCAGGCCGGGAAGGAGAGGGGGGGGACGTCGCTGCCGAAAAAGGCCAGTTCCCGGCAGAACTCGTCGGCGGCCTCCTGGTCGGCGGTGATGACCAGGAGCCCCTTAGGGGACGAACCGAGCAGGGCGGCAACCACATAGGCGGCGGCGGAGCCCTTCAGGCCGGGCAGAACGATACGCCGGTCGCCCCTGCGCAGGGCAGCCAGGCAATCCACTAATTGGGGCGGCAGGGAGATTGTTGTCGGAGAGGTCATGGGGGTACCATCATGCGCGGCGCCTTGCTTTGGTCATGCTTTCGTCGGCTCGTTTGGAAGCTCTTTCACCGGAGAGGTTACGCCGTGCCGTCGTGCAGGTGTCCTGATTCCGGCGCGTCGGTCTGTCGGGTCATTTTTTCAGGCCGGCCTTGATCTTGGGTTTGCCGTTTTCCACCACCACCCGGAATGCCAGGTCGTCGGTCCCCAGCTTCCCCTTGAGGGCCGGTTTTTGTTTCTCGATGGCCGCCCGGATCTGGTCGCGGCTGATGCCGTCTATCGGCAGGTTGCAGCTTTTGCGGGCTTCGCAGTATTCCCGGTAGACCCGCTCCACCTGATTGTCCGGCCCGTCAGGCGTTGGCCGGTCGGGCTCCGCCTTTGCCGGTGAAGCGCCGCTGCGCTGCCTCTGATGCAGGTCGCTGATGAAGCGGTCGCGGGAATACTTCCCCTCTTCCATGAGCCGGAGGATACGGTTCCAATGTTCCCGATAGGTGTTGAAGCGGGCGACCAGGGTGGCGAATTTATGTTTGAGCATGGTGTTGTTGATGGGCGTGCCGATATAGCGCCGCACCGTCCTCTCCACCTCGCCACGCAGGGGGAGCGGCTCCCGTTTCTCCAGGCCGGAGAAATACTGTTCATAGCGCAGGACCAGATCGGCCAGCGCCTGTTCGAGTGTTGCGAAATCCTCGGCCATTCCCATGCAAAAACCCCAATCCCCTCTTTCCTACGGCCGCCCCGAACCCGCCCGGAAAAAACAGGGTGCGGGCCATCCGGCAGCCATGCACCGCAATTAAACAAAATATAATCAATCACCCCGATATGTAAAGCGTTAATAAGATTTTTCCCGTAAACGAAAACTCTTGACATATTACTGTGCTGGCGATATTTAATTAGAAAAATCGTCTTTAAACTAATGAGACTGGCAAGGTTACGGCGAGATAAATGAAAACGATCTACGTCTTTTCCGACTCAACCGGCGAGACCGCGGAACGGGTGATCAAGGCGGCTCTTTCTCAATTCTACGAAGAGGACGTCAAGGTCAACCGTGTGTTCCAGATCCGTTCCCAGAACGACCTGCAACAGGCCCTTGCCGTGGTGGTGCGCGAACCGGGAATGCTGGTCTATACCCTCGTGGACCCGCACCTCTCCGAGGCGGTCGAACGGGTCGCCGAGGAGCAGGGCCTCATCGCGGTGGACCTGCTGAGCAGTCTGATCTACAACCTGTCCCGCTATCTGGGAGCCCCGTCGCGGGAGATTCCCGGACTGCTGCACCGCATCGACACCGACTACCACAAACGGATCGAGGCGGTGGATTTCACGGTCAAGCACGACGACGGCCAGGAGACCCGGCACCTGTACAAGGCCGATTTGGTCCTGGTGGGGGTGTCCCGGTCGTCCAAGACCCCCCTCTCCATGTATCTGGCCCACAAGGGGTACAAGGTGGCCAACGTGCCGCTGGTAAAGGGGATCGAGCCCCCTGAGGAGCTGTTCCAGATCGACCCGGCCAAGGTCGTGGGGTTGATCATCGATACCCGGCGCCTGGTGGAGATCCGCACCTCGCGGCTGCTCAACATGCGGCAGAGCCCCCGCGGGAGCTACGCCGATTATCAGCAGGTGGAGGACGAGGTCGCATTCTGCAAAAAACTGTACCGGCAGCACCCGGAATGGCTGACCATCGATGTTACCAACAAATCGGTGGAGGAATCGGCATCGGAGATCATGCGGCGCCGGGATGAACCGCCCGTCTATTGAAGCTGAAGCGGTTTCCCGAGCGTTTTTCACATAGATGTACCGGGTCGATATTATGAGGGAGGTACACATGAACATTCTCGTGGTTGAAGACGAAAAGAAGGTCGCCAGCTTCATCAAGCGCGGTCTCGAGGACGACAACTACAAGGTCGCGGTGGCCTATGACGGCCTCGATGGCTTCAGGCAGGCCCGGGACGGCGACTACAACCTGGTTATCATGGATATGATGCTGCCCAAAAAGGACGGCATGGCGGTGGTCAGGGAGCTGCGGGAAGCGGGAAACCGCGTGCCGGTGCTGATGTTGACCGCCCGCGACAATATGGAGGATATCGTGTCCGGCCTGGACGCCGGTTCCGACGACTATCTTACCAAGCCGTTCGCCTTTGCCGAATTGCTGGCCCGCGTCCGTGCCCTCCTGCGGAGAGGCGAGCAGGACCGGGGCGCCGAAATCCGTTTCGCCGACCTGCGGCTCGATCCGGTCAGCCACAAGGTGTGGCGCGGCGTCAAGGAGATCGACCTGACGTCCAAGGAGTACGGCCTTCTGGAGTACCTGATGCGCAATCCCAACACCGTCCTCTCCCGGGCCATGATTGCCGAGCACGTGTGGGACTACGCCTTCGACAGCTTTACCAACATCATCGACGTGTATGTCAACTACCTGCGCAAGAAGATCGACAAGGATTATTCCGGCAAACTGATCCACACCGTCCGCGGCCAGGGGTATATCCTGCGGGAGGGGTAGCGGGGGACTTGATTTTTGTCGGTTGATGGATTATTTTCCCCCAAAAGGGTCAAGGGCGGCGTCGTGGCTGGTAATGCGATCCGCCCTTGTCGGTTGTCAACCCCATAAAATCTCGGAGGTCAGAACATGTCCACACCATTCGTGTCCACGGTCCGTCTTCTGGTCGCCGGTCTGATTGCCACCCTGGCAATCCCGGTCATGTCCATCGCCAAACCGATCAGTCCCGACTTCGTCGCCCTGGCGAAGCGGCTCAAACCGACCGTCGTCAATATACGGACCACCAAGAACATCAAACCGCGGCAACGCGCCCGACACCCCCAGCTTCAGCAACCACCCTTCGGCAATTTCTTCGACGATTTCTTCGGCCGCTATTTCGACGAGGCGCCGCAACAGCGGCCGCGCCGTGAGCAGGCCCTGGGCACCGGTTTCATCATCAGCGCCGAAGGGTACATCCTGACCAACAACCACGTGGTCAGCGGCGCCGACGAGGTGATGGTCAAGCTTTCCGACGGCCGGGAGATCAAGGGCGAGCTTACGGGGAGCGACGAAAAACTCGACCTGGCGCTGATCAAGATCAGCGAGAAGGAAAAGTTGCCGGTCGCCGAACTGGGGGACAGCGACAATCTGGAGGTCGGGGAGTGGGTCATGGCCATCGGCAACCCCTTCGGCCTGGCCCAGACCGTCACGGCCGGGATCGTCAGCGCCAAGGGGCGGGTGATCGGCAGCGGACCGTATGACGACTACATCCAGACCGACGCCTCCATCAACCCGGGCAACTCCGGCGGGCCGCTCTTCGATGCCAACGGCAGGGTGATCGGCATCAATACCGCCATCATCGCCGGCGGCCAGGGGATCGGGTTTGCCATCCCCATCAACATGGCAAAGGACATCGTGGCCCAACTCCGGGACAAGGGCAAGGTCACCAGGGGGTATCTGGGGGTGCGCTTCCAGCCGCTGACCGCCGATTTGGCCAAATCCTTCGGCCTGGATTCGGACAAGGGAGCCCTGATCGCCAACGTGGAGAAGGACACCCCGGCCGATAAGGCCGGACTCAAGGCGGGCGACATCATCCTGGAGTACGACGGCAAACCGATCACCGAAGGGAATGAACTGCCCCGCTACGTTGCGGCCACCCCCATCGACAAGAAGGTCAAGCTGATGATCTTCCGCGACGGCAAGAAGCAGGTGGTAGGGGTGACCATCGCCCGGTTGAAGGATGGCGAGGCCCAGGCCGCTGCCGCTGGCACCACCGAGAGCGCATCCATCGGCATCGTGGTGCAGGAACTGACCAAGGAGTTGGCCTCCCGCCTGGGTATCAGGGACACCAAGGGGCTGATCGTCAGCGAGGTGAAGCCCGGTTCGTCCGCCGAGGAGGCGGGGATCGCCCCTGGCGACATGATCATTGAGGTGAACGGCCAGGGGCCGGATACCCGGGAGAAATACAACGCCGTGGTCGCCAAGCTGAAAAAGGGCGACGTGGCCCGCCTGCTCCTGAAGCACCCCGATGGCGCGCTTTACTACGTTGCCGTAAAGATCGACCAATAAAACCGGAGAGGGCGGGCCGCAGGCCCGCCCTTCTCATTTCATCCCGGGAGTCCCCATGTCCGCTCGTTACGTCCAGCCGCTGCGCATCCTGATCCAATTCTGCTTTCTCGCCTTCATGCTCTGGCTGGGGCTCAGGTTCTACCAGTTCGTCCAGTATCTCCGTGTCGGCGGCGCNGGCCCGCCCTTCTCATTTCATCCCGGGAGTCCCCATGTCCGCTCGTTACGTCCAGCCGCTGCGCATCCTGATCCAATTCTGCTTTCTCGCCTTCATGCTCTGGCTGGGGCTCAGGTTCTACCAGTTCGTCCAGTATCTCCGTGTCGGCGGCGCTTCCGCCCCCGTGCGTCCCGACGGCGTCGAGGGGTTTCTCCCCATCTCCGGGCTGCTGGGCCTGGCCGGCTGGCTCAAGGGGCTGGGCATCAACCCGGTCCACCCGGCGGCGGTGGTGATCTTCCTGACCATACTCGGCGTATCCCTGCTGCTGCGACGCTCCTTCTGCTCGTGGGTCTGCCCGGTGGCCACCATCTCGGAATGCGCCTGGAAGGGCGGGTTCAAGGGACTCAAGCGCAACCTCCGCCTCCCCCGCTGGCTGGACGTGACCCTGCGCGGCCTGAAATACCTGCTGATGGCCTTCTTCATCTACTCCATCGCCATCGCCATGTCGGCCGAGGGGTTGCGCGACTTCATCTTCTCCGACTACCACAAGGTTGCCGACGTGCGGCTCCTGGACTTCTTCCTGTATATCTCCCCCACGGTCCTGATGATCATCCTCTTCCTGGTGGCGGCCTCCCTTATCCTGCGCAACCCCTTCTGCCGCTACCTCTGCCCCTACGGCGCGCTGCTGGGGCTTGCGGCCCTGCTCTCGCCGGTACGGGTCACCCGCGACAGCGAGCGCTGCGTCTCCTGCGGGGTCTGCAACCAGGTCTGCCCCACCTATATCGACGTCATGCACAAGCAGAGCGTCAATTCCCCCGAGTGTATCGGCTGCTGGCGCTGCGTCAGTCACTGTCGGGCGGAGGGCGCGCTCTCCATGCGCGTCGTGGGCAGGTTCGTCATCCCCGGCATCGTCTTTGCTGTTTTGGTGGTGCTGTTCTTCTGGGGAGGGACCCTGGCGGGCAAACTGACCGGCCACTGGCGCACGGCGCTGGATGCCGCCGAGTACGGCAGGCTCCTGGGGAGGTAGGGAGACGGGGCTTATGGGGCTGATGGGACTTATAGGATACGGGAGCTATGGGTCCCATAGGACTTATACGTCCCATTAGTCCCATTGGCCCCATAATCGTGGCGCAACCCATGAAAATATGTCATACTAACCGACTATTTCAGATACGAAAGGATGCACCCGAATCATGGGAGTTTACGCCAACACCGTCAGCATCACCCAGTACACCATAACCGGCGACCTGCCGAAGAACGACCAGTTCCAGTGGTTTTCCGAAAAACTGTCGGCCCGCGGGTTCCAGTCCATCGAAAACTCCGCCGAAGAATCCTCCGAAGGGTGGACCCTGGTGGACCATCCCGATAACGCCGACTTCGAGGTGCCGTCCGATTTCTGGCGCGACAACTACGTGGTCTTCTCCCTGCGCCGGGACCAGCGCAAGGTGCCGGCCGCCCTGCTCAAATCCCACGCCGGCCGGGAGGAGGGGGCCTTCCTGGCCCAGCACCCCAACCTGCGCCGCGCACCCAAGAAAAAGCGGGAGGAGATCAAGGAACTGGTGCAGTTGCGCCTGTTGACCAAATCCCTGCCGGTCCCCTCCAGCGTGGACGTGGTCTGGGACCAGAGGAGCGGCGTGCTGACCCTGTTCAGCCTGGGGACCAAGGTCCTGGAGCGCTTCGAGGAGATCTTCCGCAAGACCTTCGAAGGGTTCAGCCCGGTGATCGTCCACCCCTTTGCCCGGGCCCGGATGCTGGTGGAGGGGCCGATGCTGGACAAGCTGGAGGCCGCCAACCTGGCCGGATCGGACGCGGTGGCGGCCCAGATTCGCGACAACCAGTGGCTGGGGTGGGATTTCCTCCTCTGGCTCCTCCAGCGTGGGGTGAACGGGGAGGGGGATTTCTCCGTCAGCCGCCCGGGCCATCTCGGCACCGGCGAGCGTTTTTCCGCCTGGATCGACGACCGTATCCAGTTCCAGGGGGGGAGCGAGGAGGGGAGCATCCAGAAGGTCTCGGTCTCCGGTTCCCAGGACAGCTACCTGGAGGCCATCTCGGCCCTCAAGGGGGGCAAGCGGATCACCAGTGCCACCATCTGCATGGAAAAGGACGAAAACCCCTGGAAATTGACCCTCAAGGGTGAGACCTTCGGTTTCGCCTCCCTCAAATGCCCCCAGGTCCGTATCGAGAAGGACGCCACCGTGGATCAGATGAGCGAGCGGGAGGCGGTCTTCTACGAGCGCATGTTCCTGCTGGAGCAGGGCGTCCAACTCTTCGACAGCCTGTTCGCCGCATTTCTCAACGAGCGCCTGACCGATGCCTGGGGAGCGCGCCTCCAAGCCATTCAGGCTTGGCTGGACGGAAAGTAGCCTATGAAATTCATTGATGAAGTAACCCTGTTCACCGCCTCCGGGCACGGCGGCGCCGGTTGCGTCGCCTTCCGCCACGAGAAGTTCATCGAGTTCGGCGGCCCCAGCGGCGGCGACGGCGGCAAGGGGGGCGACGTGATCTTCGTGGCCACCTCCGGCCTCTCGACCCTGTTGGAACTGCGCCACCGGCCGCACCAGAAGGCCGAAAAGGGGCACAACGGCATGGGCAAGAACCGCCACGGCGCCGGCGGGGAGGACCTGGTGATCAAGGTGCCGGTGGGCACGGTGGTCAAGGACGCCGAGACCGACGAACCGCTGGCCGACCTGACCGAGGACGGCCAAAAGGTGATCCTGCTCAAAGGGGGGCGGGGAGGGCAGGGCAACGCCCGTTTTGCCACCGCCACCAACAAGGCGCCCAAATTCTCCCAGCCGGGGGAGGAGGGGGAAGAGCGCAAGCTGCGCCTGGAGTTGAAACTGATGGCCGACGTGGGGCTGTTGGGGCTGCCCAATGCGGGCAAGTCGTCCCTCATCAGCAAGATCTCCGCCGCCCGCCCCAAGATCGCCGATTATCCCTTCACCACCATGGTCCCCAGCCTGGGGGTGGTGGCATACAAGAATTACCGTTCCTTCGTGGTGGCCGATATCCCGGGCATCATCGAGGGAGCCCACGCCGGCGCCGGCCTGGGGCACCGTTTCCTCAAGCACCTGGAGCGCTCCGGCATCCTGCTGCACCTGGTGGACATCTCCTGGATGCCGGAGCGGGACCCCCTGGCCGAATACCAGGCGGTCTGCCGCGAACTGGCCCTCTTCAGCCCCGAGCTGGCGGCCAAGGAGCAGGTGGTGGTGATCACCAAGACCGACCTCCCCCAGACCCAGGAACGGCTCGCCGAGATCAGGGCGTGGTTCGAAGGGCAGAAGATCACGGTGTTCCCCATCTCATCCGCCACGGGCGAGGGGGTCGAGGCGCTTCTGGACGAGATCGCCCGGCGGTTATGGGCGGATCGGGATAAGGGGTAGACTCTCCACGGCAGTTTTGCCACAGGGCCACAGAAAAAATCACCATCTGCTACAGAGACACGGAGACACAGAGGAAATCACAGAGTTTTGAAAAATTCTCGAATGGTTATCTCTGCGTCTCTGTGGCAAATAGTTTTGGGATTAACCCTACAGGACTCTAAGAATGCGTAAAGAGATATTGAAATCCGTGAAGCGGGTGGTGATCAAGATCGGCAGCCGGGTGCTGACCGATGCCGACGGCGCCCTGGATCTGGCGGTCATCGGGCGGATCTGCCGCGATCTCGCCGCGTTGCACGCCCGGCACCTGCAGGTGGTGGTGGTGTCGTCCGGCGCCATTGCCGCCGGCAGGAGCGAATTGGGGCTGACGGAAAAGCCCCGGACCATCCCCCATAAGCAGGCGGCGGCGGCCATCGGCCAGTCGCTCCTCATGCGGGCCTACGAAGAGGCCCTGGAGCCCCACGCCCTGAAGGCGGCCCAGATTCTTCTGACCAGCGAGGACCTGGTCAACCGGCAGCGGTTCCTCAACGCCCGCGCCACCATGGACGCCCTCCTGGGCTTCGGCATCATCCCGGTGATCAACGAGAACGACACCGTGGTGGTGGACGAGATCAAGTTCGGGGACAACGACAACCTGTCGGCCCTGGTCACCAACGTAGCCGAGGCCCATCTGCTGCTGATCCTGACCGATATCGAGGGGTTTTACAGCGCCGATCCCCACCATGACCCGGAAGCCCGGCTGATACCCCTGGTGAAGGGGGTCACCCGTGAGGTGGAACGGGCGGCGGGGGGGGCCGACTCCACGGTCGGCACCGGCGGCATGGCCACCAAGGTGGCGGCGGCCAAGAAGGCCGGCAAGAACGGCGTCCCGACCATCATGGTGAACGGCAAGCGCGACGGAATCATCGCCGCGGCCCTGCGGGGCGACGAGGTGGGCACCCTGTTCCTTCCCGCCGCCGTGGGGCTGAACCGGCGCAAACACTGGATCGCCTACACCCTCAAGCCGTCCGGCAGGGTGGTGGTGGACGAGGGGGCGCGGGAGGTGCTGCTGAAACGGGGCAAGAGCCTTCTGCCGTCAGGCGTGGTGCGGGTCGAGGGGCGTTTCGACCGGGGAGGGTGCGTGCGGATCTGCGGGCCGGACGGCGTGGAGTTCGCCCGGGGGCTGTCGGATTACTCCAGCGCCGAAACGGCCCGGCTGGTGGGGAAAAAGAGCAGCGAGATCGACGATATCCTGGGGTATCACTACGGAGATGTGATTATCCACCGGGATAACCTGGTGGTTCTCTAAGAGATTGTTGAAAAACAGCCATCTCGCCACCGTCCTCGAAGACCCTTTCGTGCGGCGTAGCGCTGCTACGCCTCCTCAGGGTCTTCTGCGGGTGCGGCGATCTGACTATTTTTGAACAACCTGGAATTTTTCAACAGCCTGCTACGGCATACCACCCCGCCAACGCGCCGTCCGGATTACCATGGCCATGTTCCCTTTGTCCGCACACATTTTCGACTTGGTTCCGTCCGCAGCCGTCATGCTGCCGGTGCTGAAGCTCTTCGTCATACCCGTCGGGGGCGGAATCCCTGCCGGCGTCATGCTCGCCAACGCCAAGGGGCTGGCTTGGCCCATCACCACACTGCTCTACCTGGTTTCGGATCTTGCCCTGGCCCTTGTTTTTGAACCGGTCCTCCGGTTGCTCGCACTCGTGTGCGGCAAGATTCCCTTGTTAGCCCGTTTCGGCAACGTATTAAAGGCTGCAATGGCCCGTAGCGCGGCACATTTCGGCGGTACCGGCGCAGGCCCCATCACGCTCGTCATGATCGCCTTTGGCGTCGATCCCATGACCGGGCGCGCCTCGGCGCTTGCCGCCGGTCACGGATTCCTCGCCGGCTGGGCCTTCGCCATCGCCGGGGACATGCTCTATTTCGCCGTCATCGCGCTTACGACCCTGCGTCTTAACTCCTACTTTCACGACCCCAACACGACCATGCTGATCGTCCTCGCCGCGATGTTCGTCGTGCCCATGCTGGTACGCCGTTTTCGACCTACACGATTGCCTCTTCAAGGGGCCTGAGCAGAGTGATTAAGCCCAACATTCCGGAGCAATAATACAATTAATTGTTTTCCGGCAAGGCTATAGTTGCATTCTGCCCCCAGCCTCCCACAAAACACCATCCGGGTCAGATGCATCCGCTAGCGGGGGAATTGCCGCCATGAAATTTTCCAAAATGGCGCGCCGAATAAAGGGCGATCAGGAAGGCGCCCATTCCCAGGGCAATAACATCCGTGGTTGCATAGAGGTCGAAAGTCCCAACGTGGAAAATAAGAAGATACGCCGCCATCACATTAAAGAAGCCCCAGATGACATTAACGGTGGATGACGAAAGCCCTTCGCCGGACGGCTTTGCGAAAGGGCTTTGAAAGGCATGCCCCATCATGCCGCTGACGATATGCGGAATGGCGTTGGCGAGGAAGGCGCCGCCGAAAAAATACGCGATATGGTTTGCCACGTTCATGTTGAGTTCCTCCCGGTTGGTTATTCCTGTTCAGAGATAAACGCGTCCGTAGTGGTAACCGCTCCGCGTTTTGGAAATATCTTTTCCGTCAGAACGCGATGGACCTCGGCATCCGCATCGCAGCAGGCATCGCGAATGATGGTAAGCCTGAAATCCAAGTCGAACGCTCTGGTGACGGTCGCAAGGACGATGCCGCTGGTGGAAATGCCGAAAAGGACCAGATTTTCAATTCCGCGGGCGCGAAGCGTCAGGTTGAGGTGGTTCTCGGAGAACGCGCCGATGCGTTGTTTATAGATAATCAGGTCGCCGGGTTGGGCAATCGTGCTGTGAAATTCGGCGGATGGGCTTCCTTTGACAAAAAGATTGTTTTGTTGGGCCCTGAGAAAGGGCGTGTCCCAATCGGCTACTGCCGGGTGGCCTTCGGAAAATCCCAGCCCCACATGGACAAGCTGATACTTTTTCTTTCGGGCCAGTTCCACGATTCTGGATGCGTTGGGAAGAACGCTTTCATAGCCGTCCACCATCGCCAATATCCCTTTTTGAAGGTCAAGCGTCAGTACGGCGGTTTTGGACGGTTCAAGTTTCATTTCACGGCTCCTTGTCAGGGTTGTTTGGGCAAAAGCCCCATTTCCTGATAGATCGGACGCATGGCCGTTCCGATTTTGGGCATTTGCAGCGAGAACCACAGCGAGCCCACAAAACAGAATGTCCCGGTGATGATAATCGTGCCGGCAGCGCCGATCTTCTGGGCCAAGGCGCCTGCCAGCAGGCTGCCGATGGGGGCCGAACCGAAATATGCCATCGCGTAGTAGCTGATGACGCGGGCCCGCTTATCCTCGGGCACAAGGGTTTGGATAACCGTATTGCTCGCGGAAGCGCTCTGCATCATGCCGAAACCCGCAAATCCCATGAGCAAAAGCGACAGAGCGAACTGGCGGGAGAAGCCGAACAGGATGAGCGCAACTCCGAGGGTAGCCGAACTCATCTGAATCGTGCGCGTCAAGCCGACAACCGATTTTCGGAATGCAAGGGAAAGCGCGGAAATGAGCGCCCCCAGCCCGGAAGCAGCCGTAAGCCAGCCCAATGCATAGGGGCCGCCATGGAAAACCTGACCTGCAAAGACAGGCAGCAAAACCATATACGGATACCCCATCAGCGAGACGATGGAGAAAAGCAGAAGGATCGTCCTGAGAGGGGAGAAACCGCGGACATAATTCCACCCCTCACGCACTTGCCTGAACAGATTGTCCGCCGTATGCGCTGTTTCCACCGGCTTGATCTTCATCATGAGAAGCGATGCGACGACCGCTATATAACTTATGCCGTCGATCAGAAAGCATCCGCCCTCCCCGACAAGCCCGATCGTGACCCCGGCAAGGGCAGGCCCCAGCAGACGCGCGCCATTGACCATTGTCGAGTTCAGGGCAATGGCGTTTCCAAGATCGTTCCGATCCTCAATCATTTGGATAAAAAATGAGTGGCGGCCCGGCGCATCAAAGGCATTGACCAGCCCCTGCAGGGCGCTGAGCGCGATGATCTCCCAAATCGTAATAATGTGGCTGAGGGTGAGGGCCGCAAGCACAAAAGACTGGATGGCTGCCGCGGCCTGCGTCCGGATCAGGAGTTTCCGGCGATCCATTCTTTCAACCCATGCTCCTGCCAATGGTTGAAGAAGGAAAGGAACAATCTGGCCTGCAAAGCCGACAATGCCGAGAAGGAGCGCCGAACCAGTCAGCCGGTAAACCAGCCAGCCGGTCGCCATTCGCGTCATCCAGGTGCCGACGAGCGAAATGCCTTGCCCCATGAAAAAGAGCCTGAAATTCCGGTACCGTAATGCGCGCCCGGCATGGAAAAGCGAATTTCTCATAGATCAACGAGTTTTTTTATGACTTCGCCCGCCGCGAAGAGCTTTTCTTGCTCTTTCCTGTCGAGTTTTCCTATGACGTGAGCCAGCCAGGCATGTTTGGCCTCTCGCACATTCGTGCGCATAGCCTTGCCTTTGGCGGTCAAAACGATGTTCATCCGGCGACCGTCGGTAGGGTGCGCCTCGCGTTCGACCAGCCCCATTCTTGCCAGCGTTGCGATGGCCGTTCCCATGGACTGCGACGTTACCCCCTCGGCGCGCGCAAGATCTGCTGCGGTTGTTGGGCCGTCTTTGTCAAGGCGGATGATCACGGATTTTTGCGTCCATGACAGTTCACTAAGTTCCGAAGGGGCTGCCGCGCGAATACGCCTGATAAGTGAACCCAAGGCAAGTGTCAATTCGCTTACAGCCGTTTCAATGTGTTTGGACGATGACATGAGTAGATCATGCCATATTGACAGTTAAACTGTCAAGTCTAACTGTCAATATGCATTGTCTTGCTCCCAAGATATGGATTATGGTTGAACCTGAGATGTCCTGCTCTTGCCTCATGTGGTGCACTTACAAATAGAATCTGCCTCAACAGATTGTAACGCAAACGACCTCCGGGGGGAAGCCACCCCGGAGGTCGTTTGGTATCATGCTATGGTAGTTGTTATGCGATTATTTCCCCTGCACCACGGCGGCGCTGGAGGCGAAGGTTTCCTTGCGTTGCAGTTGCCCGTTGAACACCTCCACCCGGTACCGCACCTCCTGCCCGATGGCGCTGTCGTCACGCACCCGCAGGTTGAGGTAGTATTCCGACATCTTGCCGGTTTCCAGGGGATCGATCTTGAACGACAGGACATCGGCTCCCTCCCGGTGGAACTGGGGGTTCTCGGCCTCCGGGAATTCGAACTGGGGCGGCAGGATCAGCCGTCCGGTCAACTCCTGGGCCGTTTGGGACCCGATGTTCAGCACGGTCATGCGGTAGCGGACCTGTCCGCCCGGGACGATGCTCTGGCTGGCCGGCCGGGCGACCACACGCACCAGCGGCGCGGTGATGGTCACCAGGGTCTCCTTCGTCAATGCAACATCGGAGAAACGTGCGGAAACCGCCTTGAGCGACATGCTCTTGCGTTCGCCATCCACCCGGTCGGAGGGGATATGGAACGAGATGGCGCCCTTGAAGGACTGCCCCGCCCCGACGGTCACGCGGCCTGGGGCCGCGCCCGGCGTCGTCTCGGCCGACAGTTGTGCGCCGTATTCCGCGGGGGCGTCGACCTCCAAAAGGTACTCCTCGCTGTTGCCGGTGCGGTTGGCGATCTCGAAGGGGAGCGTCCCGTTCTGGCCCGCCTGGGCGATCCGGCTTTGCTCCACGGTGACGGCGGTGGCGGTGCGGATCGTCTCCTTGGCGGCCTTTTCAGCCGCAATCCGTTCCCGCTCCCGGCGTTCCAGCTCGGCCTTCTCCCGGGCGATGCGTTCCTGCTCGGTCTTGAGCCGGGCCAGGCGTTCCTGTTCCTGCCGTTCGGCGATGGCCCGCTCGATGGCGAGCTGCTCGTTGCGCACCTTTACGGCGGCCATGTGCAGCGCCCTGTTTTCCGTGAGCTTTTCGCCCTTGTGCAGGCGCGCGCCCAGGGTGAGCAGGTCGTCCTCGATGCTCGACCGCAAGGGGGTGGCCGGAAATTCGCTGAGGAACTGGTTGACGGTCCGGGCCGCCAGCGCATTGTCGCCCGATTTCAGGCTGGAACGGGCCAGGAGCAGCAGGGAAACGTCCTTGAGCGGGGTGTCGGGGAAGACCTGGGTAAGCTGTTTGACCTTGTCGATGGTCAGGAGGTAATCCTTCTTCTGGTAGGCGTTGAAGGCCTCGACAAAGAGGTTGGAGTCGTCAAGCTCTGCCGCCGGGGCGCAGAGCGCCCCGGCGAGCAGAAGGAAAAGGGCCAGCGTCGGGATGATGAGGGAGGTGATCGGTGAACGACGCATGGGCAGTTACTCCACGAAGCTTTTGAGTTTTTTGCTGCGGCTGGGGTGGCGCAGCTTGCGCAACGCCTTGGCTTCGATCTGGCGGATGCGTTCGCGGGTGACCTCGAAATCCTGGCCGACCTCCTCCAGGGTGTGGTCGCTCTTCTCGCCGATGCCGAAGCGCATGCGCAGGACCTTTTCCTCACGGGGGGTCAGGGTTGACAGCACCCGGGCCGTCTGCTCGGAAAGGTTGGCCTTGATGACCGCCTCGATAGGCGATATGACGGCCTTGTCCTCGATGAAATCCCCCAGGTGGGAATCCTCTTCCTCGCCGATGGGGGTCTCCAGGGAGATCGGTTCCTTGGCGATTTTGAGCACCTTGCGCACCTTGTCCAGGGGCAGTTGCATCCGCTCGGCGATCTCCTCGGGGGAGGGCTCGCGGCCGTTCTCCTGGACCAACTGGCGGCTGGTGCGGATCAGTTTGTTGATGGTCTCGATCATGTGGACCGGGATGCGGATGGTGCGGGCCTGGTCCGCGATGGCGCGGGTGATGGCCTGGCGAATCCACCAGGTGGCGTAGGTGGAGAACTTGTAGCCGCGCTGGTATTCGAACTTGTCCACCGCCTTCATCAGGCCGATATTCCCCTCCTGGATCAGGTCCAGGAACTGAAGGCCGCGGTTGGTGTATTTCTTGGCAATGGAGACCACCAGGCGCAGGTTGGCCTCGATCAGTTCCGACTTGGCGATCCGGGCCTTGGCCTCACCCTGCTCGATGGCCTTCAGGGCGGTGGAGAGGTCGCTGGCCTTGAAACCGGACTCCTGCTCCACCTTCTGCAACTTGCGGGCCGCGTTGCGCAGGCGTTTTTCCAGCTTCTGGGTCTCCTCGACCCCCAGCTTGAGCTTTTTGAGCTCGGAGATGGCCTTCTCGTCCTCCTGGTGGAGTTTGTCAACCAGCACCCTCAGCTTCTCCGCCGGGATGATGGTCTCCAGATCGATGAGTTCCGTCCCCAGCCGCTCCACCTTGATGGAGAGTTCCTTGAGGCGCTCGGCGATCTTGTTGATGTGGCGGTCCTTCAGGCGCAGGGACTTGAGCAGGTCGGCCTGCCGCTCCTTGGCATCGCGCACCTTTTTCTCGAACTCTTTTTTCTTGGCAGCCGACTTGGCCGCCCCCAACTGCTCGGCCAGTTCGGTCAGAAGCTGGTCCTGGGCAGCGATCTCATCGATGACCGCAAGGATGCGCGTCTTCTGCACATCCTCCTCGTCCTCCTCCAGCTCCTCTTCCTCGACCTCCTTGCTGATCTCGGAGGCGTTCATCTGGAATTTGCGCAGTTTGTCCCCCAGTTGCAGGACCTCGCGCACGGTGATGGGGGTATTGAGGATGATGCCGGCCACGTCCCGCTCGCCGTCCTCGATGCGCTTGGCGATCTCCACCTCTCCCTCGCGGGTGAGCAGGGAAACCGAGCCCATCTCGCGCAGGTACATGCGCACCGGGTCGCTGGTTCTGCCGATGGAGCCGGGCTCGAACTCGACCTCTTCGGCCTCCCCCTCGGCATCCTCGTCCTCTTCCAGGTCTATCTTCATCTTGGGGATCTTGACCTTTTGGGCGGAGTCAACAATCTCGATATCCATATCCCCGAACATGCCCATGACGTCATCGATCTGATCGGTGGCGATATCGGGCGGGAGTATGTCATTGACCTCGTCGAAGGTGAGGAAACCCTTTTCCTTGCCGAGATCGATCAATTGTTTCACATCGTCCATGTTCTTCTTTGCCATTTTTCACCTCAAATGCAGCCCGCGGGCTACAGCTTCGATTTTCTGGTACGCAAGGCGTCGGCCTGCTGCAAGAGCGCTCGGTATGCGTCGCTGTCCGGATCCAGGACCGCCAGTTGTGCGGCGATGTCGCGGATGGAGTGGAGCGCACGCTTCTCTTTGTTGCGCTTGTAGTTGGCAAGGACCGTTCGCCAGTCTATATCAGCCAGGTGATCGTCGTTCACGAGCACCTGGGAGAGAATCCGCCTCTGGTCGGGATCTTCCAGCCGATCCAGGAGGTTCTGCACATCACTCGAATCATCGTTGCTGTCGAGCGAAACGAGTACCGCTTCGGCCACCTGCCGGTGCGGTCCCTCGAAAAAGTTATCCACCCCGAATGCGCGAATTTCGCCCCGCGCCTCGGGATACCTGATCAACAGGGCCAGCAGGGTGTCCTGGGAGCGGTCCCCCTGATGTGCCGGGGGCTGGCCTCCGGCGGGCATGTCCCGTGCCGTGACCTGCATCCCTCCCTGGCGCTTGCGGAAGGCGTGCACCGTGATGCCCAGCAGGCGGCAGATCTCCTTCTCGTACAGGTCCCGCTCCACCGGATCGGCGATCTTCTTGAAGCGGGGGATCACCTCGTCGATGACCCGCACCTTGTTGTCCACGCTGTCCGGCGGGATGCGGACCAGCAGGGAGCGGACAAAGTGATCGAATATGGGCCGCGCCTTGTCCCGGCAGGCCGTGAAGGCCTCCACCGGGTTTTTGGCCAGAAAACTGTCCGGGTCGTCCCCGCTGGGCAGGGTGATGACGTAGGCCGGCATGCGCTGGTCGAGAAACAACTCCATGGAGCGAAAGGTCGCCTTGAGGCCGGCGGCGTCGCTGTCGAACAGGGTGTAGACCCTTGCCGCGTGGCGCTTGATCAGCCCCGCATGGATTGTCGTCAACGCCGTGCCGCAGGTGGCGACCACATTGCGTATCCCGGCCCGGTACAGGGCCAGGTGATCGAAATACCCCTCCACAATGATGACGCTGTTCTCGGTTCTGATGGCCGGCAGGGCCATGTCCAGGCCGAACATCACCGCGCTTTTGTGATACAGCGGCGATTCCGGCGAGTTGATGTATTTGGGGAGCGACGTATCCAGCACCCGCCCGGCAAAGGCTATGACGCGCCCCTTGTGGTCGCGGATCGGGAAGATCAGGCGATTGCGGAACAGGTCGTGCCAGCCGTTGTCCCCTTTACGTAGTATACCCAGTTTTTGGGCGGTTTCCAGGTCCGCACCATGGGCTTTAAGATGTTTGGCCAAGCCGTCCCAGCGGTCCGGGGCAAAGCCGAGCCGGTAATCGGCGGCCAGGGTCTCGTCCACGGCTCGATCCTTGAGATAATTCCTGGCAGCCTGTCCCGCGGGCTCCTTGAGGAGCACCGTCCGGAAATACTCTTCGGCAAGCTCGTTGATCCGCTGGAACTGCTGCCGTTCGTCCTGGGCGTGCCGCTCGGCCGGGGTCAACTGCCGTTCCTCGATCTCGATCCCGGCCTTCCGGGCCAGGAGCTTGACCGCTTCCGGGAACCCGACCCCCTCCATTTTCATGACAAAGGAGAAGGCGTTGCCACCCTCGCCGCAGCCGAAACAGTGAAAGATCTCCCGGGCGGGGTTGACGTTGAACGACGGGGTCTTTTCCCCGTGAAACGGACACAGCCCCACATAATTCGCCCCGGCGCGTCTCAGTTGGACGTAATCCGAGACAACCTCAAGTATGGAGACGCGTTCTGCAATCTCCCGCACCTTTTCTTCGGGGATCATTGTTGTGTGGTGGCTCCGCTCCGCCAGTGTGAGAGTATTTTATCGCCCGTCTGCGCCAGCATGCTGGCCGATTCCGTGTTCTTGATCTTTATTTTCAGCTTTTCCGGCATGAAGCCTGCGGTGGCGGTGCTGAACAACAGGCTGAGCAACAGCACCCCCTCGGCCGTCCCGATCAACAGCCCTCCCACCCGGTTGAGGCCCCCCAGCATGACGAGGCGCAGGGCGGTGGTGACGATGTTGCCGACAACGTGGACGATGATGCCCGTTATCAGCAGGATCAGGACGAAGGCCAGAAAGGCGCAGATCTGCATCGGCAAATGCGTGAGGGCCCGTATCGGCTGTGAAACGGCCGGATAGAAATGATACGCCAGCCAGGCGCCCAGAAGCAGGCCGGCCAGGGAGGAGGCTTCGTTGACGAGTCCGCGAGCCAGTCCCTTGAGAGCAAAAAAGAGGAGAACCGCTAGAATAATGATATTGAAAGCATTCATCGGGGAACCATGTGCCGGCTGTCGGGCAGAGATATCGGCCTGTGCGCGTCCTCCCGGCGGTTGTTGCTCGCGGGGGGCGTCACATTACTCCTGATTGGTACAGACGTCATTGCACAGACAATTGTTACACGGAAGGGGCGATCAAAAGATAGCCCCTTCCGTGTAACAGAATACAGAACTTCGATCACCGGAAATCACCGGCAGGCACATCAGGAGAGCAGTCGCCTGACCGTGTCGCTGACGGTCTTCCCGTCAGCCCGGCCCGCCGTCAGGGGGGTAAGGGCCTTCATGACCCTGCCCATGTCCTTGATGCCGTGGGCTTCTGTTTCCCCGATGACCTTGGCCACCAGTTCGGCGATCTCGTCGCCGGTCAGCTGGGCAGGAAGGAAGCCGAGCAGAACCGCCAACTCAGCTTCCTCCTTTGCCACCAGATCGGGACGGTTGCCCTCGCCGTAGAGCCGGATCGACTCGCGGCGTTGTTTCACCATGGAGGAGATGACCTCAATGACTCCCTGATCGTCCAACTCCCGCTGCTGCTCGATCTCGCGGTTCTTGATCGTGGAGCGGACCATGCGAACAGCCGAAAGGCGCAGGTCATCCCGCGCCTTCATGGCTTGTTTCATCGCAGTATCAAGTTGTTCCTTGAGTGTCATGTCTTGTCCTAATCTACCATCTTACGCTGTTTCTTGAGGGCGCGCTTACGTGCGGCGATCGCCTTTTTCTTCCGTTTGATGCTTGGCTTCTCGTAGTGCTCGCGTTTGCGAACCTCCGAAAGAATCCCCGCCTTTTCGCACTGTTTCTTGAACTTCTTCAGGGCGAGTTCAAATGGTTCATTTTCCTTGATCTTTACTCCCGGCATCCATAATCCCCCCCCTCATTGTAAAGTGGTACATCCTGATGCGTATGAGGCCGTTATGTAAGAATTTCGCAAGATTGTTATCATAACAGCAAATATTCTATTGTCAATATAAAAGTCAATACCACGACCCGACACGGGGGAAAGGCCAACAGCCGCCACCGAGACACGGAGACACGGAGACACGGAGACACGGAGACACGGAGAACATCAAAGGCATAACCTCTTTTCAGGGGGGCTGCCGGCGCTTTTCCCCCGTTTTTGGTTTTCCTCTGAGTCTCTGTGTCTCGGTGGCAGATTTGAGATTGTATCGGGATGTTATGCCGGGCGGGAGTTCTTCTCCTCGATGCCCGACATGCCGAAACGCCGGCGCAGTTCGGCGAAGATCTCTTCGGGGGGGATGTCGCAGTACCCCAGAAGGACCAGGAGATGGAAGACGAGATCGCTGGTCTCGTAGACGATCTCATCGCGCTTGCCCCCCTTGGCGGCGATGACCACCTCGGTCGCCTCTTCCCCGACCTTCTTGAGGATCTTGTCGATCCCCTTGTGCATCAGGGATGCGGTATAGGAGTTCTCCGTGGGGTTGTTCTTGCGGTCGAGGATGACCTGGTACACCGCCTGGATGATGTCGTCGCGTTCGTTCATAATCTTACCGCCACCCCTTTATCGTGAAGATACTGTTTGGCCTCGCCGATGGTGTACTCCCGGTAGTGGAAGATGGAGGCGGCCAGACAGGCCCCGGCCCCCGCCTTCACGAAGCCGTCGTACAGGTGCTCCAGATTTCCCACGCCCCCCGAGGCGATGACCGGTATGGAGACCGCATCCACGATGGCCCGGGTCAACTCCAGGTCGTACCCGTCCTTGGTGCCGTCCCGGTCCATGCTGGTGAGGAGGATCTCGCCCGAACCGTACTCCTCCATCCTCACGGCCCATTCCACGGCGTCGATGCCGGTGGGCGTGCGGCCGCCATGGGTGTAGACCTCCCAGCGTTGTTCGCCCGGCACGCGGCGGGCGTCGATGGCCACCACGGTGCATTGGGAGCCGAAGCGCTCGGCCGCCTCCTGGACGAATTCCGGCCGCTGCACGGCGGCGGTGTTGATGGAGGTCTTGTCGGCCCCGGCGTTCAACAGGCGACGGATGTCGTCCACGGTGCGGATGCCGCCACCCACGGTGAGTGGCATGAAGACCCGCTCGGCGGTGCGGCGCACCACGTCGATGATGATGTTACGCTCGTCGCTGGAGGCGGTGATGTCCAGGAAGGTCAGCTCGTCGGCCCCCTGCCGGTCGTACATCTCGGCGATCTCCACCGGGTCCCCGGCGTCCCGCAGTTCCAGGAACTGCACCCCCTTGACGACCCGGCCCCCCTTGACGTCCAGGCAGGGGATGATGCGTTTGGTCAGCATGTCAGGCCTCTCCCTTGGTGATGGCGATTGCCTCGGCCAGTTTGATGGCGCCGGTGTACACCGCCTTGCCGGTGATGACCCCGGTGACGCCGCTCTTCTCGATGGCCATGAGGTTTCGGATGTCCTCCAGGCGGGAGACCCCGCCCGAGGCGATCACCGGGATGGCGACGGCTTCGGCCAGAGCCCTGGTGGCCTCCAGGTTTGGCCCCTGCAACATGCCGTCGCGGCTGATATCGGTGTAGATGATGGCCGCAACCCCGAACCCCTCGAATTTCCGGGCCAGGTCGGCGGCGCTGATGTCGGTCACCTCGGCCCATCCCTGGACCGCCACCATGCCGTTTTTGGCGTCGATGCCCACCACGATTTGGCCGGGGAAGCGGCGACAGGCCTCCTTCACCAGGTCCGGGTTGCGCTGGGCTGCCGTGCCGATGATCACCCTCGACAACCCCAGGCTAAGGTAGGCCTCGATGGTGGCCAGGTCGCGGATACCGCCCCCCAGCTGGGCCGGGATGGCGATCGCCTTGATGATGGCCTCGATGGCCGACCGGTTCTTCGGCTCGCCGGCAAAGGCACCGTCCAGATCTACGATATGGAGCAGTTCAGCCCCCTGGCGTTGCCACTCCAGGGCCTGGGCGGCCGGGTCGTCGTTGAACACCGTATCCTTATCCATCAGCCCCTGTTCGAGGCGGACGCATTTTCCTTCCTTGAGATCAATGGCGGGTATGACGATCATAAGTACCTTTCATTTTGAACACCCAAAAAATAACATCTGCCACAGAGACACAGAGACACGGAGAACGTCAAAACCACAACCTGTTTCTGGTTTTCTCTGTGAACCTCTGTGTCTCTGTGCCTCTGTGGCAGATTCTAGACGTTAATCCTTCATCGCGGCGAAGTTTTTAAGTATCCGCAACCCCACGTCCTGGGACTTCTCGGGATGGAACTGGGTGGCGACGATGTTGTCCCGCCAGACCGAGGAGCAGAACTGGATGCCGTAGTCGGTGGTGGTGGCGGTGACGCCGTCGTCGTCCGGCTTCACGTAGTAGGAGTGCACGAAGTAGACGTTGGCGTTGTCGGCGATCCCCTCGAAGGCGGGGGGACGGCGCTTGAAGGAGAGCTGGTTCCACCCCATCTGGGGGACCTTGAGCTTTTCCCCCCCTGCCTCCATCCCCTCGGGGAAACGGAGCACGTGGCCGGGGATCACCCCCAGGCCCTTGTAGAGGCCGAATTCGGTGCTGTCGGTGAAGAGGAGTTGCATGCCGACGCAGATCCCCAGAAAGGGACGCCCCTGGGCGATGACCGAGAGGATCGGCTCCACGAAGCCGGCGGCCTCCAGGTTGCGCATGCAATCGCGAAAGGCGCCCACCCCCGGCAGGACGATCTTTTCGGCTTCCAGCACCACCCGGGGATCGGCGGTAACCACCGCCTCGAAACCGACCTTTTCGAAACCCTTCTGGACGGAACGGAGGTTGCCCATCCCGTAGTCGATGATCGCTATCATTTTATTCCGCTCGCAGTCAGGTGGGGGCCGTACTTCCGGTCGACACCCTTGATGTGGTTGATCAGCCAGTCCTGGAGGAACATGATCACGTCCTGGGTCAGGAGGGTCTCGCCGGCGTTGAACTTGCGTTGGAGATCGAGCACCTGATCCACCAGCTTGGTATGGTGCTGTTTGTGCTGGGCAGCCTCGTGGTAGCCCGATGTGCGGAAGGCATCTTCCTCGGCGCCGAAATGGGAGGCGGTGTATTCGATCAGGCGGCCGAGGATCGAGCCGATGGCCTCCTTGCTCCGTTTTTGCTGCATGGCGTCGTGCAGTTCGTTGACCATGTCGAACAGCTTTATATGCTGCTGGTCGAACTGGCTGACCCCGGTGGCGAAGCTGCTGTCCCACTCCATGACCTTGGCGAGGCGGAAGTGGCCGACCAACTGGTGCAATTCATCCACCTGGCTCGCCAGCTTGCCGGTGGCCGCGGTGGTGCTCCGGGCGTTCTCCACGTTGCCGTTGACCACGTCGGTGATCATCTGGATGTTGTTGGTGATCTCCTGGGTGGTGGCGGTCTGCTCCTCGGCCGCGGTGGCGATCTGGCTGACCTGCATGGTCAGGTCGTTGATCTTGTTGAGGATGTCCTCCAGCGCCTCCCCGGAGCGGGTGGTTTCCGCGGTGCCGCGCTTCACCTCGCCGACCCCCTCGGACATGGAGCCGACGGCGGCCTGGGTTTCCTCCTGGATGGACTTGATCATGGTGCTGATCTCTTTGGTCGCCTTGGTGGTACGTTCCGCCAGGGCCCGCACCTCGTCGGCCACCACGGCGAAGCCGCGGCCCTGCTCCCCGGCCCGGGCCGCCTCGATGGCGGCGTTCAAGGCCAGCAGGTTGGTCTGGTCGGCGATGTCCTGGATGGTGTTGACGATGGCCCCGATCTGGTCCGAGCGCTGCCCCAGTCCCTCAACGGTGGTGGACGACTCGTTGACCCGCTGGGCGATGTTGTCCATCAGCCGGGCGCTGTTCTGGACCAGTTGGGCGCCGCTGTGGGTCTGGTCCGTGGCCTTTTGGGCGTTTTCGGCGGCAAACAGGCAGTTGCGGGCGATATCCCCCGACGTGGCGGACATCTCCTCGCTGGCGGTGGCGATGGTACTCGCTTGCTGGGCCACATCCTCGGCCGCCAGGGCCATGGAGTGGGTCGTGGAACTGACCATCTCCACCGAGTCCCGGACCAGGTCCGCCACGGAGAAGAATTGCCGCATGGCCTTGTTCATGTCGGTCATCATGCTGTTGAAGGCAACGGCGAGGCGGCCCAGTTCTCCGTCGCCCGTGACCTCCGCGCGCACCGACAGGTCGCCGCCGGCGGCCTTTTCCAGGGCGGCCACCAGGCCGGCCAGGGGGCTGAAGGTGCGGCTGCTGATGATGCCGAGGACCAGTGACGTGGCGGCCACCATGGCCAGGCCGAAGAGGATGTCGAGCCAGAGCGCGTTCCCGGTATTGAGGGTGACCATGGCCGTTACGCCCAGCAGGATGACGATGGTGTTGCCGATGATGACGCGTACAATAAATGACATTGGTGGCATGCTCCTTGGGGGATGATTGCAGTGTTCAACGCGTTGTCACCGGCGCCGTTGCCAGTGATGCTAATAATATTTGCTTCATGGGCCCCATGGGACTCATAGGACTTATGAGTCCCATGGGGCCTTTGCTACGCGATGCGGGAAAAGTCGGCCACCTGCCCGAACATGCGGGCGATGGCCGTGAGGAGGGCCAGGCGGTTGGTCCGTATCCGCTCGTCCTCGGCCATGACCATGACCTTGTCGAAGAAGGCGTCGATGGGGCCGCGCAGGGCGGCGATCTCGGCCAGGGCCTCCTGCCAGCGCCCGGCGGCAATGCCGCTCTCCACCGAGTTCTTCACCGTCTGGAAGGCCGTGTACAACCCGGTTTCCGCGCTGTCCTGGAACAGGGCCGGATCGACCGGCGCGTCCAGGCCTTCCTTGATGATGTTGCCGACCCGCTTGAAAGCCCCGGTCAGCGGCTCGAAATCGGGGTGGGACTTGAATTGGGCCAGGGCCGCGATGCGGTCCCGGACCTGCACGAGATCGTCGAAGCCCGCCGCTACCGCCGCCTCGATGACATCGGCGGGGTAGCCGCCCGCCAGCAGGTTGACGAAGCGGCCGCGGAAAAACTCCCCGACCTCGGCCGCAGCCTGTTCCTTGGGACGCGTCAGCTTGGCGGCCAACAGGTCCAGCGCCCGGTCGATCAGGGCGGTCAGGGAGAGGCGGTAGCCCCTGTCCAGGATCGTGGCGATAATGCCGATGGTGGCGCGCCGCAGGGCATAGGGGTCGGCGGCGCCGGTGGGGATGAGCCCCACGCTGAAGCAGCCGCAGACCGTGTCCAGCTTGTCGGCAATGGAGACAAAGGCGCCGATGTCCGAGGCGGGCAGTTCGCCGCCGGCCTGGATCGGCAGGTAATGCTCGGCAATGGCGCCCGCCACCGCCGGTTCCTCACCCTCCAGCAGGGCGTACTCGCGCCCCATGATCCCCTGGACCTCCGGGAACTCGCCCACCATGCCGCTCACCAGGTCGGCCTTGCAGAGCCAGGCGGCGCGTGCCGTCTGTGTTTTGACCGCAGGGTTGAGCTGTTCCGCCAGCCCTTGGGCCAGGGTGCGGAAGCGTTCCATCTTTTCGAAGGAGGTGCCCAGTTTCTGCTGGTAGACCACCTTCTTGAGCGCCTCCACCCGGTCGTCCAGCTTGACCTTCTGATCTTCCTCGAAGAAGAAGCGGGCGTCGGAGAGCCGGGCGCGCAGAACCCGCTCGTTCCCCTTGACCACCACCGAGGGGTCGTCGGTCAGGGTGTTGTTGATGGTGATGAAGCCGGGCAACAGCTTGCCGCCCTCGTCCACGATGGAGAAGTAGCGCTGATGGCTGCGCATGGAGGTGATGAGCACCTCCTTGGGCACCTTGAGAAACTCGGGGGAGAAGGTGCCGTGCACGGCGCTGGGGTACTCGGCCAAGTAGACGATCTGGTCCAGCAACTCCTCGTCCGGCAGGAGGTGGCCGCCTGCGGCCTTGGCCACGCGGTGCGCCTCGCGGCGAATGATCTCCTTGCGCTTTTCCGGGTCCGGGATGACGAAATGCCGCTCGCATTCCTCCAGGTAGTGGGCAAAGTTGTTCACCGGAAAGGTGGTGTTGGCCATGAAACGGTGGCCGCGGGACAGGGTGCCGCTCTCCACGATGCCGAAGGAAAACGGCACGACGACGCCGTCGAACAGGGCCACGATCCAGTGGATCGGCCGGGCGAAGCGCACGTCCAGGTCGGCCCAGCGCATGGACTTCTTGAAGGGGATGTCGGCGATCAGCTTGGGCAGAATCTCGGACAAAAGCTCGTGGGTCGGCCGGCCGGTCACCTTTTTCGTCACCGCCAGGTACTCGCCCTTCTCGGTGGTTACGGTCGTAAGCTCACCGACATCGACCCCCTGTCCCTTGGCAAAGCCTTCGGCGGCCTTGGTCGGTTTGCCGGTGGCGTCGTAGGCGGCCTTCACGGAGGGGCCGGTAGCGGTGATCTCGGCGTCGGGCTGCAGGGAGGGGACCCCCTTGACCACCAGCGCCAGACGGCGGGGCGTGGCCAGGGTCTGCACCGTGTCGAAGGTAAGACGGGCATTGGTCAGCTCCCGGCTGATCATGGCCTCCATCTCGGCCAGGGCGCGGGGGATGAACCCGGCCGGGATCTCCTCGGTGCCGATTTCGAGAAAAAGTTCTTTGGCGCTCATCGTGCGGCACCTCCTTTCAAGAGCGGGAATCCGAGGCGCTCTCGCATCCGCAGGTATTCTTCCGCACAGGTGCGGGCCACGTTGCGTACCCGGCCGATGTAGGAGGCGCGCTCGGTGACCGAGATGGCGCCGCGGGCATCCAGCAGGTTGAAGGTGTGGGAGCACTTCATGACAAAGTCGTAGGCCGGCAGCACCAGCCCTTTTTCCGCCAGGCGGAGGCACTCCTGCTCATACTTGGTGAATTGTTCCAGGAGGAGGGGCACATCGGCCTCCTCGAAGTTGTACCGGGAAAATTCCACCTCACTCTCGTGGTGGATGTCGCCGTACTTCACCCCTTCGGTCCACACCAGGTCGTAGACATTGTCCACCCCCTGCAGGTACATGGCGATCCGCTCGCAGCCGTAGGTGATCTCGCCCGAAACCGGCTTGAGGTCGATGCCCCCCGCCTGCTGGAAATAGGTGAACTGGGTGATCTCCATGCCGTCCAGCCACACTTCCCATCCCAGTCCCCAGGCCCCCAGGGTCGGCGATTCCCAGTCGTCCTCCACGAAGCGGATGTCGTGCTTGGCGGGGTCGAGGCCGATGGCCCGCAGGGAATCCAGGTACAGGTCCAGGATATTGATGGGGGAGGGTTTCTGGATTACCTGGAACTGGTAGTAGTGTTGCAGGCGGTTGGGGTTCTCTCCGTAGCGGCCGTCGGTCGGCCGTCGGGAAGGCTCCACGTAGGCGGCTTTCCACGGCTCGGGCCCCAGAACCCGCAGGAAGGTGGCCGGGTTGAAGGTCCCGGCCCCTTTTTCCGTGTCGTAGGGCTGCTGGATGATGCACCCCTGCTTGGCCCAGTAACCTTGCAGGGAGAGGATAAGATCCTGAAATGTCACGATTATGCCTCCGAAAGGGGAAAAGATTAAAAAGAACCGTTAAAATAGCAGGTATGGGGGCGCCGGTCAAGGATGAGCATGTGGGTCACTGTCGGTAATTCGCTGTGATATGGCGCCGCGGAAGGCGTCAATAGAAATAGGACAACAACAGGGTGGCGATCAGCGCCACGAAGATATAGAGGATGTAACTGTTCAACTGGCCGTTCTGTAACCTGCGGATGAGGGCGAGACGCCGGTCCACGGCGCCGAGGAACGGGAGTATCCCCTTGTCCAGCACCACCTCCGGGACGTGGGACTCGAAGCGCTCCGGGCCTGGGAACAGCTTGTTGGTGGCCGGTTCGTGGCGCTCGGGGCGCAGGATCGCGGCGAAGATGCCCACCAGCATCCCGGCGAGGGATGAGGCCGTATACTCCATGGAGGCGGAGGGGGCGGCATAGCCGCAGTCCCACGTGCCGGTCTCCTCCAGCGGTTTCGCCTTGAGGCGGTTGATGTAGAAGACCGTCAGGAGGCAGACGAGCAGGAACAGAATCGCCGCCCCGATGCTCAGCCCGACCAGGCCGGCGGTGGTCTGGATCGAGGGGAGCAGGGCGTCCCGTTGGGGGAACAGGGCGGCGATGACCGGCTCCAGGATGCGGGTGGCGCTAAACGGCAGCACTCCGATCAGGAGGCAGCAGGCGGCCAGGCAGCCCATGGCGCTGGTGGCGGCCGGGTGCTCGTGGCGGGGGGGGAGGGGGCTGCGGGGCAGGCCCAGGAACACCGTGCCGTAGACCTTGACGAAGCAGGCCAGGGCCAGGCCGCCGGTCAGCGCCAGCGCCGGTACGGCCAGGGCCAGAAAGGCGGCGCTGCTGCCGGGCGAGGTGGCGAACCCGGTAAACATGCCGAGGTACAGGAGAAATTCGCTGACAAACCCGTTCAGGGGGGGCAGACCGCAGATGGCCACGCTGCCGGTCAGGAAGGCCGCGGACGTGATCGGCAGGGCTCGGGCCAGGCCTCCCATGCGGTCGATGTCGCGGGTACCGGTGCCGTGCACGACGATCCCGGCCCCCAGGAAGAGCAATGACTTGAACAGGGCATGGTTAACCACGTGGAGCAGGGCTGCCGCCTGGCCAAGGACGAACATGATGCGGTTGCCGGTGGCAAGGCCGCACAGGGCGACCCCCATGGCCATGACGATGATGCCGATGTTCTCGATGCTGTGATAGGCCAACAGGCGCTTGATATCGTGCTGGCCGATGGCGAAGAGGACGCCGGCGACGGCGGAAACGATCCCCAGGCAGAGGAACAGCGCCCCCCACCAGAGGGGGGGCTGCCCGAAGAAGGAGAGCACCCGGATCAGGCCGTAGATCCCCAGTTTGAGGACGATGCCCGACATGAGTGCCGAGATGTTGCTCGGGGCGTTGGCATGGGCCCCCGGGAGCCAGACGTGGAGCGGCATGATGCCCGCCTTGATGCCGAAGCCCAGGAGGGCGACCAGGAGGATTGCCGTGGCCCCCGAGCCGTTCGGGTCAAGGGAGCCGGGGGGAGGGAAGAGCGAACCGCCCATGGAGGGGGACAGGGCGAACAGGACGAACAGGGAGATGGTGGTCCCATGGCTGGCCACCAGATAGTGGAGTCCGGCCCGGCTGACCTCCGGTTTGTCGTGTTCCAGGCACATGGCCAGGAACGTGCCAAAGGCCATGGCTTCCCAGAAAAACAGCAGCGTGATGCCGTTGGCGGCCAAAAGCAGCATGACGATGGCCGCTACAGCCACGCCGAAATAGAACGTGACAAGGGATTCGCCCCGGTTGTCCGGCGTGGTGGAACAGTAACCGCAGCCGTAGAGGGAGATGCAGGTGGCGACGATGAAGAGGGGGATGAAAAAGAATGCCGACAGGGGGTCGAGGCGAAAGGCCAACTCGCCCATGGGGAAGTGCCACGCCAGTGCGTAGGCGCCCCCCGGTCCGTCTTTGAGGAGAACCCACAACGCGGCGCCCAGGCCGGTCAGGGCGCCGGCCGCCATGAAGCAACCCGAGATTTTGCGGCCGGTAAAGAGCGGTACGCGGGGCCACAGAGCCGGGATGCCGGAAAGAAGGCAGAAAAGGGCTGCGACCAGTGCCAGTTCAAGGGGACTCATTAAAAGCGCCAATCCTTGCACAGAGGGCTTCTGCAATGAATAGTATACTGTTTTATAGCGCCTCCTTCTCGTCATGGTCAAGACAATTAACGGAGAAATAAGAGGTTTACCGTTTATTTTATTGTTGACAAGGCCGAGTTTTTAAGGCTAACGTTTTTTAAACCTCTAACTCGTTTCCTAAAGAAGAAAAAACTCGACCTCATATAAAAACAAAATCCCGTTTACGAACTTATTTGTGCGAATCTCCGAGTGAATCCTTAATCAATTTAGCTAGTTCTCAATTTGTAGGAAGTTTCCTGCCCAGGCACGTTCCTTCCAGAGCCGCATTTGAGGTCAATTTTTCGAATTGGCGCTAGTGTGATTATAGTGAAAATCCCCGAAATCCATTGAACCCCATTTTATCCCACCGCCGCACGTATGTGTCGCGTTACACGCAGGAGAACCGATGAATTTACAGGAACTTAAAGGCAAAAAGATCAACGAGCTCAACACCATTGCCCGTGATCTCAACATTGAGGGCGCGTCCAGCCTGCGCAAACAGGATCTGATCTTTGCCATCCTCAACGCCCAGACCGAGCAAAACGGCATGATCTTCGGCGAAGGGGTTCTTGAAACCCTGCAGGACGGTTTCGGCTTTCTGCGCGCCACGGACTACAACTACCTGCCGGGCCCGGACGACATCTATGTCTCCCCCAGCCAGATCCGGCGCTTCAACCTGCGCACCGGCGACACGGTCTCCGGCCAGATCCGCCCCCCCAAGGAGGGGGAGCGCTATTTCGCCCTGCTCAAGGTGGAAACGGTCAACTTTGAACCCCCCGAGGTCGCCCGGGACAAGATCCTGTTCGATAACCTCACGCCGCTCTATCCCGATGAGAAGCTCAAGCTGGAAACCGCCGGCGACAACCTTCCCATGCGGGTCGTGGAACTGGTTGCCCCCATCGGCAAGGGACAGCGCGGCCTGATCGTGGCCCCGCCCCGCACCGGCAAGACCATGCTGATCCAGAACATCGCCAACTCCATCGCCACCAACCACCCCGAGGTGTACCTGATCGTCCTTTTGATCGACGAACGCCCGGAGGAGGTAACCGACATGCAACGCTCGGTCAAGGGCGAGGTGGTTTCCTCCACCTTCGACGAGCCGGCGACGCGTCACGTCCAGGTGGCCGAGATGGTCATCGAGAAGGCCAAGCGCTTGGTGGAACACAAGCGCGACGTGGTCATCCTGCTGGACTCCATCACCCGGCTGGCCCGGGCCTACAACACCGTCATCCCCCCTTCGGGCAAGATCCTGTCCGGCGGCGTGGATTCCAACGCCCTGCACAAACCCAAACGCTTCTTCGGCGCGGCCCGCAATATCGAGGAGGGCGGCTCCTTGACCATCATTGCCACGGCCCTGGTGGACACCGGCAGCAAGATGGACGAGGTCATCTTCGAAGAGTTCAAGGGCACCGGCAACATGGAGTTGCACCTGGACCGCAAGCTGGTGGAGAAACGCACCTTCCCGGCCATCGACATCAACAAGTCCGGCACCCGCAAGGAAGAGCTTTTGATCGAGAAGAGTTCGCTCCACCGCACCTGGATACTGCGCAAGGTCCTGCACCCCATGAACGTGGTGGACAGCATGGAGTTCCTGCTGGACAAGCTCTCGGAAACCAAGAGCAATCAGGACTTCCTGGACTCCATGAGCAAATAGTTTCCGCCCGGAAAGGGTTCTTTTTCGCCCATGCGGCGTTAATCTCCGGGCTTGCTTCGTGCGGCGTACTGAGGTGCGCCTCCTTGCAACCCCTTGATTTCCTTGCCTGGACGCAAAAGCCCTCCTTTCCGAATCGGAAACGGGAAAAAAGTGTTGCAAAAATGAATCTGAATCATTACGATTATAGTTTGCGATAGAAACCGCCGACGACATCCATTTCTATACTGAGACTGAGAAGCATTCTTGAGGAGGAAGAGAAGATGAAAGAAGGTATCCACCCAATGTATTCCGAGGTGACCGTGAAATGCCTGTGCGGCAACACGTTCCAGACCCGCTCCACCAGCAAGGAGATCAACACCGAGATCTGCTCCGCTTGCCACCCGTTCTTCACCGGCAAGCAGAAACTGGTGGACACCGCTGGTCGCGTCGAGCGGTTCAAGAGACGTTACGGCCAACTGTAGCACACCATCGGCCCAATGCATTGAGGGGATCTTGTCGTCAGGCAAATCCCCTTTTTTGTATTTTCGTATCCAGGGCTTTGCCGTTAGCCCCGGGACACGAGTAACCTTACGCTCCGGGCAGGACACCATGAACGTTACCCTGATAGAACATACCCCCAATCCCGAACTGACGGTGGCCCTGGCGGCCCGGCTCTGCTATTCCCCCACATCCATCGGCGAATTGCGCAACAAGCTGGAATCGACGGACATCGAGAAGTTCCTGAACAAGATCATGTCGTTGGGACACTACTCGGTGCTGGAGCATATCTCCTTTACCTTCGGCATTGAGGGAATCTCCCGGGTGACCACCCACCAACTGGTGCGCCACCGTATCGCCTCCTTCTCCCAGCAGTCCCAGCGCTACGTGTCCCACAAGGACGAGTTCACCTCCATCATGCCGGACAGCATCGCGGAGAATGCCGACGCGCGGCAGATCTTCGCCTTCATGTCCGAGACGGTGCACAAGGCGTACGCCCAACTGGTGGAGATGGGGATTCCCCCCGAGGATGCCCGCTACATCCTGCCCAACGCCACCGAATCCAAGATCATCATGACCATGAACGCCCGTGAGTTGCTGCACTTCTTCGCCCTGCGCTGCTGCCAGCGGGCCCAGTGGGAGATCCGGGAGATGAGCATCGAGATGCTCAGGCTGGTGAAAAAGGCCGCGCCGATCATCTTCCGCGAAGCGGGACCGGGCTGCGTCGGCGGACCCTGCCCGGAAGGGCAGTTCTGCTGCGGCCAGACCGCCGAGGTGCGGGAGTTCTTCGCTACACTGGATTAATCACAGATATGGAATCTTAGAATCTGCCACGGAGACACAGAGACACAGAGAAAAACAGTTCAGCTTTTTGCCTTTCTCTGTGAACCTCTGTGTCTCCGAGTCTCTGTGGCAGATGTATGATTTTGCTCTGCTTCCCCTGTCGCTCTGTGGCAGATTTGCTTTAGGAAAGGTATTATGGAAAAGATAAATGTAGGCGGCCAGGCGGTTATTGAAGGCGTCATGATGCGCGCGCCCCGTTCCATGGCTATCGCCGTGCGCCGTCCCAACGGCGAGATCGTGGTCAAACGGGAGCTGGTGGTGCCGCTCTCCGAACGGTACCCGGTGGTCAAGCTCCCCATCGTGCGCGGCGCGGTGGCCCTGTTCAGCTCGCTGATCATCGGCATCAAAGCGCTCAACTTCTCGGCCAACGAGTCCATGTCCGAGGAGGAAAAGGAGGGGGACAAGGACAAGGGGAAGGGCGAACTCTCCTCCTGGGCCATGGCCGGCACCATGACCGTCGCCTTCGGCTTCGGCATCTGCCTGTTCTTCCTGTTCCCGCTCTACCTGACCAAGCTGATGACGCCGTACATCGGCACCAACAACATCGTCTTCAACCTGGTGGACGGCGTGATCCGGGTGATCGTCTTCCTGCTCTATATCTGGGGCATCTCCCGCATGGGCGATATCCAGCGGGTCTTTCAGTACCACGGGGCCGAGCATAAATCGATCTTCGCCTTCGAGGCGGGCGAGGAGCTGAAGGTGGAAAACGTGCGCCGCCACAGCCGCCTGCACCCCCGTTGCGGCACCAGCTTTCTCTTGATCGTCATGCTGGTGAGCATCGCCGTGTTCTCCCTGATCCCCAAGCTCTGGCCCTTTTACCTCAAGGCCGGTTCGCGCGTCGTGCTGCTGCCGCTCATCGCCGGCATCTCCTACGAGTTCCTTAAGTGGAGCGCCAAGAACGACGGCCATCCCCTGGTGAAGTTGATCATCGCCCCCGGACTGGCACTGCAGCGCCTGACCACCCGCGAGCCGGACGACCAGCAACTGGAAGTGGCCATCCGCTCCATCAACGAGGCGCTGGAAGTGAATGCCGGGTACTCGGACGACCGCCTGGTCGTGTAAGCTGAAATTAAAACCTGCCCCAGAGACACAGAGACACGGAGAACGCCAAAGGCACAACACCGTATGGTTTTGCCTCTCCCGCTTTTCTCTGTGTCTCCGCATCTCTGTGGCAGGTGTAAGAATCTAAGAGGTTTTAAACATGTTCGACAAGATAGAGGAACTTGAACGGCGCTACCAGGAAGTCGAGGCGCTGCTGTCCGATCCAGAGGTCATCTCCAATCAGCCGGAATTCCGCAAGCTCTCCCGCGAGCACGCCGACCTGAGCCAACTGGTGGCGGCCTATCGCCGTTGGCGCAAGGTGATGGAGGAGATCGGGGAGAACCGGGAGTTGTTGTCCGATGCGGACATGAAGGAGATGGCCGAGGAGGAGCTGAAGAGCCTGGAGGCGGAAAAGGAGCAACTGGAAGCCGATATCCAACTGCTGCTGCTGCCCAAGGACCCCAACGACAGCAAGAACGTTATCCTGGAGATCCGGGCCGGCACCGGCGGCGACGAATCGGCCCTGTTTGCCGGGGACCTGTTCCGCATGTATTCCCGCTTTGCCGAAACCAACCGCTG
The DNA here is from genome assembly GCF_008802365.1 of Oryzomonas japonica. Classification (GTDB taxonomy): domain Bacteria; phylum Desulfobacterota; class Desulfuromonadia; order Geobacterales; family Pseudopelobacteraceae; genus Oryzomonas; species Oryzomonas japonica. The sequence continues at coordinate 31,337 of NZ_VZQZ01000009.1, read as the reverse complement.
GAAGGTGGAGACCATCTCGGCCTCCGAGTCGGAGCGGGGCGGCTTCAAGGAGGTCATCGCCTCCGTGGAGGGGGAAGGGGTCTTTGCCAAGCTCAAGTACGAATCCGGCACCCACCGGGTGCAGCGCGTGCCCGAGACCGAGGCCCAGGGGCGCATCCACACCAGCGCCTGCACCGTGGCGATCATGCCCGAGGCCGAGGACGTGGATATCGACATCAGGCCCGATGACCTGAAGATCGACGTCTATCGTTCGTCCGGCGCCGGCGGCCAGCACGTCAACACCACCGACTCGGCCGTGCGCATCACCCACCTTCCCACCGGCACGGTGGTGGCCTGCCAGGAGGAACGGAGCCAGATCAAGAACCGGGCCAAGGCCATGAAGGTCCTGAAGTCGCGTATCCTGGACCACATGCTTCAGGACCAGAACGACAAGCTGGCTGCCGAGCGCAAGCAGCAGGTCGGTTCCGGCGACCGCAGCGAACGCATCCGCACCTACAATTTCCCCCAGGGGCGCATGACCGACCACCGTATCGGCCTGACCCTCTACCGTCTGGATTCCATCATGGCGGGGGATATCGCCGAGATCGCCGACGCCCTGCGCGCCCATTACCAGATGGAGGCGCTGAAAGCGCAGAGCGAAGGGAACTGACCGGGGTTTCGGTTCATATGATGGAGAAGGGGCGCTGCCGGTTGGTAGCGCCCCTTTCTGTTGTATGCGGAGTAACGCGGTTTTTTGTCTAACGTTTGAGATCACACCGGTGTGCCCGGTGGTCCCCGGCGTTGGCCATTCATGTTGTCTTGTGTGCGGCCCGCGGCAGCGACCAGTTGTATCTCACCGCCAACAAGCGCAGGATAATGACGGTCGAGGCCGAAATCAGGGCTGTCGCGTCCGGCGGCACGGCGGTCCGTTGCAGCACGTACAGCAAGGCTCCCCCGGCCAGGCAGGCCGAAGCATAGACCTCCTTATGCAGGATCATCGGCACTTTGGCTGAAAGCAGGTCGCGGAGCATGCCTCCCGCCGTAGCCGTCATAACGCCCATCATGACGGCACCGAAAAAACCGAGCTTAAAGGCAAGGGCCTTGTGGGTGCCGATCACCACAAACGTACCCAATCCGACAGCATCGAAGTAGGTTAACGGATGGGACAGGAATATCAGCCGCCGGTGAAAGAGAAATACCAAGAGGGACACTGCGACCGAAAGATAGAGGTACGTCTCGTCCTTGAAGATGAAGGGCGGAGTGTCGCCCAGCAACACATCGCGCAGCGTACCGCCGCCGATAGCGGTGACGAGTCCCAGCACCAGCACGCCGAAGACATCCATATCCCGGCGAATTCCGGCTAACGCCCCTGATGCGGCAAAAGCGGCGGTTCCCAACAGGTCGAAGGTGTACAGCAAATTCATGTAAATGCGCTCCGTAGGTCCAGCTATAAATAGAAAACGTCATCGATATATACGCAAATTCTGCAAAGCTGCAAAGTGAAATCCACCGGGAAAGGCCGTAATTGCAGAAGGCCCGCTTTCGTCGTCAAACGAAAACGGGCCTTCCGGTACCTGCACACTATCCTGATAATCCCCCGCTAGCTCTCCAACCGCTCCGCCAGCAGTTCCACCGTATGTTTCACCTTCACATCGGCCCGGTCCTGGTCGAACCCGCCCCTGATCTGCATGACGCAGCCGGGGCAGTCCATGGCCACGACCGGCGCGCCGGTCTCCTTGATGTTGTGGAGCTTGCGTTGCAGGATCGGCGCGGAGAGCTCCGGCAGCTTCATGGAGTAGGAGCCGCCCATGCCGCAGCACATGTCGCACTCGAACATCTCCTTCACCTCGTAGCCCGCCGCGCGCAGCAACTCACGCGGCGGCTCCGTGGCCCGCAGGGTCCGTTTCAGATGGCAGGAGTCGTGGTAGGTAAGGGCACCGAGTTGCTGCCCCTCCTTAAGGGTGAGCCGCCCCGCGTCCACCAGCCGTTTCACCAGGGTGGAGAAATCCACGGTCTTTTCCGCCAGCGCCGTGGCCTGGGGCAACCATTCCCTGTGGCCCAGGCTCTCCAGGGTGTCGCCGAACTCGTGGGCCAGGGCCACGGTGCAGGTGGGGCAGGCGGAGACCACGTACTCCGCTTGGTCCGCCAGCAGGGCCTGGATGTTGTCCATGGCGTTCTGGCCCGCCACCTCGTAGGCCCCGCTGTACCGGGCCGGGGCGCCGCAGCAGGTCTGCGCCTCGGGGAACACGACCCGGATGCCGGCCCTGTTCATGATCCTGACCAGCGCCTCTCCCATCTCCGGGTAGGCAAAGTCGATGAGGCAGCCGGCAAAGAAGACCGCCGTTTCCCGGCAGTCGGCGGGCTGTTGGATCGTGGGGAAACGGTCCCGGAACGGCTCCGCGGCAATGGCGGGGAGGCTGCGGCCGTCGGTCAGATCGGACAGGAACAGGGGGAGGTGGCGGATGAAGCCGCCCGAGTTGAACGGTTTGCCGGCGATGGAGGCCGCCCGCAGCATGCCGTGGAAGAGGGCGCGGTTGTTGACGATCCCGAAGATCGCCTTCTGGGCCAAGGGCTGCCCCTTCTCCATGACCAGGCGCCGCCTGATCTCCATGATCATCTCGGGGATGTCCAGCTTGCCGGGGCAGATCTCCTTGCAGTTGCCGCACTGGATGCAGAGCCCCTGGATATCCTCGGAGTTGTGCAGCTCCTCGAACCAGGCGGTGAGGATGGTGCCGATGCCGCCGGTGTAGATGCTGCCGAAGACGTGTCCCCCTACCAGGCGGAAGATGGGGCAGACGTTCAGGCACGAGCCGCAGCGGATGCACTGGAGCGCCTGCTTGAACTTGGGGTCGTTGGCCATCTCGCTCCTGCGGTTGTCCATGAGGACGATGTGCAGATCCTTGAGGGCGCCGTCGGTGGTGGGCGTGGGGCCGCTGATGATGGAGACGTAGCTCGTGAGCAGTTGGGCCGTGGCGCTGCGGGGGAGCGCCGTCAGGATCGGCACGATGTCGTCGAAGCGCTCCACCAGCTTCTCTATCCCCACCAGGGCCACGTGGACTTTGGGGAGGGTGGTGACCAGCCGGGCGTTCCCCTCGTTGGTGACCAGCACGAGGCTGCCGGTCTCGGCCACGGCGATGTTGGCGCCCGAGATCCCCATGTCGGCCTTGAGGAACTTGGCGCGCAACTCCTTGCGGGCCACCTTGACCAGCCGCGGGATGTCGTTCTCGATGCGCTCGTCCACCTCCTTGCTGAAGAGGTCGGCCACCTCTTCCTTGGTCATGTGGATGGCCGGCATGACCATGTGGGACGGTTTCTGGCCGGCGAGCTGGATGATCCACTCCCCCAGGTCGGTCTCGCCCACCGCGATGCCCGCCTTTTCCAGAAAGGCGTTGAGATGGATCTCCTCGGTGGCCATGGACTTGGATTTGACCACGCTTTTCACGTCGTGTGCCTGGGCGACCTTCAGGATGTATTCCTTCACCTGCTCCGGGTCATTGGTCCTGAAAACCTTTGCCCCCAGGGCCTCGGCGTTGTTGGCAAAGGTCTCCGCCAAGAGTTCCAGGTTGGCGGCGGCATGGGACTTGCGCTCGGCGATGGTGCTTCGCAACGCCTCGAAATCGATCCCCTCGTAGGCCTTGGCCCGGTTGACCTTGTAGGCCTCGGAAAACTTCCCCAGCGCGCCGGTAAGGGTGGCGTTCCCCACGGCCCTGCCTATGGATTCCCTGAATTCTTTTTTCATCGGGCCGGCCCTCCCATATCATCCACGCAGACGATCACGAGCCGCTCCGGGCCGTGGACGCCGATGGTCAGCACCCGCTCGATGTCGGCGGTCCGGCTCGGGCCGGTGATGAAGGCGATGTAGCGGCTGGCCCTGGGATCGATCTTGCTCAGGAGGGCGATCTTGTCCGGGATGATGTTGCCGGTGGGGAGGAGGGCGATGTGGATGTCGGTCAGGGAGGAGGCCAGCCGCTGCTCCACGGCGGTCTGGTCCTGCACTAGGGTTCCGGTGTCGGCCAGGGCCCACTCGGCCTGGGTGATGCCGACGCGGGCGGCGGCCGCCGCCTCCCGGCTCACCTCGAACCTGATGCCGGCGACCTCCCGGAGCGGTTCCCGGTCCAGGCCTTCCAGAAAGGGGCTCTCGGCCCAGACGGCGCAGGAATGGGGGGGGGCGGCGCCCCCCTCCTCGTGCAGGAACGGCAGGATGAACGCCAGCGCCCCCTCCCGGTCCTTGAAACGGTAGACCTCCGCGCCAACCCCTTCGGCCCTGGCCTTGAATTGCTCGTACATCGCTTCGGTCTCCTTGTCTGCGGTTGTCTCTTGATGCCCTTTGGCGTCGCCGCCGTTGGGGAAACGCTGTATCGTTGCGCGGTCGTATCTCGGGATTTGAAATTTGTAAAACCAAATTATATATAAACCTAATTCATCTTAACTACCCTTGTCAACAGGCTTTATATGCAGATATAAAAAATAGTTGACAGGGGGTTTTAAAAAATATAATTGGTAATACAAGTTTACAAAACCTCATTTTATTTTTGTTCGCTCCCGTCAAACATCCAGGACAGGCGGACAGATGATGCCATCAGAGAACGTTTGCAGACCATACCCGCGTAAGGAAGGAGTCGTTCGTCATGCCCTGGATTCAGACCTACACACCGGTAGCAGGCAGCCTGGGGATGTCGGCCCTGGTGGCCGCCGTCCCGCTCATCGTCATCTTCATCTGTCTGGCCGTGCTCAAGATGAAGGCCCACATCGCCGGCCCCCTGGCCGTGGTCTCGGCCTTGGCCATCGCCGTCGTTGTCTGGGGGATGCCGGCCAAGCTGGCCGGGCTGGCTTTCGGCCAGGGGGTCGCCTTCGGTCTCTTCCCGGTGTTCTACATCGTCATCACCACCCTGTTTCTCTATAACCTCACCGTCAAGGGGGGGCAGTTCGAGATCATCCGGGCCTCCCTGGCCGGGGTGACCGCGGACCGCCGCCTCCAGGCGCTCCTGATCGCCTTTTGCTTCGGCGCGTTCATCGAGGGGGCGGCCGGTTTCGGCACGCCGGTAGCCATTGCCGGCGCCACCCTGGTGGGGCTCGGCTTTCGTCCGCTCTATGCCGCCGGTGTCTGCCTGGTGGCCAACACCGCGCCGGTGGCCTTCGGCGCCATCGGCATCCCGGTGGTGGCCCTAGCCGGGGTCATGGGGTACGACGATGCCGGCCTCATGAAGCTCTCCACCATGGTGGGACGCCAGTTACCGTTCATCTCCCTGTTCATCCCCTTTTATGTGATCATGATCATGGTCGGCTTCAAGAAGACCCTGGAGGTCCTGCCGGCCATCGTCGTCTGCGGCGCGACCTTTGCCCTTGCCCAATGGGGCACCGCCAGCTACCTTGGGCCGTACCTCCCGGACATCACCGCCTCCCTGCTCTCCATGGTGGCCCTGGTGCTCCTGCTGCAGGTCTGGCACCCCAAACAGGTCTGGACCTTCGACCACGAGACCGGGGACGCCGTCAGGGAACAGCACAACTACACCGCGGGCCAGGTCTTCCGGGCCTGGGCGCCGTACCTGGCGCTGACCGTCATGGTGCTTTTGTGGGGCATCCCCTCCATCAAGACCGAGCTGGACAAGAGCGCTGTCCTGATTACGGTGGACGGGCTCCACAACCGGATCGTCAAGAAGGTCTCCAAGCCGGAAGACGGGCTGAAGAAGATCGCCAAGGTGAACGAGGAGATCGACCGGCAGGTGGCCCAGCTCTCCCCCGCCGACCCGAAGCAGGCTGCCCTGGCGGCAAAGTTGACGGAGTTGAAGGGGCTTGAGGAAGCCTTTGTACCGGTGGAGCAGGGATTGACGGGCAAAGGGGCGGTCCTGAGCGACGAGCGGCTGAAGAGTTGCGACCTGGTTGCCAAGAAGATGACCGAGACCCAGAAGCTGTGCAAGGAGCTGGTGAAGGTCAACGTCGTGCCCAAGGACCGCTTCAAGCCGCTGGACAAGGCGGTGGCCGACCAGTTGCCCGTCAAGCTGGCGGCCAAGTACAACTTCAACTTCATGTCGGCCGCCGGTACCGCCATCCTGATCGCGGCGTTCCTCTCGGCCCTGATCTGCGGCGTGGGGATGGGCGACACCTTCCGCATCCTCGGCAAGACCCTCTACGACATGCGCTACCCGGCGGTGACCGTGGCGTCGGTGCTCGGCCTGGCCTATGTCATGAACACCTCGGGCATGACCAACTGTCTCGGTCTGGTGTTCACCAAGACCGGCCACTGGTTTCCCTTCATCGCCCCGTTCCTCGGCTGGCTGGGGGTATTCCTGACCGGCTCCGACACCTCCAGCAACGTCCTGTTCGGCGGCTTGCAGCGGGCCACGGCCGAGCAGTTGGGCTTGAGCCCGATCCTGACCGGGGCGGCCAACACCAGCGGCGGGGTCATGGGCAAGATGATCTCCCCCCAATCCCTGGCCGTGGCCACCGCGGCCACCGGCATGGTGGGGGAGGAGGGGACCCTGTTCCGTTTCACCCTCAAGCATTCCCTGTTCCTGACGGTTGTGGTGGGGGTGATTGTGTACTTGCAAGCCTATGTGTTTTCGTGGATGATACCGTAAGATCAATGCGACTTATGGGACCAATGGGACTTACATAAGTCCTATGAGTCCCATAAGTCCTACAAAGAGGCTACCATGGAACAATCCTTCATCAAAGAACTGCAAACCATCGTCGGCGACCAGTACACCCTGACCGACCGGGAGTCCCTGGCGGTGTACGGCTACGATTCCACGCCCGAACTGGAGAGCAGGCCGGGGGTGGTCCTGTTGCCCGGCAGTCTCTCGGAGGTGGCCCGCATCCTGGCCCTCTGCCACGGGGCCGGCATCAGTGTGACCCCGCGCGGCTCCGGGACCAACCTGTCGGGCGGCTCCCTGTCGGGGGGCGGGGTGGTGGTGCAGACCAGCCGCATGAACCGCATCGTGGAGGTGGACGAGGAAAACCTGACCGCCACGGTGGAGCCGGGGGTGATCACCAGCGCCCTGCACCGGGAGGTGGAGGGGCGCGGCCTGTTCTATCCGCCCGATCCGGGGAGCATGAACATCTCCACCATGGGGGGCAATGTGGCCGAGAATTCGGGCGGGTTGCGCGGCCTCAAATACGGGGTGACGGCGGATTACGTCACGGGGCTGACCACGGTCCTGGCGGACGGGGAGTTGCTGCATACCGGCGGCAAGACGGTGAAGGACGTAGCCGGTTACAGCCTGAATCCGCTCCTGGTCTCCTCCGAAGGCACCCTGGGGTTCTTCACCTCCATCACGGTCAAGCTGATACCCAAGCCCCGGGCCAAGATCACCATGCTGGCCCATTTTCCCGAACTGAACCAGGCCGCCCTGGCGGTGTCGGCCATCATCGCCGCCAAGGTCATCCCGGCCACCCTGGAGTTCCTGGACAAGGTCACCATCAAATGCGTGGAGGATTATTCTCACGTGGGGCTCCCCCTGGATGTGGATGCGGTCCTGTTGATCGAGGTGGACGGCCACCCGGCGGTGGTGGCCGAGGAGGCCGCCAGCGTGGAGGAGATCTGCAAGCGCCACCGCTGCTCCTTCTTCCAGACCGCCAAGGACGCGGACGAGGCGCTCAAGCTCGCCACGGCGCGGCGCACCGCCCTGTCGGCCCTGGCGCGGCTCAAGCCGACCACCATCCTGGAGGACGCCACCGTGCCGCGCAGTTGCATCGCGCCCATGCTTCAGGTCATTCAGGAAACGGCCCGCAAGTACAATCTGACCATCGGCACCTTCGGCCACGCCGGGGACGGCAACCTGCACCCCACCTGCCTGACCGACGAACGGGACAAGGACGAGATCGCCCGGGCCCACGCCGCCTTCGACGAAATCTTCGACGCCGCCATCGCCATGGGTGGCACCATCACCGGCGAACACGGGGTGGGGCTGGCCAAGAAGCGGTATCTGCCGCGGCTCGTGGGGGAATCGGGGATCAAGGTCATGCGGGGGATCAAGCAGGCGTTCGATCCGAAGGGGATATTAAATCCGGGGAAAGTATTCTAACATCGTAACGTCTGCCACAGAGACACGGAGACACAGAGATTCACAGAGAAAACCGGAAGAAAATTGATTTTCGTTTTGACGTTCTCTGAGTCTCTGTGTCTCTGTGGCAGGTGTAAAAGGTTTAAAGGTTCTTATCAATGGATTACGTTAAACTGATCAACTGTATGCGCTGCGGCATGTGCCTCCCCTCCTGCCCCACCTATAAGGAGACCTTCCTGGAGACCGCCTCCCCCCGGGGGCGGGTGGCGCTGATCCGCAAAGTTCAGGAGGGGGAACTGGACCAGTCCGAGCGCCTTCTGGAGTACCTCTCCCTCTGTCTGGACTGCCAGGCGTGCGCCTCGGCCTGCCCCTGCGGGGTCAATGCCGGGGAGCTGGTGACGGAGTTCACCTGCGAGCGCAAGGGAGGGGAGGGGCTCTCCTTCATGGAGGATCTGGTCCTGCGCCGCTTGGTCCCCCATCCCGACCGTCTGGAGGCGTCCCTGGTCCCCATGCGCCTCTATCAGCGCACCGGCCTGCAAAAACTGGTGCGCAAGCTGGGGGTCATGAAGCTGTTCCCGGAGTCGCTGGAACGCATGGAGGGGCTGCTCCCGAACCTGCCCGCCCGGCCGCTGCGCCAGACCATCGCAGAGGTCACGCCGGCCCGGGGTGAGGAACGGGGGACCGTGACCTTCTTCCTGGGGTGCGTCATGAGCCTGATCTTCAGTGAGGCGAGCCGGGCCACCGTCCGGCTGCTCTCCGAGCTCGGCTACCGGGTCGTCACCCCCCGCAACCAGGTCTGCTGCGGCGCGCCCAACATGCTGTCCGGCGATCTGGACGGCCTGAAGGAGGCGGTGCGCAGCAACGTGGCCGTCTTCGGCGGGATCGAGGCGGATTTCATCGTCACCGACTGCGGGGGGTGCGGGGCCGAGCTGAAGCACTACGGCCATCACCTGGAAGGGGACCCGGAGGCGGCGGCGTTCAGCGCCAAGGTGCGGGACATCTCCCAGGTCCTGGCGCTGCACCAGGAAGAGTTGCGCGCCAAGCTCAAGCCGCTCCCCCTGACGGTCACCTACCACGACCCGTGCCACATCGCCCATTGCCAGGGCATCCGCCGGGAGCCGCGGGACCTGCTCCGGCTGATCCCGCGGCTGGAGTACCGCGAGTTGGAGGCGGCCGACGCCTGCTGCGGCAGCGCCGGCACCTACAACATCGCCAAGCCGGAGATGGCCGACCGCATCCTGACCCGCAAGATCGACACCATCCGGGCCACCGGGGTCGAACTGCTGGCGACCGGCAATCCGGGCTGCCTGCTGCAATTGAAGAAAGGGCTGGCGGAGCAGTTGCCCCAGGTGGGAATCGTGCATGTGACGGAGCTTCTGGCGCGCAGCCTGGACGGGACGCCCTGAACCGACAAGGTTGCAAACCGGTGTCATCTGTAGTAGATAAAAGGGGCACCGTATACGGCGCCCCTTTTTACGATCGTTACATCTTAACACCTGCCGCAGAGACACGGAGAAAGGCAAGAGAGGCACAACAGACAGGACGGTTTTTTACATCGGATGAACAGGATGAAGGGGATAAAACCTAAACCCGGGTTGAAAGTAAAAACAAAAGCCATTCATTTTTTTGTGTTGCTTCATCTCTGTTCATCCTGTTCATCCGATGTAGATTGCTTGTGTCCTTGACGTCCTCTGTGTCTCTGCGTCTCTGTGGCGGATTTTAGTTTCAGCATGATCGGACCCCCATGAAATTTCAGCCCATAAAGCCCAAGAAGGTGTCGGCCCAGATCGCCGAGCAGATCCGTTCCTCGATCCTGTCGGGGGAGTTCTCCCCCGGCGACAAGCTGCCCCCCGAACGCGAGTTGGCCGAGATGTTCGGCGTGTCCCGCCCGTCGGTGCGCGAGGCGCTCAATATCCTGGCCGCGGCCGGGTTGGTCATGTCCTATCAGGGGGGGGGGACGGTGGTTCTGTCCCTGGTGGAAACTTCGGGGGGGAACCCGCTCTCCGAACTGATCCGGTCGGAGCAGGAACGGGCGCTGGACGTGATCGAGGTGCGCAAGGGGATGGAATCCTGGACCGCCTTTTATGCGGCCCAGCGGGCGCTGCCCGAGGACCTGCGGCGCATGGAGGAGATCATCGGCGGCATGGAGCGCAATCTGGACGGCCTGAAGCCTTCCGAGGATCTGGATGCCAATCTCCACATCGTGATCGCCCGCGCCACGCACAACATCGTCTGGCTCCACCTCATGCAGAGCCTGTTCGACGCCATGAAGGAGTTTCAGCAGACCGTCTGGCGTGCGGTCTACCTGACCAGCGACGATCACCACCTGCTCTTCAGCCACCACCGCCGCATCTTCGAGGCCATCAAGGCAAGGGACGCGGAAACCGCCCGCGACGCGATGATCGCCCACCTCACCTTCGCCGAGCAGCGCAGCAGCGCCTACGTCACGCGGCAGCAGGTATAGCGCCCCCATCCCCGTCTTCTTTTGCTTCGCCCGCCGGTTCCTCCATCCTGCAGATGCCGATCTTTTCCAGCGCCTTGATCTGCCGCAGGGAATTGCGCGACAACTCGAAGCGGTCCATCATGAACCCGATGCTTTCGAAGTAGAAGATGGCGTCCTGCAGGGCGGGGGCGTAGTCTGCCGTCGCTTCCGGCTGCTGTTCCGGCAGGCAGATCAGGACCTCGCCGCTGTCGATCAGGTGCCAGGCGAGGTTGATGGTCGCCTTCCCTTCCCGCTCAACCACACAGACGTAGGCGCCGCAAATCTGTGACCGCCTCCCCTCCGGCGCCGCCTGGACCACGTTGGCCGAACCGTAGAGCTCAACGATGTCGTCGGCTGAATGGTAGGAGATGACCGCCACGTCCGGGGCATAGCGAAAGGTTGCTCCTCCTCCCCCGGCTGACGGGCCGCCGAAGCTCCCGAACCCGGAAAAGCCCGAGCCGGTATCCACCAGCCCCAAGGCCGCAAAGGGCGATTCCACGTGGCGCTCCACGGTCAGAGGCGCTTGGGAAGCGGAGAGGGGGTACACGGACGTGACCGGTGGCGGGGGAGGAGCAAGAGGAGCGGGGGCGTGCTCCAACTCTTTCAGTCTTTCCTCCAGGGCCTGTTTCTCCCGCTTGAGGCGTTCCACCGCCTTGTGGGCCTTTTTCTTGAAGTTGCCGGCAAGGGTGTCCCACACCTTTTTCTCGCCCTGCACCTGTTCCAGCTTGGACGCAAGGGATTTCTGTTCGGCTCGGGCCCCCTTCAGCTCAAGCTCCCTTTCGGCCAGGAGCGTCTCGAGGCGCTGTTGCTCCTCCCGTTTGCCCTTTTCCAGCCGCTTGACGCTTGCGTGCAGATCTGCACGTTCCTGCTCCAGGGCCTCCCGATCCTGCTGCCATGCGATGCCCGCGCTCTCCTTTACGACTGCCAGTTCGGCCCTGAGCGCCTCGCGCTCGTTGACCAGCACCTGTTGTTCCTTCATGACGTTCATCAGTGTGCCCTGCACGACACCGTTCTCGTGGCGGGCGGCCGCCAGTTCATCCCGCAGGGCCTGTTCCCGCTCCGTTGCCGCAAGCTCTTCCGCGGCCCGTGAGGCGACCTCCTTGGAACGGTGCTCCTCGGCGCTCGAACGTTCGGCCGCGGCGTCCTGGTGGAGCCGGTCCAGTTCCCGGCGCAGGTCGGCCGCCTCCTCTTCGGCCTGTTCCCGGCGGCGGTCCAACTCCTCCGCTCTGGCCTCCGCGTCCCGGCGCTGGGCGCTCTCTTGGGCGAGGTGAACCTCAAGGGCGTGCAGCGCCTCGGCCTTGCCCTGCAACTCTACCTGCAACCCGGCAGCAACGCCGCTCTCCGGCGCGCCCTCCGGCTCTCTGCCGGCCAACTCCTCCCGAAGCGCCTTCTCCCGCTCCCGGTGCGAGGCGGTGATCCTCTCCAGTTCCTGCTTTACGGCCGTGACGGTCTGCTCGGCCATCCGTTCGGTTTCGGCCTTGGCACGCTCCATATCCTTCAACGCCGTCCTGAGGTCGGCAATCTCGGCGGAACGTGCCGCAACCTCGGGCGACGGGACATCGGGTACGGGCGGCGCGGCTGGTGCGGCTGGTGCGGACGATGCGGCTGGTGAGGGCGCGGGTGAGGGGGGCTCCACGGCTGGTGCGGCGCTTTTGGCTGGTTGCTTCCCGCCGCGGGGGGGGGCGGGGGGGCGCATGACGCTGATGCCGTGTATGATGACCTGGCGCATGGCCGAGCTATAGTCGAGTTTCACCGGTTCCATGTCGAAACCCATGGACTTGGTGAGCTTCAGGGCTTCGTTGACGAGGCGCTTCTGGTCGGCGGGCTTACGGGTATCACAGGTGGTGGAGAAGATGACGGGGCGGTGGGTGGTCGTGTCGAAGAAGGCGACATACACGGAAAAGACATCGTTTTCCCGGGCGGTGCAGACGTAGGCCTCGCACAGGTGCCCCTGACACTGCTCCTCGGTTGGAACGGCGCTGTTGGACGAACGGTAGATCTCGGCGACATGGGGCTCTTTGATCTCGATGTGGCTGAGGGATTGATTCAGGGAAAACGCCATACAGCACCCCCATGTAGTGCCGTTTCCCCAAGGGAGAGAACGGCCGGAACCGGTTTTGACCCCCCTTGACCACCATAACGTACACGGGTGCCCAGGATCTGATCTTTCGGCACCCGGCTGTCTCCGTGAGACCCGTAGGCTATCCGTCCCGTCATCGCTGGCGGTTTAGTAGTATCGCTTATCAGATGGTCAGTAAATTACTAATTTATGTGGAATTAATTCTAAGCGTGGCCGCCGGTTTGTCAAGTGATATTTGGCAGTTCGGTGAATACGGCAGCCGGGCGCTCAGCGTTTCATGGCGTCGTCCATGACCTTATAGGCGCAGAACTCGCCACACATGGTGCAGGCCCCGTGGTCGGCGACCGGCGAGTTGGCGCGGAACTCCCGGGCCTTGTCCTCATCCAGCGCCAGGGCGAATTGCCCTTCCCAATCCAGTTTCTTCCGGCATTTCGCCATCTGGATATCCTTATCCATGGCCCCCCTGACCCCCTTGGCGATGTCGGCCGCATGGGCGGCGATGCGGGAGGCGATCACGCCGTCGCGCACGTCCTGCACGTCCGGCAGGCGCAGGTGTTCGCTGGGGGTGACGTAGCAGAGGAAGTCGGCCCCGGCGGCGGCCGCAATGGCCCCGCCGATGGCGCAGGTGATGTGGTCGTATCCCGGCGCGATATCGGTGACCAGGGGCCCCAGGACATAGAACGGCGCGCCGTGGCACAGGCGCTTCTGCAGCAGGATGTTGGCCTGGATCTGGTTCAGGGGCACATGCCCCGGCCCTTCGATCATGACCTGTACCCCGGCCTCCTGGGCGCGCTGGGTCAGTTCTCCCAGAATGATCAGTTCCTGGATCTGGGCCCGGTCCGTGGCGTCGGCCAGGCAGCCGGGGCGGAAACCGTCGCCCAGGGAGAGGGTCATGTCGTATTCCTTGGTGATGTCCAGGAGCTTGTCGAAGTGTTCGAAGAGCGGGTTCTCCTGGCGGTTGTAGGCCATCCACTCGATGGTGAAGGCACCCCCGCGGGAGACCACGTCCATGACGCGCCCCTCGTTCTTCATCCGTTCCACCGTGGAGCGGGTCACGCCGCAGTGCACGGTGATGAAGTCCACACCGTCCTCGGCATGCTTGATGATGCCGGCGAAGATGTCGTCCACCGTCATGTCCACGATGGCCTTCTTCTTGACCCGCACGGCGTCCAGGGCGGCCTGGTAGAGCGGCACGCTGCCGATGCAGGCGTTGGTCTCCGCCACCACGGCCCGCCTGATCTCGTCCACCGGCCCGCCGGTGGAGAGGTCCATGATGGCGTCGGCGCCGTATTTCACGGCGGTGCGGGCCTTCTCCAGCTCCTTCTGCATGTCGGTATCGTCCGAGGACGAGCCGATGTTGGCGTTGATCTTGGTGCGCAGGCCGGTCCCCACCGGCAGCGGGTTGCCGTTGGCGTGCTTGATGTTGTGGCAGATGACGATGGTGCCGGCTGCCAGGCCGGCGCGGATGAATTCGGGTGGGACCCCCTCCGCTGCGGCTGCGATCTGCATCTGTTCGGTAATAAGGCCCCGGCGGGCGTATTCGAGTTGGGTCATTGCGTGCTCCGTATCAAGGGTTAATGGTGTGGGTCAGCGGTCGCTTTGCTGGGCGGCGGCAAAATGATTCACCGGGCTATGCCCCTTGCCCAGGGGATGGGCCAGGCGGATGGCGGCGGAGATGAACTCCTTGGCCTTTTCCACGGCGCTCCTGAGCGGCTCCCCCTGGGCGAGGAAGGTGGCGATGGCCGAGGCGTAGGTGCAGCCGGTGCCGTGGGTGTTGCTGGTGAAGACCCGTTCCGCCGCATATTCCCGGCATTCGTAGCCGTCGAAGAGGATATCCATAGATTGGCGGCCGGCGAGATGCCCCCCCTTGAGCAGAACGTTGGCCGGGCCTAAGGCGTGCAGGTCGCGGGCGGCCTGCTCCATATCAGCCTCGCAGCGGATCGCTCTCCCCAAGAGGCGCTCGGCCTCGGGGATGTTGGGGGTCAGTAGGTAGGCCTGGGGCAGCAACTGTTCCTGCATGATGTGGATCGAGTCCCGATCCAGCAGGGCCGTGCCCCCCTTGGATACCATGACCGGGTCGATGACCAGCGGGATATATCCGGTGCGCTCCGCCAGCAGTTCGGCCAGGGCCGAGACGATGGCCGAGGTGTGCAGCATGCCGGTCTTGATGACGTCTACCGGGATATCGGCCAGCACGGTCGTGATCTGATCCACCACAAAGGAAGGGGGGAGGCCGTGGATGGCCGAAACCTCCTTGGTGTTCTGGGCGGTCAGGGCGGTCAGGGCGCTGGCGGCGTAGCTCCCCAGCAGGGTAATGGTCTTGATGTCGGCCTGGATGCCCGCCCCGCCTCCCGAGTCGCTGCCGGCCACGGTCAGGACCGAGCCGCGCGGGTAGGGGCAGGTGCGGTTGAAGAGCAGTTTCAGTTCGGCGGCGGCGATATCCGGGCGGGGACTGGACAGGACCGACGAGATCACCGCCACGGCGTCGGCGCCGGCGTCGATCACCCGGCAGGCGTTGCTGGTGGTGATGCCGCCGATGGCCACCACCGGGAGCTTGATGCGGTCACGGATGGCGCACAAGCCGCTGGTGCCCGGCATGTGGGTGATGACCTTGCTGTCGGTGGGGTACATGGCGCCGAAACCGATATAATCGGCCCCCTCCTGTTCGGCCTGGAGGGCCTCGTCCAGGTTATGGGTCGATTTGCCGACGATCTTGCCCGGGCCGAGCAGTTCCCGTGCCTCGGCAATGCCGCCGTCGTCCTGGCCCAGGTGGACGCCGTCCGCATCCAGTTCTTTGGCCAGCCGAATGTCGTCATTGACGATGAAGGTCACCCCGAAGCGCTTGCAGAGCTGCTTCAGCTCGCGCCCCTCCTCCAGGCGGGTCTCGTGGCTTTTTCCCTTGGCCCGGTACTGCAGCACCGCCACACCGCCGCGCAGGGCGACCCCCACCCGTTCCACCAGATTGTCATCCTGGTCGGTGATCAGATACACACCCTCAACCGGCGGGAATATTTGCGCCGTATTGTTGATGACGAGACGAAACCGTTTGCTGCAGTCGCCCATGGCATATCCCTCGTGATAATAAAAAAGCCGCGCTGTTGTGATACAGGCGGCCGGGTTCATGGATAAGATGAACAGTCGTGCAAGCCGCTTTCCTACGCCGGAATTAACCGGATCAGGTTCAAAGGGTCTGATTCCAAAAGGAACCATCTCAGCTCTTGCGAACTCCCCCAGGGCCTTGTAATTGTGTCTACGGTACTGGATTTAACCGCTCCTGTCAATCCCAATGACAGCAGCGGCAGGCTGGAGGCGGTGTGGCGGCGATCGGAAACAATTTCGTTTCCCTGCCTTATAGGATACCGATGGTGACCTTGACCTTGCCGGTCAGCGCGATAGTGCTCTTGGGCATGGAGTCATCCAGGTAACCTGAAGATATGCCTGAAAATTTGAAATAAAGTTAAATTTGTTTCATGGCCTGCCGTGCCCGTCCGGCTTGTAACTGCAACGACAACGCCGATAGCCGGCACGGCCCCGGAAACGGCGGCCCCCTTTCACTTTACAGCCAGGGCCGGACGTGGTAATAACCCCTTCTAAAGACATTGTCTCGCCTTTGATTCCGAAACCAAGGAGTGTCATGGTCGTGTACGACAGCCGTCCCACATTCGCCGAGATCGATCTCGACGCGCTGCGCCATAATTTTGAGCTTATCCGCGCTTCCATTCCCCGCCGGACCGAGATGCTGGCGGTGGTCAAGGCCGACGCCTACGGCCACGGCTTCATGGACATCAGCCGCGAACTGGAGGCGCTGGGGGTGAACGCCTTCGGCGTCGCTTTCCTGGCCGAGGGTATCCAGCTGCGCAAGAGCGGCATCGACAAGCCGATCCTGCTGTTGGGCGGGGTGTATCCGGGCCAGGAGCGCAAATGCATCGGCTACAACATCTCCACCGCCCTCTTTACCCTGGAGCAGGCCCAGGCACTCAACCAGGCCGCCGGCAAGCTCTTTCGCAAGGCCCAGGTCCATCTCAAGATCGACACCGGCATGGGGCGCCTGGGGATCACCTACGCCGAGGCCCCCGCGTTCCTGGCTGAACTGAAGAAGCTGCCCAACATCGCCCTGGAGGGGATCGTCTCCCACTTCGCCAGCGCCGACGAACTGGACGAGTCGGGCCAGCACTTCACCCGTATCCAGGCCGAGCGCTTCTCCTGGGTGGTCGCCGAGGCCCGCAAGGCCGGCTTCTCCCCGCGCTACGTCCACATCGCCAACAGCGCCGCGGCCCTGCTCCGGGACAATGCCGGCTGCAACCTGGTCCGTCCCGGCATCGTGCTCTACGGCGCCATCCCTTCGCCCGATTTTCAAGGGAAGCTGGACCTCAAACCGGTCATGCGCCTGAAAAGCAGCATCGCCATGCTGAAATGGGTGGAGCCGGGTACCACCATCAGCTATGCCCGCCGCTTCACCGCCGCCGAGCGGACCCTGATCGCCAGCGTGCCGGTGGGGTATGCCGACGGCTACCCCCGCACCCTCACCAACCGGGGCGAGGCGTTGATCCGGGGCCAGCGGGCCCGGGTGGCCGGGACGGTCTGCATGGACTGGATCATGCTGGATGTAACCCATATCCCCGGCGTGGCCGTGGGGGACGAGGTGGTGCTGATGGGGACGGACGGGGCGGGGAACTGTATCCACGCCGAGGAGTTGGCTACCCTGGCCGGCACCATTCCTTATGAGATCTTCTGCGGCATCAGCAAACGGGTGCCCAGGGTTTATCTGAAATAGACGGGGATGAAACTGTGAATGGTGAATAGTGAATGGACAAAAACTATTCACCATTCACAGTTCACGTTTCACAAATAAAGGATGGTTATGATCAAGCTGACGCAACTGGTAAAAGCCGCCGGTTGAGCCGCGAAACTGGGCCCTGCGGGCTTGGCGAAAGCCCTGGACGGGCTTTGGGATTACCGCGACGAAAACCTGCTTGTAGGTCCCGAAACCTCCGACGACGCCGGGGTCTACAAGATTGCGCCGGAGTGCGCCCTGGTGGAGACGGCCGATATCATCACCCCTCCCGTGGACGATCCCTTTACCTTTGGTCGCGTCGCCGCCACCAACGCCATTTCCGATGTGTATGCCATGGGCGCTCGCCCGGTGACCGCCATGAACCTGGTGTTTTTTCCCGCCTGCTCCCTGCCGGGTGAGATCTTGGGAGAAATCCTGGCCGGGGGGAACAGTGTGCTGAAAGAGGCCGGGGTCTGCCTGGTGGGGGGACATACGGTGGAGGACGACGAGTTGAAGTACGGCCTCTCCGTGACCGGCCTGGTCGATCCCGCCGCCATTATCCGCAACTCCACCGCCCGGCCGGGGGATCAGTTGATCCTGACCAAGCCCCTGGGCAGCGGCATCATCGCCACCGCCGTCAAGGGGGAGATGGCCCCTGATGGGGCGGTGACCGACGCCGTGACCTGGATGACCATCTCCAACCGGGCCGGCGCGGAGCTGATGCGGGAGTGCCACGCCTCCGCCGCCACCGACGTTACCGGCTTCGGCCTGATCGGCCATTGCAGCGAGATGGCCCGCGGGGCCGGGGTAACCGTCCGCCTGCGGCTCGACGCCATCCCCCTCATGTCCGGCGTGACCGGGTTGGCGAGCGACGGCATGGTGCCGGCCGGCTGCTACCGCAATCGGGACCACTACGCCCCCCTGGTGAGCGGCCGGGACTCCCGCGACGAAGCGCTGCTGCCGCTCTTCGACCCCCAGACCTCCGGCGGGCTCCTCGTCGCCCTGGCGCCTGACGATGCGGCCCGGTTCCTGGCCCAGGCCGGGGAGCGCGGCATCTTTGCCCGCCAGGTCGGCCTGGTGTTGCCTCGGCAATCCCATCCCATCGAGATAGTCTGATGCCCGGCTACGCCCTTGCCATGGACCTGGGGACCACCACCCTGGCCGCTTCGCTCATGGATCGCGCCACCGGCAAACGGCTGGCCATGACCGGCAGCATGAATCCACAGCGCCGGTTCGGGGCCGACGTGGTGTCGCGCCTGGCAGCGGCGGTCAATTCGGAGGAGGCGTTGCAGGGGATGGCGACCCTGATCCGCGCCGAACTGCTGCGCCTGGCCCATGAACTCTGCACCGGTAGCGGCGTCCCGTGGGGCGACGTGAAACAGGTTGCCATCGCCGGAAATCCGGCCATGCAGCACCTGCTGCTGAAGCTGCCGGTGAAGACGCTGGCCTTTCCCCCCTACCGCCCCCTGTTCACCGGCGGCAAGCGGGTGACGGCGGCCGACCTGGAGTGGGACGGCGCGGCCCAGGTCTATCTGTTCCCCATGCCGGGCGGCTTCGTGGGGGGGGACACGGTCGCTTTCCTCTACGGCGTCCAACCGGGGGAGGCCGCCCTCTGCCTGGACATGGGTACCAACGGCGAGATGGCCCTGACCGCGGGCGACACCATCTGGGCCACCTCGGCCGCCGCCGGACCGGCCTTCGAAGGGGGCAACCTCTCCTGCGGCATGGCCGCCCTGCCGGGGGCCATCACCTCCATCCGCATCGAGGGGGAGCGGGTCAAGATCGCCACCCTGGGCAACCGGGAGCCGGTGGGCATCTGCGGCTCGGCCGCCATTGAACTGGTCACGGAACTTTTGGCCTGCGGGGTTCTGGAAGCGGGGGGGAGGCTGCGCACCAGCGCCGAGATCCCCTCGAACCTGGGGCAGCGGGTGATCGAACAGGAGGGGGAGAGCGCCTTTGTGATCCACCGGGACGCCCGTGGGCTGTTACTCCTCACCCAGCGGGACATCCGCCAGATCCAGTTGGCAAAGGGGGCCATCCGGGCCGGCATGGAGGTGCTGGCCGAGCGTTCCGGTATACCTTTTCCGGGCCTGCGGGATGTGTTTCTGACCGGTTCCTTCGGTGCCGTTTTGCGCCCATCATGGCTTAAAACCATTGGAATTTTTGATGCAGGCATGGTACAAAAATCAAGGTTTACCCCCGAAGGGGCGCTGGCCGGTGTCGAACGGGCCCTGGCGGCGCACGACGGCTTCGAATCCGTGGAACGGCTCGGCACACGGTTCCGGGTGGTGCCGCTCTCGGGTACGCCGCTGTTCGAGACCATGTTCATGAAACAGATAGACTTCCCGTACCCGTAATCACAAAAAAAGATACAGTCTTAAATTCTGCCACAGAGACACAGAGACTCAGAGAAAACCAGGATTTTTGTCCTGAATCGTTTTGGCTTTTGACGTTCTCTGTGTCTCTGTGTCTCCGTGGCAGATGTTAGATGTTTTCCTCTACGATTACCAATAACGATAGAGAAGGAGCAGGTACCATGGCTAAGATCACCAGGGCGCTCATCAGCGTTTCCGACAAGAGCGGCATCATCGAATTCTCCAAGCAACTGGCCGACTACGGGGTGGAGATCCTCTCCACCGGCGGCACGGCCAAGCTGTTGCGCGAGGCGGGGCTGACCGTCAAGGACGTGTCCGAGTTCACCGGGTTTCCGGAGATGCTGGACGGCCGGGTCAAGACCCTGCACCCCAAGGTGCACGGCGGACTGCTCGGCATGCGCAGCAACCCGGCCCATGTGGCCATGATGAAGGAGCACGGCATTGAGAACATCGACATGGTGGTGGTCAACCTGTACCCCTTCGAGGCCACCGTGGCCAAACCGGGGTGCCTGCTGGCGGACGCCATCGAGAATATCGATATCGGCGGCCCCACCATGCTCCGCTCGGCCGCCAAAAACTACCCGGACGTGACCGTGATCGTGGACTGCGCCGATTACGCCACGGTCCTGAAAGAGATGAAGGAGTCCAAGGGGGCCGTCTCTCCGGCAACCAACTACGGCCTGGCGGTCAAGGTCTTCCAACACACCGCCGCCTACGACGGCGCCATCTCCAATTACCTGGGGGCGCGCCTCGGCGAGGAGCCCCAGGAATACCCGGCCACCTTCACCATCCAGGTCAAAAAGGCCCAGGACCTGCGCTACGGCGAGAACCCCCAGCAGTCGGCCGCCTTCTACGTGGAAAAGGACATTACCGAACCGTGCGTCTCCAACGCCGTGCAGTTGCAGGGCAAGGAGCTTTCTTTCAATAATATCATCGACCTGGATGCCGCCATAGAGACGGTCAAGGAGTTCGAACAGAGCGCGGCGGTCATCATCAAGCACACCAACCCCTGCGGCGTGGCCCTGTCCGATACCCCGCTGAGCGCCTACCTCAAGGCGCGGGAATGCGACCCGGTTTCGGCCTACGGCGGCATCGTCGGTTTCAACCGCCAGGTGGATGCGGACATCGCCCGGGAACTGGCTTCCACCTTCCTGGAGGCGGTCATCGCCCCCGGCTACAGCGACGAGGCTCTGGAGATCTTCAAGGCCAAGAAGAACGTGCGGGTGATGCAGATACCGCTCCTGGGAGAGTACGATGTCCGGGGGTACGACCTCAAGAAGGTGGTGGGGGGCCTGCTGGTCCAGGGGCGTGACCGGGGAATGGTGCGGGCGACCGACTGCCGCGTGGTGACCGAGCGCACCCCGACCGCCTCGGAGTACGCATCCCTCGATTTTGCCTGGCGGGTCTGCAAGCATGTCAAGTCCAATGCCATCGTCTTTACCAACCGTGACCAGACCGTGGGGATCGGGGCCGGCCAGATGTCCCGGGTCGATTCCTCCAAGATCGCCGTACAGAAGGCCCTGTTGCCGACCCAGGGCACGGTGCTGGCCTCCGACGCCTTTTTCCCGTTCCGGGACGGGGTGGACGCCGCAGCGGAGGCCGGGGTCACGGCCGTCATCCAGCCGGGCGGGAGCGTGCGCGACGAGGAGGTCATCAAAGCGGCCAACGAGCACGGGATAGCCATGGTGTTCACCGGCATGCGCCACTTCAGGCACTAACAGGCTGTTGAAAAACAGCCATCTCGCCGCCGTCCTCGAAAGCCACCTTGTGCGGCGTAGCGTTGCTACGCCTCCGCGGGTCTTTCTGCGGGTGCGACGATCTGACTATTTTTGAACAGCCTGAGTTTTTCGGTAGCTTATCTGGTGAATGATGAGGACTCATCCCTCATCTCTCATCCTGAATTTGAATAGAGGTGTAACCATATGAAAGTTCTAGTAGTTGGCGGCGGAGGCAGGGAGCATGCGCTGGTATGGAAGATCGCCCAGTCGCCGCTGGTGACGAAGGTGTTCTGCGCCCCCGGCAATCCGGGGATCGGCGCGTTGGCCGAGAATCTCCCCATCCGGGTGGACGAACTGGACAAGCTGCTCGCCTTTGCCCAGGCCGAGGGGATTGGCCTCACGGTGGTGGGGCCGGAACAACCGCTCTCCCTGGGTATCGTGGATCTGTTCGAGGAACATGGCCTCAAGGTCTTCGGCCCCCGGAAGAACGCCGCCATCATCGAGGCCAGCAAGGCGTTCTCCAAGGATCTGATGCAGAAATACGGCGTCCCGACCGCGGCCTACGGGGTCTTTACCGAGGTCGGTCCGGCCGAGGCGTTCATCGACCGGACCGGGGTGCCGATCGTGGTCAAGGCCGACGGCCTGGCCGCCGGCAAGGGGGTCATCATCGCCCAGACCCGTGACGAGGCGGTGGGGGCCGTGAGGGATATGTTGAGCGGCAACGCCTTCGGCAGCGCCGGCTCCCGGGTGGTCATCGAGGAGTTCCTCACCGGGGAGGAGGCTTCCTTCCTGGCGATCACCGATGGTACGAACATCATCCCCCTGGCCAGCGCCCAGGACCACAAGGCGGTCTTCGACGGTGACAAGGGCCCCAATACCGGGGGGATGGGGGCCTATTCCCCCGCGCCGGTGGTGACCCGGGCGGTGCACGACACGGCCATGGCCGAGGTGCTCCGCCGGACGGTGGACGGCATGGCGGCCGAGGGACGCCCCTATCGCGGCGTGCTCTACGCGGGGCTGATGGTGAAGGACGGCCGGGTCAAGACCCTGGAGTTCAACGCCCGTTTCGGGGACCCGGAGTGCCAGCCGCTCCTGATGCGCATGAAGTCCGACATCGTGCCGGTGTTGATGGCCGTGGCCGAAGGGAACCTGGCGGGACGCACCATCGAATGGCACGACAAGGCGGCGGTCTGCGTGGTCATGGCCAGCGAGGGGTATCCGGGCGATTACCGCAAGGGGGACGCAATCAGCGGCCTGGACAAGGCGGCCGAGTTGGACGACGTGGTTGTCTTCCATGCGGGCACCGCAGCCAAAGGCGGCGCGTGCGTCACCAGCGGCGGCCGGGTCCTGGGGGTCACCGCCCTGGGGGCAACGGTGCAGCAGGCCATTGAACGGGCCTACCAGGGGGTCGGGCGGATCACCTGGCAGGGGGTCCAGTACCGCACCGACATCGGGAAAAAGGCGCTCAACCGCGGATGAGTCATAGAACCCATAGGTCGTATAGGACGTATAAGTCCCATAGGGCTCATGAGTCCTATGGCGTAAAGCATTTATTGGATTCTGGAGGAATATAATGACAGATTCACCAAAAGTCCTGCTCATCATGGGGAGCGATTCCGACCTGCCGGTCATGCAGGCGGCCGGCGAGGTGCTTCAGAGATTCGGCATCCCCTATGAGATGCATATCGCCTCGGCCCACCGCTCCCCGGCCAAGGCCATGGCCCTAGCCTCGGAAGCTGCCGGGCGGGGCATCGAGGCGATCATCGCCGGAGCCGGGATGGCCGCCCACCTGGCGGGGGTCGTGGCCGCCAAGACCATCCTGCCGGTGATCGGCGTGCCCATGCCGGGCGGGGCGTTGAACGGCGTGGATGCCCTCTACTCCACGGTGCAGATGCCGGGGGGGATTCCGGTGGCCACCATGGCCATCGGCAAGGCCGGGGCCAAGAACGCCGGGCTGTTCGTCGTCCAGATGCTGGCCCTGAACGATGGGCGGCTTGCCGGAGCGCTGAAAGAGTACCGCCGCGAGATGGAAGACGAGGTGGAACGCAAGGACGCCGCCCTGCAGGCGGCGGGCCGGGAAGCGTGAGCCGGAGGGCTTTTTGCTTGACATCCTTTTTTGCCATGTAGTAGTTTTAGCGAGTTTTTTACCATTTTCCCAAGGAGGAATAAAATGAAAAAAGTTGTTGTTGCGCTGTTTGCCCTGGTCGCGTTTGCGGGCACCGCCTTTGCCGCTCCTGAATTCATCGAGATGAAAAAAGGAGTGAAGTTCCCCCACAAGGCCCACGTTGCCGCTGTCGGCAACTGCAAAAAGTGCCATGAAACAAAACCGGGCAAGATCGAAGGCTTCGGCAAGGAATGGGCTCACAAAAACTGTAAAGGCTGCCACGCCGAAGGCAAAAAAGGCCCCACGAGCTGCAAAGAGTGCCACAAGTAATCACCCGGATCGTATCGTTTTAACGTAGCTTTGAGAGGGATAACGCTAGCCTGTTGTTATCCCTCTTTTTTTATGCTCAGGGGTGTAAATCGGAACGATTCCGAAAAAAAAGAGTACATTTTTTATTGTTCTTGCGCTAAAGTTACCTGCATCAAGCCTGCCGCCCGGGGCGGCGGGCCGTTGACATCATGATCGGGAGAGACCATTGGCAACCACCAACCGCAGCTTCGCTCAGGCACTTTGGGATTTTTTCTGTTCACTCAAACTCACCATTTCCCTGCTGATCTCCCTGGCCCTTACCTCCATCATCGGCACGATCCTGCCCCAGGGTAAACTGCCGCCGGAGTACGTGGCCTCGATCAGCCCCGTAAAGCTCCAAATATATTCCAAGCTCGGCTTTTTCGACATGTACCACAGTTGGTGGTTCATTCTGCTGCTGTACGTCTTCAGCGTCAATCTGATCTGCTGTTCCATCAAACGTCTGCCGCACGTCTTCAAATTTATCAGCGAACCGAACCTGGTACTGGGCGAAAGTCAGCGCAACGGCTTTTCCCTGAAGCAGGATCTCAAGATTACGGCGTCGCTCGACAAGGGACGCGAGGCCCTGGCGGAGTTTCTCGGCAAGGAGTTCGGTGCTCCGGTCGTGACTGAGCAGGACGGTGAATACCATCTCTTTGCCCAGAAGAACGCCTGGTGCCGCCTGGGGGTGTATGTCGTCCACCTGAGCATCCTCGTGATCTTCGTCGGCGCCATCCTCGGATCGCTGTTCGGATATAAAGGGTTTGCCGCCATCGTCGAGGGCACCGGGATATCGAGCATCCAGGCCAACAGCGGCGCCGAGATCCCCCTGGGGTTTGAAGTCCGCTGCGAGAAGTTCAACGTCACCTTCTACGACTCCGGCGCGCCCAAGGAGTTCAAGAGCATCCTGACGGTCCTGGAAAACGGCCAGCCGGTCAAGGGGCTCACCAATGTCCGGGTCGTGGTGAACGAACCGCTCTCCTACAAGGGGTTCACCTTTTACCAGTCCAGTTACGGCCAGGCCACGGAGAGCAGCGACCACAGCTTCTCGGTGCAGGCGCGCGCGGGCGGTTTTAGCGACCACCTCACCCTGCGGGATGGGCAGGCGACCGTCCTGAAGGACGGCACCACCTTCAAGCTGTTGGAGACGACCCCGGATATCCGCCAGTTCATGCCCAATTTTTCCGGGCCGGCTGCCAGGATCGAGGTAACTCAGAAGGGCGGGGTTCCCCAGACCTATATCGTGTTCAAGGACTTCCCCGATGCCAATGCCCAGCGGGGCGACGCGTTGCAGGTCGTGTACGAAGGCTCCAACGCCAAGATGTACACCGGCCTCCAGGTGGCCAAGGACCCGGGCGTCTGGGTGGTCTGGCTGGGGTGCACCCTGATGGTGTGCGGCCTATTCATCGCCTTCTTCATGTCTCACAAACGGGTCTGGATCGTCGTCTCCAAGGGGTATGCCCGCATGTACGGCAACGCCAGCAAGAACCAGGCAGCATTCCAGATGCAGTTCGAAGAGCTGTCCGACAAGTTTAAAAACCTGAAAATCTAGCGGAGGTTACCTAGTTTATGACAAGTTCACTGCTCTTCAACGTGACAACGCTCGCCTACATGGCGTCCATGGTTGTCTTCTTCGCTTTCCTCGCCAGCAAGAACAAAGCCATCGGCCTGACCGGCAGCCTGCTGGCCTATGCCGGCTTCGCCGTCCAGACCCTGGCCATCGCCCTGCGCTGGAAAGAGTCCTACGACATGGGGTACGGCCATGCGCCGCTCTCCAACCTGTACGAATCGGTGGTCTTCTTCTCCTGGACCATCATCCTCATCTACATGTTCATCGAGTTGAAGTACAAATACCGTATCGTCGGCGCTTTCGTGGTCCCCTTTGCCCTGTTGGGCATGGCTTGGGCCCAGCTCGGCATGCACAGCGGCATCGAGCCGCTCGTCCCGGCGCTTCAGAGTAACTGGCTCCTGTACCACGTCGTCACCTGCTTCTTAGGCTATGCGGCCTTCGCCGTGGCCTGCGGCATCTCCATCATGTACCTGGTCAAGGCCAAGAGCGAAGAGAGCGGGGGCGGCGCAGCCGGCGGCCTCATGGGCATGTTCCCCCCTATCCGGGTGCTCGACGACCTGAACTACCGGGCGATCATGATCGGCTTCCCGCTGTTGACCCTGGGGATCATCACCGGCGCGGCCTGGGCCAACTACGCCTGGGGCACCTACTGGAGCTGGGACCCCAAGGAAACCTGGTCCCTCATCGTCTGGTTCGTGTACGCCGCGTTCCTCCACGCCCGCTTCACCCGCGGCTGGGTCGGCAAGCGCGCCGCCTGGCTCTCCATCATCGGGTTCGCGGCCACCATCTTCTGCTACCTGGGGGTCAACCTGTTTCTGTCCGGGCTGCACAGCTACGGCAGCTCAAAGATGTAGCAGGTTGTTGAAAAACTATTGCGGAGAGCCGTCTGCGGCGTTGCGCGGTACTCACGACCTCGGCTAACTGATTGTTATGCCTCGGCCGCTCCGTTCCGGGCGCCTGGCATCCGGCCTTCCTCATAACGTTTTTAAACAACCTGTAAAACCGCCATTGTGTTGTTTCGGCAACATTTTTGGTGATTTTGTCCAGCGACTGTGATTATATGAGCCGGGAAGTAATTCCCGGCTTTTTTATGAACAAACCAACCATTTCCATCATTATTCCGGTCAAGCCGGGTTTCAGCGTAACGGCCGCCCAGCGGCTGGCGGCGGTGGAGTACCCGCGTGACCGCTATGAGATCATCGTGGCCGAGGGATACAGCCCGAGCCGCCAGAGGAATACTGCGGTGGCCCAGGCCCAGGGGGAGATCGTCTGTTTCCTGGACGACGACTCCCTCACCGCCCCCGATTATCTCACCGTGGTCGCCGGGCACTTCGAGAGCCCTCGCGTGACGGCCGTGGGCGGCCCGTCCCTCACCCCGGCCAGCGACTCCATCCTGCAACGGAGCATCGGCACGGCCCTGGCCTCGGCCTTGGGCGGCGGCGGGATGCGCAACCGCTACCGGGCGCAGGGGGAGGCGCGCCTGACCAACGACAGCGAGCTGATCCTGTGCAACCTGAGCTTTCGCCGGGAGCGATTCCTCGCTTTCGGCGGCCTGGACGAACGGCTCTATCCCAACGAGGAAAACGAACTCCTGGACCGGATGCAGCATGCCGGGGAGGGGCTGATCCACGATCCGCGTCTGGCGGTCTTTCGCAGCCAGCGGCCGACCTGGCGCCTGCTCTGCCGCCAGTTTTTGAACTACGGCCGGGGCAGGGCCGAACAGACGCTCATCAGCAGGCGCGTCCGGCCGGTCAGCCTGCTGCCGGCCCTGTTCCTGGCCTACGCCTTGCTCGTGCCGCTTTTCCCGGGGTCGCTGTTCCGGCTGCCCCTGGCCTGCTACGGGCTCCTGCTCCTGGCCGTTTCCGCCGGGGAGGCGGCCCGGGCGCGCAGCCTGGGGATGTTCCCGCGGCTGCCGCTCATCTACGCCATCATCCACTTGGCCTATGGGGCCGGCCTCTGGTGGGGGGCGCTGGGCGCCCTGCTCGGCAGGCGGCCCAAGCCGGGGGGTGAGGTGACCCTGCGGCAGGTGAAGGGGCTGAACGACCCGCCAGCCGCCGCAGTATGACTATTTCAGAACGCTTGGATACAAGGGGGACACGGTGAGTATGGAGTTGAGCATTGTCGTGCCGATCTACAACGAGGAGGAGAACGTGGCGGCGCTCTACGAAAGCATTCGTGACGCCCTGGCCCGGACCTCCCTGGAATACGAGACCATCTTTGTGGATGACGGTTCGAGCGATAGCTCGTTCACGCTGTTGAAGGAGATTGCCGCCCAGGACCAGCGGGTGAAGCTCCTGCGCTTCCGCCGCAACTTCGGCCAGACCGCCGCCATGGCCGCCGGCTTCGACGCGGCCAAGGGGGCGGTCATCATCCCCATGGACGGCGACCTCCAGAACGACCCGGCCGACATCCCCCGCCTCCTGGCGAAGCTCCACGAGGGGTACGACGTGGTCTCCGGGTGGCGCAAGGACCGCAAGGACACCTTCATCACCCGCAAGATACCCTCCCTGCTGGCCAACGCCCTCATCTCCCGGCTGACCGGCGTGCACCTGCACGACTACGGCTGCACCCTCAAGGCCTACCGCCGCGAGGTGCTGGACGGCATCAACCTCTACGGCGAGATGCACCGCTTCGTGCCGGCCCTGGCCTCCCAGGTGGGGGCAAAGGTCGCGGAACTGCCGGTCAACCACCGCCCGCGCCTGTACGGCACGAGCAAGTACGGCATCTCCCGCACCCTGCGGGTGGTGCTGGACCTGATGACGGTCAAGTTCCTCATGGCCTACTCCACCAAGCCGATCCAACTCTTCGGCAAGTGGGGGATCTACACCCTGCTGGCCGGCTGCCTCTCGGGCGGCACGACCCTGTACATGAAGATCTTCGACAACATGAGCATGAACCGCAACCCGCTCCTGATCCTCACCGCCTTCCTGCTCTTCATGGGGGTCCAGTTCATCGTCCTGGGCCTTCTGGGGGAACTGAACGCCCGGACCTACTTCGAATCCCAGGGCAAGCCGATCTACGTGATCCGGGACCGAGTCAACCTTGGCTGATGGCGGGCTGAGGATCCTCATGGTGGCGCCGACCCCCTATTTCGCGGATCGGGGCTGCCATGTGCGCATCTACGAGGAAGCCCGCGCTCTCCGCGCCCTGGGCCACGACGTGCGCATCGTCACCTACCACATCGGCCGGGACCTGCTCGGTATCCCGGTAGTGCGCATCCCGCGGATACCGTGGTACAACCGCCTGGAAGCCGGCCCCTCCTGTCACAAGCTCTACCTCGACCTCCTGCTGCTCGGCAAGGCCACAGCCTTCAGCCTCCGCTTCCGCCCCCAGGTCATCCACGCCCACCTGCACGAAGGGGCCGCCATCGGCTGGCTGCTCAAGCTCGTGACCCGCGCCCCCCTGATCTTCGACTACCAGGGGAGTCTCAGCGGCGAATGCATCGACCACGGCTTTTTCCAGGCCGACTCCCGCGCGGCCCGCATCTTCCGCTGGGCCGAGCGGTTTATCAACAATTGTGCCGACCGGATCGTCACCAGTTCCAGCGCCGGGTACGCCGATCTGACGAAAAATTGGGGGGTGGCCCCCGAACGCCTCGTTTCGGTCATCGACGGCGTGGATACGGACCAGTTCCGCCCCCATGACCGGCAGGAGGCGCGAAATAGGCTCGGGATCGCCCTGGAAGAGCCTGTGGTGGCCTACCTGGGCCTCATGAGCGCTTACCAGGGCACGGACCTGCTCTTGGACGCCATAGCGCTCCTGAAGGCCCAGGGGGTGCGAGCCCGCTTCCTCATCATGGGCTTCCCCGTGGAGCGCTACCGGGCCGCGGCCGAGGCGCGGGGGATCGGCGACATGATCACCTTCACCGGCAAGGTGGACTACCGGGAGGCGCCGCTCTTTCTCTCGGCGGCGGACCTGGCCGTGTCCCCCAAGCTGTCGTTGACCGAGGCCAACGGCAAGCTCTTCAACTACATGGCCTGCGCCCTGCCGGTGGTGGTCTTCGACACCCCGGTCAACCGGGAGATCCTGGGGGATACCGGCGTCTATGCGCCCCTGGGGGATACCACCGCCTTCGCCGCCCGCATCGCGGACCTGCTGGCGGACCGGGACGGGTTGAAGGGGCGGGGGGAACGGGTCCGGGCCAAGGCGGTCAAGGACCACGCCTGGCAGGCCAGGGGCGCCCGTCTGGCCGAGGTTTACCGGGCAGTTACCGGTGCGCCGGGGGCCTGACGGAAAGGGGTTTGTGGTTACATTGAAAAAAATTGTACAAAAAATGTTGACACACGGGCCTGATTTTGGTAGAAAACAAAACTCACCAAGCGGGAATAACTCAGTGGTAGAGTGCAACCTTGCCAAGGTTGAAGTCGCGGGTTCGAATCCCGTTTCCCGCTCCATTTAGAGCGCACAAGCCAGGCCAAAAGCCTGGCTTTTTTGCGTCCTGCGTTGGACTCTCCTGCGTTGTTTGTTGTCTTTTGGAAGCCGCTTCCCCGTGTAATCCGCGTCACAATCAAAAATGTTTGTATCGAAATGAAACAGTTGAGGGAATTATGCTGTTCAATTTCTGTGTTTTCTTATGTGAAAACGGCAGGATGGGAAGGGCGGTCACGGAGTGTTAATTTTTTTAACACTTTGAAATTGCATTGAAAAGTTGTTTTTTGTGATGTAGAAGAGGAAAGGGGTGTGTTTTGGTATTTGTCATGTTTGCAAAAGACGCGGCCAGAACTGAAGGAACAATAATTAAGTATCCTGTCCCTAGAATTACAGGCCCACACTGGATGCGATCATCACGGTGGCGGAAACTCTGGCGGCAAACTACAGGTTATCCAGAAAAGCAGGCATCTATCTTTGTCATAAATACAGCGGAGCCACACTGAAGGAGATAGGCAAGCAATTTGGGATAAAGGAATCGGCGGTATCACAGACGAGCAGCCGGTTCGAGCAGGAGATGGAACGAGATAAAGAGCTGGGAACGCGCGTTAGAAAGATGGGAGCAAGGCTGGGATTGTAAATTGTGTAGGTCTGACACCATAGTTTTTCTAGTTTTTTTATAATTAAGTATCCTGTTCCTGGAATTGCCCTGAAAGATGAAAACGGATTCTGGGAGGTAAAGGAGTACTGACGATGACTAAAGTTATCTTTGTAGTACTAACAACAATCATGCTTTTTGTTTCCGGCTGTTCAGGGCCTCTTACCGGAATTGTCATTGATGATGAATCAAAAACGCCCATAGAAGGCGCGATTGTCCATGCTGAATGGTTTGTAACCGTAGGGATTGGGCTTTCACATACAGAGACATACGCGATCCAGGAAGCGGTAACTGACAAGGAGGGGAAATTTAAAATTCCAGGAGTGTCATTACTGAGGCCTTCCATCACCCCTCCTGAAGTGATTGTTTATAAGAAGGGATACGTGGCGTGGAATAGCAAAGCTATTTATCGGTTCCCTGAGTATGACGATGAGATGCGAACCGACTTTAAGTGGGGTAAGGATATTATCTTTAAGATGGAAAGGTTTAAAAAAACCTATGCTCATAATGGCCATATACAATTTATAGAATCGTATCTTGATCTTTCAAAAGAGTTTGTGGATGCAATATCCTGGGAATTTCCCCTGGCTAGTAATGAAGGAGAACTGTATCGTGCAAGAAGCGTATATGATACAAAAACGAGTAAACAAGAGATATTTAGAGAGATAATAAAAGAATTACATCAGCAAGAAGAGGACCACATAAAATGAATAAAGTACTAATTTATATAATAGTTTTTGGTGAATTCATATTGTAAGTGCACCACGTGAAGCTTGATAAAAGACTTCATGGGGTGTCCGGTAGTCGAGGCACTTTCTTGGTCGATGATTTACCTTTTTTATAATTAGATCAAGCTCTTCTTCCGAGACTGTTTGAAA
>NZ_VZQZ01000008.1 GCF_008802365.1 Oryzomonas japonica | reverse complement strand
CCGGCGGCTGTTGGGCGGCGCCGGCCGGTTGCGGCGCCGGCTCGTCACGGGGCGGCGCCGGGCGGTGCGCCGGTGCAGCGGCGGCGGTGGCCGCTGGAGCGGCCGGCCGGCCGGCGTCCCAGGGGAGCGCAGGGGTATGGACCGCTCCGGTTTCAAGTCCCTTGATCTTCTCCAACAACTCCTGGATCGGGATGACCGGCACGAGGGTGGCCGCCTTGAGCAGCGCGATCTCCAGGATCAGGCGGGGGAAGGTGGCGTACGCCATCTCCGTTTCCGCCTTTAAGAGGAGGGTCAGGCGGCGCTGGATCTCCTGGGCGGAAAAGCCCCCCGCCTGACGGCGCAGCTCTTCCAGCTCCGCCTCGGCAAGGTCGAGGATCTCCTCGGGGCTCTTCACCGAGCGGATCACCAGGAGATTGCGGAAGTGGTCGATCAACTCCTGGCAGAACTGGCGCATATTGTAACCGACCCCATCTACCCGTTTCACGCCGGCCAGCACCCCCTGGGTGTCGCCGGCAAAGACCGCAGCGGAAATCTCGGCCAGCAGGCGGCGATCCACGGCCCCGATCATGGTGGCCACGTCCTCGTCGCTCACGCTGTTGCCGCAGAAGGCCAGCACCTGATCGAAAACCGACAGGGAGTCGCGCATGCTGCCGTCGCCTTTGCGGGCGATCATGGCCAGGGCGGCATCGCTGATGGAGATGCCTTCCTCGCCGGCGATGAAGCGCAGACGCTCGATCAGCTTCGGCAGAAGGATGCGTTTGAAATCGAAACGCTGGCAGCGGGAGAGGATGGTGACCGGGACCTTATGGGGCTCGGTGGTGGCAAAGATGAACTTTACATGGGCCGGCGGCTCCTCCAGGGTCTTCAGCAGGGCGTTGAAGGCGCTGGTGGAGAGCATGTGGACTTCGTCGATGATGAATATCTTGTACCGGCTATGGGAGGGGAGATACTTGATGTTGTCGCGCAGGTCGCGCACATCGTCCACGCCCGTATTGGAGGCGCCGTCGATCTCGAAGACGTCGGTGGAGGTGCCGTCGGTGATCTCCTTGCAGATCGGGCAGGCGTTGCACGGCTCGGTGGTCAGCCCCTGCTCGCAGTTGAGCGCCTTGGCCAGGATGCGGGCCGAGCTGGTCTTGCCGACGCCCCGGGCGCCGGTGAACAGGAAGGCATGGGCTACCCGACCGGTATCGATGGCGTTTTGCAGCGTACGGCTGACATGCTCCTGGCCGGTCAGCTCTGAGAAGGTCTGGGGGCGATATTTACGGGCGAGAACAACGTAGGACAAAGGGGCGTTACCTCACAAGGGCTGCGTTCGGAGGTCGTGAAACCGCGTGCAGTGCCGGCGGGACAGCTCTCACTGCAAGCCGATCAAGGGATGCAACGCCTTCACAACCTGCTTGCAGGCGGATATGATAGCCGGGCTTACCCACGGCACACGGGGAAGCCGCTGCCGTTGCTTCCTTCCGGACCTGGCGGAGTTCACGGCGTACCGTTGCGTGGGGCCCGGCTATCATATCCGCCTGCAAACGAGGAGCTGCAGAACGCGGCGTTTTCCAGCTATAAAAGGAGTATCAGCGTACCATGTCGCCACGGCTTTGTCAAAACGATTTCATCGACCCGGCAGCCTGCGGAAGAGTGCAACAATGGTGGAAATGGGGATGTTGGCGTTAGGTGGGCTTTTCCAGTTTTTCCTGCAACAGGGGGATGATCACGACCTTGATCCTGCCCTTGCCCCACAAACCGATCTTCTTGGCCGCCGCGCGGGACAGGTCGATGAAGTGGAAGGCCTTTCTGGCGCAACGGTCGGTGATCGTAACATGCACCTCCTGGTGGGTGGCCGGGTTGACGACCCGCACCACGGTGCCAAGGGGCAGGCTTTCATGGGCAGCGGTCAGCTTGTCGGGGTGATAGCGGTGCCCCGACGTGGTCCTGCGTCCCTCGAAGCGTTTGGCGTAGTAGGAGGCGAACCCTTCCATCGGCTCCAGCGGGCTGCTCTTCAGGATGAGCCCCTCGAGCACCTCCTCCAGCTTGGCCGGCTCCGCCCCGGCGGCGACGGCAGGCGTGGCAACGGCACACGTCAGCAGCAGCGCGATCCCGGCGGCAAGTATATATATGGTTGGGCGTCCTGTCATAGTGAATTCTCCGTACGTTGTTTTATACAATAAAACAATCGCCGTGTCAAGCCCAGGGCAAAACCGCTGTTTACCGCTCTTCCGAGGGGGACTATGTGGTGAGATATTCGCCGATCCCCTCCTTGAACCCCTTGGGCTCGAAGCCAAAGGTCTGCTTCCAGCGGCCGTCGCAGATATTCTCCTCCACCAGCATCTGCAACTGGTCCATGGTGATGGGGAATTGGGGAATGCCCTGCAGGGCCGGAATGGCCAGCTTCATCAACCCCAGGGGGAGGCGGGGCTTGAACGGCGCCGGTTTGCCCAGGGCAGCGGCAACCGCATCCAGCAGGTCCACATACCTCAGGCGGTCGTTGCCGCACAACTCATAACACTGGCCGATGGTCGCGGGCATCTCCAGGGCCAGGGCGAAGCAGCGGGCCACGTCGTCGGCATGGATCGGCTGGAGACGATACGCCCCGCTGCCGATGACCGGCGCCACCGGCGCCAGGCGCATCTGGCGGGCAAGCATGCCGACGAAGGCGTCCTTTGGCCCGAAGATCAGGGAGGGGCGCAGGATGGTCCAGTCGAGGCCGCTGTTACGCACCAACTCCTCGGCCCGGAACTTGGTCCTGTGGTACGATGAGACGGCATTCGGCCTCGTCCCCAGGGCCGACATCTGCACATAGCGCCGGATGCCGGCCTGTTTGGCTACGGCCAGCATGTTGGCCGTAGCCTGCACGTGCAGCCGTTCGAAGGTCACCCCCCTGCCGGGGAACTCACGGATGATGCCCACCAGATTCATCACGGCGTCGCACCCGGCAACGGCTTGCCCAAAGCCCTCCGGACGGGTAACGTCCCCCTCCACCTGTTCTACCCCCTCTGGGGGCGCGCCGCGCCGATGTACCAGCAGGCGCAGTTGGTGCCCCTGCCGGAGCAGTTCACGGGATACATGTTCACCGACAAAACCGGTTCCACCTGCGATGAATATCCTCATGGCGCCCTCCCGAGCCCCGCGCCGGTCCGTCCAATCAGAGGACGGCCTACGCGGGATGATACCAAGCGGCCAGCATAGCGGCACGGCCGTGCCGCCCGACAGCCGCGCAAACCGTTACCGGGGCCGGCTTTCGCCCCACAACCGTTCCCGAAGTCCCGAACTCCTGACGGTACGCCGCTCCACCGTGCGGAGAAAGACCTCTTCGGTTCCCCAGATCTCCACATGGGACCTGGCCCGCGTAACCGCGGTATAGAGCAGCTCGCGGCTCAGTGCTTCCGAAACACGCTCCGGCAGGATCAGGAGCACCCTGTCGAACTCCGAGCCCTGGCTCTTGTGGACGGTCAGGGCGAACGCGCTTTCATGGGGCGGCAGACGCAGGGGAGAAAGACGGCGGAGCGTCCCGTCCGGGTCATTGAACCAGGCGGCCAAACCGCCGGAAGCCGGGTCGTCCATCATGACGCCGGTGTCGCCATTGAACAGCCCCAACTCATAATTGTTGCCCGTGACCATGACCGGCATCAGGCGGTCATCCCGGCCATGCAGCCCCAACGCATCCCTGCAGAGCCGGTTCAGGCTTTCCACCCCCCAGGCCCCTTCACGGTGGGGGGCGAGGACCCGGAAGCGGTCCAGTTCGTCCAGAGCCGCCCCGGGGGTCGCGGCGCGGCTGTAGGCGGCGTAGCCGAACTGTACGCGTTCTCTGAAGGCCTGGCCGAAGGCGGGGCCGGCGGGCAGGGGACGCCAGACCACATCGCTGTACTTCCCGGACACGAGCAGGTCCAGGGCCGCCGCGCCGTCACCGGCATTGACCAGGCGGCTCAGGTTGCCGATGCCGCTGTCGCGGCCGAAACGGTAACTTCTGGACAACTGGACCACCGCGGGACGGTCCGGCTCCCCGACGCCAGAAGCGGCCGACCCCGAACAGATGTCGGCCAGCACGGCGCCGGCTTCCACCGAGGCGAGCTGATCCCGGTCGCCCAACAGGACCAGACGGGCGCTGTCGGGTAACGCCTCCAGTAACCGGGCCATGAGCGGCAGATCGACCATGGAGGCTTCGTCCACCACCAACACGGAGCACTCCAGGCGGTTTTCGCGGTTGTGGCGATAGGAGGCCTTTCCCGGCACGGCGCCCAGCAGGCGATGGATGGTGACCACCTCCGTCGGCAGCATCTGCCGAAGGCTCTCAGGGAGCGGCAGTTGCTCCGTTGCCTGCATGATGGAGCGCTTCAGGCGCATGGCGGCCTTGCCGGTGGGGGTCGCCAGGACGATGCGCAGCGGTTCGTGGGCCAGTTCGGCGACCAGGGCCAGAATCCGGGCCACGGTGGCGGTCTTGCCGGTGCCGGGGCCGCCTGATACCACGGCGACCCCCCGGGTCAGGGCCAACCGGGCGGCTTCCCGCTGCTGATCGGGCTCACCGTCGCTTGCGGAGGGAAAATAGCGTTCCAGGGCGTCAGACAGGAACCTGTCGTCCACCGTTTGCGCCACGCTGCGCAGCAGGATGCCATCGGCCACCTGGCATTCGTAATCCAAACTGCGGTGCAGATAGAGGCGGCCGCCATCCAGCACCAAGGGTGCATAGTCGCCCGCCCGGCCGACCGTCACGCACGATTCGAGCGCCTCCAGCCAGTGGGAGGGATCAGATATCCGCCATTGACGGTCCGAAGCGTGCTGCGACACGATCTCGGTTCCGCGTAACGCAGTCGGGTCGAGGCAGATGTGCCCCCGACAGGTTGCGTTGCTCACCAGGGCCGCCGCCAGCCAGAGCTCTTCGCAGGGATGGGGGTCGATGCGGTGGATAAAATCGGCAAAATGCCGGTCCAGGCTGCTCAGTTGAAGGCTTTCGGTCATGGGGGCGCTTGTCCCTTGTCGTGTTTCCCGAAGGAATTTTCATACACCGTGCCGTTGAAAACGGTCAGACGGCTCTTGCGGGTGCGCATGCCGATATACATGGCTTTGTCGGCATTGGCCATGACCGTGCGCACGTCGCCGCCATAAACGGGCGTAGATATCGGAACCGCGGACCGAGAAGGTCATCATGGCGGCCACGATGATCCCCGGAAAGGCCATGAGGTCCCCAGGAGTTCCCGTCAGCCGGCTATCCGCAAGGTTATCCAGGCGGTCACAGCGTAGCGCAGCAGTTTCCCCGACGCCACCAGGACCGAAAAGAGCCCGAAGTTGATGCGCATCATCCCCCCCACCATGCAGAGCGGATCACCGATCACCGGCAACCAAGAGAAGAGCAGGGAAAAGGCACCGTACCGGCGGTAGCGGCTGCGGGCGCGTTCCTCCTGCTCCTGCGAGATGCGCAGGACCTTTTCGATCAGCCAGCGTCCGCCGTACATGCCGATCAGCCAGGTCGTCACCGCCCCCAGGTAGTTGCCGGCAGTGGCCGTTGCCACCGTCGTCAGCGGCTCGTACCCCTTGACGAGCATCAGCACCAGCAGCCACTCCGAAC
Organism: Oryzomonas japonica; assembly: GCF_008802365.1. GTDB lineage: Bacteria > Desulfobacterota > Desulfuromonadia > Geobacterales > Pseudopelobacteraceae > Oryzomonas > Oryzomonas japonica. Next base: position 203,787 of record NZ_VZQZ01000008.1, on the reverse strand, counting down.
CCAACGGCACCAGGGTCGAGGCCAGGAAGCTCAGGGCGAAAAGAGCCGTGTACCCCGGCTGATTGAGCCAATCGCGCACCATGACAGTATATGTCAGAAATGTATTGTCAAAATGGCTCAATCGTTTACAATATTCTCCCGTTCCGGTACCGTATCCGTGATCACATTGTAGCGATAATTCAGAATTCGGCAAGGGGGAAGCATGCAGAAAGGAAAACCGGCCAAAAAGTATTCCCAGGCGGGCCGACTGCACAGCATTATCCGGCTGTTTGAGGCCCGGCGGGGCATGACCCTGGATGACCTGGCGGAGGAGTGCGACGTTGATCGGCGTACCATTCACCGCGATCTGAACGCCGTGGAGGAGGCCGGCTACACCCTCACCTCCGAGTGGCAGGACGGGAAAAAGGTCTACAGCTTTCTGACCAAATCCCGCAACATCCCCCCCATCACCTTCACCCTCCCCCAGTTGATGTCCCTCTACCTGCTGCGCTCCCTGGGCGTCTACCTGGCAGGCACCCCCTTCCAGGCTGAGATCGAGGAGTTGTTCCGCATCATTACCTCGGTCCTGCCCGACCGCTACGCGGCCCACCTGGAACGGATCGCGCGGGTCTCCCTGCCGATCCTCCACGGAGCCCGGGACTACTCCGCCGCGGCCGGTTATTTCGAGGGGTTGCAACGCGCCCTGCTGCACCAGTACCGGGTCCGCTTGAGCTATGCCAAAAAGGGGCGGGACGAACATGAGGAGTACGAAACCGACCCCTATACCCTGGTCTTCCACAAGGGGGGCATCTACCTGCTGGGGTATGCCCACAACCGCAAGGCCATGCGCCTGTTCGCCCTGGAGCGGATTCGCGGGATCGAGGTAACCCGGCAACGGTTCGAGATCCCCGAGGGGTATCAGCCTGAAGCCCATTTCAAAAGCGCCTTCGGCCTGGTCAGCGATACCCCCATGAAGGTCAGGGTACGCTTCTCGCCGGATGTCGCCCATGCCGTAAAGGAGCGCATCTGGATGCCGGACCAAAAGATGAGGACCGACAAGGAGGGCCGGCTGACGCTCGAGTTCGAGGCCGCCGGGGAGATGGAACTGGTATCCTGGATACTCTCCTACGGCATGCACGCCGAGGTGCTCGACCCGCCCGAGTTGCGGCGGGAGGTAAAACGCCAGGTGCGCGAGATGCGCCAGTACTATCGCAGCAAGGAGAAAAAACCCGAGAAGGCCGACAAACGGCCTGTTTGACTTTGCCTGTTGCGTGAATTATAACCTAGATGGCTTTTATTGCTCCTGTGGTTAAACATTCAAACCCCGCATGTAGGGGCGCTGCTTGTGGCGCCCCGATTGGGCGAAGCAAGCGCCGCCCCTACAATTCAGATAGTTAGCCGCCGAAACAATAATTTTGAGGCATAAGGCCGGAACCGATGACGGACGACACCCAGCTTCACGACATACTGATCAAACGTATCGCAGCGGCGGGAAGGATCACCTTTGCCTCCTTCATGGAGGCCTGCCTGTACGAACCGGGGCTGGGGTATTACACCTCGCCGGGACGCAAGGTGGGCGCAGAGGGTGACTTCTACACCAGTATCTCGGTGCATGCCGCCTTCGGCCGGGTCATCGCCCGGGAGACCGCCCAGATGTGGCACTGCCTCGGCTCGCCCGCCACGTTCACCCTGGTGGAGTGCGGCGCCGGCAACGGCCGCCTGGCGTGCGACATCATGGACTATCTGGCCGAGCGGAAGCCGGAGATGTACGCCGGCCTGGACCTGGTGCTGGTGGAGCGGGAGCCTTCCCTGCAGGCCGCCCAGGCCGAGCTTCTGGCCCGCCACCGGGAGCGGCTTCGTTGGCTCCCGCCAGAGATCTTCGGGACGGACGGTTTCAGCTTCAGCGGTTGTCTCTACTCCAACGAACTGATCGACGCCCTGCCGGTGCACCGGGTGGTGATGACACCAGAGGGGTTGCGGGAGATCTACGTTACCCTCAGGGACGACGGATTCGCCGAAGAGATGGGAGCACTGTCCACGCCCGCCATCGCCGCCTATCTGGAACGCATCAAGGTAACGCTCCTGCCCGGCCAACAGGCCGAGGTCAACCTGGCCGCCCCGGAGTGGCTGGCCGCGGCCGCCCGGTCGTTGCAGCGCGGTTTCGTCCTGACCATCGACTACGGCTACCCGGCGGAGGAGCTCTATGCGCCCCAGCGCAAGCAGGGGACACTCCTCTGCTATTATCGCCACCAGGTGGAGGATGATCCCTATATCCGCCTGGGACGCCAGGATATCACCTCCCACGTGGACTTCACCAGCCTGATGCGCCGGGGAGAGGAATTGGGGCTGGAACCGGTCTGGTTCGGCGAACAGTGCCGTTTCCTGCTCTCGGCCGGCATCGTGGAGGAGATCGAGGAGTCCGAACGCTCGACGGCGTCCGAAAAGGAGAAGCTCAAGGTGCGATTGGCCTTGAAGAAGCTGATCATGCCCGAGGGGGGCATGGGCGATACCTTCCGGGTCCTGATCCAGGCCAGAGGGGTCGAGAGTCCCCGCCTGCTCTGCCAGCGCCGGATAGGGGGCTGAATGCCGGAATGCTCCCTTTCCGCCATCCGCGGCATCATCTTCGATCTGGACGGCACCCTGTATGTGTCGGACCCGTTTGCGGCGACCATCCAGGATGCGGCTATCGGCTATATTGCATCCCTCAAGGGGGTTAGCGACGACGAGGCCCACTCGCTCATGGCCGCCACCCGCTCATGGCTTTCCGAGGTACATGACATTACCCCGACCCTCTCGGCGGTCTGCACCGAATTGGGCGGCAGCATCAGGGACCTGCACGCGCTTTTCGAGACCCGGCTGCGGCCCGAAGCCTATCTGGTGCGGGATGAACGGGTCATCGCCCTATTGGAACGCCTGTCCCGGCGTTTTGAACTCGCACTCTTTACCAACAACAACCGCGCCCTGACGGCTCGCATCACCGGATACCTGGGGCTGAACGGCTTTTTCCGGCAGGTCTTCGCCATTGACGACCAATGGCTCGCCAAACCGCACGAAATGATACTGGACCACGTGCTGAACCGGCTCGGCCTGGCTCCCGCCGAGGCGCTTTTCGTCGGAGACCGCTACGATGTGGACCTGCGGCTGCCCGAGCAGCGGGGCTGCCCGGTCTATCTCAGCCAGAACATCGAACAACTACTGCGGCTGGAGGAATTGCTGTACCGCCCCTCCCCTTGAGGGGATGCCCGCGAACACACGACGACAAAGGAGGCAAACTCATGACCCAAAGCAAGGAGATGCTCGACGCCATCATGCGCGCCATCGAGCTTGAAAAAGAGACCTTCGACCTGTACGTGAAGGCCGAACACAAGACCTTCAACCCTGCCGGAAAGCGTATCTTCAAGTGGTTGGCCAAAACCGAGGAAGAGCACTACATGAAGCTGACCGAGCTGTACCACTCCCTGCACGAGGGCGGCCGCTGGGTATTTTACGGCGGCTCCAGCTTCGAGCTCGAGCCGACCGGCAGCGATGAGCAGCAGGTCAGTTTCGACACCGACGACACCGAGGCCCTGAAGATCGCCCAGAAAATCGAGAAGCGCGGCATGGTCTATTATGAGGAACTGATCGCCAAGACCGGCGACCCGGACGGCAGGGCGATGCTGGAGACCCTCAGAAACGAGGAGGTGGAGCACTTGCGGGTGATCACCGAAAAGCTGGACGGATTGAAAGGATGACCGACAAAAAGGCCCGCTTTTAGCGGGCCTTTTTGCTACACACGTCTATGCAAGGCGGAATCTTCTTACCTCTTCCTGCAGTGTTGCAGCCAGGCGGGCGAGATCGGAGGCTGCCTGGGCCGACTCCTGGGCGCCATGGGCGGTGTCATCCACCACCTGACTCATTTGCTGGATATTGCTGGTGATCTCGTGGGTAGTGGCCGTCTGTTGTTCCGCCGCCGTGGCAATCTGATTGACCTCCATGGCGACCTCGCTGACCTTGCCGAGAATATCCAGCAAGGCCTGACCGGAACGTCCCGCTCCCTCACTTCCCCGCTCGACCTCATGCACTCCCTCTTCCATTATGGCCACGGCACCCCGGGTTTCCGCCTGGATGGCCTTGATCATCTCCCCGATCTCACGGGTGGCCTTGGTGGTGCGTTCGGCAAGCGCCCGCACCTCGTCGGCCACAACCGCAAAACCGCGCCCCTGCTCCCCGGCGCGAGCGGCCTCGATAGCGGCATTCAGCGCCAGTAGATTGGTCTGATCGGCGATATCCTCGATAGTACTGACGATTGCACCTATCTGATCGGAACGTTTCCCCAGCGCCTCCACCGTGCGTGCCGACTCGGAGACCTTGTCGCTGATACGACTCATGCCGGTGATGGTCGACTCGACGACCTCGGCGCCATCACGCGCAGAGTCGCTCGCCTGGCGGGCGCCATCCGCCACGCGCCCGCAGTTTTGGGCAATCTCGCCGCTGGTGGCGGCCATCTCCTCGCTGGCGGTCGCCACGGCATTGGCCTGCGCTGCAACCTCTTCGGCGCCCGTGGCGATCCGCACCGAACTTGCCGAGAGCTGGGACGAGGCGGCGGAAACCTGTAGGGCGCTCTCGTTCATAGACTGGATGATCCTGCGCAGACTGTCGAGCATGGCGTTCAACCGGATACCCATCTGGCCGAACTCGTCTCGATTTTCCACATTTACCTGTACCGTAAGGTCGTTATCGGCAACACGGTCTATGGCTGCCGAAAAATCGGCGATGCTCTTCCTGATCCCCCGGCCCAGCAACGTGCTGAATACCAGCAGCACAACGGCAGCGCCAAACGCACACGCCATCTGTACATAAACCCGCTGTTGCGCCCGCGCTCGAACCGTCTCACGCGTCGTCTCCATGGCCTTTTTATTGGTTTCCGCCAAAGTGACCAGCGCCTTTCGCACCTCCATGTCGAAGCCATGTCCCAACTGGGTGTCAACCTCGGTGGCATTGGTGTTGGCCTCCCGGAGGCCGACCAGCTTATCCATGCTGGCCCGGTAGCCGGCAAGAAGCTGGAGCGCCTGCTCCGCCGCCTTTCGGTCATCTTCATCCGAAAGCTTGATAAACTCCTTGAGGTTGTCCTCGATGGCCCCGGTTTCCTTCCGAAATTCCCCCACATGCTTGGCGTTGCCGCGGATCAGATAGTTTTTGTACGCCCGCATCGCCATACCCATGCGGTCCAACGAATCCGTGGAGAGCTGGACTTGGCGATAATCGCTGCGAAACATCTCATCGTAGCTTCCCTCTATGAAACCGGCCGTTGACCAGGAAAGCGCCGCGACAAAAACCAGTACCGCCAAACTGCCAACCATGAGAAACAAAAGTTTTTTTGCTACCGTCATGAAATCCTCCTGATATTCGCCACGTATGCGTGGCACAATTTAATCCGGCCGGGGCGTTCCCATAATAAAAATATGCCGAATGGCCGAATACGGCATCCGAACGGTCTATTTTCAGGCATGAATGGTTGTCGCCGTTTTTCAGGGAAAGGGGCACCCCGGGGCGGAAAGGCCCGGGAACAACGGTGGGGGATACAAGGACACAGCCGTGCGTCACAGAAAACGGCGTCACGCGGAACCGACAGAATGGGGATGCGGGCCCGCCTCCCAGAAGGGAGCGGCCTTTAGGCGATACTCTTCCGGAGATAGTCGATCACGGCCGCCATGTCCTCGGGCGGTTCGGTGGTAAACTCCAGAAACTCGCCCGTGACGGGATGGATGAACCCCAGCGTGTGGGCGTGCAGCGCCTGCCGTCCCAAGGCCGTGATCAATTTGCGGAGTTGCGTATCGGCGAGGTTGTTGAAGCGTCCGCCGTCGGGGTACAGCGGATCCCCCAGGAGGGGAAAGCCGGCCTCGGAGAGGTGCACCCTGATCTGGTGGGTGCGTCCGGTCTCCAGGCGCAACTCCACCAGGGACACGCGGGCGTAACGCTCTTTCACCCGCCAGCGCGTTACCGCATGCCTGCCGCTCTTGGCCTTGCCCGACAGACGTACCCGCTCGGTGGGATGGCGGCCGATAATCCCTTCGATCTTGCCCGTATCTTCCTTTGGGCTCCCGTAGATCAGGGCCTGGTAGATGCGCTTGACGGAATGCACGCTGAACTGGTTCGACAGCGACTGGTGGGCGCGGTCGTTCTTGGCCGCCACCAGCACCCCCGAGGTATCCTTGTCCAGACGATGGACGATGCCGGGGCGCAGTTCGCCGCCGATGCCCGACAGGTCGCGGCAATGGGCCAGCAGGGCGTTTACCAGGGTCCCGGAGCTGTTGCCCGCCCCCGGATGCACCACCATCCCTGCCGCCTTGTTGATGACGATCAGGTCGGCATCCTCATAGAGCACCTCCAGCGGGATTGCCTCGGGCTGCGGCTCGGCGGGCTGGGGCGGCGGTATCTCCACCTGAATGCGCTCCCCTCCCTTGATTTTCAGGGATGCACGAGCCGTCTTGCCGTCAACCAGCACATTGCCCGCCTCGATCAGGCGCTGGACCGTGGAGCGAGTTTCCCCTCCTAACTCCCGGCAGATGTAGAGGTCGAGCCGCTGGGGCTCCGTGTCCGGCGGACAGATGAAAATCGTCTGGTTCATAAGCGTTTAAACTCCATGGGTATCAAAAAAGCAGAGGCGCATCCCCTGTGCAGGGGAGCGCCTCCGGAAAAGAACCGCTGCCGTGGCCGCGAGCCTACCAGATGTTCGACTCGATCTTACCGGCCCGCTTGATGAGCACGTCCACCACGGCAATGTCGAAGATACCCTCGGGGCCGACTTCGGGGGACACCCGGGAAAAGAAATGTTGACGTCCCTCTTCCAACTCTTCCCGGAGGACATCGAAGATATTGTCGTTCTTGATGCCGCTCTCCACCTTTTCGGTGTTGTACATGGCCACATCGGAGATGATGGCCCGCGCCAGCCGTTTGGCCTGGTCGGGATTCTCAATCATGTTCATGAGCGCTTTTTCCCCGTCTGTCGAAATTTATATGCCCATACTCGCACAAATTTGAACAAAACTCCAGAAACAAGGCAGCAACATCTCGATGAGTATACCAGCAGCGCTACCTGGGACGCAAGGCAAAGTAGATGTTGGCGTCGCCGCGCCGCACCAGGAGGGTCAGGGTGCTCCCCGGACGCACCTGCCGGATGGCGCGTTGGTAGTCGGCGCTGCCGGTAACCCTCATCCGGTTGACGGAGATGATCACGTCGCCGCGCCGCATGCCGGCCTCGGCGGCCGTGCCGCCCCGGGCCACGTCGACGACCACCGCGCCGTCACCTTCCTCGGAGTCGTCCACCGTAAGGCCGAGCTGGTCGCCCCGCCCCTGGGGCTCGCTGCCCGCTCCGCGGCGCTGTTTCGACGCCATGTCGGAACTGGTCAGGGTCATGGTCAGTTCCAGCGGCTTGCCATCCCGGAAAACCGTTACCTTGACCGGCTTGCCGATCCCGGCCTCGCCCACCAGGCGCTGCAGGTGCGACGGGTCCTTCACGCCGGTGCCGTTAAAGGCGATGATCACATCCCCCTGGCGAACGCCCGCCTTCTCCGCCGGGCTCCCCTTCATGATGTCGTTGATCAGGGCCCCCTTGGTCTGCTTCAGGCCGAAGGACTTGGCCAATTCTTCGGTGACCGGCTGGATCGTCACCCCCATCCAGCCGCGGCTCACATTCCCCTTCTGGATGAGTTGGCTGAAGATCGGTTTGGCCATGTTCGCGGGGATGGCAAAACCGATGCCCTGTCCGGCGGCTACGATGGCGGTGTTGATACCGATGACCTCGCCGTAGATGTTGAGCAGGGGGCCGCCTGAATTGCCCGGGTTGATGGATGCGTCGGTCTGAATGAAGTTCTCGTAGGTTTCGATGCCCACGTTGGAGCGACCGGTAGCCGAGATGACGCCGACCGTCATGGTCCGGTCCAGACCGAAGGGGTTGCCGATGGCGATGGCCCACTGGCCGACCTCAAGCTTGTCCGAATCGCCCAGCACCGCGGTCGGCAGGTCGGTGGCGTTGATCTTGATCACGGCTATATCGGTCTTCTGGTCACCACCTACGACCTTCGCATCGTAGACTTTGTCGTTGGAGAGCTTGACCTGGACCGTCTCGGCATCGCGCACCACATGGTCATTGGTCACGATGTAGCCGTCCTTGCTGATGATGAACCCCGATCCGAGGCTCTTGTCGCGGCGGTACTGGGGTTGCCCGTCCCCTCCGAAAAAGTCCTCGAAAAAGGGCGACATTTCAAAGAACGGCTGCACCATCTTCTTCTTGCTGATGGTGGATATGTTGACGACACAGGGGGTAACCTTCTTGGCCACCGTGCTGAAGGCCTTCTGGGTGGAGAGGATGTCGGAGGGGACATCCTTGACCGGCGCCTCCGCCTCGCCCGCCTTGCGTTTCGATTCGAGAAACAGGGGTGAATCGCTCTTGCCGCTGCAGGCCGCCAGGCCGCCGAGCAGCAGTGCGCAGATGACGGCGAACAGCAGTACATGGGAATAGGTTTTAAATTTCATAGGGTTCTCGTATGCACTCCCCTCATTGGATTGAGGCAAAACTATTGACTAAGTATAAGTCGGATGTCAACGGAATTCAAGGGCGGCAGACTGGAACCGCCGCACGTTCTACCTGATATAATAATGTTATTGTAAACAATATCCATTTTGTGTAAAAATAATTTCATACACCCGAAACATTCGGAGGGGCACATGACCGACATCAAGGCGCAGATCAAAGAATTCCGCATCGGCCAGAAGATCAGGGGGCTCCGTCAGCAGAAGCGGTTGACCCTCCAGGAACTGTCCGACCTGACAACCCTTTCCAAGCCGCTGCTGTCCCAGATTGAGAACGAGCAGGTCGTTCCCCCTCTGGCAACGCTGCTCAAGATCGCCAAGGGGTTGAAGGTCGGCATCCATTTTTTCTTCGAGGACGAGAGCAACCGGCAGAGATACGTCATGACCAAACGGGAGGCGCTCCCGGAGTTCGAAACGGTTCAGCGGCCGATCATCAACGATGTTTCACGCCCCTATGTCTACCATTCCCTGGCCCAGGGGATGCGCCACAAGCACATGGAACCGTTTTTGGTGGAGTTCGATACCTGTTCCTGGGATGAGCGGCTTTTCTTCAAGCACGAGGGGGATGAGGAGTTTCTCTACATCGTCGCCGGGGAACTGGATCTCCACTACAACAACGAGGTCATCCGCCTGCGCGCCGGCGACAGCATCTATTACGACTCCAGCCAGCCCCATGGCTGGGTTGCCGTGGGCGAAGAAAAGGCCAAGGCGGTGGCGGTGCTGTACACAAAGGATTGATGCGGGTGCGGAGGTTGGAGCCTCAACGAGCGTCTCCCGCCGCTCCCTCCTCGTCAGCCGACCGCCGCTTCACGAAAGCGCTCTGCGTACCCGACGGTAACGCACCTCCTGCCGCGCTCCGGTTGCAGATCAGCATCTTTTTGCCTTTGGTGCCCAGGACGGAGGGTGCGGGGACGAGCCGGGGGGCAATCCGTTCGTAGTCGGCCCGCTTGAGCAACGCGGCAACCGGCCGTTCCCCCTGCCACAGCCGCAAGAAATCCGTTTCCTCGACAAACCAGGCCGTCTGGTCCCCCTGTCTGCTCCCGAACTCCAACTCCCCCCTGCCCCCCACCACCACCACCCGCTTCCCGGCATAAAACGGCAACGACTGTTCGTAACCGAATGAGACCAGGCAGCCGTCATGGGAGGTGGCCTGCCGCCCCAGCAGGGCGAGCTCTTTCGAAGACTTTTTGAACTCGATCCCCTCAAGGAACAATTGCAGCCCCATGGTCTCCAGAAAGTACGAACTGAGGCAGAGCCCGGCGAATAGGATCAGCAAGTTCCTTTTCCGGCCGGCCAGCCAGACCGCCGCCGCCATGGACAATGTCAGGCAGGCGACGACAACGCCCCCCAAAGGTGACAGGATGGGCGGTTTCGTCACCAGCGACCCGCCGGGCCGCACCAGCCCGGAACCGGTCAGAACCGGGGCAAGCTCCCGCACGTGCGGGTAGATAATAGCCAGCACGGCCATCACTGCCAAAAGCGCCCCCAGAAGGGCCTTTTCCGGCCCAAACGCCTGCTGCTGTTCCTCCCCGTCCATCAGGTCGGAGAACATCTTTCCGGTCAGGAGGGCCAGGGGCGGAAACACGGGAAGAATATACGGGATCAGCTTGGAGTGGGACGCGGAAAAGAAGAGGAAGATGAAGGCGGCCCAGACGAGCAGGAACAGCAGACGCTCTCCGTTCCGGCTGCGCCGTTCGCCCCAGGCCCGCGCAATGGCCCGCACGCCGTATAACGACCAGGGAAACATGGTCAGGAGCAGAATGGGGATGAAGAACCAGAACGGCTGGTAACGGTCATGGACCGTGGTGAGGAAACGTTCCAGGTGTTCGTGGATAAAGAAAAAACAGGCGAATGACGGATTGCGCGCCGAGACCAGCACGAACCAGGGAGCCGCCACTGCCAGGAAGAGCGCGCTGCCGCCGGGGAGGCGCATCTCCTTCAGCAGATGCCAGCGCCGGGTCGTTGCGAGGTAGATGACGATGATGCCTGCGGGGAAGAGCAGCCCGACCAGCCCCTTGGCGAGCACGGCCAGGGCCGAGAAGAGGTACAGTGCATAGTAGTAGCGCCCTTTATGCCGTTCCTGGTCATCGGCGGCGATGATGAAGCAGCACAGGGCCGCCGACAGGCACAGGGTCAACGTCATGTCGGTCAAATTGATGCGGGACTGGGCGATGAACCCGGTCGAGGTGCCCAGGATGAAGGCGGAGAATAGCCCCTCGCGCCTGCCGAACAGTTTGCGGCCGGTATGATAGACCAGCAGCACGGTCAAAAGACCCGCCAGCGCACCGGCAAACCGGGCGGCAAATTCATTGAGCCCGAAAAGCTCGAACGAAAGGGCGTTCAGCCAGTAGTGCAGGGGAGGCTTTTCGAAATAAGCGACATAGTTGAGCATCGGGGTGACGAAATCGCCTCGCTCCAGCATCTCCCGGGGGATTTCCGCATAACGCCCCTCGTCCGGCTCGATCAACCCGGCATTGCCGAGGAAGAGAAAGAAGGCCCCGCCGAACAGGATCACCAGTATCAGTATGTCGCGCAGCGCCGGATAGTGGCGGGGGAAGAAATAGGCCTTGAGATCTTTCATGACAACCATCCCTGGTACGGCAACAGTGCCCGGCAATGACAAATTGCTTCACTGCAATCGCCTGCCGGACACTGTCGTTTTTTTCACATTACTCTTTGTACCACACTTTTGTTAAGCTGCATGTTCGTCCGCTCCCCACCCGCACCGCACTTGCGGCCGCAGTTCGACCTGCTATGGGCGGTAGAGAGTGGCAACGGTCTATATGCCCCCGCCGCCAAGCACCTTGTAGAGCGTCACCAGGTTTGTCAGCCGCGAAAGGCTGATGGTGATCAGATTTTGCTGGGCCGCGTACTGGGAACGCTGGGAGTCCAGCACAACCAGGTAGCTATCGACCCCGTTGCGGTAACGCGCGTCGGACAGGTTGTAGCTCACGGTAGTAGCCTCGACCAGCGACTGCTGGGCCGCCAACTGGTCACCCAGGGTCCCGCGCTCCGCAAGGGCGTCGGCCACCTCTTTGAAGGCGGTCTGGATCGCCTTTTCATACTGGGCCACGTAGATCTGCCGGTCCACCTTCGCCACGTTCAGGTTGGCGCGGTTTGCCCCGCCATCGAAGATCGGCAGGGTGATCTGGGGAGCAAAAGCCCAGGCTGCCGAACCGGGCGCGAAGAGATTGGCGAGCTGGCTGCTGCTGGTGCCGGCGGAGGCGGTCAGGGAGATGCGCGGGAAGAAGGCGGCGCGGGCAGCCCCGATATTGGCGTTGGCCCCCTTGAGCAGGCTCTCGGCCAGGAGGATGTCGGGGCGGCGTTGCAGCACCTCCGACGGGAGCCCCGGACCGATCTCCTTCACCATGGCCGTCGTGCCGAGCTTGGACGGGAGCAACTCCGCCGGGACCGGGGAACCGACCAGCAGTGTCAGGCCGTTCTCATCCTGGGCCACCTGGGAGGTGAATTTTGCCATGTCCGCCCGTGCCGTGTCGACACTGGTCTGGGCCTGGCGCAGGTCGAGTTCCGACGATGCCCCCAGCTCGTAACGGCGTTTGGTCAGGTCGTAGGAGGCTTGCTGGCTGGCAAGCGTATCCGTGACGAGTTGCAGGCGTTCCCGGTCCGCGGCAAGGGTGAGGTAACTGCTGGCGACCTGGGCCACCAGGGAGATTTGGCTGCTGGTCCGCGCCTGTTCCGTGGCCAGGTACTGCTCCAGGGCCTGATCCTTGAGACTCCGCACCCGGCCGAAGAAGTCCAGTTCATAGGAACTAAAGCCCAGATTGGCGCTGTATGCGCGGGCGATATAGGCTTGCCCGCTACTCGAAACGCTTGCCGGGTAGCGCTGGACGGTGCCGCTGCCGGTGGCGTTGACCGTCGGGAAGAGTTCGGCCCGCTGGATCTGGTACATGGCCTGGTATTTCTCAATGGTGAGCGTGGCCACCCGCAGGTCGCGGTTATTGGCCAGCGCCAGATCGATGACCTTCCTCAGGTTCTCGTCCTGGAAGAAATCCTTCCAGGGGATGTCGGCAGCCGCCCGCTCACCCGGTTTGGCCGCGCTGTTCTTGTAAGCCGGACCGCTCGGCCATGCGGTCGGGGCGGGAGATTCGGGGCGCGTATAGGTGGGCGCCATGGTCGAGCAGCCGGCCAGGCAGATGAGTACACCCAACGGGAGGCACAGGGAAGTGGTTATGCGTTTGATATCTTTCATATCAGTTCACCTCCGAAGGTTTGGCGGCAACGTCCGGCTCTGCGGGGGGGAGCTGGTGGTACTGCTTCTTCCCGAACAGGCGGGAAACCAGGACAAAGAAAAACGGAATAAAGATCAGGTCGATGAAGGTTGCCGAAAGAAGACCACCGGTAACGGCGGTGCCGATGGCGTTCTGGGCCCCGGCCCCCGCTCCCTTGGTAAGGGCCAGCGGTAAGGTACCGAAAAAGAACGCCAGTGACGTCATGAGGACCGGCCTGAGCCGGATCTTCACCGCCGCCAGGGTGGCCTCGACCAAGCCGAGTCCCTGATGCATCTCGCTCTTGATGAACTGGATGATCAGGATGGCGTTCTTTGTTGAAAGCCCCACGGTGGTGAGCAGGCCGATCTGGAGGTAGATGTCGTTGGGGAGCACCCGCAGGGTAACCGCCGTAACCGCACCCACCAGGCCAAGCGGCAGCATCAGCATATTGACGAACGGGATGGTCCAGCTCTCATACAGCGCCGCCACGCTGAGGAACACCACGATCAGCGAGATGGCGTAGAGCGCCGGTGCCTGGGCACCCGCCTGTTTCTCCTCGTAGGAGAGACCGGTCCACTCATACCCGATCCCCGGGGGCAATTGGGCGGCCATCTTCTCCATCTCGGCCATGGCTTCACCCGTACTCACCCCGGTTGCAGCCTGCCCCTGAATCTCCACGGAGGAAAGACCGTTATAGCGTTCCAGACGTGGCGAGCCGTACTGCCAGCGGGCGGTGGCAAAGGACGAGAACGGCACCATGTCACCGTTTTTATTGGTGACGTACCAGGTGTTGATATCCTCCGGCACCATGCGGTACTTGGCATCGGACTGGAGATAGACCTTCTTGACCCGTCCGTTTTCAAGGAAGTCGTTCACGTAGGAACTACCCCAGGCAGTGGCCAGAACGCTGTTGACATCCGCCAGGGCAACCCCTTGGGCCCCGGCCCTCACGTCATCGATATCCAGTTTGAACTGGGGAGAATCGTCCTGGCCGTTGGGGCGCACCGCCATCAGTTTCGGATTCTTCGCGGCCATGCCCAAAAGCTGGTTACGGGCTTCCATCAGCTTTTCGTGGCCAACTCCGCTACGATCCTGAAGCATGAAGTCAAAACCGTTGGCCTGCCCCAGTTCAATTACCGCAGGGGGTGAAATGGCAAAAACCAGGCCGTCCTTGATCTTGGAGAAAGCCCCCATGGCTCGCGCGGCAATAGCAGGCGCCTTCAGGTCAGGGGACTGGCGAAGCTTCCAGTCCTTGAGCTTCACAAAGGCAAGTCCCATATTCTGACCGCGACCGGCAAAGCTGATACCCGCCACTGTAACCACCGATTCCACGGTCTTTTGTTCCTGCTCGTTGAAGTGCTTTTCCAGCTGTCGTATGACCTGGATGGTCCGTTCCTCCGTAGCCCCTGCCGGCAACTGGATCTGGCAGATGATGAACCCCTGGTCCTCATCCGGCAGAAACGCGGTTGGCAGGCGCAGGAAGAGGACCGCCATGCACGCGACGATGGCACCGTACACCACCAGATAGCGTAGCGGCTTGCCGAAGGAGCGGCCGACAATCCCCTCGTACTGTTTCCTGCGGCGGTCAAACCAGTCGTTGAACAGATGAAAGGGCCTCTTGAACCAGCCCGATTCACCAGGGACATGCCCCTTCGCCACCGGCTTGAGCAGGGTGGCGCAGAGGGCCGGAGTGAGGGTCATGGCCAGTACTACCGAGAGGATCATGGCGGAGACGATGGTAATGGAAAACTGGCGGTAGATGACGCCGGTGGAACCGCCGAAAAAGGCCATGGGTGTAAAGACCGCCGTCAACACGGTGACGATCCCCCAGAGGGCGCCGGTAATCTGCCCCATGGACTTGATGGTCGCCTCCTTTGGAGGTAACCCCTCTTCGCTCATGATGCGTTCCACGTTCTCGACCACGACGATGGCGTCGTCAACCAGGAGGCCGATGACAATGACCAGGGCGAACATGGTGAGGGTGTTGATGGAGAACCCGCAGGCCGACAAGACCCCGAAGGTGCCCAAGAGCACCACCGGCACCGCGATGGTGGGGATCAGCGTCGCCCGGATGTTCTGCAGGAACACGAACATGATGATAAAGACCAGGAAGACCGCCTCAAACAAGGTCTTGACCACCTCTTCGATGGAGATCTTGACAAAGGGGGTGGTGTCATAAGGGTAGACCACCTTGACGCCGGCAGGGAAGAACTTGGACAATTCCGTCATCTTTGCCTTGATCCTGGTGGCGGTATCCAGCGCATTGGCACCGGCGGCCAACCTGATGGCCATCATACCCACCGATTTCCCTTTGTAGAAACCGTTGATATCATAGCTTTCCGTACCGATCTTGCACTCGGCCACATCCTTCAGCTTGACCGTGGAGCCGTCGCTGTTGGTACGCAGGATGATCTCCCCGAACTGCTCCGGCGTCTGGAGCAGGGTCCGGGCTGTGATGGTGGCGTTTAATTGCTGTCCCTGCATAGCGGGGGTGCCGCCGAACTGACCTGCTGAGACTTGGGCGTTCTGGGCCGTGACCGCATTACTCACATCAGTGGAAGTCAGCTTGTAGTTGTTCAGCTTGGTCGGATTCAGCCAGATGCGCATGGCGTTCTGGGAACCGAACACCTGCAGCTCGCCCACCCCTTCGAGCCGGCTGACGATATCCTGCACGTTGGCCACCAGGTAGTCGGTCAGGCTGTAGCGGTCCATGGAGCCGTCTTCCGAGACGAGACCAACAAGTATCAGGTAGTTCTTTGTGGACTTGACCACCGAAATCCCCTGTTTCTGCACAACCTGGGGCAAAAGTGGGGTGGCCAGTTGCAGCTTGTTCTGTACCTGGACCTGGGCGATGTTCGGGTCGGTGCCGGCCTTGAAGGTCAGGTTGATGGCCACAGCCCCGGCGGAATCGCTGGTGGACGCCATATAAATCAGGTTGTCGATACCGTTAAGTTTCTGTTCGACGACCTGGGTAACCGTATCCTGCACCGTCTGGGCCGAGGCCCCCGGATAGACAGCGTTGATGGTGATCTGGGGCGGCGCAATCGGCGGATACTGGGAGACCGGCAATGTCTTGATTGCCAGAAGACCCGCCAGCATGATCATGATAGCGATCACCCAGGCAAAGATCGGGCGATTGATGAAAAAACGAGGCATGGAGGATCTCCTTTATTTTTTTGCTGCGGCGGGCTGGGTTGCTCCAGCGGGAGTCGCGGCAGGCGTGCTGCCGAAGGGAACGGCCTTGACCGGCGTTCCCGGGCGCGCCTTCTGCAGCCCTTCCAGAATCACGCGGTCACCCGCCTTGAGGCCGTCGCTGACCAGCCAGTTCTCTCCGACGGTCCGGGCAACCTTGATGACTCGCGGTTCCACCTTCTCCTCTGCCCCGACCACCATAACCGTGGCTTCGCCCTTCTGGTTGCGGCTCACGCCGCGTTGCGGGACCAGGATGGCGTTCTCGTTTATCCCCTCCTCAAGAATGGCACGGACGAACATGCCGGGCAACAGGGCCTGTTTCGGGTTCGGGAAGACCGCCCGCAGGGTAACGGAGCCGGTGCTCTGATTCACGGTAACCTCGGAAAATTTCAGGGAGCCCGGCAACGGATAGGCGCTGCCGTCCTCCATCATCAGCTTGACCCGGGCCTGGGTTGCCGCGTTGCTTTTCAGCAGCCCGCTGGCCAGGCTCTGTTTCAGGCGCAGCAGTTCGGCGCTGGACTGGGTGACATCCACATACATGGAGCTCAGCTGCTGGATGGTGGCCAGGGCCGTAGTCTGGCTTGCGGTCACCAACGCCCCGTCGGTCACGGCCGAACGGCCGATCCGCCCGGAGATGGGAGCCGTTACCTTGGTATAGGCCAGATTGATGCGAGCGGTTTCCACCGCGGCTTTGGAGGAGGCCACATCGGCCTCGCCCTGTTTGAGCGCGGCGTAGGCGTCATCGTAATCCTGCTGGCTGACCGCCTTGATCTTTACCAGCTCCTTATAGCGTCCCGCCTTCAGCCGGACGCTCGCCAGACTGGCTTCAGACTTGGCAAGGGCAGCCTTGGCGCTGGCGTAGGTCGCCTGATAGGTCGCCGGGTCAATCTGGTAAAGCACCTGCCCAGCCTTGACATCGCTTCCTTCGGTGAAAATCCGCTTCTGGATGATCCCGTTGACCTGGGGGCGGACTTCGGCAATCAGGTGGGGCGAGGTACGCCCCGGCAATTCCGTCGTCAGGGCCACGCGCTGCGGCTGAATAACCACCACCCCCACTTCGGGGGGGCCGGCCTTCGGTGCTGCTACCTGCTTTTTCCCGCAGCCCGTCAGCAGCAGCCCGCCAACAAAAACCCCCATGAGGGTAATCAGCATGATTCTTACATTGTTTTGCATGGAACACCTCTAAATTGAATAATTTCCGGCTCAACCACAGCGTTGAGGCGAATCGTGTTGTTATGTACTGATAACGAGAGACAACGGTGGCATCTAAATGGTTACGTCATGAGTGGCAACCCTATTGGAATCACGTTAGAATTCGTTTAGAATGAACACTCATTCAAAAAAAGGTTTTAAAAAAAGCCGTATCCGAAACCGCTCCGTCGTTATGCGGTTATCGCCGTACGGAATCCCAACTTGCGGCAACGACCTCCTCTATGAGAGGTTTATCCAGGGTGATGAACCCGAGGATATGGTCCCGCATCACCGCGAGCAGCGGGCCAAACGCCAGGGAATCGATGACAAAAAACGGCAGATCCTTCAAGACCTGCTGGGCAACGCCCTGTTCGAACAGGTCGTTATACACCGTGCGCTTGCCCGGCTCACCCATGATTCTATCCCTGCGAAAGGCCGTGCCGTACGGGGAGTTGTAAAATTGCTCCCCATAGCGGAAATCGAGGGGGTTGGCGATGAAGTAGGTGATGAGACGCGTCCCGAGATGGATAAACCGCTCCCTGATCGGTCCTGTTTCCGGATAGCCCTTGAGGATGAAGGCCGATACCCGCTTCTCGATATCCCGGTAAAGCTCGTTGATGAGGATATCCTTGCTCTTGAAGTAGAGATAGATCGTACCGGCGCCGACCCCGGCCCGGTCGGCGATCAGGGAAACCGAAGCCCCATGGAAGCCGCACTCGGCGATAAGTTTACGTGCTGCATTAAAAATGTCGTCGCGCTTGCAGGACATTTTTTCTCCTATTCTGAATGATCACTCATTCAGAATAGGAGCGCGCGTCTTCTCTGTCAAGATTTTTTTGCACACAACAAAAACAGTGGCACCAACCGCAGCGACAAAGCCCAGAGGGTCAGGGGGACCGGTCCCCGTTGCCGGTGCCAGAGATTGCATTCAGCAGCGCCCGGACCCTCTCCACGGCTGGCGGATGGGAATAATAGAAAGCGGCATACCAGGGATGGGGGAACAGATTGGAGAGGTTCTCGACCGACAGCTTAACCAGGGCCGAGGCCAGATCCTGGGGGCGGCCGGTCAGGTCGGTGGCGAAGCGGTCCGCCTCCCGTTCGTGGCAACGGGAGCGCCACGCCGAAAACGGTGTCGCGGGGAACAGCACCAATGAGCCGATAAAGCCTAAGATGACCATCCGGGACGGAAGGGAGAGGTCTCCCCCAAACCCCAGGAGGCCGGGCAGGGCGGGCCAGGTGAGCAGTTTGAAACTGATCCAGGCCCCGCCAAAGGCCATGAGTTCCGCCGTCACCAGCCGTTTCCAGATATGCCCCTTCTTCCAGTGGCCGATTTCGTGGGCCAGCACCGCCACGATCTCGCCGTGGGTCATCTGCTCGATGAGGGTATCGAACAGCACGATGCGCTTGACCTTGCCGATGCCGGTAAAGTAGGCGTTGGAATGCTTGCTGCGCCGGGAGGCGTCCATCTGCATCACCCGCCCCACCGTAAGTCCCGCCTTCCCCATCATGACGCGGATATCCTCCTCCAACCCCTCCTCGGTAACCGGCTCGAACTTATTGAAAAGCGGTTCAATCACATAGGGGGAGATAAACATCATGAACAGGCTGAACAGCGCCATAAAGGCCCACACCCAAATCCACCAGCGGTGGGGGCTCCACTGGATCAGCCAGAAGGCCACGGCAACCAGGAGGGTCAGCAGAAGGGCGCCGATGGCCTGGGATTTGAAAAAATCCATAAGCCATAGCTTCGGCGTAGTCGTGTTGAAGCCGTAACGGCTCTCGATGCGAAACGTGCCGTACAGATCGAACGGAATGCCCAGCAGGGTCTGTATCCAGGTGAGGAGAAGAAAATAGAGGATGGCCGAGGTGATGACGCCCCCGCAAAGCCCCATGACAAACCGGTCATATACCACAATCAGGCCGCCGAACAGGAACAGGATCAAAAGCCCATTGTCGAACAGCGACTCCCACAGTCCGAGCCGGCTGCTGTCGAGTGTGTAGGCGGTACTTGAACGCAGCTTGTCTTCGTCGATACTCCCCGCGAACTCCTCGGGCACGGCCGAGCCGTATTGTTTCAGATGGCGCAGATTGATGTGACGCAACCAGTACGTAAAAGCGGTGACCAGGGCAAACAGGATGAACAGGGCCAATTTCATCGTTCCTTTTCCTTCTTCCATTTCTGGACCGCAAAGAAGGCACGGAGATGACCCCGTGCCTTCTTTGCGTATGGTCGAGCAGAGAGTCGACAGATTTTTACAAAGGGGGAGACCATATCATATCGTCATAGCAATGCAATTACTTCCTTCACGCATTTGTCGATCCCTTCGTACGTCTCCGAGATACGGTGCGCCAGCATGTAGGCCGGGGTGGACACGATCTTGTTCGTGCGGTCCACGACGAATTCGGTGACCGGACACTCCTGATGCCGGGCGCCGGTCTTTTCGATTTCAGCCGCCGTGCCCGCATCATTGCCGATGGTCAGGGTCGGCGCCTTATCCTTGCCCAGCACCATCGCCACAACGGCCGGGGCAATGCAGATGGCACCGATCGGCTTACCGGCCGTCACCATCTCCCGGAGCAGGCGGGCCACCTCGGGGTGGACCGTGGCGCCGGCCCCCTTGACGGCAAAATCGCACAGGTTTTTCACCGCCCCGAATCCGCCGGGGAGGACTACGGCGTCCAGGTCAGCCGCTTGTACCTCGCTGATATCACGGATATTGCCACGGGCAATGCGGGCGGCCTCAACCAGCGCGTTGCGCTTGTTCCCGGTTTCCTGCATGGTCAGATGATTGGTCTCGGGAAAATCGGCATTGGGCGCCATGCAGACCGCCTCGGCCCCGTTCCGGTCGATTGCCAGGAGGGCAAAAACCGCCTCGTGAATCTCGCTGCCGTCGCGCACTCCGCAGCCCGAAAGCACCACACCGATCTTTTTCATAGCACTTCCTCCTCCACAATTATGGTTGCAATGGCTTGAGCGGCAGTAATCGCCGCGGGGCACCGTGCGAATCCATCCTTATCGTTTACTTTCTGCCAGCGCCCGGCGCACCGCCTCGTCGTAGGGGGTAAGCGACAGCGGAATCAACTCGCGGATGGCGTTTTCACGGCAGACCACCTCGTTGCTCAGCCCTTCGATGAGCGGCATGGAAACCGAGGGGGACACCGGCGTAATCAGCCCGACCCAGTAGGACGAAAGCTTGGGGGTGAGCACCGGCACGGGCAGAATATAGATGGTACGACCAGCGATGCGGGCAAAGCGCTCCATCATCTCCCGGTAGGTCAGCACCTCGGGGCCGCCGATGTCGAAGGTTCGCCCGGCGGTGCGCTCGTCCTCCAGACAGCCGCTCAGATAGGCGATCACGTCGTCCACGGCGATCGGCTGGCAGCGGGTCGAAACCCAGCGCGGAGTGATCATCACCGGCAAGCGGTTCACCAGGGCCCGGACCATTTCGAACGAGGCCCCGCCTGCCCCGATGATCACGGCAGCCCGCAGAAAGGTCGTGGCAAAACGCCCGGAGGCAAGAATCCCGGCCACTTCCCGGCGGCTCTTGAGATGCTCCGACAGGGTATCGCCGGTCTCCCCCAATCCGCCCAAATAGATCACCCGCCGCACCCCGGCCCTGTCGGCAGCCCGCACAAAATTGCCGGCCGCCTCCCGGTCCCGGCGCTCGAAGCCGGCACGCCCCCCCGCCATGGAATGCACCAGGTAATAGACGCTGTCGATCCCTTCCAGGGCGCGCGCCAGTGAGGACGGCGCCAGCATGTCGGCCCGCACGACCTCGGCGGCGTCGGGGACGCCCGCAATGGATTCCCGCACCATGCAGCGCACGTTGCAGCCCCGGTCCAGCAGGCTTTTGGAAAGCCGCCGACCGATGAATCCGGCCGCTCCGGTTATGAGGACGACAGTATGCGTGATCGCCATGAGAAGGTTATTGTGACACAACTTTACCGGATGGCAAGAGACCGGATTTCCGCCCCCATTCCAGCACCTCGCACGATAAAGGTTAGCGCATCATTGCGGTTCCGGCCCACTGGTAACCTGAACAAATTCCGCAGGCCTGATCCATCGTGAAAAAGCGGACCTTACCTGGGTAGCGGTTATCTTCTGATATTTGTCGGCCGCACGGATGGGCTCGTCCAACGGCAAATCCATTTGTGACAGATGAAGAAGCCCCATGGCGATACCTGAGGTGCTGATGTTGGACAGCAATACCTGGTGGACAAGAAGATTCTTTGCCCGAGACAGCTCTTCAGGGGTGACGAGCCTCGTCTGCATGTCCGCCAGATCCCGTTCTATGATTGAGCGGGCTTTCGAGACATTCTGGGGGTCGCAGCCGTAATCCACGCCAAAGGTGGAGCGTGTTTTACCTATGTTCAGATAGGCTTCCACCGCATAGACCAAACCATTGTTCTCGCGGAGATCGTGATAGAACCTGGTTGCGTAAAACGCCCCGGTAAGGATGTGGAGGCCGACTTGCAGGGGGTAGTAATCCGGGTGTGAACGGGTCATGCCGAGCGTCTCTTCGAGGGTAATCTCATCCTGCACCCTGCTTTTGTTGGGAACCACTACCGCTGCAGATCTGTTGCCGGCTATGGGCTGATACTCGGTTTCAGGCTTGGGACCTTCAGCTTTCCAGGCGCCGAAATATTTCTCGATGGTGGCCTTTGCCTCTTCAGGGGTGACGTTCCCAACGACCACGATGGTCGTCACGTCGGGCCGGAAAACAGCATGGTAATAGTCTTGGACGTCCGCAAGGGTGAGTCTGTCGACCGTTTCCGGCTTGGCATAACGGAGTGCCGGGTCGTCTTTCGGGTAGAGGGCTGTTTTAAGGGCCCGACCGGCCAACCATTTCGGGCTCGTTTCCTGGCCGGCAAGAAGCGAGGAGGTTTCCTTCTGCACAACCTTGAATGCCTCCTCTGGAAGCGCGGGATTGATCAGGTTATCTGCTATGAGTTCTACTCCCCGGTCAAAATGCCTCTTTACAACCTGAAGAGAGAACAAACTCCCCACCTCGGCGTCAGCGGCAATTTCATCCAGGGAGGCCTGAAAAGCCAGGCGATCCAGGCGCCTGCTGCCATAAGAGAAAAGGCCATCCAGAATCTCATCAACCCCCTCCTTGCTGGGGGGCGTTTCAAGCCCGGGGTTGTTCTTTACGCGGCCATAGAGCGTTACTGTATCGCTTGTCCTGGTCGTTTTGACGATGAGCCGCATGCCGTTCTTTAGTTTCAGATCGACGGGCCCTTCCTTCGTCACTCCAACCTTGACGGGCTTGGTGACGTGAGCGGCCCATGGAGGGAGTTTCACCCGCTTCACCTGCTTGGGGGTGAATGACTCATTGGTGCGGCCGGAATTTTTGGACTCCACGGGGCTGCCGGACGACCTGGGCGTCATAATCGCGGTGATGGCCGTATCATTGATCAGAAAATTCCGTGCAACACGGTTGACATCATCAACGGTAACCTTACTGATGGCCGTGATATCATCGTCAGGGGAGGAGCGACCTTCCAGGGCAAGGGCCTGAGACCATGCAGAGGCCAAGCCCTCAACCGAGTTCTTTTGAAACTCCGCCTGGGCGATCTCATGACGCTTGGAGGCTTCGATCAACTCTGAGGGAACACCATTTGTGACATACCCCCGGATAATCTTCTTGATGGTTTCCACCATGAGACGCCCGTCTTCCCCCCGGGGGAATGCCGATAGAGCAAAACTGTAGCCCATCTTGGGCAAGGCATAACTGTCAAAGCTCGCCGAGAGCGCCTTGCCTTCCGGGACAAGGGCATAAAGATTAGCGCGCTGGCTGGACAGGACATCCGACAAAACCATCCCGGCGGCATAATCGGGGCTCTCCAATCCGGGGAACCGGTATGCAACGAGAGCCAGCCCGTAAGACAGATCCGAGTCAAGCTCCATCTCGGCAGGCTTGAGGGGGGACAGGTTAATCGGGGTACGTGCAGGCAGCTTTTTCCGGGGGATAGGTCCAAACAGGCGTTTGACCATCGCCAGGGTTCGGTGCGGGTCAACATTGCCCGCTATGACCAGAATCGCATTGTTCGGCGCGTACCAGTCATCGTAAAACCTCTTGAGCATGGCGCCGGTCGTTTTATCGAAGGACGCCACCGTGCCGAGGGCATCATGCTCGTAAGGGGACCCCTCGAACAGCTTGCCCAGCAGTCGGGTGCTCAGGATATACTTGGGATCGGACAGGTCCTGAACCACCTCCTGCTCGATGGCCCCGCGCTCCTCCCCCCAGGCCTTGGCGGAATCAAGGATTCCGCGCATGCGCACCGCCTCGACATGAAGTGCGGTTTCCATGTCTTCAACCGGTACGGTAAAGAAGTATTGTGTCAGGGACTGTTCGGTTTGGGCATTGAAATTTCCGCCCATGGCGGCGATGATGGATGACAACTGATCAGAAGAAAGCCCCGGATTGCCGCGGAACATCATGTGTTCCTGGGCATGTGCCATCCCCGGGAAGCCGGGAGGGGCCTCGTTTGAGCCGACGAGGTAGTTGACCTGGGTCGTGACGACCGGGGCCAGGGAGTTCTGCACGATGACCACCCGCAGGCCATTTTTCAGGGTGGCCTTGGTAACCTCGCCGGATAAAGCGGGGTTAACCCCGGTGACGAGAAAGATGACCAGGGCAAAAACAAAACCGGTATATCGACTGATCCTGTTCATGGGGGGTATCCTCCACACATTTAAAACATTCCTGTTTGAGTGCTGACGGTCACAAGCCCCTGTTATCCCAACAAAGCTTATTTGTGTTGCAAGCCGGTCCTCAGGTTGTCCCGTTTTTTCACCAGGGAGCCGATGGTGACGCCGCGATCGAACTCCGCCTTGCTGATGCTGTGGGCGCCATGGAGCAACAGGACCATTGCTCCGGTCTCCTTGGCAACCATCAAAGAACGTAAATGGATTAATATCGGTGGGTAGTTACGCCGGAATTTTCATACGCCGACCCCATGGAAAATAAACACAACGAGTGAGGCGCACAGGCAATAGTAGCCGAAGAAGTGCCAGCGCCCTTTCTCCAACCAGTTGGAGAGCCAGCGCAGGGCCAGAAGTCCCGCGAGGAAACTCGACACCATCCCCACGACACCGGGGAGGAAGAGCCCCATCAGATCCGCTCCCGATGTGGCAAACTCATGCGCTTTGAGCAACCGCAGAATCTCACGGGCGATGACGGGCGGGGTCAGCACCACGGCCAGGGCAAAACTAAATTCCTCGGCCTTTACCCTGGCGACCCCCAGCAAAAGACCGACGGATATGGTCGCCCCGGAACGGGAAAAGCCCCGGAACGGGAGGCAGAGCCCCTGCACCATACCGATCAAGATTGACTCTCCAGTCTTAATCTCACGGGACTCCACCAGGGGTCTTCTTCTCAGGCCGGCGATAATGATCAAAAGCGCCGCCGCGGCCAGGGCCGCCGAGATAAGGCCCAGATTACCGAACAACAGTTCGATCTCGGCATGTGGGACGTTGCCCAAGGCAAAATGTTCGATCAACGCCTTCAGTGCCAGCCCCACAGCTCCAGTCGAGATCGTGGCGAGCATGATCAGCTTGAGGGATGCCAGAAATTGCCGGCGCGAGGCAAAGAACCCACTCTTCCAGGATTTCCAGAAATAGCAGATCACCGCAAACATGGTGCCGGTGTGGAGCATGACTAAAAGCAGCGTCATCTCGGGGGTGGTCGGGTCGAGTCCCATCAGTTTGGCAATCACAATGACATGGGCGGAACTGGACACGGGCAATAGCTCGGCGGCCCCTTGGACTGCCGCAAGAATAAGGATATGGACTATGGTCATGGAGGGTGTCACCTACTGATCGGTCGGAATAGTGGAAAAACGGGAGTCTCCGGATAGAGCAGACTAGCATAAAAAACATGACTCTGCCAGATGACAACGCCACAATTGGTTCAAAACTTGCTAGAATGTCGGCAACGGCTATTCATTGTAGTTTGACCGGCATCTTGCCTGAAAATGATTGCAATATCTCAAACCAATGGCAAAATGGGCCGATGGGCCGTACTTGACGGCACTGCCACCGTAAGGTTCGGGAATCTGATCCTTGTATCTGCGGTTAAACCGCGGTTTCCATGACCAGCAATCTCAGCAATAATGAGGGATACCAATATCCATGTGCCCCCACACCTCCGCTTACCGGACCGAACTCTTCCCCCAGCACGAAGCGTCCATCGGGCGCTTGACCCGGGACTAGGCCATGTCTCTGCCCCGCGATCAGGAAATCGCCTGCCAGCAGGTCCTGGTGGACGACTCGTCGGTCTTCTCCATCCAGTGGAGCGTCTTCCCGGCCACCCTTGCGGCGCCGCTCACGCCGGAGATACTCCTGAACCGCTATCTGGCCTACATCCGCCGGTGCACCGCCACCATCATCCGCCCCCACTGCTCGGCCTCGGGCATTCAGTTCCGCCTGTTCACCAGCCGGTGGAGCCTGATCAGCTTTCTCCCACCGGTGAAAGAGCAACAGGCCGTCGTGCTGCGCATCTGCGGCGGCATGCTGGTACAGCCGGGCCAGTGCGAGCGGGGCGAACTGCGCTTCGGCGTCAAAGAGCTGCCGGACGGCATCCGCGTCTCCCTGGAACTCTCGGAATATTGCCCCCTGCTCCTCGGCAGCCCCTCGCCCTCGACGTTCCGCCGCCTGCTCTACCGCCTCTCCCAGGCGGCCATTCACCGGCTGGTGACGGTTCGCTTTCTGGCGCTGCTCTATCGGGAACTGGCGGGGCCGGGCGCCCGCGTTCGCGTTGTGGGTGTCAAGGTGCGGGACGGACAGCCGGTGTAGGTTCGCTGCCGTATCGGCCGCGCGCCCATGGACCCGACCGAAAGCATACCCACAACCGGCCTACCCCACGTGGCCAGAACCACGTGAATTTTATATAATTACCAGACCATGGCCGGCGAAGATCGTCGTTTGGGGGTTTAGATTTTTGAATAAGCCCCGAAAGTATGTTAAAAGAATAAGACATCACTTATCACCCCTTCAGACAAGGAACAGGTTTCCATGCCCCATACAAACATCGAAATACCGGAAAGGCTGCCGCTCTACCCCCAGAAGGAGATGGTACCCTTTCCCTACATGATCTTCCCGCTCTACGTGGACGAGCGCGAATTGCGCGTCTTCTCCGAAGCGGACAATTATGAAAAGTATGTGGCCATCGTGCTGCTCCGCCCGGATGCCGCCACTGCCAGTACCCTGGCGGATATGAGCGAGATCGGGACCCTCTGCCGGGTCAACCAGATCAAAAAGCTGGGTGACGGCAGATTCAAGGTGACCCTGGAGGGGATGGCCCGGCTGCGCATCCTGGGCATCGAGCAGACCGCCCCGGTCATGTTGGCCACTTGCGAACTGGTGCGGGAATTCGTGGAGAAGAGCCTGGTTTCCGAGGCGCTGGTGCAGAGCTTGAACGCCCTGCTGAAGATCTCCCTTTCCCACGGCAAGCCGCTGCCGGATGACGTCATGAAGATGATCGACTACATCGACAACCCGGCACGCCTGTCCGACCTGGTGGCGCTGTACGTCAACCTGCCGGCCTCCGACCTGCAGGAATTGCTGGAAACCGTCGATCCCCTGGACCGCCTCAAAAAGGTCTATGTGCACCTGACCAACGAGGTCCAGCGCATGCAGATCAAGAACGAGGTCTCCAGCGAGGTGACCCGCCGGGTCGGCAAAAACCAGAAGGAATACATCCTGCGCGAGCAGATGAAGCATATCCAAGAAGAGCTGGGCGAGGAAGACCCCCGCGCCTCGGACATGAACGAGTTGCGGCGGCTGATCGAGGAGGCCGGCCTGCCGGAAGAGGTCCAGAAGATCGCCGACAAGGAACTCAAGCGGTTGGAGCGGATCAACCCGGCCTCCCCCGAGTACACCGTATCCCGCACCTACCTGGACTATCTGGCCGGCATGCCCTGGAACAAGAGTACGGAAGACAGCCTGGACATGGTCCGGGCCGAGGAGATCCTCAACGAAGACCATTACGACCTGAAAAAGGTCAAGGAACGCATCATGGAGTTCCTGGCGGTGCGCTCCCTCAAGGAGAACATGAAGGGACCGGTGCTCTGTTTCGTCGGCCCTCCCGGGGTGGGCAAGACCAGCCTGGGCAAATCCATCGCCCGCTCCCTGGGGCGCAAGTTCGTGCGCATCTCCCTGGGGGGGGTGCGGGACGAGGCCGAAATCCGCGGCCACCGCCGCACCTACATCGGCGCCCTGCCCGGCCGGATCATCAAGGAACTCTTCCGCTGCGGCAGCAACAACCCGGTCTTCATGCTGGACGAGATCGACAAACTGGGGCTGGACTTCCGCGGCGACCCGGCCTCGGCACTGCTGGAGGTGCTGGACCCGGAGCAGAACTTCTCCTTCAACGACCATTACCTGGACGTCCCCTTCGACCTGTCCAAGGTCATGTTCATCACCACCGCCAACCAGCTCGACCCGATCCCCGGCCCGCTCAAGGACCGCATGGAGGTCATCCGTCTGGCCGGCTACAGCACCGAGGAGAAGCTGCACATCGCCCGCAACTTCATCATCCGCCGCGAGATCGAGGAAAACGGCCTCGCCAACACACCTCCCGAGTTCCATGACGCGGCGGTGCTGAAGGTTATCAGCGACTACACTCGCGAGGCGGGTGTGCGCAACCTGCAACGCACCATCGGCTCGGTCTGCCGCAAGGTGGCCAAGGAGATCACCCAGAAAAAGGAGCCCCGCAAGGAGATCACCACCGAGGTGGTGACGGAACTGCTCGGGCCGCGCAAGTTCCACAACGAGGTGGCGGCCGAGGACGACCGGATCGGCGTGGTGACCGGCATGGCCTGGACCGAGACCGGCGGCGACATCCTCTTCGTGGAGGCCACCAGCATGCCGGGCAAGCCGGAACTGATCCTAACCGGCTCCCTGGGGGACGTGATGAAGGAATCGGCCCGGGCCGCGCTCTCCTACGTGGAGGCCCATTACGGCGATTTCGGCATTGCCCCGGACGCCTTCGAAAACAGGGTCATCCATATCCACGTGCCGTCAGGGGCCATCCCCAAGGATGGCCCGTCCGCCGGCGTGACCATGGTCACGGCCCTGGTGTCGCTCCTGACGAACAGGCCCGCCAAGCGCGGTGTATCCATGACCGGCGAGATCACCCTGACCGGCAGGGTACTGGCCATCGGCGGCCTCAAGGAAAAGGTACTGGCCGCCCACCGGGCCGGAGTCAGGAAAATCATCGCCCCGGACCGCAACCGCGACGACCTCGAGGATATCCCCGAAAACGTGCGCAAGGAGTTGGAGTTCACCTTTATCCACGAGGCTGCCGAGGCGGTGGCCGTGGCGCTGTAGGAGGTTGTTGAAAAACAGCCATCTCGCCGCCGTCCTCGAAAGCCCTTTTGTGCGGCGTAGCGCTGCTACGCCTCCGCAGGACTTTCTGCGGCTGCGACGATCTGGCTATTTTTGAACAACCTGGTTTTTTAACAACCTGTTAAAAGGTACTGAATGAACATCGCCGTCATCGACAAGATCATGTTGAACTTCTTCGCCGAGCTCCAGGGGTGGTTCGCCCTGGCGGCCACGACCTTCGCACGCGTGTTCCGCCGCCCCTATTATTACCGTGAATTCGCCGTGCAGTTCGATAAACTCGGTTTTTCCTCCCTGTTCATCTGCATGCTGACCGGCCTGTTCACCGGCATGGTCATGGCCCTGCAGGCCTTGGTGCAGCTCAAGCCCTTTGCCGCCACCAGCTACGTGGGGGGCATGGTGGCGGTGACCATGATCAAGGAGTTGGGGCCGGTGCTGGCCTCCCTCATGGTGGCCGGCCGGGTCGGCTCCGCCATTACCGCAGAGTTGGGCACCATGGTGGTCACCGAGCAGGTTGACGCCATGCGGGTGGAGGGGACCGACATCGTCAAGCGGCTGGTTGCCCCGCGGCTGAAGGCCATGCTCCTGGCGCTGCCGCTCCTGACCGCGGCGGCCGACGCCGTCTCGCTCCTGGGTGGGTATATCATGGCCTCGGGCTACGGCATCAATCCCACCATGTACCTCAAGGGCATCCCCCAGTTCATGGTCTTCCAGGACCTGATCGAAGGATTGGTCAAACCGACCTTCTTCGGCTTCCTGATCGCCATGACCGGCTGCTACGTGGGGCTCAACACCCGCGGCGGGGCCGAAGGGGTGGGCAACTCGGCCAAACAGGCGGTGGTGGTTTCGTCGGTGCTGATCCTGATGTTCGATTTTTTCCTGACCAAGATCTTCGTGGTCTTCAGGGGATAGGATAACCATGGCCTACTGGCTTTTCAAAACCGAACCGGGCTGTTTTTCCTTCGATGACCTGAAGGCCCGCCCGAACATGACCGAACCGTGGGACGGGGTACGCAACTACCAGGCGCGCAATTTTCTGCGGGACCGGATCAAGCCGGGCGACCGGGTGCTGTTCTACCACAGCAACATCCCCGAGCCGGCCGTTGTCGGCATTGCCGAGGTCGTGCGGGAGGGATACCCCGATTCCACGGCCATGAACCCGGCGGGCGAGCATTTCGACCCCAAGGCGTCGCCGGACAACCCGATCTGGTACATGGTGGACGTACGCTATGGCGAGCCGCTCCCCCGGCCGGTCTCCCTCGAACAGATCAAGGGCAATCCCCTTCTGGCCGAAATGCCGCTGGTCAAGCGCAGCCGCCTCTCGGTCCTGCCGGTAACGGCCGATGAGTGGCGGATCATTCTGATCATGGGCGGAGCGGAACCCACATGAGCGGCAGCGATTCCATCCGCATGGAGAAACTCTCCTACTCGGTGGGGGGGCGGAAGATTCTGGAGGATTTCGACTTCTGCCTGGATCGGGGCGTCAACCGCACCATCCTGGGGGTAAGCGGCGCCGGCAAGACCACGATCCTCAAGCTGCTCCTGGGGCTGCTGCCCCCCCAATCGGGGCGGGTCTGCATCGGCGACGTCTGCATCACCGGCCAACCGGAGTCAATCTTCAGCGAGCAACGCAAGCGCATCGCCATCGTCTTCCAGGGAGGGGCGCTGTTCGACTCCATGACCGTGGGGGAGAACGTGGGCTACCGCCTGTTCGAGGAGGGGCGCCTCTCCGAAGGGGAGATCGAGGGGATCGTGCGGGAAAAGCTCTCCTTCGTGGGTGTGGAAGAGGCCCTAAACCTCTATCCTGCCGAACTGTCGGGCGGCATGAAAAAACGGGTCGCCATCGCCCGCGCCCTGGCGGCCAACCCGGATTTCATCTTCTTCGACGAGCCGACCACCGGCCTCGACCCCATCGGTGTCTATAACATCTGCAACCTGATGCAGCGCTTGCAGGCCGAGGGGAAGACCACTCTCATGGTGACCCACGACCTGGCCACAGCCTTCGCCACCTCGGAGCGCTTCACCTTCCTGCACCAGGCGCGGATGATCTTCGAGGGGACCGAAGCGGAGATGCGGGCCAGCACGATCCCGGAGGTGCAGCAGTTCTTGCAGCCGACGAAAGAGTCGCTGTTTGTGTAAACACGCATTATTGCCACGGAGGCACGGAGGGATCGCAGAGTCTGGAGTTTTGAGCAGATGGGCACCGTAACGACGGTATCCTCTTCCCGGCTCATCTCAAGATTCCACGTCCTGCATTTTCTCAAAGTTTTTCTCCGTGTCTCTGTGGCTCTGTGGCAGATTGTGATTTTAAACCGGAACAGGCGGGATTCGATATGGAACGGAGCAACAAGATAGGCTGGGCCCAGGTACGCGCCGGCGTGTTCATCTTCGTAGCGATGATATGCGTTGCCGGCGGGGTGCTGGTGATGGGACAGAAGACCAAGATGTTCGTCCCCAAGGGGAAACTGCAGGTGGTGATGGACGATGTGGCCGGCCTCAAGGAGGGCGCCCCGGTCTGGCTGGCCGGGGTGGACGTGGGGGTCGTGACCGATATCCGTTTTGCCGATCCCAAGAAAACCAATGAGGTGGATATCCATCTGGAGATCGATGACGAGGCGCTGAAAAAGATCGGCGCCGATTCGAAGATCACCATCAAGACCCGGGGGCTCATGGGGGAAAAGTACGTGGACATCACCCCGTCGCAACAATATTTTGAAAAACCGGTCGCCGTCCTGCGCGGTACGCCGGTCACGAAACTGGACGACGTGCTGCAGAAAGCCGGCACCACCTTCGACCGCCTGAACACGATCGTGGACAATATCACCCAGGGCAAGGGGACCTTGGGCAAGCTGACCACCGACGCCAGCCTCTACACCAACATCGTCAGCCTGACCGGGGAACTCCACGCGCTGGCGGTCACCATCAACCGCGGCGAGGGGACCCTGGGCAAGCTGAACCGCAACCCCGAGCCCTACAACAGACTGGTCAGCATCCTCAACCGGGCCGACCAGACGCTCCGGGACATCCAGGAGTCCGACGGCACCCTGAACAAGCTGATCTACGACAAGGCGCTCTACGACAAGCTGGTCACCCTGGCGCAAAAGAGCAATGATGCCGCCGACTATGTACGGGAACTGAACAAGAAGATCACCTCCAAGGACAGCACCCTCGGCCTGTTGATCAATGACCGGGAGTTCTACGACAAGGGGCTGTCGCTCCTGACCAGGGCCGACAATTCGGTCAAGTCCATCGAGGAGGTCACCGCCAGGATCAAGAGCGGCGAGGGGACGGCCGGCAAGCTGGTGACCGACAAGGAGCTGTACGAGCGCATGAACCGCATGGTGGACAACCTGGACGCCCTGGTGAAGGACTTCAAGGAGCACCCCCGCAAATACATCAAATTCTCATTGTTTTAAATCGCCCATCATCTTACCATGATAGACACGGTTCCGGCCTCCGATCAGGAGACCGGCACCGTGTCGAACTAAAAGAAAAACCAGAGGTGAAAACCTATGAAACGGATGTGGTTGTTTCTCATAGCGCTCTGTCTGTGCTCAACCAGCCTC
This sequence comes from Oryzomonas japonica, assembly GCF_008802365.1. Lineage (GTDB taxonomy): Bacteria > Desulfobacterota > Desulfuromonadia > Geobacterales > Pseudopelobacteraceae > Oryzomonas > Oryzomonas japonica. The sequence goes on along the minus strand of NZ_VZQZ01000008.1, from coordinate 171,712 downwards.
TTTGCCGCCGGATTGGAAGACAAGGTTGTCGAGCATACCATGAAGAACGGCATGAAACTCCTGCTGGTTGAGCGCCATACCTCCCCGACCGTGGCGGCCTGGATCCGGTTCCGGGTGGGGAGCGTGGACGAACGGAGCGACGAGCAGGGCATCGCCCACATGCTGGAACATATGCTCTTCAAGGGTACCACCACCCTGGGGACCAAGAACTATGCCGCGGAAAAACCGCTTTTGGACAAGATCGAACAGACCGCCCAGGCGATGATCGCGGAGAAGGCCAGGGGGGATAAGGGAGACAAGGCCAAGGTAGCCGACCTGGAGAAGCAGCTGGCGGCGCTGGAGGCGGAGGCGTCCCGCTATGTCATCAAGGATGAGTTCTTCGAACTGTACGCCAAAAACGGCGGCGTGGGGTACAACGCCTTCACCAGCCGCGACGGCACCACCTACCTGATAAACCTGCCGGCCAACAAACTGGAGTTGTGGGCGGCCATCGAGTCCGACCGCATGCAGAACGCCGTGCTGCGCGAGTTTTATTCGGAGCGGGCCGTGGTGATGGAAGAGCGCCGTCGTTCCACCGACGCCGACCCGGAGAACAAGCTGTGGGAGACCTTCGTCGCCTCGGGCTTCCTGGTCCATCCCTACGCCCATCCCACCATCGGCTGGATGTCGGATATCGAGAACCTGACCCGCACCAAGGCCGAACGCTTCTTCCACTCCTACTACGGCCCCCAAAGCGCCATCGTGGCCATCGTGGGGGACATTGACACCAAGGCGACCATCGGACTGGTGGAACGCTATTTCGGCGCCATCAAGCCCGGAAAGCTCCCGGCACCGGTCACGGCCGAAGAACCGAAGCAGGAGGGGGAACGGCGCATCGAACTGATGGCCGAGGCCGAGCCGACCATGATGGTCGGTTTCCACAAGCCCGCCATCAATGCGGCCGACGATTACGTCTTCGACGTGATCAGCATGATCCTGGGCAACAGCCGGACCTCGCGCCTGCACAAAAAGCTGGTCATCGAAAAGCAGATCGCCACGGAGGTGGGGGTCTTCGATGCCCCGGGCAGCCGCTACCCCAACCTCTTCCTTGTCAGCGCCAATCCCCGCGCCCCCCATACCACCAGGGAGGTTGAGGAGGCCATCCTCCATGAACTGGAACTACTCAAGACCGAACCGGTCGCCGAACGGGACCTGCAGCGGGTCCTCAACAAGATCGAGTATGAAGAGGCCCGCAGGATGGGCACCAACGGCGGCTTGGCCCGCAACCTGACCGAGTACGAGGCGGTCGCCGGCACCTGGCGCTACATGACCGAGTACCGCCGCAAGGTGGCGTCGGTCACCGCCGCCGATATCCAGCGGGTGGCCAGACAGTATTTCACCGAGGAGAACCGCATGGTTGGATTCCTTAGCAAAAAGGGGGGTGACGGCAAATGAAACGACTGATCCTCTCCCTCGTGCTCCTTGTTACGGCCTGGGCGGCTGTTTCCGCCGCCGATGGCGGAAAGGCCGATCCCCGCACCATGAGCTTCCCCGAGCTGCGCTTCGAGATCCCCACCGCCGAACGGGTGGTGCTGGATTGCGGCATGCCGGTCTACCTGCTGCGGGACACGGAACTGCCCATCATCAACATCACGGCCCTGGTTCGCACCGGATCGGTCTATGAGCCGGCTACCAAAGCCGGCCTGGCCGCCCTGACCGGCAGCGTCATGCGCAGCGGCGGCGCCGGCGGACTCTCGCCGGAACAGATGGACGACGAGCTGGAGTTCATGGCCTCGGCGGTGGAGAGCGGCATCGGCCCCGACATGGGCACGGTCTCCCTCACGTCGCTCACCAAGAACTTCAGCCGGACCCTGCGCATCTTCGGCGATGTGCTGCTGCGCCCCGATTTCAGCCAGAAGCGGGTCGATATCGCTCGCAAGCACCTGATCGAGGGATTACGGCGGCAGAACGACGACCCCAAGGAGATCGCCGGACGGGAACTCAATCGGGCCATCTACGCCGGCCACCCCCTGGGCGCGGTCCCTACCTTTGCCTCGGCCAACGCCATTACGCGCCAGGACATGGTTGATTTCCATCGCCGCTTCTTCCGGCCGGACGCGATGATCCTGGCGATATCGGGGGATTTCGACCGTGGGGCCCTGCTCCGGGAGTTGAACGCCGTTTTCGGCAAACCGGCCATTGCCCCTCCGGCGGCGCTGCCGGATATCCCCCAGCCGAAGGCGGAATTCCGCCCCGAGGTGATCTACGGCAAAAAAGAGGTCAACCAGACCGTGATCCGCATGGGGCACCTGGGGGTCACCAAAGACTCCCCCGACATCTACGCCCTGCGTATCATGGACTATATCCTGGGGGGGAGCTTCACCTCGCGCCTGACCATGGAGATCCGCACCAATCAGGGACTGGCCTATAACGTTGACAGCCGCTTCGACGTGGGTCGGCGCTTCACCGGCACCTTCATCGCCGAAACCGAGACCAAGGCCGGGTCCACCGGCAAGGCCGTCTCCCTGATGGAGGAGATCATCGCCGGTATGACCAGGGAGCCGGTGAGCGACCAAGAGTTGAAGGCTGCCAAGGAATATATCATCAACTCCTTCATGTTCGGCTTCACCAGCCCTGCTTCCATCGTGACCCAACGGGCGCGACTGGAGTTCTACGGCTATGCTCCCGGCTATCTGGAAGGCTATCGGGGCAACATCGCCCGGGTGACGAAGGAGGATGTGCTGGCTGCCGCCCGAAGGCATCTGAGACCCGAGGCGTTTAAACTGGTGGTGGTGGGCGATGCCGCCAAATTCGACAAACCGCTGACCGCCTTCGGCACTGTCCGCGAACTGGATCTCAGGCAACAACCTGAAAAGTAAGGGGGGAATTATGGCACTTCCTGAGTGGGATGAAAGCATGGCGCTACATCTTCCCGCCGTCGACAGCCAGCACAAGCGGTTGCTCGGCTGGATCAAGGCGCTGGGCGACGCAGTGCAGAAGGGCGAGGGCGCCCGGATCATCGACGAGGTACTGCAAGACCTGATCAACTACGTTCACGAGCACTTCTCCGCCGAGGAGCGCCTGATGCTTACCCATAACTTTCCCGGCTTTACGGGCCACCGCCAGGAACACGATTTTTTCGTTGCCAAGCTCAAGGATCTGCATACCGGCGTCACGAGCGGGGAGGAGTTGAGCGGCAAGACCCTGGACTTTCTGATCGATTGGACGATCTCCCATATCAAGGGAACCGACCAGAAATACGGGCATTTTATCCGGGAAACCGCGGCAGGTTCCAAATTGGATTAAAGCTTTACCCCTACTCTGCCGATGTAGTTTAAAAGAGCAGAAGAGTACGTTTGCAGAGGAGGCCGCCATGAAGATCGAAACCGGTGTTCAAGCCCTGGCCAAGCCGCAGAGAAAAGAGATAAAAGGTTCATCCGCGCAGAGGAGCGCCGATGCCACGTCGGCACAGGATGAGGGGGACGCATTCAGCGTCGAGCTTTCATCGACCACCGAGAAGCTGCTGTCTGCCGCCCCTACTGAAGAGACCATCCGCTGGGAGAAGGTCGCCTCCATCAGGGACCGGTTGGCGGCGGGCACCTACAATATCAGCGGCAAGGATGTCGCGGCCAAGATGCTGAATGCCTTTACGGGCTGACGAAAAAACCCCACCGGTATCGGCGGGGTTTTTTCGTTGAATGGTTCTCCTCCACGCGGTTTCCCCCTCATTCCCCCTCATACCCCCGCCATCCCCATGGCCATCCTGATGGCCGCCAACAGGCTCTTCTCCGAGGCCGTGCCGGTCCCTGCCAGACCATAGGCCGTGCCGTGGTCCACCGACGTGCGGATAATCGGCAATCCCAGCGTGACGTTGACCCCGTCGTCAAAATGGAGCATTTTGAGCGGTATCAGCCCCTGGTCATGGTACATGGCCACCACGCCGTCGTACAAACCCTGTTGGGCGAAATGAAAAAGGGTATCCGCCGAAAGCGGCCCCTGGGCATCGATCCCCTCGTGCTGCGCCGCTTCGATGGCCGGTGCGATTGCCAGTTCCTCCTCGTTGCCGAACATCCCACCCTCGCCGCAGTGCGGGTTGAGCGCCAGCACCGCCAAGCGCGGGGTGGATTTGCCGGTCAGGCGCCGCACCCCGTCCGCCGTGACCCGGATCGTATTCAGCACCCGGTCCCTGGTGATCAGGCCGGGAACGGCACGAAGCGCCTCATGGATCGTCACCAGGCTGACCCGGAGCACATCGCCCGCCAGCATCATCACATAATCGTCCACCCCGCACAGTTCGGCCAAAAGTTCGGTGTGCCCGTGGTACACATGGCCGGCACGGTTCATGGCCTCCTTGTTGATGGGCGCCGTGACCATGGCCGCCACCCGGCCCGCCAGGCAAAGGCGGGCAGCCGTGCAGATATAGCTATGGACGGCATCGCCGGCAGCCAATGTGGGCCTGCCGTACTGCATATCCCCTTCGGGCAGGCGGGAAACCGGCATTAACGCCACAGCGCCCTCCGGGACGTGGCGCGCCTCCTCGGGCTCAATGATTTCGACTAGTTTCAGCCGCGAACCGCAGACGTGCACCGCCCGGTCAACGGCTTCCCTGTCGCCGACGACCAGGGGCGTGCACCCCGTGGTAACCAGGGGATTGCCCAACGCCTTGACGATGATCTCCGGCCCGATACCGCAGGGATCACCCATGGTGATCGCTATCAGGGGTTTTTCAGTCATGGGGCTCCTCTTCCTCGATCTCGGCCACCGCCAGGGTGACGTTCTCCGACTTGACCTTCTTCAGCAGCAATCTTCCGCCCCCCGAACCGAGCAGGGCCGCCGGTTCCGCCACCCCCGAGGCGCCGATAGCCGCCAGGGCATGGGACGACGGCGGCGACGGGGCTGCGACGGCATTCAATTCGTCGCTCCCGAAGAACGCCAGGGGAACGCCCAACCGCTCAGCAAAGGCGATCAGCCCCTCCTCGTCGCGCTTGACCGTTACCGTGGCCACCAGGCGCACGCTCTTGCGGGAGAGGAAGATACGCTTGAGTTGAGCCGTAACGAAATCATCGATGTCGTCCACCGTCGTGCCGCGGTTGCAACCGATACCCAACACCAGGTTGCTGGGACGCAGGATCAGCAGGTTGTCGGGCTGGGTCTGGGGCGGAAGGTGGCGGTTGGTTACGAACAGGAATCCCCGGGCCGTACTCTCCATGGCCTCGGCAAAGGTGTCGTGAAATGAGGTCTTGCCCCGACCGCACAGCCAGCAGCGCGTCTTCCCCGTGGGATCGACGACGGCAATCTCCTCGCCATCCAGGAGCAGCCGGTTGAGCACCTTGACCCGGCCGATGTCGTCGATCACCCACCCCTGCTCCTTGGCCAGGAGGTCAAAGGAGGGGAGACCATTGGCATCGGTGGCGGTGGTGATGACCGGCCGGGCTCCGGTGATGAAGGCGCAGCGTTCGGCCAGTTCGTTGGCGCCGCCCAGATGGCCCGCAATGAGCGAGATGGCGAATTTGCCCGCATCGTCCATCACCACCACGGCCGGGTCGGTCTCCTTGGACTCCAGAAGCGGCGCGATCATGCGCACCACGATGCCGGCGGCCATGATGAAGACGAAACCGCCGTACTCCTTCCAGAGTGAGGCGGCCAGCGTCTTCAGGTCGGCAGGGTCGAAGAGGCGCCTGGCCGTTCCGGCCTGGCCGGCATAGCGGCTGGAAACATGCAGCTCCGCTTCGGGCAGCCCTCCCCGCAACCGTTGCCCCAGCTGCGCCCCGTTACGGGTTATGGCGATCACGGCGACGTGCATGTCATCCTATGGCGCTGCCGCGAAAACCGTGGGAGAAAGCGTCATCGTAGAGCAGCGACCGGGCCTTGAGCCCTTCGCGGCGCGCCGCCAGCACATCCCCCACGATGATCAGGGCCTGGCGGTCGATGCCCGCCTCCCGGACCTTGGCGGCGATATCGGCCAGGGTCCCCTCGATGATCAATTCGTCCTCCCAGGAGGCGCGGCAGACCACGGCTGCGGCGGTCTCCGGGGTGTAGGCGCCGGCCAGAAGCTCTTCCACCACCCGGTCGATCATGCCCACCGAGAGATAGATTACCAGGGTGGCGCCGATGCCGGCGATGCGGCTGAGGCGTTCCCGTTCCGGCACCGGTGTGCGTCCCTCCATGCGGGTGAAGATCACCGACTGGGACACTTCCGGCAGGGTCAGTTCCTGTTTGAGGGCGGCAGCGGCGGCAAAGGCGCTGGTCACGCCGGGCACCACCCGGTACGCCACCCCCAGGCGGTCCAAAGCCTCCATCTGTTCCTGGATGGCGCCGTAGATCGATGGGTCGCCGGTATGAAGCCGTACCACGCTCTTGCCGGCCGAGACGGCTTCCATGACCACGGAGAGAACCTCGTCGAGGGTCATGCCGGCCGAATCGTACACATCCGCCGTGGCGGCATAGCGGCGGACCAGTTCCCGGTCCACAAGGCTGCCGGCATAGACGACCACATCGGCATGGCGCAAGAGCCGCGCGCCGCGGATAGTGATGAGGTCGGCGGCCCCCGGTCCTGCGCCGACGAATGAAACCTGTGGTGACATGGTTGACCTGTTCCTTGTTTTCTTTGGCAAAACCGCATTGGTGGCGCTGCCTGCTGCACTTGTAGTCCGAAACCTGCCCCATGTCAAGCTGGAGCGCTGCACCGGCCCCGGCTGCCGCTGTTTTTTCAATTGACAATTTTTACGGATGTATTAGGATAATAAGCATCCTGTTAGGTTTTTATAAGTATACCACGAAAGGAGAACCCGACTATGTGGACTGCAAGATTCAGAATTCGTCCGGTATCCCACTGCAAAGAGGGTTGCCCTAGCCAGCCTGCGGCGTGATTCGCCGCGGGCGTTTCGAAAAAGCCCCCTGCCCCCTGGACAGGGGGCTTTTTTTTTGAAGGTAATCTGTTATGATGCCGGTTCGAGCAACAATGGCATTCCACCCCAGCTTGCTGTCTGCAAAGCGAAAGAGACCGGCATGAAAAAATATCTCCTCATCCTGGCAGCCATCCTGCTCGCGGCCGGCACCGCAGCCTTCTTCTTTTTCAGACGCGCGCCCGAGATCAACTACAAAACCGCCAAGGTCGAACGGGGGGGCATCGTTGCCGCCGTGTCGGCCACCGGCAACCTGAGCGCCGTCATCACCGTCCAGGTCGGTACCCAGGTTTCGGGCACCATTCAGAAACTCTACGTCGATTACAATTCTCGGGTCAAAAAGGGGCAAGCGATTGCCGAGATCGACCCCTCGCTCTTCAGGGCCGCCGTGGAGCAGGCCGACGGGAATTACCGCAACGCCCAAGCCAACCTGATGAAGGCCAGGGTCACACTGGCCGACGCGGAGCGGACCATGAAGCGCAACAACAAGCTGCTGGCCGACGGCATCATCTCCCAAAGCGACTACGATGTGGCCGAAACCGCGTGGCAATCGGCCAAGGCAGGCATCAAGGCGGCCGAGGGGAGCGTGGCCCAGACCCGCGGGGCGCTCATGCAGGCCCGCACCAACCTGAATTACTCGGTCATCCGCTCGCCGGTGGACGGCACCGTCATCTCCCGTGCGGTGGATGTGGGGCAGACCGTGGCGGCCTCCTTTCAGACTCCGACCCTTTTCACCATCGCCCAGGACCTGACCAAGATGCAGATCGAGGTCAGCGTGGACGAAGCCGACATCAGCCGCATTACCCTCGGTCAGCCCACCTCCTTCAATGTGGATTCCTACCCGGAGCAGACCTTCAAGGGCAAGGTGGTCCAGATCCGTAGCGCCCCGATCATCACCCAGAACGTGGTCACCTATATCGTGGTGGTCAATGTGGACAACAGCGACCTGAAACTCAAACCGGGCATGACCGCCAACGTATCCATCGAGGTGGCCCGCAGGGACAACGTGCTCAAGCTCCCGCCAGCCGCCCTGCGCTTCAAGCCGAAGACGGGGGAGAGCGCGGCCAAGGGCGCACGCCCCGCACAGCAGGAAACGGGTAAGGGCCAACGCCGGGACAGGGGGCAGCGGGTCTACATCCTCAAGGCGAACAAACCGGTCCCCGTCATGGTAAAGACCGGCATCTCCGACGCAGGCGCCATCGAGTTGACGGAAGGGGGGCTGAAGGAGGGGGATGCGGTCATCGTCGAACAGGTGGGCGGCGACGCCAAGAAAAAGAGCGGCGGTTCTCCCATGGGTCCGCGTTTTTAAACCATGGGCGAAGTCATCTCCCTCAAGGATATCCGCCGCGTGTTCACCATGGGCGACCAGCAATTCGAGGCGTTGCGGGGCATTTCCTTCAGCGTCGCCGAAGGTGAATTCGTGGCCATCATGGGCGCATCGGGCAGCGGCAAGTCCACCTGCATGAACATCCTGGGCTGCCTGGACCACCCCAGTTCGGGCACCTACCTGCTGGACGGCCTCGATGTGGCGGGCATGGACCTTAACCGGCTGGCCGGCATCCGCAACAAGAAGCTGGGCTTTGTCTTCCAGGGGTTCAACCTGCTGGCGCGCACCCCTGCGGTGGAGAACGTGGAACTCCCCCTGGTCTATGCCGGGGTGCCCGCGAAGGAGCGCCGCCACAAGGCGCTGGCGGCCCTGGAGCAGGTTGGGCTGGGGGGCAAGGAGGGCAATCACCCCAGTCAGCTTTCCGGGGGGCAGCAACAACGGGTAGCCATCGCCCGGGCCTTGGTCAACAGCCCTGCGGTGATCCTGGCCGACGAACCGACCGGCAATCTGGACAGCTCGACCAGTGAGGAGATCATGGGCCTGTTCACCGACCTGAACAGGCGCGGCATCACCATCATCATGGTCACCCACGAGCCGGATGTGGCCACCTATGCCGGACGCAGGATCACCTTCCGAGACGGGCAGATTATCGGGGATACCATGACGAATCAGTAAGAAGCTCATCTGCGGCGTTACACTCGTCACGTTCCCCACGAGCATTGTTTGCTGGAGCTTTTTACGGATGCGCGAGAGGCGCGTTTTCGAGATCAAGGGATTACACGTGGACCTTCTCCAAACCCTGAAAATAGCCCTGCGGGCCCTGCGCACCAACAAGATGCGCTCGTTTCTGACCATGCTGGGGATCATCATCGGCATCGCGGCCGTGATCGCCATGATGGCCGTGGGGGCCGGGGCGCGCCACGTCATCTCCCAGCAGATCGCCAGCATCGGCAGCAACATCATCCTGGTCATCCCCGGCTCCACCACCAGCGGCGGCATCCGCATCGGCAGCGGCGCCAGCCAGACCCTGACCAGCGACGACGCCAAGGCCATCATGGCCGAGTGCCCCTCGGTGGAGACCGCCGCTCCCACGGTGCGCAGCACGGGCCAAGTGGTCTACGGCAACATGAACTGGTCCACCATCATTATGGGGAGCACGCCCGAGATGTTCGATATCCGCGAGTGGCCGGTGACGAGCGGCCGCAGCCTCGGCCAGCAGGACGTGGACGGCGCCGCCAAGGTGTGCCTCCTGGGGCAGACCGTGGCCGAAAACCTGTTCGGCTCCACCGACCCGGTGGGCAAAATGGTGCGCATCAAGAAGGTCCCCTTCACCGTGGTCGGCCTGCTGGAGCGCAAGGGGCAATCCCCCCAGGGGAGCGACCAGGACGATGTGATCTTTGTGCCGCTACGCACGGCCCAGCGCAAGCTGGTCGGGTCCCAATTCCCCAACACCGTGGGAGCGGTTATGATAAAGGCCCGGAGCGAAGCCCTGTTGAGCAAGGCCGAGGACGAGGTCAACGACCTCCTCAAGCAGCGCCACCGCATCACCGGCAGCAAGGAACCGGATTTTTCCACCCGCAACCTCTCGGAGATTCTGGCCGTGGCCGAGCAGTCCTCCAAGGCCATGTCCCTGTTGTTGGGCGCAGTCGCCTCCATCTCCCTGCTCGTCGGCGGCATCGGCATCATGAACATCATGCTGGTGTCCGTTACCGAGCGGACCCGTGAGATCGGCATCCGCATGGCCATCGGGGCGCGAAAGAACGACATCCTCCTCCAGTTCATGACCGAGGCGGTGCTCCTGACCATGATCGGCGGCCTGATCGGTATCTGCCTGGGGGGGGCGGGGGCCATGGTCGTCTCCCGGATTTTGTCCTGGCCGACGCTCATCTCGGTCGAATCCGTCAGCATCGCCTTCATCTTCTCCGGTGCGGTGGGCATTTTCTTCGGCTTCTACCCGGCCCGCAAGGCGGCCGGGCTCAATCCCATCGACGCACTGCGCTACGAGTAGCTGACCAATGGAACCTAACATTTTCCTAAAAGATTTTCCGGTTCGCTACCACGAACTGGACAGTTGCGGCAATCTGCGGGTGGCGACCCTGCTCAACTACCTGCAGGACACGGCGGGGATGCATGCGGCACTGCTGGGCGTCTCCCTGGCCGACCTGCAAAAGCTGGGGCTGACCTGGGTGCTGTCACGCATCCATCTGCTGGTGGAACGCTATCCCCGCGCCGGGGAAACCGTGACGCTCCGTACCTGGCCGGCGACCCGCCAGGGACTCTTCACCTGCCGCGAGTTCGAACTGTGCGACCGCCATGGCGCCTGCGTGGCGCGGGCGACTACCTCATGGGCGGTAATGAACGTTACCACCCGCCGCCCGGTCCGGCTGGAGGGGAATCTCCCCCCCTATCCGCTGGTACCCCAACGGTCGATCGATGACGACTTCGCGCCGTTGCCCCCCTTTCCCGTGGCCGCCACAACAGAGATGGGGTTCCGGGTACTGCGCAGCGACCTGGACATGAACCACCACGTCAACAACACCATCTATGCGGGATGGGCGCTGGAAGCGGTGCCCGATGCCGTAGCGGCGGGCAGCCTGACCGAACTGGAGATCGCCTTCCGGGCCGAGGTCCGCCACGGCGACAGCATTATGTCCCGCTGCGCCGTTACGGATACGGGACCGGCAACCTGCTGCCTGCATCAGATCGCAAGCCGGCGGGACGGCAAGGAACTGGCGCGCCTACGCACCCGCTGGAATAAATGAGAAACTATTGGAGCTATCCATGACCCTATCACCCTGCCCCATGTGCAACCGTTGGGAGAGCGATGCCGATCTGCGCATCGCCGAACTCGAACACTCCTATGTCATCCTCAACCGTGACCAGTTTTTCCCCGGTTACACGCTGCTGTTCAGCAAAACCCACGTTACCGAGCTGTTCCACCTCGACCGCCGAGTGCGGGGCGAGCTGATGGAAGAGATCAGCCGGGTGGCCGAGGCGTTGTTCGCAACCTTCCGGCCTGACAAGATCAACTACGAACTCCTGGGCAACATGGTCCCCCATATGCACTGGCATCTGGTGCCCCGCTTCGCCTCGGAGCCGCTCTGGCCGCGCCCCATCTGGGCCGAGCCCCATGACGACGTACTCCTGGCGCCGGAAGGGTACCGCCGAACCATCGAGCGAATCCGGGGGGCGCTGGCATGATCCGGCCGTTTCTGCACACCCAGAACAACGGCCTGCGGGTTGTGTGCGTCGAGATGCCCCACCTGCACGCGGCCGAACTGGCGATCTATGTCAAGGTCGGGGGGCGCAACGACCCGCCCGGCAGGGAGGGACTGTCCCACTTTCTGGAACATATCCTCTTCCGCGGCACGGCAGATTATGCCTCGTCCCTCGCGATCGAAACCGCCTTCGAGGCGGTCGGCGGAGCTCCCAATGCCGCCACCGACGCCGAATCCACCTGCTACTATTCCCGCGTCCACCCGGACCATGTGCGACACGGCCTGGAGATCTTCGCCTCCATGCTGCTGCGGCCGCTTCTGGAGGGGATTGAGGTCGAACAGCGCATCATTGCGGAGGAGGCGCGGGAGGATCTGAACGAGCAGGGAGACGAGGTCAATCCCGATACCATCACCAGCCGCCTCCTCTGGCCGCGCCACCCCCTGGGCATGCCGACCATCGGCACCCTGAAGAGCATTGCCGCCATAGACCGGGCAGACCTGGCGACGCACCTGCAACGCTACTATGTACCCAGTTCCACGGTGGTCGTGGTTGCCGGGCCGGTGCGCAGCCACGAGATCTTCGCCGCCGCCAGCGTGGTCTTTGACGGCTGGTGCGGGGCGACAGCGCCGCCGACCCCCATGGTCACCAAGCGCAACACCACCCCCCAGATCCGATTCGTGCGCGACTCCGACAGCCAGGTAAATCTGCAGCTTTCCTTCCTGGGCTTTCCCCGCAACGACCAACACTTCATGGCCGTTCGCCTCTTGCGCCGAATCCTGGCCGGCGGCGGCAGCTCGCGCCTGCACCTGCGGCTGCGGGAGGAATTGGGGATCGTCTATTCCGTGGATGGGGCCGTTGGGGCCTATGACGAGACCGGATGCCTGACCTTTGACCTCTCCACCGCCCCCGCGAACCTGCCCCAGGCGATCGAGGTCACCCTTGACGAACTCCGGCGCATGGCGGACGAACCGATCACGGCGGCAGAGCTGGACAGGTTCCGCCAATCTTACATCTTTGACCTGGATTACAGCCGCGACTCGGCGTACGAGATGGGGGTGCGCTACGGTTGGGGAGAACTGGTGGGGGTCAAACGGAATATCGAGGAGGACCAGGAAGAGGCGCGCCACATCACGGCGGAGATACTGCAGGAGACGGCCCGCACCCTCTTTGCGCCGCAAAATCTGAACCTGGTGGCCGTTGGGCCTTACAAGACCGGCATGAAGAAAACGGCACGGGGGTTGATCGAGCGCTACGCGGAACGTTTTTGATGCAGGGCCGGGTGCAGCCGGCCCGAACCGACAGCCGGCTCACGGCCTCGTTGTTTTCCTGTCCAGTTTGATGACCGATTCGCACGGCGACAGGTAGCCGATGCGGATGCCACCCCAATGCCTGCCGCCGATCAGAAGCGGACGAGACATGTCGTTGAGGATCTCGCCCGTATCGCGACGGTAGGTTTGGAGCAGGAAACCATCGGTGTTCTGGGCGCAGCGAATGCCGGTACGGTCATTGAAAATCCGCTTGGTGCGGTTATTGCTTTTATCCGTCTCCGTGTCTCCGGTCAAAGGCTTCGTGTAACGCAGGTTGTGGCACGGACAATATCCGTTGCTGTCCACACAGATGGCGTAAAAGAGCTTGCTGTCCTTGCCGACCGCCTTCTCCTGGAAGGAGGATATCACGCGGTCGAAAAAGGCATCGAATTTGGTCGTGTATTTTTGGGGGTTGGTATTGGGGACCGGGACATAGTTTCTGTCGAACAGGGCCTCCAGCGTGATCGTCCGGTCGCGCAACGCCGCCTCGATTGCAGCCAGCACCTGCCCTTCCATCTCGCGGACATGGGATTTGACGGTATCGTGATAGTTGCCGACCGAGAATTTGCCCACCGTGCCGTAGATCTGCTCTACCAGATCCGAGAAGGTCCCAAAGGCCTCGTTGGTCGTCTGGGTCAATTCAAACGTTTCGTTCGCCGTGGCGGAAACCATCTGGATATTTTCCGAAATTTCCTGGGTGGTGGCGCTTTGTTGTTCGGAAGCTGCCGCAATCTGTTCGATCATGGTATGCGATTCGACGGCATGGCTCTTGATGTTCTCAAGGCGCTGTCGTGCCTCTTCAGCCCTGGTCAGACCGGTCTGGACGAGGCCCGTTTCAGTAACGATCATGGCGGCCGCCTTCCGGCTGGCTTGCTGGATATTGGCCACAATCCGTTCGATCTCCCGGGTGGACCGGGTGGTCTTCTCGGCCAGCCCCTTGACCTCGCTGGCCACCACGGCAAACCCCTTCCCGGCATCGCCGGCGCGGGCGGCCTCGATGGAGGCGTTCAACGCCAGCAGGTTGGTCTGGTCGGCGATATCCTCGATCAGGACCACCATCTCCCCGATACTAGCCGATGAGGCCTCCAACTGGCGGATGGTCTCCAACGTGCTGTTCACGCTCTCGCTGATCTGGCGCATGCAATTCCAGGTTTCCTCCACCACCACCATGCCGTCGCTCGCGGCCACATCGACATCCGACGAGAGCGTTGCCGCCCGGTGGGTGTTGCCGGCCACATCGTTGATGGTCATGGTCATCTCTTCCGATGCCACCGCCACCGCCGAAGCCTGCTCCTTCTGGTCCTGGCTCATGCTCAGGGTCCGATCCGTGCCGAAGGAGAGCTCGCAGACGCCGCTGCCGATCATGCAGGCCTGCTGGTACAGGAGCGAGATGGTTTCGCGAATCTTCGTCGTCAGCCGGTTGACCTCCGTACCCAGGTTCCCCAGTTCATCGTCGGAACGGACGCGCAGGACCTGGGTCAGATCTCCCTCGCCACTGGCCATTTCGGCCAACTGTTCGTGCAACTCCCTGACTTGGAGTACCAGCGTCCGGCTAAAAAAGAGGTATAGGGCCGCGAGGATCGCAAAGAAGAAGCAGAAGCCGACCACCGACAGCACGATTGTCAGCCGGAAAGCGCTTGCATACCCCTCTTCCAGGGAGGTGGTCAGCATCAATCCCCCCCGATACCGGGCGGTGGCATCGTGGCAGCTATGGCAGCGCTGCTCGTTCTCCAGGGGCAACGCCAGGGTCAAAAGATGCCGGCCATCCTTCGTATCCAGACGTTCGACGTTCTTGCCCGCTTTTAAGGCCGCGCGAACTTCCTCGCTTGGCGCACCGTTGCCGCCCCACTCCTTGCCATCGCCGTTGAACAGCCGGATCTCCTGAATTCCACCCTTGGCTTTGATGTCCTTGACGTACGTATCGAAATTCTTCATATCGCCGATGGTCATCAGGTTGAGCAGGTCATGGCTCACCGTTGCCGCAATCTGACGGGCATTATGTTTTTCCAGGTCCATGGTGGCACTGTATTCAAGGTAAATCGAAAGAACGCCCAGGCCGGCAAAACCGATACAGAGTATGCCGCCGATCATGGTCAGGATTTTGCGCGTCAATTTTGATTTGAACATGGGAGCCTCTGGAATCGGGGAGGTATTTTATAGCGGACGACTAACAGCTAAATAGCTTGTTATACTAAATTTTTTGCAGTATACAGCAAAATAACAGCGAGTGCAAACAATATATTTAAACACTGTTCTGTTATTTGTCGTGGACACAAAAAAACCCGGAAGGCTTATCTTCCGGGTTTTGGGAACTGATTTAACGTCGATTAGTTGGGATATACAGAAACCTTTTTCCGGTCTTTACCCATACGCTCGAAGGTCACGATGCCGTCGATCAGAGCGAACAGCGTATAATCCTTACCGCAGCCGACATTGTTGCCGGGATGGATCTGGGTGCCGTGCTGACGATAGATGATATTACCGGCTGTAACGGATTCGCCGCCGAACTTTTTGCAACCAAGCCTCTGGCCGTCCGAATCCCTGCCGTTGCGTGAACTGCCTACACCTTTCTTATGTGCCATTTCCGTGTCTCCTGGGAAAAATATCGAAAAATATCGTGTATTATGCGCTGATTTTTTCTATCTTGAGCACCGTGCGCTCCTGGCGGTGGCCGCGAAGCTTGCGGGAATCCTTACGACGCTTGGACTTGAACACGAGAATCTTCTTGTCCTTGCCCTGAGCCGCTATCTTGGCAGTTACCGTGGCGCCGACAACCAGCGGAGCACCAATGGCAACCTTTTCGCCGCCGACCATGAGAACCTCAGCAAATTCAATGCTATCGCCGATGTTGCCATCAAGTTTTTCAACCTTGAGGAACTCACCTTCACTTACCTTATACTGCTTGCCGCCTGTCTTGATAACTGCGTACATATGTGGTCTCCATCTAATTCAATTTTGCAGAGTTTTGGACTATAGGAAAACTTGATCTACAAGTCAAGCGTTTTTTATATTTTTTTATTCCCCCCGGTGCCCGCTACCCGCCACCGACTGTGGTGCCGCAAATCGAGGCAGCCCCAAGGGGCAATTCCAGCAAAATACCCGCTACTATGGAAACTTACAGCTTTTCAAACCAGGCAAAATAGTGTAACAATATGGGCAGATCGCTTGGGGCAAATGGACAAAGCCCCGGCAGAATCCATTAATTACACAGGAGTGCAAAAAATGAATGTTTGCAGAAACTCGCTTGCCATCGGATGCTCCCTCGCACTTGCCATGCTCCTTCAGTCCGGTTGCGCTACCCAGCAGAAAGCGGCAGTACCGACGGCGCAACCGACCGGCTCCGCCGAGCAGGCCGCGCCTCAAATACTTGCCGGGAAGGTATTCGAAACCATGAACAGCGGTGGCTATACCTACATCGGACTGGACAGCGACGGCAAAAAGATCTGGGTGGCGGTCCCTCCCATGAAAGTTGAAGTGGGGCAGGAAGTGAAGCTCAGACCCGGCATGCAGATGGGTAAATTCACCAGCAACACCCTCAAGCGGACCTTTGACAACATCATCTTCTCTTCCGGGCCGGTCATGGATGCTGCGCAACCAATGGAAGGCCTTCCCAAGGTTGACCCGAACGCCAAACTGCCCGAAGGGCATCCTAAAATAGGGCAAAACGCACAACTACCCCATGACCACCCCTCGACCAACCAGAAATACCTGTTGGAAAAAGGCGCTGCTCCCAATGCGGGAGAAAAAGCTGCAATGACCCCGGAGCAGCAGGCCAAGGTTGATGCCATAGCCCAATCCATGCCGGCGGGTCACAAGTCGATGGCAGGGGGTGCGGAGATGAGCGGCACAATCTCCGGCACGGTTGTCGAGACCATGGACGGTGGCGGATATACCTATGTCAACATCGAAAATGCCGGCAAAAAGACCTGGGTTGCATTTCCGGTAACAGCCGTTACCGTTGGCCAAAAAATGGAACTGGCCTCCGGCATGGAAATGAAGAACTTCACCAGCAAGAGCCTCAACCGGACCTTTGACAGCGTTATCTTCTCGGCAGGCCCTGTAGCCAAGTAAACCATTTCAGGCGATGGGTGACACCCAGTTCGACATGGGGCGCCCATCGCCTGGAAGCCGTAAAAGAGGACAATACTCCATATGCGTTGTATGCACCTCATTGTTGTCAGCCTATTCTTGCTCTTGGTCGCCGGTTGCGGGAATCTGACCAAGCCGATGGATTTTTACTTTACGACCCAGACAAATGTCGCCCAAAGTGCAACCATCACTTCGAACACCATTACCATCCTCGGTAATCAGTTTGAAGCCGACATCTCCATCGTTAATGGCCAATACTCAATCGACGGGGGAGCTTATACCAGCGTCCCCGGCAAAATCAAGCTGAACCAGACACTGACCATCCAGCAGACCTCCGCATCCGACATAAGCACCGCCACCATCACCACCGTTACCGTGGGCGGCTACACGACCACATTCACCTCCATCACTTCGTCGGCACTCATGTTCGCGACCCAGAGTTCCGTTTTTCTCAAGACGCTGATCGAGTCGAACTCACTCAAGCTTCCTGCATCTCTTTCCGCCTCTTCCGCCATCAGCATCAGCAACGGAGAATATGCGATCTCTACCGACGGGGGGACCACGTGGTCCTCATACACCAGCGCCGCCGGCACTGTTGAACCCGGGCAAAGATTGAAGGTGCGGCAGACATCGTCCGCAGCCACAAATACCGACGTTGTTACGACGGTAACCGTAAGCGGCCTTTCCCCCATTACCTTTACCACCCACACAGGGACGACATTCAGCTTTACGACTCAGAATGATGTGGACCTCGGCACCCAACTGGTATCGGACAATTTCACGCTTCCCAGTTATCTTGCCGCCTCTACAGCCATCAGCATCGTCAACGGCGAATATTCGACCTCGCCCAATGGCGGCACCACCTGGACCGAGTACACAAGCACCGCCGGCACCGTC
The DNA here is from genome assembly GCF_008802365.1 of Oryzomonas japonica. Classification (GTDB taxonomy): domain Bacteria; phylum Desulfobacterota; class Desulfuromonadia; order Geobacterales; family Pseudopelobacteraceae; genus Oryzomonas; species Oryzomonas japonica. Next base: position 153,989 of record NZ_VZQZ01000008.1, on the reverse strand, counting down.
GATCCCGGCCAGTTATTACGGGTCCGGCAGACGTCCTCCGCAGCGGAGGCGACCTCTACGCTTACGACCGTGACGGTGGGCAGCACGCCCATCACCTTTACCACCGTCACCAAGAGTATCCCGAAAGACGCCAGCGGCAAGATTTTGGTACTCACTTTCCAGCCGAGTCCATCCTTGAATCCGCCCAATACCTACTTTGGTATTTCCGCCACCATCAAGAACACCGATACGGTCAGTGCGGCCGTAACCGTGAACTGGAAGGCGACCACCAGCACCGGCGCGGTTGTAGCCAGCGACTCCTTTACCACCGGCGTTATCCTTGCCGGCCAAACCGTCACCAACACATATGTCACCTCCCAAAGCCCATTGCTGACAACCACCTATGACAGTATTGCAACGTGGAGCGTTGTTTCAGTCGTGAGGAATTAACAGGGGAGCAGAGGACATCTTGAAGAGCAGGTGAAGAACGCACAAAGACAGGAGAATGACTCTTCTGTCTTTGTTTTTTCAACCCAGAGAAGGGACAACGGGAAACCGGGCATGCTGAACGGCAACAGAATAGCGGTGGTCCTCCCCGCCTACAACGCCACCAAAACCCTGGAGAGAACCTATCGGGAGATTCCGCTCGATATTGTCGACGAGGTGATCCTTGTCGACGACGCCAGCCGGGACGAAACCCCCGAGGTGGCGCGCCGGCTCGGCATCAGGACCATCGTGCACGAACGCAACACCGGCTACGGCGGCAACCAGAAAACCTGCTATCGTACGGCGCTGGAGCGGGGAGCCGATATTGTCGTCATGCTGCACCCCGACTACCAGTACACGCCCCGGCTGATACCCGCCATGGCGTCCATGATCGCCTACGGAGAATTCGACGTTGTGCTTGCGTCGCGCATCCTCGGCACCGGCGCCCTCAAAGGGGGCATGCCCCTCTACAAGTATGTCTCAAACCGCTTCCTGACCCTTGTGGAAAACATCCTGCTCGGCCAGAAGCTTTCCGAATATCATACCGGCTACCGGGCCTTTTCCCGTAGTGTTCTCGAAAATCTTCCCCTGGAGAACAATTCCGACGATTTTGTCTTCGACAACCAGATGCTGGCCCAGGTGGTCCGTTTCGGCTACCGGATCGGCGAAGTGAGCTGTCCCACCAAATATTTCACCGATGCGTCATCCATCAATTTTCGCCGGAGCGTCGTGTACGGCTGCGGTGTCCTGAAGACCGCACTCCTGTTCCGCCTGCAACTCTGGGGCATATTTCGTTCCTGCCTGTTTCGGCACAAGGCGTAACGCAGGCGACACACCGCCTACCTGTTGCCCCGTATCCGCTGATAGTTCTGCCGCATTTCCTGGTTATCGGGATTCAGATCAAGGGCTTTTCGAAGAAGATATTCCGCAGACATCACATCGCCGCGCCGATACGCCATAAAGGCCAATTCATTCAATGCCGTCAGGTTTGCCGGGTATTCCCGGTTCAAACGCATAAACGTCCGTTCCGCCTCCTTCCAAAGCCGCATCCTGATCTGAAGCATTCCGATTCGTTCCAAAGCCTGGTCCTGTTTCCAACCGAAAGAAAGCATCCGCTGCAAGTTTTCGAGCCGGGGGTAAGCCGCGCCGACCCTCTCCAGGAAGGCATCCAGAATCAGACAATCATCCACCCGGCCGGGGAATCGCGGGAGCGCACGGCTGGTGAGATCGACCGGCGGCGGGAGGTTTGGAACATCCGTACGCATCCAGAACGAGGCGGCATAGTCGTAATACACCAGCCGCCAGCGGGGGTCCATGGGAAGTACCGGCAGAAGCGCCTGGGCTTCCGAGGAAGTATGTTGCAGCAGGATGCCGGTGATGCCGTAGCCCAGCACCATCTGCTGCCACAACAGGGGGTCCGCCGGGGCGCGCTGAATCCCGTCCAGAATGGTGCGCTCGTATATCTCCCAGCGGCCATCGGTCAAGGGCACCTGCTGCGGGTAGAAATGATACAGGTAAAAACCGCCCAGATTATTGGAGTTGAAGACCTGCCCGCGAAAGCCTGACTTACGTATGAATTGGGGCAGATCATGGGGGAAAAACGATGGCGTCGCCCCCAGGCCGAAACGGGAGGGGATCTCCATCCTGAGGTAATACTGCCCCGAGAGCGAAAACCAGACCATCGCCGCCATGGCAAGCAGCGCCGCCGACCGTATGGCGACCGCAAGCCCCTCCCGAGGCCTGGCCGGTAGGACAAAGCGCAGATGTTCGGCCACAAACGGAGCGGCAACCAGGGCGAAAAGCGCCATATTACGCCGTCCGCTCAATGCCGCAACGCCCATGGCGGCCACGATGAGCACTCGCTGCGGGGCACACCCCCGGCGCACCGCAGCGGCGATTGCCACACCGCAGGCCGCAACGAGCAGAAACGCAAAGAACCAGAACGCCGGGGCCGACATGGCGGCCCGGCCCAAGGTTGGGGAGAGTTCGCCCACATTCTTGAGGGCGACGGCAGAGGACGTATCCGCCTCCCGGAACAGCAGCACGGCGTATTCCCAGCCGCGCACCCCGAAGGGGGTGGCCAGGGTAGCCGCCAGCAGCAGTGCCGTCAGGCGCGTAAGCGGGGCCACATCGTTTTTTGCCCCCCGCAGCCTGTTCCAGACCGCAACAATCCAGTAACATCCCGCCATGAACGGCCCCAGCACGAACAGGCCGTGGCAATTGGCCCAGATCACCTGGGCTCCTCCCAACAACGCCACGTCGCCTGGTGTCCTGATGCATTCTTCCTGCAAGCGGAGGTAGAACAGGCAGATCATCAGCAAGGTCACCATCTCCGGCCGCGGGAGGAACCGTTCGATGCAGGCCATTGCTGCGAAAAAGAGCAGGATCGAGCCTGTGCCGGACGAGGTCCAGCGAAGGATGGCCCGGCGGCAGACGAATAAAGCCCCGCCCCAGACCGCCACCATGAGCAATTGTACGCCGGCCATGCCGCCAAGACGATGGGCGCCGGCCAGCACGGCCTGGAACAGCCAATGGCTGTCGTGGTACGGCCTGCCGAGCGCAGCCAGGGCAAAGCGGTCGCGATCCGGGACCGCCAACCGGGCAAGGATGTCCTTGCCGATCACCAGGTGCCACCACACATCCAGGTCGTAAATCTGATTTATCAAAAATGCAGCGACCGCCGCAACCGCCATACCGAGCAGCACGGCATCGAACAACCGGTTTTCAGTCAATTTTCCCGGCCCGGTGCTTGTCTTTTCCGTGGCAACATTCATTCAGGTAATCCTCGCTGAGAAATTCGGCACTTCATTTATTCCTTCGCCGCGGGACCGGGCTGACCGGAGGTCCGGCGAGCCCTTTGCCTTTCCTGCATCTTCTCCTGCCGCTTCTCCGACTCTTCCTGCCTCCGGGTTCCCGTGCGGAGCTCCTCGGTCTGCTCCGTGCTGCCGGGCGGCGTCTTCTTCTCCTGGTCCCCGGCTTTGTCATTGGCATCCCCGCTATACTCGATGACGATTTCCGTGTCCGTTTCATGGATGGTGCCATGACCAGCCCAGACCGGCTGGGCACAGCCAAGCATCAGGGACCAGATCGCAACTATCCTCTTCATGAGCGCACCTCTTTTCCTGCGTCGGCATCGCATGCCCAAACATTGCCCTTGCACGGACGCACCCGCAAAACCAGTTCAATAGCCAGAGCCATCACCTTTTCACATTGTGCCACCATCTCTTTGGCTTGAAATTCGGGTTTAGACAGCACGTGCTGTTCCTGAGCGCAACGGGGCGGACATGATGACATTTTACATGTAACAATTAATCGGCCGGTAATCAATCCGCTTTGCGAAGGTACTAAAAAAAACCCCGCCTCTTGCGAGGCGGGGCACATAGTACAGCATTACATCGAAAAACTACATTTGTTCAACCTACGGACGTTCGGAGGCGTATACGCCACCTGTCCCGGTACTGCTGTTCCATTCGCCGCTCGTCCGGCTCCAACCGATCAGGTAGACCATGCTTTCGGTTGTACCGGTGTCGAGTGTTGAAAGGCTGCTGTGTTTGAGGCCGTTTTTACCCGAAGGCTGGTCGGCAACATAAGCAGCAGTACCCTTGCCATATACGCCATACAATGCACTTGCAGGCTTGGCGCTTTCTGCAAGAGCGGTTGCGCTGACCGACTGATTGCCCACGATACCATCATCAAGGAAGTCGATGGCGTCGTAGATCAGGCGGCGTGCGTAGCTGCGGGCATGGACATAGGCGCCCGGGTCACGCATGAGGACGTTCAGGTTGAAGGCAGCGCCCATCAGTCTGGCAGCCTGGACCTGGCTCAGAGCAGCACCACGGGTCCAGTCCTTGACTTGAGCAGCGTTACCAGCAGCAGGCCCACCCAGTTTGTTGTCGTAGAAGTAGGGATAGGCTGAACTGTAGCTGATGTGGTAGTTGGTGCTCAGGTTGATGAATGCCAGTTTCAGGCCATTCTGGAATACCTCGCTCTGCGGCTCGAGGAAGCTGGTTTTGTAAGCGCCGGGCAGCGTCAGATCGCTGGTCCCCTCGCTGGTGTGGCAGTTTACGCAGACCTGATTATAGGCAGCCTGGCTGATTTCCAGACTGTGGCCGGCAGCCGTGTCCCTGGTGTTCTTGGAACCGGCCTGACGGCCCTGCATGTGACAGGTCACGCACGGACCTTCCTGGTCGAGGTTACCCGCGACGAAGAAGGAGGGATTGTGGCTGTCGCCAAGCATGGCGCTGGTGCCCAGGTTGCGGTGCGTACTGGTGAGACCACCGGCAATGGCGCCGGAACCGGCAGGAAGCGGGTTCTTGCCGTCGCTGTTCGGCAGCAGCGATTTGGCCCAGGTGGTTGTGCTCCATTTTGCCGAACTGACGTTGTAGAAGGTGTTGTAGCTGGCGGTGCTCGGGGTGCTCAGACCGGTGAAGTTAACGAAACCGACCTGGGCGTACATGAGACCGGCTGCCGCCATGTAGTGGGAGTTCTGGAATCCCATGTTGCCGAAGTTGGCGCCAGGCTGGCCAACGAGGGCTGCGATGTTACGGCCGGTTACGCGACCGCTGTGGCAGGAGCTGCAGAGGTTGGAGTCGCCGGCATCGGGTGTTTTGAAGGAGATGCGGCTCTTCATCCCTGCGGAGCTGACGTTGTAGAACGTGGATACGCCGCTTACGCCGGTGTAACGGGCGAAGGTTGCGGACCCTTTAACGTCAGGCTGGTGGCAGGCGTTGCAGGCCAGCGGCGAGTTGAATCTCTGGGCGCCGTCACCCGCTCCTACGTTGTTCACATTCACGAACTTGCTGGTGAAGAACTGCTCGAAGCCGTCCGCGGTGTGGCAACGGACGCAGTCGTTCTTCGGAATGTTGGCGGAGAAGTCCACAGATGAACCGGAATTTCTCCAGTCGTGCCCGCTCGCGCCGAAGGTCGGAACCCAAGCCGCGCCGGATTTGCTGCCGTGGCCGGAATCAGCCCAGGCACCCAGCACAGTAGCATAGTCGTAGCTGTTGCCGGTGTCGCCCTTGGTGTAGGCGGTGAAGGTCTGGGTCGTGGTTGCGCCGATGCCGTGGGGATCGAATTCGAAGTGGCAGTTGGCGCAGACGACAAGCCCTTTACCTTTGTAGCCTACGTAGCCGGCAGAGATGTTCTTGAAGGTTGCCGTTGTGGCGTTGGCGAAGTGAACTACGCCGTCAAACTGTTTCGAGTAGTTGCCGTTGTGGCACCCGATGCATTGCAGGCCGGCATCGGTGTACATCTTCTGCATGCTGTTGTCGGCAGTGGTGCCGTCGGGATGGACTGCCGAAGCGCTGGTCGGCAGATGGCAGCCGGTGCAGGCAGGCCCATGGGCGTTGTTGGCATGGCCGCTGGCCAGGTATTCAGGCAGGATGGTCTTGCCGGACAGCGGGTCGATGGTTTTGCTGTGGCATACGTTACAGCCGCCGTCAACGCGGAAGTAGTTGTCCTGGGCAATCTGGGTAGCCGTCAACGGAGCGTTATAACGGCTGCTGGTCATATTGCTGAACAGGGCGGGAGTGACGGAGCTGTTGATTGTGCCGTCATCCAGGTAGTCGATGGTGTCCATGAGGACTTTCCGGATGTAGGCCGGGTTATGGAGATAGGCAGCCGGGTCGTACACGGTGGCGAGCTGCCAGTTGAACCATGCGCCGTAGTTCTGTTCGCCGCGAGCGGCGGTGTAGTCTTTTGTAGCGCTACGGCCGAGCTTGGTCGGGATAAAGCTCATGTCGTGCTCTTCCCTCTCACCCCAAGCCATGTTGTTGATCTTGATCAGGTTGGTGAGGGTCTGCACCAGGGCGGTGTAATCGTCCTTGGCAGCCTGCACATCGCCGAAGGAGCTGTTGGTGTGGCAGGTTACGCAGACCGTGGAGACGATCTTGCCGTTGGTGAAGTCAACCGGTTTCAGGTTGTGGGAATTGGGTGACGTGTAGTGGCAGCCCACGCAGGGGCCCTGGGTGCCGTCGCCCACGATGTTCCAGTGGCTTCTGGTCAGACCGAGGGCGCTGTAGTTGCTGAATTCGTAGGCGCCGCGGCCTTTGACCGTCAGAACGGCATTGGCTGCGTGCTGATAAAGACCGGTCTGAACGGAAGAATAACCATTCCATACGTTGGTCCCGCCAACACCGGCAAACACATTTTTGATGAGCTGGCCGTTGGCGCGGCCGCTGTGGCAGGTAACGCACATGTTGGAGTTCTGCTTGTCGCCGAAGTTTTCGTAGACGGTTGCGACAGGGGTTGCCATATCCTTGTTGTAGCCCTGGCCGATGGAAGTACCACTGGTTCTAGGGCGCGGAACGTACTGGGCAACGTAACCGGTTGCATAGATAGCAGCGTCGTTGCGCAGCGTACCTTCAGCATTCTTGTGGCAGGTGATGCAGATGAGGACCTGGTTCGGCTGAACTTCGCTCGCGTTGCCCGGTATGGGCAGCCGCAAGCGGGCCATCCCGGAAGACTGGTTGGCAAACTTCAGGAAGCCGTAGGTGTTGTGGCAACGGCCGCAGTTGCTGCTGGAAGCGGTGCCGTTGTTTGTCTCTTCGGCGAAGTTGTTCGGGTCCGTACCGGAGAACGGAGCGGCAGAAACATCGCCGTGGCCGCTTTCGGCATAGTCGGCGTTGATGGCGTTGTTGTGGCCGTGGCAGTCGGTACAGACGGCGCCGCCGACCATGTACTGGGCTTTACCCGGGATACCGTCGTACCAAGTACCACCGGCCGGCGAACCGCCGCCGTGGGGAGCTTTAAACACCGTGTAGGAAGTCGAGGTGTAGATACTGAAGTTGGCCCACGAACCGAGTACGGCGCGCAGGTCTTTGTGGCAGTTAAAGCAGGTGTCGCTCTTGCCGTCCGTCTCGGTGGCCACAAAGGCGTGGTCCTTGTGACAGGTGGCGCAACCGTTCAGGAATTCGGTTTTGCCGAGGGCGAAGTGGTTGGACGCCTTGTAGTTGCCGGAGTGGTCGCCCTGAGCGTAAGGAGAGCCGGCCGGATTGTGGCAGCTATCGCACAGGTTGACGGTGGCACCGTTGATCGTCTGATCAAAGGTGGCACTGATGGCTGCACCGGGGTGCGAGCCGGTGTCGGCACCTTTGTGGCAGGTGGCGCACAGGCCGGTTTTAAAGTCGTTGTAGGGGTTGGTTGCGTGCTTGGAAGCGCTCCAGGAGGTGTAAATTGCCTGGCTCTGGACTGGAAAGAGCGCATTGTGGCAGTTTACGCACTGGTTCTGCACGGCAGCGGTTTTGGTCGTGGCGACCGTCACCGTGGTGTAGGCCAGGGCGGTGTCCGTACCGTTGCTGGCGGAGAGCTGGAACTTGTAGGTGCCGGCCGAGTAGCCGGTGAATGTGGGTTTAGCAACCGGGTCCAGCGTTATTGCTTGTTTGCCTGGCTTGGCAATTACGCTCCAGGTGTATGCCAGGCTGCCAGTGGTGGCCGCGCTGGCAGAGCCGTCGAGGGTAATCGTCTGGTTAAGGCCAATGATGGTTTGGGCTATGCCGGCGTTGGCGGTTACCGACGTGAAAGTGCCGGTGACGGTCAGATCGGCGTTAACCGGGCTGATGCTGACGGTAACGGCGTTCTTCGCATCGGCGGCCGACACGACGACGTTAGCCGGCTGCGAGCCGGTCGAATACGACAGGGTCACGTTGCCGTAGGTGCCGTCGGCTTTTTTGTTGGGTGCGAATTTCAGAATCTTGGTGCCGCCATAGGGAACCTTGGTGTAAGGTCCGATGGTTGCACTGGAGGCGTCCACGGCGCTGACGACGCCGGCGGTCCCGCCGGCCCCACCGGCGGCAACAACGGCGTAGGCCTTGGTGCCGAGGGTGACCTGCAGGTTCTGGTTATTGTTCCCCGGATAGGAGTACGAACCAACCGTGAAGGTACTTCCGGCTGCGTTGGGAACTTTAACATACGCACCGTTCAAGTATACACGTTTGATTTCGAATCCAGCGGCGGGCGTTACCGTAACGGCAACATCCTTGGCGTCTGCATAGGTGCTGAGGTAGGCGGTATTGATTTTCGCAAGCGCCGTCCCGTCAACGACCATGGCCCCAGCCGCCGAGTCGGTAGCAATGAGCTTTGTGGTCAGCCACCAGGCCGTCGAGGCGTTTGCCATCGCCGGCACCATGGCCACCAACAAAGTCAAGATGATTATGCATCTTTTAAGCATCTAGCTTCTCCTTTCGCAGCGGTCGTTATTTAATGTGGCAGGACAGGCAGAGAGCTGAATCCTTCTGCGGGGCATAGACAAAGTAGTTGTACTGTTTGCCGTCATGCGCCACGGCGTTGACTGCGTTGTCCTTGTTGTGGACGTCATGGCAGGTGGCGCAGGTCATGATTGCCCCGTTGTAGAGGGTGTCCTGAATCGTTTTGTTGGTGGTGCCGCGGGTAATCGTGTTGTAGCTGTTGGTCGTGCTGACCGTTACGCCGGTGGCGAAATGGGAAGACGGATCGGCGATGTTGTTGCCGGTTGCGCCGTTGTCATCAGTACGTGCCTGGATGTAGCTGAAGCCGACCGGATGGTCGTTGGTCAGGTCGCCGCCGGTACCGACAGCCCTCTGGGTGAAGCCGTCGCCGGAAATCGTGTAGGTGCCGCCGAACTGGTAGTGCTGGTCAACGGCGATAACGCCGTCATGGCAGCTCATGCAGAGGCGCGACGGGCCGGCCAGGGGATCGATGATGGCGCCGTTCAGAGTGGCGCTCTGATAGGGGCTGAAGGTCTGGTTGGTCAACTGGTGCGACCACAGGGGCAGATAGTCGGCCGAAGAATCTTCGAGAGCATGGTGAGGGGTGTGGCAGAAGGCGCATACCCGGTCCTGGTTATCAACCTGGGAGTTCCCGCCGTTTGCCGTTGCATAATAGTTCATGTCGTGCAGCGAACCGTTGACCCCCGACTGGGGCAGCAAGCCACCGAAGGCCGAGTTGACGCCGAGAGCTGCAAGGGCGCCGATACACAGTACGGTCAAGATTTTCTTCATTCTTCTTTCTCCTTTTCGAAGGTTGAATTGTGCCCCCTGAGGGGCTGGTGCGTTGGAAATAATCTGGCTCTCTCCTTTCCGCCCGCCGGACGGGATTTCCCTCCCCGGCAAGACCATTTTCGCCCTTCCCCACAAGGACGGCGCTGATGGCACGGACATGATTTGCAATATGGGTGCCACACAAAAACAACCCTAGTTTTAGTGTCTTGGCACACTTTCTTACCCCCTCGACACGGGCCGGGCCATGTGTATAACATCACGGTATCATATGAATATTGACCAAGGATTTTGGATATGGCGACGGCGGATCACGGGAAGACGACAGCGGCAGGGGTGATTGAATCCGGATGGTGGTTTGGCGTTTCCACGGATTGGGTCCGTTTTTTAACCGGTTACGCTCGCGGAGCCCCAAATGACGAATGGGCCCGGGAGAACCCCCCCGGGCCCATCGTGTGCTTTTTCAGCAGTGACATCAACCCCGGCCAAAACGGCGCCGGGAGGCCTCTCTGCCCCCTTTCATGTGTTGTTGGCCTGTCCATGGCGCTTCGGCAGTGGGGTGCCGAAGCATTGACGAGCCGGCCCAGCAATGGTTAAGGAAAGAGCCCGGTGAGAAATTCAGCAAGTTTCACGCCATGTATCCCGAAAACGGCCTTTGAGCCCACGAAACGCAACAATTAATAGCTATGGGTCTTGGCGTCCGGCGATCCGCTGGTATGACAACTGACGGTGCAACTGCCGTGGCGTGCCGTGGTGGTGGTATAGGAAGGTATGGGCGTCGATCCGGTAAAACGCAGGTCGAAGTTGATCAGATGGCTGTTGCCGGTTGCCGTCGCCCCCTTGCTGGATGAGACGCCGTGGGGATCGTGGCAGACGGAGCAGGGGACCTCTTTCCCGACATGGAGCGGGTCCTGTACGGAATCGGGATTGACGTGGGATTTGTGATTGGGGAATCCGGAGTTGGTGCTCAGGACATACGCGTCGTCGTGGCAACGGAAACAGAGGGCATAGTTGGCGGCGGAATAGGGAAGAGGATAGCTGTCCACCTCGTAGCGGGCGATCAGGATATGGGAGTAGCTCGACCCGTGGGGACCGTTCGGGCCGCTGTAACCTGCCTTGGTGCTCTGGTCGCTGTTATGGCAGTCGGAACAGTAGATCCTGATCATGTCGGTCTGGTACGTCCCCCTCAGGCTCGCACCCTGGCTGCGGCGGTTCTCCAGGACAGGGTGGAAGGAGGGGTTATTGACACTGAAGCTTAAGCGCTGGTCCGGTTCGGATATGACGCGATTCGGCAGGGGGACGCTTACGGCGAACTGGGAGGCCTTGCTGCCGGAGTGGCATTTCAGGCAGACTTCGTATTCGTACTGTACTGCGGCGACCGTGGCGCCGTTCTTGTCTATGCCGTTCACCCCGGTCAACCTGCCGTCTATGGCGGGCGGGTTGGCAAGGGGCGCATTCTGGCTGTTGACTTGGTGGGAGTTGTGGCAATCCACGCACTCCACATGGTAGAAGGTGGCGGGCAAGGTTTCCGTTTCGTCATGGACGCCGGTGGTCGCCTCGATCGGATGCTTGTAGATCGTGGAGTCGAAAACGGATTTGACGTTGGACGAGGTGGTGCTGGTCGAGTTGTGGCAGGAGAGGTAGCAGTTGTCCTCCTCCCGGGCGCTTTTCAGGAGCCGGACCGCGCCGGGGGCGTTGTGGACATAATGGCAGCTCATGCACCCCGTGGGCATCGTGGTGGTGTCGTTATGGCTGGAGCGGCTGGGGGTCGCCCATCCTTTCTTGACATGGCAGGCGGTGCAGAGCGGGGAACCGGGCTGGCTGTTGTCGATGACGAGAAAATTCCCGTACTGGTTGTCGTGGGCATCGTGACAGGCGGTGCACTGAAAATTCAGCACCCGGTCGATCCTGATTTCCGGCGGCAGATTCACCGGGCTCTTCAGTTCGCCGTTTTCCTGGGCCAGGCTGTCGGTATAGGCGAACGATATGGGGTGATCGTCGGACAGGTCCGTCGTCAGGTTGGAATTCCTGGTCGGGTCGGCATCGGACGGCATTTTCTGGGACAGGCTGATGTCCAGCTTGCCGGCATATTGGCCAAGGGCAATGGTGCCGTCATGGCAGCTCAGGCAGAGCCGCGATGAGCCGGTCGGCTTGTCCGGCCTGGGCTGGGCCTTGAGGGACGAGGAGTCATACGGTTTGTATTGCGCTTGGGGCGGCAGTTCACGGCTCCAGAGCGGCTCCGCCGTCAACGCGTGGTGGGGGGTGTGGCAGAAGATGCAGATCCGGTCTTCCTCGGTGGATTTGATGCCGTGCTTGCCGCTCCCGCCGCTGCTGGAAAGGTTGTGGGGCGAGTTCACCACGCTCCCCTTGCCGATGGCGTCGTTATTGCCGAGAGCCAGGCAGAGGCACGTCACCATGCCCGCGGCAATGATACCCCTCAAACCGCTCCTGCGCTTTTCACCGCTATGCCGCATCGTAACCTCTCACTTTTCCCGAAACCGCTCTTTTGAGGAGTACGGGTCACCCTCGACCTCCACATCGTCCTGGTCCGAAAAGCCGTCCTTTATGTAGCGGAAGATCTGGACCCGCCTGTTATAGGTGTCGGCGACAAAGATATAGTTGCGCCGGTCGATATAGATGCCGGACGGCATCCAGAATTCCCCCTTGCGGGTGCCGGTGTCCCCGAACACGAGCAGCAGGCGGCCGGTGTCGTCGAAGACCTGGACCGCATCCATGAGTGCGTCGCAGACATAGATATGCCCTTCGCTATCCACCGAGATCCCCTTGGGCTTATTCAGGTCGCCCGCGCTGTCCCCGGCAGTGCCGAACTGGCTTACCAGATACCCCTCGGGGGAAAATATCTTGATCTTGTAATTCAAGGCATCGGTGACGTACACCTGCCCTTTGGCATCAACGGAGATGTCGGTCGGGTAATTGAGCAGCCCCGCTTCATTGCCCGGAGAGCCGATGCGCTGCCGTTCGGCGCCGCTCAAATCATAGACCACGATCTGGTGCTCCGACGTATCGGAGACATAGAGCAGCCCGTTTACCCGGTTATAGGCAATGCCGGTCGGCCGGCCCAGCTTTTTCGTCGTGAAAGGCTTCAGCGCCTTGCCGGCAATGTCGTACACGAAAATCTGGCGGACCACGGAGTCGGTTATGTACAGGTGGCCGCCATCATCCTCCGTGACGCCGATGGGCGAACGCAACGGCGAATCGTCCTGATCCCCGATGATCGTATAGAGCCCTGCGCCGATGTCGATGGCATGGACGGTCGCAGAACCGACATCCACGACGAATAGCCGCTCCTTGTCGTCGAAAAATATGCCGTACGGCCTGACGATGCTCCGCGTATCCTCGCCGGCCACCAACTCCCAGACCCTTTTCCAGAAACTTTTTGTAATGCCGGCCTCATGGTAGTTGGCAATGCTCTTCACCCACTGGACCCTCGGGCCGTACGCCTTTTGCGGCCACTGCAAGGGGTTGGGGGGGAGTTCGCTATAGAGCGTTCCGCGCGTGGCACAGGCCGACATGATGCAGACGAGCGCGGCGGCGCAACAAGCCGCCCCCACAAAGCGGCCGAGAGACGGCCACGGCAGATCTCGATGTTTCCGCATATCAGAAAAACCTCGTCAGTTCAAAGCGCACAATATCGTCACGCGTGGACATTGATCCCGTAATGTTCCAATTTACCTGGGACGTCAGGCTGAACAGCAATTTGTTGAAGCGCGCGCGCAGTGTCGTCTTGAAATAGATCAGGTCACGCTCCAAAATGCCCCCGGTGCTTTTCAGGTAGTTGAGCGTCACCCCCAGCATGGCCACCCGGAAAAGCGGCTGCTGGTATGTCGCCCCCGTGTCGATAATATTCTCCGCATAGGCTGCGCTATGGCTGCTCGCCGTGGTCACGGCGTCATGCATGACATAGCGGTCCCGGGCGTACAGCCCCAAGGTCAACGTCTGGAAACGATGGTTGTAACGCCAGGTGCCCTCAACATAGGAGTACGTGATATTGCTCTGCTCCGTACTGTCGTATTCAAGGCTGAAGGTGTTGTCGCCCCGGTCGGTTTCAAGACGGACAACCGCGGTGCGCTGGTTGGCAAGCGAAGCTGAATCGGCATTCCCCGACAAAAGCTGCTGGTCCACGGTAAAAAGGCTTCCGGACAGGCGGTAGCGATTGGAAAACAGGGAGAGGCTGCTGAAGATATTCTGGGTGGTGGTGGCGTATTTCACGTTCGGATTGAGCAAAACGTCGTATGATATCAATACGGTGTCGCCGGGGCGGATCTGGCTGCCGGGGGTTATGGTGACCCGGCCCAGGGTGTCGACCGTGTAATCAGCCAACGGGCCTTCGTTGTAAGGTAGCGTGTGAAACGGGCTGCTGATCGATGCGCTCCGGATGCTGATGGAGAGCGGGTCTACCGCGCCGCTCGTATTCAGGGAGATGATCTCGCCGTATAGCGCTACTGTATGGCTTTCGTCACGGACCGTACTCAACGACTCCGTGCCTTTGCGGTCCGTAATGCCGTACTCCCTGCTGTAGCCGATCCGCATGGTGCTTGTTTTCGGCAATATTTTTGAGTACGTGAAGCCGAAGGAACCGGCGTAAACATTTTCCTGGCCGGTGGCAAAGTCGCTTTGCCTGAAACGGGCAAACAAACGGGTTTCCAGGCTTTGGAACAGCCGATGCGTCACCGCAATATTCCCGGTATTGGATTTGTCGATCTGCGAGCTCCCCCGGGAATTCAGGGTTTTTGAGCTGGAATTCCAGTAGGTCATGTCGATTTTCAGCGCCTTGCCGGGGACAAGGTGCAGGCTTTCCGTCCAGTCGAACCGCCGGGACGGGATTCCTGCGGCATGGGATTCGGAAAACTGCAACGTTGACGCCAGGGAATGTTTCTGCCTCCCGCCAAAATTGATGGAGTTCATAAGCCCCACGTCATAGTTTTTGGATGTGTACTGGGGCGTCGAATCCTTGAAATCGGTCCGTTCGCTGTAATAGTTGGCGTTCAACTGGGTGGTGCTGGTATCCCGAAACTGATTGGCCACCTGAAGGTTGAGGCCGTCCTGGGTGTTTGTGCTGTCATGGGTCAAACCGCTGGTTTCGGTGCTGTTCTTCTCATAGCTCACGCTGGTTGTCAGAAAATTGTTGAGGAGGTTAAGCCTGACGCCGTTATTGTTCGTGTCAAGGTCATACCCCGGGGTGTATGCCTCATGTACGGTGCTCAATTCCCGCCGGCTGTGAAACGATATGGGGTAGGGGGACCTGTTCAACACAACCCCCGTGAGATTGTATTGGTACTTTGATGTGCTGGCAGTCTTACTGGCGTTGCCGCTGTCGTTGAACTCACGCTGTTCGAGGCTGACATCCGAGCTGAAGGTACCGTTCAGCCAGTTCCGGTCCAGAACACCGTAATCGATGTCGAAGTGGTATTTTTCCTCCAGCTGATGCGATGCGGTATAGGTGCCCTGGCTGTTCACGCTGCTCTGGCGCCCCCGGTAATCGTACGTCACGCCCAATGACTGCTGCAGATCCCCCAGGAGGAGCAAACCGCGCGGCTCCGCAAAGGCTTTGGAAAGCGGAAGCAGAATCATCACTATGCACAACGCTGCCACCCGCATCCGGTTGTCCATGTTACTTGAGGAAATACGGGGCGTTCCCCGAGTGCGGGTTATGGCAATTAATACAGATCATCCCCTTTGCCGCGACATTGTCATGCATACTTTTGGCTTGGCGCTTTTCCCGATGACAGGTGACGCACACATCCTCCGCCTTGACCTTGAGCAATGGCCCGTATGCGGAGGAGTGGGGCACGTGGCAGGCCAGGCAGTCGCCGACTGCAGCCGGACCATGGGTAAAAGCCCCTTTCGTCAGATCGGGATGGCACATGAAGCACAGTTCGTTGGGCGGACGGATCAGTCCTCCTTCCTTCGTCTTGTCGTGGCAGTCGTTACAACGTTTCTGATCGTACGGCTCATGCCGGGAATCGCTGGTCGCCGAATTTTTTCTTTGCTGCGCCGCTGCCGCTTCCCGCTCTTCAGCCAGCTTCACTTCATGATATTCCTGGCAGAACTGTTGGGGCTCCGGCATGCTGGGGACGCCGTCGAAGATGGTCGAAACGACCTTGTGCCGGGCCAGGGGATCGCAGCCGGTCAGCATGCCTGCACAGCACATCGCTACAACAATATGGCATAACAATTTTCCCATCCAGCCCGATCCCCTGAATATGCGTAGTATGGTCTATTCCCCACTGCCGAAAACGAAAACCCGCTACTTGCTTTTGTCGGCCGAGGTGGGGGCGACCATCTCCGTCGTGTCGCCCTTCATCTTGCCCAAGCCATAGATTGCCAATTTTGCCGGGCCATACTGATTGATCACGTAGATAACCTGCTCCAGTTCGAAATCGGGCGCCGCAAACTTCTGGAAATAGGCTAGGTTATCTTTGCTGACCGCAATACCTGCCGGTAGGTTCATGGACCCGACCGGCAGGCCGGGGTCGCCAAAGAACATAAGCAGGCGGCTCTTATTGTCGACAAAGCTGAACAGCTGGACGTTCTGGTGCCCGCCATCGGCCACGTAAATGAGCCCCGTATCATCGACAGCAACACCCTTGGGCCGGGTAAAGTCGCCGAAACCGTCTCCCAGTTTGCCGAATGAGCCGAGGATATGGCCGTCGAGGTCGAGCTTGATAACCTTGCCGTTGCCGGCATTGGTCACGTACATGAATCCGGCTTTGTCTATGGTGAAATTGACCGGCATCCTCAACCCCTTGCTGCTCCCCTCGTCCTTGCCGATGGTCGTGAGCAGGCGGCCGGTCCGGCGGTCCAGCACTTTGATATCCCCCTGGAAGATGTCCAGCAGGTACAGGCGGTTTTTGTAGGCGACGATGTCCACCGGCTTCGCTTTTTCAAGCTCTTTGCCAAATGATTTCAAATAATTACCCATAGAATCATACACCAGCACTTCCTTGCGCATGGTATCGACCACATAGATATTTCCGTCGTCGTCAAGGGCGACATTGACCGGTTTTTTCAGTTTGCCGTCGCCATAATTCCCCTTCAGGTAATCGAACTTTTTATTGACCGGGTCGATGATGACCAACTGCCCGCCCGACGTGTCGCACACATAGATTTTGCCTTTGGAAACGGCCACGCCGTAGGCCTTGCTGATGGATCGGATACTCTGTTCGCCTTCCTTGCCGGTGACTACGAGGGAAAATCCGCCCTGCTTTCCTTCCACATCGGTGGAATCGGCAATCGACGTCAGAAACTGCACCTTTGGTTTATTGGGGGGCGGCGGAAAAAACACCGTCCCCGGAGGAGCGGCCTTCCCGGCGCACCCCGCAAGGCAGGAGGCGAACGCCATGCCGAATAAAGAAACTCCGATGCTCTTCCTCAATTTTGCAAACCGTATGATTTTCATGTTTCACTCCTTGTTCGTGGCTGCAATAGGGATACCGCAGATAATCGTACTCATGGACGTGGCAACCGACGGCCCCTCACTCGGGGCCGCCGGTGAGGGGCACCTACTCTGGTTGCCCCTCACCGATGCCCTGTGTCCAAACAACGTCGGACGCCTTACTGAATGGTGACGCTCTGGATAATAACCGAAATGCCGGACAGTTGGCCTAAGCCGGTTATATCGGTAGCGGTGCCCGACACCACGGCAAAATCACTCGCCGTGGGGATATTGCCGGTAGCGATGCTGAAGGTCAGTGTTGCAAATTCCCCGGTTTGGATGCCGGTGGTATTGGCCTGACTGACGATCACCTGCCCGCTCGTCGCGCTGTTCGCATTAATGATTGAACCGACGCCGACGCCGGTGGCTACTGCCGGCGGCGTAAAGGTGAGCCCTTTGGTGGTTGAATAGCTTATCGTCGTTTGAATGGAACCGATGGTCGTGCCGCTCGGGAGCGTCCCGGTGGTGGCCAGTTTGACGGTCGCAATGGTCGGCTGCGCCGGCGGCGTGGTGAAACTCACCGTCGTTGTCCCTGTTTTGGGGCCGGCAACCGTGGCGGTCACGGTCACTGACCCGATGGTGGTACTCGTCAGGGTGACCGAAGCCGTGCCGCTGACCGTGGTAGCCGAAGTGGTGCTGAGGGAGGCGGTGCCGCTGGTGACGGCAAAGGTGACCGGAGTCCCGTCTGCGACCGCCCCGCCGCCCGTTTTGGCGACCGTGGCGGTGATGGTGATCGGAGTGTTGTTGGCCGTAGCAGTGGTCGGCGAGGCGCTGAGCGTGACGCTGGCCGGGGCGTTGGGGTCTGTCTGGAATTCGACATTGGTGGCGCCGGTGACCTTGCCGCCGGTTGACGTGGCAGCGCTGGCGCTGACAGTTACCGAACCGACGGTGGTGCTGGTCAGGGTGACCGAGGCATT
The DNA here is from genome assembly GCF_008802365.1 of Oryzomonas japonica. Classification (GTDB taxonomy): domain Bacteria; phylum Desulfobacterota; class Desulfuromonadia; order Geobacterales; family Pseudopelobacteraceae; genus Oryzomonas; species Oryzomonas japonica. The sequence goes on along the minus strand of NZ_VZQZ01000008.1, from coordinate 136,179 downwards.
GCCGTTACTGTCCGTGGTGCCCGTGGGAGCGCTCAGGGTCGCCGTACCTGCGGCAACGGCAAAGGTGACCGTCGTACCGGTCGGTACCGGCCCGGTGCCGACCCGGGTGACCTTGGCCGTCAGGGTGATCGAGTCGATCCCGTTGGCGGTGGCTGCGACCTTGCTTGCGGTGAGCGAAACCGAGGCCGGGTCGTTGGGGTCCTGGACAAAGGCGACATTGGTCGAGGTGGTCAGGTCGGTGCTGCTCGTGGCTGCCACGCTGGCCGTAATGACCACCGCCGATTGGATGGTGCCGCTCTTGACGGTGATGGTCGCCTTGCCGGTACTGTCCGTGGTGCCCTGGGCGCTGGAAAGGGTAGCGGTACCGCTGCGGACGGCGAATTTGACGGCAGTGTTCGGCACCACCACGCCACCGAACTTGGTCACCGTTGCCGTAAGGGTGATGGTATCGGTGTTATTGGCCACCACCGAGGTCGGCGAAGCGGCCAGGGTTATGTTCAGCGGGGTGTCGACGATTCCCGATTGCAGATTGGCATTGGTCCTGACCTCCGAGATGGCGGTGGCGTACACGCCGCTCTTGAAGGTGGTATCCAGGGTTGCGGTCGTGGGGTCGGACCCTGTGATGGCATTCTGCATCTGGGTAATGACGCTCTCCAGCGTCGCGCCGGACTGGTCCTTAAGCAACTGGGAAACCGTCGCCAGGGCAAGGCCGTAACTTATCTGGGAGGGCGCGGAACTTGCCGCACCGCCGCCGCTCAGCACATTTGCCGGAAGGGTCTTGATGACGTCGGTGCCCGACAGATAGACATTGCTGACCAAGGCATCGGCCTTGGCGATATCCGCCTTTCTCAGGCTGGCGGCCTTACGATAGGCCACCTCGGTAAACGGCGTAATGGCCAGGTTGATCGGGCCGGAACCGGTCACGACCGTGGCTGCGTGCAGCTTTTGCGTCCCCAGCGTTTTGGCGGTGTTCGTCGCCTCGTCGGTGTACGTGGCTGTCGAGCCGGACATGGTTGCGAATATGGCCCCGGTATAGGCCCCAAGATCCGCGGAAAAGGCCCCGCTCGAAGCGGTGGTCCCCGTGGCGAGTTGTTTGTCGATGCGGCCGGAGGTGGTCACGGAAAAGATCGCAACCTTGGCCCCGTTGATCGGCCCTTTGGATGCCATACCGCTGACGGATGTCGTCGATGCACCGAAATCGCCGCTTCCGCAGCCGAACAGGCCAAGCGTCAGCGTGGCCAGCAAAATCCCAAGTAACCCTTTCTTCATGTGTATCTCCTTGATGTGCTGTGTGACCGGTTATGTAAAAATACCCCCAAATATCGTGATCAATAGGCAATGGCCGGATTGACGAGACCGACCGCCAAACGCAAAATCAGAAGTGCATCCGGCGCCGTCATAGTTCCGTTCTTATTCATATCCCCCTTTGCCAGGGTGGCGTTGGTTGTTGGATCGAGCAGTACCGCCGCGCGCAGCGCCAACAGCGCATCGGCTGCCGTTACCTTGCCGTCTCCGCTCAGATCGCCGTTCGGCGCGGCAAAGACGGCCATCAGATTCTGGTCAGAGGTGACGTTGGTCAGGTCGAAGCTGTTGGCTATCCCATTGCCGGGACGCTGCCAGGCGTTGTTGAGCAGGACGTCATAGGCTAAGGTGGTGAATTCCACGTGGACATTGCTCCCGGGGGCCAGGGTCAGGGCGCCGGCCGGGGTGACTGCGGCGTTTGTGGTGGACGATTTCAGCTTGACCGTGACGAAGCTCCCGTATTGGCCGGCCCGTACCGGCCAGACGTTGTGGGTCGTCGAACTCTTGTCGGAGGAGGACATCACGCCGTGGGCGTCCACGCTCCAGGTGGACCAGGCCGTGTACGGGAGGATCGCCTTGCTGGTAGAGGTCCAGTAGGTGAAATCCGCGGCGTGGTCCGCCGTGGTGGTCCCGGACGCCTGGGGCAGGCTGAATCCCGAGGCATTTAGCCAGGCGGCCATGTTGCCGATCGTCGGCGTGGTCCCGGAATAGCCGTAGTTGAGCAGGCTGCCCAGTTCGTTGCGGTTGGGCAGGCGCCAATCGTTGTGCCCGAGGAAGCTGGCGGTGTTCAGACAGGCGATGTAGGAGAGGGCATCCCCGAAGGTCACGGCCCCGTGCGGGATAAGGGTACAAGCAGGGGGCACGGTTGCGGTGGCATCCTTTGTCCAGACCAGGGCGGTCAGGTTGTCGGTGACGGTCGTCGTATCGCTGTTGACCGTGAAGCGGCTCGCCGGCCAGGGGGCCCCGCTCAACTGTTCGCCATCCTGTCCGGTCCCCGTGCAGGTGCTGGTGGGGGCGGTCGCACTGAAGTCGAAACAGGTGGTCTGGCCGGTGCGCGGCAGGGTGACGGTCCCTTCGCTCCCGGTGCGGACGGGGACGACATAGGCTGTCGTCGCCGCCATGTCGGCATAGCCGACCCCCCCATCCCCCAGGTTGACCTGCCAGGCGCCGGTCAAGACCGCCTGATTGGAGGAGTTTGTGCCGGTGCCGCTCAGGAAGGTGGACGACCAGTACCACTGGTACGACTGCCCCTGCACGTTGGTGAAACCGACTGTTGCGGTAAGCCAGGTGTCATTGGCCGCCTGTTCCGCGTTCACCAGGCTTTTAAGCTCGTTGATGTTGGGCAGCCGCCAGTCGGAATAGCCGAGATATTTATCCGTATTCAGCTTGGCAACGTAGGCCAGGGCATCCTGCCAGCCCACCAGGCCGGATGAGCTGCCGGGAAACGACGGATCGCGCGTGGTCATCAGGTTGGCATCCTTCACCCAGATGAGCCCGGTCAACTTGTCGGTGACGGTCCCGTTGCTGTTGACGACAAAACGGGTGGTTGGCCAGGCTATGCCGGCGAGAAGCGCGCCGTCCTGACCAGCACCGCTGGTACCGCTGCATGCCGTGCTGACGCCGTCCGCGGTATAACAGGTGGTTTGCCCGGTGCGCGGGAGTTGAACGGCATCGGCCAGGGCAAGGCCGGGGATGGTTAAGAGTGCTAAAAGGGCTACGAGGGCATTCTTTGTGAGCATATTTCTTACTCCTTTAACGTTCTGCTGCCAATGAAACGAAATGCAACGCCCAGGGTAGAACAGGAAAAACTACCTCACATCATACATTCTCACAAAGCCAGCCACGGCCACAACGCTCCGGGGCGGCTCCACCTACTTGGTTTCCGCACCGTACGTTTCCGGTTTGTCGCGGTCGTACTTAAAGGCGCGGTGACAGCCGGGAGCGCAGCTTCCCCCGGTGGGGGTGATCTTGAAGTTGAGCGGGATCTTCCACTCGCCGAACTGCACCCCCTCTTTGCTGATCAGCTTTTCTCCACTGCTGGCATGGGCCTCGTGGCAGACCCGGCAGGTCCGCCCCTTGCGTTTGTCCACGACATGAACAAAATGGAGGTTGCGTTTGCCGTTGCGGAAGTTGGTATAAATGGTCGTCTCGGCAAACTTCAGCAGGTTTTTCTCATGGCACTCCAGGCAGAGATCGTACAGTCCTTCCTTGTAGGGGGCATACAGGTCGGCGGGATAACTCTTATTGAGCAGGCGAAAGTAATCCGAGCCGTGGGGGGAATGGCAGGCCTTGCACTCTCCCATCTCAATGGGGCCGTGGAGAAACTTCTTGCCTTCAATCTCCTTTTTGATATTTCTGAGTGGCGGCTTGCCAAGCTTGTCCGTGTCGTGACAACCGAGGCAGACGTCCTTTTCCTCACCGGCCAGAAGTCCCTTTGACTTGGAAAAATGGGTGGAGTGACAGTTCCCGCAGCCGCCTTCATCCTGCAACGGCTTATGGGGCACCTTTGCCGTTAGTTTTTTGGCCAGTCCGGGGTGGCATTCAAGACAAACATCAGGCATCTTTTTCTTGAGCAGTTGCGGTACCGCCGACCCGTGGGGGTTGTGGCAGGAGGTGCAGGGGCCGTCTTTGACCGGCGGATGGATGAAGGCCGCTCCTTTCAGCGATTTCAGAAAATCGGCATGGCACTTCAGGCAGCTTTCCCATACCGGCCCCCTGAGAAGGGCCTTTTCATTCGATTCGTGCGGATTATGGCATTTGGTACAAGCTCCGACCGCAACCGGGCCGTGCTTGACCTTCTGTTTGAAGGGGGCGGCATCGTGACACCCCATGCAGAGGGCGGTCTGATCGTCCCCCCCTTCCAGCAGGAAAGGGCCGACGCCGCCATGGGGCTTGTGGCAGTACGCGCACTCCCCGTCCTTGACCGGCGGGTGGAGGACCTTTTTCTTGCCGAAGGCATCATGGCACTGGTAGCAGAGGGCGGCCCCCTGTGCGGTCATGGCAAAGCTCTTGGCGCCTTTGAGCGGGTGGAGCGGATTGGTCTGCTTGTGGCAGCCCGAACAGTCCCCCTCCTTGACCGGTTCATGCATATTCTGCGTTCCGCCAATTGACGTATGGCACTCTGCGGTTTTACATGACACATCGGCAGCCTGGGCGACGCACGGAAATATCGTCATCACCAGGAGGAGGCCCGCAAATCTAACATTCATCGAGATTATCTCCATCAAAAAACCCCGAAGGGCCCCAAAAAACAGTGGCAGGTTTGAATATCCCTAACTCGCCGGAATTATTACGAGCAAGTACCGTACCAGCCTGCTTCGCAGGCCGAACCCATACCTCTCCGTTTCACACATAAAAGCCTGATTTATAAAATGTATACTATTGATACATTTTTTTAAACAGAAGAATTGTTTATGTTGCCTTGCGGTCCAGGCTGCGGTACTGGATCGCTTCGGCGATATGCTCTTCGCGGATCTGCTCGCTGTCCGACAGGTCGGCGATAGTGCGGGCCACCTTAATGATCCGGTTGTAGGTCCGGGCGGAAAATCCGAGGCGGTCGGTAACAAGTTCCAGCATCCGGCTGCCGGCGCTGTCCAGTTCGCAGAACCTCTTGATGAATCGCGGTGTCATCTGGGCGTTGCAGTGGACCTTGGTCCCCTGGTAACGCTCGGCCTGGCGCTTTCGGGAGCACGCCACCCGCAGGGCGATATCCCGGGAACTCTCGGCCTCTACCCGGTCGGACAGGTCCCGGTAGGTGACGGCCGGCACCTCGATATGGATATCGATCCGGTCCAGGAGCGGACCGGAGATCCGCGAACGGTAGCGATGAATGGCGAGGGGGGTGCAGACGCAGGGATGGATCGGATCGGCAAGGTAGCCGCACGGGCAGGGGTTCATGGCCGCGACCAGCATCACCCGGGATGGATAAGTCAGGGTCAAGAGGGAGCGGGAGATGGTGACGCGGCCGTCTTCCAGCGGCTGGCGCAGCACCTCCAGGACATTTTTTTTGAATTCGGGCAGTTCGTCCAGAAACAGGACGCCGTTGTGGGCCAGGGAGACCTCCCCCGGCTTTGGCGTGGTGCCGCCGCCGATCAGGCCGACGTCGGAGATGGTGTGGTGCGGGGAACGAAACGGCCGCGCCGCCAGAAGAGCCCGGCCGTTCTCCAGCATCCCGCTGACGCTGAAGATCTTGGTGGTCTCGATGGCTTCGTCGAACGACATGCGCGGCAGGATGGTGGGGATGCGGCGGGCCAGCATGGTCTTGCCCGATCCCGGAGGACCGATCATCAGGATGTTGTGACCGCCGCTGGCGGCGACTTCGAGAGCCCGCTTGGCGTGTTCCTGCCCCTTGACCTCGCTGAAGTCTTCGCCATATTCGCACCCGCTGGTGAAGAGGGATTGGAGGTCCACCGCGAAGGGGTCGATCCCGTCATGGCCGTTGAGGAATTCCACCACCTGGGAAAGGGCCGTGGCGGCGATGATGGCGATCCCTTCCACCACCGCGGCTTCCGGCGCGTTCTCCACCGGCAGGACGACACCGGCCAGGCCGGCCCGTTTGGCGGCGACCGCAATGGAGAGTGCGCCGCGGATCGCCTTGAGTCCCCCATCCAGCGAAAGCTCTCCCACAAGCAGGTACTCCCGCAGACGGGTGGTTTTCACCACGCCGGTCGCCGCCAGGATGCCGATGGAGATGGGGAGGTCGAAGGCCGCCCCTTCCTTCTTGATGTCGGCCGGCGCCAGGTTGGCGGTGATGCGCCGTGCCGGAAAATCGTAGCCGGAATTTTTGAGGGCCGCCTTGACCCGGTCCTTGCTCTCCTTGACGGCGCCGTCGGGCAGACCAACCGTGGCAAAGGAGGGCAGGCCGGCGGCCAGGTCCACCTCCACATCGACAAGCATGGCATCGATCCCGATCAGGGCGCTGCTGAGGACTTTGGCAAGCATCTCTCACCTCTTAACCCATGGTATCCGGGAATCGCCCAGCGACGGGAGCTTTACGGGCACGATGGCAGAATGCGGATGATAACAAAGACGGCGAGTCCAAAACGACGGTGCTGAGGTGTCACTCTGTCACTGGTTTTTCAGAGAGGCACGGGCCCGCGCCCGGTTATGGCGCCGTGAGCATGATAAAGCCCATCTGCCTGCCCGTATCCCCGCTATCCCTGCGGTAGGAGAAGAACAGGTCCTTCCGGCAGCAGACGCACATATCGGAGACCTGTATCCCGGCGGCCGGCACGCCGGCGGACAGGAGCAGGTCCCGGTTGGCGGCGGCCATATCGAGGCGCCACTTGCCCTCGCCACGGGCCTCGGCGAAGGAATCCCAGGGCATCCCGCTCTGGAGAAAGGACTGCCTGACCGGGGCATCCACCTCATAGCAGCACTTCCCGATGCTGGGACCGATGGCGGCCTGTAGCTCGCTGGGGTCGCTGCCGAAGAGCGAGCCCATTCCGGCCACTGTTTTGGCAACCAACTTGGCCGCGGTTCCCTGCCAGCCCGCATGGACCGCAGCGACCACCTTGTTGCGGGGGTCGCAGAGGAGGATCGGCACGCAGTCGGCCACGCAGATGCCGATCATGACACCGGGCTGGTTGGTTATGATGGCGTCGCTCTCCACGCTGGAGAAGTGGCTGTAGTCCTCGTTGGGCTCGTCGATTACCAGGATGTCGTTGCCATGCACCTGCCGCACGCTGACCAGGGCCTCCTGGTTGACGTCGAACGCGCGGGTCAGGATGCTGCGGTTGCCTTCAACGTTAAAGGCCTGATCCTGGGTGTTCAACCCCAGGTTGAGCGAGTTGTAGGGGGGACGGGACACCCCTTCGTGGCGGGTGGTAAAGCCCTGAACCGATCCGGGCGAACCGGCGAAATCGACGGCAACGTAGTGGATGCGCCCCGTGCGCTTGATCTGCATGAATAACCCCTGTGAATGGTGAACGGTGAATAATGAGCGGGTTACCCCTCCACTATTCACGTTTCACGATTTTCGTTTTTTATTTTGCCTTCTCGCCGGCTTTACGCTTTAATACCGTTGCGCCGGCGATAGCGCCATACGTAGACGGCAATCAGAATACTGCTGAACCCAATGACCCAGGCAAGGGCCCTGTGGGAGTACTGCATGATCAACTGTTGGTTCTCGCCGATGGCATAGCCGATGACGGCCAGGATGCTGCACCAGAGACCGGCGCCGGCCAGGGTGTAGAGCGAAAACCGGAGGTGCCCCATGCCGGACAGGCCGGCCGGGATGGAAATGAGATGCCTGACCACCGGCAGCAGCCGACCGATGAAGGTCGATATCTCGCCATGCTGGAGGAAGAATCGCTCCACCCGTTCAAACTTCTCCGGCGGGATCAGGACGTATTTGCCATACCTGATGATCAGCGGCCTCCCCAGGTAGCGGGAGGCGAAATAGTTGGCATAGGCCCCCACAAGGCTTCCCAGGGTGCCGCACAAAATAACGGCGACCAGATTCATCTTTCCTTGAAAGGCCAGGTAACCGGCCGGCGGCATGACCAGCTCACTCGGCACCGGGATCACCGAACTCTCCATGAGCATCAACAGAAAGATGCCGGGGTAGCCCATGGTGCCGATGGTGTGGAGGAGCCATTGAATGAGAGCATGCATCGTAAGTATTCCATCCTGGAGCAGAAATAGGAGAGCATCCTATATACCCCATCTCGGGGATTCGGGCAACAGCAGATACGCCAAAGCCTAAGAACGTGGTTACCCAATGACTCTACTCGACAAACTCACCACAGAAATCCTTACCGGAGACGGGGCCGTTGGCACCATGCTCTACGCCAGGGGGATCGGGCTCGACAGCAACTTCGAGCACTTGAATCTGGTACGCCCGGCCCTGGTCCTGGATCTGGCCCGCGAGTACGCCGCCGCCGGGGCGCAGGTGATCGAAACCAATACCTTCGGCGCCAACTATACCAAGCTGGCGGCCATCGGACTGGGCCACAAGGTTGGCGAGATCAACCGTGCCGGCGCGCGTATCGCCCGCGAGGCGGCCGGTGGTGGCGGCATACTGGTGGCCGGTTCGGTGGGCCCCCTGGTGCGCATGAAGGGCGAAGAGCGGGAGTTGACCCCCGACGCCATGGAAGGGCACTTCCGGGCGCAGTGCACCGCCTTGGCCGAGGGTGGTGTGGACCTGCTCCTGCTGGAGACCTTTGGCTCCCTGGAGCAGTTGGTCGCCGCGGTACGGGCGGCCCGGGAAACCGGCCTGCCGGTCTGCGCCTCCATGGCCTTTCTGGAGGGGGGACGCAGTGGCGACGGCACGACGGTGGAGGCGTTCTGCGCCGCCGTGGAGGCGGCCGGGGCCGATATGCTGGGTGCCAACTGCGGCGCCGGCCCCCTGGAACTGGTCAAGGTGGTACGCCGCCTGGCCGCCCTGACCGCCAAGCCGATCTCCGCCTATGCCAACAGCGGCTTCCCCGAGTACCACGAAGGGCGCTACATCTACCGCGCCACCCCCGACTATTTCGCCGCCATGGCGGACGAGCTGGCCGCCACCGGGGCCAACCTGATCGGCGGTTGCTGCGGGACCACGCCGGAACACATCGCCGCCCTCGCCCGCACCCTGGCGGGGAAGCGGCCCGCCCCGCGCCACCCCGTGGCATCCCGTGCCGCGGCAGGGGCGCAGGCCGGCTCCCGGCCCGACAGGGCTTCGTTTCTGGCCCCATGGGGAAGCCGCAAGGTCATCACCGTTGAACTCGACCCGCCCAAGGGGATGGACTGCCGCCGGATCATCGAGAGCAGCCGGCGCCTGAAGGAGGCCGGGGTCGATGCCATCAACCTGGCCGAAAACCCGCTGGCCCGCCCCCGCATGGGGAACATCGCCCTGGGGAGCACCATTCAGCGCGAGGTCGGCGTCGAGGTCATCATCCACATCACCGGCCGGGACCGCAACCTGATCGGCATGCAGTCCGACCTGATGGGCGCCAGTCTGCTGGGGCTGCACACGATCCTGGCGGTAACCGGGGATCCGGCCGCCATGGGGGACCATGCCGGGGCAACCTCGGTCTTCGACCTGCACTCCTTTACCCTGATCAAGCTGCTCTCCGACATGAACCACGGCGTGAACGCCATCGGCAACCCCATCGGCAGCGGGACCGGTTTCACCATCGGGGCGGCGTTCAATCCCAATACGAAGAATATGGCGGTTCAGGCCGAACGGCTGCGCAAGAAGGTGGCCAACGGCGCCCGCTTTGCCCAGACCCAGCCGGTCTATGACCCGGCCCTGTTCCTGGAAGCGCTCGAACAGACCCGGGATTGCGGCATCCCGCTCTTGCCGGGGATCATGCCCCTAGTCAGCGAACGCAATGCCGAGTACCTCCACAACGAGGTGCCGGGCATCACCGTCCCGGACGCGATCCGCGCCCGCATGAAAGGGTTGGAGAAGGAGGCCGGCGCACGGGAAGGGCTGGCCATTGCCAAGGAGTTCATCGACGCCACCTTCACCGCCGCCGGAGGTTATTACCTGATCCCACCCTTCGGAAAATGTGAACTGGCCCTGGAGTTGATCGATTACATTCACGCACGGGAAAGGGAACAGAGATGACACAAATGTTCAAGGCGGGGCTTCTTCTGTTGTGCTGCCTGATGATAACGGCCTGCAGCGTACCGAACTCGACCATCCGCGAGGAGTTCGAAAAAAGCATGAAGGCGTACAACAAGATGCTGCGCTGGCATGAGATCGAGGGGGCCGGTATGATCTACATGGTGCCGGAGCAACGTGACGAGTTCATAAAAGCCGCCGCCGACATCAAAAAACGGGACGTCACCATCACCGATTTCCGCATCCTGACCTCCGAATGCCTCCCGGACAAGGGGACCGGCGAGGTCATGGCCGAGTTCGACTACTACATCCTCCCCTCCAACCGCATCAAGACCCAGAGTTACCGGCAGGATTGGGTCTACCGCGATCTCAACGAGCAGAAGAGCTGGAAGGTGAAGAGCGGCCTGCCGCCTTTTGAGTGAGAGACGATTTTCGCTGTTGTACCCGGGGATGCCATGGGACGTCTTGCCGAACAAATAAGCGCCTTCTGCGCCTACCTGGAAACGGAGCGCAACGTTTCGCCCCATACCCTGGCCGCCTATCGCCGCGATCTGGAACAGTTGGCGGCCTTTGCGGCCAAGGAACGGGGCGATGACGTCTCCGCCGGGGAGGTGGACCATCTGTTGCTGCGGCGCTACCTGGCCCTGCTCGGCAAAACGGCCAAGAAGAGTTCCATCGGCCGGAAGCTGGCCGCCGTGCGGACCTTTTTCCGCTTCCTGCTGCGTCGGGGGGAGATCGACAAGAATCCGGCCGAATTGACCGCCACGCCCAAGCGGGAACAACGCCTGCCGTTTCATCTGGATATCGACCAGGCCACCGCCCTGATGGAAGCCCCCACGGCAGACGAGAAGTACGTCCTCCGGGACCGGGCCATCCTGGAACTGCTCTATTCCAGCGGGTTGCGCGTTTCCGAGCTGACCGGCCTGGACATCGGCGATCTCGACCTGTCCGGCGGCATGGTACGGGTGATGGGCAAAGGGGGCAAGGAGCGTATCGTGCCGGTGGGGAGCCGCGCCATTCAGGCCATCCGGGAGTATCTGGCCCAGCGCGGGGAACTGGCCGGAAGCGGAGCGCTCTTCCTCAACACCCGCGGCCAACGCATCAACCGCCGCAGCGTGACGCGCATCGTCGATACCCACGTTCTGCGCGTGGCCGCCTTCAAACACATCTCGCCCCACACCCTGCGGCACACCTTCGCCACCCACATGCTTGAGGGGGGAGCCGACCTCAGGGCGATCCAGGAACTTTTGGGCCACGCCTCCCTCTCCACCACCCAAAAATATACCCACGTCGGCATCGACCGCCTGATGGAGGTCTACGACAAGGCCCATCCCAAAGCAAAGAGCCCCGGGTAACCTCCGCCCGCCTGCGCCCCCGCGGCGACGGCAATTGCAACCGATATGCCGCACCCCATTCAGCCGTCTGGCGGCAGTACGCCCTTCGAGCCCCCCGCGGACAAAAAAAGGGAGGCGAAATCCCGCCCCCCTTACCGTTTCAGCGCTGTCCGGCGACCGTCAGCCGAGCGCCACCTCAACCTGATCCCCTTCCCCCACCTTAAGCTTCTTTTCGATGCCCGGCCCGACGATGATCGTACCGTCGTACTGTTGGCCCATGTCGTTCATGACCATGACCGGGAAGGTCCCGCTTGTGCCCGCAGCCTCATTGACCAGCTTCAGCTTCTTGAACGATGCCTTGTAGAAGTCGCCGATATATTTGGAGGTAGGCTGACTGATGGCGATCATGCCGAACGAATCGAAACTGCTGCTGGCCTCCCTGTTTGCAAGGTGGCTGACGCGCAGCTTGAGGATATCGGCAGCGGCGCCCTGATCGGCCGGAATCCCGTTCTGCCGTCCCGGCGCCCCGGACTCCTTCTGCTCCGGCAGGAGCGATTCCAGTTTCTTGGCAGCAAGGTTGAGGGTGATGAACAGAACCTGGAGATTGATATTCTTGGCGCACAAAAGGCAGAGCATGGCACCGGGGAAGCCCTTCACCAGTATGCGGCCATCGGCGTAGCGCAGGTCAATGATATCGAGGGTCTGCTCGACCTGTAGTCCGTAGGTGCACTCCAACGCCAAGGCTCCGGCCTTTTTGAGGGAGGCGGCATCGATCAATGAGGGAAAAGCGTGTGCAAGGACCTCGCCCCCGTTGCTGAAGACGGCGCTGCCGATAACACCTTCGACGCTGTTAATATACTGCAAAATTTCCTGCATGATGCCAATCTCCTACTTGCCGGGGATCAATACCGCTTTGATTTCTCTCTCCACACTGTCCAGGTTGGCTTCCGGTTTGACGGCGATGCTGAGATAGTGTTGCTTGGAATCGTACATCAGCAGGTGATATTGTTTCGTCTGGACGGCCGATGCCTTGATCTCTCCTAGCCCCATGAGTTCGCCGAAGCGGTTGCCGGCGGTGGCCAGAAAGAGCCCCTTGGCGGCCAGGGCCACGGCTTCGATGCTGTTGTCCTGGAGCGGGTTGCCCTCTTTATCCAGCAACACCGCGTAGGTCACCGCCTCAATGTCCTGGAGCCGCGCCGCGACCTTGCTCATGGTCCGCCGCGGCGCCACGGCCGGCGCAGGTTCGCCGTTCGATTCGGGCGCTCCGGCGTTTTCTTCATCCATGCGGCGCAGGGCCTCGAGAAGCAGAAAATCGGTGCGGTAGTGGATCGTGCAGACGTTGGAGGTCATTTCGGGGCGGATGTTGAAGGTACCGCCGGGCCATTTGATGATCCGGTAGATGGCCTCTTCGCCGGTCTCCGCACCCAATTCGGCATGGATGATCTCGCCGTCTGCGAAATAGATGGCCCCTTTTTGCTCGCCATATTCGACCGTGATGCAGCCGGTGTACTTGTTGTACCCCTTGAGCTGGATGACGTCCGTGAGGGAAAGACCCGCCACGGAGCCCTGGAAACCGTTTATCGTATCAGCCATCGCTACCGCCCCGGGAGTGAAATTGTTTCATAGTGGTGCCAGGCAGGTAAATCTGGTTATTTAAAGCATAACTGCGTGACAAGTTCAAGCAGCAAATAGCCGGGAAACATGAAAAAACCCCGCCGGCGGTGCCGGCGGGGTCGTTTACGGGAATGGAGTCGCTGCTATTCGCAGAGATCGACCTTCATGTCCCAGTTTTTGATTTTCATGGTGCCGTTCTTCTCCAGATTGAGATGCATCTTGAAGGCGCGATCCCACAACTGGGGTTCATGCCCGACTTTGCGCCTGAGACAGTCGGCCTTGGCCATTTCGAAGTACTCGGTGAGGATCGGCTTGTAATCCGGATGGGCGCACTTGTCGATGATGACTTTGGCCCGGTCCCGCGGGCAGAGACCGCGCAGGTCGGCCAGCCCCTGTTCGGTAACCACGCAGTCCAGGTCATGCTCCGTATGGTCGATGTGGGAGCAATGCGGCACCACGCAGGAAATGCCGGTCGGGTCGGTCTTGCTCGGACGGCTCGACGGGGTATGCATCATCTTGAGGAAGCCGTTGCGCAGGAAGTCGCCGGAGCCGCCCAGGCCGTTGATCATGCGGGTACCGCCGACCAGGGTCGAGTTGGCATGGGCATAGATGTCGATCTCCACCGGGGTGTTCATGGCGATGACCCCCAGGCGCCGGATCGGCTCCGGTGCGTTGGAGATGGAGAGCGGCCGCAGGGTGATCTTGTCGAAATACTTGTCCATGTTCTCGAAGAACTTCGGGAAACCGGGTGTTGCCGAGAGGGAGAGCGAACAGGAGGAGGCGTGGTCCAGCTTGCCCGAATCGAACAGGTCGAGCATGGTGTCCTGGAGTACCTCGGTATAGACGGACAGGTTATAGAAGGGCCCCTTGGCCAAGCCGCCGATTACGGCGTTGGCGATGGAACCGACACCCGACTGGATCGGCAGCAGGTTGTCCGGCAGGCGCCCCATCTTGACCTCTTGGGTGAAGAAATCGATGATGTGGTTGGCGATGGCCTCGGAGGTATCGTCCTGCTCGGCAAAGGCGCGCCCCTGGTCGCGGAGCTTTGATTCCACCACGGCCACGACCTTCTTCGGATCGCAGGGGATCGAGGTGGAGCCGATACGGGAGCCGGCCTTGGTGATGTTCAGCACTTGGCGGTTCGGGGGGGTGCCGCAGGAAACCAGGTCGTGGATCCCTTCGAATGACGGCTCGCCGGTGTTGACCTCAATGATGATCTTGTCGCAGATCATCAGGATCTCCGGGATGACGCCACAGGAGGAAGTGGGAACCAGGCTGCCGTCCTCGGTGATGGCCGAGACCTCGATGATGGCCAGGTCGAGTCTGCCGCTTTCGGTGTCCTTGGTGTAGAAGCCATACCCCAAGTCCTGGGCGAACAGGGAGAGGTGTTTGTCCCCCATGCGGATGCGCCCCTCGTTGATGCCGGCGGCGATGTTCTTGCCGGTCTGATACGGCCAGCGGCGGTCGATCATGTCGAGGGAAGCCCAGCGGTCCTCGGTTTCAGCCCCTACTGAGGCGCCGATGAACAGGTTGAATTTCCATTTTCCCTGAAGATTGTTCTTTTCCACATGGTCGGCCACGGCAATGGGAACCACCTTCGGGTAGCCTGCGGGGGTAAAACCGGACCACCCCAGGTTCATGCCCGGCTTGAAGAACTGAATGGTCTCTTCGGCCGTCATAACCTTGCTCAGAAGCGACTTGTGACGCACGCGATCTTGTAAAGTACCGTACTCGGACATTTTTACCTCCTGTTTGCATTTAGTGTCTACAGCCCCATAGCGTTCTGAAAAAATACCACTACCAACGTCATGCGGTAATCTTATTAAAATAATGATTATAGGCAATTGCAGCAAAAACAGCAGTGTTAGTCTGAGTAGAACTGGATTTTACTATTGCGAGAATGTTTAGTCAAGTTAAAATGTATACAGCTTTCCCGACGCCACCGCGCAATGGCCGCTCAATCCCGGCACGGCACGCATATCGGGAGGTTTCGAAGCCGATCAATCCTGGTAATCGACGGCAACGATGGAGGAGCACACCGATCTCATATGGGGGAGCACTTCTCCGGCATGGTAGGGGTGGATCTGGTAGGCTTGCATGTCGTCCAGGGAATCGAACTTCGTCACCAGGGCGATATCATAGGAGCGTTCCGAACGAATGATATCGATGCCGGCCTCCAGATGGCGCAATTGGGGGATTTTGCCCTGCATGCTGAGCAGTTTCCCCTGGGTAACGGCAAGATTCTCGGGACTCGCATCGGACAGCTTGAAAAAAATGATATGGGTGATCATGGTTCGGCAGCTCCTTGACTGATGGCTGGCGGTGGCCTCGAAGGAATGTTTATCCGTATACCTCGCCGCGCTTCCCGTGTCAATGGCGCCATCGCACGCATCCGTGCCGCACTTGCGGATCGTCGGTGCTGTGCTACAGTTGATGCCAGACAGACCATTTTGAGGCTACGGAGGTCGCCATGCCGGAAAAACTCTTGATACCATCCGTGGAAATGAGGCTCGGCTCTTTGCTTGAGTTCAACCGCAAGCGTGACATGGAGGCATCATCCCCCGCCGGACACAAGGTGCGGCAGACCATTACTATCTCACGGGAATTCGGCTGCGAGGCATACCCCATGGCGGAACGTCTGCGGGAGATCATGGAGAAGAAACAGGGGGAACCGTGGGTGTTGCTGGACAAAGGGCTGCTTGACGAGGTTGCCCGGGACCACAACCTGTCTGCCAGCGTGCTGAACAGCCTGGGAGAGAAGAGCCGTTTCCTGGACGAGATCCTGGCCACATTCTCTTCGCGCTGGAAAAGCGAGAAGGACCATTTCCGGGTGCTGTGCCGCCATGTGCTTTCCCTGGCGGAACAGGGCAACATGATTATCGTCGGCCGGGGCAGTTCGATTGTTACCCAGCCTCTGAAGAACTGCTTCCATTTCCGCCTGTTCGCCTCCCCGGGGTTCAAGGTGCGCTCCATAACGCGCCGGATGGGGGTTGAGGCAGAAGAGGCCGAAAAGATCATCGCCAAACAGCAGAAACAGCGGGATAACTTCATCCGCGATTTTCTGGACCGGGATGCCCACGACCTGGGCTTTTACCACCTGGTATTCAATAACGACAAGAACAACGTGGAAACCATGGCCCGCACCATTGCGGAGTATCTGGGGGCCCGGTAACGGCGCCAAGGCGGAGGAGGCGTGGTGCAAGAAATGAAGAGGGGTGCCGGTAAGCACCCCTCTTCGCATGTGGGGGTTGTTGGTAGTAACGCCGCCGTGGGGGGAACGGCCCGGGTGGAGGGGTCACGCCGCGGCGGGTGGTTCCGGCAGGGGGCGGAGAAAAACCACAAAGGCGCCGCTTCCGCCCATCTCGCGCGGGGCCGGCGCAAATTCAAGAACCGTCTCGCGCCCGGCGTCCCGCAGCCAGGATGCGACCGCCTGCTGAAGCACCGGTTCCCCCGGTGAATTGATCCCCTTGCCGGTAATGACCAGGGCAGCCTTCTGCCCCTTGCGGCGCGCCGTGTTCAAAAAACGGGGCAGCGCCGCCAGGGCCTCTTCACGGGTCAGCCCGTGCAGGTCGAGCTGATGGGTTACGGCAATAACCCCTTGTTTCACCTGGCGCAGACGATTGCCCGATAACGGTTTCAACTCTTCATCGGCGGGCAGTGAATCGGCAAATTTCGTTTCCAGCTTCAAACGGCCGATCTCTTGCAAAAACAGTTCAGCTGCTTCCCGGTCGGCGCCGGAGGTGGGGGGGGGTGGCGGCTGGACCTGCGTGCAGGCACCGGTCCGGGCCGTTGTGGGCTTTGCCGCGTCCACCGGCGGCGCGGACAACGTCTTCACGCCGGCCATGGCACGCCGGAACAGTTCTGCCTCCCCATCGTCGGCCGGGCCGACGGAGACCGGGCGTTCGCGTCCCGTCCCGGCTTTGGCGGGACCGCCTCCCCGGGTGCGCACAACCTTTACATCGGCCATGGCCCGCAGAAACAGGTCGTCCGCCTCCTCGACCGACTGCGCTTCATGAGGGGGCGGCTGGGGAGGCGGCACCACAGTAGGGGCCGGCTCCTTCGAGGAGAGAGCCACCTCTTTCAGGGCAGCGAACGGGGTGGCGCGAAACTGAGCGGCCGCTGCCGGCTTTTCGTGGCGTTGCTTCTTACCCATCAGTCCTTGGCCACCAGGGTGATCTCTATGCGCCGGTTTTTGGCGCGCCCCTCCCTGGTCGTGTTGTCGGCCACCGGCTTATACTCGGAAAAGGCTGCGGCGGAGAGACTGGCCGGGTCGAGGCCCTGCTGCTGCAGGTATTTGGCGACGTTGATGGCGCGGGCCGCGGAAAGCTCCCAGTTCGAGGGGAACTGGGCCGACCTGATCGGCACGTTGTCGGTGTGCCCCTCGATGCGGATCGACTTGTCCTTGACCTCTTTCAGGGTCGGGATCATCTTGAGCAGAATGGCGATGCCGGCCGGCTTGACATCGGCCCTGCCGGAATCGAACAGGATGGCGGCCTCCATGTTGACGGTCAATTTCCCCTTCAATTCCGAGATGGTCACCTGCCCCTGGGCGATCTCGCTCTTCATGTTCTCCAGCAGATGCTCGTAGGTGCTGCTGACCTCCTTGACCTTCTCTTCCTTGGCCTTCTGGAGGGTGGCGATCTCGCCCTTGAGCCGTCCGTTCTCCCCTTCCAGATCGGCTATCTTCTGGCGCAGGTCGCTGATATTCCTGGAAAGGGTGTCGGATTTGGCTTTGAGTACCTGCTCCAGCTCATTCTTGTCCTTGGTGAGCGCCTGCCGCTCCTGCGCAAGCCCGGCAGCCTCGGCCTTCAGTTTGTCGAACTCGGCCTTCAACGTGCTGTTGTCCGAACTGAGCTGCCCGTATTTTTGCTTCAGGTCGCCAAGCTCGCCCGCCAGCCCCTTGGCCTCGTTTTCCTTCAGTTGATACGTACCTTGGGAAACACAGCCATTCAACACCAGGGCCATCAGACCTGCCACTGCCAGATAGATGATTCGTCTCAGCACACGCGACCTCCTTGGGGTGTCTCTGCGCCGACCCACTGTTTTGGGCGGCGCTTTTCTCGATTTTATACTTCTCGACAGGTTTTGCAATTATGATTTTGCGGGGAGGATTGCACAGGGAGCGGGAGTATGCAGGGATTAACGGCGCTACCGGCCGGCAGTTTTTTTGCTGAGCGAGCTGAAGATCATGTCCAGCACCGTTTTCTGCCGGGCCTCGAACTTGTTGAGTACCGCCAGGCAGGTACCCATGGGGCAGAGGTCATGAAGAAAGTCGGCATCACGCCCCGAGAGGATCACCACCCGATTTTTGTCCATTCCCGCCTGGGTGGCGAACGAAAGCAGTTTCAAGCCGTCCATGGCCGGCATTTCCAGGTCGATCAGCAACAGGTCATACCCGCCGGCCCTGATGGAGTTCAGGGCCGTCACCGGGCTGTTGCAGATATCCACCCGCAGAAGAGGATAGGCGCCATGTATGTACCCGGCCAGGAACTCGGTGAAGGCCTGGTCGTCATCGATCAGTAATATTCTACCCATAGTTTTACAATATAGTCGATTTTACCGTGCCCATGAAGTAAAAAAACGCGGGGTTCGCAGGACGCTACTTGATGACGCGCGTGGCATTGCTCAAGACCGTGAAGGGGAGATTGATCCCCAAATCCTGAGCAGCGCGCATGTTGATGAGCAGCTCGATACGGCGGGGCGAGATCAGGGAAAGATGGCTCTGCCGGGCACCCTCCAGAATACGGGTGGCGATGTCGGCCGCCAGGTGCCCCTGCTCTTCCGGATGGATCTCCAGGGAGATGAGTGCGCCCCTCTCGGCGGCGCCGGGCATGGTGGAGAGCACCGGGATGTTACGTGCCCTGGCGCGGGCGACGATCTTAGCGAACTGGCGGGAAACAATGCCGCTTTCCGTGGCGAAGATGACATCGGAATGGTCGAGCAGGGCAGGAAGGGCCGATTCCAAGGCAGCGGATGAGCCAACGTTGGCCTCTGCCACGACCATGTCGTACTGGGGCGCAATTTTCCTGATTTCCTCAAGCTGCCTCTGCGAGCCGTTCTCACGAGAGTTGTAGATGACGCCCACCCGCCGGTACGGCTTGATGTGTTCCCGGCTGTCCTTGAGGGTCTTTATCAGTGTGACCAGCGGCACCCGCGAACTGACGCCGCACATCCCCCGATGCGGCCCGTCGGAGACGAATATATCGACGGAAACCACCGGAATCCCGTCCGATTCCTTCATGGCCACGAATGCTGCCGGCGCCCCGTACGCTACGATCAAATCGGGACGGTAGGCATTGAATTTCCTGATCGTATTGGACCAGGAGAGCGGATCGGGGTTCGGCACCTGCAGGATGACCTCCACGTTGGCCGAGGTATAGCCCAAAGCGGCCAGGGATTTGATGAACGCCTGGTGCGCCTCGCGATAACGGGGTTGGTCGCTGCTCATGATAGCGGCGATGACCTTGCCGGCGGCGTGGCAATCCGGAAGCCAGCACCAGCACGACAGAAAGAGGATCATCAGCGTTATGGAGAGAATTCGTTGACGCATACCGTCCGCTACCACCGTGAAGTTAACGACACCATGGTCGTATGGACCGAGCCGTCGTAGAGAGCATCGCCGGAGTTGTAATTCCGGTAACTGTAGTTCATCGAGCAGCCGACATGTTTGCTGATACGCCAGTCGGCCCGGGCCGTCACGCCGGTTTCAACCGTATCCAGCCGGGTCAGGGCGCCGATGCCCGCGGTATTGTAGCTGCCCGTCACGTTTGCGAGGGTGAATGTCCTGACCGGGACATCGAATCGGGACGCCGAACGTACCTGCTGAACACCGACCGAGAGGTCCAGCGGCTCCGCCACGGCATACACGGCGTCGATACCGTACACATGTGCCGTTGACCGGTAGGTGGTCGCCACGAGCGGGTCCGGCTCGATGATGATATTGGCAAAAAGCATTGACTGGTCCGTCACGGCTTCCAAGTATGAATAGTTGGCGGTGATGGTCAAGTGCTCCACGGGACTGAGCCACAAACTCGTATTGGCCGAATACGAGCGGTTCTCACGAGGCAGGGCATAACTGGCAACCGGCGCCGGGGCGATGGTGGAGGCAGTTCCCTCGCTCTGCTCATACGTGGTGATGAAGCTGGCGGTGGTCCCCCAGGCGCCGTTCTTCGTATAGGTGGCAAACAACTCGCCCTTGTGGCTTTCCGACGCAGAGACCTTCCATTCCGGATTATCCGCCGTGCGGTAGGTATAGGTGGCATTCATCCTGAACCCGGGGAGCGGCCTCCAGGAGGCCGTGGCCAGGGCGGTATGGGTTCGGCGGTATTCGTCGTGGATCGCCGTCGGGTCGCTGGGCGAGAGGTCGCTGTTGGGCACGTTGTCGCGGGATTCCAGGACGGCGCGGTACTCCAGGCGGTACGTCACCTGCTGGTTGGGCCGGAATGTGCCGGACAGGATAACGGTATCCTTGACCGAGTCGATGCCGGGCCGCACCGCCAGCGCCCCCGATGCGGTCGAATAGGGGGAGGAAACCGTCGAGGGCGATTCCCGGTCGTTTTGCAGCCGCCGGTATTTAAGAGCGAACGACAACTCCTTTAATGGCGTATAGGTCAGGTCTCCCGCCACCGAATGCAGTGTTTGGGACGGTTTGGACGAGGGGCGCGCATCCCCCCGGTCGGCATTGCTTTCCCTCTGGGTCAGGACATAGGCGGCCGTCCCCACCAGGCCGCCGCTCATGTCGGTGTAAACCCTGACCGTATGGGACGTCACCCGGCTGTCGGAGACGACGTTGGTCGCCTGGGTGCCCGGCGTGAGCGCCCCGTTGCCGGTTACGGCAAAGGGATAGCGCGTGTCCGGGGCCTGGTTTGAAAAGTCCCGGATACGGAATCCGTAGGCTATGTCGAAGAACCCCAGATGGGCGTCGGCGCCGACGCTCCCCTCCCGCGTAACCTGGTTGACCTGCCGATTGAGGGAGACGATCCTGTTCTGCGGATCGCTGAAATAGTAGTCGGCAAAACGGAGTTGATCGGTTCCCCGGCGGCTCAACTCCCAGTACCCAAGATTGATGTGGATGGGGTTGTTGCCCAGCTTGATGCGGTTTTCCACCTGGGAGATGCCGGTGCGCATACCATAGCCGTCGGCGGGGGGGGCCGACTGGGTTGTCGCGTATTGGCCGGTGGCAGACCGGGGAAGCTGTTCCGTCAGCAGGTTATGCCAGAAGGCCTCGGTTTCCAGGTGCAGGCGATAGTAGCCGCCATAGTCGAAAAACAGGTTGGCGTGATAATCGTCCTCGTGGAGCATGAGGCCCTCCCCCGACAACTTGAGGCTGGAGCCGAGCGTGCCGGCGGAGAGCCCACCCATTGCCCCGGATTTCAGGCGCGTGTAGGGGGCCGCCGCGGCGCTTGCGCCGTCGGGGGTGATAAACTGGTATCCCGCCTGGAGGTGGGCGAAACGATAGGCCTCGGTTTCCTGCTCCGGCAGGGTTTCATGATTTTCCGCCCCGGCATCGGAGGTGGCGCCATCGGAGGCAAGGGCCGGCAGCGTCAGAAACATCAAGCTCGAACAGACAATCAGCGGTGCAAACAGCATCGTTTGGCGAGAGCGGCTCGACATGGCTTACTTCCTCAATGTTCCGTACCCTCGGTTGTCGGGGGTATCGGAGCCGTGGACAGCTGAATGACAGTCGGTGCACCGGTTGGAAAAGAGCGACTTCATGGACGCGTCGCCGTTCATGACGCTGCGGTGGCTCGGATTGTGACACTGAATACAGAGAAACGGCATGGCCGCCGAGAGCAGCCGGCGATTGACCGAACCGTGGGGCACATGGCAGTTGGTGCAGGTCTCGGTGACATCCCCATGTTCATAGACGAACGGGCCGCTCTTCTCCATGTGGCAGCGGGTGCAGAGGTCGCGCTGCGTGCTCCCCTTCAACAACTTGGGCTGGCTTGAACCGTGGGGGTCATGGCAGTCGAAGCAGCCCATCTTCTTTTCCCGCACCGGGTGGTGCGAAAACAGGCTGAATTGGGCCTTCACGTCGGGATGGCAGCCGTAGCAGAGTTCGGCCATCTTATCGTGGCTGACCTTCTGCTGCGGCCCGTCATGCAACTGATGGCAGGAGAAGCAACTCAAATCGTTCAGGGCATGGGTGCTGGAATGCCAGTGGGCCAAGGCCGGGGTCGAGGCGGCGGAGTGGCATTTCAGGCAGATCAGGGACTGGGCCTGGGGGGGGAGTTTTTTCAGGTCGAGCAGGGTGGAAACGTCGCATTTGTCGCCCTTTTCGCCGTGGAGTCGCTTGGTTTCCTCGATGTTGGCGATGGCCAGGCTCCCCGGCCCGTGACACGACTCGCAGTTGACCAGGGGCAATCCGGTTTCAGGCTTGATCTGCTCGCCGTGCACGCTCCGCTTGAAATCGCTGGTAATCTTGTCATGCTTGTGGCACTTGGCGACGCAGTTATCCGTCCCCACGTAGTCGGCATCCAGGCGGCCGACGATCATCTTCTCATACTCGGCGACCGGCAGGAGCGGATGTGATTGCTTCATCTCGGCGCATCCGGCACCCAGCAACGCAACGAGGATCAGGGCAGCCGGGACAATGCCCGCACGCACAACGGCTCTGCCGCTACGTTTATTCATCATGATCTCCTTCGCACTTCCGGACAGCAATCACCCCCCCTGAATACCCTTGGTGGTGGTACGGATGAAACGCTGCACGATCGGATTGGCGCTGTTCCGTATCTGGTCCGGCACGCCGATTTCAATGATCTCGCCCCGGTGCATCATGGCGATGCGATCGGACAGGTACAAGGCGAAATTCAGGTCATGGGTGACGATGATCGTCGTATTGCCGGTCTTTTTTCTCAGGGAGAGGATCGTCTCCGCCAACTCGTCGGTCGTCACCGGGTCCAGCTCGGCGGTCGGCTCATCGTAGAGGACCAGGTCCGGCTCCATTGCCAGAGAACGGGCGATGGCGACCCTCTTCCGCATGCCGCCCGACAACTCCGAGGTATTCAGCCCTTCCGTGCCTTCCAGCCCCACAATGGCGAGCTTTTCGGTAATAAGCTCACGGATGCGGGCCTCGGGGCAGACACGGTGCTCCCGCAGCCAGAGTCCCACATTCTCGGCAACGGTCAGCGAGTTGAACAGGGCCGACGACTGGAACACCATGCTGCTGCGAAACGTCTGGGGCAGCGGCCGGCCATTGTCGAACACCGGCTGATCGTTAAAGTAGATTTGGCCGCTGTCGGGCGTTTCCAGGCGAATAATGTGCCTCAGCAGGATGCTCTTTCCGGTGCCGGAGGGGCCGATGATCGAAAAGGTCTCTCCCGGTGCGATATCGAGATCGATATCCTTGAGGACATGATTGCTGCCAAAGGACTTATTCAGCTTTTCAATTCGAACGGCGATGCCGTGTATGGACATGGAGGACTCTCAAAAAAATTTAAATGCAGTATACGTGCCCACCAGATCAGAACAGGTACTTCGACCTGTTGGTAAAATACCCTCGATGCTTATAAACAAAGGCTGTCAGCAGCAATATGGCCACCATGACCGACAGGTTGTCAACCGCCACTCCACGTGTATCGACCGGTTGACCGAACGCCTTTTCCAGTTCTCCCGCGGAAATACCCATCAGATTGATCAGCGTATTCACCACTTCGAAAGTGTTGTATCCGATCAGCAGGTACCAGGTAAGGACCTGCCGCTTCATCAAACCGAGGAAGAGATAGAGACAGATCAGGCTGTCCGCGAATACCAGCACTTCCGCCGCACGCCCCTGATAGATCGCCCCCAGCAGCGGAAAGGGCTGCCCGAAGGTGGATACGGTCAACATGAAGAAGAACAGATACAGCCCGCCCAGGAGGACAATACCCAGGGGCCGCCGTTCTTCGCTATCGTTGTCGATCTCTTCCATGACTACCTCGGCAAACTGCCGCTATGCGTCTAGTCCTTTTTATTGCTCCGCCGCATGTCGCTCAAGACCACGCAGACGAAGATGACAATCAGGATAAATCCTATGAAAATCCAATCGGCGATACTGAATCCGAATAACATTACGCGCTCCTCCTGAATGCCTCTGCCGCCTCGTTCACCATGCCCATCTCCTGGTAACAGGTTCCCAGCAGGTAATAGACCTCGCCCATGGGGAACTGCTCGACAAACGAGGGGTCTGCCAGCACATCTTCAATAATGGCGACCGCCTCCTCAGTGCGCCCGGCTTGGCGCTCCTCCAATGCCGCCGACAGGGCCGTCAGGTAATCCAGGGGAGGGACCAGCGGGAGCTTGCCGGCCAAAATCCCGGCGATACGTGCCTCAAGCCGCGCCCGTTCAGTCGCCGCCAACCCGGCCAGCGCCTCGCCCCAGACTTCGGCCGCCTGATCGTAGCGTCCGAGGATGTAGAGCGCCTCGCCGTATTCATAAGCGATATGGCCGTCGGAGGGGTCCAGCGCCAGGGCCTTCTTCAGATGTTTTTCCGCCCCGTACCAACTATCCACGGCCTGACGCAGCGCGGCGAGGCGCGCCCCCTTGTCGGCGTAAGTCCGGGCGATCTCCGCCTGCAGGCCGGCATTGGCGGAGTCGAGCAGGGCAAGAATCTTGAGGGACGTGATCTTGCGATCCAGATAGGGGGTATCGACCTCCCTGGCGTCCAGCATGACGACCTGCCCCCCCAACTCGGAAACGATATGGGGATAGGCATCCTTCAGTACGGCGGCATACTCGGCCGCATGGGCGCATTCCGGGTCGAGGCGCAGCGCCTGGTAGATGCCCCGCCCCACCATGTCATAGTCGGGCGCCCGCTCCTGTACCGATGCAAGATCCTCGTCCAGAAGCGGGATAGGGGGCTTGCCGTCCCAAGGAATGGCCACCCGGCCGTCGCGCCCTCTGAGCGTATAGCCGGCCGGCGGTGTAACGTAGCTGATGCCCGAGAGGGATGTGGTTGTTGAAACTTCCGCGCTGTTCATCTGACTCCTCGCTCCCTCCCGGGAAAGGTATCTATGCCGGCATCAACGCCGATCACCTTGTAGATCTGCACCTCATCCCACGGCTCGTCCAGAACGCCGTCGTGGATGGCCCAACTCCGCCCCCGCACCGTGCGCTCCATGCCCGGCATGCGGAAGGGGGTGGAACCGTCCATCCGGGCATGATAGCGGCCGCCGGGCTGAAACTCCCGGTCGATCTCCAACATCAGGCGCGTGCCCCGCAGATAGTCGAAACCGTATTTTTCATAGCGGATGGCATTGTCGTAGCTCAGCGGCTCGGCCACGATCATCTCCATCCCCAGGGCATCGGTGAACCGCTCCAGGAGCGGGAAAAACTCGGCGAACAGGCGCAGCCCGCGGCGGGTCTGGTTGGGAAACAGCCCGTCCTCCATGGCGCGTAACTCTTCGGGTAGATTCCGCCCGCGGGAGGCAAACCAGTTCCTCCTGCCGCTTTCGTCCACATCCACATCGTATCGGGGCGCTGCCGGATCGCAGATGATGCAGAAGGAAAGCTCCATCTGGTGGTACTGGGTATCGGCCAGTTCGAGGAAGAATGTCGTATCCGCATCATCCGGCCGGGCGCGGACCTCGATACGCAGAAGCGCAAGCCCAGAGGGCGCAATGATGGTGGTCAGGCGCTCCCCTGTCGCGGTATGGAGCCCATCGGCGGCCAAGCCCAACAGCCCGCGCAGGCGCAACGGCAACAGCGAAGCGTACAACAGCTCTTTTTCCGGGTCATCCAGCCGGTTGATGGCCAGCAGCGACCGCAACGGCCGACCGGCTGCATCCAGCAACTGGCTATTTCCCGGAAGTTTTGCCATAGGTTCCAATTATACCAGGGAAGATGGCCGCCCTGATCCGCGCAATACTCTTTTCCACCGCATCCAGGGCCAAGTTGCGCTCATACTCCTCGGACCAGTGCATGGCGTCCAGCAAGACCCGGTGGGGATACCCCAGCGGCTCGATCTTTCGCACAAAGGCCGCCGGCAGGCGGGGGTTGAGCTCGACGCCGTTCATAACCGCCCAGGCGATGGTCCAGGCCCGGGCCGTGTTCATCAGGTCGTAGCCGCCTCCGCCCAGCGCAACCCAGGGGATCCTGAGCGCCTTGAGCTTGCGCATGATATAGCCGTAGCTGTGGGTCGTGATCTCAAGCTGGGTCAGCGGATCGGTGCGAAACGCGTCGGCGCCGATCTGGGTGACGATGACATCCGGGTCATAGGCGGCCATCAGCGGATAGGCCACTTCATCGAAGGCCTTCATGTAGAGGGCGTCGTCGGTGTGGGCAAGCAACGGCACGTTCACCGAATAGCCCCGCCCCCGGCCGGTACCGGTTTCATTCTCGAAGCCGGTCCCGGGAAAGAAATAGATGCCGCTCTCGTGCAGCGAGATGGTAAGGACCCGGTCGCTGTCGTAGAACCCTTCCTGCACCCCGTCGCCGTGGTGGGCGTCGATATCCAGATAGACAACCCGCCGCCCCCGGGCCACCAGCCAGTTGATGGCGAGCACGGCATCGTTTACGTAGGAGAAACCCGAGGCCCTGGCCCGATGGGCGTGGTGCCAGCCGCCGGCCAGGTTGAAGGCGATGTCGAACCCCTCTTCCTCCACCAGGCGGGCCGCCTCGAAGGTCGCACCGGCCCCCAATGCCGCGCAATCGTACAGCCCTTTGAAGACAGGGCAGTCGGCATCGCCCAGGCCGAAGCGGAAATCGGCCCGCGGTTCGTCGGAGGTGCTGAACTCCTTGAGGCGTGCCAGGTATTCGGGGGCGTGGAAGCTCAACGCCAGTTCATCGTCGATCGGCCCGCAGCCGCGGATTTCCATGCCCGGTAGCTTCAGCAGACCGTAAGACTCCATCAGGTCCCGTACGACACGGTAGCGCTGCAACTTGAACGGATGGTCATCCCCGTAGCTGAAGTTTCCGAACAGCGGCGAGTATATCAGGGCGGTGCGGGTGGGCGGCACGGCGTCTCCTCTGTGACATGACACGCAAGACCCCGGTATAATGCCCTATTTTTTAGCATTCGTCTATGGGGAAAGCCGAATAAATCCGGCTCAATCTGGATACCTCCGCAACGCGGTCCCGATAGCGCGCGCCAGCCCAAAAGCCTCGCGCACCTCGCGGCAAGAGAATCATAAAAAAAAGCCGCACAAGAATGGCGGCTCGTAATGGCTGTAGAGATTGTGCGCTGCCGGCACCCCGGCGGGTTACGCCGTCGGACGCCTAGAAGTGAAACGTGATCTTGTTTTTGGGGACCACACCGCGCTCGCGCTTGAACATGCAGGTTGGCGAGCAATAGAGGAGTGTATCGGGGAGGATTTCTCCGTCCATTATCTCCATCAGATAGCCTTTGCTGTCTACCCTGACGGAATAAATGCCATTGCCGTCCGCTTTGACGGTACTTCCGCAATGGCTGCAGTGTTCCTCGGTGAACGCCATAATGCTAAATTATGTCACCAACCAAAACCGTGTGTCAAGCACGTAATATAGTAAAAAATAGCACTAATTTTAAATTAGTCTCCATTTTACTTTTCGTCGCGAACCCATGGGATGTATGAAAATAAAGAATTGCCCGAATTGAGTCGGGCAGGAATCCGGCTCTATTGCAGCGTGGCGTGGGTATTTGTGTATTGTTGCACAAAAAATAATACAAATAAAAGAGGGGCTAGCTATGGCTAACCCCTCTTTTGTATCTGGTGGAGCTGAACGGGATCGAACCGTCGACCTATGCGTTGCGAACGCATCGCTCTCCCAACTGAGCTACAGCCCCAGATTGCATGATTTTATTGTGTTTCCACCTGTGGCAGGGTGACGGTGAATACCGCGCCCCTGCCTTCGTTTCTCGCTTCGATACGACCGCCGTGATTCTGCAGGATGCGGTTGACTATGGCAAGTCCCAAGCCGGTGCCATGGGGTTTGGTGGTAAAAAACGGAGTGAAAATCTTCGGCAGCATGTCGGCCGGCATGCCTCCACCCGAGTCCTGTATGCTAACCAATATGCATTTTTTGTCAAGGGATACTTTTTTGAGCGTCACATGGAGCGAGCCTCCGTCAGGCATCGCTTCGCAGGCGTTCAGCATGAGATTCAGAAAAACCTGCTTGAGTTGATGCGCATCGCCAAGGATCGGCCAGGGGCCGTCTTCAAAGGAGGTGGCGAGCGAGACACAATGGTCCTCGAGAGTCGTGGCGCAGCCGGCAAAACAATCCATCAGGATATCGCCCGCATCGCAAGCGCTGTAGCAGATGGTCGGCTTGCGGGAGAAAGCCAGGATGTCGGCCAGCATCCGCTCCAGCCGGCCGATCTCCTTCACGATGGTCTCGGCGTAGTGATGTTCGCGGGAAGTGCCGGGAAGCCCCTTGACCAGCCGCCCGGCAAAACCGCCGATGGTTATGAGCGGATTTTTGAGTTCGTGGGCCAGGTTGGCCGCCATCTCGCCGATGGCCGCCAGGCGTTCGCCGTGGACGAGCCGTTCCCGGGCATCACGCAGGTTGGAGTGGGCCTCCTCGATGCGGTTATAGAGCATGGAATTTTCAACCGCCATGCCGGCCTGGTTGGCGATGAGTTGCAGAAAATGCAGGTCGTCGTGGCCAATCTCCTTGTTTGAAGAGGGGTTGTCCACGACGATGATCCCCAGGGCTTTGTCCCGGGCGATGAGGGGGGCGACGGCAAAGGCCGCGATGCCGAGACGGCGGACGAAATCGCAGCTTTCGCAGACCGGGCAGTCATCCTCCCCCAGTGCGTAGAGGCGGTGTTCGTGGATGACGCGCCGGATAATGGTACAAGCCGCGCTGGCCTCGATACGGGTGGCACGGACATGTTTTGAAAAGGCGGACTCACGCTGGTGGAGAATGGCGTCATCGTCGATATCCCAGCGGCTGCTGAGGGCGTCTTTCCCTCCAACCACCTTCAGCCCCCCGGCGGTATCCCGGGTGACGCCGAGCATGCCCTGCAACACCCCCGATTTCTCGTTGCGCAGGAAGAGCATCGCCCGCTCGAAGAGCCTGGTGCTGTCGGAGGTGAGAGCGGTGAGGATGAGATGGGTCAGTTTGTTGAGGCGAATGGTGGACAGCATGGTATTACTGAACTGATAGAGGATCGTCAGCTCAACAAGTTGCTTGTGGGATGCGGCCTGTTTGGGAGGGATGCGGGCTTCCATGTCGTACACCTGCCGCAGGGTATGCGGGGATTGCTGAGTGCCTATTGACGCCGTTCTTTCTCTTCCTCTTCCATTTTGCAGTTGATGCAGAGCGTTGTCACCGGTCGCGCCTTGAGACGCGCTTCGCTGATTTCTTCGCCGCACTCCTCGCAGATGCCGAATTCGCCGGCATCGATGCGCTCCAGGGCGTCCTTGATCTTGTTGATCAGCTTGCGCTCCCGGTCACGGATGCGCAGTTCGAAGTTTCGGTCCGACTCCTGGGTGGCGCGGTCGGTGGGGTCGGGAAAGTTGGCCGCATCGGAGGTCATTTCCGTAACCGTCTTGTCCGCCTCGCCGAGCAGAGATTTCATCTCTTCGATCAGAACATTTCTGAAGTATTCAATCTTTTCCGCTTCCATGGCCTGCTCCTGAATTCATATAAATGTACAGATTTTATAGGTTACCGCCGTGCAAGTCCAGAAAAAAATGGTTGCGGCCGGGCCGGGCGCTATTCCAGAACATGGTTCATGGCTTCCTCAACCGAAGAAACCCCCACGAGCTTCATCTTTCCCTTCTTGAGCCTTTTCAGGTTGCCGGCAGGCAGGATGGCGGTCCGGAAGCCGAGTTTTTCCGCCTCGGCTATGCGCTGCTCCGGCTGGGTTACGGCCCGCACCTCTCCGGCCAGCCCCACCTCACCCAGGACTACGGTCTGGGGTGCAATCACCTTGTCCAGGTGGCTGGAGGCCACCGCCATGATCATGGCCAGATCGGCGGCCGGCTCGTTGAGGCGCACCCCCCCGGCGGCATTGAGAAAGATATCCTGCCCGGCCAGATGCAGCCCGACTTTCTTTTCCAGCACCGCCACCAACAGCGCCAGGCGGTTGTGGTCAACCCCGATGGTGGTACGGCGGGGAACACCGTAGGACGATTGGCTCACCAGCGCCTGAAGCTCCACCAGGAGCGGCCTGCTCCCCTCCAGGGAGGTGGTGACCACGGAACCGGCCACCCCGAGGGGCCGTTCGGCAAGAAAGAGTTCCGAGGGGTTGTCCACGCAGCACAACCCTTCCTGTTTCATCTCGAACACGCCGATTTCGTTGGTGGAGCCGAAACGGTTCTTGACCGCCCGAAGGATGCGGAAGGGGTGGCTGCCGTCCCCTTCGAAGTACAGCACCGTGTCCACCATGTGTTCAAGCACCCGCGGCCCGGCGATGGCGCCGTCCTTGGTGACATGCCCCACCAGAAAGGCCGGGATGTTGTGCCCCTTGGCCAAGAGCATCAGCTTGCCGGCCGATTCCCTGACCTGGCTGACGCTGCCGGGGGCGGATTCCAGGGAGGAGGTCCAGACCGTCTGGATGGAGTCAATCACCAGCGCCTGCGGTTTGAGGGCCGCGGCATGGGCAATGATGGCCTCCAGCGAGTTTTCCGCCAGGACCAGGAGCCCCTGGTGGGAGACCCCCAGCCGCTCCCCCCGCAGCCGGGTCTGGGAGGCGGACTCCTCGCCGGACACGTACAGCACCTGGCCGCCGCCGGCCGCCAGGTTGTTCATGGCCTGGAGCAAGAGGGTCGACTTGCCGATGCCGGGGTCGCCGCCGATCAACACCAGGGAGCCGGGGACGATCCCCCCCCCCAACACCCGGTCCAGTTCAACGATGCCGCAGCTTATGCGCGTTTCCGACTGGGACGGCACATCGCAGATCGGTACCGGGCGGGAGGTGCCGCCCGCCGGCAGGCTGTGGGCCGGCTTGGCGGCCGCCTCTTCGGCCATGCTGTTCCAGGCGCCGCAGTCGGGGCATTTCCCCAGCCATTTTGGTGACTGGCAGCCGCACTTCTGACAGGCAAAAACGGTTTTCTGTTTCACGTTCCATCCCCCGATATTTGATTATGAACGATGTGATCAGGTCGATC
This sequence comes from Oryzomonas japonica, assembly GCF_008802365.1. Classification (GTDB taxonomy): domain Bacteria; phylum Desulfobacterota; class Desulfuromonadia; order Geobacterales; family Pseudopelobacteraceae; genus Oryzomonas; species Oryzomonas japonica. The sequence continues at coordinate 105,364 of NZ_VZQZ01000008.1, read as the reverse complement.
TCGCCGCCCGGCTCCCGATGCAGCTGGCGCAAAGGTCTGCATTAGGTTTGACAAAAACCCGCCATAATCCGTATAGTATTGCACATTACCCCGGTAATCCACAAGGAACCGCACATGCAAGTCATCACTCCCTCATCGCCACCCGCTGTCCTGCACGCCCTGGGCAACGTCAGCCGGGCGTTGCGTGCATGGCAGTTCTACCCCAAGGGGCACCCCAGCCGCAAAAACAGTATCCTCAAGGCGCACCTTTCCCTCCAGCGCGCCCTGGACGGCAACGACCTCTCCCTGCTGTGCGGGCGCGGCGGATTCAGTCTGCCAAACGGAGAGCCGCTCCAGGACGGCATGCATATAGCCGCGTCCCTTTCCTTCGAGCTTTTTGCCCGGCGCGCGCAAAAGATCACCTTTCTCCGCGACCTCTTCCAAGAAGACCTGCTGGACTTCATCAGGGTCGTCTCCCTGCCCCCCGACGCCATCCAGGAAGCCGGCGGCCTGGAGAGGGTCATGGGCGAGCACGGCATCCGCACCATCTGGGCCAACGAATTCGATCTCGCGGCCATTGGGGGCAAGCGCCGCGAGATCGAGTCCCGGGGGGTGGTCCCGCCGGGGCTTGACGAGATCGAAGGCGCGGACCTGGAATTCCCGGTTACCCCGGAACCTTCCGCCCCCTCAGCCGGAGACGCCGACCCGGAACAGGCGCTACACGCCCTCCTGAGCCGTCTGAGCACGACCGTTGACGAAGATATCTACCCCATGCTCGCCCGCCAGGGCATTATCTGCTGCGAGACGCTCATGGCCCGCCACGAACCGACCGCGGTACTCCCCCTGGCGGAGCTGTTCGCACAGCATACCGCAGATCCGGGGCGCGGGAAAAAGATCATGGCGGTTGCGCGCTTCGGACTTGAACAACTTGCCGCACAGGAGGAGTTCCTCGAGTTTGTCCTTGAGAGCCTGGGCGCCGTCAACGGGGTTTCCCCCCGGGGCGCCCTGGCTCTCGTGGCTGCCGGCGGCCAGGCGACCCTCAATCGCGCCGTGGAAAAGATGGCTCTGACCGACAATCCGGCCGTACGCAAGAAGCTGATCCAATTGCTGGGGCGTCAGGGAGAATCCGCCGTTGCATCCATCCTGCCCATGCTGAACGACAATCGCTGGTATGTCGCCAGGAACCTGGCCGCTATCCTGGGCGATATCGGCAGCCGGGCAGCGGTCCCCGAGTTGGAGAACTGCCTGCGGCACTCCGACGGCAGGGTTGCCAAGGAGACCATACGCAGCCTGGCAAAAATCGGCGGGCGGCAGGCGGAAGAGGCCATCATCGCCATACTGCGCAGCACCGATGCGGCGTTGTGGCCCCAGGCGATCGCCTCCCTCGGCGGCATGAAGAGCCGCAAGGCCCTTGCCGTGCTGTTGCAGATCGTCTGCGACGACGACCGGTTCCTGCAAAACCTCCCTCTGAAATGCGATGCCCTGGCGGCAATCGCCATGATCGGCGACCGGCAGGCAACCCCCCGTCTCGTACGACTCCTCGAAGGCAGGCATCTGCTCGCGCGGAGCCGTTGGACCCAGTTCAAGGTCGCCATTGCCGCCACCCTGGCCAGGCTGGACGACGGCCGTGCCCTGCCGGCCCTGAAGAAGAAGGCCCGCGGCTCGGGAGAGCTGGCCCGCGCCTGCACCGAAGCGCTCGACGCCATCGGACGGGCGAAGGACTGACTATGGAGGAGCTGGATAAACAACTCGCCTTGCGGATGATCACCCTCTTTTCCGGGGCGGTCAAGGGCATCGCCTTCTACCCCGAATCCCACCCCGCCATCCGTCGCCCCCTGCTCGAACTGGACAGACTTTTCGGCACCGCTCTGGCCCAAGTCGGGGAGATTACCTGGGGGGTCATCGACGGCGTCATGTTCTTCGGGAAACATCTCTTCATCACCCCCTCAACCGCCGTCGCCGATCTGACCAACCGGATGATGGAAAAGGAGATCGACCGGATCGTCATGGGGAACGGACTTACCTTTGACGAGCTCCAGGAGTTCGTACGCCTTCTTGCCGACACCTCGGCCGGATTCGACGAGCTCTGCGCCCGCATGAAACAGAAGGAAATACGCCACATCCTGGTGGCGCGCCCCACCCTGCCGGAGGATAGGGACGCTGAGGATGGGGAGGAGGGCTACGCACTGGCGACTTACGGCCAGGCCTTGGGAGCGATCCGGGGCGTCTGCCGCGATATCGAGGATGGGCGGATCCCCAGCAGCGCCCCGGTGATCGGCGTGGTGGACCGGCTGGTCGGCATCACCATGCGCGACCCCTCCACCCTTCTGGGGCTTGCCATGATCAAGGACTACGACAACTATACCTTCAACCACTGCGTCAACGTTGGGGTGCTGGCCATGTCCCTGGGGGCCGCCTTCGGCATGGACGCGGAGGGCGTCAAGGAGGCCGGCATCGCGGGGCAGCTGCACGACATCGGCAAGACCATGATCCCGAAGGAAATCGTCAACAAGCCGGGCAAGTTATCCAGCGCGGAATTCCATGAGATGAAGCGCCACTCGGAACTGGGCGCCAAGATCATCCGCGAGATGGAAGGGCTCAGCCCCCGGGTCGGCCAGGCCGTGCTGGGACACCACCTGCACTACAACCGCAACGGTTATCCCGAATGGGCCCGCGGGTTCGACTACGACCGGATGATCGACATCATCGCCATCGCCGACACCTACGACGCCATCACCACCCTGCGGGTCTACCAGCACCCCGTCACCCCCCGGGCCGCCCTCGGGGTGATGCAGAAACTGATGGGGACCATCCTGGACGGCGATCTGGTGACCCGCTTCGTGGAGATGATGGGCAAGTACCCGGTGGGGACGCTGGTACGCCTGGACAACAACGAGATAGCGCTCGTCCATCGCCCCAACCCGCTGGATGAAGAGGCGCCGGTGGTCAGGATCGTACTCGCACCGGACGGCGCCCGCCTCCCCCAGCCCCGGGAGCAGCGTCTGGTGGAACGTGACGGCTCGAGCTATGCCAGGATTGCGGCGGTAGTGGACCCGCTCCTGAAGAATATCGATGTGGGGAGCCTGATCAATCGCGGGCATTACTGATGGTGGATACCGTCAGGCCGCTACTTTCCGTTGTCTGGTGCCGGGAAGAAGAGGAACTCCAGCGGGAGCAGGCTCAGGGCCGTAGCGGCGGCCTGGCGGGTGGAGGCGTGGGACGAGGCGAGGAGCGCCGTGATGCGCCCCTCGGACGAAAGATCGCTGAGTTTGGCCAGGGCCAGGGCGGCCTCGGCTTCAAGGGCACCATCCGCCGCTTCCAGAAACGGACGCAGCCGTTCGTACAAAGCCGGCGAGGGGGGAAACCGGGCCACGGCCCCTATCGCCCGCGCCCGGATGGCGCCATTTTCATCATCGAGACGTTCCAGCAGCACCGGTAGTGTGGACGGAACGGCCAGACGGCCGAGCGCCTCCACGGCTGCGGAGCGGATGTCGGCCTCCGGCCGGCCGGCGCAGTAGACCAGCGGAGCGACCACCCGTTCGCCGCCGATCTCGCCCAGGGCATGGATAGCGGCAACCCGCGCGCCCATATTTCCGGTTTTCAGGGCGTGGAGTATCTCGTCGATGCTGCCGGTGGCTTCCAACCGTTCGATCGCCGTGGCAACGGCATCGCGCACGTCCGGGTCCGCGTCCTTCAGAAGCGGCCGCAAGGCATCGATTCTCGTCCGAACAATCTCGCTCATGGCTAAATTTGTAGCAGATCAAGGCCCCCGGCACAACCCCCTTCTTCTGATATATCTTGTCCATGGGTAAATGGTTTGGTATAATAGAGGACAAAAATTATCAAGAATAGAATTTGCGACAGCGCCGTCGTGGTTCACGGAAGAAACGACGAAAAGGAGAACTACCACTATGCTGGGAACCGTTGAAATCAAACCGGGACTTTACTGGATCGGGTCGGAAGACCCGGACCTGCGCATCTTTGACGACCTCTTCCCCACCGAGCACGGCACCACCTACAACTCCTACCTCCTCAAGGGGAGCGAGAAGATCGCCATCATCGACACGGTCAAGGGCAAACGGGCCGACGAGTTCATGGACAAGATCAAATCCCTGGTCGATCCCAAAAGCATCGACTACATCATCGTCAACCATGCCGAGCCCGACCATTCCGGGTCGGTCTCCTACCTGCTGGAGCACTGCCCCCAGGCCACGGTGGTATCCACCACCGCCGCCAAGACCTTCCTCGGCAACCTGATACACAAACCGTTCGCCTCCCAGGTCGTCAAGGACGGCGACACCATCGATCTGGGCGGCCGTCGGTTGCGTTTCATCATGGCCCCTTTCCTGCACTGGCCCGACACCATGTTCACCCGGCTGGAGGAGGACAACATCCTCTTCACCTGCGACGCCTTCGGCGCCCATTATTGCAGCCCGGGGCACATCTTCAACGACGAGGTCGAGGACCTCTCCTCGGCCCGCCGCTTCTACTACGACTGCCTCATGCGCCCCTTCAAGGACAAGGTCCTTTCCGCCGTGGAGAAGATCCGCCACGACGTGATCGACATGATCTGCCCGAGCCACGGACCGATCATCAGGCAGGACCCGTGGAAGGCCATCGAGCAGTTCGAGAGCTGGAGCAAGCCGACCACCCTGGTGAAAAAGATCTTCATCCTCTACCTGTCGCCCCACGGCAACACGGAAAAGATGGCCACGGCGGTGGCCGACGGGGCCAGGGCCAACGGCGTGGAGGTCATCAGTTACCACATCAGCCATTTGGGCGCCGACGAGGTACGCAACATCATGGAAGAGGCCGAGGCCCTCATCTTCGGCATCCCCACCATCAACCGCGACATCCCCAAGCCGATGTGGGACGTGTTGGCCTACCTCAGCACCGTCAAGCTCAAGAGCAGCCTGGCAGCGGTATTCGGCAGCTACGGCTGGAGCGGCGAGGCGTGCAAGATGGCCGAGGAGCGGCTGAAGGGGATCGGTTTCAAGCTGGTGGGCGAATCGGTCCGCACCCCCTTCAACCCCAAGGAAGAGGCTTTGGAACAGTGCCGGGCCCTGGGCAGGGCCGTGGCCGAGGCGGTGTTGCAGAAGGGATGACACGCGGCTTGCGGGACAGATGAACAAAAGGGCGTACCGTTGCATGACGGTACGCCCTCTGTTTTACTTTTAAGCCCTAACGTACATTAGGATAATCCATATTTTACTTTTATCCTTTAAAGTAAAATATAGTATTTTATGTTTTCCGAAAACGGCTAAAACAGGTGCAAATATTTTTCAAACGTGAAGAGACGGTTACGCTTGAAACCAGTCATCTCTTTCAGAATACCAATGTCTTCCATATCCTTGATTAGGGCATTGGCGGCACGTGGCGTCAGGTCCAGTATCCTGGAAACGAAATTGGCGTTGATTACCGGCTTCTGGTAGAGATGCAACAAGAGATTCCGGGCATTTTCAGCCCTTCTGCCAAGTGAGACAATCTGCCCGTCAACTTCATTCTTAAGCGTAAGAATATTTCTGAATGTTTCCTGCCCTTTTTCTGCCGTTGCAGTGACCGCGACAAGGAAAAACTTTATCCAGTGCAAAAGGTTGTTGGACGCCCTGACGGTGGTAAGGGCGTCATAATAGGCCCCCTTGTGTTTTTCAAAGTAATCGGAAAGATACAGGGATGGCTTGTGCAGCATGCCTTGACTGACCAGGTAGAGCGTGATCAGCAAACGCCCGATTCTGCCGTTGCCATCGAGAAAGGGGTGAATTGTCTCGAACTGGTAATGACTGATGGCAATGCGGATCAAGTGGGGCACATCGATCTCGTCGTTGTGCCAGAACTTTTCCAGGTCGGCCATCAACTCATTGACATCATCTTGGTGAGGCGGTATGAAAACCGCATCCTGAATGCTCGACCCGCCGATCCAGTTCTGGCTGATACGGAAATCGCCCGGTGTTTTCCGCTCTCCCCGCACCCCTTGAAGCAGGATGGCATGGGTTTCCTTCAATAATCGGTTCGACAGGGGTAATTTTTCCAATGTGGCCAGGGCATGGTTCATGGCCTGCACGTAGTTCTGCACTTCCTGCCAGTCATCACGCTTTTCCGGGTCAATCTGCTCCACATCCATCAATGCCTCATCCATCTCGGTCTGTGTCCCCTCAATCCGGCTGGAAGTATTGGCCTCCTTCATGATGTGCATTTGGATGAACAGGTCCACGTTGGGAACGATCAGCGAAAAGGCATTCAAGGCGCTTAAAGCCTGTGTCGCCTTTTCAAGCAAAGTGTTTACCTTAGGTTCTTCCCATGTCCACACCTGGTTTACCGGCGTTGGGGAAAAGCTTTTGTATTGGTACTGTTGTTTGAAAACACCGGAACGGAATTGTTCCATTTGCATTTCGTTACCCCCTTGCCTCGTTGCCCCAACTTCCCGGCGGCAGACAAGTCCATATCCAGTCCTTCCGTGATCTAAGAAGAATCTCGAACACTCCATCCTGTCAAGGCAAGTCTATTGTTGATTAAGTTGCTTTTCGGTTTTCATAAATCTCCGGAAACGGCTCAAAATTGTTTCATTTATACTCCATAAGTCTTTCTGTAGCAACAAACGAGCCATACCGAAATATGGTGATTTTCTCCGTTCTCACGAAGCGTTTGATTTACACCCCCTGGAGCGCCCTCAGCCGCGCCAGTAACCCGGCAACATCAACGGGCGCGTCCTGTCCGGACCGTTCCAACAGCGGCCCCACGGCCTCTTCCGGCGGGACGCGGGGCCAGGCGCTGTCACTGAAATGATGCAGCAAGCGCATGGTGCGGAAGGCATCGAACCAACCGTGAAAGGCCGCCATCAGCCTGTTTTCCTCAGGGTTGTGCCGCAGCAGGTTGTCCCAGGCCGCGCCAAAGCCGGCCTGTTCCAGAAACCCCGCCAGATGGGGCGAAATCCCGACCGACCGGCGCAGCAGTTCGGCGCCGTCCGCCCCGCCATGCCCCCCCACGCACGCCAGCCATTCCCCCAGAATCCCGAAGAGCACCGGCTGGTAAAAGAGCAGCCGCTCCCCGCCGGACGCGAGCATATCCCCTACTGCGCGGCCGGTGCCGAAGGGAACCCGATGGGAAGCGCGGGGTGAGGGGTGGACGATGGTGCCGGCCAGGGGCGCAACCCCGGCCACCTTGTGCACCTGCTGGAGAAAGTAGAAGTCCTCGCCTGCCAGGCGGCGGTTCATTCCCCCGCTGGCGGCGTAGGCCGATGCCCGGCAGGCCATGGCGCTCCCCACGGTATGAAAGGCATAGGGGGAACCGGCCTGTTCCAGCCCCAGCACATAGGTTCGCAGGAATAATTCGTAGCGGTCGATGGCCGCCTGTCCGGCCGGATCGTCGGACGGACGATGGCGATAGGGGATGCTCGCCCCCCCTGCACAGGTATCCTTAAAATGCCGGTCGATGGCCGCCAGATAGTCGGGCTGGACGATGGTATCGGCGTCGAGGCAGACCAGAAGCGGCTCGCCCCCGGCAAAATCCAGGTGCCCCAGGGCCAGGTCCAGGCCGATCTTGCGCGCCAGCCCCACCCCCTGTTTCGGCGGCAGTTCCTTGCCCGGCGAGGCGGCATCCACCCAGTGCAGATGTTCCAACCCGTACTCCCGTTTCCAGGCGGGCAACGCCTCCAGGGTGGCCCGATTATCGGCCAGATCCTCGGGCGGGGCGTCTTTGCGCTGGTTGACCACCACCAGGATCAGGAAACCGGAGCGGGCATCGGGCGGATTGGCGGCAAGGGAGCGGAGCGTCAGGGGGAGGTTGCGGCTCTCCGCCAGGGAGGGGATGACCACGGCGCCCGTAAACGGCCCGGCGGGCAGGCCTTGGATCTGCCAGGGGGCGGCGACGCCACGGCTGCGCAGGTAGGCGGCGATGGGCGGCGGGGACAGGCGGGACATGGTGCGGGGCGTCAGCGCTCACCCCAGCGCTTGAAGAGCTCGTTGGGGATGTCCAACTGGTCCAGGACCTTGCCCACCACGAAGTTCACCAGGTCGTCGATGGTTGCCGGTTGGTGGTAGAAGGCCGGCATGGCCGGGATGATGCGGACCCCGGCGCGGGCCAGCTTGAGCATGTTCTCCAGATGGATCTCCGAGAGCGGCGTCTCCCGCGGGACCAGCAGCAGGGGGCGGCGCTCCTTGAGCATCACGTCCGCCGCCCGCTCGATCAGATTGCCGGAGGTGCCGCAGGCGATGCGCGCCAGGGTACCCATACTGCACGGCGCCACGACCATTGCCGCCGGCGCGGCGGAACCGCTGGCGGCGCAGGCCAAGAGGTCGTCGGCCACCACCACCTCCACCCCCAGTTTCACCCCGAGATGGGCGCAGAGCCGTGCGGTGGCGGCGGGAGGATCGCCTCCCAGGTCCAGGCCGGTCTCCTCGCGGCAGACCAGTTGTCCGCTCTCGCTGGCCGCCACGGTGAGCAGGAAGCCCCGCTTGAGGAGTTCCTCCAACAGGCGGATCCCGTAGATCGAGCCTGACGCCCCGGTCAGGGCGACGAACACCCTCTTTTGCGCGGTCATGGCCATTTCACCAGCAGGTCGGCTGCCGTGAAGGCCAGGATGGTGATGCTGATATAGCCGTTCATGTTGAAAAAGGCCGCGTCCAGTTTGTCCAGATTACCGTCCTTGAGCAGCAGGTGTTCGTACAGCAGCATGGCGGTGGCCACCAGGATGCCGACCAGGAACAGTACCCCCAGGTGCATGGTGACGAACAGCACAAGGAGCAGCCCCAGCATCACCAGGTGGAACAGGCGTGCCGCCCAGAGCGATCCTGCCACCCCCAGCACGACCGGGATGGAGTGCAGCCCGGCGGCGCGGTCGAACTCCAGGTCCTGGAGGGCGTAGAGGATGTCGAAACCGGCCACCCAGAAGAGCACGACGCCCCCCAGAATCAGGGCGGGGGTATCGATGTTGCCGCGAATGGCGACCCAGGCCCCCATGGGGGCCGCTGCCAGGCAGATCCCCAGCACCACGTGGGCCAGGGCGGTAAAGCGCTTGCAAAAGGAGTAGAGCACCAGAAAGAAGATGGCCACGGGGGCGAGCTTCAGGCAGAGCGGGTTGAGCATCGTGGCGGCAAAGAGCAACAGCAGCGTGGCCGCGACGATGAAGACCAGGGTCGCCCCCTTGCCGATCAGCCCGGCCGGGATGGCGCGGTTGGCGGTACGGGGGTTTTTGGCGTCGATCTCGGCGTCGATGAGGCGGTTCAACCCCATGGCCGCCGTGCGGGCGCCGGCCATGGCCAGGATGATCCAGAGGACCTGGCGACCGCTGGGAAGACCGTTTGCCGCCAGGAGCGCTCCGGTCAGGGCAAAGGGGAGCGCAAAGACGGTGTGGGAGAATTTGATCATCTCCAGAAAGACGGTGATCTTACGTATGAGACTTGTTTCCGTTGCCATAGCTATCATTCCGAATAACCTTCCTAAAAATAGTCTGCCACAGAGACACGGAGACACAGAGGAAAATCTAAAAACTTATTTACAGGATGAAATCTTCATGATGTTGTTTGCAACCTGATTTTAGGTTGTATCCCTTTTATCCTGTTCACCCATGTAAGATTGATTCTCTTTTTGTCGTTCTCTGTGTCTCCGTGTCTCTGTGGCCGATTTTGTCTGAGCTTTTGATTCTAAAACCCGTATTCACGCCACCGTCGCGCCACCTGTTCCGCTATGGCATCATCCGCGACGACCGGTAACCGGGACGCGCGGCTGCCGGTGGCATCCAGCGCCAACCGCGCACCGCTCTCGTCGCGGATCAGGTCGAGGCTATCGTCCACCAGATTGATGCCGCGCCAGGCCGCACGGGAGAGGTCCGCCGGAACGCCGTCCGCAGCGACAAAGAGCAGCAGGCGGGCAGCCCTGAACCAGGGGGTATGCCAGAGCAGGCCGGCAATCTCCCTTACCATGCCGGGGCGCGGGTTTTCAAGGGAAATGATGGCGCTCTGGTGGAAGACCCATTCCCGGGGAAAACGGATATCGACCACCGCCGGCGCCACGCGGCGCACAAAGGCCACGAGCAGCCGTTCCCAGGCCGCGGCCATCCAGCAGTCCTCCATGGGGGGCGGCCCCACCAGGGTCGCAGGGACAACGGCATCCGTCCGGAGGCTGATGGCGGTCACCCGCACCAGGGGGACCGGCGCAGCGGGCGCGTAGCAGCCGGTATGGTTGCCGAAGGGCCCCTCCATGATCGTCTCGCCCGGGTCGGCATGACCCTCGATCACCACCTCGCACCCGGCCGGAACCCGCAGGGGGACGCTCCGGCAGGCGGCAAGCTCAAGCGGGACGCCTCGCAGGAACCCGGCAAAGGTCATCTCGTCCAGGTCGCCCGGCAACGGCAGCATGGCGCTGAAGAGCGCCGTCGGGGGGCCGCCCAGAGCGATCGCCACCGGCATCGGCTCGCCCCGGCGGCGGTATGCCTCGAAATGCCGCGCCGCGCCGCTCCCCGGATGCCAGCGCACGGCCAGTTCCCGGGGGCCGCGCACCTGGCAGCGATACATGCCACAGTTGGGACCGGTGCCGTCCGGGGCAACGGTGAACACCTGGGGCAGGGTGATGTAGCGCCCATGCCCCTCGCCGGCGCCATCCCCCGGCCAGCTTTGAAGAAAGGGGAACCCGCCCAGGTCGGGTGTCTCCATGGCCATGAGGTCGTGGTCCTGTCCGGCAACCGGCGTGAAACGGGAGAACTCCGGCAGGGCGCCGACCTGGCGGTCGAGACCGGCGACATCCAGTTCCGGCAGCGGAGCGAGCAGCGCCGTCATGCGCTCCGTCAGCCGGTCGAGACGGTCCACACCCAGGGCCAGGCATACCCGCCGGAGGGAGCCGAACAGGTTGGTGGCCACGGGGCGGCTGCTCCCTTTCGGATGCAGGAAGAGGAGCGCCCGGCCGCCGGTGGGCTGTTTGCAGACCCGGTCGGTAATGGCGGCGATCTCCAGGATGGGGTCGGCCTCTGCCTCGATGCGGCTCAGTTCGCCCTGCTTTTCCAGAAGGGCGAGGAACTGGCGGAGGTTTTGGATCGGTGCGGTCATTTCCACGGCTCCGGCGATGGTGTGTTCAAGGGAAGTGCAGCACGGGCTTGGGAAAGCGGTGCGGGCCCATTTGCCTACCGGGGCTTGATCAGCCGGGTCGGGGTCACATCCCCCAGGGAGAGTTCCCGTAACAGCCCCTGGGTCAGAAACGCTTCGGCCTCTTCCAGCGCGGCCGGGGTGAATGGAACATGGGCCAGCTTGCCTCCCGCCATCATGCCGTGCCCGCCGGCCGCCCCTCTTCCCGCCACCAGCCGTCTGATCACCTCGCCCGCATTGAGGGAATGGCTCGTCATGCGAAGTGACAGTATCACCTCATCGTTGTAATGCCCCATGCCCAGCACGGTCTCGACCCCCTCCAGCCTGATCAGGTAGTCGGCCACCTCCGCCACCATTTCGGGAAAGCAGATGGCCATCAGATTAACCACCAGCAGTTTCCCGTATATCATCGTATTTTCGAGGCCGCTGTGAATAACCCGGAAGTACTCCACCGGTAGCTTGGGGTGGGATATTTCATACAGAATCCGCTTGTTCGCCAGGGGGAAGAGGCGGAGGTACGCGTCCCGGTCGGGCCGGTTCGCCTCCCGGCCCAGGTCCTGGGTCTCGGATTTGATCGCGTAGAAGAGGGCCGTAGCCAGTTTCGTACCGATGGTGATGTTTTGCGCCACCAGATACTCGTAGAGGATTGTGGCGGTAACGCCGTAATCATCGCGGACATCCACCCAGCGGCACGCTCTGCTCGCTTCGCGCAGGGGGTGATGGTCAATGAGGATATCCACCCGGCAGCCCGGAGGAAAAGAATTGTTTCCCGTGCCCGGTTGGGTGTCCAGCATGCAGACCGCGCTGACCTCCCCCATATCGATGGTTCCGAGGGGGTGGAGCGTCATCTCCAACTCCTTTGCCATGGCGATGTTTTCGCTGCGCCCGATCATGCCGGAAAAGGTGATGACCGCATCCCGGCTCAGTTTCATGGCCAGCAGGTGGCGGAGCGCCATGGCCGAGGCCAGGCAATCGGGGTCCGGGTTGTCGTGGATGACGATGATGGTCTTTCCCCGGCCCTGCAGCCATTCCAGCATCTTGTCGGAATGCTCCTTGGAGCGCTGGAGGCATTCCGGCACGCAGTTGTCAGTCGTCATGGAGCTTCCCCTTCAAGCGGTTTGTACGTACCTATCATACCAAACCCGTGGCAAAGCGCCATGCTCCCATGCCCTGGGGGGAAATCGCTTTCCGGAGTACGATGGGAATGAAAGACGTGTCGGGAAGAGGAGAAGATTGAAACAATCCGTCAAAGCCCTACAGCATTGATCCCGCACCGCTCGGAGCCGGTTCCTCCGGAGTGCAGGAATCGTCGTCAGGGACCTCCCCGTCCGGTTGCGCAGCGTCCTCCTTATCCTGTGCCGTGGCTGCCGCTACGGCGGCCAACACCTCTTTGAAGTCGACGACCTTGCCGGCTTCCGGGGTTATGGAGAAGCGTGGCGCATTGTAGCCGTCAAACGTGCTGACAGTTTCAACGCCGATCCGGTACTCCCCCTTCGTATCGGCAACACTCAGCCGGGTCGCCCAGTAACCGATGTGGCCCGTATGCCCGATGCCCACATCATTGGCCATCGTCAGGGTGAATTGATCCGCAAGTCCGTCCAGCATCTGCTTGTCCGTAAGCGTGAGCAGGACGGCATATTCCTTCTTGTTGATGGCGCCTTCCTGAAACAGGGCCTGGGCGACGCCATCGATAATGTCCACAACCACGGCAACGGAATCGTTATGGCCCAACGCCACCTGAATATGCCGTGTCACCCCGGCTTTCTTATCCTGCCCGGTAAGCGGCTGGTCAATGCAACTGGAGTCGTTCAGCTTGGTAACGGCCTTCAGGAGTACGGTCTTGAAAACAGTGTTGAACAGATCCATATCCTTTGCGCTGAAGCGATTGCCGTCAATCAGCTTTGCGAGTTCCGGGGTGCTTGCCACACCTTCCTTCAGCAATTCGCCGATGTTTATCTTGATCAGCTTGCCCCTGGTTTCAGGGGCCCGGGGAGCGACAAAATCGAGGACCGTATTCAGAAACGACGTACCCATATAGATCGTTTGGGCGTTGTAATCAATCAACAGGGGCAATTTAATGGAAACGTCCACGTTGTCCTTGTTGTACTGCAGATCGTACAGCACCTCCGATTTTTTGGCCGTCATATCGATCGCACCGTCCATATTCACGGAAAAGCCCCGGACGATATCGAGACCCGCCCCCAGATACTTTAGGCCCTTGGCGTTTGCGGCGGTGTTCGCATCCTGTTTCGGCAGGGACAGATCGGTGATCCTGCTTTTCAAGCTATAGTTGAACCCGGTGGCATCGAGGCTCTTTTTCACCGCCCGGGTAAGTTCCTCATGGGGGGGCAGGCTCGCGGCGCAACCGCTGATGCAGATAACCATCGTACCGACAACCGCCATAATCATCCGCTTCATGGTCTCTCGCTCCTTGTACCTGGTAACGGTAGTAAACATACACGGCTCTTTTGGAACACCATACGCAATTACCGCACAATCCACAAGAGTTCCCGGTTGGCCGTGCAGCGCACCGTCCCGCCAGCCGCTTCATCCCTGTCCCCGCCCCTTCACGACCCCCTCGGCCGCCCTGATCCCGCTGGCCCAGGCCCCGGTTATGCCGCGGGAGGTGCCGGCGCCATCCCCAACCATGTAAAGATGGGGGCTGACCCGGAAATGGGGATCGATAAAGGAGGGCTTGTTGGCGTACATCTTGATCTCGGGGTAGTACATGATGGTGCTGGGATGCAGGACCCCGGGGACGATGGTGTCGAGCTTCTTCAGGGCCGCCCAGATGTGGCGCATGATCTTGGCCGGGACCGCCAGCCCCAGGTCGCCGGCGGTCACCGGACAGGTGGGACGGAAGGAGTAGAGGTCGTCGTTGAAGGTCTCGGCCGAGGAGCGTTTTCCCATCCTGAAATCACCCACCCGCTGCATGAGTGGCCGGCCGCCGCCGATCTCGTGGGCCAGCCGGCCGAGAAAGAGGGCCATCTGCTGGCCGCTGCGGACCGGGTCCTTCAGCCCGATGGTCTTCAGGAGCGCGAAGTTTACCAAATTGTTGCCGCTCTTCCGCACGGACAGGGCATGGCCGTTGACGAGACTGAAGTCCTCGTAGCGCTCCAGCACCACCCGGGCGTGCCCCGAGTTGGTGCAGAAGGTCCGCACCCGTTCGGGAAAGTAGAACTTGGGGTCGTAATAGTCCCTGACGATGGGATAGTTTTCCAGCCGGGTCTCGACGCGGATGCCCACGTCCACGATATTGTCGATGTAGGGGATGGCGAGTTGCTCCATGACGCGTTGCAGAAAGCCGAACCCCTTTCTGCCAGGCGCCATGATCACCGTGTCCGCCCGGAGACGCTCCGTTCCGCCGATGGTCAGCTCCGCCCCCTGGTCCGTCTCCCGCACGTCGGTCACCTCGCGCTTCAGCAGGATGCTGACCCCGCGGCCCGCGAGCTCGGCCATCAGGCGCTGGATGAGAAAGGTGCTTTGGTCGGTGCCCACATGGGCCTGGCGGATGTCGTAGAGGGTCACGCCGATCCGTTCGGCGCGCTTTCGGTAGGTCTCCAGATTGTGGCGTTCCTTGAAGACCGGCTGGAGCTTATCCTCCACGAGCGGCAACAGCCGTTCGGCCTCCTCCCTGGTCCAATACTCTTCGGCAAAACCGATGGGAAAGGAGTAGTTCTGCTTGCAGTCGTTCAAAAGGCCGCCGGAGCAGATCGATTCCTTGTCGATCATCAGGATGGAGATGGCGGGAAGCCGGTCGGTGAGATGAAAGGCGGCGCCGAGGGCTGCCGGGCCGGTGCCGATGATGACGACGTCATACTGGTCGGATGCCATGGTTGGACCTCTAAGAGGTTGTTGAAAAACAGCCACGCCCCCGTCCTCGAAAGCCCTTTCGTGCGGCGTAGCAAAGCTCACGCCTCCTCAGGGCTTGTCTCGCGGATGCGACGATCTGACTATTTTTGAACAACCTGAGTTTTTCAACAGCCCCCTAATCGCCGAAACGGTTGCGGAAATATTCCTCGCCGCGGCGACGGCGGACGGCCAAACGGTAGAGTTCCTCGTACTTGAGGGCTGCGGCCTCCCAGGTGAAACGCTTCTTCATGCCGTTTTTCCTGAGGGCCGCCAGCCCCTTGGGGTTGTTGAAGAAGGTCCAGGCCGCCCAGCCGATGGTGTCGAAGAGCGCATCGGCGGTATGATTGTGGAACTTGAAGCCGTCGCCGGTCAGGGCCTCTTCGTCGAAGTTTTCCACGCTGTCCTCCAGGCCGCCGGTGGCGCGGACCACGGGCGGCGTGCCGTAGGCCAGGGAGTACATCTGGTTCAGGCCGCACGGCTCGAACGACGAGGGCATGACGAAGAAATCGGCCCCCGCCTCCACCTTGTGGGCCAACTCTTCGCTGTAGCCGATGTAACAGGCGAATTTGTCCGGGTGGGCGGCGGCCACGTCGCCGAAAAAGAAGTGCGCCCAGGGCTCGCCGTTGCCGACCATGACGAACTGCACATCCATTTCCAGGATGCGGTGGATAGCCTCGGCGATCAGGTCGGTCCCCTTCTGCCTGACCATGCGGGAGACCACACCGAACAGCGGCACGTCGTCCCGCAGGGGCAGCCCCATGCGCTGCTGCAGGTCGCGTTTGCAGGCGGCCTTCCCCTTTTTCACGGTCCGGGCCGTGTAGGTGGCGGCGATGCAGTGGTCGGTAGCCGGGTCCCACTCCTCGTAATCCACGCCGTTGAGGATGCCGTACAGATCGGCCGCCCGGTCCCGCACCACCCCCTCCAGCCCCCAACCGTACTCCGCCGTCTGAATCTCCCGGGCATACCCCTCGCTGACCGTGGAGAGCAGGGTGGCGTGGTAGATCCCCCCCTTGAGCAGGTTGACCTGGTCGTCCTTTTCCAGCTCCAGGTAATTGAAGTGTTTCCAGCCGACGCCGAGCACCTCCATCAGGCCGGGATAGTAATTGCCCTGGTGCTGCATGTTGTGGATGGAGAGGAGCGAGGCGGAGTTGCCCACGTAACGGTCGTGCAGATAGGAGGTGTTGAGCAGGAGGGGGATGGCGCCGGTGTGCCAGTCGTGGGCGTGGATCACGTCCGGCGACCAGTCGAGCATCTTGCACAGTTCCAGGGTGGCCTTGGAGAGGAAGACGAAGCGGTTGTCGTTGTCCGGGTAGCCCTGGCCGTCCTGTTGGTAGAGCCCGGCGCGGCCGTAGAATTGCTCGTGCTCCAGGAAGTAGATCGGGACATCGCTCCCCGGCAGCCGCCCCTCGTAGACGCCGCAGTACATACGGCCGATGATGCCCATGGGCACCACCAGGGTGCCCGGCAGCAGCTTGAGGCCGTACTTCTCCCGGTTGACGGCATAGTAGCGCGGGATGACCACGCGCACATCGTGCCCCATGCGTGCCAGGTACTTGGGCAGGGCGCCGACCACATCCCCCAGCCCCCCCTCCTTGGCAAAGGGTGCGGCCTCGGAGGCGGAGAAGAGGATGGAGAGCTTGTCGGGGGAAGGCTTCACAGGGGCTCCGGGAGACAGGCGTAATTGCAGCCGCGGGGCGCACGGAGAACATCACCGGCATGGCCAGGTCTCCGTGGCCCCTGCGACCGCTATGGGAGTTCTATTTGGGCACGCTTTCCCAGTCGGCCAGGAATTTCTTGATGCCGGCGTCGGTCAGGGGGTGCTTGGCAAGCTGCATGATGACCGAGTAGGGGATCGTGGCGATGTCGGCGCCGATCAAGGCCGAATTGAGAACATGGATCGGGTTGCGCACGCTGGCCACGATGATCTCGGCGGTATAGCCGTAGTTGTCGAAGATGGTGCGGATCTCTTCGATGATCCCCATGCCGTCCTGGGAGATGTCGTCCAGCCGGCCGACGAAGGGGGAAACGTAGGTGGCGCCGGCCTTGGCGGCCAACAACGCCTGCATGGGGGAGAAGATCAGGGTCACGTTGATCTTGACCCCCTTTTCCGACAGGGCCTTGGTGGCCTTGAGCCCTTCCGGCGTCATGGGCACCTTGACCACGATGTTCTTGTGGATCTTGACTAGTTCCTTGGCTTCCTTGATCATGCCGGGGGCGTCCAGGGAGATGACCTCGGCCGAGATCGGGCCGTCCACGATGGAGACGATCTCCTTGATGACATCCTTGAACTTGCGCCCCGACTTGGCGATCAGGGAAGGATTGGTGGTAACGCCGTCCACCAGCCCCAGGTCGTGGGCCGCGCGAATCTCTTTGACGTCGGCTGTATCGATGAAAAACTTCATGTGTTCCTCCGTTTATGATGGTTTATGGTCAAGTTGTTCGCGGAATTTTTCCAGGCAGTTCATGGAGCAGAAGTAGTGGCGCTCGCCTTCGAGCCTGCCCACCACGGCATCGTCCTCGGAAACATAGACGCCGCAGACCGGGTCGCGATGGGTCACCGCGGCCTCCCGCTTCTCCGATGTCTTGGTTTCCTTCTCTTTCCCTTTTGTCAGCGCCACGACGACACGGTAGCCGACATAGATCAGAAGGCCCCAGATCAATAGTCTGATCACGTTAGTATCTCCGGTTGTAGTTTCGCCACGCTCTCATCGGATTGCAGCGTTTTCAACAGTTGGGCAACGGTCTGTCCCAAGACCGGATGCACCAGCCCCGGAGCCAGGTTGCAGAGCGGTTCCAAAACAAAACGCCGCTCTGCCATGCGCGGATGCGGGACGATCAGCCCCTCCTCCTCCACGATCATCGAACCGTAGAGCAACAGGTCGAGGTCCATGGGCCGCGGCCCCCATTGAACGGTCCGTACCCGGCCAAAGACGTCGCTTTCGATATGCAGCAGTCGTTCCAACAGTTCGCGGGGGGAGAGTTCGGTAGCAAGCCTGAGGACACCATTGTAGAAAGAAGGCTGGTCAATGCCCCCGACGGGGGATGTCTCGTAGAACGCAGACAGGCCGGTAACCCGGCAGCCGGGCAGCTTGCCGACCTCTGCCACCGCCCGCAGCAGGTTGAGCTCGCGGTCCCCCATATTTGAACCAAGGGCGATATAGGCTTCTGTCTCCACTTTATGATTAAAGCATAACCTGTCGACGGCGTCAACCGCGCCGATGGGGCCCGGGAATTACGGCGCCGTGCTCCCTGCGAAGCCGCCGCCCCGGCCGCGGGCAACGACCGCTGTTGTTTCGTGGGGATTCAACCTTTTTTTGCACAAACACCATTGCGCTTCATCCACCTCCCGTTAAAATAGTGTAGACCACACAGGGAAAAGGGCCTCTCGGTTCTTCCTCTCTGTGTTTCAGGAGGGACCATGGGCACCGACAAGGAAACAGACACAACTCCCCCGGTGGGGGGGACTATTTTGCTGGTGGAGGACGACGAAAATGTACGCCGTATGGCGGCACAGATGCTGAAAATATTGGGATACACGGTGTTCGCGTCCCCCTCGCCCCAGGAGGCCCTTGCAATCTGCACGGAGGCCGACCAGACCATCGATTGCGTGGTGACCGACGTGATCATGCCGGGCATGAGCGGCAAGGAGCTCGTGGAGGCGATCCGCGTCCTGCGCCCCGGCATCGGGGCCCTGTACATGTCCGGCTATACCTCGGACGTCATCGCCCATCACGGGGTCCTGGACGAGGGGGTCCCCTTCATCCAGAAACCCTTTGACATGAACGCCATCCACAAAAAGATCCAGGAAGCCATGAAATCTCCCACCCCCTGACCGTTGCGGCCGGTTCCATGCATGGGAACCGGCCGCNGGGCCCTGTACATGTCCGGCTATACCTCGGACGTCATCGCCCATCACGGGGTCCTGGACGAGGGGGTCCCCTTCATCCAGAAACCCTTTGACATGAACGCCATCCACAAAAAGATCCAGGAAGCCATGAAATCTCCCACCCCCTGACCGTTGCGGCCGGTTCCATGCATGGGAACCGGCCGCAAGCGACGGAGGGGGCGCTACCGGTTTTCGATCAGAGGATCCGCTTGCCGAACAGCGATGCGGCCAGCTCGACCGCTAGAGCGGCGGTCTGGTTGCGCTGATCGAGGATCGGGTTGATCTCCACGATGTCCAGGGCGCGTACCCGCTCCGAGTCGGCCAGGACCTCCATCAGCAACTGGGCCTCCCGGTAGCTGAGGCCGCCCGGCGAGGTGGTGCCGACGCCGGGGCAGACCTGGGGGTCGAGGCAGTCCATATCGAGGCTGACGTGCAGACGTTCCCGGTGTTCAAGACGCTCCAGCGCCTCGCGGGTAACGGCGCCGACCCCCCTCTCGTCGATGTCGCGCATGGTGTAGACCATGATGCCGCTCTCCCGCAGGCGCGTCCGTTCCTCCGGGTCCAGGTCGCGGATGCCGATCATGACCACGTCGGCCGGCTCCAGCTTTGGGCCGGGGCGCCCCACATCGACCAGCTCCTGATCCCCCTCCCCCAGCAGTGCGGCCAGGGTCATGCCGTGGATGTTTCCGGTCAGGGTCGTTGCGGGCGTGTTGAAATCGGCGTGGGCATCGATCCAGATCAGCCCTGCCGGGGCGTTATGGGTGACCCCGCCGATGGAGCCGATGGCCAGCGTATGGTCCCCGCCGATGAACAACGGAACCGCCCCCTCCTCCACGGCCCTGCGGCCGGCCTCATAGGCGGCCCGGCAGATCTGGCGGATTGCGGGCAGGTAGTGTTGTTGCCGCTCCTCGCACAGGGTTTCCCGGATCGGGACGGCAATGTTGCCGGTGTCCCGGATGTGATACCCCAATGCCGCCAGTCGGGGGGCCAGGCCGGCATAGCGCATGGCGCCCGGTCCCATGTCAACCCCGCGGTGGGCTTGGCCCAGGTCGATCGGGACACCGATGATCTGAATGGTCGCGCTCATGGCGTCTCCTTCCCGGCGGCTGCCGCCCCTGCTCATCTCAGGTTGTGCCACAGATTGACCATGAAATCCTGGGCGTTGGTCAGGATGGCCACCGCTTGCAACGATCCCCGGTTGGCGAGTTTGTCGGTGCTGAACTCCGTCATGTCGACCACATAGAAGAAGACCGGGCGCACCACGTCCTCCGCGGTGACGTGGTAGCCGGGAACCATGTTGCCGAAGGCGATGGTATGGAGTTGGGTCGCCAGGGCGATCACCGTGGTAGCCCGGCGGGCGTGGACCCGCATGGCATCCTGGGCCAGACAGGCATCGGAGATGACGCCGGGCAGCGGTCCGTCATCCCGGATGGAGCCGGCCAGCACGTAGGGAACCCCCTGCCGCTCGCAGGCGGGGATGATGCCGTCGGACAGCCCCAGTTCCCGGATGGCCCGGGGGATCGAACCGTGCAGGCGCACCTCGTTGATGATGTCCAGGTGGTTGTAGTGGCCGTGGGGCTGCAACGCCTGGGTATAGATGTCCTGGCCGAGGCCGGTGCGGAAACGGGACGCCTCCAGGTCGTGGGTGGCCAGGGCGTTGCCCGCCAGCAGAGCATGGCAGTAGCCCTGCTCGATGACAAACTGCATCGCGTCGCGGCTGTCCTTGTCAAAGGCGACCGCCGGGCCGAGCACCCACACGATGTGACCGTGCGCACGGTCATGGCGCAACACCGCGTAGAGTTCGTCGTAGGAACGGGAAAAGGGCGTTTCTCTGGTGCCGCGGGTACGGAAGGCGAACTTGCCGGCAGCCGCCGCGGGCGATGAAAAGCCTGCGGGATGCACATAGATACCCTCTTCGCCCTCCTCGCTCCTGCCGACCACCACCGGGTCGCCCCGCTTCACCAACCGGGGCTCCATGACCCCGACCTCCCTGCCCCGCAGAATCATGACGGCATCCATGCGGCTCTCCCGGGCGAGCAACCAATCCCCGTCCCCCAGATGGAGGTACTCGGGGTGGTTGGAGGTGGCGTGGAACCCCCGGGGCAGCACCCCGTCGGCCGGAGCGGGTTCAGTGCGAGCCGCCGGTGCAGCGGCCAGATCCGGCCGGCTGAAATCCGGTGGCGTGTAAGCTGGTATGGGCGACATGACGGCCTCCTGTCTTCCGGCCTCCCCTCGTTACGAGGGTGTCCCGGATAACGAACCTTACGACAAGTAAACAACTGCCGGCAGAGATTGTCAAGGCAGGGCAGGGCAGCAAATATTTTATGCCCCACCATCAGGGGAAAGGCTTATAATTTAATAGTATGAGGGCGCAGGGTTATTTTTGAACGATGCAGAGGATGCCCCGCGTGAGGAGAGGAAGTGAGTTCCATGAAACGGCTGGCCGTGAGAATGATGATTGCGGGGTTCGCCTGCACACTGTTGCTCGTGCCGCTAGCGAGCCATGCGGATTCGGACCAGGCGGCACAGGTCAAGACCGCGCCGCCCATAGGGCAGCAGGTGGTACGGGAAGGCGATTTCGCCGTCAAGGCGGTGGCCGCCCTCGGCATGGGAACGGCGGAAAACGAAGCGGAAGCGGAGAGCCGTCTGGCCGAAATCGGCATCAGCCCCAGAAACGGCTGGATCGCCGATTATCCCATGACCCCGGATATCTGCGGAGAGATTTATAAATCGGTACGGGACGCCGCAGACGCTGGCAAGGTCGGGCTGAGCATCGAAAGCGCACTGGAGCGCCTGGATGGTGTGATGGCCCAGGCAGGCTTGTCGGCCACAGCCTCTTCCGAGGGAGCGGGAACGGGCGGATACTCCGGCCCCGCAAGCGCGCCCGGCGAGGCGGTCATCAACAACTATTACTACAATGAAGGCCCGCCCATCGTCACCTATTATTCCCCACCCTATGACTATCTTTACCTGTACGCCTGGGTGCCGTACCCGTTTTGGGGCTACGGTTTCTGGTTCCCCGGTTACTATATCCTGAACGACTTCCACCGGGTCGCCTACGCGGGGCGCCGGGGGGTATTCGTCTCGAACCACTACCGGGATCTGGGAGGGCGGCGCTATACGCGCATCGATCCGGTGACACGGTTCAGCGGCAGGGCGGCGGCCACCGGTGGGGCGGTGCGAAGCGGACTACCGACAACCGGAGCCTCCCGGGGGAGCAGGGGAGCGGGCGGCACCGGCAGCACCTGGCACCCGGCACCCAGCAGCAGGTTCAGCGCGCCGGCTTCCCGCGGGGGCGGAACATACGGCACGCCGTCATACCGCGGCCGGGGGGCGTTCAATGGGGGGGCATCGGTTCCCCGAACGGCGGTCACCCAGCAGAGAAGCGCCTATCGGGGGAGCCCCCCCTCCATCACCACCCCATCCCGTTCCTATCGGGGTAACAGCGTAGCCGCCGTTTCGGGCCTGGGAAACAGATTCAGCAGCACGCCGATGGCCCAGAGCGGGTTCTCGGGAGGATCTTTCAGGGGAAGCGGAATGGTGGGGACAAGCTTCCGTGGCAACGGATTTTCGGGAGGCGGATTCTCCGCCAGAGGCCACCGCTAGTGTCCCGTGCGGCGGACCAACCGCACAGGACACGCACCGGAACATCGGGCAGGGGGTTTTCCCGCCAGGGGGCGGGGAGGAGTGGGCCTATTTGTTGAAGGTGCCCAGGATATACTCCGCTATGGCCCGGGCATCCTCGTCCGAAAGGGTGGCCGGGTCGAACTTCAGCATGCCGGGACCGGGGTTCCTCATGAGCCTGACGATATCGTCGGGGGTGAGGATATTGTTCCGCCTCAGGTCCGCCCGGGAGAGGGTTTTTACCGGGTTGACCTCATTGCCGCCATCGGCATGGCAGGCAACGCAGTTTCGCAAAAAGGCCGCTTCGCCCCTCGCGAGGGCCGTATCCCCGCAGTGGGCGGACAAGGCGGGCAGGAGCACCGCCCCCACCATCACCAACGCCGCAACAAACCATCCCCTCGTGTTCTCCATCCGATGATCCCCCCGTGGTTTGCCGCTCCGGCGGCCATTCCGTCAGACAACCGAGATATCCAGGCTCGACTCCCAGGTGCCGTGCAGGTTGCAGTGCTGCGACGCAACCAGGGTGACCTTTCCGGCCGGGGCCGCTTCCTTGGGGATGACGACGGTGAACGTAACCCTTGGACTCAGGAATCCCTTGGGCTGGAGGTCTATGCGACCGGCCGGCTCGTTGCCGATGGCAAGGGCGATGTACTCGATCCAGTGGGCCGGCCCCATGACATGCAGTTTTTCGCCGATCGAGACCTCAACGGTAAACGGTTCCCCGGCCTTTACCGAAGCGGGTGCCGAGATGGCCGGGGCATGGGATTTTTCCAGGGGGGTCTTCTTGGCCGGGTCCTTTACCCGGTTGATCCCCTCGAAAAGCGACTGGTCCACCTTGGTGGGGAAATAGCGCTCCGCCGCCGCCAGGGTGGAACCGATGCCGGTGGCGATCGAGCCGATGGCCGTTGCCTTCAGAAATGTGCGTCTGTCCATGGGGTATTCTCCTTTCGAATGGTGCCGACTACGATCCTGTTCCGTAATAGGCGGCGATATAGTCGCTGATCACCTTGACGCTTTCTTCGGGGATGGGAGCGCCGTAGACCTTGATCATCTTGGCTACCTCTGCCTGCCACTTTGCCTTCGGAAATTTTGGCTGGGTGGTAATATAGTCCAGGCTATGGCAGATACTGCAATAGCGGCGTACCACATACACTCCGGCCCCCTCCTTGAGGGACACGGTTGGCGGCGGGAGGGTGATGCGGTGCAGATCGGCCGCTCCGGCAGCCCCCCCGGCACAGATCGTCATCAGTATGAACAGGAGCCGTATCCTCACAATCCCCCTCCTAAACGACAATCAGAGTGTTTCGTTCGATCTTGTTCCAAAGATAGCCTGCCGGGTTCCACAGGCTGTCCAACGGCTGCGATTCCCCGATGCTGTTGACGGCCCGCACCCTGACGTCATAGCTGCCCGCTTTCTGAGGCTTCATGGGGTAGTACCACTGTACCCACGAATGGCGCCCCAGGTCCTTGCCGAGGCGGGCAGGACGCCAATCCTGGCCGCCGTTGACGGAAACCGAGACCTCTTTGATGCCGTAGCCCCCCGAGAAGGCCACCCCCATAAGCTCGATCGGGCGTCCGGCCTTGAGCCGGCTGCCGTCCTGCGGGTTGATGAGCAGGGAGCGGGTCGTCATGCGCGTGATCGGGACGGTCTTCGCGGGGGTAGAGCCGGGTTCGACGCAGCCGCAGGCGGTGTCGGGAATCCGATAGGCGCTTTTTTTCCAGAAGCCTTCAAACGGCCGGGCCGCCACCTCCATATCCGAGAGGGATTTTACCCAGTAGGTGGCATACCACCCGGGCACCACAAGCCGGACGGGATAACCGTTCAGCAGCGGCAATTCCCGGCCGTTCATCTCATAGGCAATCATGATTTCGTCCTCCTGCGCCTTATCCAGGGCCAGGCTTTTCGCAAAGCCCGGCACCGTGGGCAGCGGAGGGTTGTCCAGCCCCTTGAAAATCACCTCCTGCGCCCCGGCCTTGATGCCCGCACGCTTGAGGACATCCCTGAGGCGCACACCGCTCCAGGTGACGTTGCCCATGGCCCCATTCAGCCACTGCCCCCCGAAGACCGGCGGATCGAAGAAGCTCCTGCCGTTGCCGGCGCACTGTATCACGGCGGTGTATTCAATTTTCTCAAACCTCTTCAGGTCGTCCAGCGTCAGGGAAAGCGCGTTTTCCACCTCGCCATGAACGACGAGGCGCCACGTGGCCAGATCGACCGATGTGGGGATATTGGCCAGATGCCAACGGACGAACAACGCCTCATTGGGGGTTATCAACTCCTTGAAGTATTTCAGTGGGGTCTCGAGTTGGGGAGGGCGGGCCGTCAGGAGCAGCAAGTCTGCCTTTTCCGGATAGGTTTCAAGCCTGCGCTCGCCGGCATACAGCACGGGGGGAAGGGTACCCGTGGCGGCCATTGCCGTGGTGACGCCAACGGCCTTCAAAAAATCTCTGCGAGTGATCCCCGGAAGGTGCATAGGGGGCCTCCTTGTCTTGTCAACCGGCAGATGACAGCGACGCCGGCAGGAAAATGCAGGGGGCTGTGAACGCCACCACTATGATACCAAAGGTTGCCGGTTGCGCAACGGGCCAACCTGCCGGGGGGCGCTTTTTTTATCTCCGGCGCTTATTTCACCTCTACGTTCCTGATCCCGGCCGGCCGCCAGGCCGGGGAGATGACGTGGGAACCGCCCGTTTTTTTGGCGGGGAGGAGGGTACCGAAGGTAACGGCCAGGGAGCCGAAGCGCTGGTTGAGGTCGTCCACCGCCCTGGCGGCTGCCGTCCTCTTGCGCTCGTCCTCGAACAGTTGCAACTGCTCGGACTGGTGCTTCAGGTTCGTGAGCCGCACCCCCAGCAACCTGACCGGTTGTTCCAGCTCCACGCCGTCCAGGATCGACAGGGCCGCCCGGTAGATATCGCTGCTCAGGCTGATGTAGCCGGGAAGCGTCGTCTGCTTGCCGAAACTGGTGAAAAAGTCGGCGTAGCGCACGTACAGGCCGACGGTCTTGCCGGCCACGTTGTACCTGCGCGCCCGGCTGCCGACCATGTCGGAGAGTTGCAGCAGGAAACGGAGGATATCGTCCCGCTCCTCGATGTCCCGTTCCAGGGTCATGCTGTGGCTGACCGACTTGACCTCATCCTCTTCCCCGCAGGGGATGACCGGTGAGTCGTCCCGCCCCAGCCCCATCTGTTTGAGGTGGGTACCGATGATCCCGAACTTCCGGGTCAGCCGGGTTTCGTCGCACCGCCCCAGTTCGCCGCAGGTATAGATGCCCATCAGGTTGAGGTGGCGCCGCATCTTCTTGCCGATGCCGCACAGGGCACCTATGGGCAGACGCTCCATGACCCGCGGTACGTCCGCCGGGACGATGACCGTCAACCCGTCCGGCTTGTGCATGTCGCTGGCCAGCTTGGCGAGCAGCTTGTTGGGGGCGATGCCGACGGAGCAGGTGATGCCGAGGTCCTCCCGGATGCGGGCCTTGATCTGACGGGCGATGTTCTCACCGGTGCCGAAGATCGAAAGGGAGTGGGTCACATCCATGAAGGCCTCGTCGATGGAGAACACCTCGACCTCGGGGGTATAATCCTGCATCATCGCCATGATCCGCCGGGAGGTTTCGGTGTACTTCCGGTTGTTGCCGGTGACGACGATCAACTGCGGGCAGCAGCGCTTCGCCTCCCACACCGCCATGCCGGTCTTCACGCCGCAGGCCCGGGCCTCGTAGGAAGAGGTGGTCACGACCGTGCGGTGACCGGCGCCGGTGACGGCGATCGGCTTGCCCCGCAGGTCGGCGTTGGCCTCCTGTTCCACCGAGGCGAAGAAGGCATCCATATCGATGTGGAGAATGGTTCTTGGTTTCATGGTTGTGACCGGGAATGCTCCGAGGCGGCCAAAGGTTATCTCATGCGGCGGTAGATGCCGATGACCTTGCCGACGATGCTCACCTCTCCGTCACCGGGGCGGAGGATGATGGCCTTCATATTGGGGTTGGCCGGTTGGAGGCGGATGCAGTCATGCTCGCGGTAAAACCATTTCAGGGTGGCCTCGCCGTCCACCATGGCCACCACGGTATCCCGGTTCTCCGCAGTGGGCTGGGGGTGTACCAGCGCCAGGTCGCCGTCGAAGATGCCGGCCGTAATCATGGAATCGCCGCTGACCCGGAGGAAAAAGCAGCCGGCACCCTTGATCTCGTTCCGGTCAACGGCAAAATAACCCTGGATATCCTCAATGGCGGGGGACAGGTTGCCGGCCCGCACCGTCCCGACAATGGGAAGCGACTGCGTCCCCCCCGTGAATCCGGCCAGGGCGATACCCCGGGAGCCTTCGTCCCGCCTGAGGCACCCCTTCCGTTCCAGGGCGGCCAGGTGCTTGGCCACGGGCAGCGTCCCGCTGACCCCCAGGTGGCGGGCGATCTCCCGCTGGGTGGGCGGGTAGCCGCTACCGTCGATGTGTGAAGCAATAAAATCCAATACTTGCCGCTGGCGGCCGGTCAATTCCTCCATGGCGCCCCCTTATGGTATTCATATGAATACCATAAGCGATGGCAAAGCGGATGTCAAGTTTGCCCGGTTGCGAAATTCTTTTCGCCGGGCTTGCGATAACTGAGTCATTTAGTGTATGTTTCTGAATTATTACTCAGATGAGAGGCAAACATGACCAAAGCAGACATCGTGGAGAACGTATCCAGAACGTGCGGATTCGCCAAGAAGGAATCCTACGATCTGGTTGAATCGGTTTTCAGTATCGTCAAGGCTACCCTGGAAACCGGTCAGGAGGTCAAGATCTCGGGCTTCGGCAAGTTCGAGGTCAAACAGAAGAATGCCCGGCGCGGCCGGAACCCCCAGACCGGAGAATCGATCATACTCGACCCCCGGAGGGTGCTCACCTTCAAGCCGAGCAACCTGCTGCGAGCGGCGATCAACGGCGATGCGGGGCAGGAGTCGGCGTGAAACGGGTACAACTCGGCGCCACCGGCATCGGCATCTTTCCGCTCATCTACGGCACCCTCCCCCTGGGGCCCCTCCAGGCCGGCATTACCCCCCGCGAGGGGGGCAGGCTCATCCGCCATGCCCTTGAGCAGGGAGTCACCATGCTCGACACGGCCGCCCTCTACGGGACCTATCCCCATGTCCGGGAAGGGCTCGACGGCTGGCGGGGCGAGGTCACCATCGCGACCAAGACCCATGCCGCCGACGCAGCCACCGCCCGCGCACATGTGGAACAGGCCCTGCGGGAACTGGGCAGGGAACGGCTCGATATCGTGCATATCCACGGCGCCCGGGTGGCCGACCCCTTCACGGAACGGGCAGAGGTGCTGGAAGCGCTCCTCACCATGAAGCAGGAGGGGAAGATCGCCCATGTGGGATTTTCCTCCCACTATATCGAGGCTTTCCGCAAGGCCGTTTCCCACCCGGAGTTCGAGGTGGTCCACCCCCTGATCAACAAAAACGGCATGGGCATCCTGGATGGAACCGCTGCAGAGATGGCCGTGGCCATCGCCGCCTGCGCCCGTTCCGGCCAGGGGGTCTATGCCATGAAGGCCCTGGCGGGGGGCAACCTGATCGCCGAGGCGCGCCAAAGCATGGCCTTCGTGGCCGGCCTGGAAGGCATCCATGGGGTCGCCGTCGGCATGCTTTCCGAACAGGAGATCGACGCCAACGTCGCCTTCTTCGAGCGCGAGGTGATGGATGAGGCGGTCTGGCAAGGGCTGGAAAGCCGGAGCCGTAAGCTGTTGATCATGGAGCAGTTCTGCAAGGGATGCGGCAAATGCATCGAGATCTGCGGCAGCAAGGCGCTGTCGCTGGTGGGGGGCAAGGCGGTGGTGGACGAGGCGGCCTGCGTGCTGTGCGGCTACTGCGGTTCCGGGTGCCCCGAGTTCTTCATACGGGTGGTCTGAACGAAACCCTGAATCCTGAAGACCTGAACGGCGGAGCGAGCGGCATGCCGAAGCCCACCACCGCCCATGCAGCACCATGTCGGATGCGCCGCGCGCCCTCCGTCGTGATGGAGGCACGGGAACAATGCCGGGCGGAGGCATGGCAAGCGAGAGGCCTCCCGGATTCAGGAAACTACATAGCCATTAACACAACGGCCCGGCCAGTTCTCTCACTGGCCGGGCCGCTTGCATGTGTGGCGCTGCGAACGGAATTATTTCTGGTTAATCCCCGAAAGCTGCCACGGGTTGTTGCCCACCGGCCGGGTAAAGGTCCAGAACTCCTCGAATTTCACCGGATCGGTCTTGCTCCCCTCCACCACCTGGCCGCTCGCGTCGTCGGTGGTGTAGTCCAGCAGGTTGGCGTAGATCAGGGCCGTGATATAGTCCTGGCCCGACTCCTGCCACGCCTCGCTGACCTCCACGTTGCGCACGGCGATATTCTCCAGCCGGTTCACCCTGTGCTCACGCAGCAGCCGGTCGATATCCTCCTGGAAGATGCGCCGCATATCCGGGGTCAATAACGGCGTCACACTGCTGAGGTCCCTGTTCATCCAGGCACCCTGAATCTTGAAAAAGATATCCATGACCCCGTCCGCGAAGCGCTGTTCATCGAAACCCGGGTCCATCTGCCTGATGTGGGAGAGGCCCGCCGCAAGGTCGCCGGCGGTATCGGCGTAGGCCGACTGGATGGGCCGGGGTGCCTCGGGCTCGGAGTACCCTCCCATGGCAGAGGGGCTCTGGTAGGGGGCGGCCTCATTGCGCCTCCCTTTGACGATCCGGTAGACCAGGTAAATGATCCCGGCGATCAGGATGATCTCGAACAGCCCGACCCCGCCGCCGAAGCCTCCTCCCATCCCGCCGCCGAAACCGAGGCTGCGGAACAGCATACCGCCCAGCAGGCCGCCCGCAAGACCGCCGGCCATGCTGCGCAGGAAACCGCCGCCGGCAGGCTGGGGAGCCTGGTAGGGCGACGGCGAGAACGGCTGGGGCGCAGCCTGCTGGCTGGGGCGGGGCTGCGAAGAGGGCGACACCGGCTGGGAATAGCTGCGCGACCCGCGGCTGCCGAAAGATTTGCCGCCGCCGGCGCGGGCCTCCGCGTCGACGGTGACGAGGGTTGTGCCTGCCAGCATGGCCACCAGGCTGAAAACCACCACCAACAGATATCTATTTTTCATCGTGGCTCCTTTTTAACCGAGGTATTCTTGCAGAAAGAGTAATCACTGCTGTGCCAGATGTCAATGCAGGCGGCGTGCTCCCCGGTATACGAAGGCTGCGCGGCGGCAGGCAGCGTTACCTGATGCCGTTAAGTTGCTTGCGCAGCCCGGCGTGATCCGGCACGTAACGCTCGACCAGGTTCCAGAAACCGGGTCCGTGGTGCCGCGCCCTGATATGGCACAACTCGTGGATGATCACGTAGTCGAGACACGCCGGAGGGGCTTTGATGAGGTGGAGGTTGAGGGTTATGCGGCCGGTGCGGTACGAATAGCTTCCCCAGCGGCTTTTCATGGAGCGGATCACGATGGAGGGGAGGGGAATCTCTTCCGCCCCCATCCTCCGGTGGCACTCGATTGCCCGTTCCCGAAAGATCCCCGCCGCCTGATCGCGGTACCATGCGTCGATGAGCAGGCGCGTGGCCCGAGGGTCCAATTCGTCCGGGGCGGCAACCACCAACGCGTCACCCCTGAGCACCACCGCTTCCGCCGTGCCCCGCTCCAGGCTCAATCCATACCCCCGCCCCTGGAACCGGAAGGTCGCACCGTTGTCGTATGTTTGGTGAGGCTTGGGCGGCGTGCTGTCGAACTCCCGCCATACCTTGGCGATCCACGCGGCCCGCCGGGAGACGAAGTCCCGTATCTCCCCGAGGGAGGTGCGTACCGGAACCCTGACGATCACCGACTTGTCCGGCCTGACCGTCATGCCCAGGGTCCTGCGCCGGGCATGGCAGTACTGGAACGGGATCACCATGCCATGGCATTCGATGGAGTCGAGGCGAAGTTGAACTTTGGAAACGGTCACGATTTCCCCTGCCTGATCCAGCCGACCAGGCTGCCCATGGCGTAGAGCCCCCCCATGGGTACGGCCCAGGCGACAAAGAGCCAGCCCGACAGCTTCAGGCGTCTCGATGCCAGGGTTTCCACGGCGTGGCGGTATTCCCTTTCTATCCTGTCAAAGCCCCTATCACCCTCCCGGCCGATCCGGTAGGTCTTGCGGACCTGGGCGATCCATGGGCCATATCCCTGGGTGCGGGCCGTTTCGAATATCTTCTCGGGGGAATCCCCCACAAAGGCGAGACCGTCGTACCGGCGCACCTCTTCCGTAACGGCGAACACCAGGGCCTTGTCCACCTGCCGGCGCTCCGGCATGAGCAGCCAACCGGTGGCGACAAGCATGAGCAGATACGCGCCCCCCGTCACCAGCCAGAGGCGCTGCCAACTCTTCAGGTCGCAGCACCGTTGCGCACGGCTCCAGATGCCGGACCGGTCTTTGTGGAGCGTAACATTCATGGCCGTTTTCCGGCATTGCCGGCGGTCCTTTCCGAGGTTGCCTATTGGGATGTATGGTACGCCAGAGGCGCTCTCCGGTCAAGGTGATGGGCGTCTGAGCCTTTGCCCCGCAACCGGGTGGCACGACATCCGCACCTGCCCTTGAAAGGAGCTTGCCTGAAGAACAGGGCGGCAAAAGCGGAAAGCACCATCCCTAAATTATATAGCGCTTATATACATAAAATGGCTTATTTGGGGCGGCCAGTACCCCATATCAGGCATAAAAAATCCACTCTTCAAAACGAAAAAATATACAACCAGCTGATTATTCATAATTTTCACACATTGACCACAATTGGCACCACTTATGCTTTTTCTTTCGCAAGTTTTTAAATTTCTTCGGAGGTAGTACAAATGAAAAAAGTTCTCTCCACCATCGTTGCCGCTATCGTAGCCCTGTCCTTCTCGGCTGTTGTTTTCGCTGCTGACGCTGCTGCTCCTGCTGCTGACGCCGCTGCTCCGGCTGCTGAAAAAAAAGAAGTGAAGAAACCGGCTAAGAAAGCAAAAAAAGCAAAGAAAGCCAAAAAAGCTGAGAAAAAAGAAGCCGCTCCTGCTGCTGACGCTGCTGCTCCGGCTGCCAAGTAATTCATTTTCCTCCTGAAGGAAAACAAAAAAGGCCGCATACATCACTGTATGCGGCCTTTTGCGTTCCAGCCCATGATTCATCCCACACGCGGACATCACCAGTATTCATCGCTTCAAACCATCAGCCCGTGCAGCCCCACACCGATTTCGCAAAAAATCCCCCAGCTAATCATCAGCTAAGTTTCTCCCTATAAAGTCCTATCATACGACATCGCCGCAACGATGCCCCAAGGAGAAGATATTAGAATCATAGGAAAAGGTTTGCTCCACCTTAGAAAGCAGAGGAAATCACCGGCCGGGCCCCCACCTCCCGCCGCGGAATTGTCATGGAAAAATTTAACGAAGCACTCTTTTTGACGATCAACGCCCCGGCGCACCCCCAGGCATTGCTACTGGCCTTGGCACGCGGGCTGGCCGAGTGGAGTATCTGGCTGATACCGCTGATCCTGGCACTCGGCTGGCTCCGCGGGGATGGACGGCAGCGCAGGCTGATGCTGGAGGCGGCGGCATCGGGGGGAGCCGGGCTGCTGATCAATCAGGGGATCAGCCTCTTCTGGCAGCATCCGCGCCCCTTTATGATCGGCCTGGGGCGCACCTTTCTCGCCCATGCCCCGGACTCATCCTTCCCCAGTGATCATGCGACCCTGATCTGGGCGGTGGCCTTCAGCCTTCTTTTGCACGAACGCACCCGGGCAGCAGGCCTCGCCCTCGCGTTGTTGGGGCTGCCGGTGGCCTGGGCACGGATCTACCTGGGGGTGCACTTCCCACTGGATATGGCCGGCGCGGCCCTGGTATCCCTGGTCGCTGCCCGACTGGCCTTGTACCAGAGACGGCACCTTATCGGGCGGTTCTACCGGCCCGTCCTGGCATTCTATCGCTTGGCGGCCACGCCGCTGATCCGGCGTGGCTGGATATTGAAGTAACGGCATACGTAAAAAACTTCGGAAAACTCACATGAAATCACCGCACGGAGAAAGATCAAGCATGAACAGCACCGTTAAAGAGAACGTAAGCAAGGTTCCAGAGGTGGTACTCGTCTTCTGGATCATCAAAATCGCCGCCACCACCCTTGGTGAAACCGGCGGCGACGCAGTATCCATGTCCATGAATCTGGGCTATCTTGTTGGGACGGCACTCTTCGCCGTACTTTTTGCCGTCGCCGTCACCGCCCAGGTCTCGGCCAAGCGCTATCACCCGCTTTTGTATTGGACGACCATCATCGCAACGACCACGGTGGGTACTACGCTGGCCGATTTTTTCGACCGTTCCCTGGGTATTGGCTATGCCGGGGGCGCATCGATTCTGTTTGTCCTACTCGTGGCTTCCCTGTCCACCTGGTATCGCACCATGGGGTCCGTCTCCATAGATACGGTACGGACAAAAAAGGCAGAGATATTTTACTGGGTGACGATCATGTTTTCCCAGACCCTCGGCACCGCGCTTGGGGACTGGACCGCGGATACGGCAGGGTTTGGCTACGCGAAAGGCGTCGTTGTGTTCACCATGCTGCTGGTGGCTGTTGTTGCGGCATATTACTGGACACGCATATCCCGTACGACGCTTTTCTGGACGGCATTCATCCTCACGCGCCCGCTCGGGGCGGTGGTAGGCGACCTGCTCGACAAGCCGCACAGTTCCGGAGGACTGGCGCTCAGCCGTTACTCAGCATCGGCGGTGCTTCTTACGTTAATACTGATAAGCCTGTTCAGTTTTCCGCAAATGGCCGCACAGAAACACCACTGATTGAGAACGGGAGACTCTATGCAGGCGAACACATGGCGCGAGGTGTTGCTCGTACTGGTATTTCTGACGGTAGCCACGGCCATAATTGCCGCTACCGGGGCAGATTTGGCGGTCTCGTCCCACTTCTACCAGTCCGGCGGGTGGCCGGTCGGGGAGCGGTTCCCCTGGAAACTGCTCTATCGCCTGGACCGGTACCCGGCACTCGCCATAGCGCTCTTTGGCCTGTGTGCCGCCTGCTACGGCAACTCGAAATCTTCGTGGCGCCCGTGGCGCCGTCAAGGAATTTTTCTGGTCCTGCTCCTGGCCCTGGGGCCTGGGGTGCTGGTAAATGCCGTTTTCAAGGACCACTGGGGCCGGCCACGGCCCCGTGAAATCGTTCAATTCGGCGGTTCCAAGCAGTTTCTCCACCCCTGGCAGCCGGGCATCGACGGCCAGGGGCGCTCCTTCCCCTGCGGGCACGGTTCGGCGGCGTTCTACCTGGCTGCGCCGTTCTTCATCTATCGCCGCACCAAGCCTGCGCTTGCCGGGAGGTGGCTGGCGGGCGGCCTTGTCTTCGGCCTGCTCATGAGCTATGCCCGCATAGCCCAGGGTGGACATTTCCTAAGCGACATCATCTGGGCCTGGGGGATGGTCTATCTGACGGCGTTGGCGCTGTCGGCCCTGCTGTTGCCGCGCAGGGCCGATGTGGTATATTTGAGGAATCACGGTGAATTACAGGAGATCTGATGCGGGTGCTACTGGTTGAAGACGACCGGATGATCGGTGAAGCGACGATGCAGGCGTTGAAGGATGCTGCCTATGCCGTGGACTGGGTGCGGGACGGTGACCAGGCTTTGGATGCCGTCGAGACCGGCGAGTACGACGTGATGCTCCTTGACCTGGGGCTGCCCAAAGAGGACGGCTTGGTGGTTCTGGAGCGGATGCGCAGCCGTGGCGACGCAACCGCCGTGCTGATCGTTACGGCTCGGGACGGCTTGGATGACCGAATCAGGGGGTTGGATCTGGGGGCGGACGACTATCTGGTCAAGCCGTTCGCCGCGGGGGAGTTGCTGGCCCGCATGCGGGCCGTTGCCCGGCGCAAGGGGGGGCAGGTTGCGGTGCTGTTAACCAACGGTGCTCTGTGCCTCGATCCGGTGACCAAGGAGGCCGGTTTCGGCGAGCGGCGCTGCCGCCTGTCCGCCCGGGAGTTCGCCCTATTGCAGGCGCTGTTGGTACGGCCCGGCGCCATCCTGTCGCGCCAGGATCTGGAGACCCG
The DNA here is from genome assembly GCF_008802365.1 of Oryzomonas japonica. Classification (GTDB taxonomy): domain Bacteria; phylum Desulfobacterota; class Desulfuromonadia; order Geobacterales; family Pseudopelobacteraceae; genus Oryzomonas; species Oryzomonas japonica. Next base: position 70,892 of record NZ_VZQZ01000008.1, on the reverse strand, counting down.
CATCTATGGTTGGAACGAGGAGGTCGAGAGCAATGCCGTCGAATTTCTGATCCACTCCGTGCGCAAGAAACTCGGCAGTGAAGCGATCAGAAACGTGAGGGGGTTGGGATGGATGGTGGACCGGCACCCATGAATGCCTCCCTGCGTCGACAACTTTCCGGCTGGATCGCCCTGGTAACGATCATCAGCGGCATAGCCGCCGGCGGATGCTCCTTTTTTTTGGCCTTCCGGGAGGCCCAGGAACTGCAGGATGACCAGCTCCAACAGGTGGCGCTGCTGGTCGGGCGTTCCGACAAGACCGTGGAGCCATGGGCCGGAATAACCAAGGCAGAGGAACGGCACGACCCCGATGCGCGGATCATCATCATCCCCCTGGGGACGCCGATACCGGCGGGGCAGACCACCCAGATCACGCGGCCCGTGATTCCGCCCGACCTCCCGGAAGGACTCCAGACCATCGACAGTCAGGGCGAAACCTGGCGGTTGTTTGTTCGTACCCTGCCGTCGGGCTTGAGGATTGCGGTGGGGCAGCCGACGGCCGTTCGCAACGAGACCGCCCGGGGCAGCGGCCTGCGTACCCTGGTGCCGGTGTTGCTGCTGGTGCCCTTCCTGAGCCTGTTGACCGCCTGGCTCGTCCGGCGCTCGCTCGCACCGGTCGCCAGCCTTTCCCGGCAGTTGGACCAACGGGACGACACCAATCTGACAACGCTCCCCGAAGGCGGCGTTCCCAAGGAGATCAGGCCATTTGTAACGTCCATCAACGGCCTGATGCAGCGGCTCGACGATACGCTCGCACAACAACGCCGTTTCATCGCCGATGCCGCCCACGAGTTGCGCTCGCCTTTGACGGCCCTGACCTTGCAGGCGGAAAACCTGGAGCGGAGCGACCAGCCCCAGGAGCGCGGGGAGCGCCTCCGGCACCTCAAGGAAGGTCTGGCCCGTACCCGCTCGCTGCTGGATCAATTACTCTCTCTGGCGCGGCAACAATCCAGTGCCGTCCCCGCGGTCGAATTTCGCCTGGACCGCCTTGTCCAGCAGGTGCTCGAGGATGTGATGCCGATGGCCGCGGCCAAGGGGATCGACCTGGGTTGTGAACGCCTTGAGGAGGTAGTCGTGAATGCCCCTGCCGATGCGCTGGCCATCCTGATGCGTAACGCCGTCGATAATGCCGTCCGCTATACCCCGGCCGGCGGGATAGTGGATGTGGAACTGTACCGCGAGGAAGGCCGGGTGGTCTTTCAGGTGGCCGACAACGGCCGGGGGATTCCGTCCGGCGAGGAGGAGAGGATCTTTGAACCGTTCTACCGAGTCATCGGCACCGACGAAACCGGCAGCGGCCTGGGACTGGCCATAGTGCGCAGTATTGCCGACCGGTTGGGCGGGACCGTCTCGCTTCGTAACCGGGAAGGTGTCGCAGGAGCCCTGTTTCGTTATCTATACCCGCCCGGTTGACGCCGCTTGACGGGGGTGCCCCATGCACGGACTCAGGATTCTTTCCTTCAACCTCAAAATGTGCACCCTCCCTAAGTCTCGCCTAAGTCTTCATCTCTATCGTCACCTCACAGGGCGTTGCTGCGCCGATCACGTCGTGGTTCACACCATGGAATGCGCAGCTTTTGCGACCAGAATCACGGGGAAAAAGGAGAGTGGCTATGGACATCAATGGGATTTCAGGGAACGTCGTATCACCGCAAACACAGGGTACAGCTTTGACGCCCGCAGCATCCGCGGCACCCGCTGCTGCGACACCGGAGCCAGCGCAACCACAACGCGATACCGTTGAACTCACCGGTATGGCTCTTGCGAAATCATTGAAACTGGCTGGGCAGAACCCGGCACAAATCGCCCTGAAGATGGGCGTGGATGTGAAAACGGTGGACAGCTACCTGAATATCAAAGCAACAACGGCCACACCGGCACCGCAAGCACGCCCGGCCCCACAGACCCAACAGGTGGCACAGACTACTGCGGCGGCGGCCCAAACGTTCAGCCCGGCAGAAGAAGCGACGGAATCGGCAGCCCAAAAAACGGCGGAAACGGCTCAAGGCAAAAAGTAATATCTGCGACCCCACCGGCCGGCGAATCCACATGGCCGCCCACTGCCCGAATTCGGCAATGAGCGGCTTCTTTATTGCCCCCATCCGGGATTAGTATTCAATTTGAGCAGATCAGCTATTATTTGGCAAGAACGCAACATCGACAGGAGTGTGATCTTGCAATTCTTGTTTTGTTACTTTCACTTTCGTTATGGTCTCCGATGATATTCCCCAAGATCTATACCCGCTATTGATAGACTTCAGCACTCTTCAGGAACGAGCCCCCCTGATTCCCGCCGGTCACCAGGATCTTGCCGTTGGGCAAACTTGTTGCCGTATGGTTCGCACGCGCACTGCTCAAGCTTCCGGTCGGGAGAAAAATGCGGCCGGTTGCGTTGAATAGTTCGGCAGTGGCAAGAAAGTCAGCGGGCGGGATAGCGTTGGGATCGCTCATATCGGAGCCGATTCCGCCGGTGATGAGCACAATCCCGTCGGCACGCAAGGCGATGGCGAGATGGGCACGGGAGTAGGTCATCAGGGAGCCGGCTGCCAGGTCGGCATAGCTGCCGGCGACCGGGTCATATACCTGGGCGCTGGCCAGGTAATTCACGCCGTACTGGGCGCCGAAATCGCCGCCGTTCACAAATACCGTGCCATCTCTGAGTAGCAGGGCTGCGAAGAGCCAGCGCCCGGTGTCAACGGTTGGGTCCACCATCATGCTCCCGGTGGCCGCGAAGGTCCCGGTGGTCGGGTTAAAAATCTCTGATTCCGGCAGTTTCTGGCCGCCGGTCCCCTGCCCGCCGGCAAGCAGCACCGTGCCGCTGTTCAGAAGTGTGGCGGTGTGGGAGTAGCGCGGGTTGATCATGGCTACCGTCAAGGGGGTGAAGGTCCCGGCGACCGGGTCGTAGATCTCCGCCGCCGCCAAGGGTACGCCGCCCTCGATACCGGGGCCCTGGCTAGCGTCCCCGCCCGCCACAAGCACCTTGCCGTTGGCCAGAAGCGTCGCGGTGTGGAGCCAGCGGGCATTTTTCATCGCGCCGGTGGCGGTGAACCTGTTGGTGGCCGGATCGAAGAGTTCGGCGCTGGCCAGCGGAGCGTTGTTGCTGTCGATCCCCCCGGTCAGCAGCACCTTTCCGTTCAAGAGCAGGGTGGCGCTGTGGTAGGCGCGGGTGGTGGCCATGTTGCCCACGGAACTAAACTGGCCGAAAGCGCGGGCCGCCGGGTTGAAGAACTCGGCGCTGGCAATGGCCGCGCCCCCGCTCCCCAGTCCGCCGGCGATCAGGACCTTGCCGTTGGTCATCAGGGTTGCCGTGTGATTGCTGCGGGCCGCCTTCATGCTGCTCAGATTGGCGAATACGCCCGAATAGGTCGTACCGGAGCCGAGAGCCAGTGCGGACACGGTGATGGTCGCCACGGCGCTCCTGGATGTATCGGCATTGCTCGTTGCAACAACGTGATACGTCCCGGCGGTCCCGGGGGCGGTGTAGGTCCCGATTGGTGATACGGTGCCGCCGCCGGCCTCCTGGACGCTCCAGGCGACCGAGATATCGGAGGTGTTGGTAACGGTCACGGAGAGAGGTATGCTGCCACCAGCCGCCACGGAGTATGTTGCCGGGTTGAATGCAATGCCGACCCCTCCTCCCCCCCCACCGCCGCCACAGGCGCACAGGGACAGGGTGAAAGCCAGGGAAATGATCAGTGTCAACAGCTTTCGAACGTTCATGGATATCATCGTGTCGGTTTCCATTGTCGGTACTCCTTTGTGGTCCCCTGTACCGCGGAGGTGTACTTGGCTCTATCGATCCCGCCACTGCCAGCCGTGCCGGTTCTCTCCGAAAACCGGCGAAGCGGACGGGGATCAGGGATACAGCACCTTGCCCGTGCTGTCGTAGTAGACCGGCGACACGACAAGCGTCGGCGTCGGCTTGACGCTTGAAAGGTTGGCAAATCCCGCGGTTACGGAGGCCTGATCGATCGTAAAGATCGGCACCCCTGCCGCAGGGGTGGCATACTTGAGCAGAAACAACGTGCTGGTGGAGGTGACGTCTATTCCCGGCAGAGAGGTAAGCCCTGCCGTAATCTTACTGATGTTGAAGGCGGGCGTAACGTTCGGGTTCGTGATGGACAGGATCCCGCTGGCCTTCAGGGTGCTGTAGCCGTTGAAGGTTACCGGGGTGTCGCTTAAGACATCGAAAGAGAGTCCGGCAAGCTTGCTGATCGCCTGTTTGGAGGTGATCATCAGGTTGACTGCGGCAGGTTGTGGGATAAATGAAACGGCCGTGCTCCCGGCAAACGATCCGGAACTGGCCGAGACGGTGTAGGTGCCGGCCTGGTTGCTAGTGACGGTGATGCTTGCAATCCCTCCCGCCTTGGTCGTGGTGGTTGCCGAACTGATGGTAGCCGGAGCGGTCACCGAAAAATTGACCGTGCTGCCGAACTTCACCGCGCTGGTATAGGCGGCAAAACTAGCGGTGATGGTCGTGGAGCTTCCCACAAGGACCGGGTTCTTGGCCGCAGTCACTGGTATGGGCGTCGTTGACGCTCCACCGCCACCACCGCCACAGCCAGCCAGCAGCGCCCCGAGTCCAGCTGCCATAACCACACACGTTGCGAATCTGAATTTCATCGGACTACCTCCTCGTTATAATGAGTCTTTTTAAAGGCCGAACTGTTTTCACCACCGTCAAAGGTGGCGGTAAACTGCCCATAAGTCGCTGTAACATTCACGGCACCTGTCAATAGGCGGCCAAACCGACCGCCTTGCGCAAAACTCCTAGGACGTCAATGATCGTGATGGCGCCGTCGGGATGGGGCGTGGTGCCGACGAACGGGGCCACATCCCCCTGCTCCATGATCAATGGGGAAAGCGGGATTGCCCCCACCGCCGCCTGCAGCATGATCAAGGCATCCTGAATATCAACCACCCCATCTCCGTTGACGTCCCCTGTTGGCCCGGAAGGCGCTTGCAAGGAGATCAGTGCCGCCGCCTGCGCAACATCGAGGCGGCCATAGCCATAGACGTTGTCGGGGCCGGAACCGCCCAGGTCCCAGGCGGACGCAGTGAGCGCATTCTGTATCCCATCCGCCTTGCCGGTCAACGATGGCGGCCTCCCGCTGAGGAGCAGGGCAATGGCCCCTGAGACGTGGGGCGCGGCGTACGAGGTGCCGTCATTGACGAACGTTGAATAGGTCGCACGCAAATCCGTCGTGTGGATATGATACCCTGGCGCGACAATGGCCGGGAACAGGGAGCCGTCGAAGGGTGAAGGCCCCCGGCTGCTAAACGGCAGGATCAGGTCGTTCGAGTCCGTTGCCCCCACCGGGAACCCCCCAGGGTTGTTTCCCGGACTTGTGGAACTGTTTGCCTGGGGCCCCCCATTTCCGGCGGCAAAGACCACCGAGATGCCCGCCGCCTGCAGATTCTGAATATCACCCTCAAACTCGTTGTCGTACGTGCCTGAATTCTCAAGGTCCCAGGAATTATTCACCACATCGGGCGCATCGGCGCTTGCCGGGTCGCCATCGGGGTTGAGCACCCACTGGAAGGCCTGATGGATGACGCTGAGGCTGGCATTCCCGGAGTCGTCAAAGATCTTGGCGGCGATCCAGAGCGCCCCCGGGGCCACCCCTACCGGGTTGTCGGTCGTGTTTCCGGCGACCATGACCCCCATGGTGCCGGTCCCATGGCCATCCACATCATAGGGGGCCGTCGTCTGGCGGTACGGGTCAAACCAGCTATTCGACCCGCCGCGCCATTTGTGCCCCAGAGCTGGGTGCCCCACGTCCACTCCGGTGTCCAGACTCGCCACCACAACCCCCTGGCCGCGGAACCCCTGGCTCCAGAGGGTTCTGGCGCCGATCAGATCCAGGTTCCAGGTCGGTGACGTTGCGGCCGTGAGTGCCAGGGTCTCCGCCGCGCCTCCCGCCTTTTCGGCCGGGGGCGATACGGCTGCCACTGCCGCCTGGGGGCGAGGGCGCAGCCTGATGATGCGATCAAGGGCCACACTCAGTACGTCGTTCCGGGCGGCAAGCTGGCGCACGTTGTCCGCGGTCGCGGAGAGGGCGATGCCGTTGAAGATCCAGAACGGCTTGATCCCCGTGACACCGCCCCGTTTTTCCCGGTTCTCCAGTTCCTCCTTCAACACCTGTTGCGAGGCGTCGGCCTTCTCCCTGAGCGTCCGAATAACCCTGGAAAGCTTCACACGACGTTCATCCCGCGTTACGGCGGCATGGAGAGCGGCCACATCCACCCTGTCCCGGAGTCTCACGATGACAGGGAATGCACGGTCAGCCGGCGCTGTCCGGAGCGACTCCGCCAGGACCGGGTCGATGGTCCCCGCCCATGCGCGTGACAAATGGCAAACGAGTACCAAAATTATCAAAGAGCATACCGTTCTCGCGCTGGCAGGCATGGCTCTATTCAACGACGATGTCCCTGATTGCCACGTTGCCGATCATAAGGGTAACCTTATTTCCCGGTTTCACCACGCCGGCCGAATTGTTGAAAAACACCCAGAAGAGCCGGCCGGCATCCTCTTTGTTCGGGATGCTGCGCAGCTTTCCGACCTTGGCCAGGTCGGGGACCGGGAGGGTTGTGCCCGACACCTGATCCACGAGGGAAATGGGCGTGGTCTGTTTGAGAACCCTGCCTGCCTGTTCCACATCGGTGATCCGGTAGCGGAGATCGAGCATCTGCCTCCCGACGGCCGGGGAGATCTTCACGACCCTGATACCGCTTGCCTCCCACCGTGGGGAGAGGGCCGTGGCCAACGCCCCGTTACCCCCGGCCTTTGACGTGGCGCACCCCGATACCCCCCCCACCAGGAGAAGCGCCAAAACAAACCATAGGTTGCGGGTGCGACACATATTCATCACGGCAGTTCCACCCTTCTATCAGTACGGGTTCAGGCCGACGGCCTTCTGCAGGATCAGGAGAGCGTCGGCAATGGTGACCGTGCCCTTGCCGCACGGCAACCCGGCCGTCAATAGCCCGCTTCCGCCGGCGGTGATGTCGGCCCTGGCATCGTAGCCGTTGGCCAGAACAAGTTTCAGGGCCATGATCACATCGAACACATTGATCGTGCCGTCACCGTTCAGATCCCCCTTGAACGGGCTGCAATCCCTTACCGTCGGGTCCCAACTGGCCAGGAAGGTCATCATGCCGCCGGGGTAGACTCCGGCATTGGTTACCCCAAGACGCCGGTCGTAGAGGGCGTAGTAGCCGGGAGAAACGGCAGCGGTCAGGTCCACGAGCGCGTCCATGGCCTTGCCGGCCGGAAGGATCGGCGCGAATTCCTGCTTCGCATAGGGGTAGAGCCGGGCATCCTCGGCGATGATCTGCGGATAGATCGCGTGGGCCTTGGCAAGCGCGGGGTCCACATTGTCCAGATAACTCCCCTGGATGGCCGGCGCACGGGTCTCCTGCCCGGCGTTGAGCAGACGGAGCAGAAGCTTCTTGCCGGGAGGGGCGTAGATGCCCGGTACGGTCGGCGCATTAGGGGCTGCGGAGATCGGCGTCGCCGCGATGGTGTCAGGATACGACTTGCCATTGATCAGGTAGTAGAGCGGCTTGTAATCGAGGGTCGAGAAGGAGGGGACCGCTGCCGTCCAGGTCTGGGCCCCGACCGCCTTGATGACATCCTCGTTCATGGTCACGAAACGACCCGCGCTGTAATCGTACTTGGCCAGAATCTCGCTGAAGAGCACCACCTGGTCGCGGTCAAAGGTGGTGTTGGGATTGTTTGCCGTAGGGGGGTAGGCCTGCCCTGTGGTGCCGGTGACGACCAGCGCCCCGTAAAGTCCCATGGGTATCTGCACGGCGGGCTGGGTGCCGCTTTCGTAGAGGAACGTGCCGGGGCGCACCGCGCCGAAACTGTATGACGCCGAACTGCCCGGCTGTACCTCAGTCGTAAATGAGCGCACCCGCTGCTTGGTGGCATAGCTGGAGATAGTCCCCGGGTTGGAGGGGGGGAAATTGGGATTTTGCGGAATCGGAACGGCCGGGGCGATGTTGTCGTAATTGGCGGTGGCCCCCCGGGTGCCCGCCAGTGCGGCGGGGTTGGCGTTGGGAACGACCGGCAGCCCGGGAATGAGCAGAGAGATCGGCACCTTCAGATTATTCCGCAGGTTGATGGTGAGGGTGCCGTCGGCCACGGTGAGTTGCGGGCCGGGAACCGACACGACGCCGTTCCCCGCTCCGGCGGTCGTATCGTCGGCAAAACCCCAGACCGTGACGGCCGTGCCGTCGGGAAGGGTCGCAGTCGTCGTGTCGGCCCGCAGATTGTATGTCGCTGCCGAGGCCTGGCCTGCAAGGGATGACGCAACAAACACCGCCAGGAAAACCAAAACACGCGTCCCACTCTGTCCGATCTTCATCGTGTCCTCCGCATTATTCGGCCGGCAGTGCTATTGATGCGGGAACGATCCCCATCATGGTCAGCATGCCGCCCGGAAAAACATCGTTATTGGTAATTTCGCGTTCTGCATGGCTGTGCCACATGAAGTAGTAGCTCGATCCGCCGTAGTTGAGGCTGACGTTGCTGGGGGGGAGCGGTTCGGTGCTCCCCAGGTACGGGCTGCCGCTGAACCATTGATCGAACGTCAGGGTCAGCGGATCGGCGGAGAAAACGGTGGGGACGGCCTGTGCCGGCGCCGGGGTACCGTCCGGGAGGGGAGGCTGGAACTGGCCGTTGGCGTACTTTGATGTTAGCGTATCCTGGGGTCCCGGGGCGATGATCGAGGAGGCGGGTCCGCCCACGTGGTCGGCCAGATACTCGTAGGGGGCCGGGGGATCTCCCGGCTTGTGGCCGTAGGCGTCCCAGCCGAGCCCCTTGCCGGTCCAGGTGAAGAGGGAATCGAAGGAATTGCCCGGCGCCATGGTCAGGGTGAACTCCTCGGTGGACAGGTCGGCGCCGGTTATAGTCGTCAGGCTCTGATCCAGGGGGTTAGCTGCCGAGGAGGCGATCAAGCCATCTTCCGCAACGATCCTTTGGTGGTTGCCATGGGTGTGCAGCGGGTGCAGATCCCGCCCCATGTTGACGAAGCGGGTCAGGATCATTTCACCGGGATGCATGAGGGGCAGGCAGTTGTAAGGCTGATTCGGAAGGTTCTTGTCAAACGCACCTCCCATATCGTCGGGGGCGTTGCGACCGTTGGCGAACCAGTAGTTGGCCTTCCACTGGGTGAAATCACGTTTGATGACCGGGTCGATCCAGTCGCCGAAACTGGCCGGGCTCTTGGCCGTATTCCTGCCCAACTCCATCCACACCTGGAAGTCGGGGTCCATCTCGCTCATGAGGTAAAGAAACTCCCGGTCGTAGCCGGTGGAGGCGCCGATATTGGATATGGCGGTGCCGCCGGGAGGGGTAACCTGATCCGGTACCCCCGCTTCGTTGTAGGCGAACTTGGTGAAGGTCTTGTCCGTGGTCTGGTGGTTGGGGAACACATTGGTATAGGTCTTGGCGGTTTGCACCTTGGGCCTGACGATGATGGCGCCGAAAAGGCCCATCCTGATCTGGACCGCCTGGTTGGAGCCGCTCTGATAGTAGAACGTCCCCGGCCTGGTCGCGGTAAAGGTATAGGTCTGCTTGCCGCTGGGAGCGGCTTCCGGGACGATGGAAGAGAGCCTGCCCTTCATGCCGTTCCGGAACACCGGGACGACTGAGGTCAGCACATCAAGCCCCGGAAACACCAGGGAAACCGGTTCGGGCAGGGTGTTGGCCAGATTGACGGTGACGGTGGCCCCCTCGGTCACGATCAGAGTCGGGCCGGGGTACTGGACCTGTCCCTTGAGCGACTGGCTGCTATCCTGACCATCGTCATCGGCGAAGCCCCAGAAGATGAGACTATTGCCGTCACCCGTGGCGACGCGACCCTGCTTGGCCGTAAGGTTGAAAACCGGGGTGGTTCCGGCACCGGTATGACCATCGATCATGGCGTAGCCGTCGGCTACGGGAAAACAGGACAGTCCCACTAGCGCCATCACCGCCCCCAGGGTGTTCCGTATCGTCATCATGGATATACCTCCGTAGGGATCCAAGTAGTTCTAATTGATTCGTATCTCGGTCATGGCGCCGCTGCGGTCCATCTGGTCCGCATGCAGTTCGTCCAGATTGCGGGAATACAGGTAATAGGTCCCGGCCGCGACGCCCGTGGTATCGATGCGCAACTCTGCCGATTCCCCCGGGCCGATCAGCACGGAACTGGTGTAGTACCGCAGGTCCTTGCCGTTGGGGCGCCGCAGGAACTTGGCATCCTTGCCGATAACCTGCACCGGGAGACCGGGGATTTCGATGGTCGCAAAATTCTGGATTGAGAGATTCGACAGGCGGATGATGAGGACCCGCTCGCCGCCCGGCCGGTTGATGGTCATGAGCGCATGGATGCGTTGGGCGTCATAATTGCCCAGCAGTCCCGAAAACGCACTGGCGTTGTTGGTGATCGGGGCCGTATCCACCGTATCGGGATAGCCGCGTCCATTGAGAACCGAATAGCGGGCCACGAAATCGGCGAACGGCAGCTTCTGGGCAAAGGAATCGGCGTCGTGGAAGGCGGGGTCGATATCCGCGAACTGGATCAGGATATCCTTGTCATAGCCGGTGGAGCAATCTCCGTCATTGTATGCGAACCCGGCATAGGAACCGGCCCCCGCTGCCGCCCGGCCATCGGCGCAGACCAGGCCGACCCTGTTGTCGTCCTGGAGCGGCCGCACCACCAGGTTTCCCAGCATGCCCATTTCCATATGCTCCGGCGCCTCCCGGTGGCAGTGGTAGATGTAGGTGCCCGGGTCGTTGAGCCGGTAGAAATAGGTGAAATCGGCGCCCTGATTGACGGAGATGCTGGCCATCGGCTCCCCGTCAAACACGGGGGTCGCATTGGGATACCCGTGGAAGTGGATGGTGTGGGGGTCGAAGAGGTCGGGCCGCATGGCCATCCCCAGGGTGCTCAGGGAGAGGTATTCGTTGTGCCCTTCCTTGAAATCCAGGGTCGGGGCGGGAAATTCGGCATGGTTCTTCGCTCTGCCCGACCTTACGGCGGTTGACAGGTTGTTGTAGTGAATCAGGCCGGAGATGTTGGTGAAGCCAAAGGTATAGACATCCCTGCCATCCGGCATCTTGATGAAACCATCGGTGGCGCCGTTGTGATTCCGGGTGTCCATGGTACCGCTACCGTACTGGACAAACGCCAGCGCGGGCACCACGCAAGCCATAAGCCCAAGGGCGAGGGCGAGGGGTATCGCTTTCACATCGATTTTCATGGAACTCCTCCTCTGTATCCATTCCTGGGAAAGGTGCCACCTGGCTCATGTTTCCGGTGCGGCGGCCCTTGCAGTGGCGGCCGCGTTACCAGAACACGACTCCCACCGCCCGCTGCAGTATCAACAAGGCATCCGCAACGGAAACCGTATCGATGGCCGGCGGGTTGTACTGGGCAACGCCGCCGGCAGGCCGTCCGGTCACGCTCAGGGGGGCTACGTGGACGTTGTTGAGCATGCCGGCGGTAACCTGGGCCGCCGGATAGTTCCCGGTTGCCATCTGCAGGGCGATCAGGACGTCGAAGATATTGACCACGCCGTCGCCGTTAACGTCCCCCTTGGCGTTGTAGTAGTCGGCGCCCACATCCACTGGGGCGGCCCTGCTGTCCCCGTCGAAATCCAGGTCCAGGTAGGTGCTGTTCCAGCTGAAGACCGGAGCTCCCACACTTCCTGCACCCCGGGCGGGAGAGGCGGCATTAATATGATAGTTCCCCGCAAGGCTTATGGGGGAGTAATTGAACGAGATGAAATTGCCGATGGCCGCCCCCCCCTGGGTGGCGTTGATCGTGTTGCGGTACGTGCTGACCAGTTTTGGGTCGCCGACCACATTGTTGCCGGTCGGCGCGGCGCTGTTGAAGGGATACGGTTTTACGCTCCTGCCGCCCGGGAAGCTGAAGGCCGGGTCGTTCTGTCTGGTCAGGAGACTGTACTGCGGGTTCAGGAGCCCGGTGGCGCCTGCCGGGTCACCGAAAACACCAAGATCCCAAATAGCGTATTTGGGCGGAGTCGTCACCCCGGCGTTGACGTTCTGATCGAAGCCCGCCCAGTAATAGGACAGGTTGCCGTAGATGATGTCGTTGACGATGACCGGGTTCGTATCATACCGGTTCAGGTATTTGGCCTTTGTGGCGGCATCGGTCATGACGTTCAGGAGTGTGGTGCTCAGGGGCTGCACGCCGATGCCAGCGGCCATGGGAGTGGATTGGGCGCCCTGGGGCAGGTTGTAGACCGCATCGGCCCCATCGACGTTCACCGGGACCGCGCCAAGGGCCACTTCGCCGGTTCCGGTGCTGTCGTTGTTGGCGATGGTGTTGCCGGCAATGGTCACGTCAAGGGCGTCCGAGATGGCGATACCGCCGCCAAAGGACGCGCTCAGGTTGTTGACGATCATGTTGTTGTAGATTTCGGCCTTGTACCATTTGGCTGCCAGGGTGTTGTCGGGGTTGGCCTGGACGTCCTGGCCGTTGAAGCGCAGGATGCCGATGGCGCCGCCCAGATTGCCGGCCTTGTTGCCCTGGAGCAGGTTGGCGTTGATGACCACACTTCCCACCCCCTCGGTAATGCCTGCTACGGTGATCGGAGTTTCGCCGCTCAGGAAAATCCCGGCACCTTCATCGAAGGATTCGTTGAACAGGATCGTATTGTTCTCGATGAGACCGTTGTTACTGAGCCCCTGCTGGGCGATCCCCGCCCCACCGAGGGAGGCGTAGTTGCCGCAGATCCAGTTGTTGCCCACCACGTAGTTATCGGTCCCTTTGAACAGGGCGATGCCGCCGCCGCTGCCGTTGTTGAAGCCGGTGCCGCCGTTGAAGGAAATCTCGTTGTTCAGGATGCGAACGTTATCGTTATTGGAGGTGGCATACAGGGTCGCAACGGTATTGGAGACGGCGGTCGGCGTGCCGATGCGGATACCGCCGCCGAAGGTGCCGTTGTTGGAGACGAATTTGTTGTTGCTGATCTGGAGGTAATGGGCATTGGCATGGACGTTGACCCCGCCGCCCAAATTGGCCCGGGTCAGGGTAAAACCGTCGATCATGGCCTGGTTGACACCGGGCCCGAAGGTGTTGACGGTTATCGCCGTGCCGCCCGGTAAGGTCACCGATGTCTGCACCGTGGGGGCGAGGACATAAACGGCCGCCCCGGTCTCCAGGAAGTAGTCGGGTTGTTGGGCGTCGATCAGCCAGTTGTTGGCGGGACCGGTGGCGGTTATCGCCGTTTGCTTTGCGGTCCAGGCCGCCTGCTTGTCGGGTGTGAAGGCCCCGGCGTCGATGGTGGTCGCATAGGCGCCGTACCCCTGGAGCCGCACCGGTTTCCACAGGATCAGGTTTTCAGGGTAGGCGCCCGGCGCGACCAGGATAAGGTCGCCACTGTTGGCGGCATCGATCGCGTCCTGGATGAGCTGGCCCGGGATGACCTTTCTTACCTGCGCCGCCGGGAGCCCCACATGGAGCGTGATACCGATGTCGGCCATCTTGTGGTTGTCGGCGCGCCTGACCGTCAACTGGTAGACCCCGGATGGGAGAGCGGCCCCCGGGGTGCCGTCCGCGTTGAGCGTCAGGCCGTTCGCCACAACCGCGGCGTCCGTCCATGTTACGACCTGGAGTTTTTTGGTATTGGCCGAACCAAACTGGGACCCGGCAGGGGTGACGAACACGTCTCCCGCAGTACCGAAGCCGTAGTTCTTGGTCAGGGTGCCGCCGAAGGTCGGGTCCAGGTTGCCGGTCTGGACCAGCCCGCCCGATGAGATCGTTATCAGGGACGTGGCGGACGGGGTTTCGACCCATGGCCCGCCGGCCGGGCCATTCACCTGGTTGATGACCGGGGTGCCGTCGGGAAGACTACAGTCGATCGCCACGGTGTCTACCCCGGGACGAAGGGGGACCATGGGGGTGTCGGCATAGGTGATCTTGCCGGCCCACACATCCATGGGGAACGGCGCGGTCGGATAGCCCGGTTTCCACCACGGCTCGGGCCGTTTCGGATCAAGCTGCCGGGTGATCGGGTCGGCCTTGTAGGGGGGATTCAGGACGATGTTCACTATATTGGGGCTCACCCCGGTGGGGTTGGGGGTATTGGTCCAGAAGGTGGCGGGAATCAGGGAGTTGTACTGTCCCCACTCGTCGGTATAGGTTCTGGCCAGTTCGTTTCCGGCATAGTCCTGGAACGAAACCGGCATGAAGGAGGGGCCGATCTTGTCGCCGAGGCGCGGGTTGCCGGCCCGGAACTCCAGGGCCAGGTCGTCGGTGACCAGGCCGATGATGCGGGCGGCCAGCGGCACCTGGGTAAAGAAGCGGAAGTCGGCGTTGAAATTCTGCGCCGGTTGCAGGTGGACCAGCTTCATGGTGCACAGGGGCGTGACCTGGCCGGCGTTGGGCACCGGCGTGGTTCCGTCATAGGTCATGAAGGCAGGGATGGTATGATCGGGGCCGACGCACGCCGGCGGGGTTACGGCAGGGTTGGGCTTCTTGAGTTGCATCAGGCGTTGCAAACGCTTCAGTGCGGCGGGCTGCGGCAACGACGGGTTGATGTCCGGGAAAACCGGGCCGGCCAGGATAAAGTTCTGGTCCTCCTCCTTGATCACCTCGTAGCCGTTGGGAGCGACCGCCTCCACCACGTAGTCGCCGGCCGGGAGCGGATTGCCCTGGGCATCGCGGTCGAAGAGGTAGGTGCCGTCGAAGACCCCCGGTTTGATCTGGTTCCAGATCGGCATGGTTTCCGAACAGTCGATATAACTATCCAGGGGAATACCGCCGGAGTTGATGTCGATCCCGGCCTTTTTCATGGCATCCAGGCAACCGGTTGGATAGTTTTTGTTCCAACTGTCGCTCAGAGTCGTGGCAACGGGAGCGGTACGGTCGAAGAGCGGTTTGCCGGCGGTATCGTAGCCGGTGACCTTGTAGAGCCGCATCTCCACATCCGGTATCCCCGGCTCCCAAGGGGACTGAGTTGCATTGGCCGGGTTAAGCGGCGTACGGGTAAAGGCGTAGGAGACCATGCCGAAGATATAGCCGGTTTCATCCGTGCCATAGGGCCGCTTGGACCAGTCAATGACATTGGTATTGTCCATGTAGAGGATCATGGCCTCGGTCATGGTCCCGGCCGGGTCGGTCCGTTGCTCCAGGAGCGGGATGACGTTGTTGTTGCCGGTGGGGTCCCAGGTGGTATTGGCGAAAGGCCCTCCCTTGTCGACCTTGACGGTGGCGCCCATGGGCTTCATGTCCGCCGGGTCGCTCTCCACCACAATCCACTTGAAGAAGGGAAAGACCTCGGGGAAGTTGTAGGTGCCGTCGGTGTTGGACGTGGTGGTCTGGTACAGCGAGCCGTCCCGCAGCCTGAGGTTTATGACCTCGTTCGGGAGGCCGGTTTTACCCGAGCTGCAATCGTTGCCAGGGACCGCAACGCACCCCTCCAGGTTGCCGAACCACTGAAACACGATACTCGGGCAGAAGGGATAGGTGGCGCTGTTTGTTGGGCAATTTTCCACCGGGACCGCGACCGGGGTCGGACCTGCGGCGGCCGGCGGCACGACGATGGTACGAAAGTCGATGATCTGGTCGAGGGGATAATCCCACATGGTCAGGGTATAGGTGCCGGGAGGCACGCCATTGATGGTGAAACGGGCATTGGCGTCGCAGCTTGAGCCGGTTGCCGGGCCGCTGGTGACCTGCCCGGGGCACCCCATGACAAAGACCGATTGATTGGCAGCGTTGTTGTCGGAAAGGCCGATGTAGGCTGTGGGGACCGGGTCGCCGGGGTTAAGCCCCATCTGCAGCGGCGGTCGGAAGATGCGATTCTGCACGACTTGGCCGGTAACTACGCCCGTCCCCGTGGTGGCGAACTGGGTCTTCGGGTAGACGGCATCCCCCGGGTAATCCGACGGGAGGACAAAACCGATAAAACTGTGGACGCCGAAAAAGCCGGTTTCGGTGAAAAAGTTCGGCTCGCCCGCCAGCACCCAGTTGTCGATACCGGGTGTGCCTTCGATGGTGGAGGTCTGCACCCAGGGGCGGCCGTCGGACGGTTGTACCCAGATGCCGTATTTGCCCGGTGACAGATTGGGAACAACGGCATTGTAGTTGAAGGTGGTATCGATGAGGGTTGATTTGCTCAGGACATAGCCCGGCCCTTTGGATTTGATCGAAGCATTGCCGTTGGCGTCCACAACCGGGGTGCCGTCAGGATTCACGTTGTAGGTGGTGCCGATGGGGTTGCCGAAGGCATCCTGGGACTGCTGCCCCAACTGGTCAAAAAGATAGACCCGGAAATCGCCCAGCAGGTTCTCGACCGTATCCCAGGCGCCGTTGATGGGGGCATTATCGTTGAACACCAACACCGTGATCTGGGCCAGGGGCACCGGAAATTTGTTGATGACCACCGTGACGGAGCCCCCGTCGTCCTCGGCCCGAACCGGCGAACCGCCCACGTTGTAATGGTTGCCGGCCTGCACCGAAACGAAATAGCGTCCCGGCGGGAGGTTGACCACCGGGTTTGCGCCGGTGCCGCTGGCCAGCACCTTGGCGTTGCTCTTATGGATCGATACGGACAGGCTGTCGGTGCTGTTGAACTTTCCGACGTTGCCTACCGCATCGAAGGTATTGTCCTCCTGGACCAGCCACTTGTAGTCGCTCAGCGGCGCACGGGTGGCCGGGGTGGTGCTCCGGTCATTACTGATGACCTTGATGGTGAATGCGGCATGGGCGGATGGGGCAAGGGCTACCAGCACGAACAGCATGACTGCGGTAACCGCTGAGGAAAGCGCGAGGGTCGTTTTTAGCTGGCTTTTCATGCATCATCCTCCGTGATAACGAAAGGTTGTTACCCTATAGGCGAGCTATCAATTCGAAATAGCGGGACTAAATATGTATACATTGCGAATAGCGTACACCATGTTTTCATTAATACAACTCGCGGCAGGTGATTTTTTCTTGACTGAAGTGCTTTTACATCAGGATGCCGCAAAAACGACTGTTTGATGGGATAGAGAGAAAGCGGGACGTGATGGGAGTGGCCAAGCGGGAGATCGGCAAACCGATGCGGCTGCGATTCAAGATGAGGCTTCACCCGACGGGAAGCTGGTCCTGGCCCTCCGAGCTAGTCGGAGGGCATTATGGGTTTGAACTTTTAGCAGACAACCGGAACCATAAGCTGTCAGAAATTGCCGCCTTATGGTTCCAGTCACACTCCATGTAAAAAAACTACCACAGCTGTGTCACTCCTTGCACACTTTCCGTTTTCAGTATATTATCCGGCAATATCACTCCACAAAATACAAGGGACACCGCCATGGAACCGATCATCACCTTCAAGGAGCGCTGTCGGCTCTGCTATTCCTGCGTACGCAGCTGCCCGGTCAAGGCCATCAAGGTCGACAACGGATTTGCCCAAATCATGTATAACCGCTGCATCGGCTGCGGCAACTGCCTGAGCTGCCCGCAACAGGCAAAGGCCGTGGTGGACAGAATGGGACAGACCCAAGAATTGCTGACGTCGGGCGCGCCCGTTGTGGCTGTGCTGGGGTGTTCCTTCCCGGCATTCTTCCACGCCATCACCCCCGGACAGTTGGTGGCCGCCCTGAAAAATCTCGGTTTCCGCGAGGTGCATGAGGGGGCCTACGGCGCCCGCATGATTGCCGACGCGTACAAAGAGGTGCTGCGCCAGACTGAGATCCCCCTGGTCTCCTCCCACTGCCCTGCGGTGGTCAGCCTGATCGAGCGCCATTACCCCAAGCTGATCCCAAACCTGGCGGGGGTCGTTTCACCCATGATCGCCATGGGACGCTTCATCAAGAGCATACTCGGCGAGGAGACCAAGGTCATCTATATCAGCACCTGCATCGCCGGCAAATTCGAGGTACAGGCGGCGGAATCGTCCAGCGCCATCGACGTGGTCCTCACCTATCAGGAGATCGATAAATTCTTCAAGGGCCGCGGCATCAACCCTGCGTCCCTGGCGGAAGCGCCCTTCGACGGTCTTGACCCGGATAACGCGCGCATATTCACCCTTACCGGCGGCCCGCTCAAGGTGTTCGAGATTGAACCGGATTTTCTGGATACGGAGATCATCTCCGCCGAGGGGGAAAATCACGCCATCGACATCATCCGCGATCTTGCCGCCGGGCGGATCACCCCCTCCTTTGTGGATTTACGACTCTGTGACGGCGGCTGCGTCGATGGCCCCGCCCGTGATCAGACCCTTAATCATTTTTACAAGCGCAAACTGATCGTCAATTACAACGACAGTACGCTCCCCTACAAAACGGCGCCGCACTACCGTTCCACGACATCCATACCCGACCTGATGCGCCCCTACTCGGACAAGTCATGCCGGCTGCCGAGCCCGGGCAAGGACGACATCAAACGCATCCTGCACTCCACCAACAAGTTTACGCAAAGCGACGAGCTTAATTGCCGCGCTTGCGGCTACAACACCTGCCGGGAACATGCCGTCGCGGTTTTTCAGGGATTGGCGGATATCGAAATGTGCCTCCCCCACAATTTGCAGCAGGTAGAGGACGACCGGGGGCGGTTGATGCAGAAGTACGAGTTGATCCGGCGCGAACTGGACCGGCAGTTGGGCGACGACCCGATAGTGGGGAACGACAGCAAGATTCAGGAGGTGCTGGAACTGATCCGCCAAGTGGGGCCGACGCCGACCACGGTCCTCATCAGGGGCGAGACCGGCACCGGCAAGGAGTTGACGGCCCGGGCCATCCACCGCCTGAGCCTGCGCAACGACAAACCGCTGGTCACGGTCAACTGCACGACCATTACCGATTCCCTGCTGGAGAGCGAGCTGTTCGGTCACAAGAAAGGGGCCTTCACCGGCGCCATCGGCGACAAGAAAGGGCTCTTCGAGGCCGCCAATGGCGGCACCATCTTCCTGGACGAGATCGGAGATATCACCCCCAAGCTGCAGGCGGAGCTTTTACGGGTTCTCGACCTGGGCGAGGTGCGGCCGGTGGGGGGGGCGGCGCCCAAAAAGGTGGATGTGCGCCTGATTGCCGCCACCAACAAGAATCTGGAACAGGGCGTGAGCGAAGGGTGGTTCCGCGAAGACCTCTACTACCGTCTGAACGTCTTCAATATTCATCTGCCGCCGCTGCGCAACCGGCAGGACTCCATCCCGAGCCTGGCCGAGCATTTCCTCGACAAGGCCCGCAAAAAACTGAACAAGAACATCGCCGGGATCGAGGACCGGGCCGTCAAGGCCATGCAGCACTACCCCTGGCCCGGCAATATCCGCGAGATGCAGAACGTTATCGAGCGCTCCTCGGTCCTCACCAAAGGCACGATCATCAGGCTGGAGAACCTCCCCACCATCTTTGCCGACACCTACGAACGGTGCAGCAACGGGGAGGTCAACCGCCGCCACGCCTCGTTCAAAGCCGAACGGGAGTTGCACATCAGCCGCACCGAAAAAAACCTGATCCAGCGCTATCTCGAAGAAACCGGCGGCAACGTGGCCAAGGCGGCCCGGCTGGCCAATATCCCCCGCCGGACCTTTTACCGCCTTCTGGAAAAACACGGCCTTGAAATCGTGCAGCGGGTGCGGACCAAGTCAGCGGAACAGGAGGCCCCGGAATAGTGTATACTTTTGACCATACTTGCGCCATATTGTGCACACTTTTTTCCCAAGCCGGGAACGAATGACGTACCCCCAATTATCAACATACCGATTTTATTACTTATTTTTATGTATACTCCGTTTTGGCATAGATATGGCAGTAGAGTGAGCACTTACTTAAGCGTGCCATATCACACCACATAAAAAAAACGGAGGAAGCAAACATGGGCAGAATGAGAGAAAATCCGCGTTACAACGTAATTTCGATGCGTATCAGCGACGAAGAGCGTGAGCACCTGGAAAACCTGATGAGCAAGACCAAAAAGAGCGTATCCGATATCATGCGCGAGGCCATGGAATACTTTTCGGCCCAACATGACCAGCAGGCGAACCTGGAGCAGAAGGCTGCCTAAAGCCTCATTCTACAGGCATACGGGACACACGCGAAAGGCGTGGGTAGTTATATCTACCCACGCCTTTTGTTTCGCAACCGCTGACCACAGAGCCGTTCAGTTTATCAGGATCTCGAACTGTTCCTGGTGAAAACCGGGCTTGGCCCGCACGGTAATGCGCTTCTTGAAGCGCTTTTCCAACTCTTCCAGCCCTCGCCGCTCCTCATCGTAGAGCAGGTCCGCCACCTGGGGATGGACCGACACCGTGGCCTTGGCCCCTTTGATATCCAGCATCTCGCGGCGCAACTCCCGAAAGATCTCATGACACACCGTAATCTTCGACTTGATGTAACCGCGCCCCTCGCAGTACGGGCACGGCTCGCACATCATCCGGCCGATGCTTTCCCGTACACGCTTGCGGGTCATCTCCACCAGGCCCAGTTCTGAAATTTTGAGAATGTTGCTCTTCGACTTGTCCCCCTTGAGGGCCTCCTCCAGCGCGGTGAAGACCTTGTCCCGGTTGACCTCTTTCTCCATGTCGATAAAATCGATGATGATGATGCCGCCGATATTGCGCAGCCGCAACTGATACGAAATCTCCTTGACCGCCTCAAGATTGGTCTTGAGGATGGTATCCTCGAGATTGTGCTTGCCCACGAAGCGCCCGGTGTTCACATCCACGGCGGTCAGCGCCTCGGTCTGCTCGATGATGATATAGCCGCCGCTCTTCAGCCAGACCTTTCTGCCCAGCGCCCGGCTGATCTCGACCTCCAGGCCGAAATGGTCAAAGATCGGCTCCTCGTCATCGTAGAGCTCGATGGAATACTTCATCTTGGGCATGAAGGTGGAGATGAACTGGACGATCCGGTCAAAGTCCGGTTTCGAGTCCACAATGATCCGGTCCACCTGCTCGGTGACGATGTCGCGCACCACCTTCTGGACCACGTCCAGGTCGGAATGGACCAGCGAAGGGGCCGCAGCCTTTTCCCTGCGCTTGGCGATCTCGCCCCACAGCGTGGAAAGGTACTGCATGTCCGACAGCAGATCCTCTTCGCTTTTCCCCTCCGAGACCGTCCTGACGATATACCCCGAACCGCTCTGCTTGAGGCGGTCGACGATTTCACGCAGACGCTCCCGCTCGGCCTCGTCCTCGATGCGGCGGGAAATGCCCACATGGTCCACCGTCGGCATGTACACCAGATGCCGGCCCGGCAGGGAGATGTGGGAGGTGATGCGCGCACCCTTGGTGCCGATCGGCTCCTTGGAAATCTGGACCAGCAGCTCCTGCCCCTCCTGAAGCAGCTCTTCAATGGGGTGCAACGGCTTGTAATCGGGGTGGGCGGATTCCGACTGCTCGACGTTGGGCTCATGTTCCTTCTTGCCCTCGTCCAGAAGCGACTCATACTCCTCAATGGCGTCAAAGACATCCGCCACGTACAAAAATGCCGCCTTCTCCAGGCCGATGTCCACGAAGGCGGCCTGCATTCCGGGCAACACCCTGATGACCCGCCCCTTGTAGATGTTGCCGACAATCCCTCTTTCGCGGCTGCGCTCGATATAAAGTTCGGCAATGGTGCCGTTTTCAATCAGCGCGATACGCGTCTCGTGGGAGGCGGCGTTGATAACCAGTTCTGCTCCCATACAATTTGTCTCCGTCTATATAAAATGCATTCAAAATCAGTCACGTGGCGATGGCGCGGCAAAAACGACATCGAGCTTTTCAACCCGCAGGTCATCCATGGCGAGCGTATCGTCGCCGGTAATGGCGCGGGCATACTCCACCGGCTTGCCCCTGCCGGCAACCAGGTCCAGCGAGTCGGGCCCGGCAACGAGCGATACGGTTTCCGACCGCAGATCAATAGTTTGACGTTCGCCCTTTTTAATCCGTTGAATGACGAAATCGCTGTGCGCCAAAAACTGCTCACATTTTTGAGGCAGGTCGTCACAGGGCACATTATTAAAGGTTATACGATAATGGGTGGCGATCATCTGGGTCGAAAGAGATGGTGATTTCACGTCCACCCGCTCCGCCTCCAGAATCCGCAGCCCCTCGGGCAGGACGCTGTTCAGCCTGCGCTGCACCTCAGCCGCTTCGCAGCCGACCGCCACAACCATATCCATGTATTCCGCCCTGGATTCTATACCAACCGAGGTGGCGGTGGCAAAGGAGAATTTGGGATGGGGGTGGAAACCTTGGGAAAAAAGGATCGGCACCCCTGCCCGGCTGACGGCGCGCGTGAAGACCGTAATCAACTCAAGATGGCTCAGAAAGCGCATGGCACCGGTTTTCGCAAAGCGCAACCGGATACGTGCCGGCAACGGCTCAACCAGTGCCGCGGCAGCCGGCGCCGGCACGGCGTCATGGGGCGAGAGCCGCGGTTCCACGACGCTGAAGTCGCAGACACCACAGGCGCTGCACCGGCCGTGGCGACAATCCTCGGTCACCGACTCCGCGAAGGCGCGCTCCCGCTCCGCCAGCAAAAACTCCCGCGTAACGCCGCAGTCGAGATGGTCCCACGGCAGGACTTCGTCCAGGGCCCGCCGTCGCAAGTACCATTCGGGCTCGATGCCGCAGTCGGCGAAGGCTTGCCGCCAGCGTTCCGGTGAGAAGTGCTCCCCCCAGCCGTCAAAACGGCAGCCGAGTTCTACCGCCCGCACCAGCACCGGTGCCAGCCGCCGGTCGCCCCGGGCAAAGACCCCCTCCATGAATGAAAGCGGGGCGTCCTGCCACTTGAAATTGAGCTTGCGTCGTTTCAATTCGCCGCGCAACAGCCCCTGCCGCTCCCTGATCTCGTCTTGGGAGATTTGCGGTTCCCACTGGAAAGGGGTATGGGCCTTGGGAACGAAACTGCTGACCGACACGTTGACCTCGCCCGAAACGCCCGACCCTTTGGCTTGGTCCTTGACCCGGCGCGCCAGGGCGGGGATTTCCAGCACATCATCCAGGGTCTCCCCCGGCAGGCCGATCATAAAGTAGAGTTTGATGAGCCGCCACCCGGCCCCATAGACGTTGGCCGCCCCCTCCAGGAGGTCCGCCTCGGTGATGCCCTTGTTGATCACCCCGCGCATCCGTTCGCTGCCCGCCTCCGGGGCCAGGGTGAACCCGGTCTTGCGCACCTTCTTGATCTCGTCGATCAACCCTTCGGTGAGGGTTCCGACCCTGAGCGACGGCAGGGAAACAGCCACCCGGTCATGGGCATAGCGCTCCATCAGCCCGGTCAAAAGCGGGGCGATACAGGAATAGTCCCCCGAAGAGAGCGACAGGAGCGACACCTCGTCATAGCCGGTGGCCTCCAGAGACTTCTCTACCAGATCGAAGATGGTTCCGGGCGAACGCTCACGCACCGGCCGGTAGATATAGCCGGCCTGACAGAAACGGCAGCCGCGGGTGCAACCCCGGGCAATCTCCACCGCCACCCGGTCGTGGATGGTCTTCATGAAGGGGACGACCGGCGCAGCGGGATAAGGTGCCGTGTCAAGGTTCGCGAGAAAACGGCGTCGCACACGCCCCGCGCCGGGCTTGAGCGGCACAATCTCTGCGATGCTCCCGTCCGGGTGGTAACGGGGTTCAAAATAGGAAGGGACGTATACCCCCTCGATGGCGGCCAGACGCTCCAGAAGCGCCGCCTTCCCCAGGCCTGCGCGCTTTGCCCGGCGCGCAGCCTCGGCGATCTCCAGTACCGCTTCTTCACCATCGCCCAGCAGGAAGGCGTCGAAGAACGGGGCCAGCGGCTCAGGGTTATAGGCGCACGGGCCGCCGGCGATGACCAGCGGGAAAACGTCATGGCGCTCGTCGGCAAAAAGCGGTATGCCGGCCAAGCGCAGCATAGTGAGGATATTGGTATAGGAGAGTTCGTACTGCAGGGTAAAACCGATGATATCGCAGGCCGCCAGCGGGGTAGCGCTTTCCAGGGTCGTCAGGAGGGAGCCTGCGGCCTCCATCTGGGACTCCATATCCGGCCAGGGGGTATAGACGCGTTCCGCCGCGATCCCATCCACGGCATTGAGAACATGATACAGGATCCGCAGCCCCAGGTGGCTCATGCCGACTTCATAGACGTCCGGGAAGGCCAGGGCAAAACGCAGTTCGGCCTCATCCTTGCGAATGGAGCCCATCTCTCCCCCCATGTAACGGGCGGGCTTTTCAACGGCAAGGAGATTCATAAATGGAAGGCAATCCTTAAGAATGTGATGGTAAGGCAAGGGACTGTAACAAATCGGAAGGGATGATGGCAAGGGAAATAGCCATTTTTTTCTTGCATCGGTCTGTCATTAATGGTAAAGAAAAGATTCTCGTTGCCGAAGTGGCGGAATTGGTAGACGCGCCAGATTCAGGTTCTGGTTCTCGCAAGGGAGTGCTGGTTCGATTCCAGTCTTCGGCACCATTTAACGAATTAAGGCTTTGCAGACTTCTGCAAAGCCTTTTCCGTTTTCAAACAGCACGCAGGCAGGGCGGCCTTCCGAAACCCGGCCGCCGCGATCAACCACGTGATGATTTCTCACCGACACAGAACGCGGGTATTCGATCCGCAAGGGAAGTAATATGAAGATAATGGTATGGGATCTCATCGAATCGGTTTCAAATGCCTTGGACATGATCAACAGCAACCTGTCCGAGCACCACGGCAAGGTCGCCTATATCTCCATGCGGATCGGCACCATGCTCGGCATGAGCAACAACGATATCGAGAAGATGATCTATGCCGCACTGCTCCACGACTGCGGCGTCTTCACCGGCGACGAGGCGAACTCGATCGCGCGCTTTGAATTCGACACGACGGCGAACAACCATGCCGAGATCGGCTCGAAACTCCTCAAGGGTCTCACGTTCATCGATATCTCCGAAATAGTCCGATTCCACCACACCTCATGGAAGCATGGCGAGGGGTCCGGCGCCAAAGACGGCCGCGCCGTACCGTTCACCAGCCATATCATCCACCTGGCGGATCGCGTAGCAACCCTTTCCGCGGTCAACAACAACATCCTCTTGCACTCCCAGGACATTTTGGCGACGGTCGAAGAACATGCCGACACCGTGTTCCATCCCGATATCGTGGCCGTGTTTCATGAACTGGCCCAAAGGGATTCGTTTTGGCTCGACATGAACAGCAACGACGTCAAATATCTGGTCAACAGTTCGATCCGCTCTTCTTCCATCGATATCGGCATCGACGAACTTTACGAATTTTCCCGCCTCATCTCCAACATCATCGACTATAAGTGCCGGTTTACGGCAACCCACTCCATCGGCGTCGCCCGGGTGGCACAGGCTGTCAGCCGCAAGATAGGCTTCAGCAGCGCCGAAGGGACCCTTTTCGAAATCGCCGGACACCTGCACGACCTCGGCAAGCTTTCCGTCCCGGCCGAGATCCTCTACAAGCCGTCGAGCCTGAACAGGGAGGAAATGGCGGTCATGCGGTCCCACTCCTACATAACCTTCGCGGCGCTCAGAAAGGTGCGGGGCATGGAAAACGTCGTCAAGTGGGCTTGCGAACACCACGAGAAGCTGGACGGCAGCGGGTACCCCTTCAGACGCACGGACAGCGAACTCTCCCTGGGCTCCCGGGTCATGGCGGTCGCCGACATCTTTACGGCCCTCTCCGAGGATAGGCCCTATCGCAAGGGGATGTGCAAGCGCGACACCATCAGCACCCTGAACAGCCTCACCGGCACCCACCTGGATCCCTATGTCACCTCGACGCTGGTCTCCGCCTATGACGAGATCAACGACATCAGGGCCCTGTATCAAAAAAATGCGTTCGACATCTACATGGAGGTCCTCAACTAGAGCCCCCAAGGCCGCGCCCGGCGCCGCCCCGCTGCGGGAAATTGTGTTGCCTCACGGCGCCAATCCTTTTATGCTGTAGCGGTAGCATCATTCCCCACAAACGAAATGGAGTTGTTATGACCACCCTAGTGAAGACGCTTCTCGTCGCTGCCCTTGTCACAAGCCTCCCCGGCCTGGCAGCCGCTTCCGATCCGGCTCCGGCCGCCGGTACAAAGCCTGCCGCAGCAGCATCTGCCCCCACCGCCCCCGCGGCGGCCGCGCCGGAGAAGAAAACCTCCGAGGCCGCGCCGATCCGCCAGACTACCAAGCTCGGCACCGTTGACCTGGCCCGTGTCGGCGAAGAAACCGAACGGGGCAAGGCGGTTCAGGCCAAACTTCAGGCAAAGAAAGACAAGCTCCAGACCAGGGTCGACGGCAAGCGGAAGCAGTTGGACAAACTGCGCGCCAGCATCCAGGCCAAGCTCCCCTCTCTCTCCCCGGCCCAACGTACCGCCAAGGAAAAGGAATTCCAGAAAAAGGTGGAAGAGTTCCAGAAGCTCGGCAGACAACTGGAAGAGGAGTTGTCCTCCCTGCAGGAAAAGGAAACCAAGGCACTGTACGATGAAACCGAGCGGACGGCCGCGGCCTACGGTAAGGCCAACGGCTTTGCCATTATCATCATCAAAAAGCAACTGCTCTATGTCGGCAGCGACGTGGACGCCCAGGACGTGACCGACGCCCTGATCAAGGCGATGGACGAGACGGCCAAAAAGAAATAGCCTTCCCGCGGCACACGAAACGAAAGGGGGCGGCATCGCATGATGCCGCCCCCTTTCGTTATGCTGCCCAGCCCCGTTATGCGGGCCGGATCAATACCGGTAATGCTCCGCCTTGTAGGGGCCTTCCTTCTTCACCCCGATATACGCGGCCTGTTCGTCGCTCAGTACCGACAATTGCGCATTGAGCTTCTTGAGTTGCAGGCGCGCCACCTTCTCGTCCAGATGCTTGGGCAGGGTGTAGACCCCCACCGGGTATTTGCCCGGATTGGTGAAGATCTCGATCTGGGCGATGGTCTGGTTGGCGAAGGAGGAACTCATCACATAGCTGGGATGGCCGGTGGCGCAGCCCAGATTGACGAGGCGCCCCTTGGCCAGCAGGATGATGCGCTTGCCGTCCGGGAAGATGATGTGATCCACCTGGGGCTTGATCTCCTCCCATTGGTATTTCTCCAGGGCGGCGACCTCGATCTCGTTGTCGAAGTGGCCGATGTTGCAGACGATGGCCTGGTCCTTCATCCGGGCCATGTGGTCGTGGGTGATGACATGGTAGTTGCCGGTGCAGGTGACGAAGATGTCGGCCTTGTCGGCGGCGTACTCCATGGTCACCACGCGGTAGCCTTCCATGGCGGCCTGCAGGGCGCAGATCGGATCGACCTCGGTCACCCATACCTGGGCCGACAGCGCCCGCATGGCCTGGGCCGAGCCCTTGCCCACGTCGCCATAGCCGCAGATCAGGGCCACCTTGCCGGCGATCATCACGTCGGTGGCGCGTTTGATGCCGTCCACCAGGGATTCGCGGCAACCGTAGAGGTTGTCGAACTTGGACTTGGTAACCGAGTCGTTGACGTTGATGGCCGGGAAGCGGAGTTCGCCGCGCTCATGCATCTGGTAGAGGCGATGCACGCCGGTGGTGGTCTCCTCGGTCACGCCCTGAATCTGGGCGATACGGGTGGAGTACCAGCTCGGGGCGGTGGCCAGCTTTTTCCTGATGGCGGCGAAGAGGATGGTCTCCTCCTCGGAACCGGGGTTATTGAGCACGCTGCTGTCCTTCTCGGCCCGTGCGCCCAGGTGCAGCAACAGGGTGGCGTCCCCGCCGTCGTCCAGGATCATGTTGGAGAAGCCGTTGTCGGGCCACTCGAAGATCCTGTGGGTGTAGTCCCAGTACTGCTCCAGGCTCTCGCCCTTGACGGCGAAGACCGGCACGCCGGCGGCGGCAATGGCGGCGGCGGCGTGGTCCTGGGTCGAGAAGATGTTGCAGGAGGCCCAGCGCACTTCGGCGCCCAGGGCAACCAGCGTCTCGATCAGCACGGCGGTCTGGATGGTCATGTGCAGCGAACCGGTAATGCGGGCTCCCTTGAGCGGCTTGGTGGCGGCATACTCCTCGCGGATGGCCATCAGGCCCGGCATCTCGGTTTCGGCAATCTTGATCTCCTTGCGGCCCCAATCGGCCAGGGCAAGGTCTGCGACGATAAAATCTTTGGACATCTGTTTACTCTCCTTTATCTGGTATTGTTGTAGGTGCTTCTCTCTTTGAAACCGCCACCCGGCGGCATGTTCTTCCCGGCATTGTCACGATGCCCTCACCAGCAGCACAGCCTCCTGCCCGGGCGCTCCTTCGATCCTCTCACAGCGGATATGGGCGAAGCCGGATTGCGTAAGCCACGAGCCCAACTCCGCCTCCTCAAACCCCAGCCACTGGTCGGCCAACTGTTCCCGGGCCGCTTCCCGCTCATGGCGGGCAAGATCGGCCAGCAACAGCACCCCGCCGGGGGCCAGCACCCGCCTGATTTCGGCAAGTACGGCCGCCGGGTTGGCGGCATGATGCAGCACCATGTTGGCCACCACGCATCCCACCGAGGCGTCGGACAGGGGGAGGTGGGTCATCTCACCCAGGCGCAGCTCGATGCCGCCTGTGCCGTCGTGCGCCAGCCGGCGGCGGGCCTCCTCCAGCATGGCCGGGGAATGGTCCACGCCGATCACCCTGGCCGCCCGAGCCGCCAGTTCAGGCAGCAGCCCGCCGGTGCCGGTGCCGATCTCTAAAACGGTACCATCATCGGGCACAAGTTCAAGCAGGTGCCGGCGATACTCGGGAACCGGCAGGAGCGTCCCAGCCAAGTCGTCCCACTGGCGGGCATGGCGGTCGAAAAACTCCTGGCTGCGCCGCCGACGGTCCTCCAGCACCTCGGCCACAGCGGACAGGTCGCGGCCCCGCTCGGGCAGGCCGTTCAACTCGACCTCGAAAGCCGGGCGGATGGCGTTGAAAAAACGACTCGACTCGCCCACCCGGTAGTAGCTCCAGGTCCCCTGGTGCTTGACGGTCAGCACACCGGCCTCGGTCAGGATCTTCAAATGCCGGGAGATGCGAGACTGCCCCATGGCCAGGATGCGGGTCAGCTCCTGGACGGTAAATTCGCCGTGCAGCAGCACCGCCACCAGACGGAGACGGGAAGGGTCGGCAAGGGCTTTGAGTGTATCGAGCAGGTTCATATCACGATTACCGATTTTATTATATCAACTTTTCTTTATATAACATCGGACCTGGTGACGGTCAAGGGAAAACGGGAGGGGACGGGGCGGTCAGCGGGGTGCGGAACGGAAACGGCCCGCAGGAAGAAATTCCGGCGGGCCGAGGTAGGTACTCTGTCGTGTGGCAGGGGGTAAGGATCAGGCTGCTTCCTGCAACGCCTCTTCCGCCTCGCCGAACAGTTCGTCGAAGATCTCCTGCACGGTGGTGATACGATCGGCTTTCCAGGCATTGGTACCGCAGAAGACCAGACCGGTGTCCACCTCCCCCCGCTGGGCGCGATCAAGAGAGGAGACGATACAGAAACGTTCGCCGGTTTCCTTGTAGGAGCATTTTTTCAGGCACCCCATGCGGCAGGGGGTATTATTCTCCACATCATAGCGGCGGATGTTGTCCTTGTTACTCAAAATGGCCCGCCCCGGCAGCCCGGCCGGACTCATGATCAGCCCGATATCCTCCTCGGTGCAGTTGAGGTAGGCCTGCTTAAAGGCATCATCGGCATCGCACTCTTCGGTGCAGACAAAACGGCTGGCCATCTGTACGCCGTCGGCGCCTTCCGCCAAGGCATGTTCCACGTCGGCCCGGTCCCATACGCCGCCGGCCGCGATCACCGGGACCTCGACGCCGCAGTCGTCGCGGAAAAAAGCCTTGACCTGACGCACGGTGGCATACTGGTCATACTCGCCGGTGCCGATATTCTCCATCTTTTCACCCAGGTGGCCACCAGCGGTATCCGGGTCTTCGACCACCACCGCATCCGGCAGACGCTTGTAGGCCTTCAGCCATTTGCGGGCAATGAGCTGGGCCGCCCGCAGGGAGGATACGATCGGCACCAGGGCCACATCGGGATGCTCGGCGGTCAATTCCGGCAGACTCATGGGGAGTCCGGCGCCGCAGACGATCACCTTGGCGCCCGCTTCCACGGCAGCCCTGACGAGTTGTTCGAAATCGGACAGAGCCACCATGACGTTGACGCCGATGACCCCGTCCGGTGCAATCTCATAGGCCTTGCGAATCTCTGCCTTGAAACCCTCGGCATCGGCCTGGAAGAAATTCCTGCCGTTGTAAAAACCGCTGCCCAGGCCGATACCGGCCGCCGCAACCAGCCCGATGCCGCCGCACTTGGCGACGGTGCCGGCCAGACGGCCGGCGGAGATGCGCACCCCCATCCCCCCCTGGATAATCGGATACGGGACGGTGTACTTTCCTATCGTCATCGACTGCGCCATAACTCTCCTCCAAAGAGACTCTACATCCATGAAGTCATCATACAGGGGATCGGATTTGATGTTTGTAATAGTTTTGTAAAAACGCCCGGCACCAAGGGCCTTTCGCGGTTGACTCTCCATGGCCGATAAGGAATAATGACCCTGCCGTCGATGACCCCAGGGAGTAGGAATGAAAAAAGCGTTTGTGCACTGCCTCGCGATCCTTCTTGTAAGCATTCCCCTCGCCCATGGCGAGGGGAATGCCGGACCCGCAGAACCACCACCGGTGCCATCGGGCACCATCGTCACCCTCTGGCCGCTGTTCGATTATCGTTCCAGCCCGGCGACCGGCTACAGCAACCTCTCCATCCTGGGACCGATCTTCAAACGGGAACGCAGCGGCGACACGACCAGGACCGCCGTCAGGCCGCTCTTTTTCAAGCAATCAACCCCTGGAGCCGCCGAAAGCGATATCCTCTACCCCCTGGCCTCCACCAGCAGCGACAAGACCGATTCCGACACCCAGGTGCTGCACCTGTTCCAAAAACACACCGAACGCGCCGGGACGGATGAGGAGCGGCACAGCAGCATGCTGTTCCCCTTCTACATCAGCGGCACCTCTGACAAATACGGCCCCTACACCTCCGTATTCCCCCTGTACGGAGACATCTACGAGCGCTTCTGGCGCGACGAGTACCATTACGTCCTGTTTCCCCTCTATGGGCGCACCGTGAAGCGGGGCACCACCTCCACCAACTGGCTCTACCCGATCTTCAACAGCGTGTCAGGCGAAAAAGAAAGCGGCTTCGCCTTCTGGCCCCTGTACGGACAGTCCCACAAGGAGGGGGTTTACGAAAAACGGTTCGCACTCTGGCCGATCTACAGCGACGAGCATCTCGGCCAGGACACGGATAATCCGACCAGAAACCTCAACCTGCTGCCGTTTTATGCCTCGTCAGAGTCGCCGCAGCGCAGTTCGACCCACATCCCCTGGCCCCTGTGCGGCGTGGTGCGGGACGGCACGGGAACGGTCGTGGAGCGGGACTTTTTCTGGCCCTTCTGGATGACCGCCACGGGCGCCACTTCCAGCACCGAGCGCTTCATCCCCTTTTATGCCGAATCGAAGACCAAGGAGGGGGGCAGCCGCTGGGTCATGTGGCCGATCTACCGCACATCGACCATCGACTCCCCCCTGTTCCGCCAGGAGAAGACCAGCCTGTTCTATTTCCTATTCCACCGTTCGGACGAATCCTGGCCCCAAGCGGGCAAAGATCGCGCCCAGAGCGCCTTCTGGCCGCTCTACGCCTGGAAGCGGGACGAGAACGGCCTGCGGACCCTCTCCATGCCCGCCCTGGTGGAACCGGTCTTCTGGAACGACCGGGTTGAGCGCAACCTGGCACCGCTCTGGAGGCTTTTCATCAGCACGTGGGACGACAAGGGCGATGGCGCGACGTCGATCCTCTGGAACCTCTTCTGGCGTGAAAAGCGGGGCAACGAGAGCGCCTGGGAGCTCTCGCCGCTGGTTTCGTACCGTTCCGCCCGGGAGGGGAGCGAATTCAAACTGCTGAAGGGACTGTTCGGCTATGCCACGGACAAGGGGGGGACATCCCTGAGTATCTTCTGGATACCGTTCGGGATATAGGGTATTCTGTACACCATAAAGACCCCGGACCATGCGGGAGAAGGCCTCTTTCAGGACAAACCATGACCAAATTTCTCGAATTCATCGGCAAACAACTGATCTACTCGTTCGGCATCGTCGGCGAGGTGCTGATCCTGCTCAAGCGGACCGTATTCGCCTTCCGCGAGGCGCCCCACAACATGCCGTCCATCCTGGCCCAGGTGGCCATCATCGGCTATGAAACCCTGCCGGTGGCCTCGGTGATGGCCTTCTTCGTCGGCATGGTCCTGGCGCTGCAAACCGGGGTGGAACTGTCCAAGTACGGCACCCAGGATATCGTCGGCAGCATTGTCGGCCTCTCCATGGTGCGGGAAATGGGGCCGGTCATGGTCAGCTTCCTGGTGGCGGGCAGGGCGGGCAGCGCCATGGCGGCGGAGATCGGCGTCATGAAGGTCTACGAGGAGATCGACGCCCTCACGACCCTGGAGATCGACCCGGTGCGCTATCTGGCCATGCCGCGCCTGATCGCGGCCCTGATCTGCGTGCCGATCCTGACTATCTATTCCGACTGCGTCGGCATGCTCGGCGGCGCCATCATCAGCCACCTGCACCCGAAGCTGTTCATTTCCTACGCCACCTACACCGATTCCCTGCGCCTGGCGCTCAAATTCAGGGAGATCGGCGCCGGCCTGATCAAGTCCTTTGTCTTCGGCGGCATCATCGCCGTCATCTGTTGTTACGTGGGATTCAACACCTCGGGGGGGGCGCGGGGGATCGGCGTATCCACCACCCGTTCGGTGGTGCTCTCCTTCATGCTGATCCTGGTGGCGGATTACTTCCTGACGCGAATCCTGATGTAGGTGGGTTGTTGAAAAACAGCCATCTCGCCGCCGTCCTCGAACGCCTTTTCGTGCGGCGTAGCGCTGCTACGCCTCCTCAGGGCATTCTGCGGGTGCGACGATCTGACTATTTTTGAACAACCTTAGTTTTTCAACAACCTCTCAGTCCCGTGGTACGGCCAGCATCCTGTCCAGGGCCTGCCTGGCCTTGAGCCGGGTTGCCTCCGCCACCGTGACCACCGGGGACATGGTCTGGAGTGAGTAGAGCACGTCCTCCAGGGAGGTGAGCTTCATGTTGGGGCAGATCAGGGCCGGCGAGGCCAGGATGAACTCCTTGCCCGGATTCTCCAGCCGCAGCTTGTAGAGGATGCCGGCCTCGGTGCCGACGATGAACTTCCGGGCCGAACTGGCGCGGCAGTAGTCGTACATGCCGCTGGTGGAGCAGACATGATCGGCCAGGGCCGAGACCTCGGGCGCGCTTTCCGGGTGGCAGATGAACAGGGCGTCGGGGTGTTCGCTCTTTTTTTGCTGGACCGCCGCCACGGTCATCCGCTCGTGGGTCGGGCAGAATCCCTCCCAGAAGACGAACCGCTTTTCCGGAACGAACCGGGCCACCCAGCGCCCCAGGTTGCGGTCCGGCACAAAGATGAGTTCGTCCTCCGCAAGCGACCTGACCACCCTTAAGGCATTGGCCGAGGTGCAGCAGATGTCGGAGTGGGCCTTGATCTCGGCCGACGAGTTGACGTAGGTCACCACCGGCACGCCGGGGTGTTTGGCTTTGAGCGCCTCCAACTCCTCCACCGTGACCATGTCGGCCATGGGACAGCCGGCATCGGGGCGGGGCAGCAGCACCTTTTTGTCGGGGGAGAGAATGGCGGCCGACTCGGCCATGAAGTGCACCCCGCAAAAGACGATCACATCCGCCTTCGTCTTGGCCGCCTCCATGGAGAGGGCCAGGGAATCTCCGGTGATGTCCGCTATCTCCTGGACTTCGTCGCGCATGTAGTTGTGAGCCAGCAGCACGGCATTGTGCAGCTTGAGCAGTTCCCTGATCTCTTGCCCGATACTGTCGTTCATCGTTCCCGATCCTCCCGGAAGTGCCTGATCATAGTAGGTATTATTCGCAGCCCTTCGCGTTTTGTCCTTCCGCCCGCCTCTGACCAGGCAGGCGGCCATGCTACCCGAAAGTCCCCCAAAAAACAAGGCATGACGCGTGGAACGGCAGAAGGCATGCGGGGCCACATCCGATTGTCGTGTCAATGGTTCTCGGTTTGCGCCTCCACAAGACTGCCGCAAAAATGCTTCTCGCGGAGTCGCTGCTTTTCAATCTTTCCCGTGGGATTGCGCGGTATCTCTTCGAATATGATTTTGCGCGGCCGCTTGTAGCGCGGCAACCCGGCGCAGAACTGCGCCATCTCGGCTTCAGAGCAGGAAAAGCCCGGCTTCAACTCAATTATCGCCGCTGGTATTTCACCCAGATGCTGGTCGGGAAGGCCGATTACAGCCACATCCTTGACCGCGTCATACGTATGCAGAAAATTCTCGATCTGCACGGGATACAGGTTCTCGCCACCGCAGATGATTACATCCTTTTTGCGATCAACCAGATAGACAAAGCCGTCTTCATCCATGCGCGCCATATCGCCGGTGTACAGCCACCCGTCCTTGAGCACTTCGGCAGAGGCTTCGGGGTTGTTGTAATAGCATTTCATGACGCCGGGGCCTTTCACGCAAAGCTCGCCGACTTCGCCCTGCTTCACCTCACGGCCGCTTGCATCCACGATCTGCAATTCCCATTGGTATCCCGCCTTCCCGATAGCGCCAACTTTGTGGCTATTTTCGATGCCGAGATGGACACAGCCGGGGCCGATGGCTTCCGACAGGCCATAATTGGTGTCGTAATCGTGATGGGGGAAATGTTTTTTCCAGCGATTGATCAAGCTGGGGGGAACCGGTTGCGCGCCGATATGCATGAGCCTGCACTGATCCAGATGGTATTCCTCCGGCGTTATATCCCCGCGGTCGATGGCGTCCAGGATGTCCTGCGCCCACGGAACGAGCAGCCAGAGGACTGTTATCCGCTCCTCGGATATGGTTTTGATTATCCACTCCGGCTTGACGCCGCGCAGCAGAACGGCTTTGCTGCCGGACAGGAGACTGCCGAACCAGTGCATTTTCGCTCCGGTGTGGTAGAGCGGCGGAATACAGAGGAAGTTGTCCTCGCGTGTCTGTTTGTGGTGGTTCATTTCAGCGGCGCAGGATGTCATCAGGCTGCGGTGCGCGTGAAGCACCGCCTTTGGGAAACCGGTGGTGCCGGATGAAAAATAGATAACCGCGTCGTCATCGTCGGAGAGTGTGACTTTCGGAGCCGTGGAGGAACAGCACGCCGTGAGCGCATAATAGCTTTCGGCAAAAGCGGGGCAACCATGCCCCAAAAAGAGCCGTATCTTTACCTTCGGGATCTGCCCGCGGATCGCAGCGACTCTCTCGGTAAATTCCGGCCCGAAAACCAAAATGTCACACTCGGCCAAGTCAAGGCAGTATTTGATCTCTTCCTCGGTATATCGGTAGTTGAGCGGCACCGCAATGGCACCGGTCTTCAGGATGCCGAAATAAATCGGCAGCCACTCAAGGCAGTTCATAAGCAGAATGGCAACCTTGTGGCCTCTTTGCAAGCCTCTTTCCCGCAGAAAATTGGCCAAGCGGTTGGCTTTGTCGTCAAACTCGCGCCAGGTAATCTCCCTCCGGTACTTCATTTCGGGATTGGTTTCCACAAGCTCATAATCCTTCCAGCTTGCTTTAATCTCTCTGATGCCGGGATTGATTTCGACCAGGCTGATCTCTTCGCCGTACAGGGCAGCGTTGCGGGCAAGAATTTCTGTGATGGGCATTTTCGAGGCCTTCTGACGTACTCATACGGTTTTGCGTCGGCAATATGCGGGAATGTAACCGGCACATCGCGCGTTTGCTTCGCTATGAGTTTAATTTTGAAGGGAGTAGAATAGGAATTTCGGGCTGGCAAGTCAAGAGTAGCTTGGTCACACGATATGATGTCCGGGGCTGTTTTCCACAACCCGCCCTGTGGTCCGGTTGTAAGCCGTGCCCGCTGCCGCGGCCACAGCCGCCGTGATTGGCATGCTGGCGGTGGGAACGGACTGAGCCTATGGGGAGAAGTGGCCCCGGAAACGGCCAGGGGCGACGCAACGGCCCGCATACCGTCTTTCCTGTTGACAACGACTCCTTGTCAGTGCTAGAAAGAGCATTCCTCGGGATGTAGCGCAGCCTGGTAGCGCACCTGCTTCGGGAGCAGGGGGCCGCTGGTTCAAATCCAGTCATCCCGACCATTTAAAAAACAGGGGTCAGCCGAATACGGTTGGCCCCTTTCTCGTTCCGCCTGCACCCGCATTTCACTGGACGACCGATGGCGCGCAACCATCCCGTGATCGCCCTTCCTCACCCCCACCCTTCTTCCCGTTCCGCCCCCACTTCGATCACAAACAAGGCGGCACGGGGCGTGCCTGAGATAAAACAACGCCACGCGCCCAGACATCGGCAGCGATACGTGCTATACTGGACGCAAACGGAAAGGCCAAGACGGCCGCCCAAGAGGAGAAAGCGATGCGCTACCCCGCTTCAGTGCTTGCGATGTTTCTCATCCTTGCCGCCGCACCGGCCCGTGCCGGTGATGTGGCGACGCTTGCCGACTGCACCACCAAGGTATTCGGAGAGATCAACCGGACCAAGAAATGGTCGGGCAAGCCGCCGGCCAGGTGCCCGGCATCTATTGCCGTGGAAAAACGGACGGACGGGGTTCTGGTCACCGCATGGGTAATCCGCAGTGTTGAGGGAGGCTGGGTCAGAACCGCATTTTCGGGTGCCATGGGTTATGGCGAGATCGCCAGGAAGAAGGAACTGGCAAAGGCCAGCCGCGACATCGTGGCGCGGGCCAAGCACCTTGGGCGGTGCCTGGATTCCATCAACACGGTCAACGACCCGCTGGACTGCCGCGACCGCGCCACCAAGTCCTATTCTGCCGGCGAGGAAAGCGGCGTGGAGAATGACCGGATCGTCTGGCTTGACGACAACGGCCGCCATGCCGTTCTGGAGTACGCCTTCGGCAACACTGAGTCAACCCCCAGCCCACCCGCCGATCTTTTCAACGGTCAGCCGTTGCCGCCAAACATGATCATCGACCTGCGCGTGAACCGATAGTATTAACAGGCTGCCAAAAATCCAGGTTGTTCAAAAATAGTCAGATCGTCGCACCCGCTAGACAGGCCCAGAGGAGGCGTAGCAGGCCTACTCCGCCGAAGCAGCTTTGGCTGCGAAGGCCGGGCGCTACGCCGCACGAAAGGGCCTTCGAGGATGAAGGCCTGATGGCTGTTTTTCAACAACCCACCCTTAGCGCTCCAGGATAAAGGTGACCGGCCCGTCGTTGACCAAGTGCACCTTCATGTCGGCTTGAAAGATGCCGGTCTGCACCGGCAGACCGAGCTTCTCCACCGCAGCCGTGAAATATTCGTACAGCCGCTTGCCCTCCTCCGGCGGTGCCGCCGTATCGAAGGAGGGGCGCCGCCCCTTGTCGCAATTGCCGGCCAGGGTGAACTGGGAAACCACCAGGACCGCCCCCCCCACATCCGCGAGGGCAAGGTTCATCTTGTCCTCTTCATCCGGGAAGATACGCAGACCGGCGATCTTCTCCGCCAGCCAGTCGGCCCGGGACTCGTCATCGCCTTTCTCCACACCCAAGAGGACCAGGACGCCTTTCCCGATCCGGCCGACCAGGCTTTCGTCCACGGTAACGGAAGCAAAACTGACACGCTGGACAACTGCTTTCATAATGTCCCCCTGAATCCGTGACGCCGGAATGCCGCAACGTCCGGAAGATTTGGAGCCCGCGCGTCGCCATGTCGTAACAGCTCACTCACGAGGCCCGTCCGCCGCCTGATTGTCGCAATCTATTCAAAGGCAAGGGCAGAGGACTTCCCGACCAGTGAAGGCATGAAGGCGTCACGAATTCAGGGTCCCCATTACCTGCCGCCGCGGCACTGCGGCAGATTTGCCCGTTCAGATCTTGACCAGTTCGTAGCCCCTCGACCCCAGGCCGACCTTCTCGCCATGCTCCAATTGCACCTCCCAGGGGATCTGGGGGTATACGCCACGGAACTTGTCCCCCCCCGGCTCATGGCCGCTCTTCAGGGCCGAGCCCTCGTTGCCCCGGGCCCCGTTGACCAGATCGGCGCAGGCCTGGTCGATGGCCACCGGATCGGTGGAGGCGCAGATGCCGATATCGTTGACGATCGGCGCATCGGCGTGGCCGTAACAGTCGCAGGCCGGGGATACCTGGGTGATGAAACTCAGGTAGACCGCCCGCCCCTCCTTGCCGGTCACGGCGCCCTTGGCGTACTCGGCCATCTTCCTCATCACCAGGTCGGCCGCCTCGTTCCATTGGACATTGATGACCTTCACCGGACAGACGCTGATGCAGCGGCTGCAACCGGCACAGAGCTCGGGATCGATGGTCGCCTTCCCCTCGATGATCCGGATGGCGTCGTGGGCGCAGGCCTTGAGGCAGGCGCCGCACCCGGTGCAGTACGCTTCCGCCACCTTGGGGGCTACGGTGGAGTGCTGCACCAGTTTCCCCTTGCGGCTGGCGCACCCCATGCCCAGATTCTTGATGGCTCCGCCGAAGCCGGTCAGTTCATGGCATTTGAAGTGGGTCAGGCAGACCAGCGAGTCGGCCTCCACGATCTCGGTGCCGATGTGGACCTTTTTCAGCAGGTCGCCGTCAATGGCGACGTCCGTCTCGGTCACCCCGCGCAGGCCATCGCTGATGATCAGCGGCGCCCCGGCGCAGGCATAGCCGAAGCCGTTCTCGATGGCGCACACCAGGGCCGAGACCGCCTCCTTGCGTTCGCCGGGATACAGGGTCGATGAATCGGTCAGAAAGGGCTTGGCCCCCAGCTTCTTGATCTCCTCCACCACCCGCCGGGCAAAGATCGGGCGGATGAAGGCGCTGTTCCCCTTCTCGCCGAAATGGATCTTGACCGCCGTCAGGTCTCCCTCGGCAATGTGCTGCCCCATACCGGCCAGGGCCAGTAGCTTGCCGATCTTATCGAACAGATTTTCCTTATGGCCGGCACGCATATCGGCAAAATACACCTTGGGCATGGCTTCCTCCCTTAACAGGTTATTGAAAACTCAGGTTGTTCAAAAATAGTCAGATCGTCGCACCCGCAGAAGGCCCTGAGGAGGCGTAGCAGCGCTACGCCGCACGAAAGGGCCTTCGAGGACGGCGGCGAGATGGCTGTTTTTCAACAACCTGCTAATTCGTTTTTTTTGACCCGGGTCAAGCAAAGACGTAAAGATCGAGTATACTGTTCATACCATAGAAACGCTCAAAACTCACCTGCGAGTTTATTCAGACACTCAACACAAGGGAGGAAACAACCATGGGAATGTTCTGTAACCAGTGCGAACAGGCGGCAAACGGTGTCGGCTGCAACATCTCCGGCGTATGCGGCAAGAAACCCGAGGTAGCCACGCTGCAGGACCATCTGCTCTACGGCCTGAAGAGCCTGGCGCTCTACGCCGACAAGCTGGGACGCGACCCCGAGATCGACCGCTTCACCATCGAGGGGCTCTTCACCACCGTCACCAACGTGGATTTCGAGGCGCCCCGCATCGGCGGCATCATCAAGCACTGCTACGAGCTGAAGGAAAAGGCCCGCACAGCCCTGGCCGCCAAGGGCACCACCCTCTCCGGCCCCGTGGCGGAATGGAAACCGGCCGAAGACCTGAACGGCATGATCGTCCAGGGTGAGGCATACGGCATCAACGCCCAGCACGTCAACGAGGACATCCGCTCCGTAATCGAGATCCTCATGTACGGCCTGAAGGGCATGGCCGCCTATATGGACCACGCCATGATCCTGGGGCGCAGCGACGCAGAGGTGCTGGCCTTTGTCCAGAAGGCGCTGGCCGCCACCACCGACCCCAACCTGGGGCTCATGGACTTCGTCGGCCTCTCCATGGAGTGCGGCAAGCACAACCTGACCGTCATGGGACTTCTGAACGCCGCCCACACCGACACCTACGGCCACCCGGTCCCCACGCCGGTCCAGCTCGGCACCAAGGCGGGCAAGGCCATCCTGGTCTCCGGCCACGATCTGAAAATGCTGGAAGAGCTGCTCAAACAGACCGAAGGCAAAGGGATCAACATCTACACCCACGGCGAGATGCTCCCGGCCCACGGTTACCCGGGGCTGAAGAAATACGGCCACCTGGCCGGCAACTTCGGCGGCGCCTGGCAGGACCAGGCCAAGGAGTTCGTCAACTTCCCCGGCGCCATCATCTTCAACACCAACTGCATCCAGCGCCCGGCCGACACCTACAAGGACCGCCTCTTCACCTGGGGCCTGGTGGCGTGGCCCGACGTGAAGCATGTAAGCGGCTGGGATTTCTCCGAGGTTATCGCCAAGGCCCAGGAACTGCCCGGCTTCCCCGACAACCCGGGGCAGGAGATCCTGACCGGTTTCGGCCACAACGCCGTCCTGGGCGTGGCCGATAAGGTGGTCGCGGCGGTCAAGTCCGGGGCCATCAAGCACTTCTTCCTGATCGGCGGCTGCGACGGCGCCAAATCGGGGCGCAACTACTACACCGAGTTCGCCGAGAAGCTCCCCCAGGATACGGTCATCCTGACCCTGGCCTGCGGCAAGTTCCGCTTCAACAAGCTGGAATTCGGCGACATCGGCGGCATCCCGCGCCTCCTGGATGTGGGCCAGTGCAACGACGCCTACTCGGCAATCCAGATCGCCGTGGCCCTGGCAGGCGCCTTCAACTGCGGGGTCAACGACCTGCCGCTCTCCATGATCCTCTCCTGGTACGAGCAGAAGGCCGTGGTCATCCTCCTGACCCTGCTGCACCTGGGGATCAAGAACATCAAGATCGGCCCGTCCCTGCCGGCCTTCATCTCCCCCAACGTGCTGGGCTTCCTGGTGGAGAACTTCAACCTCGGCCCCATCACCACGGTCGAGGCGGACATGAAGGCCATTCTGGGATAACGCTTTTTCGTGCAATATCTGTCGGCAACAAGGCGCGGGCTTCGGCTCCGCGCCTTGTTGCGTTTTTGACGGACAATCCGGGATTTTCATAACTGCCTGTTTAGAAAGCAGCTATTTTCCCCTGCATTGAAGGCTGTAAATACGCTCAGAAATGTGATATTGGATACATTTGGTCCACTATAAAAACGTGGAACCGCATCAGGCATGTTGTACCATTATCAAGGGACGAGACCGATGGGCATAACCACAGGCACGACAAAAACGAGAATCCGGCAGATAATCTCCCGGCAGGTGATCAGCGTCACGCCGGAAACGCCGGCAGATGAGGCGGTGGCCACCATGGCGCGGGCCAAAATCAGTTGCCTCATCGTGGCGGAAAAGAAGAGGCCGCTGGGGATCTTCACCGAGCGGGACCTGGTCAAGCTGACCAACCAGCGGGTCCCCTTCGGGAAGCGGCCGATCCGCGACCTGATGACCAGTCCGGTGGTGACCATCTCCGGCAACCTGAACATCTACGAGGCCTATAGCCTCATGCTCACCAACAGTATCCGCCACCATGTGGTGGTGGACCATGGCGGCAGGATATTGGGGCTCATGACCCAGTCCGACCTGATCAACCACCTGGGGCACGAATACTTCGTGGAGTTGCGCAAGATCGAACAGGTCATGACGACCGGCGTCATGACCGTCGCCAGCGACGCTCCGATCAGCGAAGCCTTAGGCATCATGGCCGGTCCGGGGATCAGTTGCGTGGTCGTGGCGAACCAGCGCATGCCGCTGGGCATCATGACCGAACGGGATGCCGTCCGGCTGGTGGCCGAGGGCGTTGACCTGGAGACCGTCAAGGTCGGCATGGTCATGAGCAGTCCGGTGCTGACCGTGACCACCGGGACAACGGTGTACGAGGCCGCCCAGGCCATGAAGCGGGAGAAGATTCGCCGGGTGGTGGTGGTCGACAAGGAAGGGAGGATCGAAGGGATCATCACCCAGTCCGATATCATCAAAGGACTGGAAGGGCGCTATATCGAATCCCTCAAGGAGGTCATCAGGAAGAAGGAAAACATCTTT
This sequence comes from Oryzomonas japonica, assembly GCF_008802365.1. Lineage (GTDB taxonomy): Bacteria > Desulfobacterota > Desulfuromonadia > Geobacterales > Pseudopelobacteraceae > Oryzomonas > Oryzomonas japonica. The sequence goes on along the minus strand of NZ_VZQZ01000008.1, from coordinate 28,999 downwards.
CAGCAGACCGCCCGGGAGCTTCTGGACAAGACCATCTTCCTGGACAACATCCTCCGCTCCTCCATCAGCATGGCAATTGTCGCCACCGACAGCGCCTTGAAGATCAAGTACTTCAACCCGGTGGCGGAACAGGTGTTCGGGTACGAAGCGGCTTCAGTCGTCGGCCGCTCTGCGGCCGATGTGCTCATTCTGGAGGAGATCGCCCCCCTCAGCCTGGCCAAGGCGCGGGAGACCGTGCTGAGTGAGGGGAAATGCACCTTTCCCGCCGAGATACGCAGGGACGGGACCACCTCCTACTACGACGGCAGCCTGTCCGGCATCCTGGACAAGCAGGACAAGCTGGCGGGCTTCGTGCTGATGCTCAACGATATCACCGAACGCAGGCAGCACGAGGACACGATCCATCACCTGGCATATCATGACGCCCTGACCGGCCTGCCCAACCGGATACTGCTCAACGACCGCCTTGGCCAGGCCCTGGCCTCGGCACAGCGCACCGGCACCCGGGGGGCACTGATGATCCTCGACCTGGACCGTTTCAAGGACATCAACGACAGTCTCGGGCACAGCATGGGCGACCTGCTGCTCAAGGCCGTGGGCGAACGGCTGCGGGGGCTCCTGCGCAAGAGCGATACGGTCTCGCGCATGGGGGGGGATGAATTCGTGCTGCTGCTGCCGTCCATCGCCTCGGCGGAAAGTGCGGCCGTGACCGCGACCAAGATCGTTGCGGCGTTCAACAAACCTTTCGTCTGCAACGGTCATCGCCTCTCCGTAACCGCCAGCATCGGAATCGCGGACTTCCCCGATGATGGCGATGATGCGGAAACCCTGCTGAAAAATTCCGACATCGCCCTGTACCGGGTCAAGGAGGCGGGGAGAAACGACTTCCAACGTTACACCACGGTGCCGGAAAACGAGGGGCCCCTGGAACAGCAGAAGCGAGGGGCAGCATAAGCCGGCTCTTCACACGCCCTATGCGGTTCCCTCGCCGCACAGGCCACTAATCCCGCCGCAAGGGGATACGGAGAACGATGCAGGTTCCCTCCCCGAATTCACTGGATACCGCAATCGTTCCCAGGTTCTGCTCTACGATGGAACGCACCATGGCAAGCCCCAGACCGGTACCCCGGCCATCCTTTTTGGTGGTGAAAAACGGCTCAAAGATGCGCTTCCTCGTCTCGACATCCATACCAGCCCCATTGTCGGCAAACGTCAGAACGGCATACCGTCCTGGCCGTGTCTCTACTTCGCCATCAGTGGCATCCTTCACCTCGACGCATTTGGTCGTGATCATGATCCGCCCGCCGTACGGCATGGCGTCACGCGCATTGGCCGCCAGGTTCAGCAGCACCTGCTCGATCTGATAGGCATCGATGGACACCGGCAGCGCCTCCCCGCCGAGTGCCATTTCAAGGGAGATGCGTTCGCCGATCAAACGCTCAACAAATCTTCCAGCATTGCCGACAACCGTATTGAGGTCCGCCTGGGCAGGCTCCATGGCCCTCTTGCGGTTGAATGACAACAAATCAGCAACCAGGACCGAGGCGCGGTTGGTGGCTTCAATAATATTCCGGGCCAGCCTGCCTGCGGGGTCGCCGGAGCCCGATCTGAGTTCTATGAGTTGGGCGGTACCGGCGATAACCGTGACGATATTGTTGAAATCGTGGGCAATCCCGCTGACAAAGACGGCTGCCGGCTCTTCCCCGGCCTGGAGCGACCGCTGCTCCCCGTTCGCGGCTGTCGGCACATTGCTCATGGGGCCCATTTTCTCAGGCCAATTTGAAACGGCTGACCAGACCTTGCAACTCTTGGGCCTGGTTCGCCAGCTGGGCGGCGGCGGCAGCCGTTTCCTCGGCGCCCCGGGCGGTCTGCTGCACGACGTCGGTGATCTGCTGGATATTGGTGGTCACCTCGCCGGTGGCTGCGGTCTGCTCTTCGGCCGCCGTGGCAATTTGGTTGATCTGCATGCCGACCTCATTAATCCGGCTGAGGATTTCGTCCAGCGCTTTGCCTGACTTCTGCGAGGTGACCGCACCTTTTTCCACCTCGCTTACCCCCTCTTCCATGGCACGGACAGCTTCCCGCGTCTCGCCCTGGATAGCCTTGATCATCTCCCCGATCTCGCGTGTCGCCTTGGTGGTGCGCTCCGCCAGGGCCCGCACCTCATCGGCGACCACCGCAAACCCCCGCCCCTGTTCCCCGGCGCGCGCGGCCTCGATGGCGGCATTTAGCGCCAAAAGGTTCGTCTGGTCCGCAATATCTTCAATAGTGCCGACAATATTGCCGATCTGTTCCGAACGCGCCCCCAATGCCTCGACCGTCTTCGAGGTCTGACGCACCCGCTCGGCGATCACGTTCATGCCGCCGATGGTTTCGTTCACAACCCCAGCGCCGGCTGTGGCTGAATCGGTCGTCTGTTGGGCGGCATCGGCGGCCATGGTGCAGTTGCGGGCAATATCGCCGCTGGTGGCGGACATCTCTTCACTGGCGGTGGCCACGGTGTTGGTCTGGGACGCCACCTCCTCCGCCCCGGTGGCGATCTGCTCGGACGTGGAGTGGAGTTGGTTGGAGGCGGAGGCGATGGAAGCAGAGATGTCCGCGGTACGCGAGATCAATTGGCGCAAATTTTCAACCATGCCCTTCATCGCCATCATCAATTGGCCGGTCTCGTCCTTTGACCGCACATCGACCTCCATTGTCAGGTCCCCCTTGGCAAGACGATGGGCCACATCGACGCCTTCCTCCAGGGGACGCCTGATGGCGCGAGCGATTACAACGGCGAGAATAGCGCCGGTTGCAACACAAAAGAGGAGCGTGCCGAGGATCATCACCCGTGCCGCGCTATAGACGGCCCCGGCCTTCTGGTACTCGCCCTCGCCCCCTTTGACGTTCAACTCGATATCTTTCTGCAGGCTCGCTTCCGCATCATCGTAACATTTTTTCGCATCACCCCGAAGTAGACCCAGCGCCTCTGCGCTCTTGTTTTGACGGGATAAGTCGATGAACATCTTATGGGCATTCATGTATTGGCCGAAAGCTTTGGTAAACTCTTCGTAGAGCCTCCTCTCCGCGGGGCTGCTGATCATTTTTTGGTAGGTGGCTTCCTCTCTTTTCAGATCCGCGATGGCGTCTTCCATACGTTTTTCGTAGGCGTCCATGTCGTCTTTCGTTGTGGAAAGAGCTTGTTGGAGTTCTGCCCGGCGGATGAGCGCAAGCTTCGAGTTGATGACAGAAATGGAGTTTGTGCTGGGCATCCAATTCGTGCCCAACCGGACCGCGCCCTGATTAACCCGCGCCATCTGGTAAATGGCAAAAACGCCCAAAAGCGCGGTCAGAGCAATAACGCAACCAAATGCCGTGAAAAGTTTCGTGCCGATCTTGAGGTTTCCAAACCAGTTCATGAAGTCTTCTCCTTTGAGGTGTGAACGTTCGACTGCCTGAACGGGGGGACCCGATGGCCACCCATTTTTGCCGTGCACTTTTAACAGCTTGTGCTGTTGTGTTTATGATCGTACGCGGCTGCGTGTTTGCCGAGAAGGGCCCGCTCATTATCGTACCGTTACATCGCTCGCCTTACCCGCCTTACCATACAATATACCTATATAATGTAGATTGTTTGTCGCTGATTCTACTTATGATGATGATAAATACCCATTTAATGATGATTATGTCAACACAATCATCATTAAATATTGTTTATATTTTAATACAGTAATGTTCTATAGGCCTATCCTAATAACCATTTGAATTCAGGAGTAAATAATGAAATCCACCAAAGAATTGCTGGGAGCCCGCATCAAGGAATTGCGGAAGTCATGCGGATTTTCACAGGAACGTTTGGCCGAGATGGTGGGGGTCGAGCCAAAGCATATCAGCCGCATCGAGGTGGGCAGCAGTTATCCTTCACTCAATCGTGTGGAGCTGATTGCTAAAGCGCTCGGCAGGCCGATGAAGGATCTTTTCGACTTCATACACTTGGAAAGCCCCGACATACGCGCTGCAAATATGGAAAATATGATTAAAGAAATGAAAGAGGAACACCAAAGGCTGATTTACAGGATTGTGGGTGCCTTCAGGGAATAGGTGCCTGATTTTCAACAAACCAAAATCAGCCTCTCACGGAATGTGAAAATCACCTATAGCTCTTGTCTAGGAGGATTTGCTCCCCTTGAGCAAACGCAGTGATGCGGTGAGAGCCGGTGTTTATGAATCCTGCCAACCGAGGGGGAAACGGGTAAGGCAATCAAAAGCCCCCGGACTCGTAAAGTCCGGGGGCTTTTGATTATAATAAAGAAACTGAGGGCGCAAATATGGCGGAGAGAGAGGGATTCGAACCCTCGGTACGCTATTAACGTACACACGCTTTCCAGGCGTGCTCCTTCAACCGCTCGGACATCTCTCCGCAAATGAACGGGAAATATAGTATAGTCGGATGCTTTTGTCCAGCATTTCATATTATGCTTTGAAAAAGAGCGACGATAATTGTACAGTCCGGCCAGGAGTGACCACCGTATGAACATTGCCATCATCACCGCCATGCCGGAGGAGACGCGGGCCTGCCTGAAGGCGGCCGGAGCAGCGGAGCCCTTGCAGGTCGGTCGTTTCAGGGCCTTTCGCTGCCGGACGCCGGAGCGGAATCTGCTGCTGGTCGAGTCTGGTATGGGCTTCAAAAATGCCGCGGCTGCGGCGGAGGCGTTGCTGGGGGAATGCCGGCCCGCTCTGCTCATCTCGGCCGGATTCTGCGGCGGCATAGCGCCGGAATTGCGCGTCGGCGACGTGGCGGTGAGCAGGGAGCTGTGTATCGTCGCCAATGGGGCGATTCAGCAGGTCCCCGTGGCGATTGCCCCTGCGGCCTATAACTTCGTTGCCCGGCAATCGGCGGCGGGTGCGCGGGTGTTCGCCAGCCTGTTTGCCGGCACCCCCTCGATCATGGCGAAAAAACAACTCGCCCTGCTGCTCCCCCCCGGCGCCCCCTGCCCGGTGGTGGAGATGGAGAGCGCCGCCATCGCCATCGTGGCCGCGGAGAACGGCATCCCCTTCATGGGCATCCGCACCGTCAGCGACGCGGCCGACGAGGAGCTGGGTTTCTCCCTGGATGAATTCACCGACCAGAACCTGCGCATCCGCCCCCACAGGGTCGCCCTGACCATCCTGCGCAAACCGTGGATCATGCCCCAACTCATGCGATTGGGCCGCAACAGCCGCATCGCCGCAGACAGCCTTTCCCACGCCATGGCCCGGTTGCTGGCGTCTCTGTAATTCCAAGTTGCAATCAAGATGGCGCTACTATCGACCACCCCTACCCCCTCCTGATTCAGGAGGGGGTAGGGGTGGTTAGGTATCAGCTTGAATGCTTTTTGGAATAAGACCCTTGCCCCTTGACGCAGGGGGGACCCATTCGTTTTCCCAAAGGAATTTCTAGCGGGCTTTCGGTGTGGTTGCCGCCGGAGACCAGGGGTAGTCCCGCACATGTTCGCCGAACTCCTCCTTGGTGTAACGGTTGATCCGCCGCAACGCCAGGGTGATGACGATCACCAGCGGCAGGCTGTACATGAGGATGCCGCACAGGGCCATGAAGCGCTCGCCGATCAGGAGGGTCATGGTGATGTCGAAGACGAGTACCGACAGGTAGAGGACCGGCCCCAGCAGGGAGCGGAAGGGAAGATTGCAGACGCCCCTGGGGGCATCGACCTGGCGGCGGGCGTCGATCATCTGGAAGGCGGCCACCAGGCAGAAACTGGTCAAGAGCCACCCCCAGTAGTTGGAGAGCGGCACGCCGAAGTGAACGCCGTTTTCCCGGTAGCCGTAGATCTGCCCCAGAAACCACCGCCGTCCCTGGAGGGCCACCGGGTCGATCACGATATCGAGAAAGGTTTGCAGGAACGCCCCGAGGACCAGCGCCGACAGGGAACGGCGGATGGCGCGCGTCTCCAGGGTAGCCACGTTCCAGCGCCAGGACTTGAGGGGCGAAACGATGAACAGGGCCGTGGTGTAGCTGCAATAGGTGAGGAAGACGTAGGAGAGCGAATCGAAGAACGGCACCCCGGCGACCCACAACTCCTTGCTGCTGGTGGTGTCGATGTAGTAGTACCAGCCGTAGGGGAAACCGGTGTTGATGGAGAGCCACTCCGAGGCAAAGGCGATCAGGTAGCCCACCACGGTGAAGAGCATGGTCCTGCGCCACCCCACATGGGGCACGCAGGCCAGGAGGAACGCCCCGAAGAAGGCAAACACGTAGGGGCGCATGGTAAAGGTGCCTATGGCGATATCCAGGAAGGCGTTACCGGTTGCAGGTGCCATGGTCACACTCAGAACAGCGTGCCGATGACGCTGCCGATGACCGATATGGGCCCGGTATCCTGCAGGCCTTCCATGGTCTTTTCGGTTTTCTTGAGGGTCGATATGGCATTCAGATACAGCTTGTCGTCGTTGACCAGTTTGCCGATGGTGCCTTCGCCGCTGTTGATCTTGCGGGTGATCTCCTTGAGGTTGACCACCGTGGCCTTCAGCTCGTCGTAGAGAGCAGGGTCGTTGACCAGTTTGCCGGCCGTCCCCTCACCCTTGTCGATGCGGGCGGCAATGCGGTTCAGCGACCCCATCCCGTCGCGCATCTCCCTGACCGTGGCCAGGGCGTCGGTGTAGAGGCGGTCGTCGGTGAGAAGCTTGCCGGCCGTCCCTTCGCCCCGTTCCAGGCGGGCGCTGACCGTTTTCAGGCTGCCGGCCACGTCGCGGATGTCCCGCCCCAGTTGCCGGTCGTTCACCAGCATCCCCAGGGCGCCCTCACCCCGGTCGATCTTGGTGGTAATGCTGGAGATGCTCTTAAGCGAGGTATTCACCGCGGAGCGGTTCTCGTCCAGGATAGCGGAGATTTTGGTCATGACCTCGTTCTGATTGCGGTCCAGATTGACGATCAACTGCTTGGCGTCCTTGGTCAGTCCCCCCACATTATCCATGATGGCGTCGATGCCGAACGCCTCGGTGCTCTTTACCGTGCTGCCCGGGGGAAGTTCCGGGCTTGCGGGCGAACCAAAGGAGAGCCCCAGGAATTGGCCCCCCAGCATGCTCGTCATGCGGATGCTGGCCACCGTGTCCTGCTTGATATGGGTGCCCGGCTTGACCTCGAAGTCCACCTGCACCCGGCTGTCCTGAACGGCAATCTTGGAGATCGTTCCCACCTCGACCCCGGCCAGTTTGACGGCGTCCCCCTGCTTGAGCCCGGTGGTGGAGGAGAGGAACACCTTGTAGGGGACCCCCCGGTCAAAGATCTTCCAGCGATTGCCCAGCTCCAGCATCAGACCGAACAGGACGATGCTGAGGATAAAGAACAGGCCGACTTTTGCTTCGTGCGACAGGGTCATACGTGGTTCTCCTACCATGGCATGACGGCACCTGGTACCGGTGCGTCCGATCTGCCATTATACCCATCAACGCAAGGTTAGCAATCATATTGTTTTTTTGCGGTCTTCCCGCTATTGTGTCCCTGAATCCGTGGCACCTTCACGGCTTCAGCCGGTTCACCATCATCTGTCAGGAGGGATTGCATGGTTTCATTCGAAGAAGCCCGGAGCGTCATTCTTGCCTCCGTTGCGCCCATTGGTACGGAGCGAATTCATCTCTTGGACGCCGTTGGCCGTGTCGTGGCCACCGATGTGGCCGCGCCGTGGGACATGCCCTTGTGGAATAACTCGGCCATGGACGGCTATGCCGTCAGGTCCGCCGATTGCGATACAACCCCCTGCACACTGCGGGTCAGCGGTTTCCTGCCGGCCGGGGCCAAGGCCGACGGCGTGCGCGTGGAACGGGGCTGCGCCGTCAGGATCATGACCGGCGCACCGACCCCCGAAGGGTGCGATGCGGTGGTCCCGGTGGAGGAAACCGACAACGGCGACCGGGAGGTCGTCCTGAACGAGCCGGTCCAGAAGGGGCAGCATATCCGCTTCCGGGGCGAAGATGTTGCCGCAGGGGTGACCTTTGTCCGGGGCGGTTCGATCATCCGCCCCCCGGAGGTGAACATGCTGGCCAGCTTCGGCAAGGCGCTGGTGCCGGTCTACCGCCGCCCCACCGTGGCGATCCTCTCCACCGGCGACGAGCTTGTGGAGTTGGGCACAACGCCCGGGCCGGGAGAGATCGTCAACAGCAACGCCCTCTCCCTGGCGGCCGCGGTACGGGAAGCGGGCGCCATTCCCCTGATCATCGGCATCGCCCGGGATACCCGCGAAAGCCACCTGGAGAAGCTGCGGGAAGGGTTGAAGGCCGACGTCCTCATTACCTCGGCCGGCGTCTCGGCCGGCGACCGCGACCTGGTGCGTGACGTACTGGAAGAGTTGGGTGCGCGGCAGGTATTCTGGAAGGTCGGCATCAAGCCGGGCGGGCCGACGGCCTTTGCCCTCCACGGCACGACCCCCGTGTTCTCCCTCCCCGGCAATCCGGTCTCCACCATGATCACCTTCGAGGAGTTCGTGCGGCCGGCCCTGCTCACGATGCAGGGGTATCGCCGGGTGCTGCCGCAGCTCTTCAAGGTCGTGCTGCGCAACGAGGTGCGCAAGAAGGCGGGCAAGGTACAGATCGTGCGCATCCGCCTGGAACGGGTAGACGGGCGCTGGTATGCGACGTCGGCCGGGGACCAGCAGACCGCGATCCTCAAGACCATGGTGGACGCCGAGGCCATCGCCGTCCTGCCGGCCGAGAGCACCCGCTTCGCCGCCGGTGACGAGGTAGATGCCCACTTCTACGGGAACCATATGAATCTGGTGTAAATACTGAATTGTACCACTGGGCTGCGGGGACGCGGAGACGTGCCGGATTTTCGGAAATGATGCCGCCCTTTTTCTCTGTGAGCCCTGCGCCTCCGTGGCGAGAAGGGAGCTTTGCATGAACGATTATCTCGGTGCTCACATGTCCATCTCCGGCGGCCTGCACCTGGCCATCGACCGGGCCGTTGCCGCCGGCTGCGGCGTGGTGCAGATCTTCACCCGCAACTCGAACCAGTGGAAGGGGAAACCGGTCAGCGAGGCGGACGCCGCCCTGTTTCGGGAAAAATTCGCCGCCTCCGGCCTGCACGAGGTGATTTCCCACGACATCTACCTGATCAACCTGGCGGCAGCGCCCGGCGAGGTGCGGGACAAGAGTCTGGCAGCGTTCCGGGACGAGTTGGAGACCTGCGCCCGCCTCGGTATCGCCAAGGTGGTCATGCACCCCGGCTCGCACCTGACGGACGAGCCTGCGACCGGTCTGGGACGGGTGATCGAGGCCTTTGACCACTTGTTCCGGGAAGTCCCGCAATTTGAGGGCAGGGTCCTGCTGGAAACGACCGCCGGGCAGGGGACCAACCTGGGCAGGACCTTCGAGGAGTTGCAGGCCATCATCGACGGCTCGAAATTCCCGGACAAATTCGGCGTCTGCTTCGACACCTGCCACACCTTTGCCGCGGGCTACGACACCGCCACGGAGGAGGGGTATGCCGACACCATGGCCCAGTTCGACCGCATCATCGGTCTGGGACTCCTGCAATGCTTCCACTTCAACGACTCGAAGAAGGGGCTCGGCTCCCGGGTGGACCGGCACGACCACATCGGCCAGGGCGCCCTGGGGCTGAACCCCTTCCGCTTCATCCTCAACGATCCGCGTTTCGCCGCCATCCCCAAGATCCTGGAAACCCCAAAAGGGGACAACGACGAGATGGATGGGGTGAATCTGGGGGTACTGCGGGGGTTGGTGAAGGTATAAACCTGATGGAGAGCCCTGGTTGTTCAAAAATAGTCAGATCGTCGCACTCGCAGAAAAGCCCCGCGGAAGCGTAGCAACGCTACGCTGCACAAGGGGCTTTCGAGGACGGCGGCGAGATGGCTGTTTTTCAACAACCAGCTAAAACAGGTCCAGATTCTCCAGCGCCTTCAGGGGCTGGTTGCTGAAGCCCGGTTTCCCCTCCCGCTGCGCCGGGCGGGCAGGGGGCTCGACCTGGATGACCGGCTCACCCGACTCCGGCACCTGCTCCCCGCACTCCTCATGCACCACCTCCTGCTCCCCGTCCATGCCGTTGCCCTTGAAAAAATAGCGGTCATAGAGCCGGTGGTGGGACGTCCAGCGGGAGGTGCTGGCGCTTTCCCGGGCGATGTGGGCCTGGATGCCGTTGATCTTGGAATCCATGTCGTCCAGATAGTTGAGGATGGTGGCCTCGACGGTCTTGGGTCGTTTGGGGGAGCCGTACTCGTACTGGCCGTGGTGGGAAAGGAGCATGTGCTTGAGCAGCATGGACAGTTCCCGCGGAAAACCCTCCACCATGCGGATCTTGTCCTCCACCAACTCCACGCCGATGGTGATGTGCCCCAGGAGTTTCCCCTCGTCCGTATAGTCAAAGGCGCGCTCGTAGCTCATCTCGTGGATCTTCCCCACGTCGTGCAGCAGCGCCCCGACTACCAGCAGATCCTCGTTGATCCCCTCGTACAGCGGCACAATGGTCTTCACCAACCGGGCGACCGAGAGGGAATGCTCCATGAGCCCGCCCAGGTACACATGGTGCATCCCCTTGGCGGCCGGGGCCGAGCGGTACTTGGCCATGAGCGGTTCATCCGCCAGGAAGGTCTCCATGAGCGCCTTGAGGTGCGGATCACCGATGGCGGCCACCACCGCGTCGAATTCCCGGACCATGTCGCCGCTGTCGCGGGGGGATTCGGGCAGGAAGTCAGCCAGATTGACCGTCTCCTCGGGGATCCGGACGATCTCGGCCACCACCACCTGCATCTTGTTCAGATAGACCGACGCCTTGCCGCGCACCTGCACGAAATCGTCCCGCTCGAAGAGCTTGTCCAGGGCATCCACGTTGTCCCAGACCTTGGCGTCCACCTCGCCGCTCTTGTCCATGAGGCGCAGGTTCATATAGGGTTTGCCGTTCTTGGCCATGGCCATGATCTTTTCCTTGACCAGAAAAACAGCGGAGACCGGATCCCGGTCCTTGATATCGGCTACGAATTGTTTTGCCACGTGACACTCCTTTGCTTTACAAACACGGCCTTGCATTCAGTCAACAGGGGGGCGGAAGGGCCTCCGGAAACAACATGTACCACGGAGAGAGGCACGGGTCACGGAGAAAATCAGCGGGAAGGCCCGCAGCCCTGCGCTTCATCCCTAGAGGGTTTTAAAAAATTCCAGGTTGTTGAAAAATAGTCAGATCGTCGCACCCGCTAGACAAGCCCTGAGGAGGCGTAGCAGCGCTACGCCGCACGAAAGGGCATTCGAGGACGCGGCGAGATGGCTGTTTTCATCAACCTTTTAGCCGGGCGGCGATGGTGTCCGCGATCCTGATGCCGTCGATGGCCGAGCTCATGATGCCGCCGGCATAGCCGGCCCCCTCGCCCACCGGGTACAGCCCCGCAAGTCCCACTGATTCGTAGTGTTCCGTGCGCGGGATGCGCACCGGGGCCGAGGTGCGGGATTCGATACCCACCAGGACGGCCTCGGCGGTGACGAAGCCCCGCAGCTTGCGCCCGAATTCGTTGATCCCTTCCCGCAGTGTTTGGGTGATGAACCGCGGCAGCACCGTATCCAGGTCGGCCTCGACGATGCCGGGGCGGTAGCTGGACGAGAGTCGCCCTTTGCCCGGCAACCCCATGAACCCCATCAGGTTGCTCGCCGGGGCGTGGTAGCCGCCTCCCCCCGCCAGAAATGCCTGGTGCTCCCAGTGGCGCTGAAACCGGACGCCGGCCAGGGGGTCCGGGCCGCCGAAGTCGTCCGGGGCGACGTTCACCACCAGAGCACTGTTGGCGAACGGGGTATCGCGCATCTGGCCGCTCATGCCGTTGGTGACCACGCCCCCCTCCTCGGAGGCACCGCCGATGACCACGCCGCCGGGGCACATGCAGAAGGAATAGGCGCTGCGGCCGGTGGCGGTGTTGTTCCAGGTGACGGCATAGTCGGCGGCCGGCAGGCTGGGATGGCGCGGGCCGCCGTACTGGATCCGGTCGATCAGGGCCTGGGGATGCTCCACCCGGAGCCCCATGGCGAAGGCCTTGCGCTCCAGCGGCACATTGCGCCTCTCCAGCATCTCATAGGTGTCCCGGGCGCTGTGGCCGCTGGCCAGGACGAGCAGGTCGCACGGCAACTCCTCCCCGTCATTGACAACGATCGAGGAAACGGCCCCCCTGGCGGTAACGATATCGGTCAGTCGGCAGCCGAAACGGATGGCGAAGCCCTTTTCCAGCAGATGCCGCCGCATGGCGCTGACGACCGTGCGCAAGCGGTCGGTGCCGATATGGGGCTTGGCCAGGTAGCGGATCTCCGGCGGCGCGCCGAAACCGGCCATCTGTTCCAGCACCCAGGCCCCCAGCGGGTCTTTGGAGCGGCAGGTCAACTTGCCGTCCGAGAAGGTGCCGGCCCCCCCTTCGCCGAACTGGACATTGCTCTCCGGGTCCAGCAGCCCCGTTTTCCAGAACGTCTGCACATCCAGGCTGCGCTGCTCCACCGGCTGGCCCCGTTCGATAAGAGTGGCGGTCAGGCCGTACTCCGCCAGGCGCAGCGCCGCGAACAGACCGGCCGGGCCGCTGCCCACAATGACGATCCGCTGCGGGGACCTGACCGGCGGAAAGAGTGCCGGCACCGGTTCCGGTTGCCATTCCAGGTCCGGCTCATGGGCGAGACGCGCGAGGAGGGGCGCATCGTCAACGAGGGAGAAGGAGACGGTATAGATAACCTTGATGCGCGGCTTGCGGCGGGCATCGATTCCCTTGCGGAGGATGCGGAGGTCGCGCAGGGCTGCGTGGGGGACGCCGAGTTGTCCGGCGACAAGCGCCGGCAGGCGGTCCTCCCCGTCATGCGGCGAGAGAATGAGATTGCGATAGATAAACGGCATCCGTCAGCCTTGCTGAATCTTTTTCCGTCCCAGGAGTTGCTCGACAATGATGACGATATCCACCGCTTTGGTGGACTTGGGGATATGCACCTTGGCTCCCATGTCGGGGGCGTCATGTTCGTGGGGAGGTTCATGGAACATGGAGGTCAACAGGACGATCACCGGTTGCTTGTCGCCCGCCAGGCGGCTGATTTCCATGCAGGTGCTGACCCCCCCCATGCGCGGCATGACCAGGTCGGAGAGCACGGCGTCAGGGGCCTTTTCCAGGAACACCTTGATCCCCTCAATGCCGTCGCTGGCGTTAAAGACCGTAAACCCGTTCTCGTTGAAGGCGTCGGAAAGCACTTTCTGGAAAAAGGGGTCGTCGTCGATAATCAGGATTTTTCCGCGCGATTCCTTCATGACTGGCCCGTTCAAGAAAAATAAGGGTAACTATATCCCACTTATGGTGCAAAAGAAAAGTGGAATGCTCGGGCGCCTTGGGATTTTAGTGCTTCAGGCTTGTACAACGGCGGGAAATTCCAGGCGGAAAACCGTCCCCTCCGCTGAAGTCTTCTCAACGGAAACAGTTCCCTGGTAGATGCGGGCAATACGCTGGACCACCGGCAGCCCCATGCCGGTGCCCCGGGATTTGGTGGTGAAAAACGGCTCGAAGATGTTCGGCAGGGTCTCGGCGGGGATGCCACCGCCGCTGTCGCCCACCTTGACCACCACCCAGCCGTTTTCTTCATAAATTTCTATGTCGAGGCGACCGCCGCCGGGCATCTCGTCCAGGGCGTTCAGAAACAGGTTGGTGAAGATCTGCTCCACCTCCGCAGGGTCGGCCTTGATGGCCGGCGGCACGCCGTGATAGCGGCGCTCGACGCGGATATTGCCGGTTTCGATCTGGGGCGAGAAGGCATCGATGGCATTATCCACGACCCGATCGATCTGCACGTCCGAGGAGATCGTGCGGCTGCGGCGTGAGGCGTCCAACAGCTTGCAGATGATGGAATCGATCCGGTCGATCTCCTTTAAGATCTTGCCCAGGTACTCCTGTTGCTCCTGGTCGGCGGTGTTCTGCCGCATGAGCTGGGCAAAGAGCGAGATGGAATTGAGCGGATTGCGGACCTCGTGGGCCATGCCGGCGGAAAGATAGCCAAGGGCGGCCAGTTTTTCCGATTGGGCGATCTCCGACTGGGCCTTCTGCAGCGCCTCGGTCTTCTCCCGAACCCGCTTCTGCAACTCCTGGTTCCAATCGTCGATCTCCTCGAGGAGCCGCACGTGCTCCTGCTGCAGCGCCTTGTTGTGGAGCTCGATCTCCCGGATGCGCAGGACGTTGTCGAGGCGGTCGATCAGGTCACGGTTGTTGAACGGCTTGAGGATGTACTCGGAGGCCCCCCCCTTCATCAACTCAACGGCAATCTCCTCGTTCCCCTTGCCGGTGAACATGATGACATAGGTATCCGGATAACGCGCCTTGATCTCCCGCAAGGTCGTAAGACCGTCCATCTCGGGCATCATGTAGTCCAGAAGCGCCAGCTCCGGCGCCTGGGCGGCAATGATGTCCATCCCCTGGCGGGCCGTGGAGGCGGTAAGCACATGATACCCTTTTCGGGAAAGGATCAGGGCGGTGAGTTCGAGGATATGGTGGTCGTCGTCAATGACGACGACCACAGCCTTGCTATCGGGAAGGGGGGGGTTCATAGCCGGGAGCGCCACGCCGAAAAAGTGCCTGGCGCACCGTTCATTGTTCCGCCGGCAGACGGATCGTCAGCACCGGACAGGAGGCCCCGCGGACGACACGTTCGGCGGTGCTGCCGAAGATCAGGTGGTCAATGCCGGTACGGCCGTGGGTGCCGAGCACGATCAGCGAAGCGGCCATTTCCTCGGCCGTGCGGATGACCTCCTCGTAGGGGATGCCGGTGACGATGGAGGTGGTGAAGTTGGTAAAATCGCCCATCTTCGCGCTGCAGAATTTGGCCATCATCTTTTCGGCCCCCTCTTCGATCTCTTTCTCCAACTGTTCGAAGGAGATATGGGGGACATAGAAACCGCGCAGATCGACCGGCTCGTTGATGACATGCAGGACCATAAGCTGGGAATCGAATTGTTTCGCCAAGGTCAGGGCATAGTCGAAAGCATAGTCGGAGTTTTCCGAAAAGTCGATGGCCGTCAGAATCCTGGTGAATGGTTTCATGTCACAACCCCCTCATGTCAATGGAGTAATACCAATTTCAGATCAAGGCATAAAATGCCGCACCGGTGCGAAATCAATTGAATATTTTCCTGATGATCTTTTTGAGCTCATCGATCTTGACCGGCTTGTTGATATACTCGAAAGCCCCCAGATTCATGGCCTCGATATACGACTCGACCTCACCATAGGCGGTAACCATGATCACGTTGCTGTCGGGATGGCTTCTGCTCAATTCCCGCAAAAAGGTCATCCCGTTCATCTCCGGCATATTGATGTCGGTGATGATGAGCTCCACCTCTTTGCCCCGCAGGTAATTGAGCGCCTCGTAACCGTTGCCGGCCGACGCCACCTCATACCCCTCACGGGCCAAAATCTTCGAGAGCGCAATACGGGCGTTCTCCTCATCATCGACCACCAGTATGCGTTTTTGTTGCTCAACCACAAAGGGCTCCCCGCTTTAGACTGTAGTGTGAGTCTAGCACGGGGCACCGCCGTGTCAAGAAATAGGGGACTTTTTCTCCCCGTTTTTGGCGGACGCAATTTTCTGGCGGAGTTTGATAGCCGAAAGGATCAGGTTTGCGATGATCGAGACAAAGTAGATCTCGTCTTCGGGAAAGCTCCGCATGGAGGTGGTCTGGAGGTTGATGACCCCGTAGACGTCCTTCTTGTCGGTTATGGGGAAGGAAAGCATGGAGTTGTATTTCTCTTCGTTCAGCTCGGGGAAGACCTTGTAACGCGGGTCCTGGGAGGCGCGGCTCAGGTTGATGGGCTGCATTTCCTTGGCAACGGTGCCGGTGATCCCTTCGCCGATCTTGAGGCGGATCATGCCGATCTTTTCCTGTTCGTACCCGTAGGTCGCCTTCAGGACCAGTTCCCCACCCTCCATGAGGTAGATGTTGCAGACACTGGCGTGGAGTTGCACGGCCAGCTTGGTCGCCACCATGTGCAGCACTTCAGAGAGCTCAAAATCGGAAGACACCAGCATGCTGATCTCTTCCAGGGAGATGATCTCCATGTGCTCCCGGTTCGCCCGCTGCATGGTCAGCACCATCTTCCCCTTTTCGCTTTCCACGTAGGGGGTGAAATTGGCCTTGTGGTAAAACGGGTTGACGGTCTTGACCTTTTCCGTCTGGGTGCGGAAATCGGAGAAGCCGCAGGAACAGGTCATCTTGACCCGGTAGTTATCGATACGCTGGCTGCTCATTACCTTACCGCACTTACGGCAACGTGCTGCTATCTGCATGGTGCTCTCCTCAGCAGGTTGCTGAAAAACAGCCTTCAGGCCTTCGTCCTCGAAAGCCCCTTGTGCGGCGTAGCGCTGCTACACCTTCGCCGGGCTTTTCTGCGGGTGCGACGATCTGACTGTTTTTGAACAACCTGAATTTTTCAATAACCTCCTCGGGAGGTCTTACGGCCGGACGCCGTTGGCGTCAAGCACAATGGAAACCGGTTTTCCTGCGGGTCCGAGGGATTTGAGCGGTTTGCCGTTTATCTCGACCTCCACCCCGCCCGCATTGGACAATTCAAGGGCGATGTTCTTTTCGGCTTTCCATTCTATGGCATCGCCGGCCATCAGATCATAGGTTTGGGACACCGCCCCGTCGATGGTGACGTTGAGGGTCCCATTCTGGCTCACCTTCATGCGCGCAATGAAACTCTTCGACTGCTCGGACGATTGGGACGTGGCGCTGCCCTGGTCGGCCGGCGGCGTATCCTTGAGTGGTTCGGCGGGGACCGGTTTCTTTTCCGTTTTTTGCGGGGGGGGCGGCGCTTGGGCGCTGGACCGCGGCGGCAGGACTGGGGTCTGCGGCGCGACAGCCGACACCGGCCGCGTTTGGGAAACCTGGGGGGGGGCCAGTTCCTGCTTGGGGGGGGCTTCGGAGCGGTTGACAATGCTCGCCGTGATAATGATCAGCAGCAGCAAAAAAGCCGGCAAAGCGAGTTTTTGCAGGGAGATGCGTTTCTTCGGGATCTGGGCGTCGCCGGCAGCCTTCTTTTGTTGCGCCGTGGCCGACAAGGCGCTGTCCTGGATCTGCTGCTTATCATAGAGCCGGATCATGTCGTCGGGGTTAAGGCCGAGATACGTGGCGTAGATACGCAGGAAGCCTTTCAGATAGGCTTGGTTGGCGAACTCCTTGGTTTTTTCGTTTTCCAGGGCCAGAAGATAGTTCTTGCCCATCTTGGTCGCCTCGGCGGCCTCATCGAGGGAGATGCCGTGGTACTCGCGACATCTCCTGAGAACGGCTCCCAAACTGGTGGGAGAGGAATCTTCATTGTGCGACACGGTTTCGGACAAACAGTCCTCGCTTACTTGAGAAGCTCCAGATATCCTATGGATGCATGTCCCAATTCAGAGTCGGGAATGATGCGAAGCACCTCGTTAAAGGAACTTTTGGCGGCATCAAGGTTGTTTTGCTTGAGTTGGGCCAAGCCGAGATAATAATACGCGGCGCCAAACTCTTTGAATATCTCCAGCGCCTTGCGGTATTCGGTGACGGCCTGCTCGGTCTTGTCCATGGCAAACCAGACCCTGCCCAAGGCAAGCCGAGCCACCGGATTGCGCGGATTGGCAACGATCACCGCCCGAAGCTCCTCAAGCGCCTTGGGATAGTCCCCCTTGCCAAGATAGGCCAGCCCCAGGTTGATGGCCGCACTCTCGCTGTCCTGGTAAAAGATGTCGTCCTTGACGATCTTGAACTGCTGGATGGCATTGTCCCACCGCTTGAGTTCGAGATACACCACCCCCAGATCGTTACGGGCAGGGGAGTAGTTCTGTTTCAGCAGAATGGCCTGCTGGAGCTTCTGCTCAGCCAGATCAAAACGCTTCTTGCCCAGATAGGCCAGACCGAGATTATAGAGCAATTCCGGGTTCTCGGGATCGAATTTCTCCGCCTCGGTCAACTCTATCAACGCACCGGTATAGTTGTGCTCCCCCAGGTAGGAAAGCCCCATCTGATAGTGGTAGGAGCCCGGGTTCTTCCCCTCCTGCTGGCGCCCGGTGGCGCAACCGGCAACAACCAACGCCATGAGAAGGCAAACGATGTACAACCGGCAGAATTTCATGGGCATCCGATCAAGCGGTATTCAACCCCGCGGCAAAGCTAGCAAAACAATCCAAATTTGTCAATAAATCGAATGGTTACGATTTGAGATCATTAATATCCCGAAAACTCGTCAGCGCCTTGAAACTCCGGTAGCGGGCCTCGATTTCCCGGTATTCCAGGCGTTTCATGCGATCAAGGCTGAAATCCTCCACATTGAAGGAGGCCATCACCGAACCGAAGACGATGGCCTGGCGGATTCCCTCCTCGGACAGGTCCCCCGTATTGGCCAGGTATCCCATGAAGCCTCCGGCAAAGGTATCGCCGGCACCGGTCGGATCGAAAACCTCCTCCAGCGGGTAGGCCGGTGCCGCAAAGACGGAATCTGCCGTAAACATCAGCACGCCGTACTCGCCGCGTTTGACCACCAGCCGCTTGCACCCCAGGGCGATGATCTCGCGGGCCGCCTTGACCAGATTCGACTGGTTGGTGAACTGACGCGCCTCCCCCTCGTTGATCACCACGATATCAACCTTCTGGAGCACCTTCTTCAGTGCCTCGGGCTTGGATGAAATCCAGAAATTCATGGTGTCGCACGCCACCAGCTTCGGCCGGCGCACCTGGTCCAGCACCTCCATCTGCAGGTCCGGGTCGATGTTCGCCAGGAAGAGGTAGTCGGCATCACGGTAGGATTCGGGCAGGTTGGGGCGGAACTCCATCAGGACGTTGAGCTGCGTGTCCAGGGTCTGGGCCTCGTTCAGATCGTAACCGTATTTCCCGCTCCAGTGAAAGGTCTTGCCGGGAATCCGCTGAAGGCCGTCGGTGTTGATATCCCGGGACTGGAGGAAGCTTATGTGCTCCGCGGGAAAATCCTCCCCCACGACCGCCACCAGCGAGACGTCGGTGAAAAAACTGGCCGAAGTGGAAAAATAAGTGGCCGAACCGCCCAGGACATTCTCTCCCCTGCCAAAGGGGGTTTCCACCGTATCAAAGGCGACGGTGCCGACGACAACAATTCCCATAGAAAAACATCTCCTTGTTAAAGGTACAATCTATAGATATTTACCGATGAGCAGATCGAGATTTTGCTTCGTTTTGGCCGGAATGACCGACTTGTCGCTGATAATGGCGTACTGGAGGGCGCTGCCGCAGGGGCAACCCCGCTCCCGGCCATCGATGGCGGCCACGGCGTGGCGGATGATCTCCTTGGCCATGACGACGTTCTGCTGGATGATCTGGACCACCGCTTCGACCGACACGTCGTCATGGGAGGTGTGCCAGCAATCGTAATCGGTGGAAAGGGCGATGATGCCGTAACAGATCTCGGCTTCGCGCGCCAGCTTGGCCTCAGTCAGATTGGTCATGCCGATGACTGCCGCCTCGCGTTCGCGGTACATGAACGATTCGGCACGGGTTGAAAAGGCCGGCCCCTCCATGCAGATGTAGGTGCCCCCCTTGTGGGCGACCGCGCCGGCCTTGAGGGCAGCGGCATAGAGGGCCTCCGACAGGTCGTTGCAGACCGGGTCGGCAAACCCGACATGGGCTACGATCCCCTCGCCAAAGAAGGTGTCCTTGCGAATGCCCTTGGTCCGGTCGATGAACTGGTCGGGGATGACGATGTGGCCCGGGGCGATCATCTCCTTGAGGCTGCCCACGGCCGACACGGAGATGATCCGCTCAACCCCCAGCTTTTTCATGCCATAGATATTGGCGCGGTAGTTGACCTCGGAGGGGAGCAAGCGGTGGCCGCGCCCGTGACGGGGCAGGAACGCCATCCGCACGCCGTTCAGCATGCCGGTGACATACTCGTCGGAAGGGGTGCCGAAGGGCGTTTCCACCTGCACCCGTTGGACATCCTCCATCCCTTCCATCTCGTAGAGCCCGCTGCCGCCGATAACGCCGATTGCCGCATCCTTCATGATCCCGCTCCTTGCCCGAATGTTTCGCTAAAACGCCGTAAACTGTAAGTGTTTTGGGCGCAAACTTCAACCGTTATTTTCCATAATGCCGCTTTCCGGGCGGCTTCTCATGCCGCGCTTCTCCGGCCGGCAAAATTTAGTGCTTGCCTTTCTGCATCAAGGCCTTTATCATGATGAAAGACTTACACCCGAAACGACGGCATGGTGTCCGTCGTTTTTCTTTTGATCATCGCATTCTGCCCCTCCTGCATTCAATTATCCCATTGAACCAAGCAGACCATTTGGCAGGCGAAGATTATGTCTGCCGCACGGTACTGCCGTCCTGTCCATGGATCATTCTGGTTGATCCTGCGGCCCGAGCGCGCCTGTCTCTACACCGGTAACACCAAAGAAAAGGAATAGACTCAATGACGTTTGACGAACTGGGCCTCAATGCGGCCATCCTCAAGGCGGTGGCCGACTGCGGCTACACTACCCCCACACCCGTACAGGAACAATCCATACCCCTGGCCATGGCCGGCCACGACCTGATCGCCACGGCCCAGACCGGGACCGGTAAAACGGCGGCATTCGTATTGCCGGCCTTGCAGCGCCTGGCGACACCCTCCGCCGTGCCCGGCAAAGGCCCCCGCATCCTGGTCCTCACACCGACCCGCGAACTGGCGGGCCAGGTCATGGAGGCCGCCCGCACCTACGGCCGCAGCTTTCGCCCCCGTTGCGGCACGCTGCTGGGGGGGATGCCCTATCGCGAGCAGTTGCGCCTGCTCTCCGCTCCGGTGGACATTATCGTCGCCACGCCGGGCCGTCTGCTGGATCACCTGGAACGCGGCAGCGTCCGCCTGGACCGCCTTGAGATGCTGATCCTGGATGAGGCCGACCGCATGCTGGACATGGGTTTCAGCGAAGACATGGAGAAGATCGTGGCCCGCGCTCCCTCGGATCGCCAAACCATGATGTTTACCGCCACCATGGATGCCACCGTCAGTAGAATGGCGGAACGCATGCTGCGCAACCCGCAACGGGTGGAGCTGGCCGTGCGGACCACCTCCAACGCCCTGATCGAGCAGCGCCTGCACGTGGCCGACAGCCTGCACCATAAAAAGGAACTCCTCAACTATCTGGTCAGCGACGAAAAACTCACCAGGGCCATCATCTTCTCGGCCACCAAGCGCGATGCCGACGAACTGGCGCGCGAACTCACCCGCAACGGCCATCAGGCTGCGGCATTGCACGGCGATATGAACCAGATCGCCCGCAACAAGACCATCGAGCGCATGCGCCGCGGCGGCATCCGCCTGTTGGTGGCCACCGATGTGGCCGCACGCGGCCTAGACGTCACCGGGATCAGCCACGTCATCAACTTCGACCTGCCGCGCTTTGCCGAGGACTATGTCCACCGCATCGGCCGCACCGGCCGCGCCGGCGCTTCCGGTATCGCCATCTCCTTTGTGTCGCGGTCGGAAGTGAGTTATCTCGAGAAGATCGAGCGTTTCATCGGCAAGAGGCTGCCCGAGCAGAATATTGAAGGTCTGCCCCCCCTCGCCGTCCTGCGGCGGAGCGCCGGAGGGGCGAAAAGGCCGGCAGGGTCGGGAGCAAACCGTTTCGGCAAGCCGGGCGGCAAGTCCAACGCCTCGCAGGGACAGGGAAAACCGTGGGATAATTCCGGTAAATCCGCCGCCGCCAGGCCGCGGCGCACCCCGGGCTACCAGCCGGTTGTGGAGTATCGCAACAGGCGGGCACCATCCGAAACCCGCTAGAAGGTTGTTGAAAAACAGCCATCTCGCCGTCGTCCTCGCCAGCCCTTTCGTGCGGCGTAGCGCTGCTACGCCTCCTCAGGGCCTGCTGCGGTTACGACGATCTGACTATTTTTGAACAACCTGGATTTTTCAACAGACTGCTAGACGTTGGACGAACAAAAAAACCTCGGAAGCCTTACCGGCCTCCGAGGTTTTTTTTATTCATTACCGATCATTTTTTAAGCCGCCCCTTGAGTTGGCCGCAGGCCGCCGAGATGTCGCCGCCGCGGCTATCGCGGGTGATGACCGTCACATGGCGGTCGATCAGGTATTTATGGAAGGCATCCACGGCAGCGCGGGTCGGCGCCGTGAGATCGCACCCCTCATGTTCGTTGAAGGGGATCAGATTCACCTTGTTGGGGATGTCGCTGGTCAGGCGCAGCAGGCGCTTGGCATCCTCCAACGTATCGTTCAGCCCCCCCAACATGACATATTCGAAGGTAACCTTGCGCCGCCCCGGCAACGGAAACTCCTTGCAGGCCCGGAGCAGTTCCCTGAGCGGATACCTCCGGTTGACCGGCATGATCCGGTCGCGCAGTTCGTCGGTGGTGGCATTCAGCGAAACCGCCAGATTGACGGTCGGCACCTCGCGGCCGAGCCGCTCCATCTCCGGCACCAGCCCGCAGGTCGAGACCGTCACGCGCCGGTTGGAAAATTGCAGGCCATTACCGTCGATCATGATCTGGATGGCCGGGATGACGTTGTCCAGGTTGTGGAGCGGTTCGCCCATGCCCATCATGACGATGTTGCGGATATCGAACTCCCGCCTGACCGCCATGATCTGGTTGATGATCTCGGCCGTGGTCAGGTTGCGGGTCAGCTTGAAGGTCCCGGTGAGACAGAACTCGCACCCCATGGCGCAGCCGGCCTGGGACGAGATGCACAGGGTGTTGCGCCCCTCGTCCGGGATCAGCACCGCTTCGACGGCGTTGCCGTCGGAAAGGACGAAGAGATACTTGCGCGTCCCGTCGCTCCCCTCCTCGACCGCTTCCGGCTCAAGGTCGCTGATAAAGGCGGTCTCGGCCAACTCGGCCCGCAGATCCTTGGAGATGTTGCTCATCTCCTCGAACGAACGGGCATTATGCTGGTAGATCCACTTGAATATCTGAGTGGCGCGGAAGCGCTCCTTGCCCTTGCCCTGGAGGAACAGCTCCAGAGCCGGCAGCGTCAGATTTTTGAGATCGGTCTTCCCCGTCATTACGGTATTCATTTCTTTTCCTGGCCGGTATCATCCGGCGTTGCCGGCTGCTGTCCGCCGGCCGGCGGCTCCCCTGAAGGCGTACTTTCCCCTTCCGGCGTCTTCTCCGGTCCCGCATCAGCCGGAGGTTCCGCCGGCTCGTTTTTGGCCGACGACGGCGCCGTGAATACGGGCGGCGTAGCGATGCTCTTATCCACCTTGCGCTGCATCCCGGCTATATTCGGCTGTTGGGCCAAGGCGGCCTGGTACTCGCCTTCGCTCAGGACCCCCTTCTGGCGTAACAGCCGGAGGATCATGTTGGAGCGGCGCAGCACCTTCCCCAGGTTCTTGTAGGGATTATAGGCGACCCGGGGGCCGGGCAGCATGGCGGCCAGGAAGGCGCACTCCCTCGGGGTCAGGGCCGAGGCCGGTTTGCCGAAGTAGTAATGGGCGCCGTTGCCGATACCGTAGACCATCGGCCCCAACTCGACCACGTTCAGGTAGAGTTCGATGATGCGCCCCTTGCTCAACTCCTGCTCCATGCGCCAGGCCAGGTAGATCTCCTTGAGCTTGCGGGTGATGGTCTTTTCCCGGGAGAGGAACAGGTTTTTGGCGGTCTGCTGGGTGATGGTGGAGGCGCCGCGTTTGAGGCTTTTCTTTTCCAGGTCGTACTTGATGGCGTTCTTGATGGCCTTGACGTCGAAACCTTCATGCGTGTAGAAGTTGCTGTCCTCGGCCAGGATCACCGCCCACTTCATCTCGGGCGGGATACGGCCGGAAGGGGTCCAGTAGCGGTTCGGCGGCCCGACCACAAAGGGATGGTACTCCCCCTGCCAGTCCTTGACCTGAATGGTCATGGTGAATTTTCGGTCGGTCAGGCTGGAGACCGGCGGGGCCAGGCTCAGGGAAATGACGACATAGGCGAGGTAACAGGCGATGACCAGCAGGGTGTAGTGAATGAGCTTTTTCATAAGGTGCTATTATTACCAGAATATGGCCGTGGCGGGAACTATTTTTCCTTGGCTTTTTCGTCCACAGGCGTCGTTTCAGCCGACACAAGGTCAGCCGTTACCTTGCCGAGCGCAATCGAGGTGACGATTCTGACCGGCACCTTGTTGGCGTCATCGGTCATCCAGATCAGGATCTCCCCCGTTCGCCTGAAAATCCCGGCGGTCTGCTGGAGCGGGCGGACAACCACGGTATTCACTTCCTTCAAATTGGGCAGACGCATCTTTTCCCGGCGCAGGACCTCTACCGGCACGTCTGCATAGACTTCGCTGTCGTAAATGTGGAGCATCTCCGTCGTGCCGACCTGCAAAGCCCGGTTTCTCAGATAGTAAAATCCCGACAGGGTATCGAGCACGTCGCTGGTCGGAATGGATTCCTTTATGCTGCGTTTTTTCAGAAGATCGATCCAGAAGACGCTCTTGTCCCGCAAAAACAGGGTGAATCCTATATCGCTTTTAAATGAGCCTTCCTGCTGTTTTATCTTCGTAATGAGGAAGTTCCCGGCGATGTGGCGCGTTTCGACGACGTCGTCCACGGGGTAGAGGCTGGAGATTGCGGTATTCGACTTGATCCGCAGGGTAATCCGGACTTCTCCGTTTTCGTTTTTAGCCTCCAGTTCGGCGTTACCCACCGGAAGGCCGAGCAGGCTTATGGCGTACGTGAGCTTCTCGTTCTTGGACGCCAGAAACTCTCCCGCCGTCCTCAGAGGCGGGGCGATTGCCGGTGCGGTCGCTGCCTTGCGCGCAGCACCAGGCAGCGGAGCGCTTGCCGGTTGACTGCTCTCCGCAGGTGTGTCGATTTTCTGTTTCTTGGGGGTGGGACTGTCGGCCGGCTTCAGCTTCACATGCTCTGCCGGCCCCGCCGTCGGTGCCGGGCTGTCGGCCTTTCCCGCTTGGGCTCCATGCCGTTTTTCCCCCGGTTCTTCCTGCGGGCTCTTGCCTTCATCGCTGGCCTCCCGGGGTTTTTGGGGGTCCACCGGCGCGCTGTTTTCACGGAGCTTGGCCAGATCGACCATGACGGCCTGGGTATGGTTGACCGGCGCCACAAAGGTGTAGGTCCCGAACATTCTCAAGGTGTAAAGGAAGAGGATATGGGACAGCAGGGAGAGGGCCAGGCAGGATGCCAGTATATTGATTTTTTTGTGGGATATGTTCATCGAAATAAGAATAGCAAATTACCGGCCATAAGAAAACCCCGCCTCTTGCGAGGCGGGGCAATTTAACATCTATGAATTGCAGAAACTGCAGATCAGGTTACGGGCGTTCCGGACTGCTCCATGCACCGGTTCCGTGGCTGTGGTTCAACAGGTATGAGACAACAGGGGTAGTACCTGTATTGGCGTCAGTACCTTTAGTATAGCTGAATGGTGCCGCAACTAACGTTGCCCCAACAGACATATTCATCGCCTTGTCATCCAGGAAGTCGATGGTATCGTACAATAACCGCTGGGAATACGTACGTGCATGGATGTAAGCACCAGGCTCGCGGCTGAGCATGTTGATATTGAAGCAAGCCCCCATCAGCTTCTTGGCCTGCGCATTGGTCAACGCGCCACTACGAGTCCAGTCGGTTACACCATTTGTCCTGACAGTATGGTCTACGCCAACCGGGAAGAAGTAGGGGTAGTTGGCAGAGTCATAGTCGATGTTGAAGTTGTTGTGCAGCAGTGACGTGGCAACCGTCAGCGCAGCCTGGAATTTATCGGAAGCCGGCTGAATCAATACACTCCAGACCGTGCTCCCATCAGCTGCGCCGCCATTGTCAGAGTGGCAGTTAATGCAGACCTGCTGGAATGCATTCGTGTCTATCTCCAGAGAGTGACCGGAACCGGGGCGGGTCGCCAGTGCCAAATGCTTGGAGCCGGTACCGGTTTCATAACCCTTCATGTGGCAGGTTACGCAGGGGCCATTGGATGTCAGGATGCCGCTACCAACAGCGAGGTCATCACCTTCCACAGCCGGTGTACCGAGTTTCCGGTGCCAGCTGGTAACGCCGCCCTGGATATCGGTGTCGGACTTGAGGGTCTGTCCATACGTGCTGGAACCGATCACCGCGGTGAGAGAGGTGAAGTTGATGAACCCCATCTTCATGTACATCGTACCGGCAGCTGCCATGTAATGGGAGTTGACGAATGAGACATTGCTCATGCTCGTATCAGCAAGGGCGGTAATGGTTTCTCCACTGGCCTGACCCGAATGGCAGGCAATACAGAGGTTTGATGCGACAACGTCCGGGTAGGCGGCTTTTGCGCCGTTCATTGTGTATTCCTGGGCCGTATAGGCACCCGGATTGCGCAGCACTCCGGCGCCGGCATTGCTGTGGCAACCCCAGCAGTAGAGCATCTCCCTTTGATTCGAGCTTTTGGAAGAGGTTTTCCAGCCAGCCAAGTGGGAGAAGTCATTGGCGGTGTTGTCATATTTCGCAGGATTACTCAGGAAGTTGGAAGCGCCTGTTGCCGTATGGCAACGCTGGCAGGTTTGACGGCTGGTACCGCTCCAGTCGTAATGATTCCAGGCGGCGGCGGTGGTGTCGTTAACCCCCGTTGTCATAGCAGTATCAACAAGAGCTGCGCTGTTGGCAGTGGTGCCGACTGCTGCGTACTTTGCTTTCAGAAGATCGCCCGCATGTCCCGAACTTGCCCACTTGGTGTAAATGGTTTCATTGGCTGCACTATAGGTAGCAGAGGCCGGATTGTTCAGATTTGTGTTTGTCCTGGCTTCATGTGCATGGCAATCGAAGCACGGCTTGTCGCCTGTTTTCCGAATCACGTACCCGGTGATTCCGTTGACAGTATTGTTAGGGTTGTTGTAGTGGGTGGTGGCTATGACACGATACCAGGTCGTCTCGTGATGGCCGACCTTGACGGTGGATATGGTGCCGAATATCGTTGGGGTATTGCCTGACGCCATGACATGTTTGCGGTCATTGTCTACGAGCCCATGGCAACTGGTGCAGAAGTTGAACTGGTCGTTATTGAGATTGCTGCCGCTGGGATTCCAGTTGACGAGGTTGCCGGCTGCATCATGTGTCTTCACCGGTCGAAGTCCGGCGCCATGCTCATGGCAGGTTTCACACTTGAACTGTGTATATTCCTTGGCCAGTGGCACAAGCCCCTGATACGTGGTGTTGTCCATCAAGGTCCTGTTGCCGGTCAAACCGTAAGTGGCACCCAGAACCGCGCCTTCATTGGAGTGACAACGCAGACAAGGGCTAGACGTCTCCACTTGAACATTGGCATGTTTGGAACTGGCAAACATGGTTGGGGCATTTGTAGCATAGCCGCCAGTGTGGCAGGTTGCGCAACGTGTACCGTTGCCGTCATACGGCTTTGGGTAGGGGATCGGGCCAACGCCATTATGTTGGGCACCGCCGCCGTGGCAGGCTTCACAACCGTTACCGTTGTTTGCGTATGGTGAATCTTTGTGGGGAGAGCTGCTATCGTACTGGGCAACGATGCCCACACCAGTCAACGCATCAACATCGGCGCTGTGGCACTGACGGCAGACGGCATCTCCAACGCTGGGCACATCGCTTGGAAGCACGCCCGCTTCTTTGCTGCTGGCGCCGCAGCCGTTCAACAATACGGCACAGGACAGCGCGCCCAGCAACATCATGCTTAACTTCTTGATCTGCATAGTTTTCCTCCTTCTGGTTGATATTACTTAAAAGGTTCCCGACATATGGCACTGCAAGCAAACCTTGCCGCCGCTTCTGTCTTTGTAGTTGCCGCCCTTGAAGCCGCGCGGATGGGGGTTCACACCGCCACCGCTTGCTGATTTTGTGCTGTGGCATTTCTTGCAGGTGTCGCCGTCGGCATGGCACGTCTGGCACGCCTGTAGGTTCCGCCGCGCTTCGGTCGCATGGTCCATGCCCCATCTGGCTCCCACCTGGCTGTTGTGGGATTTGAAACCCAGTGATTTCAGGCCGGCCTGGGGAAGTTTGCTGTGGCATGCCGTGCAGTATTTCTGATCATGGCAGCGATAGCATTGCTGCTGGTTGTCCTGAGCCTTGATCGGGTGAATCTGCAGCCAACCGCTCCGGTGGCTTTTCGGTTTGTAGTCGCGG
Organism: Oryzomonas japonica; assembly: GCF_008802365.1. Lineage (GTDB taxonomy): Bacteria > Desulfobacterota > Desulfuromonadia > Geobacterales > Pseudopelobacteraceae > Oryzomonas > Oryzomonas japonica. The sequence goes on along the minus strand of NZ_VZQZ01000008.1, from coordinate 970 downwards.
CCCGCATTGCTCTGGGACAGGTCGTCCCCCGTGCCGCCTCCCTGGTGACAGTCGAGACACCAGGCCTGTTGGTGGCATTGACTGCAGTTGTTGCCGGCCCTGCTGGCCAGGACGCGGTGGCCACGCACAAAGTCGGCGTCGTGGTTGGGCGCAATGCCTTCGCCTTTATGGCAGTCGTTGCATTCCTTGATCGCCATCTTGGCGTATTCCGCGTGAGACATCTTCTTGTCGGCGTACGACTGTTGCTGTAAACAGATCAGGCCGAAGCCGAGAAGTGCCAGGATTAATACAATTCGCTTCACGTAGGTCCCTCCTTTCTAAAAGTCGTAGTTGAAGACCGCACGACCTTGCCAGTCGTTTTTGTACTGGGCATTGACGTTGTCTTCAACCCGGACGGACGCGGACATGTTCTTGGCAAGTTTGTATTTGCCACCAACCCAGTATTTGCGGGCAGTTTCGTCTCCGGTCGTCCGGTCGAACTGGTAGACGTCGTACTGGAGGCCGGCCGCCAGTTCCAGAGGCTTGATCGGGGTGTAGTTCACCTCGGCGCTGCCTCCGTTCAGGTCGCCGCCGTAACCGTTGTTGTGGTCGTAGTTCAGGCTGATGAGTATTTGGTCGATCGGACGAATCCGGCAGCCCACCTCGACGACGTCAGAGGCATCGCTGCTCTCACCATAGAATTGCCTGGTGTAGCCGGCGTTGACCGACAGTTTGTCGTTGATGGTGTAGTCGGCACGGATGAGGGCTTCCTGGTAACGATCAACGGCAAATATCGAGTAGATGGACGTTGAGTCGAAGGTCGGGTAGCTCTGGTACCATTCCGCGGTCAGGATCAGGTTTGCCGTGGGGAAGTATTTGATGCCGGTGAGAAGTTCGGTGAAGGTTTCACTCGGCAGGTCAAACCGGGTGTTGGCGTACAGTTTGAACGAGTTCCAGTACTGCTTGAAGGTGCCGCCGATCTGGTCGCGGG
>NZ_VZQZ01000007.1:123268-273002 GCF_008802365.1 Oryzomonas japonica | reverse complement strand
ATTACAACTCGGAAAGGCCGCACAGCTCACTGAACGGCATGGCACCGACTGAGTTTGCAAGAACATTTGAAAAAGAACAAAAGACCGAAAAACCTAAGCAAGAACTGGTTCTATTGAAGGGGTAAGGTCACGGCCACTGTGGGGCCGTTCCGAAAATTTACCGTTGTAAAGTGGCGGGAGACTGGTTACACTGACGCCGCAATGACTCGTCACGACACCACCATATCACTGTTTCGTCCAACACGGCCCCAATCACCTTCCGGCAGGGGACGCTGGTGAGCACACTCCTCTCGATCAAAAACCTGAGCACCTGTTTCAGAACACCGCACGGAGTCCTGACGGCGGTCAACGACGTCAGCATGGAGGTCGACAGGGGAAGCACCGTTGCCCTTGTGGGCGAATCGGGATCGGGCAAGTCATTGACCGCCCTCTCCATCATGCGGCTCATCCCCTCGCCAGGTTTCATCCGCTCCGGCGCGATCACCTTCGACGGGGCCGATCTCGTCCCGCTCCCCGAGGATGCCATGCGTTCCATCCGGGGCAGCAGGATATCCATGGTATTCCAGGAGCCCATGACCTCACTCAACCCGGTCCTGCGCATCGGGGAGCAGGTTGGGGAACCGCTCCGGCTGCACCGGGGCATGTCTCGCCGCGAGGCGGCCGAATACGGCGAGGAGTTGCTGCGCAAGGTGGGGATACCGTCCTCCGGCGACCGCATGCGCGACTACCCCCACCAATTGAGCGGCGGCATGCGCCAGCGGGTGATGATCGCCATGGCCCTGGCCTGCAACCCGGCGCTCTTGATAGCCGACGAGCCGACGACCGCCCTGGATGTCACTATCCAGGCCCAGATTCTTGAACTGATCGACTCCCTCCGGCAGTCGGCGGACATGGGCATCCTGCTGATCACCCACGATCTGGGCATTGTGGCCGAGCGATCCGAGAGAACCTGCGTCATGTATGCCGGCCGCATCGTGGAATCGGCCCCGACAGCGGAACTCCTCGGCGTCCCCCGGCACCCCTATACCGCTGCACTTTTGGCATCCCTTCCCCAGAACGCGCAACCGGGACAGCCACTTACTACCCTTCCGGGGCAGCCTCCCGGCCTGACCAAAGAACTGTCCGGTTGCGGCTTCTGCGAGCGCTGCCCCGTGGCCTTCCCCCCATGCCGGACCCAGGTCCCCGAGCTGGAGGAGGTTTCTCCCGGACACTACGTACGCTGCTGGAAACGCCTATGACACCGAATCAGTCACTTCTCAGCGGAATAAAGCTCCGCAAACAGTTCCGGGTCAGTGCCGGACCCGCCTCGCAAACAGGGCTGCTCACCTCGGTTGACGGGGTTGACGTGGAGATCGCCAGGGGAGAAACCGTCGGTATTGCCGGTGAGTCCGGGTGCGGGAAATCGACCCTGGGCAAGATACTGGCCGGCCTTATGCCCCCCGACGGCGGGGAGGTCCGTTACTGCGGCAGGGCGATCCACACGCTTCCTCCGGCGGAACGGGAACGATTCCGCCGGCGGACTCAGATGATCTTCCAGGACCCCTTCTCCTCCCTGAACCCGCGCATGCGCATCGGCGACTCCATCGCAGAACCGTTGATCATTGACGGAGGCAGTTCACGGCAGGCGATACGCGCAACAATGCTGCAGCTCTTGGAAACCGTCGGTCTGAAGGCGGAGCACGCCAACCGTTTCCCCGACGAATTCTCCGGCGGTCAGCGCCAGCGCATCGGCATTGCGCGCGCTTTGGCCTCGTCGCCCGAGATCATCATCGCCGACGAACCGGTTTCCTCCCTGGACATCTCCATCCAGGCCCAGATCATCAATCTTCTCCAGACCATGAAGTCCGAACACCACCTGACCATGGCCATCATCTCCCACGATCTTTCGGTCCTGCGGCATATCTGCGACCGGGTGCTGGTCATGTACCTGGGGGTGATCGTCGAGAGTGCGTCGGCAGCCCAGCTCTTCCAGCAGTATCAGCACCCCTATAGCGAGGCGCTGATCGCAGCCATCCCGCGCATCAGCGGCCAGCCGGGACACACGGCGGTCGTCCTTGCCGGCGACCTCCCGTCTCCCCTGGCCATCCCCCCGGGATGCCGTTTTCACCCCCGCTGCCGCTATGCCGTGGAACTCTGCCGCACCACCCCGCCGGTGCTGGAAGAAAAACGGGACGGCCACTTTGCGGCCTGCCACCTGAGTAAGGACATCTTCCCCGGCTGACCGGCCACCTGCCTCAGATATTATCAATTACTCCGGGACTTTTCTCCTTGACAGCCTAAAAATCAATATATATTCTTTTTCATAATCTTTTATACGAGGCAACCCATGGAATTCAGCGTCAATAAACAATTTGCAGCCGAGGCGGAGGTTTTGAAGGTACTGGGCCATCCGATCAGGCTCAAGATCGTGGCCGGCCTCTGCACCCAGGAATGTAATGTGAAACATATCTGGGAGTGTCTCAACCTGCCCCAAGCCACGGTATCCCAACACCTGGCCCTGTTGAAGCATAAAGGGATCATCGAGGGTAAACGGGAAGGGGTCGAAGTGCACTACAGCGTCATTCACCCCCTGGCCAAGAAGATTATCGCCGCACTCTGACTGATGGTGGAGTTTATGCCGGTTTTACTATGAGGTAGATTACCTCATAGGTTGCAGGGATCTTTCCATCCACAAAGAAGCGCCGCTGGTAGGCCTCGGACATATCCTTGAGAATGCCGCGCCACCCGAGCCCCCCGGCACCACCCCGCGACGCCGCACCGGCGCCGATCCCCTTGATGGACGAGAGGAGCCCCGGCACATCGGGATGATACTCCATCTCGGTCTCGCTGGTCACCAGCGCTTCCCCGACGTCAAGCCGCTCCACCGCCTGCCGCACCGCCTCGATCCCCATGAAACGATGCAGACGCCCCATACGCGGGTCGTCTCCCGACGTACGCCGGGAGAGCGCCTCGCGGTAGCACTCCTGCAATTCCCACAGTGTAGTGCCTCCAAAAAAGGCCAGGGCGATCACTCCATCCCGCTTGACCACCCTCCGGCACTCTTCGAGACAGCCATCCAGGGAATCGAGCCATTGCAAAGTCGATGCTGAGACCACAAGATCGAATGCCCCCCCCTGGAAAGGGAGATGTTCTGCGTCGCCATTGACGAGCAGGCACCCCTTCCCCCCCTTGGCGCCGGCCTGGACGAGCATATTGAAGGCCAGGTCGAGCCCGCAGCACATGGTGTTTGGATAGCGCCGCTTCAGAGCGCCCACCAGCGCCCCGGTGCCGCACCCGATATCCAACGCGGTGCGGGGAGCCACGTTGATATGTGCCTCCAACAGTTCCATAAGGCGCCGCACCACCCGCTGTTGCACGGAAGCGAACCGGTCGTATGCATCAGCATGCCGGTGAAATGATCTGCCGACCTTGCGCCTGTCAAACACTGCCCTGCACCTCCCGGCAGAAATCCGTAAGACGGGCATTTACTGCGTCGCAATGGGTCAGGAATGGTGCATGACCGCAGCCTGCATATGTCACATGGCGGCAGGAGGGTATCCGTTCCGCCATGTAGGCCGAAGCCGGAGCGGGACAGATCGGATCGAGTCCGCCACTGATCACCAGGGTCGGCAGGTCGATGGCCGCAAGCTCTGACCTCACGTCGGCCTCCGCGAGCGATGTCAGGGATTGAAGCGCCACCTCCGTTTCCGGAGCCGGTATCCCAGCCACCAGGGCACGGACCTCGTCCGAGCGGTCAGTCCCGACCAGTTCGCCGGGGGCGAACATGCGTGCGGCAAACCCCTCAAGGGCCCGTTTCAGGTTGCGACGGACCTTGAGGGCCATGCCCTCGGCCTCGACCGGGGAGAGCCCATGGGGGAAATCCGCCCGGGAGGTGAAGCAAGGCGTACCGCAGATCAGTGCCAACCCGTCCAGCCGTTCCCTGAGCAGGGGTACTGCGCTTATGGCCACTTGGGTGCCCAGGGACCAGCCCGCCAGGATGGCGCCATGCAGGTCGAGATGGCGGAAAAGCGCCGCAAGGTCGGCAACGAAGGTCTCACGGCAGCATTCGGCGGAGCCGTGTGGGGAATCCCCGTGGCCGCGCAGGTCCGGAGCGATCACGCGGAAACCGTCAGAGAGCCGGTCGAGCTGGAAGCGCCATATGGCAGAGGACATGCACCAGCCATGGATCAGTACCAGGGCAGGTCCCTGCCCCTGTTCCCGATACCAGAGGCGTTCACCGCCACACCCTTCATACCACGGCATCAGATAACCCCCAAACGCCGGCCGACCGCAATGATCCGCTCCGCAGCCCAGGTCAGGTCGTCGCTGCCATGGGTCGCCATGAGGGTAAAACGGAGCCGGCAGGCACCGGCAGGTACGGTGGGGGGACGTATCCCCTGGACGTATAATCCTTCATCCAACAGCATCTCGGAAAACCTCATGGTGGTGTCGGCCTGCCCGGTCACGAGCGGTACGATCTGAGTGGCCCCATCGGGGAGCGTAAAACCGGCCGAGCGCATGCTGTTTCTGAACAGGTCGCTATTGCGGCGGAGCTGCTCCCGCCGGTTCGCCCCTTCCGGCGACTGCACCAGTTCGATGGCCGCCAGGGACGCCGCCAGCACCGACGGCGGCAGGGAGGTGGAAAAGATAAAGCTGCGGGCCCGATTGAGCAACAACTCCCGCAACTCCTGCGAAACAGAGGCATAGGCGCCGTAACTCCCCAGGGCCTTGCCGAAGGTCCCCATGAGGACATCCACACCCTCCGTGATGCCCAGCATCTCAGTCGTCCCCCTCCCCTGTTCGCCGAGAACCCCGCTGCCGTGGGCGTCATCCACCATCAAGAGCGCCCCATGGGCGGCTTTGAGCCCGACCAGTTCCCTGAGGGGGGCAATATCGCCATCCATGCTAAAGACGCCGTCCGTAACGATCAGGGCGCGCCCAGAACCCCGCTGTTTTTCCAGCAACCGGGCCAGGGCGTTGTGATCGTTATGGGGATAGCGCACCAACTGGGCGCCGGACAGAAGCGCGCCGTCAATGATGCTGGCATGGTTGAGCCGGTCGGAAAAGATGATGTCGCCGCGCCCGACCAAAGCCGAAATGATGCCGGTATTGGCGGCATAGCCGCTGTTGAAAAGCAGCGCAGCCTCGGTATGTTTGAAGCGGGCAACCGCAGCCTCCAGGCGCTCATGCAGTTCCATGGTGCCGGACACGAGCCGCGAGGCGCCGCTCGAAACGCCAAACTGCGTTGTTGCGTTGACCGCAGCCTCGATCAAGGCCGGATGGTCGGCAAGCCCCAAATAGTTGTTGGAGCAGAGCAGCAGCACCTTTTTACCGCCCATCTCCACCCACGCCGATTGGCGTCCCTCGATAAGATGCGTCTTGCGGTACAATCCCCGCTCCCGAATCTTCTCCAACTCTTGTTGAATAGAAATTTCCACAGCTCCCCCAATAGTCAACCGACACAAGCGTACGGGTTGACGAATGTGACAAAAAAAACAGCATGAATTCTGTGCAGTTAGTTCACCAAACCCATGAACCGCACCGGGCTCTAACCAAGGGGCAGGGCAAACGTAAAGGTAGTCCCTTCATCCTGACAACTTTTGAAGGAAACCTTGCCCTTGAGATAGCGTTCTCCGAACAGTTTCATGCTGTACGTGCCGATACCGCGACCCGACAACGATTTTGTGCTGAAGGAGCGCTTGAACAGTTGCAACTGTACCTCCTGCGGGATGACACCCCGGTTATGCACATCAATGGTTACCCAGGCGCCATCCGTATCCGCCGAAATGGTCACCACGCCTCCCACCGGCGTTGCCTCAAGGGCATTCAGCGTCATGTTGCCGACGATCCGCCGCAGGATGGCCGCGTCGGTGGTAACGGTGCAATCAGGCCCATCCTTCAGCACCAGGTTCCTGCCGGGGGTTTTGTCGTGATAGTTGAACAGCCGGGTGGTTTCCTGTAGTACCGCCCGGATGCTTACCGGGGATATTTCCGGTACAAGCTCTCCCTGTTCCGCTTCCAACAGGTTGCGTTGGCCCCGAATCTCGTCCAGCAGATTTTCCGATAGTGCCACAAGCCAGGCGACATACTCAGTCTGCACGCGCTCCGGCACATCTTCCTGTTCCGCCAGGAGAGAGGCCAAACCATGAATGCCACCCGTCGTGTTGATGACGTCGTGGAAAAAAAGGCGTTCCAGGACCTGACGACGCTTTTCACTGCTGATATCCTGGAGCACCATTACGGTGAACTTCTGGTCATGGATCTGCAGCGGGGTTGCCGTTGCCTGCATATCGAGGGCAAGAGCCTGGTCCCCCTGCAAGGTGACCAAGCACTCCCGCACGATCGGCCCGCCGCTTTGTTGGCTATCCAAAAGGGCGAGTACAACGCCGCATACGGAACAATAGGCTCCCGTACCGCACCCGCCGGGTAAATCGCCAACATGAACGCAGTTAAGCGCTTCGCCGAGGCGCTTGCCTACCAGCACTGCATCGTCGGCAGTCCCGATAAGCGTGAGCACGTTACGGTTCAAGGCCACGATCTGCCGCTGTTCGTTCACCAGCATCGCATAACCCGGCATGGCCTGGATGAGGGCATCCACAACCTCTTCACGGAGAACGGCGCGCCGCTGTTCCGCCAGGAGCTCGTTGGAAGCCCGTCCGGCAGGGGCAAACCGGGTCACGGGAAGAGCCGAATGTTCGTCTGTCATGAAACGCCCTCCTACAGACAGGAAGTAAGTCCGCGCTCCGCCAGTTGTTCGACAACCTTTTTCACGTCCTGAGCCCGCTCACGATCGCATACCAACAAGGCATCGGGGGTTGAAACCACCACCAGCCCCTTGACCCCGATCGTGGCCACGACCTTGCCATCGGCGTAGATCAGGCAATCGGTCGAATCTATCGCGACATGACCGGCGGCATTGATGCACACCGTACCGGAGGCATCCGGGGCAACCACCTCGGGCAACGCGCTCCAGCTCCCTACGTCGCTCCATCCCATTTCGACCGGCACCACCTGCACCTTGGAGGACTTTTCCATAACGGCATAATCGATGGAAACACCTTCAATCGAGTCGTACATCGCCTTGATCTGCGCTGCCAGATCGGAGAGTTCCCACACATCGCTGGTAAACGAGATTCCCGACAAGGCCCACCCCAAGTCGGGCAGATAGAAGGCGATCTCGCTCAGGATCGTATCGCAGCGCCAGATGAACATCCCGCTGTTCCAGAAGAAATTGCCCTCTTCCAGATAGCGGATCGCCTGTACAAGGGGCGGCTTTTCCACGAAGCGGCGCACCGGGAACGGTCCGTCGCCCCGCAGTTCCAGATCGGCCTCGATATAGCCGTAGCCGGTCTCGGGGCGGGATGGCATGATCCCCAGGGTCACCAGGTAACCATTGCGCGCCGCATGACCGGCATGGACCAGGGTTGCCCGAAGGCTCTCCTCGTCCTTGATGAAATGGTCCGCAGGCAGGACCGCCATGATCCCGGTCGGGTCATGGGCGGCAATGATGGCGGCGGCGAGCCCGATGGCCGGGGCGGTATTCCGGGCAGACGGCTCAGCGATGACATCGATGGGCACATCCCGGTACCGGGAGAGTTGCAGTTCGGTCTCTTCGGCCTGAATCTGGTTGGTGATCACCAGGATGCGTTTAGGGTGGAGCGGCAGCACCCGCTCCACCGTCCGCTGGAGCATGGTCCTGTCCCCGGTGATGGAGATGAGCTGTTTGGGACGCGCAGCCCGGGACAGGGGCCAGAAGCGGGTGCCGGAACCGCCGGCAAGGATCACGATGTACACGAAGAGCCCCTTCCTTACTTGTATTGAATGCGGTCTATGAAGTCGGCCACTTCCCGGGCCAGGCTGCTGAGGGTCTCACTGGTGTCGAAGACATCCCACAGGGTTTGACGGAAATAGGCGACCTCCTGGCCGGTGGCGCCATCGTACAGTGTTGCCGTGATGGAGATGCGGAAGCGCCCGATCCTGGTAAAGCGTCCCTTCAGCACAAGCGTCGTCCCGGTTACCTGACCGTCGCGAGCCACCTCCTGATAGGTATGCCGTGAGCGGACGTAACGCTCTATCTGCTCGGCAAATTCCGCCGGCATCTGGGCATAGCGCCGTTCGCGCTCGCCCATGCGCCCTTCCGGGACGCTGGTGTACAATTCGCGATTCAGTTCGAAGTTGCGGATGACCAGGGATTTATAGGTTGCCATCGGTTGCTTGTTGGTGACCACCTCCTCGTCCACAACCGTCGTGGATGTGGTGGCGCAGGCCGGCAGCACCAGCAGCAAAAAGATGATAGCGATATATTTTAAATAGTTAGACATGTATATCCGCAGCAGAACGTTAAGAGGCATCGGGCAAAGAACAACGGTTGTAATCATCATCAAAACGGACGATATCGTCTTCACCGAGATACTCGCCGCTCTGCACCTCGATGATTACCAGAGGGATCTTCCCCGGATTTTCCAGGCGGTGGTTCTTCCCGATCGGGATAAAGGTGGATTCGTTGACATTGACGAAAAACTCCTCATCGCCACAGGTGACCTTGGCAATGCCGGATACGACGATCCAGTGCTCGCTGCGGTGGTGGTGTTTCTGCAACGACAAACGTTGTCCCGGCTTGACCTCGATGCGCTTGATCTTGTAGCTGGCATTCTCATCCAGTACAACGTATTCCCCCCAAGGGCGTTCTCCTCGTTCCATGAACATCTCCCTGTAAACAGTTATTTTCTCAATTTCAAATACGACCGCAGCGCATCCCGCCACGGCTGCGGCCGATAGCCGCCGTCACGCGCCAGCTTGCCGCAGTCCAGCGTTGAATAGAGCGGGCGCCTCGCCGGACGGTTCAACTGCTCGGTGGTCATGGCAGTGACCTTTACCGCCATACCCGCCTCCTGAAAGATGGCGCGGGCAAAATCGTTCCACGAACAGTACCCCTCGTTGGCGGCATGGTACACGCCCCGGCACCCCTTTTCCAGCAGAGCCACAACGGCGTGGGCCAGGTCCACGGTCCAGGTGGGCGAACCGACCTGGTCGTCCACCACCGAAAGTTCATCCCGCTCTGAGCCTAAGCGCAGCATGGTTTCGACGAAGTTCTTGCCGTGGAGGCCGTAGAGCCATTGGGTGCGCACGATCAGGTGATCGGGGTTGACGGCCGCGTTCATCTCGCCGGCCAGCTTGGACTCGCCATAGACGCTGAGGGGGTTGGGGGCGTCGTCTTCCAGGTAGGGAGTGCCCTTGCTGCCGTCAAAGACATAATCGCTACTGATCTGGACCAGACGCGCTCCGATCGTGCGGCTCGCCATGGCCAGATGGCCCACCCCTTCCCCATTGACCCGCATGGCGGTTTCCTGATTGCTCTCGCAACCGTCCACGTCGGTGTATGCGGCGCAATTTATCACCACCGACGGACGTACCGCCGTGAGAACGCGTTCCACGGACTCCAGGGAGGTGATGTCGATCCCATCGATATCCACCCCCCGTCCCCGGTCGCCGAGCAGGGGCATCAAATCCCGTCCCAGCATGCCGTTGGCTCCAACCACCAGAATCATTGTTTGCCCCCGTATTGTTGTGTGTAGTATTCGCGGTACGCGCCGGAGGTGACCTCGGCCACCCACTCCTGATTGGCCAGGTACCAGTCGATGGTCTCGGCGATGCCCCGCTCAAAGGTGTAGGCAGGCCCCCAGCCCAGATCGCGCTTCAACTTTGAAGCGTCAATGGCATAGCGACGATCATGGCCGGGACGGTCCTTTACAAAAACGATCAGGCTGCGATTCTCGCCGGCGGAACGGCCCAACCGCGCATCCAGCAGGTCGCAGACCAGATGAACGATATCGATGTTCTTCCACTCGTTGTTGCCGCCGATGTTGTAGACTGAGCCGGGGGCGGCATGTTTCAGAACCGTCTCCACCGCCACGGCGTGGTCGCGCACATGCAGCCAGTCGCGCACATTGAGACCATCGCCGTAAACCGGAAGCGGTTTTTTGGTAATGATATTGTGGATCATGAGCGGGATCAGTTTCTCGGGGAAGTGGTAGGGGCCATAGTTATTGGAACAACGGGTATTGAGGGTCGGCATGCCGTAGGTTTCGTGATAGGCCCGCACCAGCAGGTCCGCGCCGGCCTTGCTGGCCGAATAGGGGGAGTTGGCGGCCAGAGGGGTCTGTTCGGTAAAAAAGCCGGTTTCGCCAAGGGAACCGTAGACCTCGTCCGTCGATATCTGGAGATAGCGAAAATCAGGCACCGCCCCGGACTGCCAGTGTCGGCGACTCTCCTCCAGCAGGACCTGCGTCCCCAGCACATTGGTGCGCACGAAGATCTCGGGACCGGTAATGGAGCGGTCCACATGGGATTCTGCGGCAAAATGAACCACCGCATCGACCGACCGTTCCTTCAGAATGGTCGCCACCAGGGAGGCATCGCAGATGTCCCCCTTGATGAAACGGTAGCGGGGGTTATTCTCCACTGCGGTCAGATTTTTCAGATTGCCCGCATAGGTCAGGCAATCCAGATTGGTCACGTCGCAGCCGGGGTTGGCGGCGATGAAGGAATGGATGAAGTTGGAACCGATGAAACCGGCGCCACCGGTCACGAGAAGGGATGTGGGCTTGAATGGCATCTCGGCGTTTCTCCTCATTGAAAAAAGGTATTAACCGAAAAAATGTACCATATTTGTCGGCGGTCTGCGAATAAAAAATACTCGCCGGACCAGCGACAGAGCCCGGCTCTTGCCCGTATGATGATATTGGTATATAGAAACAGAGAACATATCTCAACAAAGGAGGGAAAACATGACGACAGCAACCTGCCGTTGCGGCGCAACCACTCACAGCCACATGTGTATGCTCAGAAGCAACGGAAAAACAGAGGAGATCGCGCGCATCACCACCGCCCCCAAGTTCTACTGCTTCACCTGCGGCGCTGAGGCCAATTGCGCCGAGAATCTCTGCGAACCTGCGCCCATCGAGGCCTAGGAGACGTTAGGAACGCCGTTCCTCTCCTTCTTTGTTCCGATAACAGGAAGAAGGAAGGCCCCCCGTGGCAGTCAGCAGGACGGTCACGGCGTTGCAGACCTCATCGACGGTGATGTCCCGCATGCACCGGGCAGCGATGGGGCATGGGGGCGTGGTGCCGAAGGTTGTGCAGGGGGAACAGGTGAGCACCTTATCGATCACCAGATGGTGCTCTCCCCGCGGCGCCCATTTTTTCGCCCTTCCCGGCCCGAACAACGACACGGTCGGAACCCCTAGCCCCACGGCAATGTGCAACACGCCGGAATCACCGCTTACCAGCAGGACGCTTTTCTGAATAACCGCCGCGGTTTCGGACAACGAGGTCCGGCCCGCCAAGTTCAGCCCCGCCCCGCCGGCAACGATAATCTCTCCCTGCCGCTCGTCTTCTCTGCCCCCCACCACGACAACCGCTATCCCAAATGCAGTCAGCATTTCAGCGACTTTCCTGAACCTTTCCGCTCCCCATTGTCGTTCCGGGATACTGGCGCCGGGGAAAATGATCACGTATGCCTTTCCTTTGATCTCCCCCAGAAGCGCGTCCCCCTGTTCCACCGCTTCGCCGGGAACATCGAGAAAAGGGAAAACCACCTCGTGCGGCTCGATACCTAACGGCACAAGCAGTCTGAAAAAGCTGTCAATCTCATACTCGCCCTGGGAGTAGGGCGCGGGATGGGTAAACAGGCGTGCGCGCTCGTTAGTGGCATAGCCTATCAGCACAGGCGTGCGGGTCATGCGGGCGACAACAGCCGACAGGCGGTGCCACTGTTCGGTGTCGATGACCACATCGTAGGCGGTGCACAGGGCGCGGAACAACTCGGCCGGCCGGTCATAATGGAAGACATGGCGGATATAGGGGGAGAGGATGAAGATAGCGCTGTTGCGTTTTTCGGCGAGGATGTCGATGCCCGCGTCCGGGTATGCAGACTTGATGGCGCTGATTGCGGGGATCAGGTGTACGGCGTCGCCGATGCCACCGGGGCGGATGAGAAGGAATGAACAGGGGGGCCCAACCGGCAGTCGTTGCGGAATGAGCGCGGCACCCCAGACGGCAATCCTGCCGATACATGAATCAAGCCCTTTGAGTAGTTGCAACTTGCCCACCGGCTCAAGCCCTGTCAACCCTTTCCGTTGATAACCTTTTCTTCTGCTCCCGCCAACAACCGGTCAACCACTTCTACCCCCTGCATGAAGGAGTGATCCATGTTGCCTACCTCGTATTTCCAGGCGCCGAAACGTCCGCGGGAATAAACGTCCCTTGATTCGAGATATGGCTGGATCAGGTTAAGCGCCCTATCCCGCCCCAACGTCGGCACCGGATAGGAGTAAGGAATATCGATCAGATAACGGCTGACAATATCCTCACTCTGCCGGTTCTCGATCATGCCACTCTTGATAAGCCCCTGGATCGTTTCACCCACGATGGTCGCCGAAGACTCCGGTTTGTGTGGCGAGTAGGTGGTCTCGCACATAAGGGAAAAGGAGCGGTCCGTGTCGCTGTTAGGCACATTGTAGGGAGAATAGTTGTGGAAATTTGTCACCCGGTAGAATGGGCTGTTGTTCTCCGGGAAATACATCCAGCACTTTGTATCCGTCCGGCCCCCGTCAAACCCGAGCCCAACGATCAGACCGCCGTTATGGACCAGGCCATCCGTGGCGGTAACAACCGCTTCCGGCATGGAGTTGCATGACCTGACAAACACGTCCAGAGGAGCCGTAGTGATCAGCACATCATACGACTCCACCCTGCCGTTGGTGAACCTGACCTGTTTCGCTTCCAGATCGACCGTCTGCATCTCGTGGTTCAGATGGATCCAGTCCCTGAACGACCCGGCAATTCCCTCGTAGATCGCCCCGGTCCCTCCCAGCTTCGGAAATTTGAAGGTATTGTTCGGTCCCCAGCTCAGATCGTCCCGTTCATCGGCAATGTTTTTTTCAATGCAGGCCAGGTCCACCATGCTTACCCGCTCGGCGATCCATTCCTTGCTCATGGTTTCCAGCGGCACACCCCACACCTTGCGGTTGTAGGGCTCCATGAAGTATTTTACGATGCCGTTGCCAAAGACCGTATCCATCCAGTCGCGAAAATTGGTTGTCTGCAATGGGTTTCCCTGGAGATTACGCAGCCCTTTGACGCACGCCTGCAAGGCGTCATATGGGAGATGGCGCACATTGTTCTGGAAAGGATACGGCACCCAGGTTTGCAGGATACGGACCCAGCTCTCCCGCTGGTGTTCGTAGTACGTATCGCCCAAGGCTTTGGCAACGGCCTTGTCGAAGTATTCGTAATGAGAGAAGAGGACATGCCCGCCGACGTCCCAGGTAAAACCAGAATCATCAAGAAAAGAGGCAGAAAGGCCGCCCACATGGCCGTTGCGTTCGAAGAGCCGCCAGTCGGTGTGGCCAAGCTTGTTGAGGTGGTAGGCGGCGCCCAGGCCAGTGGGACCGGCTCCGAGGATGAGGATTTTCATGATTCACTCACTGATTTGCACAAGTCGTAGAGTTTTTGTGCCGAAGTTGACCACTTGAACATCGTGACCCTTTCCAGCCCGGCCATCCTCAATGCTTCTGCATGTTGCAGGTTGTTGAGAAGTTCTTGCATGGCAGCGGCAATGCTCTTAACCGAATAGGGATCTACGAGCAAAGCAGCATTTCCGGCAATTTCCGGCATAGCCGAACAGTTGGAAGTGATAACCGGAGTTCCGCAAGCCATGGCCTCGATTATGGGAACTCCGAAACCTTCGTGCAGAGAAGGCAACAACAAGGCAGTTGCACCATTATAGAGATAGGGCAGATCCTCATCGGAAACATAGTCGAGATAGCGTATTTTTTCCAATGGCAACCGCAATTCGTCAATTGTCTTCATTATTTCCTTGAGATACGGACGATCCTTGCACACACCCGCAAGAACAAGTATGGAATTACCATTTAGCATGGCAAATGCCCTGACAAGACGCGTGATATTTTTGTGCTTGAGGATACTGCCAACATAAAGGAAATATTCGCCATCCTGCAGACCATAGCGTGCCAATACCGGATACGGATCGCTCAGAATACGAAAACGGGCTTCATCGTAACCGTTGTATATGACGTGGATCTTATCAGGATCTATTTTATAGGTGGCCTCCAAGTCATTCTTTGTTACTTCTGAAACCGTAACAATGGCGGCGGATTTTCTCAGAATATGCGGCATTTTATGCCGGTAGAGTAATCTCCTATGAGCAGGAATCTCACGCTGACATTCTGGTACATCCTCGTCAAAATGCAGATAGTGCAGGTCATGAACCGTGACGATCTGACGTGCCGGGGGGAAAAGCATGCCGTCCTGGATGGGAAAGAAGACAACATCAGCCTTATGCCGGGCAACGAACGACCTGAATAATGTCTGGTCCCATAACCCCCGCACATAATATTCATTTTTGCCAAGAAATTGTTGTGCTGATTTCAGGATGCATGGTGCTCCCGCAAAAGGAAGACCCGCTATTGGCAGAGAACTGACAATGTTGACACTGTTATCGATACGGTATAACTCTTTACAGATGTGAAGAGCAAAACGCTCGATCCCGGTATTGCCATTTGCCGTCAGACATGTGGCATTAATAATAATATTCATTGACCGTTATGCCAATCATGATAGTTCTACTTATTAATGGCCCCATATTTAAATCTTTTTTTTAACAAACTCAATGGTTCTATAATCCATTGTAAAATTTTGTACTTCGGCACCTGATATTTAAAATAATAGTAGTGGTTTTTTTGCTCGACAGCTTCCTGCATAGCCCTGATAACTTGCTCGAAAAAAGCCACATTCAGCATTAAGGTATCTTCGTTTGAAGGGAAAAAATTCAGGCCGTAATCGATAATCCGGGAGGCATCACAATTCTGTCCCACGATGCCGATGTGCTGAATATATGAGCGTTCGGTAACAAACAGACGGACCCCCTTGGAAGACAGATACCTAGACCAGTCCCAATCATATTTGTATGAAGGCTTAACATTATTGACGATGCACTGTACGATATCGCGGGTAAAAACGGTACCGGCAGATCCTATGGAATCTTTTCTTACCATTTTCTCGTTTTCAATGACAAAATCCTCTACAGGAATATGCAAGGTCGAATTATAGCAACTGAGAACGCCATCGGTAAACGGAAGCAGCTCTCGTATCTTGGTAAGCCACTCGCCATGGAAGATCATGTCGGAATCACAATTGATCAAAACGTCGTCACCGGTTTCAAGAAAATCCAGATACATCTGCTGAATATTCAAGTCCGACCCGAGATTGCGCCTCCTTCTCCTGAATTCCGTGACAAATGGGAATTCTTTTTTGATCTCATCCACGCCGAATGCATCGCTGCAGTCGTCATAAATCCTGATGGAGCACTGTTCAAGGCCTATCGAGTGTCGCAGGGAAAGACACATTTTCCTGATATAATCGAGCCGATTAAAGACTGTAATACCAATGGTGATTTTCAATATTTTGTCCTTCCGCGAAGGATGTACAAGACGGCATCTACCCCTTGAAGGCATTTTCAATAAATCTTGTGGCATGGCTACACATGGCTTCGACACTATAACAGTCTAAAATTCTTTGTTTATTATTTTTGCCAACTTTGGCCCGGTAGTGACCGTCCATGGCAAATTCAAGTATCCGTTGGGCAAGGCCTTCCGAATCCCGGTATGGGGCAAGGAAAACCTCCCCTCCCTCCCCAAGGACCATCCGCACGCCGCTATTGTCCGAGGCAACCACGGGAAGTCCGACCGCCATCTCCTCCAAAACAGCATTGGGGCATCCTTCATGTTCAGAACAGTGCACACCCATATCGCATGCGGCAAGCAAACCCGGTACATCATCTACAGCGTCCAGTATGCGGACATCCCCGCCAAGACCAAGCTCCCGGATCAACAAACTGATGCTGTGTGCCGTTCCATCGTCCCTGCCGGCCAGAACCAGCAATGCACGGCGGTTGCATGCTGCGAGTTGGCCAACAACCCTGCGCCAAGCCCTGACAGCCGTCCCGTGGTCCTTGAGTTGGCTGAAATTCGCCACCATGCAGCCGACAAAATCGCCTTCTCCGGCACCAAGGCGGTCTCGCCAGGAAATGCGGTCGTTACGAGGCAGTTCCAGCCGAACTCCGTTCGGTATTACTGCCAAGCGCTGCCGATCCACCCTGAACCTGTCCATAAGAAAGGTGGCCGCATGGGTGCTGTTGGAGACGAAAAATGGGGTGAGTTTCACCGCCAGGCGGTGCACCACACGCGTTGGGTCGAGAAAAACACCACTATCACGCTGGTTCCAGACGCAGATCCCGGGTCCGGAAAAACGCCAGACAAGGCCGCAGAGGACATTGGGAAACCAGGTATAGGGAAGCAACACATCGGGCGCTGCTTCACGAAGTCGTCGGGAGAATCGAACAACCTCGATGAAGTCCCTTACGACTCCGGCACCAAAATTGAGGGGAATATTTTCCCATGGTATTCCGGAATCGTCGCACATCTGCGCCACCCGTCCCGGTTCACCGATTCCCCAGACTTCAATTCGGGCATGCTCCCGTTCCTGCAGGTGCCGGGCGAGAAGCATTGCCTGCCGTTCAGCGCCCCCCAGTTCCATGTTTCCCAGTAGGAATATGATCTTCTTACCGGCAAGCATGACAATTAACTCCGTCGTAGAATATAGAGGGAGCGGGGAATCGTTCCCTTCCTGCTGTAGGTTGCCTCGATTTGATAGCCGCGTGAAGCTGCAATCTCCCGCACCTCTCCCTGGCTGAAGCGATGCAGGTATTCGCTCGGGCGCATCTCCCATTCAGGCTTGCCCCAATCGGAGGTAAGGTAGCGGTTGTTGGGATGAGCATTGAAGGACTTTTCTATCGTGTCGAGCAGCAACACGCCGCCAGGAACCAGAAGCCCGCCATAACGCTCTAAGAATCGCCCCAGTTCAAATTCCGGGACATGATACGTCCAGTTGAGGGCCAGGATCAGATGGAAAGGGCCATCCGCCAAGGAACCGGGGTCGAGGGCGTTGTCGCACCGAAGCCTCACAGGAAACCCCGTTCCTTGGGCCAACTCGTTTCCGGCGACGACTGCAGCGGCGTTGATGTCAAGACCAGTGAGGGAGCCAAAACCGTTCGCCGCCAGCCAAAAAAGGTTCCAGCCGCAGCCGCAGCCGGTCTCCAGAACATTTCCTCCATGTTCAACGTTTTTTATCGCCCACAGCAAGCCGCGCCAGACATGCCAGCGGCTCCTCCACTCATCGTAAGCATAGAGGAACCATGGTTCGACCCCGTGATGCGCCAGCACGCTGACAATCTCAGGGCGTCTGAGGGATGGTTCCCGAAGCGGCAGTTGCTTCAGGCGGTCAATGAAGCGCTGGATCATGCCCTCACCCCCTTACTGAGGGCGCGATCCAGCAGGGAAATGGAGAGTTTGTAGTAATTGAAGGTGCTTTCCGGGTAGAAACGGTGATGATGGTAGCGATACCAGACGCCGGGGCGTAACCGCAGGCGGGGGAGTTCCGCCTCGAGGTGGACGCCGTCCGTGGCCAAAAGTTCCAGCCCCAATTGCCGGCAGACGTCGTGGGTGGCGGCGTTAGTCCGGTTAAAAGGGGCGATGAAATAACGGATATCCTTGTCGGGAAAGAGACTTTTGAGCAGGGAAAGACCTTCCCGTATTTCGGAGTGCTGTTCGTCGGCCGACATCTGCGAGTAGTCTGTATGATACAGGCCGTGTAGGGCTATCTGGTCAGGCGATGACCTGAGAAACTCCACAAGATCCTGGCGTTCCTCGAAACAGAGGTTTTGGGAGAGCTCACGGATACTGTCGTTCCCGAGCGTCGAGATATCCGCCTCTCCGGCATACTGGGCCACTGATGCACCGTTCGTTTCCATGGGGTTCATGGTCCTCCCCCTGAGTGTGACCCCATGCAACTGTCGGAAGCCATACTTCCAGAAAACCCGGCAAAACTCTACAAACTCCTGAAAAGGGGTATCCCACGAAACATCGTCGTTTCTAAAGAGCGGCTCCCTTTCTCCGACTTCAGAGCCACCCTGACATATTTTTTTTTCTCCCACCAGTACGAGATTTTTGTCGAGACACTCCGGCCGGGAACGGTCCTGGAGATAGAACAGGAGCCGTGTGGCCAGCGCCGACAGCCGAAGCCTGCACGACAGCGAGCCAAAAGGGCGCCAGCTTGGGAGATGGGTCCGGACTTGGGAAAACCCGGCCGCCTCCAACAGGTAGCGCAAGCTGAATTCAGTAAAACCGGTTCGATGCGAATAGTCGACGTACCTCGAATAGCCTCCAAGCAGGGCCCCCATATTGGGGGTCCTGAGGATAAGGCGGCCACCTTCCCTCAGGCTGTCGTAGGCTCTGCGAGCGAAGACGAGTGCGTCCTCGCCGGTAAAGTGCTCGACTACGTCGAAGGCAATGACCACGTCGTAGCTCGACTCATATCCTTTGAGTACATCGAGTGCGTCGCCGAGTTCTATCGATAAGAGTTCTCCTTCGCGTCGGCGCAGGAGTTCGACGATGTCCCGGTCTGCCTCGATGGCACTCAGATTCCGGTATCCCTGTTCCCGCAGGAAGCGCAGAAGAAAACCGAATCCCGGACCGATCTCCAGCACCTTTATGTCGCGACGTTCCGGAAGCAACGGCAGGAGTTCGTTGAGATAATAATATTTAGCCGCGCGATAGCCGTCTTCGTCGCCCCCACTCCTGTTTACTGCCAGCAATTGGTCCAGATAGCTTTTGGTCATTTTTTAGGCCTCGGAAGAGAAACGACGTGCTGGAGTATATCGCCAAAAACCTGAGACGTCCTGCCGAAACTCCTTGACTGAATCAAGGTGGCGTTGCGTGCGCCAGCCGCACGAACTGCCGCCAGATTATCGCGGCACCAGGCAAATGCGCGCCTGAACGCCTCCGGGGTGGGCTCAACGATCAGGCCATTTTCCCCATGCACGATGATCTCCGGAACGACGCCGACATCCGTGCAGACGGGGAAACATCCGGCCGCCATCGCCTCAAGCAGCGGCAGCGGGGTCCCTTCATGGTGGGAGGCGATCGCGTACACGTCGATGTCGTTGTAGAAGACGTTCATTCTCCTACGGGAGCGCTTCCCATCAGCCGTTATCAGGCGATAGCCCATCGCAGCCGGTTCGAGGAGTTCGGCCACCCTCTTTACCTGGTCCGCCCGGTTTCCAGCCCAGCCAATGACAAGCCCCCCGGAGCGGCGGCCCAGGTCGCGAAAGAGACGTTCGTCGTAGCCGTTCGGGACGTGATGCAACTCTGGCCTTACACCCTGTAGTAGTCCGAAGAGCCGTTGCGAAGTGCAGATCACCGCCGTGGCGTCAGCGAGGTACTTATCCGCGAACGCAGCAGGCGTGCAGGGACCGTAGCGGGGATCATCCTCCCATCGGTGGCTGGAAACCTCCTTGATCACCCGCACCCCGTGCTGAGGGAAGCGAAGGTGGTAATCCTCGCCCCAGAAGTAGACGTAGAGCAGGTCATAGGAGGAGAGATTGAGGCGAGGATTATCCCTTACATAGCGCAGATCGAAGGCGTAATGATCTCCCAGATGCCGGATGAGGCTGTGCGCACAGTGATCATAGGCCCAAGCACGTTTATCGGCGAGCAACAGAATTCTTGGCTTATTTGATCTACTTGAATCAAACGGATTCCACATCTAATTTTCCCGGATGGCTTGTCGCCAAAAGTCAACAAAATAAGCGAGAATTTTTGCAAAGATGGATCGTCAGTCAGGCCATGTTCCTTAACATTTTCCTCTTTCTTTTGCCCAACTTACGAGCTTTCCTGAAATACCGATAAAATTGCGATCTTACTGCCGATCAAAAAAATTTCGTAGGAACCGTTGTGCCATTCCTTCGCTGTTCCTAATCGGGTAAGATTTTTCAGGACGTTTTTCACCTAATATGCCTAAAACGTGTTCAACAAAGGATCGTCTTTCGCCATCGGACAGAAATTGCCGATAGGCAGCCTGCCCCTGCGTTGCGATACGGGCGAACCGGGCAGGATTCTGTACCAATTCCGTAAGGGTTTCGTCCAAATCGGAGAGATCCCACCGCAACGGCAGATAGGTCTCACCCGGAACATACAACTCAGGCCATGTTTCGAGATGTGCCATGTCCGGCTTGATCAGAGCCGCACCGCAGATAAACGCCTCGGCATCACGCCAACAGATCTCACCCCAGCCGAAGGGGCTGACCACCGCCCGGGAGTCTCGCAGCTCCTGTAGATATTTGCGGTGGCTGACCGTTACCGAGGAATCGGGATGTATCAGGTCGAGGCGTCGGCTGAGGACCTCACGGATCTGCTGTCTCTGGAAATCGATGGTGGGCAGGTAGCCGGCGCTCCCCCTGAAGGAAACATGGAAGCTCCGCTGGTGTGCCGGATCACCGAACGACCTCTGGGTCGGTTCCCTTCTGTTGTCGAGCACGTCCCCGATCAGGATGTTCCAAGCAACCCGCAGTTTATGGTCGTGCTCCGGATGCAGTACGGATCTGGGTGGAACCGGCTCGTCGTCTATACTGAAGCGACGATGGTAATAGTCGGAAAAATACCTCAGGCTGTACAACGGCTTGCGATAGATCTCCCGGTCTTTGAGCACCTGCTTCTTCAGATAGAGGTCAACCAGCGGCATGACCTCAAACAGCGTGGTCCCCGTGCTGTCCGAGGTATCCAGCCAGACCAGGCGATCACAACGGTGCCGGAGCCCGGAAAGGGCCTGGAGGCGCACCTCGGGGGGAGCCGACTCCAGGCACTCGTGTAAAACCACGATGAAATCCGCTTCAGGACATGGCTTTCTGCGTCCGAAAGGTATCCAGTGTAGCCGATAGCCACAATCTCGAAAAATGTGCTGCGTTTGCCTCAGCGGGAACAGAAATCGCAACGTAAAACGGGTACCATCATGAAGAAGGACGATATCTTTCATGAATTGTGCTGAACTAAAGTTTTCCAGGCGATAATGGTGCTCAGGTGCCCCCTTCTCGTATTGCCCCGGGTTGTCGTAAAATCATCAAGGGAGAAACGAAGGACGCGGTCCAGGTGGAGTACGGATGTTGAGTCAGGCCTTATGGTTCGATCACTCTGCGGACTGGAAAAATCCAGTGTCAAAGAGTACTCGCCATGCCCAAGCGTCCGTGGGGGGATATGGAGTTCGATATCATGCACCCCGGCACCAAGCTGTTCCAATATATTTACACCTGCATCGAAAGTATCGGAGACGAGGATGGTTTCTCCATACTGGTCAAATATCTCCACATAGCCATACATACCGGGGATACAGTGACTGATTTCAAGGGACATCAAAATCCTGACAGGTTCATCACATGAGAAAGATACCGATTCCACATTGTCTGCATTGACTAGTTGTAATGATCTTACGGACAATGGCGCGAACTCATTCCCGGCGACAGGGAGCTGTGTCTGGGTTTCTCCGGCCACCGAAGCGTTATAGACGCGTATGACGTCGGAGGAGTTTCCAAAACCGTGAATTCTACCGTGGTGGATCCATATCGAATCGTTGCACAGCTTGTTAATGGCCCCCATATTATGGCTGACAAACAACACCGTCCGCCCTTCCTTGGCCGACACATCCTCCATCTTCCCCAAACATTTCTTCTGAAACTGAGCATCCCCAACCGCCAGTACCTCATCGACGACAAGAATCTCCGGTTCCAAGTGCGCCGCAACGGCAAACGCCAGCCTCACATACATCCCCGAAGAGTAACGCTTTACCGGTGTATCCAGAAACTTCTCGATCTCGGCAAAGTCAACGATCTCATCGAACTTCTTTTTTATCTCCGCCCGTCCCATCCCCAGGATGGCGCCGTTGAGGTAGATATTTTCCCTGCCGGTCAACTCGGGGTGAAACCCAGTCCCCACTTCCAGCAGGCTGGCTACCCTCCCTTTGATACGAATGCTGCCGGTGGTCGGCTCGGTGATGCGGCTCAGGATTTTCAACAGCGTTGATTTCCCGGCGCCGTTACGACCGATGATACCGATCCGGTCCCCCTGTTTCACCTCGAAGGACACATCCTTGATCGCCCAAAACTCTTCCTGTTCCGCGCCACGTTCCGTTGCATTGCTCCGCCCCAACAATTTGCGGCCGAGATTCCGCACCCCATCGCTCAGTACATCGCGCAGGGCCACATACGGCTGTTTACCGGACTGGTGCCGCAGGAGGTATTTTTTGCCGAGATTTTCAACGGTAATGACAGTGGACATCGCTTACACCACGTCCGCAAAGCTGCGTTCCATGCGGCGAAAGTAGAATAATCCACTGGCAAGGATCAAGGAAACCAGAACGAAAGAAAGAGCGAAGCCGGGCCAGTTGACCGGGAAGGCATCGCCCAAAAGCGCCCAGCGAAAACCGTCGATGACGCCCACCATGGGATTAAGGAAGTACAGGAAACGCCACTCCTCGGGGACAATGGCGCTGGAAAAACCAACCGGCGAGATGTAGAGCCCGAACTGTACCAGAAACGGCACCACGTAGCGAAAGTCGCGATACTGCACGTTGAGCGCGGAAAGCCACAACCCGGCACCGAAGGAGGCCATGAACGCCATCATGAAGAATGCGGGCAAGAAGAGAATTCTCATGTCGGGGACAAAACGGTACCAGGCCATCAACCCGCCGAGGATGATCGCGGAGATAAGAAAATCCACCATACTGACGATGACCGAGCCAGCCGGGACGATCAGACGGGGAAAGTAGACCTTGGTGAGCAGGTTTGAGTTGTCGATCAGGGAGTTACTGCTCTCGGTGAGGGAGTTGGCAAAGAACTGCCACGGCAACATGGCCGCATAGACCATGATCGGATAGGGGACGCCGTTCGAGGGGAGCTTGGCCAGTTTGCCGAAGACAATGGTGAAGACCACCATGGTCAAGAGTGGCCGCAGCACGCTCCAGGCGATACCGATAGCGGTTTGCTTATAGCGCACCAGGATATCCCGCCATGCCAGAAAGAAAAAAAGTTCCCGGTAGCGCCAGATATCGCGCCAGTAGTGGAGTGCGCCCATGCCGGGCTTTATAATGATTTCAGGTTGATCCATCGCCTCAATTGTACTGAAAGCCTTCTTTTTTGAAAAGGGAAACAAACACCCCGGTAAAAAAACCGATGCCGAATCGCCCCATCTCCCGGCATCGCCTCATGGGAAGCAGGTATAAGGGGGCGTGTCGGGAACAGTTGAGAATGATTATGAACCAGATAGGCAAGGGGTATTTTGATTTAAGACAATAGAACGAATGCCCCACGGACTTTGGTTTGCGAAAATTCGGGACCAACAGCGGGGGATGAAAATAGTTCAGTTCCGGGACGTTTTCCGATCGCTTGCCGGCCATGAGAAACCTGACAACACACTCCACGTCCTCCTGGCCCACAAAGTGAGCCATAAATCCACCAAGTTCCGCCAGGACATCCCGACGATAGGCGGTACAGCGGCTGGTCATGAAATAGGGATCATGGAAATCGTAGTGTCCCCGGATCAAGGCGAAGCTGGCATGGCCATGGGGTACCACGGCATCCGGGCCGGCATCGCGCCCAAATCGGTCATCGAGAACCGCAAGGAAATCTTGCTGTAAGATGACGGTATCGTCGTCAAGAAAAAGGACGATCTCGCCACGGGACCGGGACAGACCGTAGTTCCTCGAATAGCCCATTCTCCCGAAGTTTTTGTCAAGGGGAAGGTAGACAATTTGGAGTTCATCCTTAAAATGTTCCGCTAGCTGCCTGCCGCCATCCGTGCCGTTTCGATCCTCGACAAGGACGACCTCAAACCGCTCCCTGTCGTAGTGCTGCTGGGCAAGAGAATGAAGGATACCGGAAAGCAGGTCGAGCCGGCCGTAGAAATTGATAATGCAGGATATGCGGATGCTGTCCCGTGCTGGGGGTACGGAACAGTCCCCCCGCAAATCAAACGGGAATACCTTGTACAACCATGTGGGCAGATGCCGTCTCATGGGACGTATATCCCCCACCCCACCATCACCGCCCAGACGAGCCCAACGATAAAGAGCGGCATATCCCGGAGCAGCGACTCGGTCGGATCGCCCCCCTTCCCGGACTGGACCCGGAGGATATAGCGCAATAGGCCGAAACAGCAGAGCGGGACCGTGTAGAGGAGCAGCGAAGAGTGGCGCGAGATCACATAGAGGGTGTACGTGACCAGCACAGCCCCTCCGGTCATGAACATGGTCCCGTCCAAAAAACCTTCAGGATAGGTGGCAAGGACCTTACGGTGATTGGCGGCAGACACGCCCAACCGGTTCTTTTCGCTGAGGCGTTTGCCGGTGCTGAGGAATACCGCCAGCAAAAATACACTCAGGAAAAGCCACTCCGAGATCGTTACCCCGAAAGCGGCGCCCCCGGCTTCGAGCCTCAGCAGGAACCCGGCCGATATGCAAAAGATATCGACCAACGCATATTCTTTCAATCTGATTGAATAGGCGCTGGAGACGGCGCCGTAAAGCAGCAGAAACGACAGGAACGACAGGGATACCATCCAGGCAAGGGCTATGGCGGCAACAGCAAGAGTAAGGGCAAGCACACGGGCGGAAAGAGGTGATATCCGGCCGGACGGCAACGGTCGCAACCGCTTTTCGGGATGGTTGCGATCATGTTCCATGTCCAGAAGATCATTGAGGATGTAGGTGGCACTTGACGCCAGACAGAAGGAGACGAACGGGACCAGCGCGGTTGGACGGACAACGGACAGGAAGAACGTCCCTCCCAGAAAGGGAGGAAAGAAAATCATCAGGTTTTTCAGCCATTGTGTCGGCCGAAGAAGTTTAAGGTACCCTTGGAGGGTGGGTAAAGACATGGCGTGCGGCACCATCTTGTGAGCGGACGCCTGGACGTCCATTGGACGAGAGTTATTCAAACACGGCTTCCCGGGATTCTTCAAGCAACGCTTCAAGTTCTGCGATCTGGAAACTGCTGAGATCAAGAACTTCCGCCTCTTTGGTTGCGATCAATTCCAATGCGGGATCGTGTTTCAGGCCGAGGCCGACCCGGCGACAGGCCAGGTTGACGAAGCGGACAATGGTCAGCATCTTGTTGACCACATCCCACTGTTCGAGATGGTGATCCCGGACCACATCGCAGTACATGGCCGGAAAATTCCAGTGCAGCATCAGGCGGTAGCCCTGTTCCACATGCATGGCCTCGAAGATATCGGAGATCAACTCTTCGTCGAACAGGGAGCTGATCACGCCGGCATCCACCAGGCGCTCGATCGCTTTGAGCAGGTAGAGTTTACCCACATCGTGCAGCAGTGCGGCCAGATAGGTTTCGTCCGCAACGCCGCGCATGCCGCAACCATGGGCAAGCCAGCGCGCGCCGAGGGCCGAGCCGTGGCTATGGAGCCAAAGCTGTTTCATGTAACGGTTGAGCGCTTCGTTTTGAGACGAGTGAATGGCGGCTTGTGAGGCGGCTATGGCGAGATTGATAACCTGTTGCGCCCCCAGCCGGATAACGGCCTCTTTAATGGTGGCGACCTTGGTGCGCCCCATATACATGGGCGAATTGGCCATCTTCAGCATCTGGGTGGCCAAAGACTGGTCCTCGATGGCCACATGGGCGACTTCATCCACCGTAAAGTCATAATCGGAAAGCATTCGTTGCAGCTTGATGGCAACGGGATGAAAGATCGGCAGTTCGATAGGCTGCGAAGCAAGCAGTTTTCTGACAGTTTCCGGTATGACGGCGATGGCCATAGACAAACTTCTCCTTCGCAGAAGGGGTTGACAGCACTGACTGTCGCTTTTTCAGCTATTTTTTCTCCTGCGTTTCAGGCGGACGGACATATATCCAAATTCGTGTCCACGAGGTCTGCTTGATTCAACAAATACACCATAATATCGTTTAAAGCTACTACTTTCCGTGACTTGAACCTGCCCGGAACATCACGCGACCCGGTCAAAGGGAAGACTTTTTCCGCCTGCCGTTCTTTGTCAGCCCCAGACGCCCTTCCAGGTCATCCACAAACTGGCGGGCCGAACGTCCGCTGCGGCGCGCGGAATACAACGACCACTTCACCGCCAAGGCGCACAGTTCCTCGTCTTCCATTCTAAGCCCCCGATGGGCGGCATAATAACGGACCACGTCCAGGTACTCATCCTGGTCAAGGCTGTAAAACCCGAACGACAGACCAAAACGATCGGCTAACGCCAGTTTTTCCCCCACAGCCTCTTCGGGATGTATCTCCAGGTCGCCCGTGTTGTCCTCCATCCGCTCCGGCATGAGGTGACGACGGTTCGAGGTGGCGTAGATCAGCACATTGCCGGGTCGCTCCTCGATATCCCCGTCCAGCAGGGTCTTGAGGGCACGGAAATCCCCCTCGCCTTCATCAAAGGACAGGTCGTCGCAGAACAGGAGAAAGCGGTACGGCGCATCCCGCAGCAGGGAGGTTATGTGGGGCAAGGACATGATATCCCAGCGCTTCAGTTCCACGATCCGCAATCCCCGCGAGGCGAACGGTTTCAGGAGCCCCTTGACCAGGGACGATTTTCCACATCCCCGCTCGCCCCACAGGAGCACATTATTGGCCGGCAGCCCCTCGACGAACTGGGTGGTGTTGCGCACCACCTCTTCCTTGATATCGTCAATGCCCACCAATTCGTTCAGCTCAAAGAGATGGGGATTCATTACCGGCGCCAGCCGGCCCCGCTCGCCGGTCCGTTCCCAGCGAAACGCCAGGTAATGTTCGCAATCAGGGGGGGCAGCGGCAGCGGGCATCATCCCTTCGATGAGCCGATCGACTCTTTCCAGCAATGCTTCAAATCTATCCGTGGTATCGTTCATTGGTCCTATTTTAACAGCCGCAACCGCAGTTGTGGCATACCTTTCTGAATTCATTTGACGGTGCAACCGTTTCCGGGGCAAAGGCGATCCGTCGCACCGCTGCCTCGATATCCTCCATAATGTCCAGATGTTCGCTCTTGCCGATGATGTGTCCGACGCACAGGTTGCTATGGCCGTCAACGGGGGAGGAAATCCTGACACAGTTCAACAGATCGGCATAGCTGTTGATGGTGATGGTAGCATCACGGTTGTGCACGATGGTGAGCGCAACACCCAGCTTTTTCATCTCCCGCGACAGTTTCTCGCAAAACCGCCGAAAAGGCTCTGCCTCGAAGTCGAAATACCAGTCTTTCCTCGCGTGTTCCTGGGCCAGGATCGTTATGGTTATTCCTTTCAAACGTCTGCCTGCCATGGTCCCTTGTTTCCTTTTACGTTTAAAATATCAGCCCCGCAGGGGGCACTCCGCCTCCCAGGCGAAATAGCCATCGTCGACAATGGCAAGGAAGCTCTCGATTCGCTGGCGATAGTAGTCGGTCTGGGCCGCCTCTGCCTCAAGAAAATCAAGCTCCTCCCGGGAGATCAGGTGCTGCCCGTGCAGGTAGCGATACAATTCGCGGACACCGGCCAGGTGCCGCTCCAGGATGCGCATCTCCGGATCGAGCGTGTGGGTGATGAACCATGTCGCCGCAAAGCGCCTCACGATGCCCGGTTGCGGCCGGGACACGTTCTGGCGGGCAAAATCCACCACGTAGTCCCGCAGATAGAGATCGGCGCTGAAGGCCAACTCCGATGCCTGCTCCGGCGTCATGCCCCTGCCGACCAGATAGAGGTAAAAGCGCTTGAGCAATTCCTGGCAACACCCATCCACCCGGAGTTCATCGTCGAACGACGCGCTCTCGAAATCATCATGTTCAAATTCGATCTCGGGTTGTTTCTCTTCACTCATACGAATCATTCCACCCCTGTCACGGATTCAGTTCCAACAGCTCCTTATGGACAAACACGCCCTTCTTCTGGATCAGGACGCCATCGAACCAGATTTCGCCATCGGCAAGGATTCTGACCAGGTCCCAATGCACGGCGGAGCGGTTGCCGTTGTCGCACTCATCGTAGGCCTGCCCCGGCGTGAAATGGATCGAGCCGAAGATCTTCTCGTCAAAGAGGATATTGCGCATGGGGCGACGGATGCCGGGATTGATTCCCAGGGAAAATTCGCCGATATAGCGGGCCCCCTCATCCGTATCCAGAATTTTGTTGAGCGCCCCGCTCATGTCGCCGTCGGCACTGGCCTTGACGATCCTGCCGTCCTTGAACTCGAAGCGCACGCCGTTGAATTCCTTGCCCTGATAGATGCTGGGGCAGTTGTAGGTGATATGCCCTTGGACCGAATCCCTGACCGGTGCGGTGAACACCTCGCCGTCCGGCATATTGAGACGTCCGTCGCATTTGATCCCCGGCAGGCCGTCGATACTGAATGCCAGATCCGTATCCGGCGCAACGATGCGGACCTTTTTGGTTTTGTCGATCAGCTTCTTGAGTTTGGCCTGTTTTTTCGACTCGGCATGCCAATCGATGCAACAGGCCGAGAAGAGGTAATCCTCGTACTCATCCAAACTCATCTTGGCTTCCTGGGCCGCGGCATGGGTCGGGTAGCGGGTCACCACCCAGCGGGTATGTTTGACCCGTTGGTCCACCAGCGGCCTGGTGAGTTTCTGGTAGGCGACCATGGCCTGCTGACGGGCATTGGCCATGACCATGGAGTTGTCGCCGGCCGCGATGCCGATGTAGACGGTCAAGGTCTTGAAAAAATCCAGTTTATGTTGAGGAAAATGCTCCAACTGCTGTTTGTTGGCCAGGTTGTAGAAATTGCGGTCGATTTCGGGGACGGAAAAGGCATATTCCACATACGCGGCGCCCCGTTTAAGGCAGAGGGCGTGGAGTTCCTTGACCAGGGGAAGGGCCTCGAGCCCTGCGGCGTTGATCAGCACCACGTCGCCCTTCTTCACCCGCGTCGAATAGTCTACCAATATCTCTGCAAACTGAGTAATTCTGGCATCTTTCATCAGACACAACCCCTTTTTACCAGCAGATTTTGGTTGCGCTTGATAGCCCCTCTTGGTTATGGTAACGACCAAACGCAGTCATTCTGAATTGCCGGGAAAGCTATCATGAACAGACACAAAATTGAAACCAAAATCATGAGTCCGCTGATGGGCTCGCGCATCCCTCTTCCCACCTATGCCACCGGCGGTTCGGCGGCCATGGACATGCGGGCCTGCCTGGACGCCCCCCTCACGGTGCAGCCCGGAGAGACCGTGTTGGTCCCCAGCGGCATAGCCATCAGCATCCATGACCCGAGCCTGGTAGCTCTTCTGGTACCGCGTTCAGGACTCGGCATCAAACACGGGATTGTGCTGGCCAATACTGTCGGGGTTATCGATTCGGACTACCAGGGAGAGATCGGCATCGGCATCCTGAACCGGGGCGCGACCGCCTATACCGTGGAGCCGGGCGAACGCATCTGCCAGATGCTGTTTGTGCCGGTGGTCCAAGCAGAATTGAGTATCGTCGAGGGGTTCAGCCAAGACAGTTCACGTGGTGCAGGAGGTTTTGGCCATACCGGCAGGGATTAACCGCAGCACATCAAAAAACCAGGCGATCCCCGGTTACGTCAAGGCCGGCGACCTTGCCCATTACTTCCAGATTCAGTTTACTGCCGTCGAAAAGCTCGCTCGCCAGCGTCATGATATCGTCGGCGCCAACGGCGTCAAAACCGGCCAGAACCTCTTCAACCGGCTGATAACGCTGCAGGTAGATCTCGTTTCTGGCCAGGCGGGTCATCAAGCTGTCGGTACTCTCCAGGGACATGAGAATCTTCCCCTTGAGCTGCTCCCGGGCGGAATCAAGTTCGTCCGCTGGAACCGCTTCGCGCTTCAGACGCCCCATCTCCCGCAGGGCGATGTCGATCACCTCCCGGCAGTGCTTCTGTTCCGTTCCGGCGTACACCACCAGAGAGCCCGAGTCGGCGTGGGCAATGACATAGGAATAGACCGAGTAGGCCAAACCTTTTTTCTCGCGCACCTCTTCAAAGAGACGCGAACTCATGCCGCCCCCCAAAATGGTGTTGAGCAGAAACAGGGCATAGCGATCGGGATGATTCTGGGGCAGTGCCCGCGTTCCCAGGCAGATCAGGGACTGTTCCAGGTCCCGCTCGATCAGGTTGATGCCCCTGCCGGGAGGACTGACCGCTCCGGCGGTGGCAGCCGGCACCCCGTGTGACGAAATCCCCGAGAAAGCCGCCTCCATGAGAGTGACCAGCTCAGCGTGGTTCACGTTGCCGGCGGCCGAGATGATGATATCCTCAGGGCGGTAATGGTCCTGTTTGTACGTGACGATGTCATTGCGGGAGAGCCGGCTGATCGTTTCTTCCGAGCCAAGCACCGACAGTCCCAGGGGATGCCCTTTCCAGAAGCTCTGGTGAAAACGGTCGTGGATGCACTCTTCCGGCGCGTCATCCCGCATCTTGATTTCCTGGAGGATCACCTTCCGCTCACGCTCGATCTCATCCGCCGGAAAATTAGAATGGAGAAAGATGTCGGTCAGGAGATCCGTCACCCTGGGGAGGAATGAAGCCAGCACCTTGGCGTAGTAGCAGACGTATTCGTGGCCGGTGAAGGCATTGAGGATGCCTCCCATGGAATCGATCTCGTGGGATATCTGGCGTGCGGTGCGCCGTTTTGTCCCCTTGAAGAGGAGATGTTCGATGAAGTGGGCGATGCCGTTATTGTCCGTGGATTCGTGGCGCGTGCCGTTGGCAACCCAGATGCCGATGGAAACGGTATGCATATGTTCGGCACGCTGACTGATGAGTCTGACGCCATTGGGTAAAAGAGTAGAATTTATCATGCCCCCATCATACCGCGCTTTTCAGAAAAATCCACCCTGTTTAGGAGCCCGCTCTGCAAAAAGTATCTCTTGCGGCATACCCCCTGAATTTGCTAGAACAGGTTCACCATCCTATTTCCTGCGGAGCAACCATGAACATTATTCCCACCACCATTCCCGACGTCATCATCCTCGAACCCAAGGTTTTCGGCGATGAACGCGGTTTTTTCTTCGAGAGTTTCAACGAACGGGTCTGGCGCCAATTGACCGGGCTTGACACCACCTTTGTCCAGCACAACCACTCCCGTTCGACCGGCGGGGTCCTGCGCGGACTGCACTATCAGATCCAGCACCCCCAGGGAAAGCTGGTACGGGTCATCGTCGGCGAGGTTTTCGACGTGGCGGTGGACATCCGCTGCAGTTCGCCCACGTTCGGCGCCTGGTTCGGAACGCACCTCACCGCCGAAAACAAGCGGCAGATGTGGGTGCCCCCCGGATTCGCCCACGGCTTCTGCGTCACCTCGGAACATGCCGAATTCCTGTACCTGACCACCGATTACTGGGCGCCGGAGCACGAACGCTGCATCGCCTGGAATGACCCCGACCTGGCGATCGAGTGGCCGCTTGCCGCGGAACCGACCATCTCCGCCAAGGACCGCGAGGGAAAACGATTCAAGGAAGCAGACCTGTTTCCATGACCAAAGCCTCCCCCGGCACCGGCCAAGAACGGGAGGCTACCCGCTGGCTCTTGCTGCTCTGCCTGTGCCAGCTCTTCATCATGCTGGTGTTTATCAACTACTCGGCCATTCTGCCCACCCTGCGGCAGGAATGGAACATGAGCAACACCCGGGCGGGCATGATCTTCTCGGTCTACCAGCTGGGCTACATCGCCTCGGGGGTCATCCTCTCGACCCTGACCGATCGCATGAACACCAGACTGATCTTCATCGGCGCCGCCCTCTGGTCAGCCGCCGCCAACCTGCTGTTTGCCCTGTACGCCCACGATTTCACCAGCGGCCTGATCCTGCGTGCCTTGACCGGCATCGGCATGGGGGGTACCTACATGCCGGGGCTCAAGCTGGTCGCGGAGCGGTTTGCCCCGGCCAGACGCGGCCGGGCCATCGGTATCTACGTCGGTTCGCTGATGCTGGGCTCCTCACTCTCCCTGGCAGTCACCGGATGGCTGAGCGGACTCTATGGCTGGCGTGTCGCCTTTATCTGTTGTTCTGCCGGGGTATTCGCCGGGGCGCTTCTTTCCATTCCGCTCTTCCGCGGTTACCGCCCCGCCCCCAGGGTGCACAGTGCCAGCGGCTACACCGCGGAGGTGGCCAGGAACCGGCCGGCCCTCCTGATGATCTTAGGCTACGGCTCCCACATGTGGGAGATGTACGGCATGCGGAGTTGGCTGGCGCCATTCTTCACGGCCGCCCTGGTCGGCTGGGGCTACGGCCAGGGGCAGGCCACCGGTCTCGCGTCAACCATTGCCGCGCTGCTGGTCGGCATCGGTGCGTTTTCAACCGCCGTGACCGGCACCCTTTCCGACCGTTTCGGCCGCACGGCCACCATCGCCATGGTCATGTTCTCCAGTGGCCTGCTCTCATTTTCCTTTGGCTGGCTGATCAACACCAACATATGGTTGACCTTGACCATCGGTCTGCTGTACGGTTATCTGGTAGTGGCGGAATCGCCCGTTTTCTCCACCGGGCTGACGGAACTGGTCGCTCCCGGCTATCTGGGGGCAGCCATGGGGCTCCAATCCCTGGTCGGCTATTCCCTGGCCACGATCTCGCCGACGGTCTTCGGCTGGGCTCTGGATACCTTCCGGAGTTGGCAGCCGCTCCCCGGCATCAACGGCGCCTGGGGCCTGGCATTCGCCAGCCTGGGAATCGGCGGGTTGGCCGGGCCGGTCTTCATGTGGTGGCTCCGCCGCTCTCCCGAAAGCCTGAAAATGGCCAACGGCAGACGCTGAACAACTGAAACCCTTTAAACCGCTCCTCACTTTTCTGCCATGATCATTGATTGGAACACCATCGACACCGTCCTTCTGGACATGGACGGCACCCTGCTGGACAGGCACTTCGACGACCACTTCTGGCTGGAACACGTCCCCAAACGGTGGGCCGCCCGCAACGGTACGACGGAGGAGTACGCCCGAAAGCACCTGCACGCCCTGTTCAAATCCCAGGAGCAGACCCTCAACTGGACCGATCTGGACTACTGGTCCGAGCAACTGAAACTGGACATCCCCCAGCTTAAACAGGAGGTGGAGCACCTGATCGCCGTTCACCCCTACGTGGTGGAATTCCTGCTGTTTTTGCGGCAAAACCGCAAGAATGTCTGGCTGGTGACCAATGCCCATTCCAAGACCCTGGACCTGAAGATGAAAACCACCCGCATCGGGACATACTTCGACGGCATCATCTCGGCGCACGAGGTCGGTCTACCCAAGGAGGACGAACGCTTCTGGGGGACGCTCCAGAGGTTCGTCAGCTATGATCCCGCCCGGACCATGCTGGGGGAAGACAGCGAAACCAACCTTGCCACGGCACAGCGATACGGCATCGGGTATCCGGTGTACATCAGCCGTTTCAGTTCCACGATTCAACCGAAGCCTTCGCCCGTCTTCGCCTCCATCGAGTACTTCAGTGCCCTGATACCCGACGACGGTGAAAAAACCATAACCATTTCTAAAGGCTAAACGACATGCAACCTTACCGGACGCTCTACATCGCTGTTATTTTTGTTTTTCTGACCGTTTTCCCCGCCTTGGCAGCCGAACCCGAATTGCGCATCGGCAAGTTCAGTTCGGCGGAACTCGCGGGATGGAAGGAACAGACCGTTTTCGGCTCGAAAAAATCGGCCTACACCTTTGTTCAAGACAATGGGAAGAGCGTTTTGATGGGAAAAAGCCATGATTCGGCTTCGGGATTGCTCCACAAGATCGATATCGATCCCAAGGCATATCCGATCATCAAGTGGTCATGGAAGATCGACCATACGATCAAGAAGGGCAACGAGCGGACCAAAGACGGGCACGACTTTGCCGCCCGCCTCTACGTGGTGTTTCCCCGAGGATTTTTCTCCAAGACCAGGGCCATCGAGTATGTGTGGGGCAACGTCCTGCGCAAAGGTGAGAGCATCCGCAACCCCTACTCGAAGAACGTGGTCATGATTGCCATGGATGGGGGCGATGAGCTGGCCGGGCGCTGGACCTCCCACCGGCGGAATTTTGCCGAAGACTATCGCGCCGCCTTCGGCGAGGAGGCACCCAAGGTCGGTGCCATCGCCATCATGACCGACAGCGACAACACCCATGAGTCCGCAACCGGCTACTACGGCGATATAACCGTACTCCCGGCGCCACGGGAGGAGGAGCAGAAGCCGAAGGAACCGAAGCACAAGGAACAGCCAGCCAAAGAGCAACCGGCAAAGCCGAAGGAGCCGTTGCCGAAGGAACAGACCAACGGCAACGGCTCTCATCCGGCGCCTCCGGCGGTACTCCCGCCCGCCCAAAACCAGCAATAGGCGTTGCTACATCCGGCTCAGCCTGGTCCGAAACTTTTCAAGGCGTGATGCGCCCTCTTCGATCAAACGCATCAAGTCCTTGCGGGCACCACTCGCCACATCCTTGCCTTTTTCAACCAGTTCATCGGTCTTGTCACCGATGGTTTCCACCAGGTCGTTGATATTGGTTGTAATATCCTCAACCGCTTCATCGGCTCGGGTCTTGGCACGCTTGGCATAGCGCGTGATATCTCGCCGCGTGCGTTGACCGGACTGGGGCGCCCACAGCAGCGCAAGCCCTGCCCCCACGATGCCACCCGCCACCATCAGCAATGCTGCCGCAGCAACCTTTTTATCACAGTCCTCCATGATCGGCCTCCTTTGTACTGGTCTCTGTTGTTATTTATTGTACCCCACCGAGAAGAAAAATCTACTGTTCGCCCGCCCTTTCTCTCTACGTACAATTTTTCCCTAATGCCTTTATCTTAGCCGGAAGTCATGTTATAAAAAATCGCATATATAATCATTATCTCAAGACAGGGGATACGCATGAGCTCATTGTACGATGTACTCATCATAGGGGGCGGCCCGGCCGGCCTGGCCACCGCCTACCTGTGCCACAAGCATGGCCTCTCCTACCTGGTACTTGAATCGGGTAAAGCGGTCTTCCAGGGAATCGCCAATACCTATCCCGAGGGCAAGCATGTGTACGCCTCCAAACCCAAGGACGCGCCGGAACCGTTCCTGGTGGACGAACTGCGGCCGCCCGACAAGCCGGTCACGGTGGAGAGCTACATCCAGTATGTGCAGCATTTTGTGCAGCACGAGAAGATCAATGTGCAAACCGAGGTTGCCCTGGAGGATATTCGTGAAGAGCGGGACGTGCTCTCCGTGATAACCGACAAGCGCGTGTTTCGCGGACGCAAGGTCGTGCTTGCCTTCGGAAGCAGCATCCCCCGTGAACTGTCGGTATACGGCGATGCCAAGATGGTGGCCAAGAACCTGGAGGATGCCGGTAAATACGTCGGTGTCAAGACACTGGTCATCGGCGGCGGCAACACCGCGGCCGATGTGGTCATCGCCATACTCAAGGCCAAGCGGGAGGTGAACGACAACCAGCCGGTCTACTGGTCCCACACGTCGGGAAAGTTCGACGTCAACAAGGAGACGGCCCAGCGTTTGGGCGAAGAGATCCTGCTGGGGGGCAATATCCGTCTGTATCCCGGCGCCACACCGCGCATCGGCGAGGTGGATAAGGAGGGGGTTGACCGTCTGGTCATCCGCATCAACGAATTCAAACAGGCGGACGGGATCGACCTGTACCACGCCCTGAGTTTTCCCATGGAGAACGTGATCGCCTGTATCGGTTCCCAAGGACCGATGCCGGTCTTCGACAAGCTCGGCATCCAGATGATCACCTGCTCGGCAGGGGTCTGCAAGATCGCCAAGGAAGGGGATCGCCTGGCGCTTTTGACCTCTGAATTCGAATCCACCCGCAAAGGGGTCTATGTCATCGGCGGCGCCATCTCCCCTTCCTACATGAAGATCAAAGAAGGGTCCATTGCCGAGGAGCGACATCCCAACCTGATCTACACCGCCATCAACGACGCCTACCACGTTGTGGAGGCCATCAGAAAGAAAGCCGGGAATTAGCGAGCGGGCCGCGTGTGGCGTGCCGGAACTCATTCCAGTGCATGGCACGTCACACGCGGCTCCCATTTCAAACCAGTGCCCCCCTTGAAAATTTTTCCTGCGATGATTATGTTGGCTCCATATCAATTCCACCCCACAAAGGAGAGTGCATAAGCATGTCCAAGACTACCAAACAGTTCCAGACCGAGGTACAGCAACTTCTCGATCTGGTCATCCATTCCCTCTACTCCAATCGCGATATTTTCTTGCGTGAACTGATCTCCAACGCATCCGACGCCATCGACAAGGTCCGTTTTGAGGCCCACTCCAACGAATCGGTGCTGGAAGGAAACAGCGACTGGAAGATCAAGCTCATTCCCAATAAAGATGCGGGCACCCTGACCATCCTCGACAACGGCATCGGCATGAACATAGCCGAGGTCGAGGAGAACATCGGCACGATTGCCCGTTCCGGCACCAAAGCCTTCATGCAGAGCCTCAAGGACAAGGTATCCAGCGACAACCCGGAACTGATCGGCCAGTTCGGCGTCGGCTTTTACGCATCATTCATGGTCGCCGACAAGGTTACGCTCTTCACGCGCGCGGCCGGTTCCATAGAAGCGGGATGCTGCTGGGAATCCGCCGGCGATGGCTCCTACAGCATTGAACCGTGCAGCCGGGAAAAACGCGGCACCGAGATTGTCCTGCACCTGAAGGAAGAGTTCAAAGAATACCTGGACGAGTGGAAGATCCGCTCCATCGTCAAAAAGTACTCGGATTACATTCAGTACCCCGTGGTGATGGACGTCACCCGTACCGAAGTGCCCAAGGGGGTGGACGGCAAGGAGATCGAGGGGGCCGGCACCATCGAGAAGACGGAAGAGGAAATCCTCAACTCCATGAAGGCCATCTGGGCGCGCTCCAAAAGCGATGTGACCGAAGAGGAATACAACGAGTTCTACAAGCACATCTCCCACGACTTCGAGAACCCCTTCCGCACTATCCACTTTTCGGCCGAAGGCACCAGTGAATTCAAGGCACTGGTGTACCTGCCGGCCCACAAACCGTTCGACATGTTCTTCGCCGACCGCAAAAAGGGGCTGCAGCTCTATGTCAAGCGGGTATTCATCACCGACAAGTGCGAAGAGCTGATCCCCGACTACCTGCGTTTCGTCAAGGGTGTGGTGGATTCCTCCGACCTGCCCCTGAACGTTTCTCGCGAGATACTTCAGGAGGATGTACAGATCAAGCGTATCCAGAAGAATCTGGTCGGCAAGGTTCTCTCCACCCTGGCCGAGGAAAAGGAAAAGAACTACGATTCCTATGTGACGTTCTGGAAGGAGTTCGGCCAGGTTCTCAAGGAAGGGGTCCACTTCGACTTTGCCAACAAGGAGAAACTCCAGGACCTGCTCTTGTTCGAAAGCACGCGGAGCGAGAACGGCTCGTTTGTGTCGTTGAAGGAGTACGTGGAGCGCATGCCCGAGGCACAGAAGGAGATCTATTTCATCACCGGCACTAGCCGTGAAGCCCTGGAGCAATCGCCCCACCTGGAGGTGTTCCGGTCAAAAGGTTTCGAGGTATTGTTCCTGACCGACCCGGTGGACGAATGGGTGGTCCAGGCGCTTACCGAATACGACGGCAAACAGCTCAAAGCGGTTGATCGCGGCGATATCAGCGTCGATAGCGAAGAGGAAAAGAAGGAGAAGGAAAAGAAACGCGAGGAGGCCCAGAAGGAATTTTCCGACCTGGTTTCTCTCATTACGGACCGGTTGAAGGACAAGGTCAAGGAGGTACGCTTCTCCAACCGCCTGACCGACAGCGCCTGTTGTCTGGTTGCCGACGAACATGGCATGAACGCCAACATGGAGCGCATCATGAAGTCGCTCAACCAGAGCGTGCCCGAATCGAAACGTATCCTGGAGTTGAACCCGGACCACGCCATCCTCAAGGTCATGGCCGAACTTCACACGGCAGACAAGGATGCCCCGGCCCTGGGCGACTATGCCGACCTGCTCTACGACCAGGCCCTCCTGACCGAGGGGTCGCCCATCAAGGACCCGCTGCGTTTTACGAAACTCGTCAGCGAACTGATGGTCAAAGCCGCCGCGAAATAACTGAGATAGCTCCCCCGGCCCTGCCGGGGGAGTCCTACCGCCCCTCCCCGCCCCCGTAACAAAAAGTTCAAATATCTCTACAAATGTGCCGGCATTATGCCGATATTGATTAAAGCACCACTGTCACTCGAACGGTCCCCAACACTATTTTGCCATGACGCTTATACGTCAAATAACCAGGGACCGATCCAACGAACGGAGCTATATTCATGATGAGCGACACATCTACAGGAGATGGAGCCAAGGAGAGCATCCCGGGCAAGGAATTCAAGAAGCTCGGCTACAGCCTGTTCATCGCCATTTCCAAGGACAAGCAGGAATGCCTTTGCAGCTATGTGCCGCGCCAGCAGGGGTCCATGATGACGCGGGACGACCTGAATGGCTACCTTGCCGCGGCCGGGGTGAAAGGGGTCTTTAACGAAAGCGTCCTCAACACCTTTGCGGTCAATGCCGCAGCCGGACAAGCGCAGCGCAACGTGGTGGTGGCAACCGGCATCCCGCCGGTCAACGGGATCGACGGCTGGCTTTCCTATACAGTACAACCGTCCGTTGCCGCCCAATCGGATGGCGACGATACCGCCGCCATCGACCTGCACCAGGTTCAGACCTTTATCAACGTCATGCCGGGCGACGAGATCGCCCACATTACGTCCCCTACACCCGGATCAGCCGGCAAAAGCGTGACCGGCGAGACCATCCCCCCCCTGCCCGGCAAACCCCTGGCCCTCAAAATAGGCAAAAATATCACCGTCGAGGACAATGGAGAGCGGCTTGTGGCCAGTGCCGCCGGCAGGGTATGCGTGGCCTCCGGTGAAATATCCGTTGAGGAAGAGTATGTGGTGTCCGGGGATGTCAACTTCAGGGTCGGCTCGATCGTCTTCAACGGCATCGTTGAAGTGCGCGGGGACGTGCTTGACGATTTCAGCATCAACGCCACCAAGGGGCTGCGCGTCACCGGCAATATCGGAAACTGCAGCATCCAGAGCGGTGGCGACATTTCCCTCTGCGGCATGGATGGTCAGGGAAAGGGAAGCATCGTGTGCGGCGGCAGCATCAAGGCGCAGTTCATCCACGACTGCATCGTCGAATGCGCCGGCGATATCATTGTGGAGGTGGAGTTGCACAACTGTATCGTCAGGACGTTGGGCAGGATCATCGTCAACAAGGGGGCGATTGCCGGAGGCTCATATACCGCACTGGGAGGTATTGAGGCCAAAAAGATCGGATCGATGGCCTCGGTCAGGACAAAGCTGACCGTGGGCGTCGATTATCACGATGCCGAAGAGCTCGAAAGGCTTATGGAGGAACTTGCCCTCAACCACAAGCAGAGCGGGGAGGCGGGAACGCTTCAGGAAATCGAGGAGTTGCGCCAGAAAAGGGCAGCCCTGACGGACCGGATCATGGAAATCCGCTCAAAGGTCGATGAACGGGCCAACCCGAAGGTCAATGTCAAAGGGACCCTCTACGACAACAGCCTGCTGGTGGTCGGAATGCAGAACGAAGAGGTCAAGGACCCCCACGACGGGCCCCTCAGCGCAACTGAAAACACGATTGACAGCGGACTGCGCTATCTTTCCCTGACTAGCCTGGATGTCAAGGCGGGCGACATCGAGAAGGCCTTTATTCTCGAGTATCAAAAAAGGTAGCCGCCCCAAACGGGGCGGCTCGTCACAAACCATCACCTCACCAGTTTCTAGTGAATCTGGAGTATGGTTTCCAGGGCCTTGCGGTAGGCCGCAGCAGCTTCCCGCGGTTTTTTCTGCCCTTCAAACATCCGTCCCTTGTACACGTACAGATTGTAGTCCAACGGGTTGATCTTCTCCGCCTCGTCGAACATCCGCAGCGCCTGCTCCGGCTTATCCTGCTTGCCATAGGCAAAACCCGCATAGTAATAACACGGCGTGTAGGATTCGTCCGCCTTCAAGGCGCTCTCCAGCAAGCTCTGCCCTTCC
Source organism: Oryzomonas japonica (assembly GCF_008802365.1). Classification (GTDB taxonomy): domain Bacteria; phylum Desulfobacterota; class Desulfuromonadia; order Geobacterales; family Pseudopelobacteraceae; genus Oryzomonas; species Oryzomonas japonica. Next base: position 233,115 of record NZ_VZQZ01000007.1, on the reverse strand, counting down.
GCCAGCCGACCGTCCTCGAACAACAACAGAGCCGATTCGCACAGGGCAATGACATGGGTCGGTTCCTTGCCCAGGGCTTCCCGGAACTGCGCCTCGGCCAAAGCTTTGTCCCCGCGTTGCAGATAAAATTTGCCCAGGCTGATGTGGGGCAGGACAAACGTGGGGTCGGCCTCGATGGCCTTCTTGAACCACATCTCGGAACTCTCGGCCATGCGCCCCGATTTCAGGGTATTCCGCCCCATGTTGTAGAAACGAAGCGCGCTCTTGGCCGGCTGATGCCCCTTCTTCGCTACGATGGCCGGCTTCGCCCCCTCCAGGGATGCGGTCACGAAATCCGCCATCTCCTCCGCACCCACCAGGGGATAGCCGGAAAGCTCATACCGGATGACCCGTTCCTTGTCCACGATGACCGTCGTGGGCAGGGCAATGATGCCCAGATCATGGAAATAGTCCAGACCGTTGTCCACGAGAACCGGATAGGTCAGCTTGAGCCGCTCCACGGTCGAACGAATCCTTGCCAGGTCGGCATCGGAGATCTTCTGCCCGTCGGCGTTGATGGCCACGACCGCCAGCCCCTGGTCACGATATTTCAGATAGAGCTTCTGCATCCGGGCCAGGGCCTGTTCCGATTTTTTGTCCCAAGTGGACCAGACCAGGAGGATCGTCAGCTTCTCCCCTTTCAGGTTGGCGAACGACCTTTTTTCGCCGGACACCTGGTGCAGGGAGAAATCCGGGGCCTCCATGCCGGACTGGAGCTGCTGGAGCGTCGCAGCAGCCGGGGTGAACAGGAACATGCCGTACACGGTGAACAGTGTGGCCAGAAGCGCGGTTTTCTTTAAAAAAAGATCACGGGTTGCAACTTTTTTTCGGGACATTATTCCTTCCGCTCTGCATCTCACGCCTGAGGTGGGATCGAGTGTTATTTTCTCCCCTGCCGATACTTTGCTATGCCTTCTTGGTACTCTGCCAGGGCCTTGTGGGGATCACCCGATGCTTCGTAGACGCGCCCCAATTCATAGTGGGTCCTGACCGGATTCGGATTGCGGACCAGGGCCGCCTTCAACGCCAGTTCGGCCTCCTTGAGATTTCCAGCGCGGGCCAGGAGGAGCCCCTCCCCCGTCTTGCTGCCGGGGTTCAGTTGTGTGCGCCTCAGGATATCGTCGGTCTGGAGAATGGTTTCCAGGGCCTTGCGGTAGGCCGCAGCAGCTTCCTGCGGTTTTTTCTGCCCCTCAAACATCCGTCCTTTGTACACGTACAGATTGTAGTCCAACGGGTTGATCTTCTCCGCCTCGTCGAACATCCGCAGCGCCTGCTCCGGCTTATCCTGCTTGCCATAGGCAAAACCCGCATAGTAATAACACGGCGTGTAGGATTCGTTCGCCTTCAAGGCGCTCTCCAGCAAGCTCTGCCCTTCCGCCAGCCGACCGTCCTCGAACAACAACAGAGCCGATTCGCACAGGGCAATGACATGGGTCGGTTCCTTGCCTAGGGCCTCACGGAACTGCGCCTCGGCCAAAGCTTTGTCCCCGCGTTGCAGATAGAATTTGCCCAGGCTGATGTGGGGCAGGACAAACGTGGGGTCGGCCTCGATGGCCTTCTTGAACCACATCTCGGAACTCTCGGCCATGCGCCCCGATTTCAGGGTATTCCGCCCCATGTTGTAGAAACGAAGCGCGCTCTTGGCCGGCTGATGCCCCTTCTTCGCTATGATGGCCGGCTTCGCCCCCTCTAGGGATGCGGTCACGAAATCCGCCATCTCCTCCGCACCCACCAGGGGATAGCCGGAAAGCTCATACCGGATGACCCGCTCTTTGTCAACGATGACCGTCGTGGGCAGGGCAATGATGCCCAGATCATGGAAATAGTCCAGACCGTTGTCCACGAGAACCGGATAGGTCAGCTTGAGCCGCTCCACGGTCGAGCGGGCCTGTGCCATTGCGGCATCGGCACACTCCTGCACATCCGCTTTGATGGCCACGACCGCCAACCCCTGGTCACGATATTTCAGATAGAGCTTCTGCATCCGGGCCAGGGCGTGTTCCGATTTTTTGTCCCCGGTGGACCAGACCAGGAGGATCGTCAGCTTCTCCCCTTTCAGGTTGGCAAACGCCCCTTTGCCGCCGGATACCTGGTGCAGGGAAAAATCCGGGGCCTCCATGCCGGACTGAAGATGCTGGAGCGTCGCATCGGCGGGAGTGGCGGGCAGGACCGCACAGGCCGCGAACAAAACGCCCGGCAGCGCGGTTTTTTTCAAAAAAAGTCTGAAAATGGATGGGGGAATAATCCTGATCATCGTTCCTTCTGATAGGTATCGGCCGTCAAGCAGCCAGGGTGGAAAGAGGCGGCGGGAGGGGTCGTTATTTTCTCCCCTGCCGGAACTTCGTTATGCCCTCTTTGTACTCTGCCAGCGCCTTGTCGAGGTCGCCCGATGCCTCGTACACGCGCCCCAACTCATAGTGGGTCCTGACCGGGTTCGGATTGCGGAGCAGGGCCGTTTTCAATACCTGCTCGGCCTCCCTGAGATTCCCGGCGCGGGCCAGGAGGATCCCCTCGCCCGTCATGGCGGCATGGGAGTGCCGATTGCGTTTCAGCGCCTCGTCAAACGCCGCCTTTGCCTCTGCCGGGGCGTCGGCATCCAGCAGCAGGTATCCCAGGCGCACATAAAGGACAGCGTCATCCGGCGCCCGAACGATCTGCTCCCGTAGACTGAGGATCTCATTGTCCCGAGAGTGCGGGGCGGCTGGGGCGGCAGCGGGCGGCGGCTCATTTTCCATGGCCCCCTTGGGCGCGGTTCCGTCTGCCGCCCAGGAAGAAACAGCCACGAGTGTGACCATACCCGCAACACCCCACAACAGCCTGCCACCAGGCAGGCGGGATGGGGTCACTGCCGCCAAACGCTCTGCGCCGCCATCTGCCATTATTGATTCTTCACCGCATGTTTCCGGTCATAGGTGAACTGCTTGTGGCACCCCGGGAGACACCGTCCCCCATCGGCGGTTTTCTCGAAACCGACCGGCAGTTTCCAGGCGTTGAAGGGAACCGTATCCCGCACGTGGCGGGGGTTGTTGGTAGCGTGGGCATCGTGGCATGCCCGGCAGGTGCGCCCCTTTACCGCCTTGTTTACATGGACGAAATGCAGGTTTTGATCGCCGTTCCTGAAGGCGGTCAATTTTGTGGTTCGTTCGTCTTCAGCCAGGGATTTTTCATGGCACATGTAGCACAGCTTGTAGTTTTCCGGGTTATAGCCGGCATAAAAAACCGGGGGGAAGTTTTCGCGCAGGATTCTGAAATTCTTGGAACCGTGGGTATTGTGACACCCAGAGCAATCCTTCTGCTTTATGGGGCCGTGAAAATCGGTATTGGCATCCAGCATGGCCTTCATATTGGCCACCCGCGTCGCACCGGTCCCATACTCCCTGTTATGGCAGCTCATGCAGAGGTCCGCCGGTTGCATGGTCAACTGTTTGACGTAATCGGATACGTGGGGGTCATGGCAGGCAAGGCATTTCTTTTCCGTGGCAAGTCCCTTGTGCTTCACGGTCGCCGAGTTGATATCCGTCTGTTTTTCCTTATGGCAGCCAAGGCAGAGTTCCTCCGAGCCATCGGCCTTGAAGTTGTACCGGTACTCGCCGTTATGGGCGTCATGACAGAGGGTGCAGGACTTCTGAACCGGAGCATGGGTAAACTTCTTGTTTTTGAACGCCTCGGCCTTATCGGCGTGACATTCGAAGCAGACGGCGTTGACGGTTGTCCGCAGCAATTTGGGAAAATCGCCCTGGTGCACGGCGTGGCAGGTGGTACAACTCCCCACGGCAACCGGCCCATGGACGAACTTGCCCTTCATGATGGAGCGGTCGTGGCACTTGAAGCAGAGTTCCGCGCCGGCGGCACGAAGCTGGTACTTATTGGGGGACTGGTGAGAGTCGTGGCAGGTGAAGCATTTACCCTGCTTGACCGGGGCATGGACGTACTTGTGGGTATCGAGACGCTCGTGGCACTCGGCGCACAGCTTGCCCGTGTTCTCTATGGTTTCGAACGTGTGTTTCCCTGTCTGCTTGTGGCAGAAGGTGCATTCGCCCGTTGCCACGGGACCATGAACGTACTTTTCGGTACCCATTTTGCCGTGACAATCGGTGGTAACACAGGATGCTTTGGGGGGAGCGGATTGGCTGGACAATGCACAGGCATCGTTCGCGGGGCCAGTGGACAAGAGGAGCAACAGACCAGCAACAAACATCACAGCCACAGCACATGGAGTCTTCCTGCGCACAGTACAATCCCTCCTTAATCAAGTGAATCATAACATTGCAACTGTGCTTTAAAACCATGTATGTGGTTAATTGTCAAGCGATTTATCCAGAAGGCCTTCTTGCATCATATCGGCTGCGCATACAAGGGGCATTGGATCGCGTCGGGGCGCAGCAGGATCAGTAGGCGTACAGAACCTCGATATTAGCCTGCGCCGTGGGATTATTCTGTCGTTCCCCCTGGAGCTCCATGCGGTAAATATACGGAAACGACTGTGGCGTGAGGACCGTGCTGGATTCCGCAACTCCGGAGCCCTCCAGTTGCAGACCGCTCGTATCGGAGTTGCCCTTCACCGTATCCACGATCTTGGAATACACGACAAACGGACTGCCGCTAACGGCAGACATGGCAAAACTCATATCGGGGCTCTGCTTGGGATTAGGTGTATTGCTGCACCCAGCGGGCCAATTGGCAGTCGACTTGGTTAACTTGCTCTGAAGGCATGACTGGGCAGAAAGCACCTTAGTCACGGTAACACCATTGCTAAAGGCTGTCTGAAGGTCCGCCGTCATGGTGGCGCTCGAGTAGTTCCGCATAATAAACGGCAGAATATCCTTGGCGTATATCTCTGCCCCGCCATAGGTGGCCTCGAGAGCGGTCTTGTAATGTTTGTTCATCCCTGACACCTGGACGCTCTGGGTCATCATGTAGAGCAGAGCCATAACAATCGTGAGCGATATCAGAGTCAGCATCAAGGATGTGATCAAGGCGAAACCATTTTTATTCTTTATCCTGTTCAAGGCCATCACCTCAGGTTACTCATTGGAAAAGAGATTTTTGGGACGCACCACGAGACGGTACAGCTTCCATCGATAATTCAGCAGCCCCTTTGCAGCCAGATCGTAGGAACTGGTCAAACTTATTTCAGCCGCATTACTGTCACCGACTACAATCGGCGACGGGCTGGTATAGTTCAGATCGCGCCTGCCGTTCTGAGCCAGCACATAGATCTTCACCAATTTCAGGTTGTTCCTGATATTCGGTACAGTGGCGGCGGAGGCGTTGTTTGCCAATGAAAGCGCAGTAACGACCGTGCCGCCAGTTGGTGCAGTACAGACGCCTGTCATGACAGTACCATCGGCATTCGAATAACAATCGATTGCGCCATCACCGTCCATATCCCACCCGAGAACCACTTGCATATCGACAACACAATCCAGGAGAGGAAAATACGTCAGCTTGCCATCAGAGTGGTTGACCATCGCCTTGTAGAGGATGCCGACATAGGGGCTGGGATTGCCACTGGCGTCCTTGGCGCAGACACCGGGAATCCTGCTCGCATCGGGTGAACCGGCACTACTCGTCGGCTGAGCGACAAAGTAGTCGGCCCGGTTGAAGGGCATGCGGGGAGTGGAGCTGTCAATTCCGTACGCCGTATAGATAGCGTTACTCGATGACGAAAACTGAGCAAAGGCCGTATTGCTGAAGGCATAGGAGAAGTTGGTCGGGGAGCCTGAAGTGTTCGCCATGAGCGTCGTACTCTGGCCAGTGGCGCTCACCTGCCGCTTGAGTAATACGACATTATCGTTGTTTCCCAGGTTCTCAGCCGCTGATGCCCAGGAATGGGGTGTAACGTTGGGTGGTGAGATTTCTAGGTAGGTCCATTTCTGGGCGGTTTTGGAGGTGCTGACTGTGGAGGCCTTGATAACCAGATAGTCGGTATTGGCAAGAATTTTGTAATTGCCGCTACTGTCCGGGTCCAACGAGGCAGATGCCACATTATTGCCGGCTATGATCGGCCGCGGCGGCTCGGTGCCGGTATTGAAGTCGTTATAGGTGCTTGCGGGGGCATTCAAGGCTTCGCCGGTATACGTGATCGACGAGGTTTCGGTAAAGAGCCCCAAACCGGCCTGCTGCAGATCATGTCTCAACATTTCGAGCCCTATGACCCCCTCTATATTACTCTCCTCGCTCCGAAACACTTTGGTACTCTGTTCGAGGATCGTCTTGAATGCGCTTCCCGTTATCATCAGCACAATCACGAAAACCGCCGTGGCAATCAAAACTTCAATCAGAGTAAAACCTTTGTTATTCACTCGCATAGTATTTCCATTCACTGATTTGTCTTTGTGATTACCGCCGCCGCGCCATGGTTGTACGAAACCCCTCTATGGTGCCAAGAGACCGCAATGCTGACCTGTTTGGAGTTCTGGAGAATTGTTCCGGACCGGGTAACCGAAAAATTCTTGAACGCATTCAAAACCGGGCGCTTACTGATAACGTAGGATTTGGTAGATGTTGAAACGAGATCATAGCCTTTGGCCATTTCCCTGGCCATCTCTTCATCCGCGACGACAACTCCCTCGGTCCGCAACTGGTTCTGGAGATTGTGATTCAGGGATACGTTTACAGCCTGCAAAAGTCCCAGAAGCCCCACCATGAGGATAACGATGGCCACAAGGAACTCGATAAGGGTAAACCCGTTGTCATCTAACATTACAGTTGTCCGGTTGCCCATTATTGTCACTGTCCACTCCCTGCCCCATATTGGTTTTAGCCATGCCGACAGCGATACAATCGAACATGGCGCCGCTATTTACCGGGTTGATAAAGAAACTAAGCGCATTGCTCGAGATGCCCCTGATATCGAATTCAAAAAAAGTGCCCGCTATGGAGCTGCCATTGCTCAGGCTCAGTTGATAGGCAGTATTTTTGGTAAAAAGGACGTGCCCCCCCGTCAAGCTATCCTCGTTGTCGCTGCTGTAATTTTTCATCACATAGCTGGTGGGTTGGAATGTAATCCTGTGTCGTCTCTTCTGATAGATGGAATGGAGCCTGGCATCATTCAGGTCGGCAAATATCTGCCGTGTCTGGCTCTCGATCCGAGCCTTGCGTTGCATGGTAGTGAAACTGAGCGTAGCAATAGAAAGTATTATCCCAATGATGGCCATGGTCACGATAAGTTCAATCAATGTAAATCCTGCTTTGGTCATCCCCTATCTCCCCGGCCGGGTCCCGAGAGAGTGCAAAAAGAAATTTGCACCCTCACCCGACATACGACAGCATTACTTTTCTCTAACATGCAGGAACTTCTTTACCGGCGGCGGGTTCGTGACCAGTGAGAGCCCCTGGGCAACAGGGGGAACACCGGAAATCGGGGTAGCCAGACGCCGCAAATTGTACCGTTGGTTCGAGTTGCCGAAAGCCGACTGCAACGATATCTGCGAGAAGGCACCGGTGGAAACCTGTATCAGGGCTTTTCCCTGCATGGCCGCGGAGGGCGGCACTCCTCCGCTATCGTAGCGCACCGCCCATATCAGGGTGTCGCCACCGAATTTGCACACATCGCCGCTCGGTTTCAAGGTGGTGAAAAATACCGCTCCGGCGGCACTGGCAATAGGGTCGGTAATCACCCGTTCGGCATTGATGGAGTTGGTGCTGTCGGCCGCGTCCAGGTTGATGTACCACCCTGGAGCGGTCTTACTGATGGTCGCGTTCGGCGCAGATGAGCTTGTGCCGGATTGATTCACCAGCCCTGATTGTGACGAATCGGTGCAGGTGGGATCGATATCATTGTCCGTTCCACCAGTGATGTTGTTGAGCCCGGTTCTGGCGTACCGGTTCGCGGTACTGTAGCAGGGCTCCTTGATGCCGTACAGGGTCCGTTGCCCCGTACCGTCGTCGCCTTTGAAAAAATAACGTCCGGTTCCAAAGTACAGCCAGAGGTTTTTGTTGCTGCGATCCTGAAGCTTGGTCACCGAAGTGGTAACAGGGCCGATACCGCTGATAAGGGGCGAGGCGACCCAGGTGCTTGGATCGGTGTTTTCCTTGGTCACCAATCGTATCACGCCGCCATTAGTCCAGGTGCCGTCGCTGGCCTGTTGCACATACCCGATATAGACGGCGTCATCACTGTACCAACCGGTGGACGCCGAATTCCACCGATCGGTGTCGATGACGCTGGTGGACAGGGAACCGGCAAACGCGTTAGCCGGAAGAGTCGTATTATCGGCGAATTTGTCGATCGTCCGCACCAGGGCACCGGTAGCTAGATCAACCACAAAGATACGCAGTTGCTGATCAGACTGCCCCGTAAAGTTATGCTTTACCGTATCGATGTATCCAGTGGGGCCCGAGGCGAACACGGCAAACCAGCGGCCGTTTTTTGTATGGTCAGGTGCAGCCGTGTCCGTCACGCCGTCCGTCGCCTTGACCTTTCCCGCAATGCGGACAAATGCCGGGCCGGTCGTGGAAAAGCCCATTTGACCGACAGCGGAGGTTGTGCCGGGAAACTCCCACAGGTACGTGGGGGTGGCAGGGTTGGTCACATCGAGTGCAAAGTAGGAGGAATACCCAACCCCGGTAGCGGCGGTTGTCCCCTTGATTGGCGTTTTGACGCTGTCTGTCGGAGCGTTGTAGGCCGGGTCTCCGTTCCATTTGGCCGCGCCGCCATAGCCCATCCCCCCAATCAGCACGGTCTTCCAGGTAGAACCGTCCGTGCTCTTGACACAATCCCAATAGTTCGCGGACGAGGAGCATGCTGACGGTTTGATGACGCTCGCATCAATGAGTGATGGCGATTTATCCACATAATAAATATGGCAATAAGCCGGATCCTTCAGGTAGGGCAGAAAGGGCAATGCCTGTTTCGGGATAAAACTCCACTCTTCCCGGCCCAGATTGCTGCTGCTGGTAGCCGGACTGCCGGAATAATAAAACTGCGCCTTGTCGAATCTGCCGCTCAACTCCTTGAGAATCCCCAGGCGGAAGGCATGCAGCATCCCGTCGTTGCTGCCGGCGAACACCATCCCCCGATTCTGGTAGGTTGACGATTTGAGAAAGGCGGTATAGGTCTGGTCGTTATAGCCGTTGGGAACGGCGAGGTTGTAGGAGTTCTGGCTCACCGTGGAAACCACCCTGGGGGTGGATGTTACGATATCGCCGAGTTTCCAGACACGATAGCAGCTATCGGTGGAGGTGGGTTCCAGATTGGTGCTGCTGACGCCGCAATTATCGATGCTGATCTTGCGGTTGCGGTAGAGGGTGCCGTCGCTATCCGCGCTCTGGTCGCTGCCGTTGATGTAGTTGATCACCTTGCCGGTTTTCGTGACGTCGGACATGCCGAGCAACGACAGGATGGTGCTCTTATTCTGCAATGCCGGATTGTAGGCAGAGGTCAGAGTGGTGAACTTGGTCAAGCTATTGCTATTGAAGATGTCCAGAGATGAATCATCCGTGTGCGTATAAAGCAGCCGCGGGTCGCTGGTGGGGTTCCTGGTCCACAAGGTTTTCCCGGCCTTCCATAAACTGCTGATCGTATCGGGGTCCACCACGACATCCGGCGTCGCCGAATCAGGCGTGCCGTCGCCATTCGCGTCGCTGTACAGCTGCACCAGGGTCTTGTTCTGGGATGAATCGAAATAGAATTGGGCGATCCTGTCGTCCCTCAGGTTCAATTTATAATCTTTATTGGTATCTTCCCTGATGGAAGTCGTCTGGAGGAACGGATCCAGGTAATACCACATATTATAAAGCTCGCCGATCCAGTAACCCGACGTCCCGTTGTCGAAGTCCTTGCGCGGAAAGAAGACCGCCTGGATCAGGCTGGCGCCGCTCCCCTGGCTGTTGTTGAGGATCGACGCCGCCGTGCCCGAGGCGACCCGCGCCAGGATGGAATCAAGCGCCTTGCGCAGTTGCTCCTCCATCTTGCTCGGGTCGGTCACCAGGAAGTAGTTGTCCGGGGTGCCGTTCCCCACGGTATCCCATTCGTTGCAGCGGGTATTGCGCGGGTTCGAGCCGCGGGTGGCGGGGTCGCAGGTGGCGTCGGTATATGGCAGCCCGGTCCCCTCCGAGTCCTTGAACCCGCCGTACTTGGCCGCGTACCAGAGGGGTGGTTTGGGCAGTGAAACGGTTGCGGAGCTTGCATGGAAGGTCATGGACTGGGAGGTCGTGGGCAATGGGGTGGTGGTGTTGGCCCATGACGAACCCGAAGGCGGGGATGCGGTATGCTGGACAATCATGTAGGCGCCAGAGCCAGCGTAGCTGGATGTACTGGTCCCTACTCCGGCGATGGTGAAACCAAACGCGTCGGGATTACCGGCTGACGAATAGACCCGCTTGACCTGCACCCATACCTGATCGCCCGTAGGGTTTGCCGCAGCACAGTTCGAGTTGGTCGCTCCAGAGGCGCAGACCGTGTATTCGGCCAGTACGTCCAGGTCATAATCGGTCCCTCCCAAATCGTCAAAGGAGGTGTTGAACTTGACATACTTGAGGTTATTGGAAGAGTCGTACTCGGTATCGAGGACATAGTAACCGACTGTTGCCATGGGTGGGCAACTGGAGGTGGTAGAGCCGGATTTCGCGTCGATGCTCAGGTTCGGCACGAAGTTCCCTGCGGCGTCAGTCACTCGCGCAACGTTAAAGGCCGTATTGGAGGTGGTGCAGTTCCAGCCGTAACTACTGGACACCGACTTGCCGTAGGGCATAATCAGGGCCTGCGTGTTGGCTGCTGTCGTCACCTTGATCTCTGGTACGTTGGAGGTAAATGCCACCACATAGGTCAGCGCGTTCGGGGTACTGGTGTTGCTCAGTAGTGAGTTGTGGCCGTACAGGGCCACGGCGGCCGGGTAATAGGATCCCTTCAGGTCCCCCTCGGCCGGGCAGAGCCCGCGGATAGTCCCCATGCCGCTGACATTCTTGCTGTCGCAACGGCCGGATGTATCGGTCCCCGACTCCCCCACTACCATTTTGTTCAGTGTTGTGCCATTCACATTTTCGTTATTCCAGATCTGGTTGGCCAGTGTCTGGACGTTCAGGTTGGGGAGGTCCCCGCTAAAGCTGCTGTTGAAGGCCGATCCGGGTAACTGGTCGTCGTCAAAGCTGTTGTAGACGTCGGAAAAGACCAGGTTGAAACGCATGGAGCAGGCGGGATACAGGGTCGCTGGGGTGTCCCAGGTCGGCTGGGATGAATAGTTGCCGTTATCTCCGTTACTGCCATTGGAGATGCCAGCAACAAAGTCGGAGGTAGGGGTGCCCTTGCCGGCCCAGTAGCGCATCCCTTCGTACAGAATCTCGCCGATGGGGTTGCCCCACTGGGTGTTCAGCGGGTAGGACGCCTGAGCCTTGAACTGTTCGATGGACTTGATGATCAGCCCCTTGCCGCTGCTGGCGGAGGTCTGAAACTGGCCGTTGCTCTGGTTGGTCTCCTCGTTGATGCTGTAGATATCCTTTCTGATATACCCGCCCGCCTTGGGGTTCTGGTAGGAACCGGCGATCAGGCCGAAGAACATGTTGGCCGCATTGACGCACTGCCCCTTGCCAATGGAGGAGCAGTTGCTGTCGCTGGTGCAGGCGGTGTACATGTCCTTGCTACAGACCTTGGCGCTGTTGGCGGTCTCGCCGTAAATCTGCATCAGCCCCACCGAACGGTAGTTGGTGCCGTAGGCCTTGCAGTGCTTTGCCTCCCAGGTGGCGTCGGTGATAAAACCTGAGGAGGGGTCGCACACCTTGACCGTGACGTTGTACTTGGTCAAACCCGTTAGAGTGGCGGACTCGGCTTGCCCGTCGCCATTCAGGTCGATGGTGCTGTCGGAGCAGATATTGCTGTTGCCGTCCACGTTGACCCAGTTCCAGGCCCGCAGGCCGGTCACTGGTTTACTTGTGGAGGGATTTATTATATTGTCGGCTACGGGGATCACTTTCAACTGAGAGATGTTGTTGCTGCCGGCTGAGGTCCCGTTGACGCAGAACAAGGCACGGCTGTTGTTGACCCCGCCGGGGAAAAGGCTGGCGGCGTCCCCCCCTAGGTACTCCTTGCCCCAGATGTGGCCGTCCTGTGGGATATATTCGCCGCTGATCTCGTCGTAGTTGGTTCCCTGGTTGTCCGCGGTGCGGTAGCCGCCGTAGATCACCAGCTTGATGACATCGGCCCGGGACATGGCGACCCAATTGAGGAAGTTGCCGCTCCACTTGCCGGCGTTGGTGCCGGTGCAGTACTTGTCGCTCGTTTCGCCGTAGGGTTCGAAGCGGCTGGCCGAGCTATTATAGTTGTAGCATTTGTAGGAGTCGAAATAGCCGTAGTATTCGAAGTCATTTTTGTAGGTAGTTTCGAGCTGGCCGTCGCCGTCGATATCCGAGGCGTCGTTATAGGCCGGATAATAGAACTTGTGGTCCTTCCCCATGGTGAACAGCACCTGGGGGGGGACATAACCGGCCAGGAACGGTGGCTGCACACAGTAATCCGACATTTTCGGGGCATAGGTCGTCTGGCTGGAAGCCGCGTGCAGCGGAGCACCCTCCCCCCAAAATGCCAGCAGCAATGCAGCTAAAACCAACCCAGGCATGTCCAATCTACATTTCATGGTAATTCCTCCCACAGTACTCCTGCGTCTTGCCGTTTTCTACATGCGTTCCAGCAAACTTTTCAGCGTCACGGCATCCCGAATGCCGACCACCACCGAGCCATCGGGAAACACGATGGTGGGTGTGCCGGTAAGGCCATGGGCATAGGCAAAGCCCATGATGGCATCAAGCTGTACCTTGCCTTCGTCACCCACCGGTTGCGGCAGGTCTTTCCCATCGAAGGCCGCATCCAGAAGTGCCCTGCTCTTTCGTCCCAGGATGACCCGCGCCTTGTCATAGGCTCCCTGATGTATCGGCAGGGGGAAGAGCATGACACGTATCGACAGCTCGGGAGCCAGCTTCTCCAACTTCTTCAGTTCGCCATGCAGGTTGCGGCAATAGGGGCAGTCGGGATCGGTGAAGACGTAGAGACGTTTTACGCCGTCGGGGTTGCCGAGGTTCAAGGCATACTGGTCCGGGACGGAAACCGGGTTAATGGTTGCAATCTTCTTGGGCTGCAAGGCCGGGGTGCCGTGGGATGCAACGGGTTCAAACGTATCCAGGCCGAGGACTAATCCCTGTATCAGGAACTTCTTGCCATAATCGAGATACACGATCCCTTCTCGACCGTCTTTTTCCACAAGTAGTTCGAACATGCCGCGATTGGGCGCCTGCTTGACGGATTTGACCGTCCCGCCGCCTTTTTTCAGGAGTTGGGTGGCCTCCGCCGGCGAGAGGGTGTGACACGAAGTGCAATCGCCACGAACAGCGCTTTCATGAGCCAACACCATCGTGGGAAACGACAGCAGCAACATTGTACCTATCGCAATATAATTTTTTAAATTCATGCGTTAGCCTATTTTTCTTCCAGCATTTTCTTCAACGTCTCAGCATCCCTGCCCCCAACCATGATCTTGCCGTCCGGCAGGACCAGCGTGGGGGTGCCGGAAATGCCATTGGCATTGCCGAATTTGATATTTGCATCCACCTGGGCCTTACTGGCGTCTTTCGCCGGTCTGGGAACTTCTTTCCCTGCAAAGGCCTTGTCCAGCACATCCAGGCTCTTTGCCTCCAGAATCGCCCGCGCCTTGTCGTAGGCGCCAGGATGCATGGCCAGCGGGAACGGGACGATATAAATCGCCACGTCCGACGTTGTTTTGGCGAGCGTCTTCAGTTCAGCATGAAACTTGCGGCAGTAAGGGCAGTCCGGGTCGGTGAAGACGTACAGCTTCTTGACGCCCGTGGGGTTGCCCATGACAATCGAGTTTTCCAGGGGAATGGTCTTGGTATCGAGAGAGGTCACCTGTTTCTGCTGGGACTGCTCCGGCACGTGAGCCGAGACCGGTTGCAGGGTTGTCAGGTCGATGATGAGGCCCTGCATGAGGCGTTTCTTGGCGTAGTCGATATAGACGACGCCCTGCCTGCCGTCCTTTTCCATCAAGACTTCGAACATACCCTTTATGGGGGCAGGTTTGACGGACTTTACCGTTCCGCCGGCCCCCTTGAGAAGTTCCGCAGCCTCCGTAATCGAAAAAGTGTGGCATGATGTGCAGTCATTGCTATGGCCGACTTTATCCATGGCAAATAACGGGGTGGTAAAAAGAGAGATAAGTGCGGCAGCGGAAAACAGTATCTTGAACATAATACTTCCTTTCGGGGAATGTAGCGATTATCAAGCAAAATAAGTGCCTTAAATCACAAACCAGCAACATACTGTTTTTAATGAGTTTTACAATTGGCGTCCGGGTGACTCCGCATTTTTTTCATACCTGATCGGTCGCCCGCCGAGCAACTACGCAATTTTTGCTTACTCAATCCCGAACTCTTTGAGCTTATACAGCAGCGAGCGGTGGCTGATTTCCAGGATGACGGCGGCCTTGGTGCGGTTGCCGCCGGTCTTGATCAGTGCCTTGCGAATAAGGTCCCGTTCCAGGGCGTCTTCAGCTTTCTTGATGGAGAGGTTTTCGTCCGGCAGGTGTACTTCGGAGGCTCCCACCCCGCCCCGAAGCCTGGGAGGCAGGCACTCGGCGGTAATAGCGTCGCCGACGCGAAGGATGGTGGCGCGCTCGATAACGTTTTCCAGTTCGCGGACATTGCCGGGCCAGTCGTATGCCGTCAAGAGCCGCATGGTCTCCGAAACGATCCTGACCGGCGCGGCGTCATCGCCGGCTCCGTATTTGGCAATAAAATGTTCCGCCAGGAGGGGAATATCCTCGATCCGCTCCCTGAGCGGCGGCAGGGTGATGCTGAAGACGTTCAGCCGGAAGTAGAGGTCCTCGCGGAAGTGACCGGAGCGCACATCCGCCTCCAAATCCCGCGACGTGGCCGAGACGACCCGCACATTGACCTTGCGGGATGCGGCAGCCCCGACCCGGCGAATCTCCTCCTCCTGGAGCACGCGCAACAGCTTGACCTGCAAAGCCTGCGGCATCTCGCCGATCTCGTCGAGGAAGAGGGTTCCGTTATCAGCCTGTTCGAACAGACCGGCCTTGTCGCCGGAGGCGTCGGTGAAGGCGCCCCGCACATGGCCGAACAATTCGCTTTCCAGCAGGTTTTCGGGGATGGCGCCGCAGTTGACCGCCACGAACGGTTTCTTTGCCCTGTTGCCACAGGAATGAATGGCGCTTGCCACCAGTTCCTTGCCGGTGCCGGACTCCCCCAGAATCAGCGCAGTGGTTTTGAGGTCGCCAATCCTGCGGATCTGGGAGAATATCTCCAGCATGGCCGGATTGCGGCTGATGATGCCGCAGAAACCGTCCTTGCCGTCCACGACCTCACGCAGCCGCTGATTCTCCGATTTGAGGCGTTCCCGTTCCTCGGCCTTCTTCAACACCATCACGATCTCGTCTTTTTTGAACGGCTTGGAGATGAAATCGTAAGCCCCCATCTTCATGCATGCGACCGCCGTGTCCACCGTTCCATAGGCGGACATCATGATGAACGGCGAGGCGATGCCCGCCTCCAGCGCCCGGGCCAGGAGGGTCTTGCCGTCCATTTCCGGCATGCGGATATCGCAGAGGACAAAGTCGTACGTAGCCGACTGGAGACGTTCCAACCCGGCAACGCCGTTGGCTGCCGTGTCGGCCAGATATCCCTGGCGGGTCAGCATGACCGAGAGCATGTGACGCAGGTTTTCTTCGTCGTCGATGACCAGGATACGTTTGGGGCTGTCGATCATGGGGCGTCTTCCGCAACCTGGGCGGGAAGCCAGACGGTAAAGCAACTTCCGGTGCCCGGCACGCTCTTCACGGTGATTCTGCCTCCGAAGGCCTCGACGATGCGCGCCGATATGGCCAGTCCCAGGCCGGTCCCCTTTCCGGGCGGTTTGGTGGTGAAAAAGGGGTCGAAGATACGCGCAAGATGTTCCTCAGGTATGCCGCCGCCGCTGTCCATAACATCCAGCCGCAGACAGCAGGCGGAATGGCGGAGGAATGGCGGGCAGGCGTCCTGTTTGGCCCGAATGGCCAGCTTCCCCCCATCCGGCATGGCATCGCGGCTGTTGAGAATCAGGTTGATCAGCACCTGCTGAAGCTGGTGAGGGTCAACCAGCGCCATGGGGAGATGCTCGTCCAACTGGGTGGATACCTTGATGCGCTTGAACGCCCCTTGCTGCGCCAACAGTTCGAGGGATGCGGTAACCAACGGGCTGAGGTCGCACGCCTCGACAGCGCTGCCGCGGGGCCGGGCAAAATCCAGGAGTCCCCGCACAATGCGGTCGATGCGGTTGCAATCCCCGGAGATGCGCTGGGCGTAATCCTGAACGGCGGAATTATGCGGCTGTTCGCCGGAAAGCAGTTCGGCGTATCCCATGATGGATGCCAGCGGTGTACCGACCTCGTGAGCCATCCCGGCCGCCAAGAGTCCGATGGAGGCCATCTTTTCGGTGTGAATCGCCTCTTCCCGAGCTTGGCGCAACTCCTCGTTGGCCTTTTCGAGAGCAGCCACATGTTCGGAAACCAGCCGTTCCTTGCTGAGAAGGGCGCGGGACATGTCGTTAAACGATTCGGCCAAGCGGACGAGTTCCGCGCTGCCGGAAACATGGACCTGCTGGCTGTAATGGCCACCGGTGATCTTTTCCGTAGCGGCCAGCAGGCTGTTGATGGGTTTCACCACGATTCTCGACAGGATATAGGAACCGAAACCCAAGAGGAGAATGAAGTCGATAACGAAGTAGGTCATGAAGAGCTTCTGCGAACGATGCAGACGTTCGTCCTCAGCAGTGAGCGACAGCACGATCCCCGCCCTGCCGACGGTGACGCCGTTTCGTATCACCGGAATAACGCGGGCGACAGCTCCCCCACCCGGCAGGACCGCGCCCCGTTCCAGAGACAAGGGGGAACCGCTGAAGGGGAGATAGATATCGACCGATTCCGTGCCGGCAGTAAAGATGACCTTTCCATTGGCATCGAGCAGGGAGAGCCGCATAAAAACACCGTCATCGGCCAGTTTTTGGGCGAATACGGCCGGAGGCGATGCGGGCAGGATCATCCCCTCCGGAAAGGTCGGCACCACATCGGGCAATTGGGCGACAAAGGCGCTTAACAACGTCCGTCCATAGTCACCCTTTTGCGAATAAAGATCATTGGCGGAGGTTTTGAAGGCCAGCGTGCTGAAGAGCAGCCACGCAAACAGCAACATGCAGGCCAGAAAGGCAAGGATGGATACCGTCAGGCTGAGTCGGATCGAGCGCACCGTTTATCCCCTCACGGCGCTGCCCACGTGGAGATACCACTGGATGAGCTGCCCGCCGTAGAAGATGTACAACACCGCGCCAAAGGCCAGATAGGGGCCAAAGGGGATGGCCAGCTTGGAATCCTTCTTCTGGATCAGCATCATGGCTATCCCTACCACCGATCCGACCAGGGAGCTGGCAAAGATGATGAATGGAACGGCTTTCCACCCCAGAAAGGCGCCCATCATGGCCAACAGCTTGATGTCGCCCCCCCCCATGCCTTCCTTGCCGGTCAGCCACTGGTAGCAGGAGGCTACCAGCAACAGGCTGCCCCCACCCAGGAGAATGCCTACCAGGGAGCCGAGCCAGGTCTGCATCGGCAGGAAGAAGGAGAAAATGAAGCCGATCACGATCCCGGGCAGAGAGATCTCGTCCGGGATAATCTGGTGTTCGATATCGATGAAGGTGATCACCACCAGGGCGCTGCAGAGGAGAAACAGCGCCAGGAAACTCAGAGAAAGCCCAAATCGCCAGAACAGGGCCAGGGTCAGGAGGCCGTTAAGCAGCTCCACCAGCGGGTACTGCAGCGAGATGTGCGCCCCGCAACCGCGGCATCTGCCCCGAAGCCACAGGTAGCTCAGCAGCGGAATATTGTCGAACCAGCGGATGCGGTACTTGCAGAGGGGGCAGTGGGATGGCGGGAAAACCACCGACTCGTTCCTGGGCATGCGGCTGATGCAGACGTTCAGGAATGAGCCGACTACCAAACCGAACGCGGAGATAAACAGAGTGAGGACAAGGATAGGGGACATCATTCACGACCTGTCTGAAAATGGATGGCTATCTGCTGCTTCAGAAACGCTTCGATCTCGACGGCGGTGGCAAAGGAAAAACAGGCGTGCGCAATCTCCGCGGCGCGCTCCCTGCTGCAACGGCGCACCATCTGCTTGACCCGGGGAATCGACGTGGCATTCATGGAAAGTTCGTCAAAACCGAGCCCGAGCAGGATCGGCAGAAAGAACGGATCTCCGGCCATCTCCCCGCAGATGCACGCCGGTATGCCTGCCAGGTGGGCCGCCTCGACCACCCGCCGCAGAGAACGGAGCACGGCCGGATGCAACGGCTGGTACATGGGGGCCAACTGTTCGTTGGAACGATCGACGGCAAGAGAGTATTGGATAAGATCATTGGTGCCGACGCTGAAAAAATCAGCCTCCCGCGCCAGCAGGTCGGCCAGGGTCACTGCCGAGGGAATCTCGACCATGATGCCGGCTTGGATATCCCTGTCAAAGGGGAGGCCGGCCGTTGCAAGCTCTTCTTTGGCTTCATCCAGCAAGGCCCGCGCGCGGCGCAGCTCCTCCAGGCCGGAGATCATGGGAAACATGATACGGGTAGGGCCGTTGATGCTTACCCGCAGGATGGCCCGCAACTGTTTTTTGAACTCATCCGGCATGGCCAGCGCCAACCTGATGGCGCGCATCCCCATGGCGGGGTTCTGCTCCACACTGAGCGGGACTCCGGCCAGCAGCTTGTCGCCGCCGGCATCCAGTGTCCGGATGGTAAGCGGATGGGGGGCGACAGCCTGTTGCATGGCGCTATAGATGCGGTACTGTTCGTCCTCTTCCGGCATCTCCAGCCGATTCATGAAAAGCATCTCGGTGCGGTACAGTCCGACCCCCTCCCCCCCATGGCTGAGGACGAAAGTGCCCTCTTCCGGCACCTCCACATTGCCCTTGAGCTCGATACGGTGACCATCGAGCGTCAGGGAGGGCAATGCGGCGCTCTTGAGCAAAGCCTGCTCATCGTATTCATAACGCTGCTTCAACTTGAGGTAACGCCGAAAGGTTGCCTGGTCGGGGTTCAGGATCAGGGTCCCGCTACTGCCATCGAGAATCGCCGGGGCATGGTCGTAGGCCAGATCGGCAACATCGTCGATGCCCGCCACGGCGGGCAGCCGGAAGGCGCGGGCGAGAATTGCGGCATGGGTCGTTCGACCGCCGGCCTCCGTGACCATGCCGATGATGCGCGCCTTGTCCATTTGCAGGATATCGGCAGGCATAAGATCATGGGCAACGACGATGGTCTGGCCATGCTCCGCAGAGATCGGCACCTGCACCTGGCCGGTCATGGTACGGAGGATTCTTTCGACGACCGCTTCGACGTCGCTGATCCGTTCCCGCAGGTAGGCATCCTCTATGCCGGCAAAAAATTCCCGGTACTTGTGGAGGGTGCGGCGTAAGGCCCCTTCGGCATTGATTCGTGAGCTTTCGATGATTGCCGCCGACTCGCTGAACAAACGGTCGTCGGACATGATCAACAGGTGGGTTTCTATGAAGATGAGGTGGTCGGAACCGGCATTTTCAGCGAGTCGCGTTCTGACCGCTTCAAGCTCGGAGCGGGTTTGCTCGATGGCGGTCCGCAGGCGCTCTATTTCGGCATCGATGCTCTCGTGTTCAACCGAATAGGCTTCTACCGTCGGGCTTTGGCGGTCAACGACCTGCAACCTTCCGACCGCAATGCCGGGGGACATTGCGATGCCGGAAAACAGGCGCATGTCATTCTTCACCGAAGCCATTGGCGATCAGGTCTCCCATGGTTTGCAGGGCCTCTTCCTCGTCTTCGCCGCTCGCGCTCAGGCGGACCGTCGTACCCTTTGAAGCAGCCAGCATCATGATCCCCATGATGCTCTTGCCGTTTACCTCGATCCCTTCCTTTTCCAACCGAATCTCCGAGACGAACCGGCTGGCTGTCTTGACGAACAGGGCCGAAGCGCGGGCATGCAGGCCGAGCTTGTTGACTATCGTACATTCCTTGTGGAGCATGGCGTAGTTATAACCTCGTGGGAGCGCGCTGCTCCGAATATGGGCGTGAATCCGGTACCGCTATTTTTTCAGGAACTCGCCGGCAACGATGATGCCTTCACGACCGCACCGCTGAAGTTCGGCCGCCAGTTCGGGAACCCCCATGCGGGAACGTTTTGCACAGAATTCAATGATCATGGGCAGGTTGACGCCGGTCAGCACCTCGACGGTGCCGTCTTTCAAAAATGACATGGCCATATTGGAGGGGGTCCCGCCAAAGAGATCCGTCATGATGACGGCGCCTTCTCCACTCACCTTTTCCACCGCGGCAACCACCTTGGCCATGATCGGCTCGGAACGTTCGTCAGCCGCGACCTCGACCTTTTCGCAGGCGTCGATCCGGCCCACGATCATCTCTGCCGTATGCAGCAGCGCCTCAGCCAAGCCCGCATGAGTTACAAGAACCAGTCCTGTCATTGTTGTCCCTTTTCAATATCTCTGTGAGTAATACGCACTGCGGGGAAATTGCGCCGCAGGTGTTCCGCCGTTGCTTCGGCAATGGCAACCGAACGATGACGCCCCCCCGTACATCCGATGGAGATGGTCAGGTATGCCTTCCCCTCCCTCTGATAGGCCGGTATCAGCATGTTTACCAGCGGGAAAAAGGAGTCGATGAAGCTTTTTGTCTCCGGCAGTCCCATGACATAGTCCCGCACCTCCGGATCAAGCCCCGACAGATTCTTCATCTCCGGGACAAAGAACGGGTTGGGGAGAAACCGCACATCCATGACAATGCTCGACTCCATAGGAATACCGTAGCGAAAACCGAAGGATTGGACATCCACGACAAATGGACTATCCCCCTCCTCGCCCCTGACGATCCTCAGAACGAAATCCCTGAGCTGATGGACGTTGAATTCCGAGGTGTCGATAATCTTGGATGCCATCTGACGCAGCCCGGAAAGCTGTTTACGCTCGATGCGGATACCTTCGCTGACCGAACAATGTTCGGCGGCGGGATGGCGGCGACGGGTTTCGGAAAAACGCCGGACCAGGGTTTCGTCGAGGGCGTCGAAGAAGAATATATCGATGCTGTGGCCGGCATTACGGATCTTCTGAAAAGCGCTTTCGTAGCCTTTGATAAATTCACGGCCGCGGATGTCGGCGGCCAGAACGATCCCCTTGAAGGTCTCGCCCGATTTCTCGATCAGATCGACAAAACGCTTGAAAAGGCGTACCGGCAGATTGTCGATGCAATAAAAGCCCTCGTCCTCCAGGGCCCTGACCGCCGTGGACTTTCCCGAGCCGGACATGCCGGTTATCACAATGATGCGCATGGCCTACTCCACCTCGTTGCCCAAGGGGCGCAGTTCAATCCGCGACATGAGCCGTTCCTGGAAATCCCGCGCAGAATGATACCCCATTCCCTTGAGCAGGAAGTTACGGGCAGCCACTTCGATGATTGACCCCAGGTTGCGTCCCGGCCTGACCGGTATGCAGATGTGGGGAATATCAACCCCCAGAATGGTTTTCCGGCGATCATCCAGGCCAAGGCGGTCGTATTCCTGGTCGGGGTCCCACTCGACCAGTTCCAGCACCATGTCGATGATCTTCTTTTCCCGGATGGACGAGACGCCGTAAAGGTCTTTGATATTGATGATACCCAGCCCGCGAATCTCCATCAGGTGCTGGATAGCCTCTTCGGCCAGGCCGACGAGGGCCGCCGGTACCTTTTTCTTGATAAAGACCATATCGTCGGCCACCAACCGATGCCCACGGATCACCAGATCAAGGGCGCACTCGCTTTTTCCGATACCGCTTTTGCCGGTCAGCAGGATACCGACTCCCAGCACGTCAACCAGCACACCGTGCAGGTGGGTGGTGGGGAGCAGGCGTTCTTCAAGAAACTTGGTGATCAGCGAGATGAAGGTCGAGGATTGGTGAGGGGTGCTGAGGACCGGTATGGCGGCATTGTCTGCGGTATCCAGCAGGCAATGGGGGGGCAGCAGTCCTTTGGTGATGATAAAACAGGAGATCGGAAATACGCAGAGCGTCTTGATGCTTTCCGCAGCCAGACGGTCGTCGACCTGATTGAGGTAGGAAATTTCGGTGTTGCCGAGCACCTGAATCCGCTCGGGATGCAGGTGCTCGGTGTAACCGCTCAGGGCAAGGCCGGGCTTCTGGATGCGTGGGCTGTAGATCCGGTTCCCCATCCCCGCTTGGCCGGCAAGCAGTTTCAGGCCCAGGCCGTACTCACTGTCATCCAGTATTTCCTGTATGGAAAGGCTGATTCCGTCCAATTGCATCTCCAGCGTGCCTGTCCGGCAATTACGCCCGTTGAGGCTCGATCAGGCCGAAGTTGCCGTCTTTGCGACGATAGAGAACGTTGATTTCGCTGTTAGTCGAGTCGGTAAAGACGATGAAATCCTTATTGAGCAGATCCATCTGCATGACCGCTTCCTCCACCGACATCGGCTTGGCCGTTTCCGTTTTGGCCTTGATGACGACCGGCTCGCCGCTGGCTTCAATACTCTCGGCCTGGAACACCTTCTTGGTCAGTTGACGGCCACGCTCGTCGGTAGCGGGTTTGTGGGTCTTGATCTTTTCCTTGTAGCGTTTGAGCTGGCGCTCCATTTTGTCGATTACGGCATCGATGGCGGCGTACATGTCGTTGGTCGCCTCGGAGGCCTTGCTGCTGACACCTTTGGCGTTTATGACGATCTCCACGATGTGGCGGATCTTCTTTTCAACCGTAAAGAACACCTGGGCAGTGATCGGCCCGTCGATATATTTGGTAACCCGTTCAAGCTTTTCCTCGGCATACGATTTGAGGGCATCGCTCTGTTCCATGTGCCTGAATGTCGTTGTTACCTGCATACCTTCCTCCTCGTGTATCGTGTAGTTGAGTGGTGCCTCGGACTTTGAGGTTTAAAAATGACGCTTTCGTTCAGATGAGGAGCCGATCCTCAAAAGTTCGCGGTACTTGGTGACCGTGCGCCGGGCAATATTGACGGTCTGCCCGGAAAGCAGCTCGGCGATTTTCTGATCTGAGAGCGGCTTACGCGGATCCTCCTTTTCTATAATCTCCTTGATGCGGTTTTTGACACTCTCCGAAGCGACGAAATCCCCCTCGCTGGTCGAAAGGCCGCTGTTGAAGAAATATTTCAGCTCAAACAGCCCCTGGGGGGTCTGCATATATTTGTTGGTGGTGACCCGGCTGATCGTGGATTCGTGCATGCCGATATCGTCGGCCACATCCCGCAGCACCAGAGGGCGCAGGAATTCGATGCCCCGGTCGAGGAATTCGCGCTGGAACCTGATGATACTTTTGGCGACCTTGTAGATGGTGCGCTGGCGTTGCTGGATGCTTTTGATCAACCACATGGCCGAGCGGACCTTTTCGTTGATATACTCCTCGGCTCGGGAATCGACCCCGGCGTTGCCCTTCACCTCGGTGTAATAGGGGCTCAGACGTAGACTGGGCAGCCCTTCTTCATTCAGCATGACCACATATTCTTCGCCTACCTTGTAGACGAAGATATCCGCCGAGATGTACTGCACGTCCTCGGAGCCGTAAATCCTCCCCGGGCGGGGGTCGAAACCGGCAATGATCTTGGCCGCCATCAGCACCTGATTGAGATCGACCCCCAGATCCCGGGCGATTTGCTTGTACTTGCGGGTTTCCAGATCGTTCAGGTGGTTGAGCAGCACCCGCTCGACGACGCTCCCCTCCATCCCCAGAAAGCGGGCCTGGATCAAGAGACATTCCTTCAGATCGCGGGCTCCGACGCCGGTCGGATCGAATTCCTTGATGCGTTCCAGAACCGACAGCACCTTTTCGGAATCGCAGTTGCAGACCTGGGCTATCTCCTCCACTGAGGCGCGCAGGTAGCCGCTCTCGTCGATATTGCCGATAATCTCTTCGCCAACCTGGACCTCGGCATCAGAAAAGGGCCCCATATGGAGCTGCCAGAGCAGATGGTCGTTCAGCGTCCCCTTGCGGGTCAACATGCTCTCGAATGACGGGCGGTCGTCCTCCCCGCTGTACTGCTCGCCGGAACTGTAGTTGTAGCCATCCAGATAGCTGTCCCAGTCCCGCAGGGTATCTTCGCCGGTTTCTACCTCATGGAATTCCTCGCCGTCCTGTTCCGGTTCGCTTTCCTTCTCTTCAAGTTCCAAAGATTCGGGTTCGCGAACCTCCTCGGCCTCGACGCTTTCTTCCAGAAGCGGATTCTCCTCCAGCTCCAGGCGCACGACATCCTGAAGCTCCAGGCGGGTCAACTGGAGCAACTTGATGGCTTGCTGCAACTGGGGCGTCATCACCAGTTGCTGGGTCATCTTCAGTTGTTGTCGCATCTCCATTGCCATGCCGCTTCTACCTCGAACAGGATGTGATGTTCAGTGCGTGCGCACCGAATCTGCAACCAAGAACCCGTGTATTTGTGCCTTCGTCAGAGACGGAAATCGTCTCCCAGGTAGATTTCCCGCGCTTTGCGACTGGACGCGATGTCGTCAGGCGAACCGAATTCCAATACCTCGCCGCCGCTCAAAATATATGCCTCATCGCAAACCCCCAAGGTTTCACGTACGTTGTGGTCCGAGATGAGCACGCCGATGTTGCGTTCCTTGAGCGACACGATCAGGTTCTGAATGTCGGCCACTGCAATTGGATCGATGCCGGCAAAGGGTTCGTCCAGCAGGATAAAGGCCGGGTTTGTGATCAAAGCCCGGGCAATCTCCACCCGCCGTCGTTCGCCCCCGGAAAGGGCGTATCCTTTCGCGCCGGCGATATGGCTGATCCCGAATTCATCAAGCAGTTCCGCCATGCGACGCTTGCGGCTATCGCGATCCGGTTCGACCGTTTCCAGTATCGCCAAGAGATTGTCGGCCACAGAGAGCTTACGAAAGACCGACGCCTCTTGGGGAAGGTAGCTGATGCCCCTGCGAGCCCTTTGATACATGGGCAACCCCGTAATTTCGTCGTCGCCCAGAAAGACCTGACCGCCATCAGGCCGGGCAAGGCCGACCACCATGTAGAAGGTTGTGGTTTTGCCGGCGCCGTTCGGCCCTAGCAGCCCAACCACCCTGCCCGCTTGGATGGAGAGGTCAACCCCCTTGACCACCTGACGACCGCCGTAGTTTTTGAGCAGGCCACGGGTCCAGAGCCGGAGAGGTTCAGCGTGTACCGGCATTGCTTTTTTTGCCCGTCGGATGAATGACCACCTCTACCGGACGACCGGCTCCACTGGAGACCTCACTACGGTCCTCATCGATAAAATAAGTAATAATATTACCCGACATGGTATCGGCTCCCTGCATGATTTTGGGGTTGCCGGTCAAGGTGATACGACCCAGCTTGCTTTCATAGACCGCATGGGAGGCGGTCCCGATACGATTTTCCTGAACGATGCGCACATTGCCGTCCGCTTCGATCTTTTCGACGTCGTTCTTCTTGTCGCCGTAATTGATGGTGAGCCGGTCGGCATAGATGGTGATATCCCCCTGCTTTGCCACGACCTTGCCGCTGAAGATCGCTGTTTTGCCTTTGTTGTCGGCGGCCAGTTCATTGGCCTTGATAGCAATGGGCAGACTCGACCGGTCCTTGTGGGCGGCGGCAAAAGCGGTGGCCAGCGGGAGCATCATGCCAACAATGATTATAAATAATAATGATTGATTTTTCATCGTATTCATCTATGACTCTTCGAACCGGCCACGCCGGCATCAATATCCTTGAGGAATCGGGCTTTCTGACTCTTTACGTCCAACTCCATCCCCCGTGCGATGAGGGTCAAACGCTGTTGCCGGAACGCCACCTTGTCCGATGTCCTGAACAGGGAACGCGCCGCCACGTAGTCAACGGTCTCGGTATCGAATATGACCCCGGTCTCCGTTACCACATGGACTTTTCCGCGCAAAGCGACGTTCCGGCTTTTACTGGAATAGGTTCCTTGTGCCGCAGTCACCGTAATGGCCCCGGCAGTGGCCGTCCGGGCAAACTCCATGCGAATATCGGACAGGTTGGCGACATCGCCGCTTTTGTCATACTCTGCCTTCTTGGCCACCAGTTCCCAGACAGCCCTACCCTCGCGTACCTCGTAAAAGCGTGCGCTGTGGATGGCCATGTCGATGTTCTGGGGAAGTTGCCGCGAGACCGGCTCCGGTAGGGCCGCCTGGTGTGAGCCTTTCAGGGTGATGGCGGCCACAATGCCGATAATCGCCGTTATGACAAGAATAGCCAGTGCCAACCTGATATTTCCGGGCGATACCATATTGGCGTATACTATACCATCGGCCGGCAGGGCTGTCCAGCAAAAGGTACCCCTTGTTTATTTTTTGGCACAAAGATTGAATAATCAACACAAATCATAACGCGCCGTGACCTCGTTCCACTTACCGCACCCCTTGAGAATCAGGTCGCACACCTCGCGTACCGCGCCTCGCCCGCCGTCGCGGGACGCAATGTAATGCGCCGCATCCTTTGCCTCGGAAAGGGCATCATGGGGCGCAGCGGCAAATCCGACACGCCGCATGACCGGCACATCGATGACGTCGTCCCCCATGTACGCGATCTGGCTGTCGGCAAGGCCGGTCTTCCGCTTGACGTCTTCGTAGCTCTCCAATTTTTTCAGGGCTCCCTGATAGACCAACTCGATCCCCAACTCCTGGGCGCGAACATTCACTACGGCGGACGAGCGCCCGGTAATGATCCCCACCTCGATGCCGGCACGCTGCAGCATCTTGATGCCATGTCCGTCCTTGACGTTGAAAACCTTGGTTTCAAGACCGTTGCCATCGTAGATGATGCCGCCGTCCGTCATGACGCCGTCGACATCGAGGAGAAGGAGCTTGATTGTTGTGAGACGCGCGTCCATGTTATGCGATACCCGCCCTGAGGATGTCGTGCAGGTGGATGATGCCGCAGGGAACGCTCGCCTGCTCGTCGTCAAAGACAAACAGCGAGGTGATGGAACAGCGTTCCATCACCTGCAACGCGGCCGCGGCCAATTCCTGACGCATGATGTGCTTGGGATTGAGCTTCATGATCTCGGCGGTCTGCTTGCCGAGAATGTCATAGCCGTGCTCCAGAGCCCGGCGAAGATCGCCGTCGGTAATAACCCCCCGCAACGCCCCCCCTTCTCCGGTCACGCCGGTCACCCCCAACCCCTTGGCGGTAATGACGAACAGGGCGTCTTTCATCAGCGTATGCTCGGAGACGAGTGGTATCGCCTCGCCGCCATGCATGAGATCCTCGACACGCAACAGCAACTTCTTGCCCAACGAACCGCCGGGATGAAAGATTGCGAAATCCTCGGCGCGAAAGCCTCGCTTCACCAGAAGGGCCACGGCCAGCGCATCGCCCATGGCCAGGGTGGCGGTGGTGGATGCCGTCGGTGCGAGCCCCAAGGGGCAGGCCTCTTCCCGAACCGAAACATCCAGGAAAACATCGCTGCTGCGCGCCAGGGCAGAAGTTGGGTTACCGCTCATGGAAATCAGGTGGGCGCCAATCCTCTTGATGGCCGGCAGGATGCGCAGCACCTCTTCGGTCTCCCCGCTATTGGAGATGGCAATCACCACGTCGCCGGTCATAATCATCCCCAGATCGCCATGGATCCCCTCGGCGGGATGAAGAAAAAAGGCCGGCGTGCCGGTGGAGGCCATGGTGGAGGCGATTTTTTGCCCGACCAGCCCCGATTTACCCATGCCGCTGACGACCACACGCCCCTTGCAGGCCAATATCAGTTCGACCGCCGCCTCAAAAGCGCCGCCGATTCTTTCCGCCATGGCCAGCAGGGCTTCGGCTTCCGTCCGTATCACCCACTTGGCTTTTTCTAAAATCATTTCGAGTCCCGCCTGTGTCGTATAGTGTGCCGACCTTGTTTCAGTCAAGCGAAGCAGTACATACCTAAAATCAGAAAAAATAGCAACCTTTGATGAGGCGCCCGCCGCTCCCGGCAGCCACGGACTTGATGCCGGCGCTCTGATTTTTCTTTGAACCAACGGACGCTTGGGGGTACAATATCACAAAAAGCATAACGTCAGACTAGGATACTCCTCCAAACATGAATATTCTTCTCCATACCTGCTGCGGGCCGTGCGCCCTCTATCCGCTGCGCAGACTGCGCGCCGCCAATCATACCGTCACCGGTTTTTTCTTCAACCACAACATCCACCCCTACCAGGAATACGCCCGCCGGCGCGAAGCGGCGCAGCAGATGGCCGACGGCGAAGCCATGCCTCTTATGGTCCGGGACGAGTATGATCTTGAGGGATTTTTGACCAATGTTGCCGCAGAGCCGGAGAAGCGGTGCAGCTACTGCTACGCCTCGCGCCTGAGGGCCGCCGCCGCGGCCGCTTCCGAGCACGGCTTTGAGGCATTTACCTCGTCGCTTTTGTATAGCCGCTACCAGCGGCACGAGGAGATCAGGGATCTGGGGGAACAGGCGGGCAGAGAGTTCGGCGTGGCTTTTTTTTATGAGGATTTCCGCACCGGTTGGCAGGAAGGGATCAGATTGTCGAAGGAAATGGGGCTGTACCGCCAGCCGTATTGCGGCTGCATCTACAGCGAAAAGGAACGCTACGCCCCGCGGGAGAAACGGCCATGAACGGCCTGGGGCGCCCCTTGATCATCATGGGGCTCATCCTGGTGGCAGCGGGCCTTGTGCTGTCTTTTGCCCCGCGCATACCGTGGCTGGGGAGGCTTCCCGGAGACATCGCCATCAAGCGGGAGCATTTCAGCTTCTATTTTCCCCTCGCCACCAGCATCCTGATTTCCGCCGTCGTATCTCTCATCCTCTGGCTTATCAGAAAATAGGAATATGCGCGGGAAAAATGTGAAACGGTTCCGTATACTACAAAAAGAGCCCGTGTTTCCACGGGCTCTTTCAGCAACTTTGCCTCAATGCCGATTAGGCATGGATAGCATTCACGGGACAGGTATCCACGCAAGCGCCACAGTCAATGCAGGTATCGGCGTCGATTGCACGCTTGGCCCCCTGTTCGCTGATGGCGTTCACCGGACAGGAATCCTCACATGCGCCGCAATTGGTGCAATCGTCGGTAATGGTATGAGCCACGGTTTCACCTCCTTGTAAGATTGGCCTTCCTCGCGGAAAACATTTTTATGTATACCATGTTGCCAATCAGTTGTCTAGTCAAGAATACGAGACCGAATCATTGTGGATTTTTACAAAATGTGTTGAATTCAAAACGGCACTACGGTATATATCAAAAACAGTTTTATTTTAACAGGTTATTTTAGCAAGAGTGTTCTTTTTTACTGATATTATAAATCTATCTCCGTTTATTCGAGGGAGGACACCATGATTATAATGGCGCTGAACTGCGGAAGTTCCTCAGTGAAGTACCAGCTCTTCGACTGGGAGCGCAAGGAGATCGTGGCAAAAGGCATGGTGGAGAGGGTCATCATCGGCGATTCGTTCATCATGCACGAGGTCCCCGGTCGCGAGACCCACCATTACGAGCAGGACTGCCCCAACCACCAGGCCGCCATCGACCTTGTCATCAAGACCGTCACCGACCCGGTCACCGGCGTGTTGAAGAGCGTGGCAGAGATCTCGGCCGTTGGCCACCGCGTGGTGCATGGCGGCGAAAAATTCACCTGCTCGGTGATGATCGACGACAAGGTCCTCGATGCGGTCAAGGAGGTCCAGCATCTGGCCCCGCTCCATAATCCGCCCAATATCGAGGGGATCGAAGCGGCCCAGGCGCTCATGCCGACCATCCCCCACGTGGCCATATTCGATACCGCATTCCACCAGACCATGCCGGAGTACGCCTATATCTACCCGCTGCCCTACGAGTGGTACGAGAAGTACCAGGTCCGGCGCTATGGCTTCCACGGCACCTCGCACCTGTACGTATCCAAACGCGCGGCCGTTCTCCTGGGCAAATCTCCAAAAGAATGCAACATCATTACCATGCACATCGGCAACGGTGTTTCCCACTGTGCCATCAAAAACGGCATTTCAGTGGACACCACCATGGGGCTCACCCCGCTGGAAGGTGCCGTCATGGGGACGCGCTGCGGCGATATCGACCCGGCGATTCCCGCCTTCATGATGCAAAAGGAAAACCTGTCAGCCAAGGAGATCGACAGTATCCTCAACAAAAAGAGCGGCGTCATGGGCATCACCGGACGATTCACCGACCGCCGGGACGTGATCGAGCACGCCCAGGCCGGCGACCTCCGGTGCCAGCTTTCCCTGGAAATAGAGGCCTACCGCTTGAAGAAATATATCGGCGCGTTCATGTCGGTTGTGGGCAGGCTTGATGCCGTAGTATTCACCGCCGGCGTCGGCGAGATGGGCGCCCCGATCCGTGAAAAGGCCATCGAGGGGCTGGAGCACTTAGGCATCATCCTGGACAGGGAACGCAACAGAAACGCCATGACCCGCAAGCGGGAGTCTCTGATCACCACGGACGATTCGCCGGTCAAGGTTTTTGTGATCCCCACCGACGAGGAGTTGGTCTTCACCGAGGATGTGGTGGCCATCCTGAACGGCACCTATACCGATCACATGCACTTCGAATACTCGTTCGGCAAGCAGGACTTTGTCCGAAAATAGCGCGTGCAGCCTCCCTTCACCCCCTGTCACGAAAAAACCGGCGTAAAGCCGGTTTTTTCGTGACAGACAAAGCCCTGGCGATCACAAGCTGTCTCATTCCTTCAGTTCATCCTTCAGCCCTTCGACCACCGCCTTTACCTCGGCGACCATTTCCTCAGCCTGGGAAGATTTTTCGCAATTGAGATACTGTTCAAAATAGTGCACGGCATCCCGGGTCCGTTCCTGATCCATGCAGATTCCGCCCAGGGTCAGGTAGGCCATACTGAAGCAGGGGTCCAACCGCACGGCCTCGCGGCACTCCTCTTCGGCCGCTTCCAACTCTTCCACGTCGTAATATAACTCTCCCAGGTTGTAGTGAACAGCGGGATCGTCAGGATCGATCTCGATTCCTTTTCGGTACGCCTCCACGGCGCCTTCAGTATCCCCCTGCCCATAGAGGGCGTCGCCCAGGGCATTCCAGGCAAAAACATTGTCCGGTTCCAGTTCGAGGGCTTGGTGATAGGCACGAATGGCATCATCGCCGCGTTCCTGGCTGTTGTAGACCAAACCGATGCTGACCAGTGCATCCGCATCCTTCGGGTCCAACTCCAGCACGCGCTGGTAACTGGCAATGGCCTCACGGGGCCGGGCAGCCTCGAAATAAAGGTCACCCAGGGTTGTCAACGCATCCGGGTCGTCCGGCAGACGCTTCAGACCCTCGCGGTAGCTGGCGATGGCGTCGTCCAGACTCCCCCCCTCAGCCAGGGCGTCCCCACAACAAAACCAGCCGTCAGGGTCATCAGGATACGCCTTTCGATACTCCTCCAGAACGGCGACCGCCCCGGGCGCATCTCCCGACTCAAGGAGATCAATACCTTTACGCAAAAGCTCATGAAGAAGTTTATCGGGCATGGTTGTCTCCTGTAATGCATGAATGGTAACAGATGCTGGCAAGATATCAGAACTGCTCATCATGTTTCCACAAAATTAAT
Organism: Oryzomonas japonica; assembly: GCF_008802365.1. GTDB lineage: Bacteria > Desulfobacterota > Desulfuromonadia > Geobacterales > Pseudopelobacteraceae > Oryzomonas > Oryzomonas japonica. The sequence goes on along the minus strand of NZ_VZQZ01000007.1, from coordinate 201,494 downwards.
GGGATGGCAATCCGAAGTGAGTTCCCGCCCCGTATACCCTACCATAGTTCGATTTTGCCAAACAGGATTTTTAAAGACTTTTACTTCGCACGCAAAATAATCTATAGTTTGGAGATATATTTGCAACGGAGATGTTCATGAAAGAGAGCCATCACTCAATCGGTCTGCGCACACTGGAAGACATCAGCGCAATCATTCTCCATTCCCATGACCTGCATGAAACCTTGGACAATATCGTTACAATCGTGGCCAAACGCATGGGCACGGATGTCTGTTCAATCTACCTTCTGGAGCAGGATGGTGAAACCCTGGTGCTGAAGGCCAGCAAGGGTCTCTCCAAGGCATCGATCAACCGCGTTTCCATGACGGTCCACGAGGGGCTCACCGGCCTCACGTTCGAGAGCCGCGGTATGGTCATGACCGACAACGCCCCTGCCCATCCCCGCTATAAGTACTTCAAGGAGTCCAAAGAGGAAAAATTCCTCTCGTTTCTCGGCTTGCCGCTCTTCGAGCGCAAGACGCCCATCGGCGTCATCGTTATCCAAACCCGCGAGGCCCGTGATTTCAGCGAAGACGAGATCAGCGCCCTGCGCACCATAACCTTCCAGATCGGCAGCATCGTGCATAACGCCCGCCTGCTCGATTCCATCCAGCGCACCGAGCAGGAACGCGCGTGGTTTGAACGGGAACTGGCCAAAATAATGAACGGCGACACTATCAGCGAACCGCCGGCCGTGAAAAAGACCGACAAAAAGAGCTCCTCTCCGCCGCGCATGCTGGCCGGCAGTGCCGTTTCGGCGGGATTTTGCCGGGGCAAGGTCTATATCCTCGACCGTTTCAGCGACAAGGTCATCAAGGTTGCCAAGGTCGGCACCAAGGCCGATGAACATCACAAGCTCAGCCTGGCCCTGGAAAAGGTGAAGATACAGACCCTCTACATGGAGAAGCGGGTCAGCGAAACCCTGTCCGAAGATGATGCCGCCATCTTCCACACCCACCTGATGATCCTTGAAGACCGGGGATTTTCCAGCAAGGTCTGCGATCTGATCGATCAGGGGATGGGGGCGACCCGCGCCGTGCACGAGGTTGTCCATCATTACGTGCAGGCCTTCTCAGCCATGGAAGATCCCTATCTGCGTGAACGGTCGGCGGATATGGAAGACATCGGTCGGCGCCTGATCGACTGCCTGGAGGGGAACGACAAAACGGCGGCGACCCTGAAGGAGAAACGGGTCCTGGCTACGGATGAGATCTTCCCTTCGGACCTTGCCATGCTGGATCACGACAAGATTCTCGGTATTGTGGCCGAGAAGGGCAACATGTACTCACATGTCGCCATCATGGCAAAATCCCTGGGTATTCCGGCCGTTCTGGGAATACCGGGGCTCATGGACGCCTCCAACGTCAAGGACGAGATCATTGTGGACGGCACCTCCGGGCATATTTACATCAACCCGGATGGAGCCATAAAGAGGGAGTACGAGCGGCTTGAGCGGGACCATGCCGGACGCCAGAAAGAGTTGGAAGGTCTGCGGGGGTTGCCGGCGGTGACCCGCGACAACGTCACCATTGTCCTGAATGCCAATATCGGCCTGGTTTCCGACGTCCGGGTCGCCAATATGCACGGCGCCGAGGGTGTCGGCCTCTACCGCACCGAGTTCCCGTACATGACGCGCAGCACCTTTCCCGACCGCCATCAGCAGGCCGCAGTTTATCGCAAGATTTTGGAGGCGTTCTCCGGGCAATCGGTCAACATTCGCACCCTGGATATCGGCGGCGACAAGGCTCTGCCGTACTTTAGCTGCCCCCACGAAGAGAATCCCTTCCTGGGGTGGCGCTCCATCCGCGTATCCCTGGAACGACAGGATATCTTCCGGGAGCAGTTGGCCGGAATCCTGCTTTCATCCCCCGCCGGCACCCCCAGCATCATGTTTCCGTTGATTTCCTCGGTGGATGAAATCCGCCAGGTGAAGGAGATACTTGCCTCGGTGAGGGAAGAACTGGAGTTGGAGGGGCACGAACTGCGCGAGGACATCCCGCTGGGAATCATGATCGAAATACCGGCGGCCGTCCAGATCATCGAGCATCTGCTCAAGGAAGTCGATTACGTCAGCATCGGCACCAACGACCTGATTCAGTACACATTGGCCGCCGATCGAAACAATCCCCGGGTGAAGCAGTATTACGACCCATACCACCCGGCGGTGCTTCAATCCATCAAGCGGGTGGCCGATGCGGCGACAAAGGCCGGCAAAAAGGCGTCCGTTTGCGGTGAAATGGCTACCGAACCGATCAACGCCCTGCTCATGGTGGGCATGGGCATCCGTGAATTCAGCCTCTCGGCCCCCAGCATCCCGGTGGTCAAGCAGGCCATTCGCTCCCACAGCATCCCCGAGTGCCGCACCCTGGCACGCCAGGTCCTTGCCTGCGCCAGCAGCGTTGACATCAGAAGGAAGCTGGACGAAGCACGCAAGAAGCTGCTTGTCTAATGTCCTGTGCGGTTAGTCCCGCACAGGCCCCCTCCCCGCCCTTCGGCCGGATTAGAACATGAACCGCCGCATGCTGATATTCTGCAGAATGCCGATCCCCACCATGGAGGTAATCATGGACGTGCCGCCATAGGAGAAGAACGGCAACGGCACCCCCACCACCGGAAACAGGCCGATCACCATCCCCATATTGATGACGATGTGCCAGAAGAGCATGGCCGTCACCCCAACCGCCAGCAAACTGCCGAACCGATCGTTGCAGCGCCGAGCGATGTTGAGCCCCCACAGTACCAGGACGAGATACAGGACGATCAGCACCAGGCAGCCGATAAACCCCCACTCTTCGGCAAATACCGAAAAGGCGAAATCCGTATGCTGCTCCGGCAAAAAGCGTAACTGGGACTGGGTGCCTTTGACGAACCCTTTGCCGAAGACGCCGCCGGAACCGACGGCAATCTTACTCTGGATTATGTGGTAGCCGCTTCCCAGGCGCGAACGCTCCGGGTTAAGAAAATCGAGGATGCGGTCTTTCTGATACGGTCGCAGCAACTTTGCCCATCCAAACCAGGTAAGCGGCACCATCACCACGGCAAAGGTGACCACCGTTGACCATCTGAGCCCCACATAGACCGCTATGGAAAGAGCGATCAGGAGGACCAGAACAGCGGTCCCCAGGTCAGGCTGTTTCATAATCAGAAGAACCGGCACCGCCAAGATACCGAGCGGGAAAAGCACATCCTTGACGCTCAAGCCGTTTACCGTCTGCACACTCGTGAAATACTTGGCGAATGTGGCGATGATGACAATTTTCATCAATTCCGACGGCTGAACATTGAAAAAACCGAGGCTCAGCCACCGTGTCGCCCCCATGGAACGACGCCCCACCACCAGTACAGCCACGAGGAGGATGATCAGAAAGCCGTAGAACCAGTAGGAAAAATCCTCCAGGATGTGATAATCGAGACTGCAGATGACCGTAACGACCAACAACCCGAACAGCACCCAGTAGAGTTGCTTGAGGTAATAGGGAGCGCCGACAATCTTGTAGGGCGTTGTGGCGCTGTAGATGTTCATGATGCCCAACAGGCAGATCGCGGCCACAAACCCGATCAACATCCAGTCGATATTTGTCAGCAGGCGGCGGTCAATCATCAGCATTTTCCTCATTCACGCCCTGTTTTTTTGCGGGCGGCTCCGGTTCGTCGTCAGTACCCTCGTCCCCCTTGCCCTTTAGGCGTACCGGCTCCTTCTTGGGCGGTTTCTTACTGTCGAACCAGGCCCGCAGGATGCGTCCCGCAATGGGCGCGGCCGCCGAGCCGCCGTGCTCGCCATGCTCCACAATCACCGCCACGGCGATTTCCGGCTTTTCATAGGGGGCAAAGCCCACAAACAGGGCGTGGTCCCGATACTGGTACGGCGTCGCCTGCTTGCTGTCGCGCAGCTTGACCACTTGTGAAGAACCGGTTTTGCCCGCCACATGCACATCAGAGAGCCGCGCCGCGGCGCCGGTTCCCCCCGGCTCGTTCACCACGGCGAACAGCCCCTGTTTGACCAGCTTGAATTTATCCGCCGAGATGCCGGTCGTACCCATCAATTCCGACTTGAACTCCCTGAGCGGTTTACCGTCGGCATCAACGATACGCTTCACCAGGTAGGGACGGTACACATTGCCCTCGTTGGCCACCGTAGCGATCATGGAGACCAGCTGGATCGGTGTCATCAGCACATACCCTTGGCCAATGGAGACCGGCAGGGTCTCGCCGTGAAACCAACGCTTGCCGAAGCGTTTCAGCTTCCATTCGGCGGTGGGGATGAGTCCCGCCTTCTCATGCGCCAGCCCGATGCCCATGGGCGAGCCGAGCATGAATCTCTTCGCCATGGCGGCGATACGGTCCACCCCCAACCGCTCACCCAACTGGTAATAATAGACGTCACACGACTCGCGCAGCGACTTTTTAAGGTTGGTGACGCCGTGACCATGCTTGTTCCAGCATTTGAAGGTCGAGCTCCCCAACTCATAGGAGCCGTTGCAATTCACGCTGGTGTTCTCGTCGATCTTACCATCCTCCAGGCCTGCCAGTGCGGTGATGACTTTGAAAGTGGAGCCGGGAGGATACTGACCGCTCAGTGCCTTATTTTCAAGGGGATGGCGTTTGTCATCCAGGTACTCCTTCCAGACATCCGCCGGCATTTTCCCGCTGAACAGCGCAGGGTCAAATCCGGGATTGCTGACAAAGGCCAGAACCTCGCCGGTGTTCACGTCCATGGCGACGGCCGCTCCGGCTTGGTCTCCAAAGGCCTTTTCCGCCTGTTTCTGAATACGCGCATCGATGGTCAGCACCACGCTGTTACCGACCGTGGGATAGGACTCGGAAACAGTCCGCAAAACCCGGCCGCGCGCATCCACCTCCAACTGCCGGCCACCGTCATTGCCGTGCAGTTCCTTTTCCCAACTTCGTTCGATGCCGTTCTTGCCGAGATAATCGCCGGGATTGTACTCTTCGAACCCCTTGGCGTTCAATTCATCCTCGGAAATCTCGCCGATATACCCCAGCAAATGGGCCGCCAGTACGCCGCTGGCATACTCCCGCACCGGCTTCATCTCGATCTCGACACCCGGCAGACGCAGATGGTTTTCCTCCACAATCTCCACTTGGTCGCGACTGATATTCGACGCGAGAATGATCGGGTAATACTTGGCCCGGCCCTTCCCTTTCTCCCATCGTTCGCTCATTTCGGCGCGATCCATGCCGAGCAGCTTTGCAAGGCGATCGAGCAATTCGTCCTTGTTCTCGACCTCCTGAGGCACAACCGCCAGGCTGAATGACGGTTGGTTGCTCACCAGCACCGTACCGTTGCGGTCCATGATGGCCCCGCGGGATGCGGCAACCGGTACAAAACGCAGGCGGTTGTTTTCCGACATGTTACGGTAATTATCGGCGCTCAGAATCTGAAGATGCCACAGACGCAGCAGCAGCAGGAAAAATATGCCGCCCACCACAAAGGAAAGGATCAGAATTCTTCTCTTTGACTCCGAGGTCTCGCGGACGAAACGTTGTTCTTTCATGGTGTTTCCAGCGGGCGGTCGAAACCGGGAATAAGAGGGACAAGGGATGCGACGAAGGCATTCACCAGAAGATGGGGCAGCAAACCAATACCCATTGAGTAGGCAATGCCGGGCGACGCGGTGAACATGACCAGGAGGAGAAGATTTATGGCGACGCAACTCAAGGTGGCCACGCTGGCGGTTATCACGAAAAGCGGGGCGCTCTCGGTGTAGAGCCGGTCGGAAATATTTTTGATAACCAGGAAGATGAGGAGAAAACTAAAGGCATTGAGCCCGAGATAAAGCCCGCTGAACACGTCCTTGATAATCCCCAGTCCCCAGGAAAGCGGCGCTCCTGTCTGGAACGAACCACGCAAAGCCAGGTAGACCACAATGATCAGCAACAGATCCGGTTTGAAGGACGAAGTGATATGAACCGGCAGCACCGATGCCTGAAGTACCACAACCGACACGATAACGATCAGCGCTACACCCACCCTAGTCATGAGTGTTCACCACCACGAGCACATCCTCCAGGTGGGTGATATTCACGGTGGGACGGATGGTTACAGTCTGGAAAATCCCGTATTCCCCCCGCTTCACCATGGTCACCTCGCCGATCGGCAACCCCTTCAGGAACACCCCCCCGATGCCGGATGAAACAACTATGTCTCCGACCTTGACGTCTTCTTCGCGGGTAGCGAACTCAAGTTGGCAGAGCCCGTCCCCCTTGCCCTTGACCACGCCCCTGGCACGTGACCGCTGAATGGTGGCGGCAATGCCGCTGGAATGATCGGTCAAGAGCAGTACGCGGGAGCTGGAGGGGGCGACCTTGACAATCTGGCCCACAATACCGTCAGCCGCCACCACGGCCATCCCCTCGGTGACCCCACTGGAGCTTCCGCGATCAATGACCAGGGTTCCGAACCAGGGACTCAGGTCCTCTCCGATCACGGTGGCGGCCAGGGTTGGCGCCTTGATCGAATTTTTGACGTCCAAAAGTTGGCTTAGGCGCTTGTTTGCCAGCACCGCTTCTTCCGCGGCAATGAGACGGCTGTTAAGCAGCTTGACCTCTTGAATCAGATGCAGGTTTTCCTGGCGCACATTCACCAGATCGAGGTAATTGGTCCAGACAGTCTCGCCGAAGACACTCAATTGAAAAAACGGCTTTGCGATCGGCTCGAAAACGGTCATGATCCCGCGCTCGACGATGTTGGCATCGCGTTTATTGGGGATATTGATGGAATAGAAGATCAAGGCCGCGAGGATGGCGACCGCAGTCAGGATGAAGAGCGCATATTTTTTAAAAAAATCCATATTTGTCAACTCGATGCAGGCGTAATAACAGACCGCCTGGCCGTCGTCTCCCGCTTTATTGCCGCAAGTTATTAGTTTCTGCCACAGAGCTCGTTTTCACCGTATACCCGCATGAGATAGTCGCGGTAACTCGAATGAGGAGTTTTATCAATGATCTGCTTCATGTGTACGCAATCAATGAACCCGCGGCGCAGTGCAATCTCTTCCAGACAGGCGATCTTGAGCCCCTGACGCGACTCAATGGTTTCGATGAAGTTGCTGGCTTCCAGAAGACTCTTGTGGGTGCCGGTGTCCAGCCAGGCTATGCCCCGCCCCAACCGTTCCACCGTCAACTCGCCACGCCGCAGGTAGGCCGTGTTGACATCGGTGATTTCAAGTTCTCCCCGCGGCGATGGGGCGATGGACTTGGCCGTATCCACCACCGTGCTATCATACAGATAGAGGCCGGGGACCGCGTAGTGGGATTTAGGCTCTTTCGGTTTTTCTTCGATGCTGAGTACCCTGCCCGATGCGTCGAACTCAACAACACCGTAGCGCTCGGGATCATTGACCTGGTAGCCGAAGATACGCGCCCCTCCCTGGAACTCCGCAAAGATACGATCCAGGTTCATCTTGCCGTAGAATATGTTGTCCCCCAGAATCAGGCATACCGGCTTGTGATCGATGAATTCCTCTCCGACCAGGAAGGCCTGGGCGATTCCCTTGGGCTCGGGCTGAACCTTATACGTGATGGAAATGCCCCAGCGGGAACCGTCACCCAAAAGCTTCTCGAACCGGGGAATGTCGTGGGGCGTGGAAATCAGCAGCACATCCCTGATGCCGGCCGCCATGAGGGTTGCCAGGGGATAGTAGATCATTGGCTTGTCGTAGACCGGTTGCAGCTGCTTGCTGGCCACCAGGGTCAACGGGAACAGGCGGCTGCCCGCGCCACCAGCCAGGATAATACCTTTGGTGATGCCGAGAGTCATGGGGAGAATCCTTTTCGGGTGATTTAATGTGAATAATAATTATGGCATGCTTGACGGTACCCTGTCAAACCTCATCACATTTGGATACCAGGGAGAGAACAGCAGCCAGCAGGTCGTCACACACCGAGGTCTCCGGCAAGACCCGCGCCTCCTCGGAGGCGCCGTAGCCGCTTCGCACCAGGATTGTGCGGCAGCCAGCAGCAATCCCGGCCTTCATATCGGCCAGTTTGTCGCCGATCATGACCGACGCCGCAAGGTCGATGTTGTGGCGGCGGGCCGCCTCCATGAGCATGCCCGGCAAGGGCTTGCGGCACCGGCAGGGGAGCGAGTAACTGCCCCGGCCCGCCGGATGGTGGGGGCAGTATTGCCACGCGTCCACCCGCGCGCCTGCTTTGCCGAGTTCGACGGCAATATGACGGTGCAGGATTTCAACATCCTCTTCGGTGTAATATCCCCGGGCGACACCGGACTGGTTCGTAACGACCACCACCAGAAAACCGGCCTCGTTCAAAAGCCTGATCGCCTCCGGCGCCCCCGGGATAAACTCGAAATCCTCGATCCGGTAGAGGTAGTCCTTCTCCACATTGATGGTGCCATCCCGGTCCACGAAGACGGCCCGTTTCTGAGCGCCGAGGCCTAAAACCATTTCGAACCGCCCACCAAGCGGCGAAACTCCTTCTTCATTTCCGCAATCATGACAGGAATTCGCATTTCAAACGTGCTCCAGGACCGTTGGATATCCGTAATCTTCTTTTGTTCATCCTGGAAAATGGCGGCGGGGGTGCCGACCGTGGCGGTTATTTCCGCAACAATACCTTCATCCTCTGCCATGAAGGCATTCATGGCGGAGCAGAACTCGTCGCTGAAGTAGATGCCGTTCTTCTGGTAGACATCGAAGAATTCCTGGATGGATGTCAGGAATTCCTGGGCAAGGGAGACGACCGCCGCGAGGTTGCTCTGCCCCGGCCGGGAAAGCATCCGGCCGTTTTTGCCGATGTCTATCATGATACCGTATAATTGAACCAGGGAATCCGACCTGCTGTCCTGCATGGCGCCGAAGATCATCTTTTCCTCGGTCAGGGCGTTTCTGAACTGGTCGAGCGTATGGGTGACATCCAGATGGAGTTGCTGTTTGAACAGCTCGTGCCGTTTGTTGATTTCGTGCACGATAACCGACTTGGTGGACCAGGCGACTGCCACAATAATGGCAATAGCCACTCCACCGATGGTCAGGAATTGGATGGCAACGTCACTTGAGAACATAGCAGCCCCTCCTTGGGGACACAGCCGGACACGGCATGAAAGTGGTGTAAACAACTATTTGACAAACCAACGCTAATCGTTCTATTTTGCATAAGCTGTGAGTACATTTTTCGAACAAGGCGGAACACATCATGATTAAGACCAACAACCTCAAGATCACCGCCATAACGCCTGTCATCGCTCCCTCAGAACTGCGTCAGGTCTTTCCGCTCTCCGACCGCGACCGCGAGTTCGTCAACACGAGTCGCGAACGCGTCAAGGAGATCATCCATCGCCAGGACCGGCGCCTGATGATGGTAGTCGGCCCCTGTTCGATCCATGACCCCCTGGCCGCCGTTGAATATGCCAAACGCCTGGCACTGCTGTCCCGCAAGGTTGAAGATCACCTGCTCCTGGTCATGAGGACCTATTTCGAGAAGCCACGCACCACCATTGGGTGGAAAGGGCTGATCAATGACCCGGATATGGACCACAGCCACCTGATTTCCAAGGGGCTCGGCATCGCCCGTGGCCTGCTTCTGAAGATCACATCCCTGAACGTGCCGGTGGCCACCGAGATGTTGGACCCGATCACGCCCGAATACCTGGCCGACATGATCAGCTGGGGCGCCATCGGAGCCCGGACAACCGAGTCCCAGACCCACCGGGAGATGTCAAGCGGCCTCTCGTTTCCGGTCGGCTTCAAAAATGGCACTGACGGCAATCTGCAGATCGCCATGGACGCCATGAAGGCGGTTCAGCACCCCCACAGCTTCCTCGGCATCAACCGCGAGGGGCGGACCTCCATCATCCAAACCAGCGGCAACCCGGACGTCCACATCGTTTTGCGGGGCGGCTCCCGTAAGGTCAACTACACCCCTGAAGATATCGCCGCCACCGAAGAGAGCCTCAAAAAGAACGGGCTATTCCCCACCATCATGGTGGACTGCAGCCACGGTAACTCCAACAAGGATTACCAGAAACAGCCGGAGGTTCTGGAAAGCGTCATCCAGCAGGTTATGGACGGCAACAGCTCCATCTCCGGCGTCATGATCGAAAGCAATCTGGAGGCCGGCAGCCAGAAAATCCCTACCGATCTCAGCCAGTTGAAATACGGCGTTTCTATCACCGATGCCTGTATCGACTGGGCCACGACCGAAAGGATAATTCTCGCCGCCCACGAACGGCTGCGTAAGGCGAAAAGGTGAAATGCAAAATGTGAATCGTGAATTGTGAAAGGCCGAGAGGTAAAAAAGCGTTTTTTCACCATTCACCATTCACCATTCACGCCTCTCCCCTACTCCGCTTCGTACATCAATCGCATCCCGCCGGCGGCATTCCTCAGAGTGCCGCTGAATTTACCTTCCATACCGTCAGCCAACACATCCAGATAGTCGATCTTTTTCTTGGGAGCGTGAATAACCTCGGGATCGCCGGTGATGCCGGCCAGGCGACCAGCCTCATCAATGGCGTCCTGGAGGGTTCCCAGCCGATCAACCAGCTTCAGTCCCTTGGCCTGTTCACCGGAGAGGATGCGGCCGTCTGCAATCCTGCGCACATCTTCAAGCGGCAATTTGCGACCGGCGGCCACCGCCCGGACAAATTGTTCATGGGTATTATCGATGACCGCCTGGAGCATGGCACGGTCTTCCGTTGAAAGCTCCCGCAGCGGCGAGCCGGAATCCTTGAATTTACCGGTTTTGAGTGTATAGGACTTGATGCCGATCTTGTCCATCAGCGTTTCGATATTGGAAAGTTTGAGGATCACGCCGATACTGGCGGTGATGGTGCCGGGATTGGCGTAGATCAGCGTGGCCGGAGCGGAGATGTAGTAACCGCCCGAGGCGGCCAGGCTCCCCATGGAAACGATGATCTTCTTCTTGGCGGCAAACTTTTTGACCTCTTCGTAGATCTCCTGGGACGGCGCCACCACCCCGCCGGGTGAATCAACCCGCAGCACCACAGCCTTGATGTTTTCCTGTTTGAGGAAATAGCGCAGTTGGCGGATCGTATCCTTGGAGTCGAGGATCATCCCCCGGACCTCCAACAGGCCGACGCCCTCCTTGTCCACCAGTTTGGTATCCATTCCCCCGATTATCGCCTTGGCAATCAACAGGGAGCCGGCAAAGAGGACCAGGAAGGCTGCCACGGCGGCAAGGAAGATCACAGCAATTTTCTTTATCATGCAAGGCCACCCGGGTCGACAATTTTAGGGTGCCATGACACCCCGACTTCTGCTACACTATCACTATGAAAGTATTGGTGGTGTCCGATACCCACGGCAATTTTGCCCCTGCCCTGCAGGCCCACAGCCTGACGGAGCCTGTGGACGCCGTCATCCATCTCGGCGACGGCATCGAGGACGCAAACCTGCTTCGCAACCTGATGCATCTTGACGTCATCGCCGTTTCCGGCAATTGCGACCACGACGCCTCGGTGCCGCGTGAGATGTTGTGGGAATGTGAGGGCAAACGTGTTTTGCTGGTGCATGGAGACGCTTACGGGGTCAAGGGTGGGTTGGAAAGACTGAAACAACGGGCGGTCGAGATTTGCGCCCACATAGTGCTGTTCGGTCACAGTCATCGCGCCACCTGCATCACCACATCCGGCATCCTGTTCCTCAATCCCGGCACGCTGACGCGGACATCGGCCAACAAAACGTTCGCCACCATCGAAATCTCGGAAGAGTCCATCAACGCCCGCCTGCACGACATCCCCTGACCCTCTGTATTATCTGACAGGCTGTTGAAAACTCAGGTTGTTCAAAAATAGTCAGATCGTCGCACCCGCAAAAGGCCCTGCGGAGGCGTAGCAGCGCTACGCCGCACAAAAGGGCCTTCGAGGATGGCGGCGAGATGGCTGTTTTTCAACAACCTGCTAGCGTCCGGCAGCCGCTCCATGCCCCTTATGCACCGCCTTTTCCAAGCGGCGGCGGCGCGGCCATCCGACCGCAAAACCCAACGGGCCGGACACAACATACGTGAGCATAATACCAAAGGTCATCACCGCCGGTTCAGCGGCCACAACGATCAGCAGCACCACGGCCAGAAGCAGGAACCCGAAGGGCTGCCGCTTGATCAGCGCCGGATCCTTGAATGAGTAGTAGCGGAATCCCGACACCATCAGGAAGGCAAGAAGGTAGATCAGGACGAGAATAGCCAACCGTTTGTACGTGCTCGGCCAGCCGAAATGATGGAACAAAAGGACGGTTGCGGCCACCATGCTGGCTGCCGCCGGAATGGGCAACCCCACGAAACGTTTGCTCTCCACCGTATTGACCTGAACATTGAAACGCGCCAGACGCAGCGCGCCGCAGACCACAAACAGGAACGCCGCCAGCCAACCGAGACGGCCGAACGGTTTGAGCGCCCAGGCATACATCATCAACCCCGGCGTCACCCCAAACGACACCAGGTCGGCCAGGGAGTCGTATTCGACGCCGAACTTGCTGGTCGTTCCGGTCAGGCGGGCCACCTTGCCGTCCAATCCGTCAAAAACGGCAGAGGCAAAGATCCAGAGCGCAGCAACATCGAAATTGCCGTTGAGGCTGGCCACCAAACTGTAGAAACCGGCAAACATGCTCCCGGTCGTAAACAGGTTGGGCAGGATATAGATCCCTTTTTTGAGATTTTCGGCTCTTTCGGCCTTTTTTTCATTCAGTTCAGAGTTCATGCCACGCTTTCTCCGCCTATGCGAGACGCCCCAGCACGGTCTCTCCCGCCACGGTCACATCTCCAAGCTTTACCAGCGGTTGTACGTCAACCGGCAGATACACATCAACCCTCGACCCGAAGCGGATCAGTCCGTAACGCTCCCCCCGTTTCAGCGCGTCCCCGGTCCGGGCGTAGCAGACGATCCGGCGCGCAACCAGGCCGGCAATCTGCACAAAAGCCAGCCGAACACCGCCTGCGGCTTCCAGGATGATGCCGTTGCGCTCGTTTTCGAAGGAAGCCCGGCCGTCACGGGCATCAAAAAACTTGCCGCGATGGTAAAATGTGTCTACGACCGTGCCGTCGAAAGGGACACGGTTGACGTGCACATTGAAGACCGACATGAAAATACTGATCTTAAGCGCCGGGATACCGAGTGGTGTCTCAGGGACGCACTCCGCCACGATCACCGTCCCGTCGGCAGGGGCCACTACCGCGCGCCCGTCAATGGGCGGGGTACGCTCGGGATTACGAAAAAAATAGAGAATGAACAGGGTCGCTACGCAGAACAGCGCAGCGGGAGCAGCCAGCACCAGGGAACACCATTTCCAGGCGGCCACGGCCAAAAGAAGCGTCAATCCGGCGGAAATAGCGATGAAGGGATAACCTTCTCTGGCAAATGGGGTCGATTTATTCATGCAACCTGCCTGAACGCGCAGACACCCCTCTCCCAACGGGCAAAGGGGTGTCGAATGCGTAGAATTTTTCTAGTTTTTGGTTTTGTCAACGATCTTGTTTTTGCCGATCCAAGGCATCAAAGCACGCAGCTTGGCCCCGACCTGCTCGATCTGGTGTTCGGAACCGCGACGGCGCAGGGCGCTGAAGGTCGGCTTGTTGACCTTATTCTCCAACATCCATTCCTTGCAGAATTCTCCGTTTTGGATTTCGTCGAGGATTTTCTTCATTTCCTTCTTGGTTTCGGCGTTGACGACGCGCGGGCCGCGGGTCAAATCGCCATATTCGGCGGTATTTGAGACCGAGTAGCGCATGTTGGCGATGCCGCCTTCATAGATCAGGTCAACGATCAGCTTGGTTTCGTGCAGGCATTCGAAGTATGCCATCTCCGGGGCGTAGCCTGCCTCCACCAAGGTCTCGAATCCGGCCTGGATCAGGGCGGCAATGCCGCCACACAGCACTGCCTGCTCGCCGAACAGATCGGTCTCGGTTTCCTCTTTGAACGAGGTCTCGATGATACCGGAACGACCGCCGCCAACTGCCGAAGCATAGGCCAGCGCCAGATCCTTGGTCTTCTTGGAGGGGTCCTGGTGCAGCGCGATCAGGCAGGGCACGCCGCCTCCCTTGGTGTACTCATGGCGCACCAGATGTCCCGGTCCCTTGGGGGCCACCATGAAGACGTTGATGTCTTCGCGGGGAGCAATCTGGCCGAAATGGATATTGAAGCCGTGGCCAAAGGCGATGGAAGCGCCCTTTTTCAGATAAGGAGCGATCTCTTCGCGATAGATGTCGCCCTGGATCTCGTCCGGGAGCAGAATCATCAGGACATCGGCGACCTTGGCGGCTTCGGCAACCGTAACAACCTTGAATCCGGCGTCCTTGGCCTTCTTCACGGAAGCAGAATCCTTTTTCAGAGCGACGAGTACGTCGATACCCGAATCTTTAAGGTTCAGGGCATGGGCATGCCCCTGAGAACCATAGCCGACGATGGCGACTTTTTTCTTTTTCAGAAGTGCTACGTTACAATCTTTGTCGTAATAGACCTTCATACTATTGTTCCATCCTTCCTACGAAATTTCCGGAAAAACCGGTACAAACCGTTGATAAAACAAGTTCTGAAAATAGTACATTCCCTAACAACTGTCAATAAATTACCACAAAAAGAAGCCGGGTTGAAAACCAAGACAACAAAAACGCCCCCTTGCTCGAAGAGGGCGTTTTTGTTTACAAAATGTCGTGTTTCACATCTCTGCCGGGGATTCCGGAATCTTTACCGCAACTTCTTGCAATTCCCGTCCTTATACCGCGCAGTATTTCTCCGCCTCAGTCGTCATACGTTACCCAGCATTGCGCATATCTTCGAGATCAATTCTTTGGGGCTGATCGGCTTGGACAGGAATTCCGGAGCATTTATGTTCGCTTCGTTGATCATGTCGGCGCCATTTGGGTAGCCACTCACCAAAATGGCCTTCAACCCAGGCTTTATCCTGCACATGACCTGATAAGCATAAAAGCCATTCATCCTCGGCATGAGTACGTCGCTCACCAGCAGGTCGATACGGGCGGATTCTTTCATGAAAAGCCCGCATGCCTCTACCCCGTCCGTAGCGGTAAGCACGGCAAAACCGTACTCCTCGAGGCAATCCTGCAGCATCTGCCGCACCAGTAACTCATCATCGACCACCAATATCGTTCTTTGTTTCTGTTGGCCATCGTTCTCGATGTGTGCGGGCTGAAGTGATCGGACCATTGGTGTCTCCGTCGTGCCAGGCATGGGATACGGTGCAATTAACAGCTATCAACTCTCGTGCCATCTCGTAAAAACGCATGGTATCCAAGAGTTACATGCCGACGACCCCTTGAAGCGTACAACGGGACATTTTGCAACAGCAACAAATGGTAATTTTTTTAACACTTTCAATTTAATATAACGATTACAACAACATGCACAATGTTAGTTTTTTTAACACTAAATAAATACTATTTATATATCAATCAGTTACAACCATCATCACAATGGTAATTTTTTTAACACCATCCCGCGAGCGCTACAAAAAAACCGGAAAGCGCCAGCGCCTTCCGGTTCGACAAACCTGATAATCCCTCCCACCTTACAGCAATCTGTTGAGAAAGCTCCTGATGCGCTCGTTTTCCTGGCCAACGCTGAAAAATTCATGGGGATTCCCCTGGGCTAAGAAATGACCCGATTCCATAAAGATCACCCGGTCGGCCAGTTCACGGGCAAATCCCATGTGATGGGTGACGATGATCATGGTCATCCCCTCGTCGGCCAGGGTATGAATGGTGTCGAACACCTCCCCCACCAGTTCCGGGTCCAGCGCCGACGTCGGTTCGTCGAACAGCATCAACTTGGGACGCATGGCCAGGGCTCGGGCAATGGCCACCCGTTGTTTCTGCCCCCCCGACAGGGTGGCGGGAAAGACGTCCCTCTTGTCGGACAGCCCAACCTTGGACAGCATGTCGGTGGCAACCTGGCGTGCTTCGTTCAGCGGCATTTTGCGGACGATCAGTGGCCCTTCCATGACATTGCCCAGCACGGTCATGTGGGGAAAGAGATGGAAATGCTGAAATACCATGCCGATCTCGGTCCGCAGGGCGCACACCGCCGGGGGGCGGTCCAGGTGGCGACGGCCGTGGCTGGTGACGTACCCCACCTCGCGCCCCTGGAAACGGATGACGCCGTCATCGATCTCTTCCAACAGGTTGATGGAACGCAGCAACGTGGACTTGCCCGATCCCGATGGTCCGATGATGACCAGTTTCTCGCCCGGAAAGACATCCAGATCGATCCGGTCGACCGCCGTCAGATTTTTAAAACGCTTGGTTATGCCCTCCAGCCGGATCAACGGCTCCCTAGCGGTGTTCATAGATCCCTGCCCGGTACTCGATTTTTTCAAAAATGAAGGTGAAGATGCTCGTCAAGAGAAGATAGATGGCCGCCGCCAAAGCCAGGGCCGTGATGTTGAAATAGGTATTGAAAAGCTGGTCGGCCGAGCGCATCAACTCCACCATGGCGATGGTGGATACCAGGGCAGTGTCCTTGATCAGGGCGATGAATTCGTTGCCGATGGGGGGCATCAGCCGTTTGTAGGTCTGGGGGATGATGACGCGCCGCATGGCTTGTCCGTAGGTCATGCCGATGGCCTTGGCCGCCTCCATCTGTCCCTGATCGATGCTCTGGATCGCGCCACGAATGATTTCTCCCAGGTAGGCCGAGTAATTGAGCCCAAGACCGATCACGGCGGCGGTCAGGGGCGGCAGAGTTACACCGAAGGCCGGCAGGCCGTAATAGATGAAGAAAAGCTGAAGCAGAAGCGGCGTGCCGCGAAAGAACCAAATCACGAACCAGCACGCGGCGGACAGGGGACGGAAGGTGCTGATGCGCCCCAGGGCGATCAGGAGCCCCCCCAGGGGGGAGACCAGCATGGTGCAGAGCACCAGCAGCAGGGTCATGGTCGCCCCCTTGAGCAGCGCCGGGAGGAATTTGCGGCTGTCGTCCAGCAGCGAGAGCCAACGCGACTGCTGCTGTTTTTGGATGGCGGCGACAGCGTTCCGCGCCTCGCTGTTGTCCGGGAACAGCGCCAGGACCTCCCGACTGGCGGCCAGGGCTTTATCAGCCTCGTTCAACGAGACGTATATTCTGGCCATCTGCATGCGGCTGGCCACAAAAGCGCCTGCATCAGCACCTTTGGGCGGAACCGGGATCTGCCTGAGCAGTTCCACGGCCCCCGGCAGGTCCCCCTGGGCCATCAGTTCCCCCGCCTGGCGGGAGAGGGCGTCGCTGTCCAGCGCCCGACCGGTTCCGGCCAGCGTCCACAAAAAAAGCAGGGTCACGGCGACCCTGCTGATGAGTATGTAAAAGCGATTCATAGTCTCTAAAATTTCTTGGGATTAGTGATGTCTTCCGCAAACCACTTCCGGGAGATCTTGGCCATGGAGCCGTCCTTCACCATCTTGTCCAGGGTCTGCTGCACCTTGCCGCGCAGGCCATTGTCATCTTTGCGGAAGGCCACGCCAAAAGGTTCCTTGCTGATCATACCGGGCAGGATCTTGAACTTGCCGGGACGCTTGGCGATCATGTCGCGACCGGTGACATTGTCCACCACCACCACGTCGATACGCCCGGCTTCCAGGTCAAGCAGCGCCTTGGGATAGTCTTCGTATTCCTTCAGTTCCTTCGGGGGGGTGGAAAGTTTCTTGACCGCTTCCAGGCCCGAGGAGCCCTTCTGGGTGCCCGCCTTGATCCCTTTCAGGTCTTTCAGCCCTTTGAAACGCTTTTCCTTGAAATTGACGACCGCGATCTGGCCGTCCATGATATAGGGTTTGGTGAAGGCCACTTCCTTGGCCCGCTCCGGCGTAATGGTCATACCGTTCCAGATGCAGTCGAACTTCTTGGCGTCCAGGGAGTGGATCACCCCTTCCCAGGCGGTGGGCTGCCATACGATCTTGATGCCGAGACGCTTGCCGACCTCTTCGGCGGCGTCGATGTCGAAGCCGACCAGCTTACCGTCTGCCTGGCGATACCCCATGGGAGGAAAGGCGTCATCAAGACCTATAACCAGCTTGCCCCCTTTTTTGACGCGCTCCCAAGACCCGTCACCGGCAAAGGCGCAGACCGCCGCAAGGGACAACAGAACAGTTAGGCATAGAACAAGCGTCTTCTTCATGGTTCTCTCCTCAAACAATAATTTGACAAAGCGGGGCGCGATTATCACAGAAATGGTTGGACCAGTCAAGGAAAGATACGTTTTTACGAATGTTGTTCCCCCTATAGTCCGCTCAGTCGTCCCTGGGCCCGTCCGTCCAAAATGCGCTCGATCACAACGGCTGCCTCCCGATTGACCAGATCTTCCGCCGCAACGTATTCCACCTGGAGATAATTCCTGCTCAACCCCCTGATACGTCCCGTTTCCGGTTCCCATGTCTGTCCCAGGACCGGCAGGGTACGCCCGATGAAGCGTTGGAGAAATGCGTCATTTTTCTTTGCCGCAGCCCCCCTCAGCCGCTCCGCCCTCCCCCTGACGACATCCGTGGGCACCTGGGCCGGCATCCCGGCCGCTTTGGTACCGGCCCGCCGGGAAAAAGGAAACACATGCAGGTCGGAGAACGGCAGCCGTTCCACAAGGTGCAGGGTCTCCAAAAACTCATCATCCGTTTCGCCGGGAAACCCGGCAATCACATCGGCCCCGATAAAAGCGTCCGGCAGTGCGGTCGTGACCCGTGTCACCAAATCGCTGAAAAAACGGGCCGTGTAGCGTCGCCCCATACGATGCAGCACGGTGTCGCTGCCGCTCTGCAGGGGGAGATGGACATGGGGGCAGATGACGTCCGAGGCGGCCATGAGTCCGATCAATTCGTCGCTCAGTTCGTTGGGTTCCACCGAGCCGATCCGCAGGCGCGGGACAGCCCCTTCGTCCGCAATGCGACGTACCAGGCCGGCCAGGGAGTGACGCGGGGAGAGGTCGAGTCCGTAGGCCCCCAGGTGAATACCGGTCAGCACCACTTCCCGGTAACCGTTGGCAGCCAGTTCCCGCACCCCTTTCAACACATCGTCCATGGGCACGCTGCGGCTTCTGCCGCGGGCATAGGGCACGATACAGTAGGCGCAGAAGGAATTGCAGCCGTTTTGGGCCTGGAGGAAGGCGCGGGTATGCTCGGCAAAGCTCGAAAGCGGCAGTGGCTCGGCCGTCTGTTCGGCGCTGATGTCCGAAATGCGGCTCTCCCCCGCCTCCACCAGGCCGGCAATGTCCTGTTTTTCCCGATTGCCCAGCACGCTGTCCACCTCGGGCATGCGCTCCAGTTCCCCCGGGGCCACCTGGGCGTAACAACCGGTAGCGACAATGCGGGCCAGGGGATTCAGGCGGCGGGCGCGCCGGATCAGGCGACGGGTCTCGGCGTCGGTGCGGGCCGTGACCGTACAGGAGTTGACCACGTAGATATCGGCAGGTTCGGTGAAGGGGACCACGCGATAACCGGCCTTTTGGAACTGCTCGCTCATGGCGGCGGATTCGAACTGGTTGGTCTTGCAGCCCAGAGTAGCGATGGCGACACGTTTCATGCGGGTAGAGTATCCTTTTCCAACTTATTCACGATCCAGGTGACGTAGATGACCACAATGACGGCGGCCGACCAAGTGGTGATGAAGATGCCCCACCAGATGCCCATCACGCCCCACCCCAGCATGATGGCCAACAGGGGGAACGCCAGAGCGGGCGCAGCAATCTGCCGATAGAGGCCGATCAATAGCGCGAAACCGGGACGTTTGACCCCCTGCATGGCCGAAACGCACACATAGAGAAGCACGTAGGCCGGGAACACGAACGCTTCGATCCCAAGGTAACGGACCCCGGCGTTGATGACCGCCCCATCGCGGCTGAAGGCCGACATCAACTCGGTACTAAAGGCCAACACCAGGACGGTACCGATGGCGGCCAGGATGAAGCCGTACCGGAGCGACAGGGCCAGTACGTGGCGGATACGCTTCAGGTTCCCCGCGCCAAAGTTCTGGGCGGTCAGGGCCAGGGTGGAAACGTTCAGTCCCATGATCGGCAACAGGGCGAGCTGTTCGACGCGGGTGCCGATGCCGTAGGCCGCCACCACCTCCTTGCCGAACCTCCCGGCAAACCAGGTGATGATGAAGATTCCCACGGTCACGGTCATCATGTTCAAAGCCGAGGGAAAGCCCTGCTTCATCAACTCGCCGTAATACTGCCTGCGGGGCCACAACTCGCGCAGGGTAAAGGTAGGAAGGAACCCCAAACGCAAAAGGCGGCTGAAGAGGTAAAAATTGCCCAGGCACTGGGTCGATATTGTTGCCAGGGCGATGCCGGGCAGCCCCATGGTGGGGACCCCCAGACCGCCGTACATGAACCAGGGGTCAAGAACCAGGTTCAGGAAAAAAGCCGTGACCAGAAAATTGCGATAGGTGGCCGTATTGCCGTGCGAGTTGAGAATGGCGCTCATCACGAAATTGAGCATGGAAAAGATTGCGCCGCCCAGGGTCACGTTCATGTAGCCAAGCGCCAGGGAGAGGTACTCCCCCTGGGCACCCATGAAGATGAAGATGCGGGGTGCGAAAACCAACCCCAGGGAGGTCAGGATAACGGCATGCACCAGCGCGAAGGAAAGGGCCTGCAGTACGAAGCACTGGGCCTCGTCGCGGCGCCCCCGTCCCAGCGCATTGCCGATCAGGGTCGTTGCCCCGGTCGAGATGCCCGCGCCCACCGCCAGGATGATGAAGAACACCGGGAAGCAGAGCGACATGGCCGCCAGCGCCGTGGTGGAAAGCCGGCCGGCGTACCAGGTATCAACCACGTTGAACATGGTGTTGAAAAAGAAACCGATCCCGGATGGTATGGCCAGGCGCCGGATCAGTGCCGGTATGGGAGCGGTGGTCAGATCGGTGGTCATGGGTTACACCAATTCCAAATCAAGGCGCTATTCTCGCATTGGCTCGTCTTCGGCTCCTCAACGTACTCCCCGTACGCCTTCGTCGCCTCAATCCTCGTCGCATATTACTGTGCAATGGCATTCAACTCCACCCGGCTGCGTGAAGTCGTCTCCTTTTCCGGCGCCTTGAACAGGTCGTCGTTCTTCTGGAAGACCCGTTCGGCCGGGACATGCCCCTTTGCCACCAGGTAATTCATAACCGCCACGACCCGCTCGCGGGCCAGTATCTTCAGCTCCGTCTCCCCGATCACCGTATTGGCGATGATCAGTTTTTTCATCTCCTCGGGCGGAAGGGTCTTGACCAGGCCGAGCATATTGCGCGGTTTGGGGAATTTTTCCTTTTTGTAGACCGCGGTCAGATAGGTCGGATACTCATCCGGACCCACCGTGATGCTGTCGGCCTTTTCACCCTCCTTCAGCGCCCCCTGTCTGCCCAGGGCCAGGAACTTTTCCCCCCTCACCTTCCGGTCCAGCAGTTCGCGGCGGTACCCCTCCGTGTCCTTTTCCCGGTCCACATACCCTTTCAACTCCACCTTGAGGGCCGGCCGATCCAGGAGCGCCTTGGCCAGCGCGTTCAGCTTCTGTTCCTCCTGGGGGGGGATTGCGCTGGCGCCGTGGCCGAACTGGATGGCGCTGAAATCCTGGCCGCTGCCGACCATGGACGAGAGCAGGGACAGGGGCGAGGTGACCGCCTTGACCATCAGGTTCCTGATAACCTGAAAGACCAGCTTCCAGACGCTGAATTTGGGATCGTCGGTGCGGCCGGTGACCGGCACGTCCAGGTGGATCTCCCCCTTGCGGTCCTTGAGCAGGGCCAAGCCCAGCTTGACCGGCAGCTTGGTGGCCTTGCCGCTCTCCACCTTTTCGCCGAACGTGAACTGGTCGATGAAGATGCTGTTCGAGGCCTTGAGCAGTTTCTTTTCGATGTGGTACGTGAGGTCAAGGTACAGCTTGCCCTTCTCCACCGTGTACCCCAGATAGGTGCCGGAATAGGGGGTAACGGGCGACAGTTCGATGTCGCGGAAGGAGACCTTCAGGTCCACGAACAGGTCGTCGCGCAGCGGGTTGATCCGGCCGGTGATCTGGAGCGGCGAGTGGTTCTCCAGATTGCCGCGCAGGTCCACGTCGGCAAACTTGGATTCCTCGGAACTGAGGCCGCTGACCCGGCCGCCCAGGTTGTAGAAGGTGGTGGCGAAGTGTTGCGGCAGGTGGTTGTCGCTAAAGGACAGGGTACCGTCCTGAATCGTCACGGTGCCGATCTGTATCTGTTTTTTAGCGGCCGCCCGCTGCGGGGCGCTGGCGGCTGGAGGCACGGCCGTTACAGGGGCAGCGGATACCGGAGCGGCGGATGCCGAGGCCGCAGGGGTCGGCGCCTGTTTGGGTTTTTCCACCAGATTCTGCAGGTTCAGTGTGCCGTCCTTCCGCACGATGATGCGGGAGTAGACCCCGTTGAGGGCGATCTGGCGCAGGGCCAGGCTGAAGGGCTCCAGATTGCCTTGGATGTCGTCCAGTTGCAGGCTTTCCCATTTGAGCAGGTCTTCCTCGGACATGGTATCGATGGCGTGGAAGCCGCGGACACCGGCACTTCCTTTGAACGTACCGGTCGGCTTGCCGTCCTTGAGGGCGATATCCACGTACATGCTGGCGTCGGCGGAGCCCCCCAGGATGAAGACGTTGATGTTGGAGGGGAAGTATGCCTCAAAATCGCGGAGCGGCAACCTGCCCGCGCTGACGCTTCCACGGTAGCGGAAGGGATTGGGCGTGATCGTGCCGCTGGCCTTGAGCGGTGTGGCCTTGTTGAAGATCGACGAAAAACGCACCTGTGCCGGGGTGAATTTCGGGCCGTTCAGGTTGGCCAGGGTGAGACTGGTGTTGCGTAGCGTGAAGCGCGGCTTTTCCGGCAGCGTCTTGTCGGTAAAAGAACCGGCGAGTTTGTCGATACGCACCTTCTTGATGCGGAAGGAGAAGGGCTTGGCAGTCGGTCGTCCCGATGTTGCGGCGCTCTTCCTGCTCGAGGGCTTGGGCTTTTGTGCGGCGGCTCCCTGTGGTTTTTTCAACAGCGACAGGATCGAGATGCTGCTGTTTGCCTCACGGGAGAGAGAGACATTCCCCTGGGCCAGCATTACGTCGTCCAGATCAAGGCGGTTTTCCCGTTGACGGTAGGCCGCGCCGTTCACCTCCAGGCGCCGCAGGTCGAGCCCCTCTTTGTTGCCGTAGCGTGCCGAGAGCCCGCTGAGGGCAAGATCCGCCCGTTCCACGTCCACCCCGCTCTCCGGGGAATAGGCAGCCTCAACGGACAGGTCCAGGGTCCCCTTGAGCGGCGCCGTCAGGAACCGGGCCAGATAGGGCCACCCCCTCTGGAGTTTCAGGTCGTTCAGCTCGGCCGAAACCGTGGCCTTGAGCGGAGTCAGGCTGAAAGCGCCATCGGCGCTAAAGTCGGCCTCGTTGTCGAGGGACAGCGCCACTTCGTAATCAGTCGATTTTCCCGGTTCGTTGGTGAAACCTTTTACCGCGGCATTGACCCCGGTGATGTTTCCCTTGAAGCCTCCCTTGGGAAGGGCGTCGTTCACGTGGAGTACGCCGTTTTTGAAATCGAATGAAGCGATGCGGACCAAGGTTGCGGGGCTCTTTTTCGCATCCGTATCGGCCTTGGCAGCCGGTTTCTGCCCTGTCCCGGCAGACTGAGGCAGCAGGCGCTGGTACATCCACTCCCCTGCGGCACTGCGGCCGGCAAACAGTTCAAGCCCCTCCACCGTGATGCTGTCCACCAGAAAACGCCGGGCAAAGACCTCCAGGCTCGACGCCCGCACCTGGAACGACGGGAGCCGGAGCAGCGGCTGGCCCTCTTTAAGGTTAACGGTAACGCCATCCAGCTGCACCAGCCCCTTGATGGCCAATTCCGGTTTTTTTTCCGCGGATACGCGATAACTGACATCCGTGTTGACGGTCAGTTTGCCGGACGCCAGATCAGCCGGCGGCTTGACCGGCACATAGGCCACATAACCGGGCAGGTCGAGCTGCCGCAGGTCGATGTGCACGGAGGTTTCCAAGGATTTGCTGAGCGGTTTTACCTTGCCGGAAAAGCTGAAGGGTGCGCCGTTCACCAGGGCCGAGATGTGGGGATCGGTGTATTTTTCCACCAGATAGGGGATGTTGCTGATAAAGGGAACCGCAACCTTGAGGTCGCGAACGGTGTGTTTCCTCCCACCTCCCACGGCCCGGTCGTCAAAATCCACGGAACCGTTGGCAAGGGTGATATTGTTGATGGAAAAGCGGAATTCCCCTTTGGATTCCTTTTTGGGCTTTGCCTTCTGGCGCTCGATGATGTCGTTGAAGCTGTACCTGTTGGCGGCCAGACGGGCAATGGAGAGCGAAGGCGCCTCAATGGCGACTTGGGAGATGATCAGGGCGCGTTTGTAGATCGAGGCCAGACCGAGGGAGGCGCGGAGTTGCCTGATGGAGACAAAGGGGCCGCCCCCCTTCTCTTCGATGGCAAAGCCCGTGACCGTAACCGTGAGGGTAAAGGGATTGATGCCGACCTTCTCGATGCGGACCTTCCTGCCGGTGGCCTCCTCCAGGGCCGTGACGGCCTGGCTCCGGACGATGAGCGGCAGAATGGCGCTGCAGAAAAGGATGATCGCCACGAAAGTGGCGGCGATGATGATGGCTATCTTACTTTGTCTCGACATGTCGCCCTCGCGGCCCTCGCGGCAGAACAGGATCAACAAAAAAAAGTCCTTTTCAGAAATAATACCACGGACCCATCACCATTAATAATCCTAAAATCGGTACTTCCGCCACAGAGCCACCGGGACCCAGAGAAAATCACAGAGTTTTTCCAACTATTCTCACATTCGTGAATGAGCCATTAAGAAAATGAGCCAAAATGCTGTCTAACTCTCTGAAATTTTTCTCCGTGTCTCGTGTGGCCCTAGGGCACATGATCTAACGAAAAGGGCCGCGCAAGCGGAAATTGCGCGGCCCCAATGAGTCTGCGGCGACCGCCGCCCCTACCCTTTCCACCCTTTGGCGCCGCGCCCGATGGCCACAGCGCCGGTGCGGACCAACTCCTTCAACCCCAGTGGCCGGAGCAGTTCCAGGATGGCGTCGATCTTGGCCGGACTTCCGGTAGCCTCGATGGTGTAGGATTTAGGGGTGACGTCGATGATCTTGGCGCGGAAGATGTCGACAATCCGCAGCACCTCGGCGCGATTCTCGTCCTCGGCCGTAACCTTGACCAGAATCATCTCGCGTTCGATGGCGCTACCGTCGCTGAAATCGATCACCTTGAGCACGTCGATCAGCTTGTTAAGCTGTTTGGTGATCTGCTCAAGAATCTGCTCATCGCCACGGGTGACGATGGTCATGCGCGAGAGTCCCTCCTCGTTGGTCGGGGCGACGGTCAGGGAATCGATGTTGAAGCCGCGTCCCGAGAAAAGACTCGCCACGCGGGAAAGTACGCCAAATTCGTTTTCAACCAGTACTGATACGGTATGCAGCATGGGAAACCTCCATAAAGTCAAAAGCTACTTCCGCCACAGAGACACGGAGACACAGGGGCACACAGAGAAAACCCAAAAACAAAGCAATCCGAAAGGGATAATTCTATAAATGCATAAGACAAACGGGCCTTTCCGGCTATCTTCTGCCTTCGGCCTTTCTCTGTGTTTCTGCGTCTCTGTGGCAGATTTAATCAATTATTCATTCATGAGTTACGCATTCAAGACCATCTCGTTCAGCGACGCCCCGGCAGGAACCATGGGCAGCACCTTTTCCTCTCGGGCGATCTTGAACTCCATGATCACCGGACCCTTTTCCTTGAAGGCCTGCTTGATGACCGTTTCCACCTCGCCCGGCTTGGAGGTGCTGAACCCCTTGGCCCCGTAGGCCTCGGCCAGCTTGACAAAATCGATGGGCAGCTCCATGCAGGTCTGGGAATAGCGTTTGTCGAAGAATAGCTCCTGCCACTGGCGCACCATGCCGAGGAAGTTGTTGTTCAGGATCACGATCTTGACCGGCAGGCGGTTCTGCACCAGGGTGGCGATCTCCTGAATGTTCATCTGCACGCCGCCGTCGCCGCAGATGGAGATGACCTGACGCTCGGGGAAAGCTGCTTGCGCCCCCATGGCTGCCGGCAGGCCGTACCCCATGGTGCCGAGCCCGCCCGAGGAGAGGAGCGTGCGCGGCTTATTGAACTGGAAGAATTGGGCGGTCCACATCTGGTGCTGCCCCACGTCGGTGGCGACAATGACGTCATCGTCCGACAGTTCCCGCAATTTTTGAATGACGAACTGGGGCTTGATGATGGTTGAGCTCTGCTTGTACCCAAGGGGGTGTTTGTCCTTCCAGCCGGCAATATCTTCGTGCCAGGGGGTCAGCGCCGCCTTGAACCCATCCGCCTTATCCTTATGCTTGTCGGCCAGTTTGATCATCTTGGCCAAAACGTCCTTCACGTCGCCCACTATCGGCAGGTCAACCCGCACGTTTTTCTTGATGGAGGTCGGGTCCACATCGATGTGGATGATCTTGGCGCCGGGTGCAAACGTGGCGATCTTGCCGGTCACCCGGTCATCGAAGCGCGCCCCTACGGCAATGATCAGGTCGCTGTTGGTCATGGCCATGTTGGCGCAGTAGGAGCCGTGCATGCCCAGCATGCCGAGTGACAGCGGGTCGTTTCCCGGGAAGGACCCGAGCCCCATCAGGGTGGTGGTCACCGGCACCGACAGTTTGCGGGACAGGCCGGTCAGTTCGTCCGAGGCATTGGCCAGTATAACCCCGCCCCCGACGTAGATCACCGGACGGTGGGATTCCAGCAGCATGTCCACCGCCTTTTCCACTTGGCGGGGATGCCCTGTCACGGTCGGCTTGTAGCTGCGCATCTCTACCGTATCCGGGTAGACGAATTCAGTCTCGGCGATCTGCACATCCTTGGGAAGGTCCACTAGAACCGGGCCGGGCCGGCCGGTGCTGGCGATGTAGAAGGCCTTTTTCATGATCAGAGCCAGGTCCTTCACATCCCGCACAAGGAAATTGTGCTTGGTGCAGGAGCGAGTGATACCGATGATATCCACCTCCTGGAAGGCGTCATTGCCGATCAGCGCCGTGGACACCTGGCCGGTGATGATCACCATGGGGATCGAGTCCATGTAGGCCGTGGCGATACCGGTCACCGTGTTGGTAGCGCCCGGCCCGGAGGTGGCGATGGCGACGCCGACCTTGCCGGTGGCGCGGGCATAGCCGTCGGCCGCATGGGTGCCGGCCTGTTCATGGCGCGGCAGAATATGGTGAATATCCTTGAAACTGAAGAGTTCGTTGTAGATGTTGATCACGGTGCCTCCGGGATAGCCGAAGACCGTGTCCACACCTTCCTTTTTCAGACATTCCAGCAATATGCGTGCACCGTTCATTTTCATGGGTGATACCTCTTATTTGTAAGGATCGTTGAATGGGAAGCTATCGTTTGCGCGCCGCCATTGAAGCAATGACATGTATGGCGAAAACAACCGACCTGTGCGGAAGCGTTTCCATGGTTCCTCCTTTAAGCGCAGTCCGGTTCAAGACGCTCAGATGCATCAACCCCGGAAGTAGTAACAGACTGTTGAGAAATTGAGGTTATTCAAAAACAGTCAGATCGTCGCACCCGTAGAAGGTCCTGCGGAGGCGTAGCAGCGCTACGCCGCACAAGGGGGCCTTCGAGGATGGCGGCGAGATGGCTGTTTTTCAACAACCGACTTAATCGGCCGTGGTCACGGCGCCGGTGTGGGCCGAGGTCACCAGCTTGGCGTAGCGTGCCAGCCAGCCGGTCCTGATCTTGGCTTCCGGGGCCTTCCAGGCGGCCCGGCGGGCAGCCAGGGTGGCGTCGTCCACCAACAACTCCAAGCGGCGATTGGGGATATCGAGCAGAATGCGGTCCCCCTCTTCCACCAGGGCAATCGGGCCGCCCTCGGCCGCTTCCGGCGAGATATGACCGATACAGGGACCGCGGGTGCCGCCGGAGAAACGGCCGTCGGTCACCAGGGCGACCGAATCGCCGAGCCCCATCCCCATGATGGCAGCCGTGGGGGCCAGCATCTCGCGCATGCCGGGACCGCCCTTGGGTCCCTCGTAGCGGATCACCACCACATCGCCCGAGGTGATTTTCCCCTCCATGATGGCGGCCATGGCCTTTTCCTCGGCGTCGAAACAGCGGGCCGTCCCCTCGAACAGCATCATGGCGGCCGACACGCCCGACTGCTTGACCACCGCCCCCTTGGGGGCCAGGTTGCCGGTGAGGATGGCGATGCCCCCCTCTTTCTTGATCGGATTGGAGAGCGGACGGATCACCTCTTCATCCACATTGGCGATGCTTTCCGCCAACTGATGGGTGGTCAGGCCGAAGAGGGTCGGCGCATCCTTGATCTTGTCCCCCAACTGTTTGAGCACACCGCTGACGCCGCCGGCCACGTCCAGGTCTTCCATGAAGTATTCCCCGGCCGGGTTCATGGAGGCCAGTTGCGGGGTGTCCTTGGCCAGGATGTCGAAGGTCTCCAGCGGCAGATCCACCCCCGCCTCCCGGGCGATGGCCAGAAGGTGCAACACGGTATTGGACGAACCGCCCAGGGCCAGATCGACCCGGATGGCGTTTTCGAAAGCCGCGCGGGTCATGATGTCGCGGGGTTTGACGTCATTTTTCACCAGTTCGACGATCTTCTCGCCCGAGGCAAAGGCGATGCGGCGCTTGAGGGCAGAAACCGCCAGGGCGGTGCCGCAGCGTGGCAGGCTCATCCCCATGGTCTCGGTCAGGATGGCCATGGTATTGGCGGTGAACAATCCCTGGCAGGAGCCCATGCCGGGACAGGCGTTGTCCTCGCAGATCTTGAGTTCCTTGTCGTCGATCACGCCGGCCTTGTAGCGGGCCATGGCCTCGAAGGTATCGGTGACAAAGGAGTATTTGCGCCCGCTCAGGCTGCGCCCGCTCATCATGGGACCGGCGGTGACGATGATGCAGGGGATGTTCAGGCGCGCGGCGGCCATCAGCATGCCGGGGGTAATCTTGTCGCAGTTGGTCAGGAGCACCAGGCCGTCCAGCCGGTGCGCCTCGGCCACCGATTCCACCATGTCGGCGATCAGTTCGCGGGTCGGCAGGGAGTAATGCATCCCCTTGTGCCCCATGGCGATCCCGTCGCAGACGCCGGGGATGCCGAAGAAGAAGGAATAGCCTCCGCCGGAGTGGACGCCTTTCTCAATGAAGCGTTCCAGATCGCGCATGCCGGAGTGGCCCGGAATCAGATCGGTGAAGCTGGTTGCCACGCCGATGAACGGTTTTTCAAAGGCGCTGTCGGGAACGCCGGTTCCCTTGAGAAGCGCCCGGTGTGGTGTTCGTTCGAGTCCCTGCTTGATGGTATCGCTACGCATGATGGTCGTCCTTGATGATTCGAATTTTTCGTGGCGCCAAACAGCCGGTTGGCGCGAATAAAGGATATAAAAGATAGTATATATGCGGACGGGTGTCAACCCGGAATGCCGAGGAGTTACGCCGCTATTCCGCAGATAAAAAAACGGACGGTCGCCTCAAGGTCCCTCTGGGCGATGGGTGGGCAGGCTCAGTGTCGCTCGGTTGCCGAAAAACCCCATGGGCCACGATGTGCCGGCCAGGCAGTGCCTCGCAATCGCACGCCAAACCACCCAACTTCTGCACGGCGTTTGGCTCCGCCCCCCTCTCGACGCATTCATTAGCAATACCTAACCTTGCTTTCGAAGGAATCTGCCTATATACTTTATCGTCGCTCCCTAACACGTGACATGAAGGATCGGTTCCATGAACACACATGATATCCCTCCAAGCGGTGAAACGAAGCCGACCGCAACCGATCTGCAACGTTCCTTCATGCGGCATCTCCACTACACCCTAGTCAAGGACAAATACTCCGCCACCAAGGCCGATCTCTACCTGGCTCTTGCCTTTGCCGTGCGGGACATGCTGGCGGAACGCTGGCTCGACACCCAGCAGTCCTACTACATCAATGACGCCAAGCGGGTCTACTACATCTCCATGGAATTCCTGATGGGCCGCAGCCTGGGCAACAGCCTGATCAACCTCGGAATCAAGGAGGAGTGGGAAAATGCCCTCATGGAGATGGGGATCGACCTGGAGGACATCGCCGAAACCGAGTGGGACGCGGGCCTGGGCAACGGTGGCCTGGGACGGCTGGCGGCCTGTTTTCTCGACTCCATGGCCACCATGAGCCTGCCGGCCTACGGCTATGGCATCCGCTATGAGTACGGCATGTTTTATCAGAAGATCGTCGACGGCGGCCAATACGAACTGCCGGACAACTGGCTCCGCTATGAAAACCCCTGGGAGTTCGGCCGCCAGGAGCACCTGCACAAGATCCGCTACGAAGGCAGCATCGTGGAATCCAGCGACCCTGCGGGGGAGGTACGTCATTCGTGGGTCGATACCCATGACGTCATGGCCCTGGCCTACGACGTGCCGGTGCCGGGCTACGGCAACGAGACGGTCAACACCATGCGCCTGTGGAGCGCCAAATCGACCCGTGAATTCGAGCTTGAGTCCTTCAACCGGGGCAATTACGTGGGCGCGGTCGAATCCAAGATGAAGACCGAGAACATCTCCAAGGTGCTCTACCCGGCCGATCACATGGCCGAGGGCAGGGAGTTGCGCCTGCGCCAGGAGTACTTCCTGGCGTCGGCCACGGTGCAGGATATTTTCTACCGTTTTTCCAAAAAACATGACGACCTCAATCTATTGCCGGAAAAGGTGGCCATCCAACTCAACGACACCCACCCTACCCTGGCCATCCCGGAGTTGATGCGTATCCTGCTGGACGAGAAGCTGCTTTCTTGGAAAACGGCCTGGGACCTCTCCGTGAGGACCTTCGCCTACACCAACCACACCATCCTGCCCGAGGCCCTGGAAAAATGGCCGGTGCGCATGCTGGAGGGCATCCTGCCGCGCCACTTGCAGATCATCTACCGGATCAACGACCATTTTCTCAAGGAAGCGAGCGTCCGATTCCCCGGAGATAGCGACCGATTGCGTCGCATGTCCATCGTGGGAGAGGAGGGGGAAAAGCATATCCGCATGGCCTACCTGGCCATTGTCGGCAGCCACTCCATCAACGGCGTGTCGGTGTTGCACAGCGAAATCCTGAAGGACCACCTGTTCAGCGACTTCTTTGCCCTCTGGCCGGAACGCTTCAACAACAAGACCAACGGCATCACCCAGCGGCGCTGGCTCAAGTGCGCCAATCCCTGGCTGTCTGACCTGATCTCTTCCACCATCGGGGATGCCTGGGTCACCAATCTGGATGAATTGCAAAAACTGCGGGCAATGGCCGAGGACCGTGATTTCCAGCAACAGTGGGCGGAGGTAAAGCGTGCCAACAAGCAGAGACTGGCT
Organism: Oryzomonas japonica; assembly: GCF_008802365.1. Classification (GTDB taxonomy): domain Bacteria; phylum Desulfobacterota; class Desulfuromonadia; order Geobacterales; family Pseudopelobacteraceae; genus Oryzomonas; species Oryzomonas japonica. Next base: position 170,175 of record NZ_VZQZ01000007.1, on the reverse strand, counting down.
GACTACATCTACCGGCATAACGGTATTCAGGTTTCTCCCGACTCCCTGTTCGACTGCCAGACCAAGCGTCTCCATGAGTACAAACGGCAGCTGCTCAACGTCCTCCACGTCATCGCCCGCTACAATCGCATCAAGGCCAATCCGGGCCTGAACGTCCCACCCCGCACGGTCATCTTCAGCGGTAAGGCGGCGCCATCCTATTTCATGGCCAAGCTGATCATCCGCCTGATCAATGCCGTGGGAGAGGTGATCAACAACGACCCGGCGGCCCACGACCGGCTCAAGGTGGTGTTTCTGGCCAATTACAGCGTTTCCCAGGCCGAACTCATCTTCCCGGCAGCCGACCTGTCGGAGCAAATTTCCACCGCAGGGACCGAGGCGTCCGGCACCGGCAACATGAAGTACGCCTTGAATGGCGCCCTGACCATCGGGACCCTGGACGGCGCCAATATCGAGATCATGGAGGAGGTCGGCCGGAACAACATCTTCATCTTTGGCATGAACGCCGAACAGGTGGAGGGTCTGAAGCGCGCCGGATACCGCCCCGGCGATTATTATTCCCACAATCAGGAGCTGCGGCAGGCTATGGACATGATCGCCGACGGCTCCTTCTCACCAGGCGATCCGGGCCTGTTCAAACCGATTGTGGACAACCTGCTGGGCAACGACCCCTACCTGCTCCTGGCCGACTACGCCTCCTATGTGGCCTGCCAGGACGAGGTGGACCGGCTCTACCGCCATCCCCACGAATGGACCCGCAAGTCGATCCTCAACACGGCCGGCATGGGGAAATTTTCCAGCGACCGTACCATCGCCGAGTATGCCCGGGATATCTGGGGCGTCAAACCCGAAAAGGTAGGCCGCCACAGCCGGCGCGACCTGGCCTGACCCGAAATGGAGCCAATGAAGACACCAACCCTGTGGGATTCCCCCGACAATTCAAAAGACCAACCGATCCCGGCGAACGCGCCGTTGGCGGAACGCATGCGCCCCCGCAGCGTAGCCGAATTCACCGGGCAGGAGCACCTGCTGGGCGACGGGCGCATCCTGCGGCGCATGATCGAGACCGACAACCTCTCCTCGATGATCTTCTGGGGCCCGCCCGGGTGCGGTAAAACCACCCTGGCCCATGTCATCGCACGGGAGACCAAATCCCACTTCATCTTTTTCTCCGCCATCCTCTCGGGGGTCAAGGAGATTCGCGAGATCTTCCGCGAAGCGGAGGGGTATGCCGCCCGCGGCGCCCGCACCATCCTGTTCGTGGATGAGATCCACCGCTTCAGCAAATCCCAACAGGACGCCTTTCTTCCCTACGTGGAAAAGGGGGTCGTCACCATTATCGGCGCCACCACCGAAAACCCCTCCTTCGAGGTGATCGCACCGCTCCTCTCCCGCTGTCGCGTACTGACCCTGAACCAGCTGGACGCGGCCACGGTCGGGACGATCCTGCGCCAGGCGCTGAACGATGGGGAGCGGGGCCTCGGCAGTCTCGGGCTGACGGCCGACGACGACGCGCTCGTCTTCCTGGCCGACCAGTGCGGCGGCGACGCCCGCATAGCCTTGAACACCCTCGAGGTGGCAGCGGGAATTACGACAGATGGCGTCATAACTATCGAGACCGTGCAGGAGGCCCTGCAAAAAAAGGCCCTGTTGTACGACAAGGGGGGCGAAGAGCATTACAACGTCATTTCCGCCTTCATCAAATCCCTGCGCGGCAGCGATCCCGATGCGGCCCTCTACTGGATGGCCCGCATGCTGGAGGCGGGGGAGGACCCGCTCTTCATCCTGCGGCGCATGATCATCATGGCCTCCGAGGACATCGGCAACGCCGACCCCCGGGCCCTGCAGGTGGCGGTTTCAGCCCTTCAGGCCTTCCAGTTCGTGGGGATGCCCGAGGGACGCATCACCCTGGGCCAGGCGGTCGTCTACCTGGCAACGGCCCCCAAGTCGAACGCCTCCTACGCCGGTATCAACGCAGCCCTGTCCGAGGTCAGGAAGAGCGGCGCCCTCCCCGTCCCCCTGCATATCCGCAACGCCCCCACCAAGCTGATGAAAGAATTGGGCTACCACAAAGGGTACCAGTACGACCACGACTACGAGGAAGGGTACGCCGGGCAGGAGTGCCTGCCGGAAAAACTGGCCGGACAGAAGTTCTACGAGCCCAAGGGGCACGGCTACGAGAAGAACATCCTGGAGCGCATGGAGTGGCTGCGCGCCAGAAAGAAAAAACCATAGAAAATGCATTTCCCCCTTTGCCCAAGGGGTGAAGCCTATCAAGGAGATACCTGCTCATGAAACGACTCGCCATACTTACCAGCGGCGGCGACTGTTCCGGCATGAACGCCGTGATCCGCGCCGCGGCCCGCACCGCCATCGCCAATAATGTGGAAATGATCGGCTACCGCAAAGGATTTGCCGGCCTCTTGAAGAACGACTATCTGGACCTTACGAGCAGAGCTGTTTCGGGGGTGCTCCAACGGGGGGGGACCTTCCTGCAGTCGGCCCGGTCCCAGGAATTCCGCACTGAGGAGGGACGCCGCAAGGCACTGGACAATCTGTTGCAGGAAAAAGTCGATGGTTTGATTGTCATCGGCGGCGACGGTTCCCTCAACGGTGCCCGCGCTCTCGACCTGCTCGGTTTTCCGGTAATCGGCATCCCGGCCAGCATCGACAACGACATCCCGTACACCGACATGGCGCTGGGGGTGGATACGGCGCTGAACAACATCATCTACGCGGTGGACTGTATCAAGGACACCGCCAGTTCCCACGACCGGGCCTTTATCGTAGAGGTTATGGGACGAAACTCCGGCTACCTGGCATCGACCTCGGCCATTGCCACCGGCGCGGAATTTGCCATTGTGCCTGAGGTGGAATTCGACCTTGCGGAAATGTGCCATCAGTTGCGGCGGCGCTACGAAGAAGGGCGCACCAATGCCTTGATCATCATGGCCGAAGGTGCCGGGCACGCCCAGGAGATCGCCGACAGCATCAAGGACTGCGCCGGCTTCGAGACCAGGGTGACCGTGTTGGGGCACTACCAGCGGGGCGGCGCGCCCACGGTCTTCGACCGTCTGCTGGGAAGCCGCTTCGGCTTGAAAGCGGTGGAGCTGTTGCTCTCCGGGACAAAAGGGGTTATGCTCGGCCTGTCGATCAATTCCTTGACCACCACGCTGCTGGAGATGGTGGTCAAGGGAGGCCAGAAAAAGCTGAACAACGAATTGGTGCACATGGCCGGCATCCTGGGGATCTGAGATGGCGCGCAAACGCAGGTTCTACAACGGGCAGTCCCGCAAGGCCGGTCTTCCTCCCGGCACCCTGGTCCACATCGGCACGGCTCGCAGCGGCGGCGCCGCCATCGACGTGACCGTCTATACGCCGGACACTGTCAAAGAATTTCGCCCCGAGGGATTCGATCAATGCATCCAGCCCCCCCCCAGACCGGCCATTACCTGGGTCAATCTGGAGGGGCTCCAGGATGTGGAGTTGATCCGGCGTTTCGGCGAATGCTATCATCTGCACCCGCTCGTGCTGGAAGATATCGTCAATACGACCCAGCGCCCCAAGATCGAGGATTACGGCGACTACATATTCATCGTCGCCCGCATGATCAGCTTCACGCCGGAACAGGGCATAGAAACCGAACAGGTCAGCATGATCGTCGGGCCGAACTACCTGCTGTCGTTCCAGGCAGGGACCGCCGGGGACGCCTTCGAACCGGTGCGGGAGCGGATCCGCAGCGGCCGGGGCCGCATCAGGACCATGGGTGCCGACTATCTGGCCTACGGCCTGATCGACGCCATTGTCGACAACTACTTTACCGTACTGGAGGGGATGGGGGAACTCATGGAGGATCTCGAGGAAGAGTTGGCCCAGGGGCCGACCCAGGAGATTCTCAAAAGGATCATCGCCCTCAAGCGGGAGATCATCTTCATGCGCAAGGGGGTCTGGCCGCTGCGCGAGGTCACCGCAGCCCTGGAACGGGGCGAATCGCCCCTGATCAGCGCGACGTCGCGGATCTTCTTCCGCGACACCTACGATCACACCATCCAGGTTATCGACGGCGTAGAGACCTTCCGCGACCTGTTGTCCGGCATGCTGGACCTGTACCTGTCCAGCATGAGCAACCGCACGAACGAGATCATGAAGTTTCTAACCGTCGTCGGCACCATCTTTCTGCCGCTGACCTTCATAGTCGGCGTGTACGGCATGAACTTCAAGTATATACCCGAGTTGGAATGGCGTTACGGCTATTTCATCATCTGGGGAGCGATGCTGGCCATTGCCGCGGCAATGGCTCTCTATTTCAAACGAAAACGGTGGTTATGAGCAGGTCATCGAAAAACTGCCGGAGGAAACTATGACACGACTCGTCCTAAAATGGGTATTGAACGCCTTTGCTCTCTTTCTAGTTATGAAACTGATTCCGGGGATTCAGATCGACCGCTTCCAGGATCTGTTGGTGGGAGCGCTGGTGATCGGCTTATTGAACGCTTTCCTGCGGCCGGTCATTGTCCTGCTGACCCTCCCGGTAACCGTGCTGACCTTGGGGCTCTTTACCCTGGTAATCAATGGGCTGATGTTTTATCTGGCCGCGACATTGGTCCACGGCTTCAGGGTCTCAGGCTTTACCACCGCCTTCGTGGCCGCACTGCTGTTCAGCCTGTTCAGCTTCGTCTTCAACATGCTCGTCCGCAAGGACTCCTGACATACCGGCAGCGTCAAGCCGTTCTTCTGTAACCAGGTCAATACATTGTCCTACAGCGGCAAAGAGATCCTGGTAACGGACCGGCTTGAAGAGATAGTGGCTGATCGTTACGCCTGAAACGCCGGAGTCTTCCGAGACCGACCTTTCGGTATCGGCAGTAATTACGATATGCTTCGTAGCGGGTTTGACGGAAGGGATTTGATCCGCCATCCGAACGCCTCCCCCTCCCGGCATGGTGATATCCGTGATAACGATATCCGGCGGGCATCCCCCCATGAGACTCAGCCCCGCCTCGCTATTGGCAGCCGAGTTAACGACGACACAGGGAAATTTCTTCGGGATTATGGCCGCGAGGATGTCGCGGGAGATATCGTCGTCCCCGATTATCAGCAGTGAGACCGCCGGGGGGTGGTTACAGGCCAACTCCATGTCACATTTCTCCCCTTGGACACTACGGGCACTAAAAAACCCGCGTTCAACGGGTAAATATCTAGCAACAACCGTACCTACCAGGCTTGAATTGACCGGCCGACCGGAAAATCACATCATTTTTCTCAAAAAACTACCCGTACACCGAAAAGCCGCCCCAGGGAGAACCTGGCGGCTGCAAGAGCGCCTGTTTTTCCTCACTGTTCACCGGCTGCGAGGCCTTCATTTTTGGGGGGGAGTCCTTCTGGGAGGTGGAGAGGGTAACAATATCGTCAGGCAAGACCTGTGGTCGGTTGGCGGCAACAGCATGCTTGACCGCAGCCGCTTCATTCGTGGCCGGGCGCTCTGCGAGTTGACGGGATACCAACTGCGACGCTGGTTGTGCGACTGTACCTGTCGATAATTTCATTTTGCAGCCCTTTTAATTAATTTTTGTTATATTACACCCAGCTACAGCGCAATACAAGCAGACTAATTTAGCAGGATTACTTCCCCGGTGTTTTTTGGTATAGTAACAACTCATTGAGCCAACTCAATGGCGTTAAAGGAAGGATCATGCTCCAATCGCTGCAAGGCGCCATGCAACAGATCGTACCCGACATCATTGCCCTGATCGAGAAAAAATGACCGATATCTCCGCCATGCTCCCCCCACGGGTCGCCCGCACCATCCGCGAGCAGCGGCTTTTTGAGCCGGGCGATACCATCATCGTAGCCCTCTCGGGCGGGGCCGATTCCACTGCCCTGCTTGACCTGCTTTCCCGTCTGCCGGGGCTTTCGCCACGGCTCGTGGCGGCCCACCTGAACCATTGCCTGCGCGGCCCGGAATCGGACCGGGATGAGGAATTCGTCCGTTCCCTTGCCGCCCGGTACCGCATTCCCCTGGAATGCCGCCGGGTGGATGTGAAAGAATATTCCCAAAGGGAACAACTCAACCTCGAAGATGCGGGCCGACGGGCGCGCATCGCCTTTCTCGACGAACTTCGCCACTCATGGCAGGCAACGGCGGTCGCGCTGGCGCATCACGCCGACGACCAAGCCGAGACGGTTTTGATGCGCCTCCTGAGGGGAGCAGGCCCGGGCGGCCTGGCCGGTATGTCCTACCGGAACGGTCGAGGCTTCATCCGTCCCCTGCTGGGGCTCAGCCGGGCCGAACTCGTGGCCTACCTGACGGAGCGAGGCCTCACGTGGCGCGAAGACGCCAGCAACCGGGACACAACATTTCTGCGCAATCGCATCCGCCATGAACTGCTCCCCATGCTGGAAGAGTACAACCCGGCCATCCGGGAACGCCTGGCCGCAACCGCCGCCGTGCTGTCGGATGAGCATGCGCTCCTTAATCAACTCACGAGTGCGATTGTCGCCCAGACCTGTGCCGCCGATGACGATACGCTCGCCTGCCCGGTCTCAACCCTGTCGGAGCAACCGCCGGCACTGCGTCGCAGGTTTTTCCGCCTGCTGCTGGAACGCCAGGCCGGTAATTTGAACCACTTTTCGAATCGGCATATCGCCGCCCTTGAGCACCTATTGGAGTCATCCCAGCCCAATGCGACCCTGAACCTGCCCCAAGGCATCACCGCCGTGCGCGAGTACGACACGCTGTTCTTACGGCGCAGAACCGTATCCGAACCGTCGCCACCGGCAATCGCCGTTGAACTGGAGATCACGGGCGCCGGACAGTACCGGCTTCCCGGCGGAGCAACCCTGACGCTGAGCCCTGTTGCCGCGCCGACCGGCGTCGAACCGCTCACAGCCAGCACCGCCCTCTTCGATCCGGACCGCGTCCCCTTTCCCTGGCGCGTGCGCATGTTCCGGAACGGTGACCGAATCACCCCCTTCGGCATGACCGGCAGCAAAAAGGTCAAGGAGCTTTTCATCGACGCCAAGGTCCCCCGCTCCAAGCGATGCGCCGTCCCCTTGCTCTTCTGCGGCGACGTCCTGATCTGGGTCTGCGGCCTGCGCACCTCTCAGCTTGCCCGCCTCGACGGCACCTCCACCCGTGCCATCAGGGCGGTTTTCTCGGAGCCGTGATGCCATGCACCGCTTTGCAGAGGCCGGCATCACGGCTCACCGGCCCGCCTTTTCAGTTCTCATGCTCATGATTACTGGAATCAAATTGAATCTGACGGTTCGTTATTGTTCATGTAGTTCTTGATCTTTTGCACTTGGTCCCGCTCACTTCGAAGGCTCTTCAATTCTTGAGGGGTATAGACAACCGTTCCTTTTGCGATTTCCCGGCCCAGCCGCTCAATTCTGTCCTGGAGCGAATTGGCTTGATTCGGACAATTCGCCACGTCCAACCGTGCGACCAGCAGGCATTCATCCTTCTGCATGGACCGTTCATCGTGCCCTTTCGCCCTTTCTTCAGCCAAAACCGGCAGTGCGGACATAACCATTGCCGCTGCCGCAAACGACAATATCGTGTATACTTTTCTCATGACGAACCACCTGATCAGGCAAAACCGAAAACGTTCCTTACCGATTAGTGCACCAACCGTTGCCAGGATTATGATATGAATTATCCCCTATCCTTTTCGCCGGCTCATTTATTGTTTAAAATACTACAATTCGATCTTTGTTGTAAATGATTTTCAATATCAATCCAAAACCGTGCCATCTTTCTTGGGGGCAATCGCCACCGCCTGTTAAAACCATGTCACCGGTCGTTTGAACTTGTCAATGGCCACTTGTTATGGTACTTAATTTCAATTTACACAAAAATGATTCGCACATTCAGGTACGGGGGTAACCGTGAACCAATTTTATAAAAATCTCGCACTCTGGCTCGTCATCAGCTTGATGATGATCCTGCTCTTCAACATGTTCAACAAACCGCGCCCGACGGCTGACAAGATCAATTTCAGCGATTTCATCGCCCAGGTGGATGCCGGCAAGATCACCTCCGTCACCATCCAGGGTAACGACATCACCGGCAAATTCGAGGGTAAGGACGGCAAGGAGTTCCGCACCTACAAACCCTACTCCGACGCTGACCTGACCGAGAAACTCCTGGATAAAAAGGTCACCATTATCGCCAAACCGGAAGAGGAAAAATTTTCCTGGTTCTCGATCTTCATCTCCTGGTTCCCGCTACTGCTCCTGGTGGGCATCTGGATCTTTTTCATGCGCCAGATGCAGGTCGGCGGCGGCAAGGCCATGTCCTTCGGCAAGAGCCGGGCAAAACTCCTGACGGAAAGCCAGGGCAAGATCACCTTCGAGGACGTGGCCGGCATCGAAGAGGCCAAGGAGGAGTTGAACGAGATCATCGCCTTCTTGAAGGACCCCAAGAAGTTCACCAAGCTGGGAGGCAGAATCCCCAAAGGGGTGCTGCTGATGGGCCCTCCGGGCACCGGCAAGACCCTGCTGGCCCGGGCCATCGCCGGCGAGGCGGGCGTCCCCTTCTTCTCCATCTCCGGCTCGGATTTCGTAGAGATGTTCGTCGGCGTCGGCGCCAGCCGGGTGCGCGACCTGTTCCTCCAGGGCAAAAAGAGCGCCCCCTGCATCATCTTCATCGATGAGATCGACGCCGTGGGCCGCCACCGCGGAGCCGGCCTGGGCGGCGGCCACGACGAGCGCGAACAGACCCTCAACCAGTTACTGGTGGAGATGGACGGCTTTGAGTCCAACGAAGGTGTCATCCTGATTGCAGCCACGAACCGTCCCGACGTACTCGATCCGGCCCTATTGCGTCCCGGCCGTTTCGACCGCCAGGTAGTGGTGCCCCGCCCCGACGTCAAGGGGCGCGAGATGATCCTCAAGGTGCACGCCAAGAAGGTACCACTCTCGCCCGATGTGGATCTGGCGGTCATCGCCCGCGGCACTCCCGGCTTCTCCGGGGCCGATCTGGCCAACGTGGTCAACGAGGCGGCGCTTCTGGCGGCGCGGGTGGACAAGGCCGTTGTGGAATCCATCGATTTCGACAATGCCAAGGACAAGGTGCTCATGGGCGTGGAACGGCGCAGCATGGTCATCTCGGACGAAGAGAAGAAGAGCACCGCCTACCACGAAGCCGGCCATACCCTGGTGGCCAAGCTGGTTCCGGGCACCGATCCGGTCCACAAGGTGTCCATCATCCCCCGTGGTCGCGCTTTGGGCGTAACCATGCAGCTCCCCATCGAGGACAAGCACAGTTACTCGCGGGAGGCGCTCCTGGCCCGCATTGCCGTGCTGATGGGCGGCCGGGCGGCCGAGGACCTCATCTTCAATACCTTTACCACCGGCGCCGGCAACGATATCGAACAGGCTACCGAGATGGCCCGCAAGATGGTCTGCGAATGGGGCATGAGCGACAAGATGGGGCCGCTCTCCTTCGGCAAGAAAGACGAACAGATCTTCCTGGGCCGGGAGATGTCCACCCACAAGAATTACAGCGAAGCCACCGCAGTGGAGATCGACACCGAGATCAAGCGCATCGTCGATGGTGGTTATGAACGCGCCCTGACCCTGCTCAAGGAAAATATCAAGAGTCTGCACAACCTCTCAGAATGCCTGATCGAAAAGGAAAACCTGACCGGGGCCGAGGTGGACGAGATCATTGAAGCCGGTACACCGATCTATGGCCGCGACGGCAAACAGACGGCCGGTGAAGAAGCGGCGGCACTGGCACAGCAGCAGCACACCACCGATCTCAAGGCTTGATATGAGTGCCTTCACGGTCAGGCTCCTCGCCGTTACCTCCCAGGAGGAAGCCGAACGGGAACTGGCAAGGATCGGCGTCGACCCGCGCGGTATCGGCATGATGTCCTCCAAGATGTTGACCCGTTGCGTGCACCTGAGCAAGCTCCTCTGCCGTCAGGCCAACATCCTCAAACAGGAGATGCTCGGCCTGGGGGGGGATGCCGCGGTGGCCCGCGGTACGGTGGCGTGCAGTATCGACCGAACCGACGTCATCCTGATCGGTACGGAGAAACAGCTCCGCAGGCTCTGCGAAAAACTTGCCCAGCAGCCGTTTGGCCTTGCCGATCTGGCGGGCGACTTGACCGCCCTCCTGACAAACGTTTCTCCGGCCGTGAAAACGTGGAAAACGGCGCGGCACGATTTAGTGCTCGATCGCCCGCTCATCATGGGCATCCTCAACGCAACTCCCGATTCCTTTTCAGACGGCGGCAGCTTCATCGACCCGCACAAGGCGGTGGAACGCGCTCTGGAGATGGAGGCCGAGGGGGCCGACATCATCGATATCGGTGGGGAAAGCACCCGGCCGGGCGCACCTGCGGTTCCGGCCGCAGAAGAGTTGCGCCGGGTCGCGCCGATCATCGAGCACCTTGCCGGGAGGCTCACCCGACCCATTTCGGTGGACACGTGGAAGAGCGAGGTGGCCCGGGGAGCACTTGCCGCCGGGGCCGACATCATCAACGACATCAGCGGCTTCTGCTTCGATCCCGCCATGGCGCCCTTGGCGGCGGAGAGCGGCGCCGGCGTGGTCCTGCAGCATACCCGCGGCACGCCCGACAGGATGCAGACCCGCACCGACTACGCGGATCTGCTGGGCGAGGTCATTGCCGGGCTGCGCAGCTCGGTGGACAGCGCCGTTGCGGCCGGGGTGGAACGGGAACGGATCGTCATCGACCCCGGTATCGGTTTCGCCAAGGATACCGCCGGCAACCTGGAAATCCTGCGGCGGCTGCGGGAGTTCACCAGCCTCGGCCTGCCGCTTCTGGTGGGGACATCCCGCAAAACATTCATCGGGAAAACGCTGGGGCGGGAAATCGGGGAACGCATGGTCGGCACCGCCGCAACCGTTGCCCTGGCCGTTGCCAACGGGGCCTCCATTGTGCGGGTACACGACGTCCGGGAGATGCGTGACGCCGCAGACATGGCCCATGCAATTATCACTAGCTGAATGCTCCTAGCCACCCCGGTTATAGGCGGCACCAAACCCGCTGCCATCAGAGGGAAAGAATGCCTGGTTTGCTCGACAACAGCACCCTGCTCGACCTCGGCGACATCCTTATCGTGGCTGTCCTTGTCTATCATTTTTCCCTTGTTCTGAAAAAGGACGCCGCCGTCAGGCTCCTGATCTTTCTGCTGCTGTTCTTCTCCTGCTTCTACATGGCGCAACTCTCCGGCTTTTCCTCCACGACCTGGTTGCTGCGCACCATATTTTCCTCGGCGCTGATCATTCTGGCCATCATCTTTCAGGGGGATATCCGCCGGGCCATCCTTTCCCTGGGACGTCGTCCCGTCCCCGCCAACACTCAGGACGAGACGAGCGAAACCATAGAGGAACTGGTCAGGGCGGTCGGTGAGATGTCGAAGAAGCGGATCGGGGCGTTGATCGTCATCGTGCGCCGCCTTCCCATCGATCACTTGGTCGAAGTGGGCACCGAAATCGATGCCAAGGTGACCAGCGAACTGCTCAATTCGATTTTCCTCCCCTATTCCCCGATCCATGACGGGGCAGTGATCATCCACAACGGAAAGCTCACCAAGGCCGGCTGCCTGCTGCCGTTGTCCAAAAACCCGGACATCGCCAAGAGCTTCGGCACGCGGCACCGGGCGGCACTGGGATTATCCGAACTCGTGGACGCCTTGGTCATGGTGGTTTCGGAAGAGACCGGCAACATCTCGCTGGTGCATGACGGCAAAATCTACTACGACCTGGAACAGACCGAAATACGGCGCATGCTGCGAAAATCCCTGGATTTCATGCGCCTCAACACCACGGTCCCGGCCGGAGAGGCGGTAAAACCATGACCTGGAGCCTTGCCGCCGTCAAACGCCGCTGCACACGAAACGCAAGCCTCAAGATCCTCAGCCTCATGCTGGCGGTCTGCATTTGGAGCTTTACCTCCCTTTCCCGGGAAACGCGCTACGACCTGGTCCTGCCCGTGGAGTTGCGCAACACTCCACCCGGCTATAGCGTGGCTCCGCCACTGCCGGGCGAGCTGCATTTCACCCTGACCGGGCCGTCAATTCTGATCGACGGCGCACGGCGCTCCAATTCCAGTGTCATCCTTAACCTGCGGGGCGCCAGGCCCGGGAAAGCCATCTTTTCCCATTTGGAAACCAACCTGAAGTTGCCGGAGGGGATCAAGGTGACCCGTATCTCGCCGGCGGTGCTGGAAATAGACCTGATCAGAACACAGATGAATTCAGACCAAGGAGATCAAAAACCGTGAAAAAACTTTTCGGGACCGATGGGGTCCGCGGCGTGGCCAATATCTATCCCATGACCAGCGAGATAGCCATGCAGCTGGGCCGGGCCGCGGCATACATCTTTAAAAGCGCCGGCAAGCGGCGGCACCGCATCGTCATCGGCAAGGATACCCGCCTGTCGGGCTACATGTTGGAAAATGCTCTGGTGGCGGGTATCTGCTCCATGGGGGTGGATGTACTCGTGGTGGGGCCGCTCCCCACGCCGGGTATCGCCAACATCACTTCTTCCATGCGGGCCGATGCCGGCGTGGTCATCTCGGCATCCCACAACGACTTCCAGGACAACGGCATCAAGTTCTTCTCCGCCGACGGTTTCAAACTGCCTGACGAGATCGAACTGAGGATCGAGAATCTGATCGAAACGAATCACATCGATTCCCTGCGTCCAACCGCAACCGAGGTGGGCAAGGCCTTCCGCATCGACGATGCCGCCGGCCGCTACATCGTATTCCTCAAGAACACCTTTCCCCAGGAGATGGACCTGTCGGGCCTGAAGATCGTTCTGGATTGCGCCAACGGCGCCGCCTACAAGGTTGCCCCGGCCGTCTTCGAGGAGTTGGGGGCCGAGGTGATCCCCTTGGGAGTAAAGCCGAACGGCACCAACATCAATGCCGGGTGCGGGTCGCTCCACCCGGAGGTGATCAGCAAAGCCGTCAAGGAACACCGGGCCGACATCGGCATTGCCCTGGATGGCGACGCCGACCGGGTGATCGTCTGCGACGAATTCGGCAACGAGGTGGACGGCGATCATATCATGGCGATCTGCGCCACGGACATGTTGCGCCGCAACATCCTGAAGAAGAATACCCTGGTGGCAACCGTCATGAGCAACATGGGGCTGGACATCGCCGTCAGAAAGGCGGGCGGCACGGTGGTCAAAACCGCCGTGGGGGACCGCTATGTGGTGGAGGAAATGCGCAAAGGGGGGTACAATCTGGGAGGTGAGCAGTCCGGGCACATGATCTTCCTGGACCACAGCACCACCGGCGATGGTATCCTCTCGGCGCTCCAGCTTCTGGCGGTCATGCGCCGCGAGGGGAAACCGCTCTCCGAACTGGCCAAGCTGATGATCGCCCTTCCCCAGGTGCTGGTCAACACGCGGGTCGCCGAAAAGAAAGACATCATGACCATCCCCGAGATCGCCGCCAGGATTGGCGACGTGGAAAAGAAGCTGGGAAGCGAGGGGCGCGTGCTGATCCGCTATTCCGGCACCGAACCGCTCCTGCGTGTCATGATCGAGGGGCAGGACAAGTACGAGATCACCACCTGGGCCAACGAGATAGCAGATCTGGTGAAGCAGCATATCGGGGAGTAGATAATAAAGAAAAATCTGCCACAGAGACACAGAGACGCAGAGAACGGCAAAACTTTAGAGCAACCCTGAATCTTGGTTTTGTTATTTACCCTGAATGTTTTTCTTTTCTCTCGTTGTTCCTCTGTGTCTCTGTGTCTCCGTGGCAGATGTGAAGTATACTGTATTTAGATTTGCCCCTATGGCAAATTTAAGGAGGTTTTAACGTGGCCAAATTGGGATTGAACGTCGATCATATTGCAACCGTGCGTCAAGCCCGGGGCGGGTTGGAACCCGATCCGGTGACGGCGGCCGCCATGGGTGAGATGGCCGGGGCCGAGGGGATCACCATCCACCTGCGGGAGGACCGTCGGCATATTCAGGACCGGGACCTGGAGATCCTGCGCCAGACCGTGAAGACCAAGTTGAATCTGGAGATGGCCGCGACCCAGGAGATGGTGCGCATCGCCCTGAGGGTGAAGCCGGAGCAGGTCACCCTGGTGCCGGAGAAACGCCAAGAGCTGACCACCGAGGGGGGCCTGGACGTCATCCTCAATATCAAGGCCGTCACCGACGCCGTCAAACGCCTGCGGGACAACGGCATCATCGTCAGCCTGTTCATCGATCCGAACCAGGAACAAATCAAGGCCGCCAACAAAACCGGCGCCGATTACATCGAGATCCATACCGGCTCCTATGCCGAGGCCCGGGACTGGGCCCTGCAGGAGAAAGAGCTGGAGGCCGTCGATACCGCCATCAAGCTGGCCCGCAAGGTCGGCCTGGGGGTCAATGCCGGGCACGGGCTCAACTACGTCAACATCAAGGCGATTACCGCCCTGGGCGGCATCGAGGAATTCAACATCGGCCACTCCATCATCTCCCGCGCCATGCTGGTCGGCCTCGACCGGGCTGTACGCGACATGGTCGAGTTGATCAAGTACGCATGATCTCCGGCATCGGCATCGATACGGTGGAGATCAGCCGCTTCCGGCGCTTTCTGGAAGAGGGCAACGAGGCGATCATCGCACGGATCTTCAGCCGCGAGGAACGGGACCGGTGCAGCGTTCGCAAGGACGCCGCTTCATGCTATGCCGCCCGGTTCGCCGCCAAGGAGGCCTTCCTGAAAGCCTTGGGCAGCGGCCTGCGCGACGGCATCTCCTGGCACGACATGGAGGTCGTCAATAACGAGTCGGGCAAACCGGATCTCCGGCTCTCGGGCCAGGCGCACACAATTTTCACGGAGAGGGGACTGGGGACGGCATTTCTCTCCCTGTCCCATGACGGCGGACAGGCCGTTGCCATGGTAGTGCTGGAGGCACCATGAAGGTCATAGCGGCGCAGACCATGCAGGAGTTGGACCGGCAGACCATTCAGGAGCACGGCATACCGGGGCTGGAGTTGATGGAACATGCCGGCCACGCCTGTATGGAGGCAATCTTCCACGAGTTTGGCTATACCGGAGGCAAACGGGCTGTCATCTTCGCCGGGCGGGGAAATAACGGCGGCGACGGTTACGTCATCGCGCGCCTGCTTTTGCAAAGTGGCTGGCAGGTCCGGGTCTGCATCCTGGCGGAACGGGAACGGATCGGCGGTGATGCGGCCATCAATCTTGAGCAGTTGCCGCCGGCCGCGGTTTCCTACTGCACCGTTCCGGGACAACTGGCGGGGCTGTTACAGGAAGAACTCAGCCAGACAGATGTCATCGTGGATGCCCTTTTCGGGACCGGCCTGAACAGTGAAGTCGCAGGCATCAACCGGGAGGCTGTGGAGTTGATCAACGCCGCCGGGTGCCCGATCCTGGCGGTAGACATTCCTTCCGGCATCCACGGGACTTCCGGCCGGGTCTTGGGATGCGCGGTGCGGGCGACCGTCACCGTTACCTTTGCCGCCGCAAAACTGGGGCACGTCCTGTATCCGGGTGCCGACCACACCGGCCGCCTGGTGGTGGCCGACATCGGCATCCCGGCCGAACTCGTGGCGAACGCCTCCGGTTGCGAATTCCTCACCGCCGAAAGCATCGCCCTCCTGCTGCGCCGCCGTGACCGTCAGGCCCACAAGGGGCATTTCGGCCACTGCCTGATCGTCGCCGGGTCCAGCGGCAAGACCGGCGCCGCCGCGCTCTCCGCCAACAGCGCCGTGCGGGCCGGGTCCGGTCTGGTGACCCTGGCGGTCCCGGAAAGCCTCAACCCTATTCTGGAGGTAAAGACCACCGAGGCCATGACGGTCCCCTTGGCCGATTCCGGTGGCGGCTACCTCACCGACAGCGCATTTCCCGCCATCGCAGGATTGCTCCCCGACAAGGATGCCCTGGCCATCGGCCCCGGCCTGGGACAGCACCCCGCTACCGTTACCCTGGTGCGTGCCCTGCTGAAAGCGGCCGACCTCCCCTTGGTGATCGACGCCGACGGTCTGAATGCCGTGGCCCAGAACGCTAACTGCCTGCTGGACAAGAAAAGCACTCACGTCGTGTTGACCCCCCATCCGGGAGAGATGGCCCGCCTGATGGGGGCCACCATCGCAGACGTGGAAGCCGACCGCATCGCCACAGCCCGAAAGTTTGCCGCCGCCTTCGGCGTTCACCTGATCCTCAAGGGTTCCCGCACCATCATCGCCGCACCGGACGGCAGCACGGCCATCAACGGCAGCGGCAATCCGGGCATGGCCAGCGGCGGCATGGGGGACGTGCTGACCGGCATCATCGTCTCACTCTTGGGCCAAGGGTACAACTGCCATGATGCCTGCCGCCTGGGGGTCTTCATCCACGGCTACGCCGCCGATCTGGTGGCCCAGGACAAAGGGGAGATCGGCATGTGCGCCGGCGACGTGCAGGAAAAGCTCCCCTACGCCTACCAGAAACTGCTAACAGGTTGTTGAAAAACTTAGGTTGTTCAAAAATAGTCAGATCGTCGTACCCGCAGAATGCCCCGAGGAGGTGTAGCAGCGCTACGCCGCACGAAAGGGCTTTCGAGGACGAAGGCCTGATGGCTGTTTTTCAACAACCCGCCAACACGACAAGAGGAGAACAGCGTATGCAGACTGTAGCCGACATCATGACCAAAGACGTCGTCACCGTAAAAAAAGAGACCAACCTGCGGGAATTGTCGGGGATATTCGAGACCCGTCGCTTCGGCAGCCTGCCGGTGGTGGACGAAGCCGGCAACCTGACCGGTATCGTGACCTCCTCCGATTTGATCGAACAGGGGCGCAACCTGCATATCCCCACGGTCATCTCCATCTTCGATTGGGTGATCCCCCTGCAGGGGGAACGAACCCTGGAGCGCGAGGTGCAGAAGATGACAGCCCAGACCGTGGGGGAAATCTGCTCCGGCGACGTGGTGACGATCGCCCCCACCGACTCGGTCGGCACGGCGGCCGACATCATGAGCGACCGCAAATTGCATGCGCTGCCGGTGGTGGAAGGACACAAGCTGGTGGGGATCGTTTCCCGCATCGACATCATCCGCAATCTGGTCCCGAAGTGATCCAGGAGGTCTTCCACACCAACTCGCCCGGCGAAACCGAGGAGTTGGGACGGCAGGTGGGGGCGCTGCTGGAACAGGGTAATTTCCTGGCGTTGCGGGGCGAGCTGGGGGGGGGCAAGACCTGCTTCACCCGCGGCGTGGTTCAGGCTGTGGCCCCGGAAAGCGCCCACCTGGTTGCCAGCCCCACCTTTGCCATCATGAATCAGTACCCCGGCCGCGTACCGATCTATCACTTCGACTTCTACCGCATGGCAGGAGAGGCAGATATAGACGACCTGGGCTTCACGGAGTACCTCCAGGGCGAAGGCGTCTGTATTGTCGAATGGTCCGAGCGCCTGAAAGATCTGCTTCCCGCCGATCACCTGCGGATTACGTTTTGCTATGACAGCGACGACCGGCGCAGAATCACCATGGAAGCGAGGGGAACATCCTCGGAGATTCTGTTGTCACGCTTGCTAAAGCGTATACAAGGCGATAAAATTTCTTTGACCTGAGAGTTGATAATCTGTTATAGAGCTTTACCTTCGGGTAGTCTGTCCCACCACCTATTTGTGAAGGAGCGATGTATGGCACTGGTAGTCCAGAAATACGGCGGCACGTCGGTTGGCACCGCCGACCGCATCAAAAACGTCGCCAAGCGGATCATCAAGACCTATGAAGCGGGTAATGACGTGATCGTCGTCGTGTCCGCCATGTCAGGAGAGACCAATAAACTGGTCGCCCTTGCCAACGAGATGAGCGAAATCCCCGACGGGCGTGAATATGATGTGGTGGTCGCCACCGGCGAGCAGGTCACCATCGGCCTCTTGGCCATGCACCTCAAGTCTCTGGGGTACAAGGCCAAGTCCTACCAGGGGTGGCAGGTGCCGATCATTACCGACAGCGTCGCCAGCAAGGCCCGCATAGAAAGCATCGACGACAAGAACATCCGTGCCGACCTCAAAGATGGCGCCATCGTGATCGTGGCCGGTTTCCAAGGGATTGACGCGGCCGGTAACGTCACCACCCTGGGGCGCGGCGGTTCCGATACCTCGGCCGTGGCCATTGCGGCGGCCCTCACGGCAGACGTCTGCGAGATATACACCGACGTGGACGGCGTCTACACCACCGATCCCAACATCTGCAAGGAAGCCCGCAAGGTCGAGAAGATCTCCTATGACGAGATGCTCGAGCTGGCCAGCCTGGGCGCCAAGGTGCTGCAAATCCGTTCGGTGGAATTCGCCAAAAAATACAATGTGGACGTTCACGTTCGTTCGAGTCTTAATGAAAACACCGGTACCATGGTTACCAGGGAGGATAAGGAAATGGAAGGTATTCTCGTATCAGGGGTGGCGTACGACAAGAATGAAGCCAAGATTGCCGTCATGGGAGTACCGGACAAGCCGGGCATCGCCGCCAAGATTCTCACGCCGCTCTCCGACGCGGCCATCTCGGTGGACATGATCGTCCAGAACGTCAGCCAGGCAGGCATGACCGACTTCACCTTCACCGTGACCAAGGCCGACCTGAAACAGGCCCTTTTGATCACCAACGAGGTTGCCAAAGCTACCCAGGCAAAAGAGGTTCTTTCCGACGAAAATATCAGCAAGGTATCCATCGTCGGCCTCGGTATGCGCAGTCACGCCGGCGTCGCCACCCAGATGTTTGTCGCCCTTGCTGCCAACGGGATCAACATCCAGATGATTTCCACCTCGGAGATCAAAATCTCGGTCGTGGTCGACGAAAAATACACCGAACTGGCCGTACGCGTACTGCACGATACCTTTGGGCTGAAAGACTGACCTCCCTTCCCGCGTCCCAACGAAAACGCCCCACCGGATTTCCCGGCGGGGCGTTTTCGTTGGCGATCCTGTTCTTCTGCCTACTTCGACAGTTTGAACAGATCTCTGTACTGTTACCGTTACGTATGGCTCCCGACCGGGCGCCTAGTAGCCGCTGCCTCAACAGTTGGCGATTGTGTTGATTTGATAACCGTTGGCCTGAAAGGCAAGCTTGAGCGCACTGCGCTGCTCCGGCGTCATGTCTTCAAGAGTGGCCAACAATCGTTCTTTAACTTTGTTAGACGAACATATTCCCTCATGAAGGTCCTTCTGCATCGCCTCCGGGAGGCGAGAGTCAGTCAGAATCCGGTTTATATCGCCGGATTCGCAAAGCACTTTTTTCAGGGTCGCGCCATCACTGGTGACGTAAAAATGCTTGGCGTCCTTGTAAACCAGGAAATTTGCACTTCCGCATCCCGCCGTAAGAGTAGTCAGAACCGCAAAGATACCAATCAGGATGTGCTTGTTCATCATGGCTACCTTCCCTTCAAGAGTTTTTGCACCTTGCCCTTGATCTGGGCTGAATTCCAATCCAGTTGCCCGATAAGTTTGTCCCGGACTATACCGGAACGATCGATCAGTATGCTGACGGGCTGCCCGAAAAGTCCGAATGTATCGAAATAGACATTTTTTTCACTATCCAGCAGAACGGGATACTCTATCTTCAACCGGTCTGCCTGTTCACGAACAGGCTTTTCCGAAGAATCAATGGCAATGCCGAGTACCACCAGGCCCTTTGCCCTCATGTCGCGGTAAAGCGTATTCAAGCCGGGTATCTCGGCTATGCACGGGGGGCATGCGGTAGACCAGAAGTTCAAAATGACCGCGCTGCCCTTTAGCTCATACAGGGTTACTTTGCGGCCATTCAGGTCCTTCAGGTTGAAGTTGGGAGCCTTGTCATTAACCCGTGCAGCCTGCGCAGCAGTACCTGTAAATAGGCACAAACCGAGAACGAGACCAAGGCTGAATGCTTTCAAAGGTAAACCGATATTCATTGACACTACCCCTGCATAAAAAACATATTAAAATGCAGATAAATATATACTTCAATTTAACATCGAACGCCAGAAATTTGTGAGCGGAGAAATCAGGAAACAGGCAGGCTACGCCGGCGGCGGCGCAGTTCGGCAAAAAAGGTGCTCAGCAGCGATGAGCATTCCTGTTCCAGAATACGGGGGACAAGGTCCACCCGGTGATTGAGGCGGGGATCGTTGGAGAGATCGTACAGGGTGCCGGCCGCGCCCCCCTTGGGGTCGTGGCAGCCAAAGACAACGGTGGGTATGCGGGCCAGAATGATGGCCCCCATGCACATGATGCATGGTTCGAGGGTGACGTAAAGTGTCGTATCCAGGAGCCGCCAGGAGTTAAGCTTCCGCGCGGCCTTTCTGATGGCGATCAACTCGGCATGGGCCGCGGGGTCTTGGGCTGTTTCGCGCAGATTGTGGCCGCGTGCGATGATCTTGCCATCCCGGACAATGACGCAGCCGATGGGAACTTCGTCCTTGGCCCGGGCCTTGGCCGCTTCGGCGATAGCCTTGGCCATCCAGTAGTCGTGGTCGTTCTTCAAAACGGTCTCACATCCTGTCCGGTGTTTCATATGATCGTTCACCAGGGAAACATAGCGAAAAGGAGGCGGGGTTGTCTACCTAATTCCACGAGTATGAACTGGCCGCCCCCACCCCTCGAAAAAGCCGTTGTCTTTGAAATACTTGCAATTTATAGCTTGACCACGGGGTGTATTCATATTAGCTTTTACCGCTGGACCGGATTGTCCCTGTTCATGGACGGCGCGAAAATGGGGACGAGGTGAAGCAGTCGGACTCAGTTCTGGATCATTCGCTACAACAGGGTAGACCGGAAGTAAGAGGCAGTTGCATTACGCATGACATTCCCAGAATTTCCCAATCAATAAACACCAGGTGGTGCCATATGTTCATGAAATCAAGCGACAAAGTTGTTAATGAATTGCGCAAGGAACTGCGGGCGGCCATGGGGGACCACGGCAAGTTGAGCAAGCTCCACTCCCTTGTCACGGAAAAGATCAACCATGTGGAAACGTTCGGCGAAGAGAAGGAAAACCTCACCAGGTTCAGGAAGGAAGTCAGGGACGCCCTTAACTGCTGTACCTCGCGGCCGGGGTTTTAGCACGCCTTGACGGCGCCACCACGCCTGTTTCAACAATCCCCTACCCCGTCACCCTTTTCCCATCATACCTCGAACGGCTGCCGGCAGGTCGGCCGGCAGGACCACCATCTTGGCGTTGGGTGAGGCGGCCAGCTTCTGTAGCATGTTGACGTAGCGGTCCCCCAGCAGGAACACGGCGGGCAGGTCGCGTTCCTTGATAGCCTCACTGATATCGGTAATGGCCTTGGCCGACGCCTCGGCCAGCCTGACCTGGGCCTCTGCCTCGCGCTTGGCGGCTTCCAGTCGTCCCTCAGCCTCTCGAATGGTGGCTTCCCGCTTGCCCTCTGCCTCCAGAATGGTGGCCTGCTTGAAGCGGTCGGCGCTGGCCTGCTGCTCCATGGCCCGCTGCATGGACTCGGACGGTTTGATGTCCTGGATCTCCACCGATTGGACATAGATCCCCCAGGTTGCCACCTCCTTGGAGATAGCGTCCTGAAGTCTGGCCTTGATATGTTCCCGCTCCGACAGGGCGCTGTTCAGGTCCATCTGGCCGATGATGGCCCGCAGGGAGGTCATGACCAGGTTCTGGATGGCATATTCGTAGTTCTGAATCTCGTACACGGCGCGGGTCGGATCGGTGACCTTGATGAAGGCGATCGCATTGGTGATGATGACCGCGTTGTCCCTGGTAATCACTTCCTGTGCGCCCACGGAGAGCACGTCCCCCTTGGTCGAGACCCGGTAGGCCACGGTATCGATGTAGGGGATGATAAAGTTGAGTCCCGGCTTGAGGGTCGAATGATATTTGCCCAGCCGCTCCACGACCCACTCCTGCCCCTGGGGAACGGTCTTGACCCCGGCGAACAGCGTTGCAGCGACCACCACCAGAAGAACGCCAAAAACAACAACTCCAGCCATCTTTCCCCCCTAGATTTTAGTTACCTTAAGAACCTGCCCTTCAATATCCACGACGCGGACCGAATCTCCCACCTGCAGCACATCATCGGCATAGCAGCCCCACTCGTCGGCGCCCAGCACGGCAATGCGGAATCGTACCGTCCCCCGGCCATAGCTATCCTCCGTCCCCCGGATGATGATGCCGGTCTCCCCCACAATCCCTTCCTTCGATTGGCCGGCATGGGTTCTACTGACCTTGGGCTTGAGATATTTGAACCACATCACGGTGAAACCGATGGACGACACGGTCCAGAGAAACAACTGCCCGGCCAGGGGAAATCCCGACCAGAGCACCTTCAGCAGGCCGACCACCAAGGCCCCCAGGCCGAACCAGATGATCGTGAACGACGGCACGGCCAGTTCCAGGCCGATCAGGCAAAATCCGGCGATTATCCAGTACCACCATTCGAACTGCATCATGCGACCTCTTTCGTCAATATCATCGTCAAACTCTAGGCAATCATCCCTCAAAAGTATAGCAAAAATATCACGCCAAATTGACCTTTTCCCTTTTTTGTTGCACTTTTGATATGCATGTTGCAATAATAACGACCAAGGAGATTTATCATGGATATCAGTACGATTGCCGGGGCCGCACTGTCGGTAAAAGCCGGGCAGACTCAACAGACGCTGTCGATGGCCATGGTGAAACAGGCCGCCAACCAGCAGAGTCAGATGGCCGACCTCCTGGCCCAGAACGTTCAGCAGGCTCCCCAAGCGGACGGTTCCTACAACTTTTCGACCTACGCCTGACGCGTTACCCCGGGGAGGTTTTCCCGCAACGGAAGGTGAAGCCCCCCCGATAACGTCCCCCCAAGAAAAGAGCCCTTCCCCCGCCTGGAAGCGCAAAATTTCTCGGCTCATAATCATTCGTTTTATTTGCAATCATCCGGCAGCGAAACGACCCTCAAAGCAGGAATCAAAGACGGATCCAGCGACGCCATACGCTCTTTGCCTAACTGTATCAGCGCCTCCCGCACCCTGTCGGCAGCGGCGATGAAAGCGGCCACATCCACCCACTGGCAAACCGCCGGCACGCGCCTCAGGTACGCCGCCCCACCCTCCAAGAGAGTGACCGCCCCGCCGAAATTACCGTTTCTCCAATGGTGCAGGGCCACCGACACCTGGAGAACCCCCTGGTAGAAGTAGCGCGCCTCGCCCTCCTCCCCCACCCAGAGGTCTTCAAGGGTCTCGTGGCATTCATACCAGTCACGGGTATTGAATTGCCGCACCGCCTCAAGCAATTGTCGCGACGGAGAGTCTTCACAACATCGCATAAACAGTACCTCACGCTTGTTCAGCCGCCAGCGCCAAACGCCTGCAACCACCTAAAAACAGAAGAAAACAACACAAGTTCGTTGTGCGCCCACGTGCAGGCTGGTATAGTTCCGTCCGTAACGTAAGGTTGATTGCCATTTTTGAACTAGGTCCTCACGCGGAAGCGATGACACAACCAGCCACTATAGTCGGGGAGCCAATGCCATGAATGCACTCTGGAACTATTATCTCTGTTTGAGCATCAAAACCAGGCTCACAATCCTGTGTGTATGTTACAGCGGCTGCATCATCGCTGCAACCTTTGCCGGGAGGTCGCTTGACTCCCCCCTCCTGCAATTCTGCGCGGCTGCTTTCTTCATCTGCCTGGGGGCTCTGTTCGGCGGCATCAATGTCTGGGCCATAAGTAATTCCATCGGCCGTACCATCGGCTACCTGCAAACCATGTCCAAAGGCGATCTCAGCCCTGAGATCATCGTACGACGCAATAACGAAATCAGCAAGATCCTGATGGCCATGCGGGTCATGGTGGCAAACCTGACCGATGTGCTGCGCAACATCCACGAAGCAAGCCTTCAGATGGAACAGTCGTCGTTTCAGATCGCCGAAATATCCAACGACATCTCCAACGCAAGCCATTCCCAGCAGGAACGGGCGCAGGACGTGACTGCGGCGACATCCGAGGTTCGCATGATATCGGAATCGGTGCGGGAGTTGTCGGAACGGGTGCGCAGCACATCCTCTGAGACGGAGCAGGAGGCGGAACGCGGGCTCATGGCGACCAGGGACAACATCGCCCAGATGCGCCTGACCGTGGAAGAGGTGAACCGGGCGGCCTTGGAAACGGCCGGTCTCCACCAGGTGGGAGAAAAGATTCACCAGATTATTGAAAGCATCACCGATATCGCCGACCAGACGAACCTTCTGGCCCTGAATGCAGCCATAGAGGCGGCCCGGGCGGGTGAACAGGGACGCGGTTTCGCGGTGGTCGCCGACGAGGTACGCAATCTGGCCTCACGCACGGCGCGGGAAACGGAGGAAATCTCCGGGATCATCGCTGAATTGACGAGCCAGGTCAACCAGAGCAGGAAGACAATGGAGCAGATCGTTACGCGGGTGCACGACGGCGAGCAAAAGACACAGGAAACCGCAGAGATCATTGAGCGAATGGTAGCCTCGGTACGGGAGTCCACCGCTGCGAATACACGCATATCCGAGGTCAGCCAATCCCAGATGGAACAGTTATCCACCCTGCAGCTGAGTCTGGATTCGCTTTTCCACACCATCCGCGAAAGCGGCTCAAAGGTGGGGATAACCGCCACCATCAGCACCGATCTCAACAATGTGACCCAGGAATTCAACAAACTGATGGCCCGTTTCACATTCGACACCGCCACCACGATCCTGCCCACACAAAACGAAAACCGGCTCTATCCCCGCGCCCAGAACGGGCTACTGGTCTACGTGCGGCGCGCAGGCCAGCAAAGCCCGATCAAAGGGATCTCCAGCGATTTCAGCCTGTCGGGGCTTAAGCTACGCCTGCCGGGGAATACCGATATCCCGCACAACGAAACCCTCGAAGTGGACATCATGACCCCCTGCAAATCCCGGGACGAGTACGAGCGCCAGACGCCGCTCCGCATTGCCGCACGGGTTGTCTGGAACAGCAAACAGAAAGACAACGGCCTCTACGGGCTCCATTTCATCGACGCGACACCGCAGCAATTGCAAAGGATCGAGTCCTGTTTTGCCTACTTCCACAAGAATCCCCGTTTCCAGGAGAGATAGGCGGACAGGGGCACGTGTCCCGGTTCAATTACAGTTTAGTTTGTTCCTCCCTGGTAAGAAGCTGAATACAAAAACGGTCGTTCGCAAGTGCGAACGACCGTTTTTAGAGTCCCCAGGCAGTACGAGCCTCAGTTCATCATACCACCGGTCCCGGACATCCCTCCCACCATGCCCCCTCTGAAGGCGGTCGACATATTCAGGTACGGTTGTCCGGCACTCATCATCGGCATATTCCCCAGGGTTGTGGTCATGGTGCCCATAAGGGTCGTCATGGCCGTTTGGGAATTCGGCCCCTTGATGGACGACATGTTGCTGAAGATCATCCCCATCATGCCGCGGTAGCGATTGACATCAACGGTAACGGTGGTTCCGCTTGTTCCCATCACTTGAGCCATCTCTCCCCCCATCAGGCTCGCCATATTCTGCGCCGCAGTGTGCATGGTGGCGTTATTGGCGAGCATATAGTCTTCGAGCATGTTCGTCCCGACCGTCATGCCAAGTTTGGCCGCCAGGGCGGTCATGGCCTGCTGCATGGAAGCATATTTCCCTGTTTCCATCATTTCCCGCAGTTGGGACGACATGGGGCTGATGAAGTTGCTGTTGACCGTGCCGCTCGTGGCTGTCGCCGGCATGCTGAGGACATAACTGTTTGCTACCGGCAGCCCGGTATCCTTGTCCATGGTCTGCCCCTTGATTGCCAGCGCCACGATGGGATACTTGCCCACATCCGCGGGGTCGACCGTCAGGGTGTACGCGCCGTTGGCATCCGTGGTGGCCGAGGGTTCGCCGGCATCCAACTGGTAGTTGCCGTTTTTGTCGAGGAATACGGTGGCACCGACGAGATAACCGTCAGCCACTTTGCCGCTCAAGGAGGTTGTGCCTGTTGCCGGAGTAGTCCCGCCTCCGCTGCCGCACCCGGCGATAAGGCCGACAGTAATCATCGCTGCTGCTAGTATAGTTTTTTTCATCATGGTCGTTTCTCCTTCAATCGCTTCTCCAAGCGAAGTCTAGAATTCGTAAAAGACGGCGAGTCCCATGCCGTAATCGGGACTGGCGGTCGTGATCCCCTTGGCCAGATAGCCATCGATGCCGGTGTGTTTCGCAAACTGGTACTTGACTCTGAGCCGCGCCTCCAACTGGGACGCTGCTCCGTTGACGGTAGGAGTGGTCCCTTTGAGCAACACCATGGGGCGCAGCCGCTCGGTGAGTTGATAACCGGCTCCGGCGTAGTAGTTGAGATAATTTTTGACGGCAATGACCGATGATTTTCCCTGGATGACGTACCCCGCCTCGCCGTCCGCAAACCAACTGCCGAACCACTTGGTTAACTCCACGGCAAAGCCTTCATCAAACTCCCCGGTTCCAAGGAACTTGTTCTTGTCGGCGGTGGGAATTTTCACGTAGACGTTGGGGCGGATGGCCGGTACATACTTTTCCTCGGTGTACAGGACATATCCGGCCTTTAGTTTGATATCGCCGAGCCCGGAATGGGAATTGTTGACGCTCCCCGCCGACGCAGAAGTCATCGAGCCGGAGGCCCCCATGCCATTCATTGCTGCCACAACCGACTGCATGCCGGATTGCCCCTGCATTCCCATGTATTGCCCCGCCACCACCGCACTGCTGCTCTGGTAGACAAAAGGAATTTCCAGCGAAAAATCAAGTCGCTCGGTCGGGTAGACCGTCGCCGTGAACGGCATATATATGGAGTCTGTCCTGATTCCGGTTCCGTATTTACCCGACGCAAACTCAAAACCAAGGCCGACGGAATATGCGGGTTCGTCGGCACAAGCCCATGCCGGAAGAATGAAGAGGGTCATGATGGCAAGAAGGAAGGAAAACCTTCCCAATCCAATAAATTGTTGCATTGTCAGCTCCTTTTCTAAGGTAACCGGTTTCGTGGGCAACAAGACGGCAAACATCAGCGCCTCATCATCCCGCCACCACCGCGCATCATACCACCGCCCTGCATCATGCCGCCCGAATTCCACCCGGACCAGGCGGCCCTCCCTTGATCATTCCGCAATGCCGCTTGAGAGCCGGTTGTCTTGTTTGTGAGCTTCTGCACCATCAGATAGGTTTTCCCGTCCTTGCCCTGAGCCTTGGAACCCTTGGCGGTGATATCGTCGTTGGGATGGAGCGGAATTTCCTTTTTCTCCCAGAAAGACTTCGGCCCAAGGTTGAGACTGATGATCTCCCCCCCGGCTCTTACGTCCACAAAAATGTGCTCTTTTTCACCGGTCTGAGGAGAAGATGCCACACGGCCCGTTACGGTCGTCACCGTGTTGACATCATACCCCTTGGCGAAGTCCAGACCGCTCTTCCCTACGGCATCACTGCCGAAGCCGAAACCGGCAAACGCGGAGCCGATCAGCAGGCTATTCAAAACGATTGCCAACGTCGCGATGGAGAAAAAACGGTCTTTGGTCATACAGGACTACTCCCGATTCGTGCTATTTGGTGGTTGTGGCTGCGGGTGTTTTCGTGGTGGTCATACCGTTGCCGCCACCGTTTATCTGCCCGTACGGCATGGTGGCGGTAGTGCCGGCGCCTCCCTGCGTCATCCCCTGCGCCCCTGTTCCATTCATTGCCATATGCTGCGACCCAGCGCCATTCAGCGCCCCCTGATGCATCCCCGCCCCGCTGGTTCCCTGCATGCCGGAAGACATCTGATGCCCCCCGCCCATGCTTCCCCCCATTTGGCCGCCCCCCATCCCGCCGCCGAAAGCGAATGCCTGGACGGCAAGTATGAGAGCGGCGCTTGCCGCCACTGTTGAGATTGTTCCGATCCTTTTCATTTGTGGATACCTCCGTGGAATATGATGATTCTGTCCAGGTATATTCCACGGTGTGTGCCAAAACGAAAAAACTTAGTAATACCTCGATATCATTAATTTTATTATTTATTCATAAAAGTCAAATAAGGATAAAATGTGCAAACAATTGCACCATGTGAGAAGGATGTTGCACAACACTAGTCTTCGTCGAGCAGGCCAAACTCCTTCAGCTTGTATTGGAGGGTCCGGCGCGACACCCGTAGCTCCTCGGCAGCCAGACGGCGGTTGCCGCCATGCTGTTCCAGGGCTTTGACGATCAGATCGCGCTCCACCATTCTCAGCTTGTCCTTGCCGGTAATAGCGACCGGCTCCGGTGAACGCGCCAGAGCATCGGGGAGATTGGCAGCCCGGACCATATCCTGGGCAAGGATGACGGCCCGCTCCACGACGTTCTGCAACTCGCGGATATTGCCCGGCCAGGCATATGCCTTCATGGCCTTGAGCGCCTCAGGTTCGATGCCCTTGAGCTTCTTGCCGACCTGACGGCAGAAGCGCTGGATAAAGTACTCGGTCAGCAGCGGGATGATATCCCGCCGTTCCCGAAGCGGCGGCAAATTGACCGGAAAGACGTTGAGGCGGTAGAAGAGGTCCTCGCGGAAACGCTTCTCCACGACCTCTTCCGCAAGGTCGCGATTGGTTGCCGCAATCACCCGCACATCGGCCTTGATCTCCTTGCCGCCCCCGACCCGTTCGAACACCCGTTCCTGAAGAACCCGCAGCAGCTTGGCCTGGAGGCTCACCGGCATTTCTCCGATTTCGTCCAGAAAAATGGTCCCCCCCTTGGCTAATTCGAACTTGCCCAGTCGGGCCTGGATAGCCCCCGTAAAGGCCCCCTTTTCGTGGCCGAAAAGCTCGCTCTCCAGCAGATTCTCCGGGATGGCCGCGCAGTTGAGCGGGACGAACCCGCCGTTACTCCGGGGGCTGAGCAGATGGATGATCCTGGCCACCAACTCCTTGCCGGTACCACTTTCGCCGTAGATAAGCACATTGGCCGTGGTGCCGGCCACGTTATGGACCAGTTTTCGTATCGACTGCATGGCCGATCCGGCAAAGATGAGCTCTTCCGGCGGTAACCCAACCGTTTCGGATTCCTTGAGCGCACGATAGTCCCGCGAGTGTTGCAGGCCTTCAAGCGCCCTGTTCACAATCCTCAACAGGGTATCCGGGTCTTCCAGCGGTTTGGTGAGAAAATCGAAAGCGCCATCCTTCATGGCGCCGACCGCCTCCTCCACCGTTCCGAACGCTGTCAGAAAGATAAACCGGGGAGGGTTGGCATCCTGTATGGTGTCCCGGAACAGTTCAAGACCGCTTTTGCCGGGCATCTTCAGATCTGAGATAACCAAGTCGAACTGCTTGCCCTTTATCAACCGGGCCCCGGACAGTCCGTCGCCGGCGGTGAGCACATCATGCCCCTCGTCCTCCAGAACGGTCTGCAAAAAACTCCTGAAGGTTTCATCGTCCTCAACCAGCAGAATACGCCCTTTCATGACTTCTCCCCTACCCGTGCCCCTGGCAGCGTTATGGTTACCGCCGTCCCGTGGCCTGAACTTTCAAGTGCAATCGAACCGTGGTGTTCTTCGATGATCTTCTTGCTGAGCGCCAGCCCCAACCCCGTACCCCTGGCCTTGGTGGTAAAAAAGGGGGTGAATATCCTGGCAAGGTTTTCCGGGCTGATGCCGTGCCCGGTGTCGCTGATGGTGACGATTGCCTGTGGGCCGACCGGGTGCGCCGTTACGCGAAGCTCTCCCCCGTCGGGCATCGCCTGCACACCGTTTTTGACGATATTGAGCAGCACCTGTCCGAGCCGGTCCCGCTTGCCGGTTACCACCAGATCGTGGGGGCAGTCAACGACGAGGACGACCCGGGCCTGTTCGGCTTCTGACCGTACCAGATCAACGCAATGTTCGACAAGTTGGGCAAGGGCACAAGGCTCCGCCTCACCCCCGTCGTTCCTGGCAAAGGCGAGCAGGTCCGTCACCAGGGACTCGAGGCGCCGGGCCTCCGCCACGATCCGGTGGGCGGATTCCTTCGTCCGGGGGTCGTCGGGCCTTTTTTCAATGAGCTGGGCAAACCCTTTGATCCCTGCCAGGGGGTTGCGGATCTCATGGGCCAGCATGGCCCCCATCTCCCCCATTTGGGCCAGGCTTTCGCGCTGCGCCATTTTCTGCCGGTGCAGCTCTTCCCGCAGGGAATAGCGATAGATGACAAAGGTCAGGAACCACCCGACCGCAACAAGGGCGAACAGTACGGCCATGGTAAGCCGGGCATGCCTGATGACCGCGTCGGCCCGATAGGTGTGGAGCACCAGACGCAGCCCCAGGGTCTCACGGGGCGTGTGGATGTGGCCGTACAACTCGTACGCGGTTTCACCCGTAGCAAGCTTTACGCGCGTGCCCGACATGGTCTCGGCGAACAACCGCCGCAACGTGTCGCTGTTGTTCAAACGGGTACCGATCAACTCCTGGTTGGAGTGGAATCGGTAAACGCCATCCCTGTCGACAAGAGCGAAATAGGCCAGGTCCTGGGCATGAAACGTCGCCAGGGATTGGAGGGAAGGATCGTGAACCACACTGTTTTCAATGGCCGCATGAAGCGAATGGGCCAGCCCGAAAAGATTATCCTCCGCGATGGGGCGCGCATCGCGATAATTGCTCATGGCGAACCAGAGGATGAACAGGGAGATCACGGCCCCGCATACCAATCGTATCAGTTTGAGCATAACGCGGCTTTCGTTACCATGAGATTGCGAGGGGAACGGCATTTCGCAAGTCTAACACAATTTTCCGGATCGGTATCTGCGGAGATTTTTTTTTGGACAGAAACAGATCTCGTTCCCGCGGCGTGCCCGGTCTTAACGCTTCCACATATTGAGCATCGCCACAATCGGCAGCATGGCGTATGCCCCACGTACGACCGCTTCAAGCGGGTTGGCCACCGGCATGACCGTAATGCCGGTGGCCGCATGAATCCTTTCCCGCATGCCTGCCAGCAGGGCGCCTCCTCCCGTCAGGGTAATGCCGTTTTCGATGATCTCACTTCCCGTTGAGTGCGGCATCTCCCGGAGAAACCCTGTTATCAGGTCCAGGATCGCCTCCACCATCGGCTCACAGTCCTCCCGCGCTTCAACAAGGCTGATCGGCGGTAGTGCGGGACAATCGCCTCCCTGTGCATCTTGTGTCTGCATGGCAACAGCACCCGAACCGCAGAGCGCCGCGCGAACCAGCGCCTCTGCCTGACGGGTGGGGATTCGCAGGTTCCACCTCCTGAGCGCCCCCTCCCGTACCGCGTTCCGTAGCGCACAGCAGCCTCCCCGCAGGGCTGCCGTGTCCACGACCTTGCCGGACGTGATGACGGCACAGTCCGTTACCCCTTCACCGATATCGACAACCATCCGTGCGTAGGGCGATACGATATCAACTCCAGCCCCGACGGCTGCGGCGAGAGGTTCCGGGACAACGACGACGGCGCATGCACCGCCCCGGGAAACCCCCTCGACAAGAGCATTGCGCTCGCCGGCGTTCGCATCGGTGGGTGCGCACGCCACGGCGCGTGGACGGATCATGCCGAAGATCTTCATTTTTGAAATGAGCGGTTCAAGAAGCGCCACCACGGCGTCCAGATTCGCCACCACGCCGGAAGACAATGCCGGCACGTTTCCAGCCATGGAAATATGGGTTATAACCCCATGCCCCTTGCTGACGACACGGGTCGTTGCAGTACCCAGGTCTATGGCGATATCCGGACGCCAATGGGAGAGACCTCCCCAATGTTTGGCCATGATGCTTCTCCTGCTGGAAAATCATTTCACAATTTTTGGAGCTGTGCCTCTTGTTGCGTGGCTCTTTCCGACCTGCGTTCCAGTTCCAGCACTATCGGACTTGCGATAAATATGGATGAGTAGGTCGCGATGACGACGCCGCTTACCAGGGCGAGGGCAAAATCGTGGATCACTTCCCCGCCGAAAAGAAATAGCGACAGCGCCGCCAGAAAGGTGGTCAACGAGGTGATCACGGTTCGGGACAGGACTTCATTGATGCTTTTGTTGAATATGCTCTCCATGGACCCGGACAGGTTCCTGTTAAGATTTTCCCTGATCCGGTCGAACACCACCACCGTATCGGTCAGGGAGTACCCCGCAATCGTCAGAACCGCGGTAATGAACAGAAGGTTGATCTCCTTGTCCAAGACGTAAAACAGGGCGATCATGGCCATGACGTCGTGAAGTGTGGAAACGACGGCGCCGAAACCGAATTTGAAATCAAAGCGCCAGGCTATATACATGATGATGCCGAGCATGGAAACCCCCACAGCTATCAGGGTATCCTTCTTGAGCTTGTCGCCGATGGAAGGTCCGATCTCCGTGGAACTTTCCACCACGAAATCGTTTCCCGGGAACCCTTTTTTGAAGACCTCCTTGATGGTATCGGCATTGTTCCCGGCCATCAGGCTGGCTTTTCCGACCTTGATAAGGAGCTTGTTCCCCTCC
Organism: Oryzomonas japonica; assembly: GCF_008802365.1. GTDB lineage: Bacteria > Desulfobacterota > Desulfuromonadia > Geobacterales > Pseudopelobacteraceae > Oryzomonas > Oryzomonas japonica. The sequence goes on along the minus strand of NZ_VZQZ01000007.1, from coordinate 137,821 downwards.
TGAATTTCCTGCAAGTTGGCCTCGCCGAGGTTGTTTCGGGCAAGGAGGGCCCGGGCCTTTTCCAGGGGAACCGGCTGGGCGAAATTGAGCTGCACCGATGTCCCCCCTGAGAAGTCGATACCCATATTGGCGGCGTTTCTGGCGATCTGGACAATGCCGATCAAGCCGATAATAACGATGATACCCGATATGATGAAGGTGATGTTTCTCTTGCCGATAAAATCGATCGCGGTTTTATTGATAAGTTGCACCGTTTCCTCCTGGAAGCGTGTTTTTGAGATTGGAAAGCGACAGGATGTTCCGCAGACGGCACAAACACAGACGAGGGCCGGCGCAGGGCGCTGTCCTGACGACAGGGGCACGCAGAAACCGTTCGCAGAGAAACCTCTCCCGGCGCACACGGCTTGCGGTGGTAAACTAAGGGTAATGCAGGGGGACGAAGCTGTTACGCGGGCGGTGCCCTGGCTGGGACGGCCGGGACTGCGGCCGAGACGGGAACATGGAGGTCACAGAGGTAAGACGAAATGTGGACGACACGATTTCCCAGCCGGGAGACCGTGCCGGAAAAATCCAGCAACTGGGCGTTTTTTGCAATCTTGCCGTGGGAGGATTGCAGCAGATTTTTGACAACAAGGTGGGCTGATGGCTTGACTTTTTGCGGGCTTGAGAGCTTCGGTTCCCGTGGATCGGCAAGGTGGGGTACGCTTATCCCCTGGAGAATAAAGAAAACCGCGGCCACCATGACAAGCGGCAGCAGACATTTCCTATGGTTAGAATATGTCTCCAATAAGCGCATGGATAAAGCCTATACGAAACCGGTATCGGGCGCAAGGGATATCGGTCGTACCGCGCCGTACCGGTAAGTTGCCATGCCGCGTACGGCCGCGATCATTTTTTCAACTTGCCCCGGCAGAGCGAGAGGATTTCCGCCTGCTGCTGCGGGGTCATCACATCGAAGCGAACGCCGACACCGGGAATCTCGCTGGTCATCCCCCACTCCCGTTTCCAGCAGATGGTGGACGCAATAGGCGTCGGGTCGCTCAGGGCAACCAGTCGTATCCATACGGTCGATTGCAGGGCAATCTCGTCGTTGACGCAGAACAGGAAACAACCGCCCACTGAAAAGTCGATACAGACCGTACGTTCGGCATCCGTCATATCCGGGGAGCATGACAACACGGCATTCAGATTAAGCGGCACCCTGTTGCAAATGGGAGCGACCTTCGGGAGTTGTTCGCAGCAGTATCGGAGGTGCTCCTCGGGGGTATGAGCCCCATCCTGATCGTCCCATGAGATCAGCATGCGAATCTTTTGGGTTTTGGCGGCAATGTTGAGGCGAGCGTTGGGCATGGCATGCAGGGCATCCTCCACCAGGCTCTTTTCGTACCGGGACGCCTTTACCATCAGGGGCATGTCGAGAAAGATGGCGTTATAGGGCTGCCGGGCGGCCTGATTCGCCACATCGCGCAGAGATGACACCGTATGGCAGATCACCCGCTCATTTTTGATAAACGTTTCATATATGAGGCGCCGTTCTTCGTCGGCAACGGCAAGGAGTATTTGGGGCTGCACTATGTCATCTCCTCATGGCATTCGTCTCGGGTATCCATCTGGTACTGGCCTGCATGGTAGGAACTGCGCACATAGGGGCCGCTCTCCACATGGCTGAATCCCATGCCCAGGGCGTTTTTCCGCAACTCATCGAAGACCTCCGGCCGGACAAACTCCTGCACCGGATAATGGTTGCGGCTGGGGGCCAGGTACTGGCCGATACTGAGATAGACGCATCCCGCCCCACGCAGGTCGCCCAACACCTGCAGCACCTCTTCCCGCGTTTCCCCCATCCCCAGCATGATGCCCGACTTGGCCGGGGTTTCCGGCGCTAACTCCCGGCAGGCGCGGAGCAGATCCAGGGAGCGGCCATAGTCGGCACCGTTGCGGATGTGGTACAAACGCGGCACCGTCTCCACGTTGTGGGCGATGATGTCCGGCCCCGCGGCCATGACGGTTGCCAGGCTCTGGCGGTCCCCCTGAAAATCAGGGATGAGCGGTTCGATACGCGTTGTGGGCGATGCGGCGCGGATGGCAGCCACCGTTGCGGCGTACAGGGCTGCCCCGCCGTCCGGCAGATCATCCCGGGTCGGACTGGTGATCACCACGTGGCTCAGCCCCAGCCGGGCAACCGCACTGGCCACCCTGGCCGGCTCCCCGCTATCCGCCGGCTCAGGCGGCGATTTGTCCACGTTGCAGAAGGAGCAGTGCCGGGTACAGTGCCTGCCCAGGATCAGGAACGTGGCCTGGCCGCAACGGAAACATTCGGAGATATTGGGGCAAAGCGCCTGCTGGCAGACCGTGTTCAGGCGCAACTCCCCCAAAAGCGCCCGCATCCCGACCTGTTCCCCTGGATTAACGCGCTTTTGCAGCCACTCCGGTTTCCTCACCATCTTCACGCATCCACCCCTTCCAGGTTCCATCGATCCGTACCGTACCGTCCCACCAGCAACTCCCCGGCCAGAGAGCGTTCCTGTTCCGTGAGCGGCTGGGGCGAAAGCTCCACGGTGAAGTTTCTTTGAAAGGCCTCAATCAGCTTGTGCCGCACCAAGTCGTACTCCGGGGGGATGCCGCACTGTTCCAGACTGACGGCGTCCTCCGCCAAGCAGGGCGCCCGATCCTTCATGAACGAGAGTCCCAGAGTGGCCCGGTTCACCAGCGGCAGCGAGCCATGCTGAAAGATGATCCCCTTCTGCCGGCGCTGGGCATTGCCGCCGATCTTCTTCCCCTGCACCAGGATGTCGAAACTCTCCTTGCCCGCAAAACAGAAGGGGGTCCGTTCTCCCAGACGCACATCCGGGGAGACGGCGTCCAGGGCATATGATACCTCAAGTCCCAGGTCCCGGTACAGGGTAATCAGAAAACCGGTCAGTATACGAAATGAGTCCTTGATGGACGAGGCGGGCGGGATCTGGTCCGGCGAACAAACCAGGGCATAGGTCACCTCGTCCGCGTGGTAGATCGTCCCACCGCCGGTGATGCGGCGCACGATGGGCACCCCACCGGCCCGGCAGCGCTCCAGGTCCAGCACTTGGGCCGCCTTCTGAAAGCGCCCCAAGGAGAGGGCCGGCGGCTGCCAGCCGTACAGACGCAGTACCGGGTGGGACCGGACCGGATCAAAGGAACGCAACAGCGCCTCGTCGATGGCCATGTTCTCCGCTCCGGTACGCGGTCCGTCCTCGACGAGGCGCCAGGTTGACGCGGTATCAGTCATCAGTGGACGTACCCTCCCCTATCACCCCAGGTAGCAGACATGCTGCTCCCTGGCCGCCTTAGTCTCGTCCAGCCGCGAGACCGGCATGGTCAGCGGCGCGTCCAACACCGCCTGGGGGTCGCTTTCGGCGGTCCGGGCAGCCTCGATCATCACGTCGATAAAGGCGTCCATGGCTGCCTTGCTCTCGGTCTCGGTCGGCTCGATCATGATCGCTTCCTTGACGATGAGCGGGAAGTAGACCGTGGGAGGGTGATACCCCCGATCGATCAGGAACTTGGCGATATCGATGGCGTGCACGCCGTGGGCCAGTTGCCGGGAGGCCGAGAAGACGCACTCGTGCATGCAGGTCTGGTCGTAGGGAAGATCGTAGTAGGGCTTCAGACGTTCCTTGATGTAGTTGGCGTTGAGCACCGCCTGCTCGGATACCTGGATCAACCCCTCGCGTCCCAGCATGATGATGTAGGCATAGGCCCTGACCATGATGCCGAAGTTGCCGAAAAAATTGGCAGCGCGGCCGATGGAGCCGGGCCGGGAGGTCTGGAGCACAAAGGTTCCCTCGTCGTCCATGTCGATGCGCGGCTGAGGCAGGAACGGGATCAGGGCCTTTTTGACCCCCACCGGCCCGGCACCGGGACCGCCGCCGCCGTGGGGCGTTCCGAAGGTCTTGTGCAGGTTGACGTGCACCACGTCGAATCCCACATCCCCCGGTTTGACCTTGCCCATGATGGCGTTCAGGTTGGCGCCGTCGTAGTACATCAGGGCGCCGAACGAATGGGCGATGTCGCAGATTTCCTTGATGTGCGGGTTGAACAACCCCAAGGTGTTGGGGCAGGTCATCATCACCGCCGCCACCTCGTCGCTCATGGCCTGCCGGAACAGTTCCAGGTCCATGTCGCCGTAAGGTGCGGTCGGCACGGTGATGATCTCGTAGCCGGCGATGGTGGCCGAAGCCGGGTTGGTACCGTGGGACGAGTCGGGGACCACCACGTATTTTTTCCTGTTCCCCTTGGCGCGATGGTAGGCGGAGATCAGCAGGATGCCGGTCATCTCGCCGTGGGCGCCCGCCAAGGGCTGGGTGGTGACCTCGTCCATGCCGGTGATGTCGGCCAGCATCTGCCCCAGGTCGTAGAGCATCCCCAGGCTCCCCTGGCAGAACTCCCCGCCCCCCGGCAGAAGTGCCGTCATGGGGTGGAAGGGGACAAACAGGACCGCGGCGTTCTCCAGCACCTTGGCGTTGTACTTCATGGTGCAGGAGCCCAGCGGGTAGAAGTTGGTGTCCACCGAGAAGTTCAGCCGGGACAGGTTGGTGAAGTGCCGCACCAGATCCAGTTCTGATACCTCGGCCAAGCCGGCCGGTTCCGTGCGCAGCAGCCCTTCCGGCAGAGGAGGGGCGGGAGGCACGTCCGAGGCCGGCAGCTTTACCCCCCTGCGGCCGGGAACGGATTTTTCATAGATAAGCTCCATACGATTGTCTCTCCAAGATCAGATATGCCCGCATTACAACCTGAATCCGTGATGCCGGAATGCCGCAATGGCCGGAAGAGCCGGAGCCCGCTCGCTGCCGTGTCGTGACAGTCCACTCACCAGGCTGGTCCGCCGTCTAATGGCCGAAGACTGCTCAAACGCAAAGACAGAGGCCTTTCGGACTAGCGGCATGGAGGCGTCACGGATTCAGGTTACAACTCGGCCCGTAACGCCTCGGTCAGCCAGTCGATCTCTTTCTTCGTCCGCTTCTCGGTGACCGTCACCACCAGGGCGTTGGCCGAATCCTCGTAGTAATCCTCCAGCGGCACGCCGGGGGCAATACCCTGCTTGAGCAGTTCCGCCACGACCGGTGCGGCCGGCTTGGGCAGGAACACCGTGAATTCGTTGAAGGTGGGCGCCGATGGCAGCACCGTCACGCCGGGAATCCCGGCCAGGCGGGCCTTGGCGTACTCAGCCTTGTCGCGGTTGAGGCGCGCCAGATCCGCCACCCCTTCCCTCCCCACAGCCGAGAGGAAAATCAGACCGCGCAGAGCGCACAGCCCCTGGTTGCTGCAGATGTTGGAGGTGGCCTTGTGGCGCTTGATGTGCTGTTCCCGTGCCTGGAGGGTCAAGACGAAACCGCGTTTGCCGTTCTTGTCCACGGTTTCGCCGACGATGCGCCCCGGCATGTTGCGGATAAAGGCCTTTTTTGCGGCGAGGAAACCGAAGGAGGGGCCGCCGAAGGAGAGCGGGTTGCCCAGACTTTGGCCGTCCCCCACGGCGATATCCACCCCCATCTCACCCGGGGACGTTATGATGCCCAGGGAGATCGGATAGACGGAAGCCACCAGCAGGGCGCCGGCGGCATGTACCTGTTCCGCCAGGGGGCTCAGGTCCTCGATACAGCCGAAGAAATTGGGGTTCTGCACCAGCACCGCCGCAACGTGCTCATCCAGGCAGGCGGCTAGGGCAGCGCGGTTCAGCAGGCCGTCCAGGGGCGCAATCTCCACGACCTCCACCGCCTGGTTGTAAAGATAGGTCTTGAGCACCTGCCGGGAGAAGGGGCTGACGCAGCCGTCCACCACGATCCGGGTGCGGCCGGTCACCCGCAGGGCCATCATGGCCGCCTCGGCGCAGGCCGTGGCGCCGTCGTAGAGCGAGGCGTTGGACACCTCCATACCGGTCAGGCGGCAGATGGCGGTCTGGTATTCGAACAGGGCCTGGAGGGTCCCCTGGGAACACTCCGGCTGGTAGGGGGTATAGGCGGTGTAGAACTCGGCCCGGCCGGAGAGATGATCGACCACGGCGGGAATGATATGGTCGTAAAAACCGCCCCCGATAAAATTGACCATGGCGGCGCTGTTGTCGGCGGCAATGGCCTGCATCCGGGCAAAGGTCTCGAACTCGGACATGCCGGGGGGGATATTGAAGGTCTTGGCCCGCAATTCTGGCGGGATCGGAGCGAACAACTCCTCGACGCTGGAGGCGCCGGCAACCGAGAGCATCTCCCTGATCTCTTCCGGCGTATGGGGGCAATAATGACTGTCGTTCATGCGGACTCTCCTGGCACAAAGCATCGGGGCGCTCCTTGCGGCCGCCCCAGACCGGACAAAGGGGGATTTCCCCCGGCAGGCTGTTGAGAAATCAAGGTTGTTCAAAAAGAGTCAGATCGTCGCACCCGCAGAATGCCCTGAGGAGGCGTAGCAGCGCTACGCCGCACGAAAGGGCTTTCGAGGACGAAGGCCTGATGGCTGTTTTTCAAAAACCTCCTACACAGTTTTCAGATACTCGTCGTACTGTTCCCTGGTCATCAGATTCTTCAGCTCCGCCTCGTCGGCGATCTCGATCCAGGCTAGCCAACCGGCGTCTTCCGCGCTTTCGTTGACGATCTCCGGGGCGTCGTTTAAGGCCTCGTTGATCTTGACCACCTTGCCGGAAACCGGCGAATAAATGTCGCTGGCGGCCTTGACCGATTCGATGGCCCCCAGCATATCGAACTGTTTGACCACCTTGCCCATGACGGGAAGCTCCACAAAGGTGATGTCCCCCAGTTCATGGGCGGCATGTTCGCTGATGCCGACCGCACCGATCCCTTCCTTGACCTTGACCCATTCGTGTTCCTTGGTGAAATAGATGCTCATGTCGGCATATCCTCCTTTTAAGATAAAAAATCTGTAAAATCTGCCACAGAGGCAGATTGCGTTTTATGACCTGAGCGACCCGCCGCGGTAGAAAGGGAGTTCGCAGACCGCGGCCTCCATGCTGACCCGTTCATGGATGATGGTAAGCGGCGTACCAATCGACGCCAAATCCGGCCTGACGAATCCCAGACCGATGCCGCGGCCGAGCATGGGTGAAAAAACACCGCTGGTTACCGTGCCGACCCCCTCGCCACTGAAACAGAGTTCGTAGTGGTGGCGCGGCGAGCGGCGGCTGTTCACCTCGAAGGCAACCTTTCTGCGGGCTACGCCCTGCTCCTTCTGGCGCAGCAACGCCTCCTTGCCCACAAAGTTCTTGGACAGGTCCACAAACCCCTCCAGACCGGCCTCCAACGGTGTGGTCGCCTCGTCGATATCGCTGCCGTAGAGCGAGTACCCCACCTCAAGGCGCAACACGTCCCGCGCCCCCAGCCCAGCCGGTTTGACCCGCTCGTCCAGTAGCAGCTGATCCCACAACTCGACGACCTTGTCCGAGGGGATGAAGATCTCGTAGCCGAGTTCCCCGGTATAGCCGGTGCGACTGACGATGGCCTCCACACCCAAAATGTTCATGGTGGTGAATCGGAAATAGGGTATGGCGGCGATTTCCGCGCCGAAGGCCGCCACCATGACGTCCCGGGAGAGCGGCCCTTGGATGTCCAGCTTGCCGGTCTGAGCCGAGATGTCGGTAAAGGCGCCACCCTTCAGCCGGGCATTGATGACGGCAAAATCCTTGGGGGCCGTGGCCGCATTGACCACGATCATGGCCTTGTCTGGTGCCAGGCGGAAGACGATCAGGTCGTCGATGATGCCGCCGCTTTCGTTGAGCAGGAAACCGTAGCGCGAACGCCCGACCGGGATCGTTGCGACGGAAAAGGTGAGGACATCCTCCAGGCCGCCGGCCGCAAAGTCCCCCTCGAAGAGGAATTCCCCCATGTGACAGATATCGAAGAGCGACGCCTTGGCGCGGCACCAGGCGTGTTCGGCAATGATCCCTTCGTACTGGATCGGCATGTTCCAGCCGCCAAAGGGGGACATCAATGCCCTGAGCGCCTCATGCCGCCCGCAGAGCGGCGTTTGTTTAAGCAGTTCATCCATGACTAGACCCCCCTGTTTCGTTACCTGTACGTTTTCGCCTCGGCCCGGCCGCGAAAAAAACGGGGCATGGAGCGCCATCGCCCCCTCGCTGTTTTTTCTCCGCATGGTAGTGGAATTATGATGTATACGCAACTCGAAAAATGGGGAAAATGTGATACGTTTTGTAACTGTTTAACTTGTGAAAAAACAAAATTGTGCATAGAATCAGCCGGTACAACGGCATCCCCACTCAAAGCCCCGGAGTCCACACGGTGAAGGCTTTTTCCGGATGGTCCATTCGCACCCACCTCATCCTGTTGGTCGCATTCGCGGTCACCCCCGCCCTGGCGATCATTCTCTACACCGGTCTCGAACAGAAACGGAATTCCCTGAACGAGGCCCACAGCCGGTGCTCCGCCCTCGTCAGGGCGCTGGCCGGCGATATGGGCAATACGGTCAGCAGCACGCGCCAACTCCTGACAACCCTGGCCGTGCTGCCCCAGGTGCGCAACATGGATGCACCGGCCTGCGACGAACTGTTCCGGGAAATCCTGCGCAGCGACAACCGCTATCTGAATCTCCAACTCTTTCGCCCCACCGGCGAATCGGTCGCCTCTGTCGTCCCCCCTCCCCCCGGGCTCAACGTAAGCGACCGGAAATACTTTCGCGATGCGGTACGCCGGCGGACCTTTTCCGCCGGGGAGTACATCGTCGGGCGCACGGTCAACAAACCGACCTTCAACTTTGCCCTGCCGGTCACAGGCGACCGGGGGGAACTGCTGGGCGTGGTCCAGGCGGCCATCAACCTGGAACGGGCCAATGCAATCTTCGACAGATCCCACTTTCCGGCCGGCTCTGCCCTGGTCTTACTCGACGGCACGGGCACGATCCTGTTTCACAGCGCCGATGCCCGCTACCAGATCGGCACCAAGGACGATCAGGGCATTTTCAACGACATGCGCGCTGCCCGGGGTGACGAGAAGATCACCCTGCGCACTTCAGGGGGATCGTACCGCATCATGGCCTACCGCTCCCTGCAACTGGCCGGCGATCCAACCCCCTATCTCCACATCAGGCTGGAAGTGCCCGAGGAAGCAATCCTCACCGACGCCAATCGCATCCTCTTCCGCAACCTGTGGTTTCTGACGTTCGCCGTCGCTCTTGCGGCCATGGCGGTGTTTGCCTATGCCAACCGCGTCATCACCAACCGGGCCAGGCGCTTGGTGCGTTCATCCATGTTGCTGGCTTCGGGCGGACAGGATGTACAGGTCGGCATCCCCTACTCCCAGGGTGAGTTCGGCCTGATTGCCCAGGCCTTCGACGACATGGCCAGGACCCTGGCGTCACGCGAGGAGGAGCGCACCACATTCGTCCGGGAACTCCAGGCGGCAACCCGCCAAGCCCTCGACGAGCGGGCCAAGACCGAGGCCATCCTTGCCAGCATCGGCGACGGCATCAGCATCCAGGATCGGGAGTACCGCATCCTCTATCAGAACGGCACCAGCAGAGGGTGGATGAACGACCAGTCCGGGCGTTTCTGCTATGAGGCCTACGAGCAGCGGCTCCATGTGTGCGACAACTGCCCGGTCAGACAGACGTTCGAGGACGGTCTGGTGCATACGGTGGAACGCAGACTGACGATAAACGGCCGGGATACGTGTCTGTTGGTTACGGCTTCGCCGCTCAGGAATTCGGCCGACGACATCATCGGCGGCATCGAGATCGTCAAGGACATCACCGACCGAAAGATGGTCGAGATCGCCCAGAAGGAACTGACGGGCAAACTGGCGGAGTCAAACCAGCAACTCCAGCATTTTGCCTATATCGCCTCCCACGACCTGCAGGAACCCTTGCGCACCATCACCAGTTTCATACAGCTTCTGGCCCGGCGGTACCAAAACAAACTGGACAAGGACGCGGGGGAGTTCATCGCCTTCATAATCGATGGAGCCCAGCGCATGCAACGGCTCATCAACGATCTTCTGGAATATTCCCGCGTCGAATCCCAGGGCGCCCCGTTCGTTGTTTTTGAAGCCGGGGACGCGTTCAGGGCCGCAACAATGAACCTGAAGAGGCGTATCGAGGAAAGCGGCGCTGAAATCACCCATGACCCGTTCCCGGCCATAACGGGTGATGAAACCCAGATCATGCAACTGTTCCAGAACCTGCTCAGCAACGCCATCAAATTCCGGGGCGACGAGCCGCCCCGTATCCACGTTGCCTGCGCCGAGACCCCCACGGAATGGGAATTTCGCGTCACGGACAACGGCATCGGCATCGATGGCCAATTTTTCGAGCGAATCTTCGAGATCTTCCAGCGGCTGCATGGGAGGGGCGCCTACTCCGGCACCGGCATCGGGCTGGCCGTCTGCAAAAAAATCATCGAACGCCACGGCGGCCGTATTGGGGTGACGTCAGAACCGGGCCGGGGCAGTTGCTTCTCGTTCACCATCAAAAAGAACCTTTCCGAAAAGGGGGATGCGGCATGAGGCGTCTGCACGCGGCATACCTTGCCGTCCTGTTCATGGCACTGACGCTGGCGACAGCCGGTCCGGCCCACGCCGCCGATGCCGGGGGGCAAAAGACGCGTATCCTGATCCTCAACTCCTACCACCCCTACTACACCTGGTCGGACAACGAACTTATCGGCATCGTCGAGACGCTGCACCGAGCGCGGCCGGATATAGAACCGACCGTGGAGTACCTGGACTGCAAATACTTCCCGAAAATGGAACATTTCGGCAAGATCAGGGACCTGTTTATCCAGAAATACCGGAACGTGACGATCCCCCTGATCATCGCCGCGGATAATCCGGCCCTCGACTTTGCCCTGAAATACCGCGACGCCATATTCCCCGGCACCCCGATCGTCTTCTGCGGGATCAACGGCTTTGAACCGGCGATGATCAAGGGGCAGCGCAACGTGACCGGCGTTGCCGAGCGGCTCGATGTCAGGGGCACCGTGGAGTTGATGCTCAAGGTACACCCCGCAACACGGCACATTTTTGTCATCCACGATTACACCTCCACCGGGCTGGCGACCCGCAGGCAGGCGGAGGAGGATCTGAGAGGGTTCAAGAGTCCGGTCGCGATCCGCTATATGGACAACCTGACAACCGATGGCATGCTGCGACAATTATCGTCACTTTCGACGGACAGCCTTGTCCTGGCGCTTTCCTACAGCCGGGACCGGGACGGGCGGGTATTCGACCATACCAAGATAGCGCAGCTTTTGGGGGAGCGATCCCCGGTCCCGGTGTACGGCGGTCATGAAGAGCGCATCGGCCACGGCATCATCGGCGGGAGCCTGCTAGGGGGGCGACAGCATGGGGCGCAAGCCGCGGAAATGGCCCTGGAAGTGCTCAATGGGCGGGACATTGCCACCCTCCCGGTCTACACCGGCCAAACGGCGCGGGTGATGTTCGACTACACCCAGCTCACCCGTTTCCACATCCCCGTTTCCCGACTGCCCTACGGCTGCACCCTCGTCAATAGGCCGGTGTCATTCTACGAGAGGTACACCAGACTGGTCTGGACGACAATTTTTGTCATAGCCAGCCTGGGCATGATCATAACCCTGCTCATTCTGAACATCAGCCAGAGCCGCAGGGCGGCGCAGGAACTGGCTCTCAAGGCCGGGGAACTGGAAAAAAGCAATGCCGAGTTGAAAGAATTCAACATGCTGGCCTATCATGACCTTCAGGAGCCTCTGCGGGTCATTGGCGGGTTTGTGCAACTCCTGGAAAAACGCTACAAGGGAAAACTCGACCGGGAGGCCGATGAATTCATAGCCATCATCGTCGCCAACGTGTCCCACCTCAAGCATCTGTTCAACGACCTGCTAGCTTACCTCAACCTCGGCCGGCAGCCGGTCAGACACGTCCCTCTGGACGGCGCGGAGATCGTAACGAGCGCCCTTGCCGGTCTGGAGGAGATGATCGCCCGGCGCGGTGCCGTCGTCACCCATGCCCCTTTCCCCGAGCTTACCGGCGACCGGCAGCTTCTTGTCATGCTGTTGAGAAACCTTTTGGAGAATGCACTGAAATTTTCCTGGGAAACGCCAGTGATATCAATTAATTGTCACCGCGCAGAAGATCAACATATCATTTCGGTGCAGGATAACGGCTTCGGCATCGCCCCGGAATACCAAGAAAAAATATTTCTACTTTTCAAAAAGCTGCACAATCGGGACGAATACCCCGGCACCGGCATTGGTCTTGCAATTTGCAAACGAATTGTGGAATTGCACGGGGGAAAGATTTGGCTTGAATCGGAGCCGGATAAAGGTTCAACCTTCTTTTTCAGCCTGCCGGCCAGATAAAGCAGGACGAGTATTTTACGTCATTTGACGCAGTTGGAGGCCCACACCATGACACCACCGTACCTCAAACCGGCGGAAATTCTGCTAGTTGAAGACAATCCCGCCGATGTCAGACTGACAATGGAAGTGTTAAAAGACGCAAAACTCTGTAATAATATCAGTGTCGTCAACGACGGTGTCCAAGCCCTTGACTTCCTGTATCGCCGGGGGGAATATGGTTCCGCAGCCCGCCCCGATATCATCCTGCTCGACCTCAACCTGCCCCGGCTGGACGGGCGCGAGGTGCTGGAACGGGTCAAGGGCGACGATAGTTTGAAGCATATCCCGGTAGTGGTCCTGACAACCTCCAGCGCCGAACAGGACATACTCAAAAGCTACGCCCTGCACGCCAACTGCTACATCACTAAACCGGTAGACCTGGAACAGTTCACCAAAGTGGTGACATCCATCGAGGAGTTTTGGTTTTCCATTGTGAAGCTTCCCGGAATGTGAGTGCGCCGCCATGCCCTACGCCGAAATAATCAGAGTCCTGTTGATCGAAGACAATCCCGCCGACGTCCGGCTGCTGCGAGAGTGTTTCTCGGAACTCTCCGATGTGCTTTTTCTGGTCCACGATGCCAACTGCATCGCCTCCTCGATACAACTCGTTTCGGAGAAACATTTCGACGTCATCCTCCTCGACCTCTCGCTCCCCGACAGCATCGGGCTGGAGACGCTGCACCGCATGCACACCCAGGCCCCCGACATTCCGATCATCGTCCTGACCGGCATGTCCGACGACGCCCTGGCCCTCACCGCCATGCGGCACGGCGCCCAGGACTATCTGCTCAAGGGACAGTTCGACATCAACCTGCTGAGCCGAGCCATCCGTTACACTATCGAACGCAAACGGGCCGAGGCGGAGATCAAGAAGCTGGCCTACTACGATACCCTAACCGGGCTCCCCAACCGGGTACTGTTCAGCGACCGCCTCAAGCAGGCCATCGTCATGGCTGAACGGGACAAAAAGGACCTGGCGCTCCTGTACCTCGACCTTGACCAGTTTAAATACGTCAATGACACCTTGGGGCACGCCTACGGCGACCGCCTGCTGAAGATCAGCGCCGACCGCATCCAGGGATGCCTGCGCAGTTCCGACACCGTGGCCCGCATCGGCGGCGACGAGTTCGTCATCATCCTCTCCCTGCTTTCCGGGGGAGACGACGTACCAAAGGTGGCGGACAAGATTCTCGAAACCCTCAGAAAACCGGTTCAATTCGAGAACCATACCATCCACACCAGCGCCAGCATCGGTATCGCACTGTACCCGGAAAATGGCGCAACGGTCGATGAACTGCTGAAAAACGCCGACATTTCCATGTATCAGGCCAAGGAGAAGGGGCGCAATAACTATCAATTTTTCTCCGAAGAGATGAACCAGCTGGCGCTCGCGCGGCAGGTGATCGAGTCGAACCTGCGCCAGGCCATGGTGCGGAACGAGTTTTTCCTGGTATACCAGCCGCTGTTCGACATCGCGAGCCGGACGATCATCGGGTTTGAGGCGCTGATCCGTTGGCACCATCCCCAACATGGGGATATGCTCCCGCCTCAATTCATCAACATTGCCGAAGAGACCGGCATGATCGTTGCCATCGGCGAGTGGGTCCTGCGGACGGCGTGCCGGCAGGCCCGGCAATGGCATAACGGCGGTTCCAACGGCTTGCGCATCTCCGTCAACGTCTCGGCCAGCCAGTTAAAACATGACAGCTTCCTCGATATTGTCGCATCGGCCCTGAAGGAATCGGACCTTCCGCCCGGCTGCCTTGAATTGGAGTTGAACGAAAGCACCATCATTGAACAGGGAGAGAAAAACATCCCTATTCTGAAAAAACTGAAGAAACTGGGAGTTTCCCTGGCCGTCGATGACTTTGGCACCGGCTATTCCTCCCTCTCCTACCTCAAGCACTTCCCCATCGACCGGGTCAAGATCGACGGCACCTTTGTGCGCGATATCACCCCCGGCGGGGATAATGCGGCCATCGCCGAAGCGATCATCTTCATGGCCCACTCACTCAAGCTCAACGTGGTTGCCGAAGGGGTCGAACAGGAGAAGCAGTATTCCTTCCTTCACAACAGCAAATGCGATGAGTTGCAGGGATTTTTCATGTGTCACCCCCTGCTGCCGGAAGACATTATCCCGCTTCTGCGCACCTACACCACGTTAACACACTAGCCACGCCATTGTGGCG
>NZ_VZQZ01000007.1:0-123258 GCF_008802365.1 Oryzomonas japonica | reverse complement strand
GGTTCGTGTGCCGCACCGGACGCCACCTCTACCTCTACAGAGTTCTTCCCGCCGCCTCGGCGAACAAGCGCAGCTTGTCCATCATCGCCTGGAATTTTGCCGGTTTCAACGATTGCGGCCCGTCGCTGGAGGCATGCTCCGGATCGGGATGGACCTCTACAATCAGGCCGTCGGCTCCGCACGCCACGGCGGCATAGCACATGGGGGCGACATAGTGATGGTTGCCGGTGCCGTGGGAAGGATCTACCACCACCGGTAAATGGGTCTTTTCCTTGAGCACCGGCACGGCCGAAAGGTCGAGGGTGTTGCGGGTGGCGGTCTCGAAGGTTCGGATGCCGCGTTCACAGAGGATCACCGACTGGTTCCCCTCGCTCATGACATACTCGGCGCTCATGAGAAACTCCTGGATCGTCATGGACATGCCCCGTTTCAGTAAAACCGGCCTACCGAGTTGGCCGACCTTTTTCAGGAGCGCGAAATTCTGCGAGTTGCGGGCGCCGATCTGGAGGATGTCGGAGTATTCCGCCACCAGTTCGGCGGTTTCGGGATTGATCACCTCGGTTACGAACGGCAGGCCGGTCACCTCCCGGGCCTTGGCCAACAGCTTGAGCCCCTCCTCCTCCAACCCCTGGAACGAATAGGGCGACGTGCGCGGCTTGAATGCTCCGCCCCGCAAAATGGAGGCTCCCGCCTTTTTAACCGCCTCGGCCGTTTCAACGATCTGCCGTTCATTTTCAACGGAACAGGGACCGGCCATCATGATCACCCGTTCCCCACCGATAGACACCTCATCGTTGATGCGCACGACACTCGACTCCTTTTTGATCTCCTTGGAGGCCAACTTGTACGGTTGCAGGATAGGCACCACGTTTTCAACGCCGTGCAGAGACTCAAGAGAGTGCAACACCATCTTGCCCCGTTCGTCCCCCACCGCCCCGATGACATCCCGGGTCGAGCCGTGGATCACATGGGGCATGTAGCCCAATTCCTTGATGCGCTTCAACACCTCATCCATGTCCTTCTTTGCCGCGCCAGCCTTCATTACGATGATCATCCCCTGTTTCCTTTCCCACAAGCAAAAGGGCCGAAGGTTTCCCCCCCGGCCCTGTCCGCATCTGCTGCGGTAAACAAAAAAAGCCGGGGGACTGTCTGTCCACCCGGCTTGTGGTGTGTAATGGTTTCGCTTCCTTGCGCTTACACCTTTGCCCGGGCAGACGGCCTGAAATAAAAGCCGTACCAAAAGAAAAAGTAAAAGGCGCTAAAGAAACGATTCGAATTCATGTTTGGTACTAAATCACAGCCGCGGAGAATTTGTCAAGGGTAAATTTTCAGCTTTGCCGACAACGGTTTCCCAAGGCCCCGACAGGACATCCCCGCCGCCTCACACCCCGTACACCACATAGCCCCGCGGCGGCGCCTCGATCTGACACCATCCGTCACTGTCGGTGGCGGTCGCAGGCGGCTGGGGGACAGCACCCTTGCCGCCCCAGGCCAGGGGCTTCAGCGTCGCGTTTCCGAAACCGGACTGCACCCGCCGGCCGAGGGAACCCCCGGAATTGTTCAGGACAAAGAGCAGCCCCGGTTGACTGGCAATGCCGGCGCGCTCCATGACGTACAGCAGGTCGTCCACGTAGCGGATGACGGTACCGCCCCCGGCATGGCTCTCGTGCACCTTGACCAGCCGCTCGATCCCATCCGGCTCTCCGGGCCGGGCCAGTCCGTAGTTGAAATAATCCTTCCAGAAGACGCACGGGTAGCCTTCGTGGGTGAGGATATAGGCGTAGGCCAGCATCTTGTCGTTCACCACGCAGTCGTTGCCGCTAAAATCGTGGTTATCCACAAAGCTCACCGCCTCGTGGGGACGATCCCTTATCAGCACGCCGCCGTCCGCCAGGGTCCGCAGGCTGAAGCCGTAGGTGTCGCACAAATCCTTCAACCGGTAGCGCAGCGGAAAATCAAAGGCTCCAACCCGGTGTACGGCCCAGTTGTTCACCGAATCAAGCCAACTGTCGATGAAATCGTCTCCGGCCCAACACTCCCCCACCCCGAAGAGAGACACCGGATGCCCTCCGCGGCTGTACTGGCGGTCATGAATCGCCCGCACGATCCAGGCGCCGAACCCTTTGACAAAGTCGTAGCGGAAGCCGTCAAAACCGATCTCTTCGATCATCCACTTGGCGTGGTTGAGGATACCGGTGGAGACGCGGGGATTGATGTGGCACAGGTCCGGCATCCCGCCAAAGGCGGCGGGGTCGTTCTCGGTGTAGGGCGAGGGGTTGAAGCAGGTCCAGTCGCGGGTAAAGCGATTGCTTTGGGGGGTGAATTTCGTCCAGCGGTAATTTTGCAAGATCGGGTTGAACTCCTGCTGGTCGGCGCCGTTGTTGTGGTTGAGAACCAGGTCGGCATAGACCTTCAGGCTGCACCCGTGCGCAGCCCTGATCAGGGCGCGCAACTCCTCTTCCGAACCGAACCAGGTTCGTACCTCATCAACGCCGTTGACCTTGCGCAACGCCTTTTGCGGGTATCTTCCCAGGTCGTAATAGTCGTAGACATCATACCCCATGGACATGCCGCCGATGTTGGCGGCCTTACCGGCAGGCGGGAGCCAGAGGGCGGTGAAGCCGGCCTGTTCAAGCCCGCCGAGTTTTGTGGCAAGGAACTTCCACCACGTATATTCCTGGGCTTCCTCCCGGGGGCAATCCCAGTAAAACGCCTGCATCAGAACGCCCATGATGTCCCTCCCCGTGTCTGCGATAGCCCTTGGGCTGTTCTGAAATAATACCACAACACGGCGGAGAGGCCACAAAGGCACGGAGGAAATCACACTTTTTCAAGTAGTTTTAGAACGGCAACTCATGGCGTTATTCGGGGAGACTAGTGGGGCGGCGGGGACTGTTAATTTTTTTAACACTATTTCAAGACAGTGTAGCAACCTATCGAATTAATTTAAAAATATTTATGGATACAAAGTGTTAATTTTTTTAACACTCAACAAAAAATATTATTTATTTCATAGCGTTACACCCATTCAAAGAATGTTAACAAAACTAACAACGGCTCTATGCCGTCGGCCTGCCCATGGCCAGATCCTGGCGAACGAGTTGTTCCAAGGCGGTATCCAGATAGACGCGGCGGCAGTCAACGCCATCAATGGCGCCGGTGCGCAGCAGACGCAGGAAACGGCAACCGCCGAAACAGATGGGCAGGTAGGCGCACTCCAGGCATTCGTCGTTTTTCCACACATCCAGGTTGTGGGACGCGGCATAAGCGCCGATCCCTTCGGCCAGGGAACCGATCCGCAACTCCTCCCGCCCCATGAAGGCGGGGCACTTGTAGAGGGAGCCGTCATAGGCCACCACCAGATCGCGCTCGAACTCGACCATGCAGGCGGCCGCCCTGAGCTTGGGGGTCGGGAACCCCCGTCTGATGACCTCGTGCCGCAGGAACAGGCTGGCCTCGATCATCCACGGCTCGCTGGTGGAGGCACACGCCGAACCCAAATCCCCGGAAACGCTGCCGTCCGCCTTGGGTATGACCGGCGAAAACCCCACCGCCTTCAACGCCGCCGGCGCGATTCCCTCGGCGATGAGGAGATCCAGCATCTCCGGGAACCGTTGAAAATTATCGCGGGTGTAGTTCCCCCCCAGGTCCACCGGCACGAGCTCATGGATCGCCTTGATATTGGCAACGATGGTGTCGAAGCTCCCCTTGCCGGAGACAAAGGGGCGCTGTTGGTCGTGGATCTCCCGGGGGCCGTCCAGGGTCACCCTGACGGCGGCCAGCCCCAGGGGAAGGAGCTCCTGCACGACCCGGCGGGTCAGCAGGGTAGCATTGGTGATGATGTTGAACCGAAAGACGACCCCCGCTTCCCGGGCCACCTCCACGAGACGGCCGGCGATACGCTTCAGGAGCGGCAGGGCCATCAGGGCCTCGCCCCCGTAGAAGTCCACGGTCACATCCCGCCCTGCGGCCATCTGTTCCGTCAAGCGCTGCACCAGCATCCCGGCCGTATCGTCTGCCATCACGAACCGCCCCCGGAAGGGGTCCTCGAAACAGTAGCCGCAGGCCAGGTTGCATTCCAGGGTTAAAGTTACCAGAGCAGCAAAGTGACGGCTGGCACGGTTGATGGCCGTAAAGGTCTGGCGCACCTCCTTCCGCTCCTCTCCCCGGTCCGGCACCAGCACCCCCAGGCGCACCAGGGTGTCCCGTTCCCGCTCTGCCAGTTCACCCCTACGGGCCTTTTCCAGCAGGCTTTCGGACAGTTCCAGCACTGCGCAGCGCCGGGTGGCTATGAGTAGAACCCGGCCCGGTTTATCGGGACAGGGGTAAGTTTTAAGATAGTGCGTAAGCTCCATGAAGCGGCCCTCTCCCAGAAAAGGTGTGGGGAGGGTCGCCCCTCCCCGCCATGAGACATCTAGTTGATCTTTGCCACATTGGCTGTGGCACAACATGCGGCGACGACACCCGCAACATGCCCTTCCTCCAGCACCACCAACTCCTCCTGAACTTCACGCATATACCTCACCTCCTTTCATTTTAGTGTACTGCAACGCCATCCGGCTGGTTTTTTGCACATATTCCAGCCGCCACGCCATCAAGAATCAGGGAAAAAACGGACGCTGGTGCGGTCAAGAATTCCTTTCATATACCCGTTCCTTTTCCAGAGACAGGCAAGGAGCAATCCATGAACAAATATCCAAGTACAAAGAGGGTTTCCAACGTGCTGGACATGCAGTCTTTGTTTCTGGTAGTATCCCGCGCACGGAAGCCTATCATGTCACTCTTCAAACCTCAACATACCATCAACACTTTTTTGGTGGTCCTTTGCCTAGCTCTCGGCGTCCTCCCATCCCTGGCATGGGGGGAAGAGGCGGACGAGACCCTGGGGCTCTTCAGCGCCTGGCAGGAGGAGGCATCCACCTCCTCCCGCGCCCCCAAACCGCTCTCCCAGACCGCAGAAAACGTCACCGTGGTTACCGCCCCGGAGATCGAGGCCCTCAACGCCCACACCCTGGCCGACGTGCTGGACACCATCCCCGGCATCCAGGTCCAGCACAACGGCGGACCAGGGGTTTCTGCCTACACTTTTATCCAAAGTATTGACTTCATCCACACCCAGGTATTCGTGGACGGGGTGTCCATAACCAACCTAGGGAGCGGTTTTTCCGACACCTCCCTGATCCCGGCCCATATCATCGAGCGTATCGAGATCGTCAAGGGGGCCGCCTCCTCGGCCTGGGGCCAGGCGCTGGGCGGGGTGATCAACGTCATCACCAAATCGCCCGAGCGGGGCCGCACCATCGGCGGCGCGGCCACCGCCTCCATCGGCGAGCAAACTACGGCCGATACCAGTCTGGAACTGAGCGGCACCGGCAACAGGTTCGGCTACTACTTGTCCGGCAGCTATCTGGGCTCCGACGGCCTGTTCTCCAATACCCAGATCAATTCCAACCGTGCTTATGCCAAGCTAACCTATGACCTCCCGAACCACGGGCAGATCTGGGCCACCTATTTTTCCACCCGCGCCGACATGGGGGATTTGTATGCCGTTCCCTATGACCTCAAAGAACGTCAGGAGAAGCGTTTTACGGTGGGATCGGTCGGCCTGCGTTATCCCATTGGCGAGCGGTTGGAATTGGAGATAATGGGCCATCATTCCTTCAATAGAAATGACGCATCCTACTTCAATATCAGCGACGGCGCCACGTGGTCCTTCCAAACAGGTCTGCCGACGGGCATCGTCAAGGAGCAGGTAAGCGGCGCCAGCGCCAAACTGGTCTGGCGGGGGGATGACAATCTGCTAGTGGTCGGCAGCGACTACAACCACCTGGAACAGTACAACAACTCCTCCGACGGCAGCACCGTTAGCCCCTTCAACAGAAAGGTGGAACGCTGGGGCGTGTTCCTCAACGACACCCTCACCCTCGGCCCCATGAGCCTGACCCCCGGCGTGCGTGTCGACCATACCCAGACCGCCGGAGACCAGTTTAGCCCTGCCTTGGGGGCCACTTGGCAACTGACCGACAGCACACTGCTGCGGGCCTACACCGCCCGTGGCTACGGCCTCCCCGTGCTGGGCCTTACCGACTCCCCCTCGGTGAAGATCTGGACCACCCAGGTCGGGGCGGAGAGCAGCGCCATACCGTACGTCTGGGTAAAAGGCACCCTGTTCCGCAACCAGACCTGGGGCGACACGGTTAAACAGCATATGGCGCTGGGAGCGGAACTGGAAGCCCGCACCACCCCAATCTGGAATACCTCGCTCGGAGCCGGCTACACCTTCACCGACACCACCCGCACCAGCGACGGCAACGAAGTTAACGATTTCGCCCGCCACACCGTACAGGTGGCCCTACGCTACAACGACAAGACCTACCGAGGCGTACTGACCGGCCGCCATGTATTTTGGAATTCCCGGCCAGACGAAAACGGCCGCTACGGCGGCCTGACGTGGGACCTGCACTTGGGGGCAGTGCTTTTCAAACGTGAACAAAACTCCCTGGAGTTATTCTTTTCCGGGCATAATCTCTTCAATGCCTCACAGTATGAAACATATCTAATACCCAACACGGGCCGCTGGTTTGAGGGTGGCATGAGGGTGCGCTTTTGAGGATACTGACCGCCTTCATATTCTCACTTGCCCTGCTGCTCCCCCTTGCGGCCGATGCCTACGATGTGCTGGTGCTCCAGAGCCGCCGCGATCCGGCCTTCGAAGAGGCCCTTGCCGGGTTCCGCGCCAACCGCAGATTCTCGGAGCGGGTGGTCGTGCTCGCCGACTACGCCGATGTGGACATTACCCGCATCGTCCGCGAAGATCAGCCCGCTCTGGTCCTGGCCCTGGGAGACCGGGCTCTGGAAGCGGCCAACAAGCTGCGGCAGACCCCGGTCATCGCCCTGATCTCCCTCGGCATCCATAGCCGTCACGCCACCCACTCCAACCTGACCGGCGTCGGCATGTTCGCGCCGCCGGAACGCTACCTTTCCCTGTTTCATGGGATGAAAAAGCGTCACGTAGGGCTGATCTACCATCCCGCCAAGAGCGGCTGGTACGTGCAACTGGCCCGCCAAGCGGCCCAGAGGATGGGGATAGAGCTGGTGGTGCGCGAGGTTTCGACCCCGCGGGATACCCTGACCCAACTTGCCACCTTGGCCGGCAAAGTCGATGCACTGTGGATGCTCCCCGACGCCACGGCCGTCGCCCGGGAAACGGTGGAGGCCTATTTCCGTTTTTCCCAGGAGCACAACGTACCGGTGGTATCCTTTGCCAACGCCTATCTGGGCCTGGGGGCGGCGGCGGTCCTGGAGATCGACCGCGCCGAACTGGGCAGGCAGGCGAGCGACATGGGTTCGGCTATTCTCAAGGGGACCGAGGCGTCGGACATTCCCCTCGCCTACCCGCGCAGAATCCAGCTCAAAACTAATCCGAGCGTCATGAAACACCTGGGCATAGCAGCCGAGCGCGCTGCTCTGCACCCAAGAGAATAATCGTGTCGCCCTGCACCCAATTCATAAATTTCCGCGCCAGCTTCCAATTCAAGCTTTTCCTCATATTTACCCTACTGACCGCCCTCATGGCCGTCCTGTTCGGTTCCGCCTATATCGTCACCGAAATCCGCGAGCAAAGCATCTATGCCGGCAACAGGTGCCAACTGATAGCGGCGCACCTGGCCGATACCGTCCGCCTACCTCTGTTCGCCGAAAACCGCACCGTGCTTATGCAGATTGCCCAGGACACCGCCCGTACCCCCGATTTCCACAGCCTGACGGTCCGCACCAATGACGGCAGGGTCCTGGCCGAGATGCGCAAACCGGTTTCACGCAGTCCCAGCGAGTTGCTGAGCAGGACCGTGGAGGTGCGCAGCACCCCTCTGGGTTCCTCCCCGGAGTCTGCCATTATCGGCAGCAAAGAACCGGTGGGCGCCTTGATCGGCACCGTCCGCCTGGATCTGGACACGACCGAGTTCAAAGCGCGGACCCAGCGCCTGATCATGATGGCATGTGCTACGGCCTTCCTTTTCTGGATCTCGGTCTCGTCCCTCTGCTATCTCGCGCTCCGCCAGGTGACCCGTTCCTTCAATGCCCTCATGCGCGGTCTGGAGTCCATGCAGACGGGGAACTACGCGGTCAGGATCGCCCCCGTCAGCAACGATGAACCGGGCCGGGCCGCCGGTGCCATCAGCCTGCTGGCCGCCTCGCTGCAAGAGCGGGAAGAGGAAAACCGCCGTTTGCAACAACAGTTGATTAATGCCATGCGCCTCGAAGTCCAGAAGGAAAAACAGCAGATCATGGCCAAGCTGATCCAGACCAACCGCATGACCTCCCTGGGGCTCTTGGCCTCCAGCATGGCCCATGAGATCAACACGCCCAACGGCGCCATCAAGCTTGCGGGGCAGCAGGTCGCCAAGACCTGGAAGAGTGCGCTCCCCATATTGGAACGAGTTGCCGAGGAGGAGGGGGATTTTGTACTGGGAGGGGCGGTATTCAGCTTGGTGCGGGGCGAAGTCACCAAGGCCACGGAGGTCATCGCGCGCTGTTCCGAGCGCATCGAAAAGGTCGTGCAGGATATGAGGGCTTACAACGTCGGCGGTCATAGCGACGCAAAGGACCGGGTGAACCTCAATCAGGTGGTCGTCGACGCTCTTACCATTATCCGCGCCCATGGGCGCCACGGCAATATCGTCATCCAGAATGAACCGTACCCGGAACTGCCCGCGGTGACCGGCAACCGTTACCAACTGGAGCAGGTAGTTATCAATCTGATCCTGAACAGCATACAGGCCATTCCGGAATCACGAAACGGGGTCGTAACGATCGTCTCGGACTATGACAGCCTGCATGGGGAGGTTTCCCTCGTCGTAAGGGATGATGGGAAGGGCATCCGACCGGATATCATGAGCCGCCTCATGGAACCGTTTTTCTCCACCCGCATGGAAAGCGGCGGCAGCGGCCTTGGCCTGTATATATCGAACTTCATCGTGACTGAACATCGCGGGCGGTTGGTATTTGAATCGGAACCGGACAAGGGCACGACCGCTACGATCAGCATACCCGCTGCCGACAACGGCGGCACCGCCGGCCCCGATGCCCCACCCGTCCCAGAGGTCGTCTAGGCCCAGTTTTCAGTTCATCTTTTCCAATTCGCTCAGCTTTTTCTGCACCGTCTGACGGCACACGCCGAGAAGGTCGGCGGCCGGCCCCTTTTTGCCCCCCGTAACCTTTAGCGCCTCTTCGAACATCAATTTCTCGATTTGCCCCATGGAGGGAAATTTGGGAAAGACCACATGCAGGCTGAACTGGCTATTGGCGACCTTGGTTCCGGCATCGATCATGGTTCTGGACCTGACCGCCAGATCCGGGAAGTCGCTCTGCACCAGCAGGCCTGTTTTGTTGACGACCACCGCGCTGCTGACCTTGTTGATGAGTTCCCTGACATTGCCGGGATACTCATACTCTTCCAGCAGCCAGCGCAACTCCGCGGCAATCCTGGGCGCCCTTTTACCCATGGCTTTTGCCGCCATGTTGATATAATGGCTCACCAAGGGCAGGATATCCTCGCGCCGCTCCCGCAAGGGGGGTATGTGCAGTTTGTGGTAACATATCCGGTGATAGAGGTCTTCCCTGAATGCACCCTCGGCGACCAGCTGTTTGAAATCCCGGTTGGAGGCAACGATAATCCGCGCGTCGCTCTTCAGGAGGACATCCGAGCCCAGGCGGTAATACTCGTTTTCCTGCAGGAGCCGGAGCAGCTTGATCTGGGATTCGGGCGCCAGATCGCCGATCTCGTCGAGAAACAGGGTCCCGCCCTGCGCCTTTGCGATCAATCCCTGGCGAAGTTCGTTCGCACCGGTGAATGCACCTTTTTTGTGGCCGAAGAGCGTATCCTCGAACATATGGGCATCGAGCCCGGCCACATTCAGGGGGGTAAAACTGCCCTGCTGGCCGCTGGCCTTGTGAATGGCGCGGGCGATCAGTTCCTTGCCGACCCCGGTTTCTCCGGTGATGAGCACCGGGTAGCGGGAGGGGGCGATGGTC
The DNA here is from genome assembly GCF_008802365.1 of Oryzomonas japonica. GTDB lineage: Bacteria > Desulfobacterota > Desulfuromonadia > Geobacterales > Pseudopelobacteraceae > Oryzomonas > Oryzomonas japonica. The sequence goes on along the minus strand of NZ_VZQZ01000007.1, from coordinate 113,226 downwards.
TCCACCAGCTTGAAAATGGACTGCATCTTGTCGCTGCGGGTCAGGATGTCCTTGAAGGTATCCGGCTGGGCCAGGGGATCGCCCAGGAGATAGTTCTGGAGTTGCTGGTTCTGGTTTGAAAGCTCGAGGATCTTGAATGCGTTGTTGATGCTGGATATGAGCCGTGATGAATCGAGGGGTTTGGTGATGTAGTCCATGGCCCCCTGTTTCATGCAGCTTACCACCGTATCGACATCGCTTACCCCGGTCATGATGATGACCGGGATGGTCGGATATTTCTGGGTAATGACCGGTAGAAGGTCGGCACCCGAGACGCCCGGCATGATCCAGTCCAGGAAAAGAGCAGAATAGATGCCCTTGTCCAATTCCGCCAGTACCTGGCTGCTGTCGGTAAGTGTCACCATTTCGCAGATCGAGGTGGAAAGAAGCACAAACCGAATCTCTTCCAGAAAATCGGCATTATCATCGACAAACAGGACAAGGGGCACCTTGCCGTTTTTTTGCGATTTTTGCGTATCGGTCATGGGTCTTCCCTCCTGCTGCGGAATAATGCAAAATTATCGCCAAAACAACTTATGGCAACAAAAAAAGCAGGTCAATCTGCCGGCACTGGGGAAAAGAATTTATTACAAGAGCGGCAACTCTCCGAGCTTGGCACTTCGGCCCGGAGAGCGGCGACTAAGGGGGCCCCGCACGGCCGACCGCACGGCCCGAAACGGGAAAAATGAACGGCACGCACGGGGCAAAAGGTGATGAAAAAGAGAGACGAGGCGCGTGGGCACAAGGCTCGGTCGGCAGGACGTTACAGGGTCAGCTCGTCTGCCACCCTGACAAGGTTGGGCAGATCGGGTTTGGTCAGGATATGGTTGGCCCCCAGTCCGATCCACTTGCGCTTGTTATCCTCGGAGGCAAGGGAGGAGAAGATCACAACCGGCAAACTCTTCAGCGTTTCTTCCTTGCGCACGAGCGAGGTCAGGTGCAGGCCGTCCATCTGCGGCATCTCCACGTCGGTGATCATCATGCTGATGTGGGACCTGAAGTCGCTGCCATCCTGGGTGCAGTGGGTGATTTTATCCTGAATGATGCCCCATGCCTCGGCGCCGTTTTCCGCTTCGGTAACGGCATAGCCGGCCGAACGCAGGGTCTGGCACAGGGTATTGCGAATGAATAGGGAGTCGTCGGCGACCAGTATCGTTTTGTGGGAGCGGTCCACGACGCCACCTTCGGATGACAACAGGGCACCTTCTGCAAGCGGCCTCAAGGCGCTCTCCGAGCAGAGCTCGCCCACGATCTTCTCGAAGTCCAGCACCAGGATGATACGATCATCCATTTTCACCAGCCCGGTAACCTGTTCGCTGTGCACCGAGTGGGACGGCGGCTCGACGTTTTTCCACGAGATCCGGTAGATGCGGGAAACCGAGTGGACCAGCACCCCGACCATCAGGTTATTGAACTCGAGGACCACCACCCGGTCCGCCACCAGGTCTCCCGTATCCTTGCCGAGCACCTTGGCGAGGTTGATAACGGTAATGACCTTGTCCCGCAGCTTGATCATCCCCTCCACGCCCGGCTTGGCATTGACGACCCGGGACATCTGGGGCAGCCGGATAATCTCCCGGACCTTGGCCACATTGACGCCGTAGTGGCAGGGCACGAGATTATTGTGGGCATCCATCTCGTCGATCCTGAACTCGACGATTTCAAGCTCGTTGGTATCGCTCTCCAGCAGTATGTTAGTCTGTTTCATATCCGGGCCCTTTGCAGTAATTTTCGGAGCAGTATATCAACGAAAATCTATGAAGGGAAGAGTTTATAAATATCAAACCTGACGACCGGGCCACCCCGCTGAACTTGACTCCCCCGGGCGGTCTGTGCTAGCTTTTCCAATCATCCTGACAGATTTTCGGAGCCACGCACATGTTTTTTCCCCCCATTGACACCTTTCGCACCCTGTCCAGGAGCGGCAACCTGATCCCGGTCTACCGGGAAATCATGGCCGACATGGATACGCCGGTCACCGCCTTTAAAAAGCTCGACGACGGACGTTTTTCCTTTTTGCTCGAAAGTATCGAGGGTGGCGAAAAATGGGGGCGCTACTCCTTTCTCGGCTCCAGTCCCTCATGCGTCATCCGCTCCAAGGGGCACACCGTCGAGATCATCGAGAACGACGTCACGACCACGGTAACCACCGATGATCCGCTCGGCGCCATCCGCACCCTGCTGGCCCGATTCACCCCGGTGGAGGTCGAGGGCCTGCCCCGCTTCTTCGGCGGCGCCGTCGGCTACCTGGGGTACGACATGGTGCGCCACTTCGAGCACCTGCCCACGGAGAAACCGGCCGTCCTGGATGCCTACGAAGCCTATTTTCTGGTGACCGACACCATCGTCATCTTCGATACCATGGCCCAGAAGATCAAAGTGGTCTCCAATGCCCACCTGGATGGCGCCACTACCCCGGAAGAGGCCTATCGGCAGGCTACGGAGAAGATCGAAACCATCATCAGCAAACTGCGCGCCCCGCTACCGCCGGCCGCGCCCCCGTCTTCGGGAGGCCCGGTGGAGATGCGCTCCAATGTCACCCGCGAGGCGTACGAGGCGGCCGTGGAAAAGGCCAAGGAGTATGTCCGGGCCGGGGACATCATCCAGGTGGTCCCATCCCAGCGTTTCAGCGGGCGGCTCTCGGCCGACCCGTTTGACGTCTACCGCGTGCTGCGCACCATGAACCCCTCCCCCTATATGTTTTTCCTGAAACTGGACGGCACGGTCATCGCCGGGGCCTCGCCCGAGGTCATGGTGCGCAAGGAGGGGGACCGGGTCGAACTCCGTCCCATCGCCGGCACCCGCCCCCGGGGCGCCACGCCCCAGGAGGATGCCCGGCTGGCCGAGGAGTTGCTGGGCGACCCCAAGGAACGGGCCGAACACGTCATGCTGGTGGATTTGGGACGGAATGACCTGGGGCGCGTCTGCACCACGGGATCGGTCACGGTGTCGGAACTGATGGTCATCGAACGCTACTCCCACGTGATGCATATCGTGTCCAACGTACAGGGGCGGCTGAGGAGCGACCACGACGCCTTCGACGTCGTGCAGGCCACGTTTCCGGCCGGCACCCTCTCCGGTGCGCCCAAGATCAGGGCCATGGAGATCATCGACGAACTGGAACCGGTGCGCCGCGAAATCTATGGCGGCGCTGTGGGTTATTTTTCCTTTTCCGGCAACATGGACCTGGCCATCACCATCCGCACCTTGGTAATCAAGGACGGCATGGTGCACATCCAGGCCGGGGGCGGCGTTGTTGCCGATTCCGATCCGGCTGCCGAGTGGCAGGAAACCGTCAACAAGGCCATGGCCGCGCGGCGGGCGCTGGAGATTGCCGAGAAAGGGCTCGAATAACATGCTGCTGATGATCGATAACTACGATTCCTTCACCTTCAATATCGTCCAATACTTCGGCCAGCTGGGCGAAGACGTGCGCGTCTACCGCAACGACAAGATCACCCTGGAAGAGATCGAGGCCCTACAGCCGGAGCGACTGGTGATCTCCCCCGGCCCCTGCTCCCCCGGCGAGGCGGGCATATCGGTGCAGGCGATCAAACATTTCGCCGGCAAGATTCCGATCCTGGGTGTCTGTCTCGGCCATCAGGCCATCGGGGAGGCATTCGGGGGAAAGGTCGTCAGGAGCGTTTCCCTGATGCACGGCAAGACCTCGCCGATCATCCACGATGACCGGGAACTTTTTGCCGGGCTTCCGAACCCGTTCCAGGCCACCCGCTACCACTCCCTGGTGGTGGAGCGGAGCAGCCTGCCGGATTGTCTTGAGGTCACGGCATGGGTCGAGAACGGCGAAATCATGGGGATGCGCCACACGACGCTGCCCATCTGGGGGGTCCAGTTCCATCCCGAGTCGATCCTCACCGAGGGGGGGATGAACCTGCTGGAGAATTTTTTGAAGATAAGCAGATAACAAATGAACATCTGCCACGGAGACACAGAGACACAGAGAAAAATAAGAGATTACAGCAGGCCGCAAAGGCAAGATTCCTGATTTCCCTGAAGCCGTTACGCCTTTCTTTCTCTGTGTACCTCTGTGTCTCACTGTCTCTGTGGCGGATTTTGATGCTCTTATCACAAAAAAGCCCACCGGAAAGAATCCGGCGGGCTTTTGCTGTTTCTGCTATGAATCCAGAGATCAGGCGGCCTTGATGGTCACCTTGAGGGTTGCGACAACTTCGGGGTGAATCTTGACCGGAACGCTCGTCTCGCCCAGCTGCTTGATCGGCTCGGCAAGAACGATCTTCTTGCGGTCGATGTCAAAGCCCTTTTCGGTGAGGAACGCGGCGATCTCCATATTGGTGACGGAACCGAAGAGTTTTCCTTCTTCGCCGGCCTGGTGGATCAACTCGATGGCAAGCCCTTCCAGTTTGGCGGCCAGGCTGCGGGCGGCCTCCAGGGTCTTGTTCTTCTTGTAGGTCAACTGGCGTTTGGCGTGTTCAAGCGCCTTGGCGTTCTTCTCGGTCGCCTCGATGGCAAACCCTTTGGGGACCAGATAATTGCGGGCATAGCCGGGAGCAACCTTGACGATGTCGCCGATGTGGCCGAGGGTTTCGATGTTTTCCTTCAGAATGACCTTCATACTTCTCTCCTTTCGAGCCTGATTATTACAGGTTTTCCTGTTTTTTGGGGGTACGGAAGTCTCCCCACAGATCAAATATGCCGATGGCGGCAACAATGGCCGCGAGATACGGTTGTATCAGCAGCATCACCCAGAGAAACACGCGTATGATGCTGTAAAAAGCCTGGCGGGCGGTGAGGGTCAGGATAACCGCCAACCCCTGCAGAAAATAAAGCGTTGTCGTTACGACCAGTACGTTGAGAGCCGGCATCGTGACGAACCGGCTGGGCGCCAGCATGGCAAATCCGGCTGCAATCAGGATCCAGACCAAAGGTTCCGGCAGCCGGAGATCCTTGAAATCGCCCAGGGGAAACCGGTACCCCATCAGGAATGCCGGCCTGCGTATGAGCGCCAGATTGCATCCCGCCATAATCCCGAGCAGGATGGTCACCAATGACGGATAAACCCTGATCAATAGCGCTGCAGCCATGTCCATGGACTTTTTGACCATGGACAGCTCGTCGCCTTTGACGCCGCTCTTTTCATACAGGGCGAGCGCCCGGGAGATACTGGTGGAAATCTCGCCGGAAAGGGCTTGTTGCAGATCCTGGTTGCTGACCAGCGTCAGAGTGACGGCGACCACGGCCACAAGCGCCGCGCTAACGCCCGTGGTCCAGGCAATAGTCCGGGCCGCGCCATGCCCTCGCAGCAACAGTTCCGGCATCAGCAGGGCGATAACCCCGCATTGCAACAGATAGATAGCGCCCACATTCGGACTGTATACCGCCGTCAATGCGATACCGGCCAACGCAAGGATGACGGCCGCTGTGCCGCGTCCCTGACGCAAGCGATAATACACCACCGGGAAGGGGGCCAGAAGCCCCGTAAAGAAACCGAGCGGCGGTAGTACAAAGGACACCGCAAACAACGCGAACGTGCCTGCGGTGCCCACGAGAACTGCAGTAAGCCGCGCCTTAATGGAATCGGCCGGTGTGTTCGGGTTCATTCAGACCCTAGGACAGCGAGTGGTTCGCGGCGATCGGCAAGAGCGCTAGGTTGCGGGCGCGCTTGATGGCCTCGGTAATTTCCCGCTGGTGTTTCGCACAGTTGCCAGAGATGCGGCGGGGAACGATCTTGCCGCGCTCCGAGATGAAGTAGCGCAGGGTACGGGGTTCTTTGTAATCAATGGTCAGGTTCTTTTCGGCGCAAAAACGGCATACCTTCCTGCGCTGAAACGGACGGCGCTTGCGGGGGCCGCCGGGGCCGCCTGCGGGACGCTGGCCGGGACCGCCTGCCGGACGTTGATACGGGGTGCTGGGTCTTTCGTCGCTCATGATAGTATATCCTCCAGGAAATTATTCGTTTGCCGCTTCAACGGCAGGGACTGCTTCTTCAACAGCCTCGACCGCTTCCGCTTCGACTACGGGAGCTTTTTTCTCAACAGCCTTCTCGGGCTCTCCGGTAATGTTGACGCTCTGGTACCGGAGTACCTTTTCGTTAAGTCTGAGGCGCCGTTCCAACTCGGCGATCAGCTCCGCCCCGCCATCAAAACGAAGATAGTAGTAGCGTCCTCTGGCAAACTTCCTGATGGGGTATGCCAGCTTCCTGACACCCCAGTCGTCCAGCCTGAAGCACTCGCCATTGTACGACGAGATGACCTCCTGAACCTTGGCGCCGATGCTTTTGATCTCGTCTTCGCCAAGTTCCGGCTGGAGGATGAAAATTGTTTCATACTTCCTCATGTGATGTTTCCTCCTCACGGTTTTCGAGCCCCGGTCCTGCCCGGAGCAAGGAGATGCGGCACGGATGCCGTCTTTAAAAGAACAGGTTATGTACAATATTTTTCCAGCGATTGCAAACTATTTATCGTTTTCCCCTCACCTCCGGGGAGGATCAACCACCCCCTGCCCCCCTCCTTATCAAGGAGGGGGAAGAGTTTGGCGCTTTCCCCCCCTCCTAGTTTAGGAGGGGTCGGGGGTGGTAGCCTTTCTCCGTTTATGCGAAAGATCCGTGACAATCAATGATTGCTATAAATAGCTTGTGGTTATGGCGCCCGGCGAATGCGGAACTTTTTGATCAACTCGGCCGGATGGTAGGAAAGTTTGGCACTGCGCAACCCCGCATCCCCCAGGTCCTGCTCCCGGTTCACAAATTTGCAGTCATTGAACAAAAGACGGCTGTACTCGCGGTTAATGAGCTGGGAGAGCCCCTCCATGAAAGGGTCGGTCTTTTCGAAATGGCACACCGTGGTCTCGACGTTGAGCCGCTCCCCCAGGCTGAAGGCCTTGACCTCCCCGGCAACCGTCACCACAACCCCTTCCAGCCCCAAAAGTTCCGCTTTTTCCACCGCCTCGGCGGTGGCCTCGATCTCCAGCCCGAAGGACGGCTCCTCCTCGGCAGCCATACCCCTCCAGACCTCCAGCAGCTTACGACACCCCGCCCGGTACTGTTCCGAGAAGGGCTCCACCCGGTACTCGTGGCGGGCGGTAAAATAGCTGATACGGTTCTTTTTCTTGTGAAAACGGTTGCCCGGCAGGGTAGCAAGCTCCTCCCGCAGGTAGAGATAGTCGAAGGAGTCCCGGTCTTCCACCGCGGTCACCCCTCCCCGCTTCAGACAGCGTTCCGCAAACGCCTCATCGGTGCCGTAGAGTTCCAGCCCGTCGTCCCACACCCTGTCCAGCGCCGTTTCCACGCCCCCCCCCAGGGGCGGCATGCAGTAGCGCTCCCCCGAATACCCGCGCCCCAGGACCACCAACGAGTCCCCCACCATGGTCAACCGATAGTCGTGGGCGGCGCGAAACAGGTACAGGCCGGCAAAGGTCATTTCGGAGATACGCGGTTGGAAAACGGAAAAACGCACATCCAGCAAAGGCTTATCGACAAGATCGAGAGGACGTGAGTCAGGGTAGGATGGAATTTCCATTGAGTTCTCCGGAACGGTTGTAGTAATAAAGAAAGGAGTATCTTATCAGAAAAGGCACCAGGGAGGAACAGCCATGGCCATCGCTACCAAAATTGCCGGATTCATCTCACGATCATCCTGGATTCGCAAGATGTTCGAGGAGGGAGAGATTCTGCGCCGGGAATTCGGTGCCGACAACGTCTATGACTTCACCCTGGGAAACCCGAATGTGGAACCGCCCGAAGCCTTCTACCGCGAGCTTCTGGCCTTGGCCCAACATCCCCTGCCCGGCATGCACAGTTATATGAACAATGCGGGCTACACCGAAACCCGGGCCGCCGTGGCGGCCAAACTGGCCAAGGATTCCGGGCTGCCGGTCACCTTCGAACACGTGGTCATGACCTGCGGAGCGGGAGGGGCACTCAATGTGGTGCTCAAGACCATCCTCAATCCGGGTGATGAGGTTATCGTCCTGGCCCCCTATTTTGTGGAATACACATCGTACATCGACAACCACGGCGGCGTTCCGGTGCCGGTCTGGACCGACCGCGACACCTTCCAGCTCGACGTGGACGCCATCGAACGGGCGCTCACGCCGAAGACGCGGGCCATCATCGTCTGCTCTCCCAACAACCCTACCGGGGTGATCTATCCTGCGGAAAGCCTGCGTAAACTCGGCGATCTCCTGGAGAAGACGCAGCAGAAGACCAGCCGCCATATTTACGTCATCTCCGATGAACCCTACGCCCGCATTACCTATGACGGCAAGCACGTCCCCAATATCTTCCCGCTGATAGAAAATGCCGTCATCGTTACTTCCCACAGCAAAGATCTGGCCCTGCCGGGCGAGCGGATCGGGTACCTGGCCATCAACCCACGGATGCCCACCGCCATGCAGTTCATGGGGGGCGCCATCTACTGCAACCGTGTCCTGGGTTTCGTCAATGCACCGGCCCTCATGCAGCGTCTGGTGGCCAACCTGCAGGACGAGTCGGTGGATATCGAACCGTATCGGTCGAAACGCGATCTTCTGCTACGGGAGTTGACCGCCATGGGGTTCAAGGTGGTTAAACCGGACGGCGCCTTTTACCTCTTCCCCGCCTCCCCCCTGGCCGACGACGTGGCATTCATCAAACTGGCCCAGAAACACCGCATCCTCCTGGTGCCGGGAAGCGGATTTGGGGCGCCCGGCTTTTTCAGGATCGCCTACTGCGTGGACATGGGCATGATCGAGCGGAGCCTGCCGGCCTGGCGCGCATTGGCCCAGGAAGCCGGGCTCAAAGGATAAGTCGCCTTACCGACCGTACCCGCAGCAACATACCGGACATGAAACGGCAGAGGCCCCCAAAGGATTTTTCAACCTTTTGGGGGCCTCTGCCGTTTGGCTCGGCACACCTAACCACCCTGAAAACGTCCGCCACAGAGACACGGAGACACGGAGAAAAGCGGGAGCAAAACAAATAAACAGCGGATTCAAATGTTGTTTTCCCCAAATTAGATACTGCGTTTTTCTCTGTGTACCTCTGTGTCTCCGTGTCTCTGTGGCGGGTGTCGATCTTAAAACTGGGTCTGCCGCATCAATCCCGGAAACGCTTCACCAGGTCCCCATAGGCGTCGATACGCCGGTCACGGAGAAACGGCCAGATGCGCCGCACAGTTTCGCTCCGCGCCAGATCCAGGTCCACCAGCAGGATGTCCTCATCCTCCCGAGAGGCCTCCGCCAGCAGTTCCCCTTGGGGCCCGGCCGCAAAACTGCTTCCCCAGAACCGGATTCCGGTTTCGGGATGGTGAGGGGACGGCTCGAACCCGACCCGGTTAACGGCCAGAAGCGGCAGGCCATTGGCCACGGCATGGCCGCGCTGAACGGTGATCCAGGCGTCCCGCTGGCGCTCCTGCTCTGCCGTGCCGTCGGCCGGGTCCCAACCGATGGCAGTGGGGTAGATGAGGAGATCGGCCCCGGCCAGGGCCATCATGCGGGCCGCCTCGGGATACCACTGGTCCCAGCAGACCAGGACCCCGAGGGTGCCGACCGAGGTCTTGATCGGATTGAACCCCAGATCCCCCGGCGTAAAATAGAATTTCTCGTAAAAGCCCGGGTCGTCGGGGATGTGCATCTTGCGGTAGATGCCGGCGGTGGAGCCATCCTTTTCGAAGACCACAGCGGTGTTGTGGTACAGGCCGGGGGCACGACGCTCGAAGAGCGAGGCCACAACGACCACCCCCAACTCGCCGGCCAGGCCGGCAATGGCGCGGCTGGCGGCACCCGGGATCGGCTCGGCCATATCGAACAGGGCGGGGTCCTCCACCTGACAGAAGTATGGGCCGGCATGCAATTCCTGTAGGACCACCAGCGCAGCCCCATCGGCCGCGGCGCGCCTGATCATGGCGCAACTTCTCTCCAGGTTTGTGCCTTTATCGTTGCCGCAACGCTGCTGAATCAATGCAGTCCTGAGGAGTCGCGTCATGGCAGGACCCCCTGGGGCAACTGCATGGTCACGCAGTGCAGGGAGCCGTGCTGTTCCAGGAGCGGCAGGCAGTCGATGCCGATGATCTCCCGGCCGGGAAAGGCCTGACCGATGCACGCCATGGCCGGTTCGTCCTTTTCCGGATCCCGGTAGGTGGGGACCAGCACGGCGCCGTTGATCACCAGAAAATTGGCGTAGGTGGCCGGCAGACGGTGGGCCTGGTCATCGAAACGGGCCTTGGGCCAGGGAAGCGGGAGCAGGCGGTAGGGTGAACCGTCCGGAGCCCGGAAGGCCTTCAGTTCCTCCTCCATCAGTTTCAACTCCTGATAGTGTTCGTCCCGGGGGTCGTCGCAGGCCGTATAGACGATGGTATTGTCCGGGCAGATGCGCGCCAGTGTGTCGATATGGGAATCGGTGTCGTCCCCGGCCAGGAAACCGTGATTGAGCCACAGCACGCGGCCGGCCCCCAGAAGGGAGGCCAGGGCCAGTTCGATCTCCCCCTTGTCCAGTTGCGGGTTGCGATTGGGCGATAGCAGGCATTCGGCGGTGGTCAGGATGGTGCCGAGCCCGTCGCTCTCGACGCTGCCCCCTTCCAGGATCAGGCCGACGGTCTTGAGGTTGGGGACCAGCGCGCCCAGTTCCTTGAGCCGTTTGGAGATCAGATTATCATGATTGGCGGCGAACTTGAGTCCCCAGCCGTTGAAGCCGAAGTCCAGCAGCACCGGCCGGTCGTTGAAGATTACCGTAAGGGGGCCAAAGTCCCGGGCCCAGGTATCATTGCTGGGCACCTCGCAGACAACGACCCTGTCCAGGTCAATACCGGCGGCGGCCAGGCACTCCCGGGCCGAGGCGGCGCTGGGCGCGGTCAACACCACCCGTTCAAACCGGGTGATCCGGCGGATAATCTCGACAAAGGCCGGATGGACATCGTCCAGCATAGAGGACCAATCGGTGCCCTCGTGGGGCCAGGCCAGCAGGACGCCGTCCTGCGCTTCCCATTCGGCGGGAAATCTCGGATTCACGGTCACATCTCCTTTTGAACGAATCTCACCCCTGTCGTCAGGGGCGGTGACCAGTATAGTATGGTGAAACCTCGCCGCGCAAGCCCGCTTTTTATCGTCAAACGAAAAACCGCCGGCCCGATCTCCCCTGTTGCAGGCAACCGGGACGATGCCCGGCACCGGATAAACTCGCCGATGAGTTTTTAACCACCATGCCCGTGGACACTTTGGGCTTGCCTTTAAGGGGCTCTTGCGTTAAGTAAATATTCCCAATTTCAACCCACATCACTGCGGGGTGCGCCCCGCAACCATGGAGTGTGTGTGAAGAGCCTGACGTTACAAGCCCCTGCCAAGGTCAACTACCGCCTGGACGTGATCCGGCGCCGCCCCGACGGCTATCACGATCTGCGCATGGTCATGCAGCGGGTCAACCTGTGCGATATCATTACCATTACCCTGACCGACACCCCCGGCATCACCGTTACCTGCGGCAAAAACGGCGTGCCCGACGGGCCGGGAAACATCGCCTGGAAGGCTGCCAAAGCCTTGCTCGACCTGGCGGACCAGGGGATGGGGGCGGCCATCGACATCGCCAAGAACATCCCCGTTGCGGCCGGCCTGGGCGGGGGGAGCAGCGATGCCGCCACGGTGCTGATGGGCATGAATGAGTTGCTGGGCCTTCAGCTCTCGGAACAGCGCCTCATGGAGATCGGCCTTACCCTGGGGGCCGATGTGCCCTTCTTCGTCTTTCAAAAACCGGCCCTGGCGGAGGGCGTCGGCGAACAGCTCGCCCCCATGCCGGCCATGCCGCCCGTCTGGGTGCTGCTGGTCAACCCTGGTGTGCATGTTTCCACGGCCTGGGTTTATCGAAGTTTACAGTTGACAAACCGGGACGGTCTGGCTAAACTCCCCGAGCTTTTTCGGAGTATTGAGGATATCTGTTCGATCTTTTCCAACGACCTGGAATCGGTAACCATCCCCGCTTTTCCCGTAATTGCCGAGATCAAGGAAATCATGCTTCGCGAGGGTGCGGCAGGCGCCATGATGTCCGGTAGCGGCCCCACCGTCTTCGGTCTCTTCCGGGACCGGGAAAGCGCCGAACGGGCCCGCACCGTTCTGACCGCCGACACCGGTTGGTTCGCCGCCGTTGCCGAAACAATCTAAGATACAATCTCTTCCTCTTTCGTTTATTGGGGCGTCGCCAAGCGGTAAGGCACCGGATTTTGATTCCGGCATTCGCAGGTTCGATCCCTGCCGCCCCAGCCAATAAAACAGCCACTTACGTTAATTCGCAGGTGGCTGTTTTGTTGTTTTGAGACACACTGTAGCTTTTTTTCACTATCTCATGACACAGGTGGCAGAGCCGGATGGACAATCCTCCCATCCCGGACGTTCACCGCTGTTGCCAAAGCTGGCAGCTTGGCAACAGCCCGCTCTACCCCGTGTTCGGCAAGCATCATCACGTAGGGGAGTGTGGCATTGGTCAAGGCCAGGGTGGAGGTTTGCGGGTAGGCCCCAGGCATGTTGGCGACGGCATAGTGGACAATGCCGTCCACAAGGTAGAAGGGATCGCCATGTGTCGTGGGACGGGTCGTCTCGACGCAGCCGCCCTGGTCCACCGCGACGTCGACGATTACCGCCCCCTTCTTCATCTCGCCCACCATCTCCCCCGTTATGAGCAACGGAGTCCTGCCGCCCGGCGTCAAGACCGCGCCGATGACCACGTCCGCATCCCTTATCTCGGTGCTGATGGTTTCTCTCACCAGCGACCCGGTTCGCACCCGGCCGCCCGTCAACTCGTCGATCCGCCGCAGTCGCTCGATCCCCCGATTCAGCACGACGGTCTCCATGCCGATGCCCGTCGCAACCCGAGCTGCATGGGAACCAACCGTACCAGCCCCCAGGATGAGCGCCTTGGCAGGTCGTACCCCCACCGCACCCGTCGGAAGCAGGCCGCCCCCTCCCACGCACCTTTGCAACAACCAAGCCGCCACCAGGGGGGCCATCCGGCCTGCCACCTCGCTCATGGGGGCCAATAGCGGGAGGTCGCCGTTGATTTCAAGGGTTTCATAGGCCAGGGCGGCAATCCTTCTTTCCACGAGAAACATAGTCAATTTGCGATTGGGGGCCAGGTGAAGGTAGGCAAAGAGGGTCTGTCCTTCCCGGAATAGATCAAATTCCTCCGGTAGTGGTTCCTTAACCTTGACAATCAGTTCGCCCTGCCGGAACAGCTCTTTGTGAGCAACAATCGTGGCGCCGTTCTGCCGGTAGTGATCGTCATAGAAGCCGCTCCCGTTCCCCGCGCCGCTTTCCACAAGCACCTTGTGACCTGCCTTTGTCAGTTCCGCGGCGCCGGCCGGTGTAAGGGCCACCCGGTACTCTTCTCTCTTGATCTCTTTGGGAACGGCTATTATCATGGCATCCTCCATTCTCTGCCGCTCGTTATGATCGCCACGTTGTTGGCTCATGATTCCTCAGTTTGCCATTAAGTTTACCATCTTTCCGCTCTTGCGCCCGAAACCGTCGGACAGAAATTCACGTGTTATAATAAATTTCATAGCAGCCTCCCCCGAGGGTGAGTAGACGCCGGACAACCGGACAAATGAGGCACGGCTATGAGAGATACAGAGGGGCAGCGGGATAAAATCCGGGCAGCAATGGACTCTCTCCAATCACGCCTAAACCGCTCACCACTCTTTTTGCCCATTTCCCGAAAAAGGTTTATGATAATAATAAGGTAGTACGATGTACGACACATCCCGAAAGGGGGATCAGGTCATGGCAAGCAAAAGTGCAAAGATATGCGCGGTTACCGATAGCCGACAGCGCGCCCAATTGAGCAGCGAACCCGCATTCTATTGTTCCAGATGCGGGGCGAAAACCCACAGCAGCACCAGCGTCTGCGAACCGGTGCCGTTCGAGCCGGATCACTGAATCTCCGAGGATCATCCGATCCGGAGCATAGAGGCAAAGAATCAAAGTAAAGAGGCATCTTCATCGATAGATGGAGGTGCCTCTTTGCTGCGTAAGTCCCCCACCCCAGCGCATAACGCCGACAACGGCACGGGAAACCGCAAGGCCGCCCACAACTACCTGGGCAAAGCCTCTGCGGCCTCCGCTATCGGGGCGAGGTTCATTGCGAAATGTGAAGGAATGCGATTATGAACGGGTTGGTGCCGTCGCGGTATTTTCAGGCGTCTGTGGGCTTTTTGTCGGCATTTATGTGGAGCTGGCAATGGAGACATTTGCGCAAATAAAGGAGGGTCATACCATTGACATGGAAAAGATTTCCGCAGCGGGGGCAGACGCACACAGCCGACCAGAACATGGTAATAATGAGAATAACAACCCATATCCCGATGGAGGTGCCCATCGTGCGGTAGGTCGGCGAAATTGAATGGATGACCCACATGGCCGGTATGTAGATGGCGACGGTTCCGAAAAAATACCTGCGTCGTTTTCGAATCACGGCAAGTCCGGGACCGAATCCGGCTGCGTCAGGGGTTTGCTTGTCATCCATAGGCTTGCGTCCCTCGCCTGCGGTCATTGGGAAGAGAGTTTTGCGGAGAACCGAAATAAAGGCCGTTTTCTGTGCGAAAACGGCCTTTGCTTGTGTGACGCCCCGGCCATGCTGGGTTTAAAAAAGCCACCCATTGATACAGAGCTATTTCTTTTTTGCCTTTTTAGGAGCCGCCTTTTTGGGAGCGGCTTTCTTCGGCGCAGCTGCCTTAAGGTCTTTCAAAGGTTTGCCTGCGGAGAACTTGCCAACGGTCTTGGCCGGAATCTTGAGAGCCTTGCCGGTCTGGGGGTTCCGTCCGGTACGAGCTTTTCGCGTGACCGCACTGAAGGTACCGAAGCCGATCAAGGTGACTTTTTCGCCACTCCTGAGTGCTGCGGTTGTAGCATCGATGAACCCCTTGAGGGCCTTTTCAGCCTGCGTCTTGGTGATTCCTGCCGCCTCTGCGATCTTTACTGCCAGCTCTGCCTTGGTCATTGTGCTCTCCTTTCGAGCTCTATGAATTAGCCTCCATTACGAAGGCATCTGTACATGAATCAGAGCATTGCTTCTTGTAGATCAGACTAGATTCTTGCGACGACCACTCTCAGGTTTACCTGCTACTTCTTGCTATTTTTCATACACATATCACAAACCCTTTGCAAATTGCCAATAAAAATGCGGCTTGGCGACGACCTACGCATATAATTTGCTGGTATACAATGGTGCAGGTAGTGTAAACACCGGGCACACATCCCCGGCCAGCCACGGTAGTATCGAGCGAACATATTGATTTTGCTATTGACTTTGACCAGAAATTGTAGTAATTTTCCAAGCAACAAAGAAGGATCGCTACCAATAGGGTTAGCTTGCCAAGCTAACCCTTTTTCATTGTACCGGCCGCAAACCGCCTGGGCGTCCCCTTACCGGACGCTTCTTGAAAGGATTCGCACCCGTGCGCATCACCCTTGTCTCACTTCATCCCGCCCCTTCCCCCCAGGCGATTCCTCTTGCCAACGCCTTTTTAAAATGCTTTGCGGCCGAAACAGGCACAGAAATAGACTTGGAGGATTTTTTTGTCGGCGACGACGCCCTCGCGTGCGCCCACAACCTGGTAGAGCGGCAACCGGCAGCCATCGGTTTTTCCCTGTATGTATGGAACCGCGCCGCCTGCCTGGCAATCGCGGCCGAGGTGCGCCGCTGCATGCCCCGGGTGCTGCTTTTCGCCGGCGGGCCGGAGGTGACGGCCGACCCGCACGGCGTGCTCGACGGATCTTCCCTGGACCTGGCCATCGTGGGTGAAGGGGAAAAACCTTTTGCGACCCTCTGCACGCGACTGGCCGGCAACGCCCCCCTGGAGGGCATCCCCGGCATACTGCTGCCAGGGACGGCGACGCCCTTTACCCCCGCCGCCCCCTTGGCCGATCTGGACGCCATCCCCTCCCCTTACCTGGAGGGCCTTCTGGATTACGGCCGCTATCCGGGCATCCTGTGGCAGCTTTCCCGCGGATGCGGCTTTACCTGCGATTTTTGTTTCGACTCCCGGGGTCAGCACGGCGTACGGCGTTTTTCCCTGGAGCGGATCGAATCCGAACTGCGCCATTTTGCCAAGGGCCGGGTATCCCAGGTCTTTGTGCTCGATTCCACGTTCAACCAGGACTTGAAAAGGGCCAAGGCCATCCTGAGGCTGATCAAAAGGATCGCGCCCGGCATCCACTTCCACTTCGAAGTCCGCAGCGAGTTCATCGACCGGGAACTGGCCAACCTCTTTTCCCAAATCACCTGCTCGCTGCAGATCGGCCTGCAAAGCGCCGACAGCCATGTCCTGCGGGGGGTTGGGCGTTCCTTTCGGCCCGACGACTTTGCCGCACGGATCAGCCTGCTCAACGAGAGCGGCGCCACCTTCGGCTTCGACCTCATCTACGGCCTGCCCGGCGACACCCTGGCGGGTTTCCGCCGCAGCCTGGACTTTGCCCTGGCGCTCTACCCCAACCACCTGGACATCTTCCCCCTGGCGGTGCTGCCCGGCACCCCCCTTGCCGACCGGAGCGCCGCCATCGGCCTCAACCACCTGCCCCAGCCGCCCTACACCCTGCTCTCCTCCCCCACGATCTCGGCTGGCGACATGATCGTGGCGCAGCGCCTGGCAACGGCCTGCGACATCTTCTACACCCGGGGCAAGGCCGTGGCCTGGTTCAATGAGGTCGTCAAAGCCCTCAAGACATCCCCCAGCGGTTTTCTGAACCTGTTTTCCCAATGGCTGCCGACCGTGCAGGACGCGCAGATCGGTGAAAGCGATCTGGACGACCAGGCGGTCTGGCAACTCCAACGGGACTTTCTGGGCAGCGCATTCGGCAAACCGGGCCTGAAACGGCTTCTGCCCGTGGTTCTCGACCTGGTGGATTACCACTACCACTATGCCGCCGCACTCCTGACCCCGCCGGAACAACCGCCGGGGCGAAACAAGGATAAGGGCCGCCTCCTGCACCTACCATTGCGGCTGGCAGGGTCGGTCCGTCTGGCGGAGTTTCACTACGAAATCTTGGAAATTCTGGATGCCGGCGTGCCGGACATTCGCCGCCTGGCCGACACCCTGGCCCCGGTCGGCTCCTTTGCCGCCATCTATCCGGGCCGCGACGGGGTCTGCACCGAGTCCCTGGCCGAGCCCTATTTCCGTCTTCTGGAGCGTTTGAACGGCACGGACCCGGCCGGGCGCATCGCTGCAGACCTGGAGCTAGAGGCCGACGAGGCAACGCATTTTCTTCTGTTTGCCCTGACCGAGGTGATCGTGCTGCGGGGCTGACGCCGCGCCCCTCCGCGCACCACGGCCGGACAAACGCACGTCCGAGCCGGTTTGGATGCCTCCGGCAGGGAATAAGCGCCCCATGAGCGAAAGAGGTTGCATTTTGACGGTCGTTTTAGTATATCTTTCATTTCCTTTTTGGAAATTCAGGGATTTCCGCGCGTAGAGCCCGGTATAGTCCTTTTTGGCTGAGAGGCAGACAAACCATTATGCTCGACAAGATCAAAATCTTTTCCGGCAATTCCAACCCAACCCTTGCCCTGAAAATTTGCGAGGCCCTCAAGATGCCGTTGGGGGCGGCCCGTGTCCGTAGGTTTTCGGACGGCGAGGTTATGGTTGAAATCAACGAAAACGTCCGTGGCCGTGATGTCTATGTCATCCAGTCCACCTGCGCCCCGACCAACGACAACCTGATGGAACTGCTGGTCATGACCGACGCCCTCAAACGGGCCTCCGCCGCGACCATCACCGCCGTGGTCCCCTATTACGGTTACGCCCGCCAGGATCGCAAGGCCGCGCCCCGTACCCCGATCACCGCCAAGCTGGTGGCCGACCTGATCACCACGGCCGGTATCGACCGGGTGGTAACGGTAGACCTGCACGCCGGCCAGATCCAGGGGTTCTTCGATATTCCGGTGGACAACCTCTATGCGGCACCCGTCATCCTCAATCACCTAAAAAACCGCTTCGACGGCCAGCCGATCGTGATGGTGACCCCGGATGCGGGCGGCACCGAACGGGCGAGGGCTTTTGCCAAACGGCTGGAATGTTCACTGGCGGTGATCGATAAACGCCGCACCGGCCCCAACGTTGCCGAGGTCATGCACCTGATCGGCGATGTGCGCGGCAAGATCGCCATCATTCTGGACGACATGATCGACACCGCCGGAACACTTACCCAGGCGGCCAAGGCGCTCAAGGAAAACGGCGCCACTGCCGTCTATGCCTGCGCCACCCATGGCGTGCTCTCCGGTCCGGCCATCGAACGTATCAACAATTCGGAGATCTCCGAGGTCGTGTTGACCGACACCCTCCCGCTGGGAGACAAGGAAAACATGACAACGAAGATCACGATGCTGTCCGTGTCGGGGCTTCTGGCGGAGGCCATCCGCCGCATCCATGAGGATGAATCCGTCAGCTCGCTTTTTGTTTAGGAACATACTTTTATAATTGTACAGGGTGGGGTCCGCCCCATCACTACACGTGGAGGAACACCGTATGCAACAGAAACTGATGAACATCGAACTGAGATCGAAGACCGGCAAGGGCGTCAGCCGCCAGTTGAGAATTGCCGATATGGTCCCCGGCGTCGTGTACGGCAAGGGAATGGATCCTGTTGCGGTAAGCATCAAATATCGCGATCTTCAGGATGCCCTTGCAGGCGAAGGCGGCCAGAACAACCTGATCACCCTGGTGGGAGGCGGCAGCCTGGACCAGAGCATGGCCATTATTGCCGATATGCAGCGTGATGCGCTCAGAGGCACCTATCGCCACGTTGACCTCCACCGCATCAACATGAACGAAAAACTGCGCGTTACGGTCCCGGTCATCCTGAAGGGCACCGCCGCAGGCGTCAAGGAAGGCGGCCTGCTGGACCTGGCCCATCACGAACTGCACGTGGAATGTCTGCCGGGCAATATCCCCGACACCATCGAGATCGACATCACCAGCCTGCAACTCAACCACTCGATCCACATCGGCGAGATTCCTCTCCCGGATGGGGTCAAACTGCTCGAAAACCCCAAGACCCCCGTGGTCAGCGTCCTCGGCAGAACCAAGGAAGAAGCGGAAGAAGATGCCGCAGCAGCGGCTGCTGCCGCAGCCCCCGCCGAACCTGCCGCGTAACCGGATCAGTTTTATTCCATGAAGACTTTACTCATAGCGGGGCTGGGTAATCCCGGCCCCATGTACCAATGGACCCGCCACAATGCGGGTTTCCTTTTTTTGGATCGCCTGGCTCACCGGGAAAACCTCTCCATAACCCGCAAGTCCTTTTCCGGGCTGGCGGGCGAATGGAGCCGCGGCGACGACCGCCTGATCCTGCTCAAGCCGCAGACCTTCATGAACCTCTCCGGAAAGTCGGTCATGCAAGCGCTCCAGTTTTACAAACTCCCCCTGTCGAACCTGGTCGTGATCCATGACGAGCTCGACCTGCCGTTCGGAACGGCACGCTTCAAGCAAGGGGGCGGGCATGGCGGGCACAACGGCCTGCGTTCCATTATGGAACAACTCGGCAAGGGGGATTTCATCAGGCTGCGTATCGGCATCGGCAAACCGGTCCACGGGGATACGAGCAATTACGTCCTGGGAAACATCCCTCCGGACCAGATGGAGGCCCTTCCCAAAATACTGGACGGCGGCCAGGACATGCTGGAGATGATGCTGGACGAGGGACTGCCCAAGGCCATGAGCATGTTCAACAACCGCAACTTCCTGGATGGGTGAAATTACAAAAAATCAGAAAATCTGCCACAGAGACACGGAGACACAGAGGTTCACAGAGAAAAGCGCAATGAAATATGAATAGTTGTTTTTTCGTTTTTCATTTCTTTGGTTTTCTCTGAATCTCTGTGTCTCTGTGGCAGATTATGATCTTCAATGTTGTGGCAGAATTGACGTTTGAATAGTACGCAATTAAGGATGAAATCATGGGTTTTAACTGCGGTATCGTCGGGCTGCCCAACGTGGGCAAGTCCACCATCTTCAACGCACTGACCTCGGCCGGCGCCGAATCGGCCAACTACCCCTTCTGCACCATCGACCCCAACGTGGGGATCGTACAGGTGCCCGACCCGCGCATGGATCAGCTCTCGGCCATTGTCAAACCGCAGAAGATCCAGCCCACCACCATCGAGTTCGTGGACATCGCCGGTCTGGTCAAGGGGGCCAGTTCGGGAGAGGGACTCGGCAACCAGTTCCTGGGCCATATCCGCAGCGTGGACGCCATCGTCCATGTGGTGCGCTGTTTTGACGACGATAATGTGGTGCATGTCAGCGGCCGTGTCTCGCCGGCCGACGACATCGAAGTGATCAACACCGAACTGGCCCTGGCCGATCTGGACACGGTGGACAAGAAAATCCTGCGGGCCGACAAGATGGCGCGCAGCGGCGACAAGAAGGCCAAGGACGAGGTCGCCTTCTACCAGCGGGTCCGGGCTTTGCTGGAACAGGTCAAAAGGCTCCGCGGCGTGGCGGAAAACGAGGATGAGCGGCTCTGGCTGCGGGACCTGCACCTCTTGACCGACAAACCGGTCCTGTATGTGGCCAACGTGGCCGAGGACGACCTGGGCGGCGAGCACCCCTTTGTGGCCCAGGTACGGGAGATCGCCGGGGCGGAAGGCGCCGGGGCGGTGGTGATCTGCGGCAAGCTCGAAGCCGAGATCTCGGAACTGGAAGGAGAGGAAAAACAGGCATTCCTCCACGACATGGGGCTGGCGGAAGCGGGTCTGGACCGCCTGATCCGCAGCGGCTACGAACTGCTGGGGCTGATCACCTATTTCACCGCCGGCGTCAAGGAAGTACGGGCCTGGACCATCGTCAACGGCACCAAGGCTCCCCAGGCTGCCGGTGTGATCCATACCGACTTTGAAAAGGGTTTTATCCGGGCCGAGGTGATCGCCTATGCCGACTTCATCTCGTGCAACGGCGAGGCCGGGGCCAAGGAAAAGGGGCTCATGCGCCTGGAAGGCAAGGAGTACGTGGTTAAGGACGGCGACGTGATGCATTTCCGCTTCAACGTTTAAAAGTATATTGAAAATCTACTGCGGGGCCGATCTGCGGCGTTGCCGCTCGCTCACAAGCTCGACGTACCGAGGGGTACGCCTCGCTTCCTCGCTCGCTTGCGCCTTGCATATCGGCCTCCTCATTACGATTTTCAATATACTTTTAAAGCACGACGGCATGTGAGGTAGGTACGATGGTACACGACACCCGGATCCTCCTGATTGACGACGACGACTCGGGGCGCGAGGCCCTGGAACTGCTCCTTAAATCGGTCGGGTACAGTGTTGCCTCGGCAGCCACCGGTGAAGCGGCCCTCGAACTCATGGCCCAGGAGCCGTTCAAACTGATCGTCTCCGACCTGTTCCTGCCGGACAAAAGCGGGTTCGACATCCTGCAGAGCGCCCGCACCATCTCCCCTTCCACCGAGGTCATCGTCATCACCGGTCACGCCTCCGCCGAAACAGCGGTGCGGGCCATGAAGGAAGGAGCCTGCGACTACATAACCAAACCGGTCAATTTCGACGAGCTGAAGCTGGTCATCGGCAAAGCCCTGGAGAAGCAGCAGCTCCTCTCAGAAAATATCTACCTGCGCAAGCAACTCCAGAAACGTTTCGAATTCAGCAACATCATCGGCAGTTCCCCGGCCATGACCCTGGTCTTCGAACGGATGACCCGCATCGTCAAGACCGACTCGACTGTATTGATCAGCGGAGAATCGGGCACCGGCAAGGAGTTGGTGGCCCGGGCTCTCCATTACAACGGCAACCGGCGGGACAAGCCGTTCATTGCCGTCAACTGCAGCGCCATACCGGAGGCCCTGCTGGAGAGCGAACTGTTCGGTCATGTACGCGGCGCCTTCACCGGCGCCATCAGGGACAAGGCCGGAAAATTCGAGGCGGCCAATCACGGGACCATCTTTCTGGACGAGATCGGGACCATGCCTCTGCACCTGCAAACCAAACTGCTGCGCGTCATCCAGGAACAGGAACTGGAACGGGTCGGCTCGAACAAACCGATCAAACTTGATGTGCGGATCATCTCGGCCACCAACCTGGACCTGGAGCAGCAGGTCCGCCAGAACAAGTTCCGCGAAGACCTCTTCTACCGCCTCAATGTCATCCCCCTGCACCTCCCTCCCCTGCGTGAACGCCAGTCCGACATCATGGCGCTGGTGGAACATTTCCTGGCAAAATGCTGCCGGGTGATGTCACGCACGCCCATGACCATCAACAAGCACGCCCTGGAGGCGTTGGAAGCGTACGCCTGGCCAGGTAACGTGCGGGAGCTGGAAAACATGGTGGAACGGCTGGTGGCCCTGACGGAGGGGGACGTTATCCACTATGAAGACCTCCCGCCAGGAATCAGCGGCCAGAGGCTGGCATCGGGCGGACCGTACATCGAACTTACCGAACAGGGGATCAACATGGTCGATTCCCTGACCACCATCGAAAAATCATTGATCTCGCAAGCCCTGGCCATGGCCGGGGGGGTTAAGGCAAAGGCAGCCACACTGCTCGGCATCAACCGGACAACCCTGGTCGAAAAGATGAAACGCCTCAGTATGTAGGGCTGCGGATCATCTTTTGTCGGCAAACAGTGGCGTCCAGACGTTACGGTAGCAGTATCGTCCGGCTATATGCGTTTTCCTTTCGGGACGATGTGTTTCAGTTTTTTTGAGCCATCATAATATGTTTGCTTTATGACCCCCCGTTTTTCTTTAAGATCCTTCTTAGAGGCTTCCTCCTCTATCAGGATTTCGGCTTCTCTTGTCAGCCCCTCGATTTTTTCCTCCTCTTTTTCATTAATCTGAACTGTCATTTAGAACACCTCCGTGATTGACGTCCCTGCTATTTTTAGTCTGGATATGGTTAAAGGTATCTCTCACCATTGTATTGTCAAGACGGTGCTGAACGTTATCACGTCTTTTCAATGGATAAAGCCGGTCTCCCACCAGGTTATTCCGAGTGATGACCAGCCATGCCGCAGGATTTTTCCGGATCGGATTCCACAGCATTTTTTATCCCTTTTGTGCACACCAGGTTGTAAGAGGTGACGCTGCGCCAAACAGGATGATCGTCTCGCCAAATAGATCGCTGTTACTTCCCGTCACATGGGGTGGCAAAAATGTTTTTTCAAGCATTGAAGAACCTGCTCTTCAGGCTATACTCAAATTGAAGTAATAGATGAACGGCTTTCTATTTGCCTGGCAGCGCAGGGAAACCCAAAACACGAAGATCGGACGGATGAAATCGGACGGGACAGGAGACGGAGATGAACGTATTCGATTTTGCGCTGAAAATGGAAGAGGACAGCAAGGCATTTTATGAGAAACTGGCCGCGGAAACGAGCGAGCCCGAGTTAAAATCGATTTTTTCCATGCTGGCTGCTGCTGAGGAGGAACATAGCAGGGCGATCAAAGCGATGAAGAAGAATGTAACCCCCGGCAGTGCCGACTCAAAGTTGCTGGAAAATACCAAAAATGTCTTCCAGGACCTTCTGGACAGGAAGAATGTCCTCACAATACTGAAGAGTGATCCCGACGGGTACCGGCATGCAATCAAGTTTTCCATGGCGGGGATCATGTTGTACGAGGATATGGCCAAGAGGGAGGCAGCCCCAGCGACAGCAAAAATCCTCCTCATGCTCGCCGAAGAGGAGAGAAAACATCTCGAAATCATGGAAAACATCTACGACTTTGTGGAAGCCCCCAAGGACTTCCTGGCCTGGGGAGAGTTCAGTAATATCAAGGAGCTTTAGCCGAGTGAGAAGGCTGGCGAGCCCTCGTGCGGATAAAGGCGCCGTTTTCTGTTGCTTCCAGACGATGCTTACCGATGCCGCGACAGGGGCTGCCATCGTCCCCTGCGCTCCGGGATAGCTCTTTGGAACCGGCCGAAGCCGGGGTGCGCATCCGGTGGCGGAGGACCAACACAGAGGTGTCTTCTGGCGGGCCCGGGAGCGGCAATGATTTCATCCTTACAACAAAATGAGGACAACCGCTATGCCGATCTATGAGTATCGATGTGAAGCATGTGGCACGATCTTTTCAGTAAAGATGAGTATGGCGGATCATGAGCAGGGGCCCAGAGTGTGCCCTACCTGCAAAGGGAGTAACGTACTCCCGCACTACACCACATTCTACGCAAAGACGAGCAAGAAGAGTTGATCCGGGCAATCTTTTCTTCTTCCAATGGGCGAATCCAGCCGGCGAACCGCTCGCGGTCCCACTGCACGGTGTATGCGAGGTATATCGCACCGGTGATCTCGTTTGGCGCCTGAAGCTGGTGCAGGTTACCCCAGCCGAATGCCGGACATGCGGCTTTGTTTTCACCGGGCGCGACCGGTTGCCACCTCCATCCAAGTGCCCGATCTGCCGCAAGTTCCGCCATACGCATCAGATGCCGATACCGGCTATGGCGGCACCGCATTCGGGACAGGCCCCATTGCGAATCCTGTTGGTGCCTATGGCAAAACCGTAACGCTCGATCAGCAGTGTTGAACAGGAGGGGCACCGGGTGTTTTCACCGCCTTCGCCGGGCACGTTGCCTTCGTAAACATAGCGCAGCCCGGCGGCGCGGCCGATCTCCCGCGCCTTTCGCAAGGTATCAACTGGCGTCCTCGGACGGTCGGTCAACTTGTAGGTGGGGTAGAACTGGGTCACATGCCAAGGGGTGTCGACCCCAAGGTTGTCAACAATGAACGCTGCTATGCCCTTCAACTCGGCGTCAGAGTCGTTGAGTCCCGGGATAATCAGGGTGGTGAGTTCAATCCAGATTCCCTGGTTGCGATGCTCGATGATCGAGTCGAGGACTTCGGAGAGACGAGCATGGACAACGTCGCGGTAAAAACTTTCCGAGAAGCCCTTCAGGTCGATGTTGACGGCATCCAGGTATGGCGTGATCATCGCCAGCGCCTCTTTGCTGATGTAGCCATTGGTGACGAAAATATTGCGCAGCCCCGCCTCCTTGGCGAGGCGGGCGGTGTCGTAGGCGAACTCGAAGAAGATGGTCGGCTCGGTATAGGTGTAAGAGATGGAACGACAGTCGTTATTCCTGGCGCTCAGAACGATCTCCTGAGGGGTCTGCTCCATCCCCGGGATCGGTTCATCCCGCTCCACCTGGGAAATGGAGTAGTTCTGGCAGTGGCGGCAGCGGAAGTTGCACCCCACCGTTGCAATGGAATACGACCTGCTTCCCGGCATGACATGGAAGAGCGGTTTTTTTTCGATTGGATCAACATGCTCGGCGCAGAGTTTACCGTAGACCAGGCTGTACAGGGTACCACCCCGGTTTTCCCGGACCATGCAGATGCCCCGCGCCCCATCGGCGATCAGGCATCGGAAGCGGCAAAGGCCGCAGCGCACCCGGCTGTCTTCTTCCCGTTCATAAAACAGCGCTTCCTTCATGGTCTCCTCCTGTGCGTCCGGTGCCATTGCCACATTAAGTCGCTCTGGCCGAACGCTGACGACCGGTATCGCTTGTGCTACAGTCCTGCCGTGATGATCTCCAGGTAACCCGCGTGCCCACGGGCGTTCCGCCCGGCACGTACGGCCTGTTTTAACTATACTGCAAGAACACTGACACGCAATCGATCACGCAACGCAAGGCCTTCAACATCATTATCATAAAATCAATGCCCAATAATCGGTGCAATCCTGTCGTATTGACGCGTTTTCCAACGTATTTTGTGAATAGCCGCAAAATGCAGGAACGTAATTGTCTAGACTTGTGAGAACATACTTGTTATTTTCATAAATTGTAAAATTTTCAACCTGTTTTCACGGAAATGCGCCCCTGCAACAGCAGCGGATTATGATGCATTTTGATAGAAACGTAATGGTCTGCCGAAAATTATCGCCCGGAATCACCTGAAAAATACCATTGGTCCTGTGATGCGACACCTTCCGTTCACGATAGGCCGTATCATGGAGCCCCAGGAGTTCAAGATGAAACGCAAAGCACTGGCCCTCCTCTCCGGCGGGCTTGATTCCACCCTTGCCGTCAAGCTGATGCTCGACCTGGGCATTGACGTGGAGGCCCTCAACTTTACCTCCCCTTTCTGCACCTGCACCGGCAAGAACGCCGGCTGCAAATCCGAGGCGGTCCGGGTGGCCGAGGAATTCCAGATCCCCATCAAGGTCATGAGCAAGGGGCTCGACTACCTGGAGGTGGTCCGCAACCCGCGCCATGGTTACGGCAAGGGGATCAACCCCTGCATCGATTGCCGCATCTACCTGTTGCGCAAGGCCAAGGAATACATGGCTGAGAGCGGCGCCGACTTCGTCTTCACCGGCGAGGTGCTCGGACAGCGGCCCATGAGCCAGCGCCGCGACGCCATGCGGGTGATCGAGCGGGAAAGCGGCCTGGAAGACCTGCTGTTGCGGCCGTTATCGGCCCATTTCCTCCCTCCGACCCTCCCCGAGCGTGAGGGCTGGATCGACCGGGAAAAACTCCTCGCCATCAGGGGACGTTCCCGCAAGGATCAGATTCAACTCGCCGACGAGATGGACGTCAGGAACTACCCCTGCCCCGCCGGCGGTTGCCTGTTGACCGAGCTCTCCTTCGTCCCCAAGGTCCGGGATATCTTCGACCACAGCGACGAACTCAAACTGCGGGATTGCCGTCTGCTCAAGATTGGCCGCCACTTCCGCATCGGGGCACGCACCAAGGTCATCATCGGACGCAACGAGGCGGATAACAATCTCCTGGAGAACGTGATGCAGACGGGCGAGACGGCCATTACCTGGATGGACGGCAATACGCCCGCAGGGGTCATCATCGGCGACCAGGACCCCGCCGGCATCGGGCTGGCGGCGCGCATCCTTTTGCGCTACACCAAGGCCGAGCAGAGCGGCGCCTGCCGGGTCAAGGTCCGCCGCAACGGTGCCGAAGAGATCATTACCGTTGCGAACGACCTGAACGAGACAGCCGTCACCCCGTACCTGATAGCGTAATCCCGGGACTCCAACTACCATACTCCACAAGGGAGCATACTCATGAGCATCGTCAGGAAGTCACTCGCTATTCTCATCGTCCTTGCCGCAGCCAGCCAACTGGTCCCCTACGGGAAGGATCATACAAATCCGCCGGCGGTCAATGAACCGACCTGGGACAGCCCCGCTACGCGCGACCTCGTAAAGCAGGCCTGCTTCGACTGCCACAGCAACGAAACCGTCTGGCCCTGGTATTCACGGATTGCCCCGGCCTCGTGGCTGGTTTACTACGATGTGGTCGAAGCGCGTAGGCACCTGAACTTTTCCCAGTGGCAGGGGGGCACGGGCAAGGGAGAGAAACCCGATAGGGCGACTAGAGAGGTGGAGTCTGGGGACATGCCCCCGTTCCAGTATCGCATCGCCCACCCCCATGCCCGGCTGGACGACGCCTCGCGGAAGGCCCTGCTGCAAGGCTTGGCGGCGACCATGAACGGGTCCGGTAAACACTGAACCGAAACGGACACAGTGGTCCGCACAAACAATAACGCGCCCGGCAGACATGCCGGACGCGTTTTTTTATTCCCGTAATTCCCCTGTGCTACCCCAGGCGCAACTCGTCCAGGGACAGCCGGTAGCCGGGCAGGAACTTTTCCAAAAAGTAGCGCACCTCGGGCAGCGGGCTATTGGAAAGAGCCTCCAGATGTTCGGCCCCGGCCCGTTTGAACTCAAGATTGCCGGATTTATCCTCTTCAATGCACTTTACCAGCGCAGCGATCTTGTCGGCAGCCTTGACCAGAATACGGTACTCCTCATCCCCTTCGAAAAAGAAGAGCGGCTCGTATTCCTTGGCCAGTTCAGGCGGCAGCATGGCCAGGAGCTTGCGGCGCGCCCGGTCTTCCAACTGGTGGAAGGAACGTTTGAAATTGGGGTTGAAGTGCTTGACCGGGGTGGGCATATCGCCGGTGAAGATCTCGCTGGCATCGTGAAAGATACCGAAGAGCGCGGCCCGGGACGGGTCCAGAACACCGCCGAAATAGGTCTTGCGGATCATGGCCAGGGCATGGGCGATCACCGCCACATCCAGGCTGTGCTCCTGGATATTCTCCGGCACGGTGTTGCGCATCAGGCCCCAACGGCCGATGTAGCGCATACGCGCCAGAAAGGCGAAAAAATCGTAGGTGCCGTCCTGCTTCTCTGCCTGCTGCATCTCTTAGCCCCGTTCGTACGGCTCGAAGAGCCGCTTGTATTCATCCAGCGCAAAACGGTCGGTCATGCCGGCGATATAATCGCAGACCACCCGTTCCAGGCCGAAACGGTCGAACCGCGCCCGGTATTTAGGGGGCAGCAGGTTCGGAAAACGGATATAGGTCTCGAACAGCCGGGTGATGAAGATCTCAGACTTGACCCGCATCTTATCAACCTTGTAATGGCGGTAGAGGTGCTCGAACAGGAACCGCTTCAACTCCATGTTCTGCACCGTGATACCGTCGCTGAAATGCACCAGGGGGCGGTTGACCTGCCGCAGGTCGTCCAGCGAAGCGATGGCGTACCGCTCCAGGTTGGCAACAATGGTGGCGCAGATGTCCCCGATTAACAGGCCGATCAGGGCGCTGATGGTCTGGTACATCAGGCGCTTGGTGTCGGCGGCCGGGTATTTCCGCTGTACCCCGTCCCAGGCCTGGCGCCAGATATCGATCTGCTCCAGCATCTCCAGGGTGATGTACCCGGATTTCAGCCCGTCGTCGATATCATGGTTGTTGTAGGCGATCTCGTCGGCATAATTGATGATCTGGGCTTCCAGGGAGGGCACCACGCCCGGCAGGAACCCGGTCATGACCTCCGACGGGGCATCGTAGGGGCTGGAATGCTTGATGATCCCCTCACGCAGTTCCCAGGTCAGGTTCAGGCCGTTGAATTCGGGGTAACGCTCTTCCAGCTCATCCACCGTGCGGAAGGATTGCAGGTTATGCTCAAAGCCGCCGTGCCCGGCCATGAGCCGGTTCAGCACCTCCTCCCCCGTATGCCCGAAGGGGGTATGCCCCAGGTCGTGGGCTAGGGCCAGCGCCTCGGTCAATTCTTCGTTCAGGTGCAGGCGACGCGCGATGGCGCGGCCGATCTGGGCCACCTCCAGGGAATGGGTCAGGCGGGTGCGGTAATAGTCCCCCTCGTGGTTGACGAACACCTGGGTCTTGTACTCCAGGCGCCGGAAAGCGGCGCAATGGATGATACGGTCCCGGTCCCGCTCGAAGGCCGGACGGTCATCGCGAAATTCCTCGACATGCTTTCGGCCGCGCGACTGGGCGCTGGTGCAGGCGTAGCCGGCCAGATCGGTACGTTCGGCGGATACGAACATGGCATTACCTCGTGGAAAACGTGGGGACAGGGCGGACAAATGGTGGCAAATTTAAAAGAAAAAAGCACTTACGAAATATCGTAAGTGCTTGAATTTCTGGTGGAGCTGAACAGGATCGAACTGTCGACCTCTTGAATGCCATTCAAGCGCTCTCCCAACTGAGCTACAGCCCCATTGACTAAGGAAGTAATTAACTACCAGATGACGCCGTCACTGTCAATATTATTTTGAATTTTTTTGCAGTATTTTTTTCAAGGGCGACATCCCCGCCCCTCTGAGCCGTGGAACAGCGGTATTTATTCTTGACGGGCAAGAAGGGTTACAGTATAGTGCCGAGACCTGCCGGAGTGGTGAAATTGGTAGACGCACTGGACTCAAAATCCAGCGCCCGCAAGGGCATGCCGGTTCGACCCCGGCCTCCGGCACCATCTATGAATATAAAGGCTTTGCGGATTTTCCCGCAAAGCCTTTTTCTTTGACAAGTATCGCAGACCATTGTCTGGGGCAAAACAATTAAGTATATTGCTTAAATGCATAAGTAGCTGTTGAGGTGGGAGGGGCTAGCCCACTAATTTCAGAAATTGAAAATTGCGGCCTTGCCTCTCATGGCATCTGCTCCCCAGCCCTAATCCCCAAAACACGTATGCACGCTGCGGGCGCTCTTGACCCAGTCATGATCCAGCGGCACGGTCTTGCGCTTCCCCACCACGTCCTTGAGCGGCACCGCCTTGACGCCGTCGCCCCGCGCGGCCACCATGACGCCGAATTCGCCTTTATTGATGAGATCGGCACAGGCCGTACCCAGGCGTGTGGCCAGCAGACGATCCCCCGCCGAAGGCGTCCCCCCGCGCTGCAAGTACCCCAGGATCGTGAGGCGCGATTCCAGGCCGGTGAGCTCTTCCAGCTGCCGGGCCAGTTGCAGGCTGTTACCCGGCTTGCTGTCGGCAATCCGTTCCTGGGCCTGCTGTTTTTGCTCTTTCTTCTTTTTATCCTTGCCCTTGCCCCCTTCGGCCAGCCTAGCCGCGTCTTCCCGGGAAACGGCACCTTCGGCCATGGCAACGATGCTGAACCCCTGCCCACTGTGACTGCGGCGCATGATTGCCGCGGCAACCTGTTTCACATCGTACGGTATTTCCGGGATCAGAATGACATCGGCCCCGCCGGCAATGCCGGCCCCCAAGGCCAGCCACCCCGCCTTGTTGCCCATCAACTCCAAAACGAGGATACGATGGTGGCTGTGGGCGGTGCTGTGCAACCGGTCCACCGCTTCCGTGGCAATACCGAGAGCGGTGTCGTAGCCAAAGGAGACATCGGTCAGGGCCACGTCGTTGTCGATGGTCTTGGGCAGGGTAATCACATTCAACCCCTGCTTCATCAGATGATAGGCGTTCTTCTGCGTACCGCCGCCCCCCAGGCAGACCAACGCATCCAGGTGGTGCTTGCGATAGTTTTCCACAATGACGCCGGTCATATCCATCAGTTTGCCGGCAACGGGCATGGCGTAGGGCTTGTCACGGCTCGTGCCCAAAATGGTGCCGCCCAAGGTGAGAATGCCCGAAAGCGCGGCCGAATCCAGCAATTGCGTCCGGTTTTCCATCATGCCGCGAAAGCCGTCGCGGAACCCGATGACCCTCATGCCGTACCGTCCCAGGAGCGCCTTGCCGACCCCTCGGATTGCCGCATTCAGCCCAGGACTGTCGCCCCCGGAAGTCAAGATGCCAATCATTTTGCTCATGGTTTGCCGGCCTTTCCCCTCTGAATCCCAGATCTACGCTTTTGCAGCTCCCCCCAACCCCTCACCGATCCAGCACCTCCCGCACCTTGGCCGCCAAATCGGGCAGGGAAAAGGGCTTCGAGATAAAGTATACCCCTTCATCCAGCACGCCGTGGTGGGCGATGACGTTCGCCGTATATCCCGACATGAAGAGGCACTTTACCTTCGGGCAGAGCTGCGCCAGATTTCTGGCCAGTTCCCGCCCGTTCATCCCGGGCATGACCACATCGGTCATAAGGAGCTGAATCGCGGCGGCATGCTCCCGGGCCAGCCGAATCGCCTCGCTTGGGCCGCTGGCAGCCAGCACGTCGTATCCCTGTTTTTCCAGCAGTATCTTCGTCATCTTCAGTATGCTCGAATCATCCTCGACCAGCAGAATGGTCTCCCGCCCCCCGGAAAACGGCTTTGCAGCGTCCTCAAACGGGACCTGTCCCCCTGCGCCTTCGTACCGGGGCAGGTACATCCTGAGCGTCGTTCCATGGCCCGGCTCGCTGTAGATAGTGATAAATCCGTTGTTCTGCCTGACGATGCCGTAGACCGTCGCCAGGCCCAGGCCGGTGCCCCGGCCAACCCCCTTGGTCGTGAAGAACGGCTCGAAGATATGCGCCATGGTTTCCTTGTCCATGCCGCAGCCATCATCGCTCACGGCAAGCAGCACGTACTCGCCCGGCAGAAACCCCACGTGGGCGGCACAATACTCCTGGTCAAAAATGCGGTTTCCGGTTTCGATGGTGATCTTGCCCACATCGGCGATGGCATCGCGGGCGTTGACGCACAGATTTGCCAGAATCTGGTCGATCTGGGACGGGTCAAACTTGACCTGCCACAGATTGTCTGCCGGCTTCCACGCGAGATCGATATCCTCGCCGATGAGGCGCCGCAGCATCTTGAGGGTGTTCTCCACGGCCCCGTTCAGGTTCAGCACCTTGGGGGCAATGGTCTGCTTGCGGGCAAAGGCCAACAGCTGCTGCGTGAGATCGGCGGACTTCTGGGCGGCCTTGTGAATCTCCTCCAGCTTGGCCTGTAACGGGTGCGCCGGCTCCAACTCGGCGATCCCCATCTGGGCATACCCCATAATGACCGTCAGCAAATTATTGAAGTCATGGGCCACGCCGCCGGCCAGCCGGCCCACCGACTCCATCTTCTGGGCCTGCTGGAGTTGGGCTTCCAGGTTGGCCTTTTCCTCCTCGGCCCGCTTGAGCTCCGTGAAGTCGGCAACCAGCACAAAGAATCCCTGCGCCTTACCCTCGACCAGATCAGGGACATAATGGGTCCAGGTGTAGCCCACTTCACCGTTCGGCTTTACCAGGGGCCTCTCGAAACGCTGCGGCTCGCCCCGCAGGACGCTGCGAATGCGGGGTTCATACTTGCGAAATTCCGTTTCGCCCATCAGTTCCAGAAGGGAAATCCCCATCATCTGTTCCGGACTCTTGCCGAACCACTCCAGATACGCCCTGTTGGCGAACCGGCAGCGAAGCTCATCGGTCCAGTAGCTGACCATGCCGGGGAGTTGATCGTTCAGCGTCCGGAGGAACCGCTCGCTGGCGATCAGCTTTTCTTCCGCCTGCTTGCGCAACATGGCCTCGCCGATATTCTCGGCGACCCCTTCAAGCGTTTCTATGGCCTCAAGGGTGAAACACCCGGCTTTGCGATCGTTCAGTTGCAACAGCCCGACGATGCGCCCTTTGGCCCGAATGGGGATCAGGGCGATGGAGGCGAATCCCTGGTGTATGCACTCGTTGCGGGGGTTGCTCCTGGGGTCTTCGTCGGCAGGCACCTGAAGAGCGGGAAACGAATCATTGGTCCAGCAACTGCCCCCTTTGGTGAAACCGGCGTCCGCGGCATCCGTCTTCCCGGTAACCACCAGCCCGCAAGTGCATTCCAGGCAGACATCACCGCATTCGTCCCGGCAAATACCCCCGTCCCGTGTTCTGGCCAGGAGCGAATTTTCCTTGTGCAGGAACTCCTGGGAGAAACCTTCCTGGTAGAAATAGGGGAAGTCGTCTTCGTCCTGCAGGCGAATGCCCACGGCATCAACCCCGGTCGCCGTCTTCACCAGGCCGATGACCTTTTGGATGGCCTCTTTCTGGTCCCCTTTTTCGTTCAACACCCGCAGTATGTCCTGGCCCATGCCGCGGTAGGCTTCCGACCTTTTGCGGGCCGTGATGTCGCGCGCGATGTGAACGCAGGAGGTCAAGACCCCCTCGGCATCATAGATCGGCGATACCGTCACCTCGAAAATGCCGTTCAGCCTCTTTTCTTCAACCTGCTCCGTATGCATGCACCCATCCTGCGTCATCCTGACATGGGGACAATTCCCCGCCGAATCAGGCGATGCATGCATTACCTCATGACACTTCCGCCCGATCAATTCTTCCGGGCGGAGACCGCAACGGTTCGCCATGGCCCGGTTGACGCGCCGTATGGTGTAGTGGGCGTCAATGATCGTTATGAGGTCGGAGACGGCATCGAAGGTCTGTTCCCAATCCTGCCAGGCTTGGTGGTTCTGGTGCCGCTCGTCTTTCGGTTCAGGTGATATTCGCTTGGCGCAGACCGGTTCATCGGCCATAGCCGGTAAGCTCGATTGATCATGCATGAAAGAGGCCCCTTGACGGTATCGACATGTCGATAGTAGTGCCAAGAACTTTATCAGATGATTGTGTCGATGCAAGAGCGGCCGGAGCGGGGCCAGAAAGGAGCAGCCGCAGAGCAGGCGTCGGCATAGGGGGCGGGAGTAATGATCAGGGCCAAACTCCGGCCGGAGAAAACATGGGGGCTTTGCCGAAATCCCCAGGGAAGCGTTTTCCTTTTAGGCATCCGCAGGCGGACATCCGTCTGGAGGCACGACCGGGCAATCCGCATCGTCTTCCCCCTTGAACGTCGGAGTTGCTCTGATATACTAGGACTACCCAACAAGGAGGCGTCATGCGCCATACCGTATTCATACTGGCGGTTGCCACCATTCTTTTTGCCGGCTGCGTCTACAGGATCACCCCCCAAAACGTCGAGCAGAAGCTCATCGCCGGAAAAACGACCAAACAGGAGGTGGTGAAACTCTACGGCGCCCCCTACCTGAGGTACAAGACCCCCGGCATGTCCATGGCCTCGGGCAAAAAGGAATACCAACTCCACACGGGAGGGGAAATCTGGCTCTATTACATCCATTACCTAGGGCTGCTCGACATCATGGAGCAGGAGACCTTGCGCATCCTGTTCAACGAGAAGGGGATCGTATCCTCCTATACCTTTACCAACGCCACGTCAGCCGGCTCTTTCCCCCAAAAACCGCCGCAACAATCCCCCTCCCCCACCCCGCTTCTCCGGTAATGCGCGCCTCACCGCCTTCGTCCCGCATACCATTTCCAATAGAACAGGAGCGATATCATCGGGATCGCGATCAAGGCCGCAATGATATACGGCACGATAATATCGATGTTCGTATCGAAAAACATGCTGCGCAGCTGGGGGGAACAGGAGGGGATGAGGCAGATGGTTGAGAGGTAGAGGCCGATGCACATGGTGATGATGGAGTTCAGGATCAACCAATGGAATATGGTTTTGTATTTGTCAGATTTCATGTCGTGCCTACCTTTACCACGGAGTAGCAGCAACGAATCCCGAAACACACGTCCTTACACGTCCCCCTGATTGAGTAGCATTTGACATGCCAAAAACCGCTCCCGGCCCACCCCACTTTCAACATACCGGTATTGCACATAAAAATAGCGATCCCCCGCCCTGTGCATCGTCTGAAGATGAATAGTTTCAAAATACCAATTAAAGCAGTCAACAACACACAACCGTTCGTAGTTGTTTGTTTTTTGTATATTTCACCGGATTCAGTGCTGTATAAATTATTGTTCACAGTCGCCACAATTGGCGAGCCCCAGAGCACTGTCGGTATTGTTTGATGATTAATGTGGTAGGAGAAGAGCGCGAAGACAACAGAAAGCCCTCCATGATGCGTCCGCACCGTGGAGGGCTATTTACTGGACTCTATTCAGCGAGGCGAGCCCCCCCGCCGCAAAAAAGTGGGGGAGTCTCGTGATTCGAACCGAGGATCGTTTAAAACGCAAGATTCAGACTGCACTGAACCTTCGCCTCGGATGGATACGAGTGATTGTCGTATTTAACGGTACCAAGACCGTAAGCACCGTCGATATCGAGGTATATCATCGGGGCACCGACACTGAGACCGGCGGTCACGGCACCACCCGATTCGGAAAGATCGGTGTACCCACCGACACGGAGCTTGAGAGACTGGAAGGGGTGAAATTCCGCACCACCACCCAATAGTTGGCTTTTCAGCCCTGGGACAACCGTGGTATTTTTGATCACGTCGATATCGGCGACCACATCCAGCCAGCTCGCGAGCTCTGCAGCGACCCCGGCACGGATTTGCGGATCCACGTTGAATTTGTCGCCGTTCTTTGCGGAAAATGAGGGGGCGTTGAGATTCTTACCGATCAGGCCGACGGTGACCGGAATCGGCAGAAGAGCTTCCGGTTTCCACATCACGCCGAGATCGATTCCCCATGAGGACGAGCCGTTACGGTTTCTGGACAGGTCCTTTGTCAGGTCTTTCGAGGAGAGGACCGTACCATTATTAAATATTTTTGGATTTTCTGAAGTAACCTCACCATACAGGTATTTGCCGGTGATGCCGAGGCCGACGTGGCCCAACTTGCCGACATCCAGGAGATACCCGTACGATATGGGGGCTTCGATAAGCGCGATGCCGCGTGTTGTTACGTAGTCATTATTCAGCGACGTAGTAATACTGCCGGGAGGGTTTGTTGTGTCAACGGGAACGGTGTGAGGAACCGCGCCCCCCTCAAATGTTCCGAAGACACCAAAACCGAACTGTTTGACTTGGGCGCCGAGAGCGGTGTTGGCGGTGACCCGGAGGTTGTCGGAAGCGGAGACATTGGCAACGGCATTGGCAAGGTTGTTTATGGCGGTAGTGTTTGTCTGGTTACTGTTCCAGGCCTTGTACGTTGTTGAAAGATTGTCGATGTCCTCTGCCAGTTTTTTTTCCGGTTTAAGGCCGGCAGCAGCAGTCAAGGACACGCTTACGGTCTTCTTCGCAAAGGCAAGGCCGGCGGGATTCCAGTACGGAGACATGGCGCCATCACTACGAGCGACTCCGGCCCCTCCGACGCCGAGGGCGCCGCTGCCTACCGCTTGAAATTCGAGAGCATACCCGCTCTTACAGAGACTGAGGATCGCAAAAGCGGCTATTACTGAGCGTTTCATCATACAGTTTCACTCCTGGAGGTGAGATTAATGACGGCAAAATGCAGACACATGATTAATGAATTCCCCCGCCACAAAGGATAGGCGGAATTTGGCCCGCAGAGATTAATATCTTTTCGTAGGTATTACAATAGGCAGAAGCGCCCGCATTGACAAATTTCAAATGTCGGGACTCGGACTGGTGGAGGCGCTTGGTGGCCTTTGCCGGTTTTTCAGGGATTTTTTTTACAATGGATACAACCGAAACAGCGTTGAATGGCAAACGGGAAGGTGCAGGTGGAAGTAGTAGCTCTTTCCCCGCTGGAGCAGATGTGGTATACGATAAGGGCCTTCTTTTGTATCTCGGCTTGTGTGCCGAAACGAGAAGAAGACCCTTGATAGAAAAACTGCCATTTCAAGCAGTTATAGCGTTTTTTTGGGGTGGCTAGTGGGATTTGAACCCACGCATGTACGAGTCACAGTCGTATGTGTTAACCGCTTCACCATAGCCACCATAAAAGAGTTCGTTTATATATCCCGAAACAGGAAAATCGTCAAGCCCAAAATCATGCGATTGATCTGGCGCCTGTGCATATCACTTGAGCTTTACCTGCGTAACGACGCCAGAGAGGCGGTGCCCCCCGAGGCGGACCCATGAGGCCGCACTGCCGGAGTTCCATTTTGTGGGGCAACCACCAACGCCGCAACGAATTTCTGCTCTGAACAGAGGACATTTTGTGGTAGGCTACCCCAAAAGCCTACACGTAGCGACAGCGCATTCTTATCTTACGAGGCAGACATGGCAAAAAACTTCATTTCCAATCTCTCCGGTCCATGGCTTGAATCTCTCTATGAAACCTGGCAGCGGGACAACACGGCAGTGGCGGAGGAGTGGCAGCATTTTTTCAGCGGTTTCGAGCTTGGCAGAGAGAACGGTGCGCCTCCCACGCCCGGGGTGATGGACGAGACTGCCGCCCTGAAACAGTCCGGCGTTCAGTCGCTCATCTACCGTTACCGCAATATCGGCCACCTGCTGGCCTGCACCGATCCCCTCTCCCCCTGCCTGCTCGAGCACCCCCTGCTGCTGCTTTCCGAGTTCGGCCTGGGCGACGACGACCTTGACACCCGTTTTACCGCGCGGCGGTTCATCAGGCAGAGCGCAACCCTGCGGGAGATCGTGGCGACCCTGCGGGAGAGCTACTGCCGGGAAATCGGCGTCGAGTTCATGCACATCCAGGAACCGGCCGAGCGGCAATGGCTGATCGACCGCATGGAGCCGCGCCGCAACAGGCCGGAGCTTTCCTCGGGAGAGCGGCTGCACATCCTGGAGAAGCTCCACGAGGCGGCGCTGTTCGAGTCGTTTCTCCAGCGGCGCTTTCCCGGGCAGAAGCGTTTTTCACTGGAAGGGGGCGATGTCCTGATCCCGGTGCTGGATGCGCTCAGGCAGGCGTGCCCGGCAGCCGGCATCAGCGACCTGGTGCTGGGCATGGCGCACCGCGGCAGACTGAACGTGCTGGCCCATATCTTCGGCAAGCCCTATGAGGACATCTTCGCCGAATTCCGCGACACCATGGAATTCGGTTTCCTGGGCGATGGGGACGTGAAATACCACAAGGGGTACTCGGCCGACATCGAATTGCCCGGCGGCAAGCTGCACCTGACCCTCACCTCCAACCCAAGCCACCTGGAGGCGGTCAACCCGGTGGTCGAGGGCAAATGCCGCGCCCGGCAGACCCGCTACGGCGAGGGAGGGGCTCAGCGGGTGCTGCCGCTCTTGATCCATGGCGACGCAGCCTTTGCGGGACAGGGGAGCATCATGGAGGTGCTCAACATGTCCCAGCTTGAGGGGTATGGAACCGGCGGCACCATCCATGTGGTACTCAACAACCAGATCGGCTTTACCACGCTCCCCAAGGATGCCCGTTCGACCCGCTATGCCACGGATGTGGCCAAGATGTTGGCCTGCCCCATCTTCCACGTGCAGGGCGAAGCCCCGGAGACCGCCGTGCACGCCGCCCGCCTGGCCTTGGAATACCGGCAGACATTTGGCCGCGACGTGGTGCTCGAACTGATCTGCTATCGCCGCCATGGCCATAACGAAGGGGACGAGCCGGCCTTCACCCAGCCGCTCATGTACCGCAAGATTACGGCCCGCCCCCCGGTCAACCGGATTTACGCCGATACCCTGGCCGAAGCGGGATTGGATGCGACGGAACTGGCCGGCATCGAGCAGGGGATAGCGACCCGCCTCGACAACGCCCTGCAAACCGAAACTCAGGCGACAGAGATCGGTTTTCATCAACAATGGAGCGATATCGGCCGCAATTATGCCACCGCCGCCAGCGAAACCGGCGTCCCGGGGGAAAAACTCGTGGCCCTCGCCCGAAGCCTGGTGGAACTGCCG
Organism: Oryzomonas japonica; assembly: GCF_008802365.1. Lineage (GTDB taxonomy): Bacteria > Desulfobacterota > Desulfuromonadia > Geobacterales > Pseudopelobacteraceae > Oryzomonas > Oryzomonas japonica. Next base: position 74,529 of record NZ_VZQZ01000007.1, on the reverse strand, counting down.
CCCGGTTTCACCCCCCATGCCAAGATCCTGACCTTGATCAAGAAGCGCTTTGAAGCGGTGACGAGCGGGAATGGACTGGACTGGGGCAACGCCGAGACCCTGGCGTACGCCACACTGCTTGACGAGGGCATGCCGGTGCGCCTCTCGGGACAGGATTCGAGGCGCGGGACCTTCAACCACCGCCACTGCGTCCTGCACGACACCACCACCGGCGCCTCTTATACGCCGCTGGCGGCGACGGCACGGGCGGGGGCAACGTTCCAGGCCTGGGACAGCCTCCTGTCGGAGTTCGGCGTACTCGGCTTCGAGTACGGCTATTCCCTGGAAACCCCCAACGGCCTCGTCATCTGGGAGGCCCAGTTCGGGGATTTCGCCAATGGCGCTCAGGTCATCATCGACCAGTTCATCGCCAGCGGGGAAACCAAGTGGAACCGGGCCAGCGGGCTCGTCATGCTGCTTCCCCACGGCTACGAAGGCCAGGGGGCCGAGCACTCCAGCGCACGCATCGAGCGCTACCTGCAACTGTGCGCCCGGGAGAACATGGTGGTGGCCACGCCCTCCACACCGGCCCAGATGTTCCACCTGCTGCGCCGCCAGCTCAAGCAGCCCTTCCGGAAACCGCTGATCGTCTTTACGCCCAAGAGCCTGCTGCGCCACCCGAGTTGCGTTTCCTCCCTCGACGATTTGCAGCATGGCGGCTTCCAGGAGGTGATCCTGGACAGCCCCGACACCGCCGAAGTCACCCGGGTGCTTGTCTGTAGCGGCAAGATCTATTATGAACTGGTTGAAGAGCGCGACCGCCTGGGTCGAAGCGATACCGCCATCGTCAGGGTCGAGCAGCTCTACCCGTTGCGCAGTGACCTGCTCGGGGAGATTGTCGGGGTTCTGCCCCCGGGAACCCGCTTCACCTGGGTCCAGGAGGAGCCGGAGAATATGGGGGCGTGGCCCTATCTGCGCCGCTATTTGACCGAGGCAGCAGGGGCGATACGCTACGTGGGGCGCCCGGAGGACAGCTGCCCCGCCGTCGGCTCCCATCGTATCCATGCCGACGAACAGAAGGCCATCATCAGCGCAGCATTCACCGACTGACCATCCCACGCCCGCGCCGCCGGGCGTGACACCACAAGATGGATTGCCCAGGGATTTTATGCCAGATTTGCTATTCATATCCGACAACCCCAAGGTGGTGCAGATAAAAGATCTGCTCCAGCCGTCGCTCAAGCTGGAAATCGGCGTAACGGCGAGCCTCCAGGACCTCGGGGAGGAACTCCACGGCCACCAACCGTCAGTAATCTGCATCCAAGAACAGGTAGCGGGGACAGGGTCCGAAGAGATCGTCAACCTCATTCGGGCGGAGCTGGGAGAGAGGCCCTCCCTGTTTGTCCTGCTGCGCGCGGGGGACGACAACGCCGTGCCGGCCGGACCATGCTTCAAGCACGCCATCGACCTGAGCCTGCCCGTGGAACAGCTTGCCAAGAGTATCCTTCGCGTGGTACTCAAACCGGCTTTCAAACTCCGCTGGAACGATATCTACATCCCCCGGGACCGGCACAAAGCGGCGACGGCGCCCCCAGCCCGGGAGGAAACGGAACCTGGAGGGGCGGACGCCGCCCCTCCAAAAGCGGAGATCCCGGCCGAGCTATTGAAGGCGTTTGAACACAACTACCACTCCCGGCATCGCGGCAGATGGCTGAAGTATGCCGCAGCCTCCCTGGCGGCATGCCTGGCCGTCGGGGGCTGGTACCTGACCTCGGGCAGGTTAGATCAAAGGGGGAGCGTCTCCTCGCCGCCACCGCCACCGTCACGGCCGGCGGCCAAATCTCCGGCGGTGCCCCCTGCCCTTCCGGCAAAAAAGAGCATCCCCCGCCCCCCGGCCCCCTCTCCCGTTGCAATCGCCCGGAAGGCCCCATCGGCCTCGCGCACGGCTGCCGCCCCCCCGGTTGCGACGGTGAAACTGCCGTCGTTTATTCCGGGGAAAGGGAGGGACAACGCCTATTCCCGGCGGAAACCGAACTGGGAGCGCTATACCGATGCGAACTACGAGTTCCGCATTCTCAGGTCGGGCAGCCGCATCAAAGCCCTCCAGGTGCTGGCGTCAAAACGACATGCCATCAGCGAGGCATTTCTCAAATCCGCCCTGGCCGAAGTTGCGGGAACCAGCGACTACCGCATAACCTCCCACGAGCAAAAGGATGGTTTTTCCATACGACGCGGGAAGGTAAGCAACGGGGCGGGAATTGTGCTTTACGACCAAGGGCAGAACCTGCGGGCCTTTGTCATCTCGATCCCCTAAGTGTCGCACCGGTCGACAACACTGGAGTTGCGTGAACCAGAACGACACCAAGCGCCTTGGTGACGGATGACAATGCAGAGTTGCGGTTCGCCTTGGCGCTACGCCTGGGCGCCTTTGACCATCTGACCGAGCCGTTTGAGACGTATTTACCATTTGGACATACCGGCAAGTTATGTTAAGTTATTTTTCATATTACTTCAGGAGTCTTGATATTTATGAACCGGATCGTAGCAGTTGCCATGTTGTGCCTTATCTCCCTGCCGGCCGCCTTGTGGGCCGGTTCCTCCTCCCCTTCCCTTCCCAAGTCGTACCATTCCTGGCAAAAAAGCGGCCGCAAGGTCGTCACCGACAAAAGCTCGCTTTTTTACGGGATTCACTACATCTATGCCGACAAGAAGGCCATGAATGGGTATAAGGCCGGCAACCGCTTTGCCGAGGGGAGTTCCATCATCATCGAGCACTTCAACATCAAGGACGGCGCAGGTTCTCCCACCGAGGGTTCCAAGAACATGGTCGTCCTGATGCGCAAGGACAAACGCATGAAAACGACCGGTGGCTGGCTGTTTGCCGGATACGGCGCCGACGGCGCCCCCAGCGGGCTTGACCCCGTGAGCACCTGCTTCGGTTGCCACCAGAAAGACGCGGCCAAGAAGGATTACGTTATCTCTACCATCAACGATTTCAAAAAGTAGCCATGTGGCGAATCCGCATCACGATCACTTCACCGGGCAGACATGACCTCATCCGCAGAGCCGCTTGACCGTCGGCTTCCCCATATCCTCGTCGTGGACGACGAGGAGGATATTCTGCGCCTGATTACCTTCGGCCTCGAACAATCGGGATTCAGGGTCAGTACCGCCGAACATGCCGCCGGGGCGCGCCGCCTGCTGCAAGATGACGAGTTCGATACGATCATCACGGATGTCATGATGCCGGACGAGGACGGCATTACCTTTCTGGGGGACATCCACCGGCGCCGGCCGGATACCCCCATCATCATCATGACCGGATACGCCCAGTTCCAAGTGGCTGTCAACGCCATCAAGAACGGGGCATTCGACTTCATCTCCAAGCCTTTCGACTTGCTCTACCTGCAGAACGTGGTCGCAAAGGCCGTCAACTACTCGAAGTTGCTGCGCATGGAAAAGAACTGCCGTGCCGAACTCGAAGAAGCCGTTGTCGCCCGGACCGGGGAGTTGAAAAACGCCCTGACGGAGTTGGAAAAGACGCGCACGGCCCTGCTCGGGGCGGCCAACGAAAAAAGCGAATTCATGGCGACCATCACCCATGAAATGCGCACCCCCATGAACGGCGTGATCGGGGCGCTTGATCTGCTTGCGGATACGGATACTTCGGGCGTTCAGAAAGAATACCTGGAAATGGCCCGCCAGTCGGCCGAAAAGATGATGGAACTCGTAGACCGGGTGCTTTCGTTCAGGAACGGAGCCAGCCGCACGGCGGCGATCAGGCGTGAATTTCTCGACCTTCCCTCGACCGTGGAGCGGTTGGCCCGGGAGCATCGCGAACGATTCGCCGAAAAGAAACTCAGCCTCGATGTCCGGATAGCGCCGGACGTACCCCGGAGAATCGCCTGCGACGGCGAACAACTGTACCGGCTCTTGGGGATACTGCTGGAAAACGCCCTCAAGTTTACCGACGCCGGATGGGTGCGCCTGGAGGTTGCCGCGGGGGGGCCAGAAGATTCCTGCGTATGCTTCACCGTGCGCGACAGCGGCAGCGGCATCCCTGACGACATGCTCGAACGGATTTTCGAACCCTTTGTCCAGGTGGACAGTTCGCTGACGCGGCGCTTCGGCGGCGTAGGACTCGGCCTGAGTATTGCAAAACACATCGCCGACCTTCTAGATGGCCGTTTGTGGGCTGAAAGCCGGCCAGGCGCCGGATGCAGCTTTCATTTCCAGGTCAAGGCAGATACGACGTTACACTAAAAAGGAGCCCTTCGTGAAATGCCTCATTGTGGAAGACGACTTCATTTCGCGCCGAATTCTCAAAGAGATGCTGTCGGAGCATTTCGACTGCGATATCGCCATCAATGGCGAAGAGGCGGTGACATCCTTTCGGCTGGCCCACGAGGGCAAACACCCCTATGACCTGATCTGCATGGATATCATGATGCCGGGGGTCAACGGCCAGGAGGCGCTGAAGCGTATCCGGGAGTTGGAACGCTCGCTCCAGGTTCCCCCGAAACTGGAGGCCAAGGTAATCATGACTACCGCACTGGACGACCCCAAAACGGTCGTTCAGGCATTCTACCAGGGTGGCGCGACCGCCTATCTCGTCAAACCGATCAGCAGGCAGAAGCTGATGAACGAACTACGGGTGCTCGGTCTGCTGTAACTTCCCTCACCCCCATTAAGGACGCATTCCATGCCCTCTGCAACACCGCACATCACCATACCCCCGGTCGGATCGAACAGCGAAAAGGCACTTGCCGGGTGGCGCTCCGTCATAACCCCTTCAATCGATACACTCAAAAAACTGGCAGGCACCACCGAGGACGAGTTTCTTCAGATCGGTGCCCAAATGCAGGATTTCTACCAACGTTCCCAAGAGATCACGTCCATGGCCAACCGGATGGTCGAGGCCGTCTCCGGCCCACAAGCCCAGACGGTGGTCGAGCGTCTGCGCGAGATGATGGGAAATATGGAGGCCTATCTCTCCAGCACCCGTTCCCAGAGCCATGAGAACTGCACCATGCTGGAACGTATTCTGGAACTCCTCGACCATTTGACGGAGCCCCTGGACGGGTTTCAGAAGATGTACAAGATTCTGCGGATGCTGAGCACCTCGACAAAGATCGAGAGTTCCCGCCTGGGCGAACTGGGCCTCGGGTTCCATACCCTGGCCATGGACGTGGAAAAGCTCTCCCACATGGTGCACGAGAAATCGGCCAGTATCCAGGGCGACCGGCAGATGCTGGCCGACATGATCGGGGATACCCTGCGCACCGTCCGCACCAGCGAAGCCGACCAGGACAGGGAGTTGAGCACGACCCTCGCGAGCGCCTCCCACACCCTGGAAGAGTTGGTCTCCGTCAACGACCGCTGTACCAGCTTTGCCACCATGATCTCATCCATCTCCGGCGAGGTCTCCGGCAATCTCAGCGAAGTGGTCGCTTCCATGCAGATGCACGACATGACCCGTCAGCAGTTCGAACACATTGTGGAGGCCTTGGAATGCCTTGCCGCCAAGTTACAGGGCTTCTCCGCCGCCGATCATACGAACGGGGATCCCCACAGACTGATCACGGAAACCGGCGACGTGTGCGAACTTCAATCCGCACAACTCCGTCATGCGGCATCAGAGCTCTGCGGAGCGGTTCGCTCCATCGTCGATAACCTTCGGGACATGGCCGGAAAACAGGCTCGGATGACCTCGGAGACCCTGAGCACCACCGGCATCACCGATTCCACAACCGGAGGTTCGTTCGTGGGGGCCATCAGCGACGACATGGGCACCGTAACCGCGGTGCTGGCCAAATGTACCCTGGCCGACCAGGAGATGTCCGCCACGCTGAAGAAGGTTGCCGATACGATGCAGGAGGTAACCGGCTTTGTAACGGATATTGAAGACATCGGCCTGGAGATCGACCTGATCGCCCTCAACTCCCAGATCAAAGCGGCCCACACCGGCCGCGAGGGCGCCGCCCTGGGGGTGCTCGCAGAGGCGATCAAGCGGCTTTCCGTTGATGCAGTGACCCAGACCTCGGCGGTTTCGGAGGCCTTGCTGCAAATCAACCATGTCACGGAGCGCCTTTTCGGCGAGGCGAGCCAGGAGCGGGAGCACCTTGGGGCGAAGGTTGCCACCATGGAAGAGGAAACCGAACAGATCCTTGCCTCCCTGGGCACGATGAACGGCGAACTGGTCTCCCTGCTGGCCGCTCTCAACGGCAAGGTTCAAACCCTGACGGAGAGGATAGAAGAGGCCACGGGAAGCATGGATGCCCACGAGCGGGTCGCGAGCCTGACGGACGAAGTCATGTCCCGCCTCGATGTCATTGTCAGGGAAGCCCGGGAACTCGAACCGGCCAGCACGGAATTCAAGGATAACCTGCGCCACATGGAAGAACGCTACACCATGGAGAGCGAACGCAGCATCCATGAGTCGATTGCCCGCAAGCGCGGCATAGCCAGTGCCATAGTGGCACCGAAGGACGCCGCACCGGAAGTGCCGTCATCCACGGACGCCGATTCGGAGTTCGGCGACAATGTCGATCTTTTTTAGACATGATACATGAGCGAGGGGGAATGGCATGATGGAACAAAAAGCATGTGACCCGAAAAGAACGGCGGATGCTTCGGCCAGAACACTGGCGATCGATGGCGCCTTGACCATCGAACGGAGCGGCGAATTCCGCCAAACCCTTAGGGACGCCCTTGCCGGCGCTCAGCAGGTCGTCCTGGATGTGACACAGGTGCAAGAGATCGACATACCGGGCTTGCAGTTGATCTGCTCCGCATGCAAGACGGCAGCAGCCGCCGGCAAGGTGTTCACCTTTGCGGGGCACCTCCCCGCGTGTCTGCTGGAATTGAAGGACGGGATCGGGGCATGCCAGAACAGCCCGTGCAGTCACAACGGAAACTCATCCTGCATTTGGTTCGGAGGTATGAAATAATGGCAAAACTGATAATGACGGCCGACGATTCGGCCAGTGTCCGGCAGATGGTCAGTTTCACCCTCAAGCAAAACGGCTATGACGTTCTTGAGGCGGTGGACGGCAAAGACGCCCTGGTCAAGCTTTCCTCCCAAAAGGTAGATATGCTGATTACCGACCTGAACATGCCGAACGTCGACGGCCTGGGGTTGATCAGGGGCGTTCGGGCCGGGGCGCTCAACAAGTTCATCCCAATCATCATGCTGACCACCGAATCCCAAGACGGCAAGAAATCGGAAGGCAAGGCCGCCGGCGCAACCGGCTGGATCGTGAAGCCTTTCAAACCCGAGCAGCTTATAGCCGTCATCAAGAAGGTTCTCGGGTGATCGCTGCCGCTTCGACACATACCCTAGCCGCACGAGGCCCACTATCATGATCGAACAGCATATTGTCACGTACCGGGAAGAGGCGAACGAACTGCTGGCGGAACTGGAAACGTCGCTTCTCGAACTGGAAGAGAACCCCACGGACGAAGAGTTGATCGGCAGGGTCTTCCGCGCCATGCACACCATCAAGGGGTCGGGCGCCATGTTCGGCTTCGACGAGGTCGCCCAATTTACCCACGAGGTGGAAACGGTCTTCGATCTGGTACGCAACGGGAAGATGACGGTTTCGAAACTGCTCCTGAACCTGACCCTGCGCGCCCGGGATCACATCAAGAGCCTCCTGGACGCATCCGTTTCCGGGGAGGAGTCCGACCGCGCCGAAGGCGAGGCGGTTATTGCCGGACTCAAACAGCTCGTTCCGTCATCCCCGAACGAACCGAGTCCACCGCCAGTCCAGAGTCAGCCCGCTCCTGACGCCGAGGCCGAGACGTTGAAGACCTGGCGCATCCGCTTCAAACCGTGCCCGGAAATTTTCCTGTCCGGCACAAAACCGCTGGGCTTGATCAATGAACTCCGCGAGTTGGGGACCTGCCATGTGGTGGCCCACACCGCGGGCGTCCCTGTGCTGAACGACATGAACCCCGAACTCTGCTACATTTACTGGGATATCATCCTGACCACCGCGCGTGGTATGGACGCCATCAAGGATGTCTTCATCTTCATAGAGGACGATTGCGAATTGAAGGTGGATTTGATCGACGACGGCGGCACCGGCGATACGGACCTGGACTATAAGAAACTGGGCGATATCCTGGTGGAGCGCGGCGACCTGAGCCCGATGGAAATCCAGAAGATCCTCGGCCTCCAAAAACGCTTTGGAGAGCTGGCGGTTGCCGTCGGGGCCATTACGCCCGACAAGGTGCAGTCTGCCCTGGTGGAGCAGCAGCACGTCAAGAACGTGCGCCAGGAGCGGGCCACACAGGAATCGACCTCCAGCATCCGCGTGCCTGCCGAAAAGCTTGACCTGCTGGTCAACCTGGTGGGGGAACTGGTCACGGTTCAGGCCCATCTCAGCCAGACGGCGGCCCTTCACGGCAACACCGATTTCGCCTCCATCGCCGAGGAGGTGGAACGCCTGACCAACGACCTGCGCGATACGGCCCTCAACATCCGCATGCTGCCCATCGGCACCACCTTCAGCAAGTTCAAGCGCCTGGTGCGCGACCTTTCCCAAGAACTGGGCAAGGAGATCGAGATGGAGACCGAAGGGGCGGAAACGGAACTGGACAAAACCGTCATCGAGCGGCTCAACGACCCCCTGGTGCACCTGATCCGCAACAGTATCGACCACGGCATCGAAATGCCCGACGTGCGCCTGGCCGCCGGCAAACCGGCCCAGGGGACCGTACACCTGGGGGCGATGCACTCCGGGGACAGTGTCCTGATCACCATCCGCGACGACGGGGCGGGACTCGACAAGGAGGCCATCCGCGCTAAGGCCGTGGAGCGGGGGATTATTGCGGCCACTGCCGAGTTGTCGGACAAGGAGATCTATAATCTGATCTTTGCGCCCGGTTTCTCCACCGCCGCCAAGGTAACCAACGTCTCGGGTCGCGGCGTGGGCATGGATGTAGTCAAAAAGGCCATCGAAGGGCTTCGCGGCAGCATCGACATCACCACGGCGCAGGGGACGGGCAGCACCATCACGCTCAAGATCCCCCTGACCCTGGCCATCATCGAAAGCCTGCTGGTGCGCATCGGCCCCGACTACTTCGTCATGCCGCTCTCGTCGGTCGAGGAGTGCGTCGAACTCACCCGGGACAACATCGAGGAGGCCCACGGCCGCCATCTGGCCAACGTGCGCGGCGCCATCGTCCCCTATATTCCGCTCCGGGATCAATTCAGCATCTCCGCCAACCGTCCGGACATCGAACAGATCGTCATCACGAACATCCACGGCACCAAGGTCGGCTTCGTCGTGGACAGCGTCATCGGCGAACACCAGACGGTCATCAAGTCCCTGGGGCGGATGTATCGCGACGTCAGAGGCATTTCAGGCGCCACGATCCTGGGAGACGGCACCGTGGCCCTGATCCTCGACATGGGGCTCTTGCTCCAGTCGGCCGAAGCCCTTGAGCAGGGCGGGGTATCCTCCGCTGCCCCAATGTGAACAGTACAAAACATTTTTGGGGTGCTACGCAACGTGTGGTTTCAATAATTGCCGATAATGCGCCGTGTTAAGCGGGCATCCCACCCCGTGGTATTTTTGATTGCAGTATAATGACAAACATCATCAAGGAGGCGACAGCATGCTCAACAACATGAAAATTGGAAAACGGCTCGCATTTGGATTTGGCATCATATTGGCGCTTATGTTGGCGCTGATTTGGATCGGCATCTCCGATATGGGGCAGATCCAGGGAAAACTGGAGCACATCGTCAAGGTCAACAATATGCGATCAGAGCTGACAAGCGATATGTTGAACAATGTCTACGAGGTATCGGTAAACCTCCGCAATGCGATCATCGACGAGAATGCCGAGAAACGCCAGGAATACGGCAAGAATATTCAGGAACAGCGCGACAAGTACAATGAGGGCCTCAAAAAGATCGAAAGCCTGACCACGAAAGAGGACCCGAAAGGCCTGGAGTTGCTTGCCAAGGTCAAGGAGGGCCAGGACGCGGCGCGCACCTTGAACAGCAAGGTGCTTGAACTCACCCTAGCCGGAAAAAACACGGAGGCGTCATCTTTGATGATGAAAGAGGCCCGTCCAGCGACCAGAAAATGGATCGGTTTTCTCAATGATTTTAGCGATTACCAAAAGGAACGCACCCGGATACGTCACGAGGAGGCGGTCAAGACCTACGAGACCGCCCGTATGTCGATACTTGTCATCGGCGGCGCGGCCATACTGTTTGCGGTTTTCGTGGCCTTGTTCCTGACGCGAGGCATCGTGCGCCCGCTCACTGAAGCCGTGGGTGTGGCCAACGCCTTGGCCGCGGGGGACCTGACCGTCGCGGTGGAGGTCAGGAGCAAGGACGAGACCGGCCAATTGATGGAAGCTATCAGGAACATGGTCGAGAAACTCAAACACGTGGTGGGTGACGTGATCGCCGCGGCCGACAATGTGGCCTCCGGCAGCCAGGAACTCTCCGCCACGGCGCAGCAGCTCTCCCAGGGGGCCACCGAGCAGGCGGCTTCCGCCGAGGAGATCTCCTCCTCCATGGAGGAGATGACCTCCAGCATCAAGCAGAACGCCGACAACTCGGGCCAGACCGAGAAGATCGCCGTCAAGAGCGCCAGCGACGCCAAGGAAGGAGGTAAGGCCGTGGCCGGGACCGTGGGGGCCATGAAGGAGATCGCCACCAAGATCTCCATCATTGAGGAGATCGCCCGCCAGACCAACCTGCTGGCCTTGAACGCCGCCATCGAGGCGGCCCGGGCCGGGGAGCACGGCAAGGGATTTGCCGTGGTCGCCTCGGAGGTGCGCAAACTGGCCGAGCGCTCGCAGGCGGCGGCCGGCGAGATCAGCGAGCTCTCCACCCGCAGCGTCCAGGTGGCCGAGGCCGCCGGCGACATGCTGGACAAGATGCTGCCGGACATCCAGAAGACCGCCGAACTGGTGCAGGAGATCAGCGCCTCCAGCAAGGAGCAGGACACCGGGGCCGAACAGATCAACAAGGCCATCCAGCAGCTGGACAGCGTCATCCAGCAGAACGCCTCGGCCAGCGAGGAGATGGCCTCCACCTCGGAAGAGCTTTCGGGTCAGGCCGAGCAGTTGAAGGATTCCATCAGCTTTTTCCGCATCGACGCAGGCCAGGCACGGGGTTTGCAAAACCCCCGTCCGGCCCGCAAGAACGTCCAAATCGCCCACGTCGCCCGGAACGTTTCCGCTCCGGCGGTCCGCAAAGGCAGCGGGATCAGTCTCGACTTGGGAACCCCGGGGCCGGATCGTCTTGACGACGAATTCGAGAAATTCTAGGGGGGCGCCATGAGTGCAGCGGACATCATCGAAACGGTCCAGTATCTCACCTTCAAGCTCGACGAGGAGGTCTTTGCCCTCGACGTGGCCAAGGTCAGGGAGATATTGGAGTACACCGGCATCACCAAGGTGCCCCAGACCCCGGACTTCATGCGGGGGGTCATCAACCTGCGGGGCAGCGTCGTCCCGGTCATCGACCTGCGGCTCAAATTCGGCATGTCGGCCACCGAGCGCACGGTCAACACCTGTATCATCGTGGTGGAGGTGGAATTGGAGGACGAGACCCTTATCCTGGGTGTTCTGGCCGACTCGGTTCAGGAGGTGATCGAGATGGAGCCGGAGCAGATCGAGGCCGCGCCCCACATCGGCACCCACCTCAACACCGACTTCATCAAGGGCATGGGCAAGCACGACAACAGATTCATCATGATCCTGGACAGCGATAAAATATTTACCGATGAAGAGTTGTACACGGTGCAGGACGTGGGGTGACAGCCCGATTCCACGTATGGCGGGGCAGCGACGACCATGCAGCACGAAGCGATAAAATACCAGGTATGGAGTTATCCCACGTCGCCCCAGGCGGGGCTTGCGGACGATAAAATGCCGCGCATCCTCCTGGCCGAAGACAACAGCCTGGACCAAGTCAGCATCCGCAGGCTGCTGGAAAAGGGCAACGTGCAGGTCCACTGCGTCGATAACGGCCGCGACGCCGTGGACGAGGCCAGAAGCGGGAGATACGACCTCATCCTGATGGATATCCTCATGCCGGAGATGGACGGTTTTGTGGCCACCCTCAAAATCCGCGAAGAGGAGCAGGCCGCCCGCGGGGGCACTGTGCCGATCATCGCCCTGACCGCCTACTCCCTCAAGGCGATCCAGGACAAGTGCCGTAGCGTCGGCATGAACGGGTATCTTTCAAAGCCGATGTCGGCCAGGGAGTTGCGGGCGGTGTGCGGCCTGTTTTGCGTCCTTCCCCCCGGGGAAGGGGCAGAACCGGAAGCCTGCGGAACGCTCCCCATCCTGGACGAAGAAGAGGCGCTGGAGAACCTGGGGGGGGTCCGGCCCCTCTATGATGAGCTTGTTGACATGTTCATCGACCAAGCCCCTCATTTGATCGACCATCTTGCCGACCTTGTCAGGGCCGGTGATACGGAGGCGACCAAAAGGCACATCCGCAGATTGATGGTATCCGCCGACACCATCGGCGCCAAGCGTCTCGCACATCTGTGCAGTCACATTCAGTCGAGCCTTGACGGCGGCAATCTGGACGACTGTGCACAATGGACCGCCCAACTCCCCCACGAGCTGGAGCTTCTTACGAACACTATTCTTCTTGACAGGGATGGCCTATGAGTGTGCACCGGCGGTCGATTATGACCTCTCCCCGTATTGGAACGCTTTTATGAACCCGCACGACGAGGCCTTCCATACCCCCGGCATTCCTGCAGTACTTAAAGACAGGGAATTCAACAGGTTCAGCGGTTTTATCTATGACGAGGTCGGCATCAAGATGCCGGCGGCCAAGAAGACCATGTTGGAGGCCCGCTTGCAAAAGCGGCTCAAAGCCCTCGGCATGCGTACCTTCGAGGAATACGCGGAGCACGTTTTCAGCGGCGCTGAGAAGAGCAGTGAGCTGATCCACCTGATCGACGTGGTGACGACCAACAAGACCGATTTTTTCCGGGAGCCCGCCCATTTCGACTTCCTTGTGAAATCGGCGCTTCCTGCGCTGGTGGAGGCGCGGGAGGCCGGTTACCGGTCGCCGCTCAAGATATGGAGCGCCGGCTGTTCCAGCGGCGAAGAACCGTACACCCTGACCATGGTCCTATCGGAGTTCATGGCGAGCAATCCCGGGTTTCGCGTTTCCATCCTGGCAACGGATATCTCGACGGCGGTGTTGGAAAAGGCAAAAAACGCCATCTACACCGAAGATCGCGTCGACCCCATCCCTTTGCAGATGAAGAAAAAATACCTATTGAGAAGTCGCGACAAAAGCAAGGGGCTGGTGCGTGTGGCTCCCCACCTGCGCTCCCTGGTCCAGTTCAGGCGCCTGAACTTCATGGAGGATTTCGGCATGCGGGAACAGATGGAGATCATCTTCTGCCGCAATGTCATCATCTATTTCGACAAGCCGACCCAAGAGCGGCTGCTGAACAAATTCTGCCGCCAACTGGTTCCCGGGGGGTATCTCTTTCTCGGGCACTCCGAAACCTTGAGCGGCCTGAATGTCCCCTTGACGCCGGTGGCATCGACCGTGTATCGAAAACTATGAAAAACCTGTACGACAAGCATGTGTGCAACGTATACTTGAAACCGGGGGAGATTTTCATCGCCCGGAGCCCTGCCCTTGTCTCCACGGTGCTCGGTTCCTGCGTTGCGGTGATTTTGCATGCGCCCCGGATCGGCGTAGGGGCCATCTGTCACGCCATGCTCCCCGGCGGAAAAGCGGAGCAGGATGATTTTCGTTATGTGGACAGAGCCGTAACATATCTGTATAACCGGATAAGCGCCCTGTGCGGCGGCCCAAACGACATCGAGGCCAAGCTCTTCGGGGGGGCGAACGTGCTCAACTTCACCGTCCGCAACGACGGAGCGGGGTCGGTTGGGGGCCAGAACATCGAAGCCGCCTTGCAGGCGCTCGACAGGCTCGGCCTGAAGGTATCGGCCGCCGATACCGGCGGCAACCAGGGCAGAAAGCTGTTTTTCTATTCCCATAGCGGCGAGGTTTTCGTGCGCCAGGTACGAAAGATCTTCTGATGATCGGTGTCCAGAGTACCAAGAGGGAATCATCATGACGGCCAGGATCAAGGTGCTGATCGTCGACGACTCTGCCCTCGTCAGGCAGGCGTTGACCGAAATCCTGTCGTCTGACCCCCACATCGAGGTCATGGCCGCCGCCTCGGATCCGTTTGTGGCAGCGGAGCGCATGAAGGAATGTGTCCCGGACGTCATCACACTCGATGTCGAGATGCCGCGCATGGACGGCCTGACGTTTCTTCAGAAGATCATGACCCAGCACCCCATCCCGGTGGTCATGTGCTCAAGCCTGACCGATTCGGGCAGCGAAACGGCCCTCAAGGCCCTGGAGTACGGCGCGGTCGAGATCATCGCCAAGCCCAAGATGGGGACCAAGCAGTTTATCGAAGAATCGCGGGTCCGCATCTGCGATACGATCAAGGCGGCGGCCATGTCCAGACCCCGGCCGCTGGCGATGCGGGCGACCCACACGGTGACCCCCAAGCTGTCCGCCGATGTCATCATGGAAAAACCCACGACCCGGGCCATGATACAGACCACGGAAAAGGTCGTGGTGGTGGGGGCCTCCACCGGCGGCACCGAGGCCCTCAAGACCTTTCTCGAAATGCTGCCGGAAAATGCCCCGGGTATCGTCATCGTCCAGCACATGCCGGAACATTTCACGGCCGCCTTTGCCAAGCGCCTCAACGGCATCTGCCGCGTAACGGTGAAGGAGGCGGCCGACAACGATTCGGTGGTCCGCGGGCGGGTGCTGATCGCGCCGGGAAACCATCATCTGCTGCTCAAACGTAGCGGCGCCCGGTATTATGTGGAGATCAAGGAGGGCCCCCTGGTGTCCCGCCACCGTCCTTCGGTGGATGTCCTGTTCCGGTCGGCCGCGCGCTACGCGGGGAAAAACGCCGTGGGCGTCATCATGACCGGCATGGGGGACGACGGTGCCCACGGCATGAAGGAGCTGTTCGACGCCGGCGCAATGACCCTGGCCCAGGACGAAGCGACCTGCGTGGTGTACGGCATGCCGAACGAAGCGGTCAAGCGGGGCGGCGTCCACAGGACGCTCTCACTTCAGAACATTGCCACGGAAGTACTGAAGCTGTGCGGGTAACGGGTTAACGCTATGGGGCAGAACAACGAAAATTTCTTTCTGGGCCGGCAACCGATCCTCAACCGCAAACAGGAGATCGTCGGCTACGAGTTGCTCTTCCGCGCCACCACGGTAAACCGCGCGGAATTCGAAAGCTGCTCCCAGGCCAGCACCAGCGTCATCACCAGCGCCCTGTCGAATTTCGGCCTCCAGGAGGTCCTGGGCGGAAAATTCGGTTTCATCAACGTCTACCTCGGCCTGTTTCTCTCGGAATTGCTCGAACTGCTCCCCATCAGGCAATCAGTTCTCGAACTTCTGGAAACCATCGAGCTCGACGACCATGTCGCCGAGCGCTGCCGCGAGTTGAGAAAGCTCGGTTTCAAGCTGGCCCTGGACGACCATGTGTACAGCCCCGAATATCACGAAATCTACTCCGCCGTCGATTACATCAAGATCGATATCCTGGAAACCAGCCCGGAACGACTGCCCGAGATCGTCCGCAAGCTGCGTCAGTGGCCGCTCAAGCTCCTGGCGGAAAAAGTCGAGACCTTCGAACAGTTCGAAACCTGCGCCGCACTTGGCTTCGATTACTTTCAGGGGTATTTTTTCGAACGTCCGGTGGTGCTCAACAAAAAACGGTTCGATGTCTCGAGCAGGGCCATGCTCACCTTGCTCCAACAGCTTACCATGGACGCCCCCCCCGAAGAGCTGGAACAGACCTTCAAGGAGAACCCGAGCCTCTCCTATAACCTTCTGCGTCTGGTCAACTCCGTTGCCCTGGGCATGCGCGAAAAGATCAAGACCCTCCGGCACGCAATCCTCATGCTGGGAACCAACCACCTGCGGCGCTGGATCCAGTTGTCCCTGTTCTCCGGCAACGATTCCCGCGGCATCGACAATCCGCTTTTGGAGATGGCGGCGGTACGGGGGCGCCTGATGGAAACACTGGTGCTGCAAAAGCTGCAACACGCCTCTTCCTCCGAACAATCGGAAGAGGCCTTTATGACCGGCATCCTGTCCCTTCTCGATGTCCTGTTCGAAACGCCCATGGACGAGATCATCTCGAACCTCAACCTCAACGAGGAGATCTGCGCCGCCCTCCTCGATCGCTCGGGGCGATTGGGCGAACTGCTCCTGCTTGCCGAGAAACTGGAAGTGACCGATTTCGACGCGGTCACGCCGTTACTCGAGCGGTGCGGCATAACACTCGACGAACTCCTGACAGCCCAACTCGAGGCCTTCAACTGGCGGTCCGGCATCATAGCCCACTGATGCGCCGACGGCATGGTCCGGTGCGGCAGCCGGGCTAAAGCTAAGCCTTTCCATCCTTGACACCCCATTCTTTTTGAGGTAGCCTATTATGTCCTACCATAGGACATGCCTGATTCCAGGGCGCATTCAAACAACACGCTTGCAGGCTTCCTGGCGTTTTTTCGGCGTACCGGTTCGTAGGGCGCTGCCATGCTCCTTGTTTGCCTGTTTTCCTTTGAATCCGCCCCGTGGTGTACCACTCGAAATTCCTTGCAAGGTCACGTCAGTATGAAAATCACAGCAATCATTCCCGCCCGATACGCTTCCACGCGTTTTCCGGGGAAGGCCCTGGCCGATATCGGGGGCAGGCCGATGATCCAGCATGTCTATGAACGGGCGTGCAAAGCATCCCTGGTCTCGCGGGTCATCGTGGCAACGGACGATACGCGCATCGCCGATGCCATCAGGCTGATCGGCGGCGAGGCGGTCATGACCTCCACCAGCCACGAAACCGGCACCGACCGTCTGGCAGAGGTAGCGCACAGCCTGGATACGGATATCATCGTCAATGTACAGGGCGATGAGCCGCTTATCTCCCCGGAGATGATCGACCAGGCCATCGAGCCCTTTCTCCATGACCCAGCCCTGCAGATGGGGACCCTGAAGACGCGCATCAAGTGCCTGCACGACTTTTTGAGTCCGAACGTGGTCAAGGTGGTGACCGGCGCCGACGGCTGCGCCCTGTATTTTTCCCGTTCCCCCCTCCCCTTTTTCCGGGACAAGTGGCAGGACCTGAAAGACGAATCCTTTGCCAATGGCAAACTGCTCTGCTACAAGCATGTCGGTCTCTATGTCTACCGCCGGGACTTTCTGCTGGAGTATGCCGCCATGCCGCCGACATTCCTGGAGATCTCGGAGAAACTGGAACAGTTGCGGGCCATAGAGAACGGCATACGTATCCGCGTGATCGAAACGGAATTCGAATCCATCGGTGTAGATACCCCCGATGACCTGGCCAAGGCGCAGGAGCGCTACCGCATAGTGACGCAATAATTTTCTAGCCTTTCCCACAGGAGCAGATTTTATGAAAACCAAGTTTATCTTCATCACCGGCGGGGTTGTCTCGTCCATCGGCAAAGGACTGGCGGCCGCTTCCCTGGGCGCCTTGCTCGAGGCGCGCGGTCTGCGCGTTACCATGCAGAAGCTGGACCCCTATATCAACGTGGACCCCGGCACCATGTCTCCGTTCCAGCACGGCGAAGTCTTTGTCACCGACGACGGCGCCGAAACCGATCTGGACCTGGGGCACTACGAGCGCTACACCAACGCCCGCCTCTCCAAGAAAAGCAACTTCACCACCGGCCAGGTTTATTTCTCCGTTATCGACAAGGAGCGGCGCGGCGACTACCTAGGTGGCACGGTACAGGTCATCCCCCATATCACCGACGAGATCAAGAACAAGATCATCGAGAACGCCAAAGGGGCGGACGTGGCCATCGTCGAGGTGGGGGGTACTGTGGGCGATATCGAATCCCTCCCCTTCCTGGAGGCGATTCGCCAGTTCCGTTACGACCGCGGCCACGGCAATACCCTCTATATCCATGTTACCCTGGTGCCCTACATCCGCACCGCCGGAGAACTGAAGACCAAACCGACCCAGCATTCGGTCATGGAACTGCGCAAGATCGGTATCCAGCCCGACATCCTGCTCTGCCGCTGCGAGCGGGAACTGCCCCAAGAGATGAAGAAAAAGATCGCCCTGTTCTGCAACGTCGAAGAGAAAGACGTCATCCCGGTAGTTGACTCGGAACACATCTATGCCGTGCCCCAGTCGCTCAACAAGGAACGGCTGGATGAGCAGGTGGTGGACAAGCTCAACATCTGGACCAAGGAACCGGACCTGACCCCGTGGCAGGACGTGGTGGAGACCCTGCGGCACCCCAGCCACGGCGAGGTGCGCATCGCGGTGGTCGGCAAGTACGTCAACCTGACCGAGTCCTACAAATCCCTGGCCGAGGCCCTGACCCACGGCGGCATCGCCAACGACTGCCGGGTATACCTCAAGTATGTCGACTCGGAAAAGATCGAACGGGACGGCATTGACGGCCATCTCGACGATGTGGACGGCATCCTGGTGCCGGGCGGGTTCGGTGAGCGCGGGACCGAGGGGAAAATCATCGCAATCCAGTTCGCCCGCACCGCAAACATCCCCTTCTTCGGGATCTGCCTGGGGCTGCAGATGGCGGTCATCGAATTTTCCCGCAACGTCTGCGGCGTCAAGGATGCCTGTTCAAGCGAGTTCTCGGACTGCGGCTCCCCGCTCATCCATCTTATGGAGGACCAGAAATCCGTCAGCAAAAAGGGGGGGACCATGCGGCTCGGGGCATACCCCTGCGCCGTCACCAAGGGGACCCTCGCCCATGCGGCCTACAACGCCACCGAGATCTCCGAGCGGCATCGCCATCGCTACGAATTCAACAACAAATACCGTTCCGCCCTCACGGGAAAAGGGATGATCCTGTCCGGCATCTACAAGGACAAGGATCTGGTGGAGATTATCGAACTCCCCAACCACCCCTGGTTCCTGGGGTGCCAATTCCATCCCGAGTTCAAATCCAAACCGCTCCAGCCCCACCCGCTCTTCCGGGCCTTCGTCGGGGCGGCACTTGCGTACCGCAATAAGAGGTAAACCATGACCCGCGAGATCGCAATCAACGATGTCAAGATTGGCGGAGGCAGGCCGCTGGTGCTGGTGGCCGGCCCCTGCGTCATCGAGTCGGAGGCGGCAACCCTGCGCCACGCCGAGCGGCTGCTGACCATCTGCAACGGCCTGTCCATACCGCTCATCTTCAAGGCGTCCTACGACAAGGCCAACCGCACCTCTATCGGCGGTTTTCGGGGACCGGGCATCAAGGACGGCCTGAAGATCCTGGCCAAGGTGAAGGACTCCCTCGGCCTGTCGGTGCTCTCGGATATCCATTCCATCGAGCAGGTGGCGCCGGCGGCAGAGGTGCTGGACGTGCTGCAGATACCGGCCTTTCTCTGCCGGCAAACCGACCTCATTATAGCGGCGGCCCAGAGCGGCCGGGTCATCAACATCAAAAAAGGGCAATTCCTGGCCCCCTGGGACATGAAAAACGTGGCCGCCAAGGCGGTGGCCTCGGGCAACGAAAATATCATCCTCACCGAACGGGGCGCCTCCTTCGGCTACAACAACCTGGTGGTGGATATGCGCACCTTCCCGATCATGCGCGCCACCGGCTTCCCGGTCATCTTCGACGCCACCCACAGCGTGCAGCTTCCCGGAGGCCAGGGGGAGTGTTCCGGCGGCCAGCGGGAGTACGTGGAATACCTCTCCCGTGCCGCCGTTGCGGCGGGCATAGACGGGATCTTCATGGAGGTGCACGAAGACCCGGACAAGGCGCTGTGCGACGGCCCCAACTCCATTCCCCTGGACGATCTGCCGACGCTCCTGAAGCTGCTCAAGTCGATCGATGCCTTGGTCAAATAGGTTCGCCTTTCCTCCCGGTATCAACACTACTTTGAAGGATATGCATGCAGAACTATCCCTATATCATTACCATTTCTTCGGAAAAAGGCGGGGTCGGCAAAACCACCCTGGCTTCCAACCTGGCCATCTACCTGAAGGCCATGCGCGACGACCTGCCGGTCACGATCTTCTCCTTCGACAACCACTTCACCATTGACCGGATGTTCGAGCTGCCGGGCCAGAATCTGACGGGCACGGTCTTCGAGATGCTGAAGGGTGTCCCGGCACGGGAACTGGTACATGTCGGCCAGTACGGCGTCAGCTATATCCCTTCCTCGACCGAGTTGGGGGAGATGAACGAAAATTTCCGGGGCCCCATGAGCCTGACGCGCATGTTCGCCGAATGCGGCTTTGGCGGCATCGTCATCATCGATACCCGGCCGGATCTGAACATCCTGACCCAGAACGCCCTCTATGCCGCCGACCGGGTGCTGATCCCGGTCAAGGACATGCCCAGCCTGGAGAACTGCAAGAATATCTTCGCCCTGTTCGACCAGCGCGGCATCGACAAGAAATCGCTCTCGCTCATCCCCTGCCTGATCGACTCGCGCATCAAATTTGACGGGCTGTTCAAGGACCAGAAGACTCTGCTGCGGGCCTTTGCCATCAATCGTGGCTACCGCTGCATGGATACCTACATTTCCAAAAGCCCCAAGGTGGAGAGCCTCAATACCAACCCGGACGGCAAGATCTATCCGATCCTGACCCATGCCCGCGGTACCGATGTCCACGGCCAGTTCACCGAGATCGCCCGGGATATTCTGCGGAATTTCGATGCCACCCCGGAGCCCCGTTCCTGTCTGTATGCAGCCTGGCTGAGGGAAAAGGAAGGGAAAAAGAAGGAGTCCTACCTTGCCCGGCTGGAGGGGCTTGCCGAGCGCTGCCTGGTCTGCGGGGCGCTCCTGTCGGAGCAGCCGGAGCGCCGGGGATTCTATTACGAGACGTCCGACCGGGCCAGCCGAGGCTTCCTGCATAGCGACTGTTTCACCGACCTGCTCTGTGCGGCGCTCTATGGCATGACCGACCAATCCCAGGCCTACGGCGCAGCGCGCATGGTGATTGCCGACCGGGCGCAGAAAACCGTCTCCCTGTTCTTGCCCCAATCCCAGGGAGCGTCGGCCATGCTCGATTATCGGCAGTTCAGCCATGATGGGGATCAGCTTTTCAGGAAGGAATTGTCGATGCAGGGGTTCAGCGAGGGGGAATTCGACGGTATGAACGACCGGCTCTTCCTGCTCTTGAATGAATCCCTGGCAGGGTATGAGGGCTCGTTGCGTGAAAATACCTGGCTGGCGGTGCATCCCGTGGATGCCGACGCCCCGGAAACGGTGCTTCAGGATGAGCGTTATCGCGCCATACGGCAGGTTCATGCCAGGATCGCCGAGCAGCTTGGACAATCAGCCTAAAGACGGCAACCATTCACCACAAAGGCACAAAGAACACAAAGAGTTATCGGTAAACCGGCATTCACTCAAAAGGCGAGTTCGGCCCACTACAAGATTTCCACATAACTTGCTGAAATTATTTGTGCAACCTTGTGACCTTTGTGCCTTTGTGGTGAACAGCTTTTTTCTGAGTCAATGAGAGAGGCTGGTTAGCCGCCGGTCGCCGCCAGCATCTCCGCGGCATGGGTCAGGGCCGAATCGGTGATCTTGGCGCCGGCCAGCATCCGGGCTACCTCATGGGTGCGCTCTCCATCCACCAGCGGAACGACTCGGGTGGTCGTTCTGCCGTTTGCCACCTGTTTCTCCACCCGCAGATGCTGACCGGCGAAAACAGCCACCTGCGCCAAGTGGGTGATGCAGAGCACCTGTTGAACCGAAGCGACCTTTTTCAGTTTTTGTCCCACCATCTCCGAGGTTGCGCCGCCAATGCCGGTATCCACCTCGTCAAAGATCAATGTCGGCACATCCCCCTCGGGCAGCACCTGTTTGAATGCCAGCATAAGCCGCGACAACTCGCCGCCGGAGGCGACCCGGGCCAGGGGCCGGGGCGGCTCGCCCGGGTTGGGGGAAAAAAGGAGTTCAACCCGTTCGTACCCCGTGGAGCGCGGCTCCGCCAACGGCTCCAGGAGCGTTTCCACGACAGCGTTCTTCATGGCAAGCTGGTGGACCTCCGCGGCCAGCGCCTTGGAGAGGGCGCCCGCGGCAGTCGAACGCCGCTTTGTGAGGTCGTTCCCCCTCTTTTGCACGTCATGGGCAAGCCGCTCCCGCTCCTCTTCCAGGTTGTGCTTGTCCTGTTCCCGATTCAGTAACGTTTCTATCTCGCGATCGAGCCCCTGCTTGAATTCGAGAATAGCCTCAACAGTGGGGGCATATTTCCTTTTGAGTCGGTGTATCAGATCGAGGCGGTCGTCGGCCAGTTGCAACGCCAGGGGGTCGGCCTCGATGCGGGAGGCATAATCGCGCAGCATGATGGCGGCATCCTCCGCCTGCAGGTAGGCGTTTTCCAGGGAGGCCGCCAATCCCTCCAGGCTGTGGTCGATTTCAGAGATCTCGGCAATGGAGTTTTTGATGCGGCGCAATTGCCCGAGGATCGCCCCATCACCCTCATAGAGCCGTTCAAAGGCCTCTGCGCTGACGCTCCCCAGCTTTTCGGCACCGGCAAGCAGCTGGCGGCGTTCCTCCAACTCCTCCTCCTCCCCGACCCGCAACTCCGCCCGGCCGATCTCATCGGACTGATACGACAGGAGATCGAGCCGCCGTTCCGCCTCTCGTTCCTCTTCATCCAGGGTCGCAAGACGCTCCCGAAGGGCGCGGAAGCGTTCAAAGCTTCGGGCGAACTCCTCCCGCTGCGGGTTCAACCCGGCGTAGGCATCCAGGAGCAGGAGATGGTTTTCCGGGCGAAGCAGGGTCTGGGACTCATGTTGACCATAGATATTGATCAGGCGGGGGGCGATATCGGCCAGCAGCGCCAGGGTGGCCATGCTCGCATTGATGAAGATCCGGTTTTTCCCGGCCCGGGAGATGGAGCGTTTCACGAGCAGCTCGTTGTCGCAGTCAAACCCCGAATCCCGGAGTTTCCGGGCCACCTCGGGTTGACCCGATATGTCGAACAGCGCCTCCACGACCGCTTCGTCAGCCCCGGAGCGGATCAGGTCGGCCGAGGCGCGCCCCCCCATGATGAGGCCGACTGCATCGATGATGATCGACTTGCCGGCGCCGGTTTCGCCGGTCAGCACGGTAAGCCCCTGCTTGAAGGAGATATGCAGGGTGTCGATGATGGCGATGTTTTTGATGGTCAGGTCGGTCAACATGGGATTACGCTCCGCAACGCAGGCAAATAATAGGCTTTTGAAAAACTCAGATTGATCAAAGGTTGTTCAAAAATAGTCAGATCGTCGCACCCGCTAGACAAGCCCTGCGGAGGCGTAGCAGCGCTACGCCGCACAATTTCACTCGTGAAATTGGACCGCGAAGGCGCCCGGAGGGTGAGGCCACAGGCCGAAGTCACAAAGTGGCCTTCGAGGATGGCTGCGAGATGGCTGTTTTTCAACAACCTCCCATGGCCTCATTGCCCTCCCCACTTCAGTTTCGTCCGCAGGACCTCGTAATAATCCCGGCTGCGGGACATGACCAAGGCGGTGGTCTTGAGAGCGGCCCGCACATCCACCGAATCCTTTTCCATCAACTCGAAACCGACCTGGCCGTCCAGGGTCAGGTAGACCTTTTCGTCGTAGGACGACGCCACGGTAATGGACACATTGGACGCATCGGAAACCACGATGGGACGGTTCGTCAGGGTGTGGGGGCAGATGGGGGTAATGACAATGCAACTCATCTGGGGGTGGATGATGGGACCGCCCGCGGACAGGGAATAGCCGGTGGAACCGGTGGGCGTGGAGATGATCAGCCCGTCGGCCCGGTAGGTGGTCAGGGGATGGCCGTTGACCTTGGTTTCCAGGTCGATGATCCGGGCCAGAGCCCCCTTGTTGATGACGATATCGTTCAGCACATGGTGTTTCTCGATCTCCCTCCCCTCCCGGCGGACGCTCACCTCCAGCATCATCCGCTCCGAGACGTGGGGATGCCCCTTCAGGCACAGTTCCAGGACCGGGTAGAGTTCCTCCACCGTCACCTCGGTCAGAAAGCCGAGGCTTCCCAGATTGACCCCCACAATGGGGACCTCCCTGCCGCTGAAGAGCCGGGCCACCGAGATCAGCGTGCCGTCACCTCCCAGCACCACCACCAGTTCGGCCTGCTCGCGGATGTTCTCGGCCGTGGTCCCCTTGTGATAGCCGATGTGGCTGGCCAGGTGCACCTCCACCAGGGGCTGGCACTCCCGTTCCTCCAGCCAGTTGATGAGGTCGTCGGCAACCCCCTGGCAGCGCGGGTCATGCTTTTTGGCGAATATTGCGACCTTGTGTATCCCCATGTATCAGCCCTTCAGGTGTCTGATCTTTTCCAGGCTCGCTTCCAGCACCAGTTTTTTATCGGTCACCTCGGCCAGCTTTTCCCGCTCCTTGGCGACCACATCCGCCGGGGCACGCTCGACAAAGCTGGGGTTCTCCAGCTTCTTCGAAAACAGGTCGATCTCTTTTTCAATCTTGGCGATTTCCTTGAGTAGGCGCTTCTCTTCCTCCTCCACATCCACCAGCCCCTTGAGCGGCACGAAGATCTGCACGTCTCCCGCCACCTGGATGGAGGCGTCCTCCGGCTTCTCGATCCCCTGCCCCATGGCCAGGTCGGCGACCCGGGCCAGGCTGACGATGGCCCCTTCGTTGTGCTTCATCAGCCTGAGGCTCTCCTCAGTGCCGCAGGAGAGGATCACGCTAATCTCCCTGGATGGGGGTACCTCCATCTCGCCTCGGATATTGCGGATGCCGGAAATAACGGCCATGACCCGCTCCATGTTGGCGGCCGCTTCGGGGTGGGAACGCTCCGGGGCCGGTTCCGGGTACGGGGCCAGCATGATGGTTGCCCCCTTCGTACCGGGCAGGGCCTGCCAGATCTCCTCGGTGATAAAGGGCATGAAAGGGTGCAGCAGCCGCAACAGGTGTTCCAGGGTGTACCAGAGCACATACTGGGCCGTCTTCTTGCGCAGCGGGTCGTCGCCGTACAGGTCTTTCTTGGAGAGTTCCAGATACCAGTCGCAGAACTCACTCCAGGTAAACTGGTACAACCCCATGGCCGCCTCGTTGAAGCGGTACTCCGTCAGAGCCTTGCCGGTCTCCCGGGCGGTCTCGTTCAGGCGGTGCAGGACCCACCTATCCCCTTCGGAGAGTGGCAATTCCGTCAATTTCAGGGTGTCGGGATCGAACCCTTCCAGGTTCATCAGAGTGAACCGGGCGGCGTTCCACACCTTGTTGCAGAAATTGCGGTAGCCGGCGATACGCTCCTCGGCCAGCTTGATGTCCCGCCCCTGGGCGGCAAACGCGGCCAAGGTGAACCGGAAAGCATCGGTGCCGTACTGGTCGATGATCGTCAGCGGGTCGATCACGTTCCCCTTGGATTTGCTCATCTTCTGCCCGTGAGCATCCCGTACCAGGGCGTGGATGTACACATCCCCGAAGGGAACCTCGTCCATGAAGTGCAGCCCCATCATCATCATGCGGGCCACCCAGAAGAAGAGGATGTCAAAGCCGGTCACCAGGCAGGAGGTGGGATAAAAAGTGGCCAGTTCCGCCGTTTTTTCGGGCCACCCCATGGTGGAGAAGGGCCACAGTGCCGAGGAAAACCAGGTATCCAGGACATCGGTCTCCTGGCGGAGCTCATCGCTCCCGCACTTGCAGCAGGTCGCCGGGGCCTCCATGGCCACAGTCACCTCGCCGCAGTGGTCGCAGAACCAGGCAGGGATGCGGTGCCCCCACCAGATCTGGCGCGAGATGCACCAGTCGCGGATGTTTTCCATCCAGTCGTAGTAGGTATTTTCCCACTGTTTGGGGAGGATGCGGGTTTTGCCCTCCTTCACCGCCGCCAGAGCCCGCTCCGCCAGGGGGGCGACCTTTACGTACCACTGCAGGGAGAGGTAGGGCTCCACCACGGTCTTGCAGCGGTAGCAGCCCCCCACCGCCATGGCGTGGTCCTCGATTTTTTCCAGCAGCCCGGCCGCTTCCAGTTCCTCGACGATCCGCTTGCGGGCCTCGAAGCGGTCCATCCCCTCATACTGGCGCCCTTCGGCGTTGATGATGCCGGATTCGTCTAATACGTTGATCTTATCCAGACCATGACGCTGGCCCACCTCGAAGTCATTGAAATCGTGGGCCGGGGTGATCTTCACTACCCCGGTGCCGAATTCCCGGTCCACGTAGTCGTCGGCAATCACCGGGATCTCGCGGTTGACCAAGGGCAGGATCACCTTCTTGCCGACCAGGGCCTGATAGCGTTCATCCTCGGGGTGCACAGCCACAGCCGTATCGCCCAGCATGGTCTCGGGACGGGTGGTGGCCACCACCACGTATTTGCCCGGTTCACCGGCCACCGGATAGCGGATGTGCCACAGGTGCCCCTTCTTGTCCTCGTGCTCCACCTCGATATCCGACAGGGCCGTATGGCAGCGGGGGCACCAGTTGATCAGGCGATTGTCACGGTAGATGAGGCCGTCCTGGTACAACTTGACGAACACGGTGCGCACCGCCTTGGACAACCCTTCGTCCATGGTGAAGCGTTCCCGCTCCCAATCGCAAGAAGCGCCCAAGCGCTTCAACTGGCCGATGATTTGGCCGCCCGACTCGGCCTTCCACTTCCAGACCCGCTTGATGAATGCCTCGCGCCCCAGTTCGTGGCGATCCTTCTTCTCGGCGGCAAGCTGGCGCTCCACCACGTTTTGCGTGGCAATGCCGGCATGGTCGGTGCCCGGCATCCAGAGTACGTTGTACCCCTGCATCCGTTTCCAGCGGCAGAGGATATCCTGCAGGGTATTGTTGAGGGCGTGCCCCATGTGCAGGGCGCCGGTAACGTTGGGAGGGGGGATGACGATGCTGAAGGGCTTCTTATCCGACGTAGCGGCGGCACGGAAGTATCCCTTGGCCTCCCATTCCGCGTACCATCTTTTTTCCACGTCGTGCGGCTCGTAGCCTTTTGCCAGTTCTTTGCTCATGGTTGCATGACACCTTTAACGTAATAAATTTCAAGCTGTTCAGGAGTGTTGACCGGCAGCGCCTCGCGGCACCGCTGTCAATTGTCACACCCGAACAGCCACTATAAAAAAAACAGGGGGATTATGCAACATCCCCCTGCGATAAAATGTTTTTCATTTCCCAATGTGATGGCTTATGAATTTTTAGCCGCTAAAAAAATCATGATAAATTCATTACTTGATGGTGCAACCGCTAAAGGTGCTAAACGTTGCAGCAGGGACAACAGCTTGTACGGATGCATTCATACTTCCAATTGATGCACTGATGACTACTCTTATAGGTGTACCGATTTGCTGCGTGACTGAATACGAATGTACAACACTGGGGCTATCGGTAAGTGTATCCGTAGAACTACTCATCAGGACACTATTTTCCCATTCAGATATGGCAATCTTTACCCCATTTGGCACAGATCCCGTTACCAAAGTGGGGGGAGTGTAGGTGACAGTAGCACTAACTGTTTGTAATCCACAAGAATTGGTATTGGTTGTAACGGACGGCGTGCTAATAGTAAGACTCCCACTGGTATCAGTGTTACTGCCACAGGACTGTAATACCAAAATGGCAAACAACGTCAATACAAATTCGTAATAGCGAAACAATTTCATGTAGCCTCCAAATATTTATGTCAAAGTATAAATTGTATTTTTCAAAATATTAATTCATCAACAGGCTAATTTTGAAAAAATAATAACAATAGTTGTGATTAGATATCTACTGATACTGAATAAAGGTATTTTGTTATCAAATCGTATTCAAAATTCTCGGCGTAATAAATATCAGCAACTCGGTCTTTGTCTTCTGCTTTGAATTCGATTTAAAGAATTTCCCCAGGAAAGGGATGTCCATCAAGAAGGGGACGCCTTCATCGGACTCAGTATCGTTGTCGACGTAGATCCCGCCGATAACCGTGGTTTCTCCGTCACGCAGCAGCATCTCGGTCGTGGCCTGTTTCTTATTGATCGATGGTGCGGTGCTGCCGCTCGGGACCGCGCCGGGAGAGTCGTTTTTGGCGTCGATTTTCATGCTGATCGTCCCATTGGCGTTGATATGCGGGGTCACCTCCAGCGCCAGGGCCGCCTCGACGAACTTGGTTTCAACCTTGTCGGAGGTGGATGACGTGTAGGGGATCTGCTGTCCCTGGGTGATCTTGGCGGTCTTGTTGTTCAATGTCGCGACCTTCGGCGTTGAGACGATTTTAACAAGCCCTGCGGTTGCCGCGGCATTCAGACGCATATCAAGCTGAATATTGCTGGTGAGGGAGCCAAAGGAAATGCCGGTCGCCGTCCCGGAGTTGCTGCTGGCACCGGACGTGGACGGGACCGTCGAGACCGCGCCGCCAAACGTGGTGTCCAGGGAGTTGATCCCGAGAAACGATGCAGAACCGTCCCGGTAATGGATACCCCAGTTTACGCCAAGGGAGCGGGTGAAGGTCGAGGTTGCCTCCACAATCCGGGCTTCGATCATGACCTGCTTTTCCGGCACATCGAGTTGCTGCAACAGCTTGCGCATGTCGTCAAGAGCCTGGGGGATATCCTTGACGATCACCTTGTTGGTGCGCGTATCCGGGGAAATCACGCCGCGTTCGCTTTTCAGCCCGTTGAACTGACCGGCAATGGTCCCAATATCGGCATAATTGATGCTATAGGTTTCGGTTTTGAGCTCGATGGATTTCGTCAAAGCCTTTTTGATCTCTTGTTCTTCTTCAGCCTGGGACTTGAATTTCCCCTTGCCCTTGATGATGATGATGTTGCCCTCTTCGCGCTTGTCGAGACCCTTGGTGTCGAGGATGATATCCAGGGCCTGATCCCACGGCACGTTGACCAGCTTGATGCTGATCGTCCCGGTGACATCGTCTCCAAGCACGAAGTTCTTGCCGCTGACCTCGGAGAGGAGTTGGAAGATCTTGCGCACTTCGGCATCGGCAAATTCGAGGGTGACCTTCCGCCCCTTGTAGTGTTTCACCAGTTCACCTGATTTGGCCGAAGAATCCGGTGCCGGTGCCAGTTCAGAGGTTATATCCGCATCTTTTGCGACAGGATGCCGGGGATGGAAATGTGCTTCCGGGGTCCCCAGATCCAAAGTCCCTGCCGTGAGTCCTTCGGGATTTTTGAAATCGATATAGAACATATCGCCTTCATGGCGGAATTCATACGATGCGGCGACGCGCAACGCGATACGCACTTTGGTGTCGGTGCCTTTGCGGGTCTTGACCATGAAGGGGGTAACCCGAAGAACCGGCGTCGCGAAGGCCTGGGCATCCAGGGAGCGTTGCAGCCGCTTCGCAAGTGTGGCGTTCCGCAGTGTCAGGGTAACATACCCCGGTGTCTTCACCGGCTGCTCGGCGTCAACATTGCCCCTTACCTTGACAGCAACGCGGGACACACTGTCGATCACCTGAAAGTCGATCATCTCTATGGTGGCGGGGCCGGTTACCGTGCGCGTCTCAGCCTTGGGCTGTGCGACGGGAGCGGGTGCCGATGGCTCTGCCGTCTTTTGAGGTGCCTTGGCGGGCATTTTTTGCGGGACAGCCGCGTTATCTGTTGTTGCCGCTGCGGACGCGCCGGCAAGGACAACCCTCACCCCTTCATCAGCTTTCGTGGTTGTGGCTTCTGGGAAACTGCCGTTGATCGCATCGAGTACGACGCGGGTCTTGTCGGGATAAAGGCCGATACGGGCCGAGGCGACCCCAATGGCGTTCAGGGGAATAAAACGGTTGGGCAGGATACTCGTGACGCCGAACAGGTCGATGACATAACGCTCGGGTTTATTGAGCCTGAACGTCTTGAATTCTTCCACGCCGCCATCGACGGCAAGGATTATGGCGCCATCTTTTGCCGTAACGGCGTTCAAGGCACGCCTCGTGACCGCCACGGGCACGGCCGGCTGCAGGTTGGCGCCAGCTTGGGCGGGTTCTGGGGTCTTTGCCCCACCGGAAACGGGCATGACCGCCGGAGCAGGATTATTTCCAGGGATGCCGGTCGTTTTCTCGGTCGTTACCGTTCCCGCAGTCGAAGCATGTTGAACCGGAAAGGCGATATGCAACTCGCCGGGTTGGGCCGGGGAGGCGGAGATAATCGCGTCGATATCATTGACCAGTTCCACGCTGATACGTGTCAGTGTGCCGGCAGCGGTGTCAAAACGGCTGACGTTGACGCTTTTGATATTACCCTTATTGATGGCAACCGGAGCCGTAATGGCGCCTTGAGTCGTTTGAGACAGATCTATCACCAGGCGAAGCGGGGCGGTGGTCTTATAACTTGTATAGGTGGCAGGCGAGGAAAGCCTGACGACAAGCTCCGCAGCTTCGCCTTCACCGGATGCGTTTATCGATTCGATGGCGGCAAGCTTGACTTTAGCGGGCTCCGGGGCGGATTCCGCACTGCCTGCCCCACCCGCAAGAAAGACTGCCGACACAGTCAAGACAAAGGCTAGAACAATAGATTGTCTCATAAACCACTTCATGCGGAACTCCTTATTGTTTCCTGGGAAGGGTGATTTTGATGGTTTCCTTGCGCACCCGACCGTTGTCGTCTCTGAATTGCTCCAGCACATCCACACCGCTATTGCTGATCGAGGTGATGCGGCCGTTGTTCTTGCCGATCGTCATGCCCACCTTGAGAACATATCCCTTGCCGCTGGGGTCAACAACCATTGCCTTGTTTTGCCGGTCACCCGTCACCACGCCGATCAGCTTGAACTGGCCGACATCGAAGCTATGGATAGGGAGGCCGCCACTTTGGGCGGCTCTGCTCACATTGCCCGCCGCCGGCGCCGGATGCAGCTTAACGACCAAAAAGGGCTTAAAAGGATCTTTTTTGTTGCTGAAGTCGAATTGATTTACCGGCGGCGGCTGTAGCTTAAGCGCCGAACTTACCGCTTTTTGCACCGGTTTGGGCTGTTGCGGCGCAGCGGTTTTGGGCGGCTGGGCAACCGTTGCGGGCGGCTCTTTTTTCTTGCAGCCCGGCAGTGTGGCAACCACGATGCCCATGACAACAATGATCGCCACGAAACGGCTATTTGGGAGCAGGCTTCTTCTTATCATCCTTAATCTCTTTCTTATCAAGGAAGCGGAATGTGGTCGCGAGACAGGTAACCTTTGTCATCATCCTGTTGTTGACATTCTTGATATCGGCAAAAGCCACGTTGGTTATGTTGACGATGCGGGGGAGGTTGGCAACAGCGGCAAAAAAGTTGGCAACGCTGTAATACGACCCGGACACGGTAATGTCAACCGGCACTTCGGCATAGAAATCCTTGGGAGCTTCCGCTTTGGGCTTGAATACGAGGAAATCGAGTCCCGCCCCCTTGCCCAGGGTGGTGATACTTGTCAAGAGCGACGGAATTTCCTTGGAGTTGGGGAGTTCGGTCAGCGCCTGGGCGAGTTCCCGGTTGAGTTGATCATATTCCCGTTGGAGCCGGGGAAGATTGTTGGCAACCCTGGTCTTCTCATCGATCTCGTTCTGGAGCCGCGACAAGTCCGCTTCCAGGCTGTTCAGCTCTTTATACTTGGGCAGGTACAACACATAGAGCAGCGCAGCGGCTTCCACGATCACCACAAGCACAAGTATGAGGATCTTTTGTTTTGTCGGCAGTTTTAGAATTTTTTCGACTTGCGGATCCATAGCCAGTCCATCCTAGTTCAAATAAAATGCTATTTCTTAGGGGCGGCCGCGGGCTGCGGCGGGGCAGCTGACTTCAACTTGCACGTCAATTCAAACTTTTTCAATTTGGTCCCCCCCAACTCCATCTGCTCGGACACGACCAGTTCGACCCCCATGAAATCACGGGATGCCTCGAGGCTGCGCATGAAAGAGGCTATCAACTCTTCCGTATAAGCGATGCCCGACAACTTGATGTCGGCGCCGTTTTCCGTGTAGCTGGTAAGCCAAAGCTGCTCGGGGGTAATGTCGCTTAACGTGGCCAACCGCTCGGCCGGGCCGGTTTTATTTTTGCGCAACTGTGCCAGGACATCCAGCTTTTTCTTCACCTGGTCCTTCAGGGTTTTGAGCTCTTCAAGCTTGCCGATCCTCTTCTTCAACGCCCCGATTTTTTCATTGGCTGCCGTAATGTCCGTCTGTGCGGAAGCAATTTGCATCCGCTTAACGATATATAAGGACACCACAACCACAGCCACCAGCAGCAGACTAACGCAGAAGATGGAGATCTGCTGGACGGCCGTCTCTTTCTTTTTCGCGGCACGAACCG
The DNA here is from genome assembly GCF_008802365.1 of Oryzomonas japonica. Lineage (GTDB taxonomy): Bacteria > Desulfobacterota > Desulfuromonadia > Geobacterales > Pseudopelobacteraceae > Oryzomonas > Oryzomonas japonica. The sequence continues at coordinate 42,321 of NZ_VZQZ01000007.1, read as the reverse complement.
GCAATAAGTTGATCTTGATCATTTGTCCCCTGCCCTCCTTATGGCAAGCCCAACGCTTACCGCCATGAGCGGGCCGATTTCCTGAAGGTATTCAGGGTCAAAATCCTTTTCATTATACTTGAGCTTTGCAAACGGGTTAATGATCTCAACCGGCAAGCTCAGTTTTTCACTCACCGTTTCATTCAAACGATAGACCTTGGAACATCCCCCGCTCACGAATATCTTGGTGATACGGTCCTCGTTTGCCGTAGAGTTGTAAAAATCGAGCGAACGGCGTATCTCCTGGGTAAGGGTGTCGTTCACCTTGCCCAGGACATCCAGCAGGGCGCTGTTCTGCGCTTCATGGGCCAGGAGCTTTGCCGATTCCGCTTCAGCGCTGCCCAGGCCCATCTGTTTCTGAATCTCTTCGGTATAGAGATTGCCACCCATCTGGACATCGCGGGTCAAAAGCGTGATGCCGTCTTTGACTATGTTGATATTCATGATGTTGGCGCCAATATTGATGAGCGCCACGACCTCGTCCGGGCCGGCATCATGATTGATTTCAAAGGCATTCTGTACGGCGAATGAATCCACATCAACCACGGACAACTGCATGGCCGCTTCGTTGAAAACAGCCACATAGTCGTTGATTATGTCCTTTTTGCTGGCAACGAGCAGCACATTCATCTTGGTAGAATCGATACTGTCGGGCGAAAGTATCTGGAAATCCATATTGACGTCATTGATGTCAAACGGGATGTATTGCTCCGCTTCCCATGTAATTTGGTCTTCCAGCTCCTCGACCGGCATCGCGGCAAGGGTGATCTTGCGGATGATGACGGAGTTGCCCGAGATCGAGCAGGCGACGTCCCTGACCTTGACCCCCAGACTTGCCGTCAGGCTTTTTAGCGCTGCAACAATAGAGGCGCTATCGATAAGCGTGTTGTCCACGATAGCTTCCGGCGGAAGCGGCACAATACCCACATTAAGAAGCTGAAAAGCATCTTTGAGGCATTTGATCTGCACCAGCTTTACCGAACTGGAGCCAATGTCTATTCCGATGACGTCTTTTTGCTTTCTAAAAAGAAACATATCAGGTTCCCGTTGTCGTTAATCCTGAAAAACCTTATTTTTGTCATCTAGCGAGTAGCCCAATGCAAGGATAATCTTCCGTTTGGTTTCAAGGCGGCAGCTTTCCCCCCGCTCGATCCGATCCACCGTGAGCGCAGACACCCCGGCTTTGCGGGCAAGTTCCGACTTGCTCATAAGCTTTGATTCGCGGATTGTCTTCACCTGATTTGTGCATTTCATAGTAATACCGTACCACCTCTTTTTTTAGCTTGATCATCTATTTACAACAATTTGAAAAACTGTCAACTACTTTTTATATAATTAATACATAAAAAACCAATTAATTGCATAATATCCCATAAAATAAAGACACCCACATAATCGCGACAACAGCCAAACACCACGGCCCGCCAAAATGTCTGTTGCAAAATTCGCCTTATTTTGTCTATAATTAGCCCCGTTTTTATTCAATTGAGATGAAGGAGGAAAAATGAAAATTGCAGCTCGCTTTTTGGCAGCACTCTCCTTGGCCGTCAGCCTCGCTGGTGGCGCATGGGCAGCAGACTCCGCCACGTCGCTTGTCAACCTTGACTGCGTCAAGTGCCATGCCCAGCCCCCGGCAGACATTGCGGCTGCTGGGGGAGCTCACAAAACAAGCGTATCCTGTCTGGACTGCCACATCGGCCACCCCCCCGCAGTCAAAAAACCGATTCCCAAGTGCAGCATGTGCCACTCCGACAAGCCGCACTACAAGCTTGCGGGATGCCTCTCCTGTCACAAAAATCCGCATAGGCCCAAGGACATCTCCTTCGGCCGCAACGTGACCGACCCCTGTCTTTCCTGCCACAGCGGCCAGATCAAGCAACTCAGGGAAAACAAGAGCAAACACACCGCCCTGAACTGTTCCTTCTGTCACGACGTGCATGGCAAGATCCCCCTGTGCACCCAATGTCACAAGCCCCACTCCAGCGACATGACCGCTGCCGATTGCAAGAACTGCCATAAGGCCCACATGCCGAAGGTGGTCACCTATGGCTCGTCTCTCCCCAACAAGAACTGCGCCGCCTGCCACAAGAACGCCATGTCGTTCCTGTCGGCCAGCAAAACAAAGCATGGCAAGCTCCTGTGCGTAACGTGCCACCAGAACAAGCACAAGATGCTGCCCAAGTGCCAGGATTGCCACGGCACTCCGCATCCGGCAGGTATCCTGACCAAGTTCCCCAGATGCCAGGATTGCCACAACATCGCCCACGACCTGAATAACTGGACGAGCAAGGCGCCGGTAGTAAAAGCCAAAAAGGCTGCTGGCAAAAAACGTTAGCAGTTTCGGCACCAACAAAGTCTGCACCATCAAAAAGGGAGTGTCACAAGACACTCCCTTTTACTATTCAGGCTCTGTTTCACTTGTAGCGGCGAACTGATGTTCGCCCAATCCGGCGCGTATGCGATACGCATCTGCCGGAATCGCCACGGAGCTCTACATGATCGAAAAATTCGTGTGGATGATCTTCTGCAACTCCTCGATCCCGACAATCGCATGACGGATCTTTTCGTGCTCTTCGGCAGGCAACCGGTAGGGGTTCAGATAGTGGGAATCGCTCTGGATCCCCTTGATCACGTTGATCTGCATGAGGATGCGGTATTTGGTCAGGATGTAATACGCCTCGCGTAAACCTTGGGCCATCTCCGCCGAAAAGCTCCCTTCCTTTTCGAGAAAAGCGATACGCTCCACGGTATTTGTCGCGGGCACCCCCTGGTTAATGGCGAGAATACGTATATTCATCACCAAGGGAGCCCAGGCCAACAGTTTCAGATTGAATTCCCCCTTGTGCTCGCCGCTCCCCTCGGTCCAGAGCCGCTTCATGAATCCCAGCGCCAGCCTCATCTCCGTTGCCGCCCGGGCCATCCCCCACAAGACCTGAAAGTAATCCCGCTCCATCCCCCTGATCAACCCGATGAGTTCTTGGGCTATGGAGCGGTCTCCGGCAACGCAACGCGCATCGGAGAGAACGATCAAATCCATCATATTCTTGCCGTAATCATCCACCTCATACCTGACAATGGCCAAAAGGCGCTTGCGCCACTGGGCAAGAGAACCTCGCCAGGTCAGGTTTGTCGGCATGATGCCGCCGGTGCAACGCTTGAAGCCGGCCTCCTCCAACCGGTCCACCAACAGCGTGGAGTAATCCAGGAAATAGCTGTCCGCCTCCTCGCCGCCACCGTCGCCGTAGACGATCAGGTAATCCTGGTCCGTAATCAGGGTCTGTTCCTCGCGCCCATCGCTGCCCATACTGACCAGGGCAAACGGGACCGGTGGCACGGGGCAGCCCCTGCTTTCAAGCTCTTCGGCCACCACCGTCATGGCGCGCTTGGCCAATTCGTCCCGGTAATGGGTACAGTTGTGATGAAGGGATGCGACGGAAAAAAGCAGGAGGAAACGCTCGACCTCTATCCGGTTCAGGGCCTCATGGATGTCTTTTAGCTCACGGTGCCCGGCGTCGGCAATAGATCGTATGAGTCGGTCGCATTCGGCGTGCCACCCCGCCATACGTTGTCGATCTTCATCCAAAACAGCGGAGATGCTCCGCAGGAAACGACTGATATCGGCCGCCGTACAATAACGGCTGATACGGCGCAGATCGGGCAACGACCCCAGAATATCGTGATGGGGCGCCTCGACAGGGGAGTGAAGGGCCGCCACCGTTTCCCCGGTTGCCGGCATATCCCGTGACGTTCGCATCATGATGGCTCCCTGAAAAGTAAAAAATGGGGAAAGCCGCAGCTTTCCCCATTATACACATGCTATCGAATATTACACCATCAGTGGTCGATGGCCTTGGCCATGCCGATGCCGGTGTTCTGACGGACATAGATCTCGTCGAACATCTCTTCGGAACGCCTGCTCGGGAATGCCAGGGCTCCAAAGATAGCTGCCAGGAAACCGAGCGGGATGGAGATGATGCCCGGGTTTTTCAAGGTCAGGATCGGTTTGTCCAGCCCCATAATGGACTTGCCGTCCTTGTTCTTCACATAATCGACCTTCGCCTTGGCGAGGGCCTTGGCGTCCTTCTCGTCAAGCTGGGCGCCCATAGGCAGAGCGGCCTGTTTCTTCTCCAGGGCGGTGATGACCTTCTGCGCCCCGGCTGCAACCACCTTGGGATAGGTCATGTTGGGGGAGACCATCACCAGGCCGATGGAGGCGACCGTGCCGACCACCAGGCCGGAGATGACGCCGGCGGTGTTGAATTTTTTCCAGAAGAGCGACAGGATGACCACCGGCAGGTTGCCGGAGGAAGCCACGGCGAAGGCCAGGGCCACCAGGTGGGCGACGTTGGCTTTTTCCGCCATGAGACCGATGATGATCCCGACTGCGCCGACGACCAACGAGGTGATGCGGGCAGCCATGACCTGCTCGTGCTGGTCGGCATGGCCGTCCTTGATCACGTTGACGTAGATGTCGTGGGCGATGGCGGCAGAGGCGGCCAGGACCAGACCGGAGACGACCGCCAGGATGGTGGCGAAGGCGACCGAGCAGAGGAAGGCCAGGAAGAGGTCACCGACGATGGGGGCGATGTCCGCGCCCAACTGCTGAGCCAGGAGCAGGGTGGCCATGTTGCCGCCCGGGTCAACCTGTGTGATGCCCTGGGGGGTTACGTGGATGGCGGCGCCGAAACCGAGCAGGGTGGTAAGGACGTAGAACAGGCCGATGAGCCACATGGCAACGATGACCGACTTGCGGGCCGCCTGGGCCGTGGGCACGGTGAAGAAGCGCATCAGGATGTGAGGCATGCCGGCGGTTCCGAATACCAGGGCCATACCGAGGGAGATCTGGTCCAGCGGCGCCTTCATGAACAGGCCCGGTTCAAGGAAGCGTTGGCCCGCCTCCGTACCGGTCAGGGTAATCCCATCCTTTAACACCAGTTTGGAAACGTGGTCTTGGACGTCGGGGCTGTTGACGATGTCGTTGAAGAAACCGATCGGATTGAAGCCGGCCTTGGCCAAAACCAGGACCGACAGCAGAAAGGCGCCGGACATGAGCAGGCCGGCCTTGATGATCTGGACCCAGGTGGTGGCGGTCATGCCGCCGAACACGACGTAGCCGACCATCAGGATACCGACGCCGATGATGGCGGTCTTGTAGGGAACGCCGACCAGGAGCGCCATCAGCTTGCCGGCGCCGACCATCTGAGCGGTCAGGTAGAAGGTCGAGACGGCCACGGTCGAGATGGCGGCCACGGCTCGTACCGGCTTGGGCTCGGTGCGGAAGGAGAGGATATCCCCCAGGGTGTACTTGCCGGCGTTGCGGCACGGCTCGGCCACGATCAGGAGCACGGTGATGTAGGCCACCAGCCAGCCGACCGAATACATGAACCCGTCATAACCGTAGAGCGATATCAGGCCGGAAATCCCCAGGAAGGAGGCTGCCGACATGTAGTCGCCGGCAATGGCCCAGCCGTTCTGGGTGCCGGTGATGCCACCGCCGGCGGCGTAGAAGTCGGCGGCGGTCTTGGTGTGCCGGGCGGCCCAGACGACAACGCCCAAGGTGATGCCGATGATGACGGCAAACATGGTGAGGGTGATGGTTTTGTCTGCCTTGAGCTCTCTCTTCTTGGCCGGGGCGGGCGCGGCGGCCGGGGCCTGAGCCTGGGCTGCCGGTGCGGCTACCGCGGGCGCGCCGGCACTCGGAGCGGTCGCTGCGGGGGCTGCGTTCGGGCCGGCCGAAGCCTTGGAGGGCTCCTCAGCAAAGGCGGCCGCTGCGACGGAAAGAACCAGACCGGTGGCAATGATGATATTCTTGATAGTCATGTCGTATCCTCCTTTACTGGATTTCTTCGACCAGTTCCCTGGTCAGCCGGTCAAAGTCCTTGTTGGCCACGTGAGCGTAGTAATGAGCCAGACCCCACGACACGAAGAATTGGGAAAGTGCAAAGATATAGCCGAAGTTGATGACGCCGATGATCTTGATCTTGAACAGGCCCGGCGCATACGCTGCCCCGATTGGAAGCAGGAAGTAATACACACAGGAGAATATCCACCAACCGAAGAGGAAAGCGGATTTTTTGTGATGCAGTTCGATAAACTTGGGATTCTTCGCAATTGCTGACCAGTCATACTGTCTCTCTGCCATGGGTTGCTCCTTTCTCTTTATAAACGCGGTCGGCTCACACATCCTTCACGGTATCCGCCTTCAAGCCCCTCCTTTCACATTTCATGTATTATGTCTCTATGAGGCCGGCATCCTGGCATAGCCGAATTTCATCGAAATAACCTCTGCGCCTTCACGCATTGAAGGCACGATTTCCTGCTCAAGACGTTCATGAAGCATGCGGAACGAGGGGGCCAGCATGGTGAGCGCCCCCACGACCTTGCCGGCATAGTCGCGGATAGCCACCGCCACGGCGCAGATGCCATCCCCTACCCCTCCGAAATCGATGGCCACGCCGTTTTTGCGTATTTCATGCAGCTCCTTCTCAAGCTGCTTCAGGTCGGGTGCCCCTGCTTTCCCGACACGGCGCCGCCCCATATGCCTGATAATGTCGGGGGAACTCATGGCCTTGATGGCCTTGCCAGCGGCGTTGGTAAAGAAAGGGAAGCGCTGCCCCACCATGTCCATGGCCTTTATCTGCTGGAACGAGTCCACCATATCGAGAAACAGCACCTCGTCGTTGTTCATCACGGTGATGTATACCGCTTCGTCGTGCTTGCGGGCCAACGCCTCCATCACCGGGTGGGCCAGCCTGATAAGGCTCGCGCTCTTCAGGATGTGTTGCGCCATCTCGAAGGCGTGCAGACCGAGCCGGTAAACCCCGTCACCATCCCGCTCGATGAACCCGCTGTCCTCGAGCGTCGCAAGCAGCCGAAAGACCTTATTCCTGCTCAAGTCGAGCTTTTGGGCCAGCAGGGGAACGGTTACGTGCGCCCCCTCGGCCGCCAGGGCCTCCAGGAGATCGAACGCCTTGAGAACCGACTGAACCGAGTATGTTCCCCTTGCCCTGTCCATAGCATCTCCGCGGCATTCCGCAACAAATGATAACTATCGTTTTAAAATATTTAATGTCACCGTTTTATTTATTATCTAATACAACGTTTTATAAATGTCAACGCATTTTTATACAAAACCATATCTAACACATATTATAAAATAATTTAGAGAAGTTGCAAACAAACCTCCATACAATTGCAGCGACATGAACCGGGTATACCATTATAATAACCATTGTTTTATTAAGCGTTTTTTCGACACTAATAAACGCCATTGTTTTACGATACAACACACCCCAAGGCAACGAAACCAGCCTGGCAACCGCCGGGCATACGTCCCCCCAAAGCAGACCGCCTCCCCGCCGCAAGCGGTAACCAGAGCCGTCCACAGTCAGCCGGGCCTGATTTTTATTGAAGTGCCATGCCGACTTATGTTAGTTTTGAAAGCTATTTTGTCGTTACTAAATTTCGTGGGAGATTGTAATGCTTGGGTCCCTTATCAAAAAGATCGTCGGCAGCAAGAACGAACGAGAGCTCAAGAAGCTCTGGCCGATCGTTACCAAAATCAACGAAATGGAATCCTCCGTCGCCACACTTACGGATGAACAGCTGCGCGGCAAAACAGCTGAATTCAAGGAGCGCCACGCCAAGGGAGAATCCCTCGACGCCTTGCTGCCCGAGGCGTTTGCCGTCTGCCGCGAGGCGGGCAAGCGGGTGTTGGGGATGCGCCATTTCGACGTGCAATTGATCGGCGGCATGGTGCTGCACTCCGGCAAGATTGCCGAGATGAAGACCGGTGAAGGGAAGACCCTGGTGGCCACCCTGCCCGCCTATCTGAACGCCATATCCGGCAAGGGCGTGCACGTCGTCACCGTCAACGACTACCTGGCAAAGCGCGACGCCGAATGGATGGGCCAGTTGTACGGCTTCCTGGGGCTCACGGTCGGCGTGATCGTGCATGGCCTGGAAGACGAAGAACGCCGCGACAACTACGCCGCCGACATCACCTATGGAACCAACAACGAATTCGGCTTCGATTACCTGCGGGACAACATGAAGTTCGACCTGGATGACTACGTCCAGCGGGGTTTCAACTACGCCATCGTTGACGAGGTCGACTCGATCCTGATCGACGAGGCGAGGACACCGCTGATCATCTCCGGCCCGACGGAGGAATCCACCGACAAGTATTACATCATCGACCGCATCATCCCGATGCTGCAACAGGGCGAGGCGAAGGATGTCGAGGCCAACACCCTCTCGGGCAAGCGCAAACAGTACACCGGCGATTTCACCATCGACGAGAAGGCCAAGAGTGCCACCCTCACCGAGCAGGGCGTCCTGAAGGTCGAAAAGCTGCTTAAAATCGACAACCTGTACGACCCGCGCAACATCGAGTCGCTGCATCACGTCCAGCAGGCCTTGCGGGCCCACGCCATGTACAAGCGCGATGTGGATTACGTGGTCAAGGACGGCGAGGTGATGATCGTGGACGAGTTCACCGGCCGCCTCATGCCGGGCCGCCGCTGGTCCGACGGCCTGCACCAGGCCATCGAGGCCAAGGAAGGGGTCAAGATCGAAAACGAGAACCAGACCCTGGCCACCATCACCTTCCAGAACTATTTCCGCATGTACAAAAAGCTCTCCGGCATGACCGGCACCGCCGACACCGAGGCCGAGGAGTTCAACAAGATCTACAAGCTGGAAGTAATGGTCATCCCGACCAACCGGCCGCTCCTGCGCCCGGACTTCCCGGACGTGATCTACAAGACGGAAATGGAGAAGTTCACGGCGGTCATCGAGGACATCAAGGAGCATTACGCCGGCGGTCAGCCCTGCCTGGTGGGTACCATCTCCATCGAAAAGTCCGAGGTGCTCTCGGAATTGCTCAAACGCCAGGGCATCCCCCACAACGTTTTGAACGCCAAACAGCACGAACGCGAGGCCGAGATCGTGGCCCAGGCCGGCCGCAAGAACGCCATCACCATCGCCACCAACATGGCCGGCCGCGGTACCGACATCCTCTTGGGGGGCAATCCGGACTCCCTGGCAAAACAGTGGCGCCGGGCCAACCCCGAGGCCACCGACGAGCAGTACGCGGCAGAGTTGGAAAAATACAGGGCCCAGTGCGCCGCCGAGCACGACGAGGTAGTCAAGCTGGGCGGCCTGCACATCCTGGGCACCGAGCGCCACGAGTCACGCCGTATCGACAATCAGTTGCGCGGCCGTTCCGGGCGCCAGGGCGACCCCGGTTCGTCCAAATTCTACCTTTCGCTGCAGGACGACCTGCTCCGCATCTTCGGCTCCGAGCGGGTGGCCAAGATCATGGACCTGCTCAAGATCGAAGAGGGCGAGGCCATCACCCACACCATGATCACCAAGTCCATAGAAAACGCCCAGAAAAAGGTGGAGGCCCATAACTTCGAAATCCGCAAGAACCTGATCGAGTACGACGACGTCATGAACAAACAGCGCGAGGTGATCTACACCCAGCGCCGCGAGATTCTGGCGGGCCAGGATATCCGCGACAGCTTCCTGGATATGCTGGACGAAACCATAGAAGATATCGCCGCCACCTATTGCATCGAAAAGATGCCGGCCAACGAATGGGATTGGCAGGCCATCGGCGAGTTGGTATTCAAATGCTTCAATCTCCACCTGGATCTGCCCGAGGAAACGCTGCCCCGCCTGAATCCGGCCAATTTTCAGGAGACACTCAGGGAACAGGCCCATGCCATCTTCCAGGCCAAGGTTGGCGAATTGGGAGACGAATTGATCGATCACCTGATCAAGGTCATGATGCTCCAGGCCATCGACAACCACTGGAAGGACCACCTGCTCAACATCGATCATCTCAAGGAAGGCATCGGCCTGCGCGGCTATGGCCAGAAGGACCCCAAGCAGGAGTACAAGAGAGAGGCCTACAACCTGTTCATGGAGATGATCGTCCGCATCCGCGAAGAGGTTGTGGAACGCATCTATTGGGTTCAGGTCAACCACGAGGACGATGTCCAGGAGATCGCCGAGGAACAGCGCACCCAAAAGCTGGTCTTCAACATCTCAGGCGATGATGATCGCCATCAGGAACCGGCCAAGAGCGCCAAGGTGGCGGGCAGGAACGACCCCTGCCCCTGCGGCAGCGGCAAAAAATACAAGAAGTGCTGTGGAAAATAGCAGCCCACACCCATGACCGGCACCGGCGGGATCGTCCCCGGCCCGGTGCGGTTTCCAAACTACGAGATGTTTTTCGAGGTTACGTCATGGACATAAAAGGCTTTCAATTCTCGGCCGTCGAAGCGGCCATCAAGAAGCAGGGCAGAAAAGACCTGGCCCTGATTTTTTCCGAGGTGCCGGCCCAGGCGGCGGCGGTGTTCACCACCAATGCCGTCAAAGCGGCACCGGTACTGCTCTCCGCAGAGCGGATCGCAGGCGGTCGGGCCCAGGCCCTGGTGGTCAACAGCGGCAACGCCAATGCCTGCACCGGCGAACAGGGGATGCGGGCGGCCCGGGAGACCTCGCGCCTGGTTGCCGAGGGGCTGGGGCTCCCGGACGAGGCGGTTCAGGTTTCTTCCACCGGGGTAATCGGCGTACAACTCCCCATGGACAGGATGCGGGCGGCAATCCCGGCCCTGGTTGAGGGACTGACCTCCGGCACCCTGGATGACGTTGCCGAAGCCATCATGACCACCGACACCTTCCCCAAGATGGAGGCCAGGAGCGGTCAGGCGGGCGGAGTCAGCTACACGGTGGCAGGTATTGCCAAGGGCTCCGGCATGATCATGCCCAACATGGCGACCATGCTCTCCTTCATCATCACCGACGCTGCCGTGGAAGCCCAAACCCTGGACAGATGCTTCCGACGCGCGGTGGCGACATCCTTCAACGCCATCACTGTGGACGGCGACACCTCCACGAACGATACCTGCCTGGTGCTGGCCAACGGCATGGCGGGAAACCAGGCCATTGCGGGGGAAACACCTGAAGCCCTGGCGTTCGAGGCCCTGTTGCGGGACGTGCTGCTCTCCCTGGCCAAACAGATCGTGAAGGATGGGGAAGGCGCCACCAAATTCGTGGAAATCCGGGTCACCGGGGCCAAAAGCGATGCCGACGCCAAGCGGGCGGCCATGGCCGTCGCCAACTCCAGCCTGGTAAAGACCGCCTTCTTCGGCCAGGACGCCAACTGGGGCCGTATCTTTGCCGCTGTGGGCTACTCGGGGGCAGAGGTTGACCAATCGCTCCTTTCCCTCTGTTTCGACACGGTCTGCATGGCAAAACACGGCGTCTTCGCCGGCGGCGACGCCGAAGCGCTCGGCACCGAGGTACTCAGGAAGAAGGAATTCACCGTCAGCGTCGATCTCGGCCTGGGGGCCGGGGCCGCAACGGTCTACACCTCGGACCTGTCCCACGAGTATGTGAACATCAACGCCGATTACCGCTCCTGATGCGCCGAGACCGGTAAAGTTCCCTTGGAAAGCCCCCTGACGGGGGCTTTTTCACGTTCGAACCATGGAAAGGTTCACCGTGCGCATACTCAGCACACTTCTCATAATCTTCTCCCTCATCTCATGCTCCCCGTTGCTGCACGCCTCCGATGACCCGATGGACGCCGGTCGGACCGCCACCATCGATTTTCTCCTGGAACAAGCCATTTCCCGCGGCCTGATCGCCGGAGGCGTGGTGGTGGTGGGGAACCACGACGGCGTCCTGTACCGGTCGGCACGGGGCGGACGGTTTCCGACTGCAGACTCGGCACCGCTCACCGAACGGACCATGTTCGACATAGCCTCCCTGACCAAGGTATTCGCAACCACTCCGGCGGTGATGAAACTGCTGGAAACAGGGGCCATCAATCTGACCGACCCGCTCACCCGCTGGTTCCCGGAATTCGAAGGGAGTGGACGCGAGGACATCACCATCCTCAACCTGCTGACCCATACCTCGGGCCTGGACGACAGCGCCATCTCCGGCGGCGCTCCCCTGAACGAGGTCATTCGGATGGCTGCCTCCGAAAAGCAGTGGCGGCTGCCGGGTAACCGCTTTCGCTATGCCGACACCAACTTCATCCTGCTGGGCGAACTGGTGCGGCGCGTTACCGGGGCCTCCCTGGACCGTTACTGCCATGACAACCTCTACGGCCCCCTGGCCATGACCGATACCATGTTCCTGCCACCGGCGGAACGCATCCCCTCCATCGCGCCGACCCTCGGTTCGGCCCGCGAATACCTCACCGGCATCGTCCAGGACGAAGTCGCCCGCCGCCTGGGCGGCGTGGCGGGGCATGCGGGCCTGTTCAGCTCGGCCCAAGACCTGGCCCGTTTTGCCCGCATGCTGCTGGGGGGCGGGCAACTTGACGGCAAACGCATCTTTTCGGAGCGGGTCGTGCGCCAGATGACGGCCCCCTATTTTTACAGCAACGGCGCCGTGGTGCGCGGCCTCGGCTGGGACATGGAATCCCCCTACTCGGCGCCCCGGGGGGACTTCTTTTCCGAGATGTCCTTCGGCCATACCGGCTACAGCGGTTCATCCGTCTGGATCGACCCCCAACGAGACCTGTTCGTCATCCTCCTGACCAACCGTCTCGATTATCGGGATATCCGATTATTCAACCAGTTACGGAGCGACATCTCCACCATCTCCGTTGCGGTGTTCTCGTCCCATGCCAAAACCGTTCCACCGAATCGGTCCAAAGTCATTGAACTGCTTAAACCTTGACACCTTAACAGCCGTATGGTAGCTTTCTTCGCGCTTCCACACACATCGTACGCGCGCACAAGGGAGGGAACGATGGGCATCAAAATTCTCCTTGCCGATGACAGCATCACCATCCAGAAAGTGATTGGCATCATTTTCGGCGGCGATGACTATTCCCTCACGGTAGTTGACAACGGCAAGGACGCTCTCGACAAGGCTCGGGAGATTCTGCCCGACGTTTTGCTTATCGATGCGGTCATGCCGGGCATGACCGGCTACGAGGTCTGCGAAGCCGTACGCGCCACCCCTGCCCTGGCCGCAAAACCGATCCTGCTCCTGACCGGTTCCTTTGAACCGTTTGATGAGAACAAGGCCAAAAGCTGCGGGGCCGACGACTTCCTTGCCAAGCCCTTTGAATCCCAACAGATCGTCACCAAAGTAAAAGCGCTCTTTGACCAGGGGGCATCCCGCGTCTCAGCCGCCGCGTTGTCCCAACCGGTTCAGGAAGCTCCCGCGTTCGAGGCCCCTCCCCTGGCGGCCTCCGCCCCGGTTTCGGCTGCAGCTGCGCCCACGGAGAGTGCCAAACCGGGTGACATCTGGGGCGCCTTCACCCCCGTCGAAGAACCCGCGGCGGCGGTCGCTGCCGCGACACATGCTTTCGAACCACCACCGGCTGCGGCATTCGAACCGCCTCCGGCTCCTGTTTTCGAGCCGCCCGCACCAGCAACGTTCGCCCCCCCCGCAGCGGCGGCGTTTGAAACGGTTGAAGAACAGGGCGACGTTTTCTCCAGGGCCCACGAAGAGCCCGAATTTGAGGCCATCCAGCCTCCGGTTGCGCCCGCGAGCACCGGTTCCCAATGGATTCCCGTCGAGGAGCAGACCTTCGAATTCCACTCGGAAGCCGCCGCCTTTTCCGAACCTGAGCCTCCGGCACATGAGGCCGCTTTCGGCGATATCTCCTTCGGGGAGACCGTCCCACAGCCTCCCCCCTTCGAACCGGTCCCCAGTGCCGCGCCGGTCCATGAATCTTTCGAAGTATCCCCCCCTGCCGCTGTTGTCGAAGCGAGCGCGCCGGCTCCTCTCCCCCAAGCCGCCGCCATAAGCGAAGAACAGCTCAGAGCCGCCATTGCCGGCGCTTCGAAAGAGGTGATCGAGCGGATCGTGTGGGAGATCGTGCCGGATCTGGCCGAGGTCATGATCAGGGAAGCCATCCTCAAGATCAAGGAAGGCCGCTAGGCTTCGTACCGCCGTAACCACATATCACAACGATGGGGATGATTCTACATCCCCATTTTTTATTGTCATCACAACCGTTCTCCCTTCAGCGGAACGGAGGAGAAGAGTAAGACCATGATCAGAAAAGCCATAGCAAAGATCGTCGAGAGGCAGGACCTCTCCGAAGGTGAGATGATCGAGGTAATGAACCAGATCATGTCGGGCGAATGCACCCAGGCCCAGATCGGCTCGTTTATCACCGCCCTGCGCATGAAGGGCGAGACGGTGGAGGAGATCGCCGGCGCCGCCCGGGTCATGCGCGAACGGGCCACACAGATCAGGGTCGGCCGCAATGTGTTGGGGATCGATCGGGACGACATCAACATCGACCGGGAGACCATCTTGGACGTGGTGGGCACCGGCGGTGACGGCACCAACACCTTCAACATATCCACCACCGTGTCGTTCGTGGTCTCGGCCTGCGGCGTCAAGGTTGCCAAGCACGGCAACCGTTCGGTTTCCTCGGCCTGCGGCAGCGCCGACGTGCTTGAAAATCTGGGCATCAACCTGGACGTCACCCCGGAAACAGTGGAGAAATGCATCGCCGATATCGGCATCGGTTTCCTGTTCGCCCCGGCGCTGCACGGCGCCATGAAGTACGCCATCGGTCCGCGCCGCGAGATCGGCATCCGCACCATCTTCAACATTCTGGGGCCCCTCACCAACCCGGCCGGGGCCGATTGCCAGGTCATGGGGGTCTACCGGGCCGACTTGGTGGAAAAACTGGCCGGGGTCCTGAAACGTTTGGGCTGCAAGCACGGCTTCGTGGTGTACGGCAGCGACGGCATGGACGAGATGACCCTGACCGGCGAGACCCTGGTGGGCGAGGTCACTCCGGCAGGGGTGCGCCTGATGACGGTTACCCCGGAGCAGGTGGGGCTTACCCGCTGCTCCATGGATATCCTCAGGGGGGGCGACGCCACCGCCAACGCCGCCATCGTGCGTTCGGTCCTGTCAGGGGAAAAAGGGGCCCGGCGGGATATCGTCCTGTTGAACGCCGCCTATGCCCTTATGGCTGCCGGCAAGGCCGCCACACCGGCCGAGGGGCTCGCCCTGGCCGCCGAGGCCATTGATTCGGGCCGCGCCATGGGACAGCTCGAGAAGCTGGTGGCGTTGACGAACCAGGGAGAATGATTCTTTTATCCCGTTCCGTCCCGAACGCCGGGAGTAAAACCAAGGAAAGACGCAGGGCCGCGCATGAATAACGACACAGCCGATGTGCTGAAAAAGATCAACGGACACAAACGGGAAGAGGTGGCGGCGGCCCGGGCGGCCACACCGCTGGCCGAACTCCAGGCCCGCATCGCCGATCTGGAGGATACGCCGCGCGGCTTCGAACGGGCCCTGCGGAGTGCCGTGGCCTCGGATTGGACCGCCATCATCGCCGAGGTAAAGAAGGGCTCCCCCAGCAAAGGGCTCATCCGGGAGGCGTTCGACCCTCTGGAGATAGCCGAGGTGTACCAGGCAAACGGCGCAACCTGCCTGTCGGTGCTGACCGACGAGCAGTTCTTCATGGGGCACCTGCGCCTGCTGGCCCTGATCCGCGAGACGGTCAGCCTGCCGCTCTTGCGCAAGGACTTCATCGTCGATCCGTACCAGATCTACGAGGCCCGCGCCGCCGGGGCCGATGCCATCCTCCTGATCGCCGCCTCCCTCGACCTGGGGCAATTGCAGGAGTTCCACGCCATCGCGAAGGGGCTGTACCTGGATGTGTTGTTGGAGGTCCACGACGAGGCGGAGATGGAAGCGGCGCTCCGGACCGATTGCACCCTCATCGGCGTCAATAACCGCAACCTGCGCACCTTTGCCATCGATCTAGGCACAACGGCCCGCCTGGCCAGTATGCTCCCCCCCGACCGGCTGCTGGTGGCCGAGAGCGGCATCAACTCCCGCTCGGACATTGAGCGCCTGGCCGCCGACGGCGCACGCGCTTTTCTGGTCGGCGAGTCGCTGATGCGCGAAACGGATATGGGCGCAAAACTCCGGGAGTTGGGAGGGCTCTAAGCCCCCCGTGCCCCAGCAGACGAAGAAGCAAGGGAGGAACAGTACATGGCGGGTTCACGCGGGATCGGTTTGGCCATAGTGGCCTTTGCGGTATATATTATCGGCGGTATCGGCACCTTCGCCGGCGTCGCGTTGATCATGTTCATGAGAGGGCGCGACCTGTGGGGATGGGGCGAGGGGCGCGCCATCGGATACCTGTTTCTCTGCGCCGGGCTCTGCCTCTCCGTACTGGGGGTGCTGTTGATGCGGATATTCCGCAACCGGGGCCTTTCGTGACCCTCGCTTCCCGGACAATCGTCACGGCATAGCGGCAACACCCTTTTCCCGCATCAAATCCAAGGAGCGCAGGAGTTCCAGTGCGCGGCTCAGCTGATAATCCCTGGCCGTATCGGCAGCCCCCTTCTTCGCACCACGGGGAGTTGTCGGCTCCACTTCCGCGTCCCTTTCCTCGCCACTCGGTTCCAACCTGTTTTCCAGATCCTTTTCCCTGAGCTCCGCCCCCTTGCCGGCATCCTTGTCGGCCATCGGCCCTCTGGTGCCGACCTCGATATCCGGCGTGATCCCCTTTGCCTGGATGGAACGGCCGCTGGGGGTATAGTACCGCGCCGTGGTCAGCTTGAGCGCCCCCTTGTCCCGCAGCGGGAAGATGCTCTGCACCGACCCTTTGCCAAAGCTCTGTTTCCCCATGATGATGGCCCGGTGGTGATCCTGGAGCGCGCCGGCCACGATCTCGGAAGCGCTGGCGCTGCCGCCGTTGATCAGCACGACGATCGGATAGTGGGGTTCCTTGGGGCCCAGGGAGGCTTGAAAATTCTGGGTGGCATCCGGAGAGCGTCCCCTGATGGATACGATCAGCGTCTTTGCGGCATCGTCGCCGATAAAGTTATTGACCACCTGCACCGAAGACTCCAGCAAACCGCCCGGGTTGTAGCGCAGGTCGATGACCAGCCCCTTGAGTTTGCCGCCGGAAGCGGCGCGGAGCCCCTGCAGCGCCTGGCTGAATTCATCGCCGGTACGCTCCTGGAACTGGGTGATCCGTATCAGGCCGTACCCCGGCTCCAGCAGTCGCGATTTGAGGCTCTTGACCCTGATGATGGCGCGGATCAGCCGGAAGGTCCGGGGCTGGGGAGAATCCCCCCGCAGGATGGTCAGCACGACCGGCGTACCCGGTTCGCCGCGCATGAGCTTGACGGCCGCCGAGATATTCATCCGCTCCGTGGGGGTGCCGTCGATCTTGTAGATGTGGTCGTTCCCCTGGATGCCGGCCCGGAAGGCGGGGGTGTCCTCGATCGGGGCGATGACGGTCAGCCTGCCGTCCTTCGTGCCCAATTCCAGCCCGATACCGCCGAAGCTCCCCGCCATCTGGACCTCCATCTCATGGTACGGTTCCGGGGGCAGATAGGCGCTATGGGGGTCAAGAGCGGACAGCATGCCGTCCACCATGCTCTGGACGAGCTTCTTGGCATCGGGCTTTTCCACGTAGTTTTGGACCACCGCGGCATAGGCCTCGTTCAGAAGCGCCACATAGGCGGCGTCGGAATGCCTGCCGGGTGAAGACCAACGGCCGGCGAAGATCAAGGCCAGGCACAGGGCGATGCCGGCGACAAGAAGGGACAACAGCAGTTTTGAACGTAGTTTCATGCCTTGGCATCCCGTAAACGTGAGTTTGGCCTAGTTCTACATCATTCTGAGCCGTTTTCCCACGATTAATTTACATCCTCCCCCTACTTGGTGTATCGTTGCATTGAAATCGCGAATAAAACCGGCATAACGCCGAAGGAGTTGCCATGCAGATCGCAGCCATACTCTACCGCCTATCGATCACCTTCTGGACCGGCGGGATCGCCCTGTTCACCTTCATCCTGACGCCGATGCTCTTCAAGGCGCTCTCCCGGGACCAGGCGGGGCAGATCGTCGGCATACTCTTTCCGGGATATTTTCGCTGGGGCCTGGCCTGCGGCGCCATCGCCCTCGCCTGCCGGCTCGTCATGCGCAACAACGCGCTCGTGCCGGCCTGTCTGCTGGTCGTCATGCTGGCCCTCACCTCGGTGCAGGCCTTTTCCATCGAGCCGCGGGCCGCTGCCCTCAAACGGCAGATACCGTCCTTCGACACAACCCCCAAGGAACATCCGCTCCGAAGGGAGTTTGCAAAACTGCACGGCATCTCGGCCGTGTGCAATCTGACGGTTGTGGCCGGCGGCATCGTTCTGGTGTTGTTGTAATTTCAAAACGTGACTGAAAAGGAGTAATAGGGAATGGGCATCGTCGTCAAAGCGTCGGACCTGAAGTTCAAATATCCGAAGGACCTGCAAAACCGCGAGGAGCCGAAGTTCAGCGGCATACCGGACCCGACCCCCTTCAACCGGGACGACCTCTACGATATCCTCCCCATGATGGAGGCGGTCATGGATGCCCTGGAGAGCAGTGACGGCCAGGTGCTGCATCTCTTAGAGGATATCCTCAACGAGATGCCGCGCTTCTTCGTCACGCGTGAAGAGGTGTACGCCTGTCTTCTGGAAACGGCTCGGGAACGCCACACCTAGCCGCCCTCCTTCGTCACGAGCAGGAGGCGCAACCGGATGCGGTACACGACGATGCGCACCCCTTCTGTTTGACCGGCGGCACCCCTCCCTGCTCTTTGAGGCGTTCCAGGGACGCCCTGGCGATCAGCCAGGAGCCGTCTTCCCTCTCGACCCCTTCCAGGGTTCCCTCCCGCAGCAGCATCAGCAGCCTGAGGCCGGTAGTGCCAAGCTCTTCCGCCGCTTCTTCGAACGCCATCATCGTGGTCTGCTCTTCTGTTCCGTTCATGCCGCCTCCCCGCAACTTCCGTTCTGGTCCGAATGTGGTCCACTCGAAACAGATTCACAGGGCGTGCCAGCGGACAACACTACCGTAACCATCAGGTATAATTAACTTTAACCACAACGTCAGCCGCTAGTGATGCGAAACGGTCCCGAAACTGCCGCTTGTTCAGGCAGCATGCCCTGTTTCCGGGCGGAAGCCGGACCGGTTTCCGTATTGAATCAATATCGTTAAAGCGCTACCATCCAAACGGACGTAGCTTGGTAAGCGTTTGGGCAGTCCCCTCCCGGCAAGGGAGGGGGGACGATTCGAGCCCACGCCAGAACCCATCGGGGGCCTTTCATGTTCAGCGGTATCAGCGGCAATGTCCTTATGCTCGGCCTAGTCAGTTTCCTGACCGATGTTTCCAGCGAGATGATCTATCCCTTGCTCCCCCTGTTCATCACCGGGGTGTTGGGCGCCGGGCCGGCCTTTCTGGGGATGATCGAGGGAATCGCGGAATCCACGGCAGCACTTTTGAAACTGGTGTCGGGCATCGCCTGCGACCGTATCCGGGGCCGCAAGGGGCTCGTCCTGGCCGGCTACACCCTGTCGTCCTTGTCGCGCCCCCTGATCGCCCTGGCCGCCACCCCCCTCGCCGTTCTCGTCGTACGCTTTTCCGACCGGGTCGGCAAGGGTATCCGCACCTCCCCCCGGGATGCGCTGATCGCCGACTCCACCGACGCCGCCATGCGCGGCAAGGCCTTCGGCTTTCACCGTTCCCTCGACCACGCCGGCGCCATTGTCGGCCCTCTGCTGGCAACCGCCCTCATGGCGTGGTTCGTCAGCGACCTGCGCACGGTCTTCTGGCTAGCCGCCATTCCCGGCATCCTGGCCGTGGCCCTGATCGTCTTCAAGGTGCGGGACGTGGCGCACCCGGTCTCCGCCGGAAGCCTTTCATCGGTAAAGATGGCTCCGCCCCGGCGCATCAGGGGCTACCTGCTGATCCTGTTGCTCTTTACCCTGGGCAACTCCTCCGATGTTTTCCTGCTCCTGCGGGCAGGTCACTTGGGCGTCACGCCGGCCCGCATACCGCTTCTGTGGACCTTTTTCCATGTCGTCAAGATGTTCTCGGCCATGCCTTTCGGCACCCTGTCCGACCGGATCGGCCGGCGCGGGATGATCATCGCCGGCTGGGCGGTCTATACGACAGCCTATGCCGGCTTTGCCCTGGCTGCATCGGAGTTGCACATCTGGCTCTTGTTTGCCTGGTATGGGCTGTTCTACGGTATGACCGAGGGGGCGGAAAAGGCCTATCTGACGGACCTGGCGGCCCCGGCCGAGCGGGGGAACGCCTTCGGGTGGTACAACTTTGCCGTGGGGGTCGGCGCCCTCCCCGCCAGTCTCCTGTTCGGCATGATCTGGCAAAAGGCCTCGCCCCAGGCGGCGTTCTACTTCGGGGCGGGCCTGGCGTGCTTGGCGGCCCTGTGCCTGCTCGCCTGGGCGCCCCCCTCCCCTGCCCCTAAAACAACAGCGCCAGAGCTGTGATGGGCTCTGGCGCGATATGTCCGTGTCGTGTTCCGAAACTATTTCCTGACGTCGATCCCGTAGTTCTTGATCTTCCGGTGCAGGTTGCTCCGCTCCAACTCGATGACCTCGGCGGTGCGGGAGATGTTCCAGTCGTTTTCCTCCAGCCTGTGAATGATAAACTCCCGCTCGAATCCCTCCCGGGCCTCCCGCAGGGTTGCCATGGGCTGTCCTCCGTCCGGCCGGTGGTCGGGAACGTCGGGCAGGGGTTGGGCTCCGCGCAGCTCGGGGACATCGGCTCCGGTAATGGTACGGCCCGGGGTCATGATCAGGATGCGCTCCACGATATTCTTCAACTCCCGCACATTGCCAGGCCAGTCGTACCGGGCGAGCAGGCCGAGGGCCTCGGGCTGGAAGGTCTTGGGCTCGCGCCCCTCCCGCCGGTAGAACTGGGCGACAAAGTACTGCACGAGCAACGGGATATCCTCACGCCGCTCCCGCAAGGCGGGGACCCGGAACGGCACCACATTCAGGCGGTAATAGAGATCCTCCCGGAACCTGCCCTGGCTGATCTCCTCGTCCAGCGCCTTGTTGGTGGCGGCAATGATCCGCACATCCACCGTCACCAGCCTGGTGCCGCCGACCCGTTCGAAACAGCGTTCCTGGATGATCCGCAGCACTTTTGCCTGGGTCCTGAGCGACATGTCGCCGATCTCGTCCAGAAACAGCGTGCCGCCGTCGGCCAGGTCGAATTTGCCCTTCTTCTGGGCGGTTGCGCCGGTGAAGGCGCCCTTTTCGTGGCCGAAAAGTTCGCTCTCGATCAACTCTTCCGGTATGGCGGCGCAATTGATGGCGACAAAGGGCCGGTCGTGGCGCGGGCTGTAATAATGGATCGAGCGCGCCGCCAACTCCTTGCCGGTGCCGTTCTCCCCGGTCACCAGTACCGACGCGGTCGTGGGGGCGACCCGCACGATCTGTTCGCGCAGCCGGGCCATCACCGGGGCGGAACCGATCATCTCGTACTCATTGGCCACCACCCGCTTGAGCTCCTCGTTCTCCACGCTCAGATCCTTCATGCGCAGGGCGTTCACCACGCTGATGAGCACCTTGTCCAGGGACAGCGGCTTCTCGATGAAATCGAACGCGCCGAGCTTGGTGGCGCGAACCGCCGTTTCGATGGTGCCGTGTCCCGAGATCATGATTACCGTTATCTGGGGGAAGAGGGCCTTGAGCCTCTCCAGCGTCTCCAGGCCATCCATGCCCGGCATCCATATATCCAGGAGCACCAGGTCGGGCAACTCCTGCTGGGCGCACTCCAGGGCCTCGACGCCGCCCTCTGCCGTAAGCACCGTATACCCCTCGTCCTCCAGGATACCGGTCAGGGATGTTCTGATATCCTTTTCATCATCGACAATGAGAATTGTTTTCGACATGCATTACTCCTCAACATTCAGTAAGGTATTGATCCTGCCGCGGCGGTACTCCCGTTATGCCGCCGGCAGTTCCACGACAAAGCAGGCGCCCCGCGGATGGTTGTCCTTGATCCGCACGAAGCCGCTGTGATCGGTGACGACACTGCTGACAATGGCCAGCCCGAGGCCGGTGCCCGATTTTTTGGTGGAAAAATAGGGTTCGAACAGGCGCGGCTTGTCCTCGGGCGCTATGCCGGGGCCGGTGTCGGCAACGGAGAATGACGCCATCTTCAGTTCGGTGTCATAGCTGCTGCTGATCGCCACCGTCCCCTGCTCTTCCATGGCAGCCACGGCGTTCTCCAGCAGGTTGATGATCACCCGCTTGATCTGGTCCCGGTCGATCTTGAGCAGGGGCAGCTGCCCGTCCGGCTCGAACTGGAACGCCACCCCCCGGTGGGCCTCCTGGTAGAGGGTCAGGGTCTCGCGAATCAGGGCATTGAGATCGTTGGGCTCCGGCTGGATCGCCGGCATGCGGGCGAAATTGGAGAACTCGTTGACCAGGTTCTTCAACTCATCCACGGATTTGATGATCATTTCGGTGCACTCGTCAAAGACCGTCTCATCGCCGCTGAAACGGGACAGATAGCGTTTGCGCAGGCGCTGGGCCGAGAGTTGGATCGGGGTCAGGGGGTTCTTGATCTCATGGGCGATGCGCCGGGCCACCTCGCGCCAGGCCGCCATGCGCTGGACCTTCATCATCTGGGTCAGGTCGTCCAGCACCAGCACCGTCCCCAGGATGACCCCCGCCTCGTCCCGCAGCATGGTGAGGTGCAGGTGCAGGGCCAGGCGGGAACCCTGGATATCCAGAAAGATCTGCCGGCTGACGGTATCCTGCTTCGAGAGCGCCAGGTCCCGCACCACCTCCTTGACGATCTCCAGATGTTTCTCCCGCAGCACGTCCCGGAAATTCCGTCCCAGCACCTTGCCGGTGTTGATGTTCAGGAGGCGCTCGGCGGACTTGTTGATGGTGGTCACCACGCCGGCCTTGTCAACCGAGATCACCCCGGCTGCCACGTTGCGCAGCACAATCTCCATGTACTGCCGGCGCTCTTCGATCTCCTGGTTGATGCGGGACAACTCCTGGTTGGAGGTATTGAGCGCCCGCTGCTTGCCGCGCAGGTCCTCGGTCATGCGGTTGAAGGACTGAATGAGCATGCCGATCTCGTCGGCCGAATAGGATTCGATGTGGATGTCCAGATTGCCGTCCGCCACGGCGCGCGTGGCGTCCACCAGGTCCTGGAGCGGCTTGGTCATGCTGTTGGCCAGATAGACCCCCATCCAGTAGGCGAAGAACACGATGACCGCGGTAATGAGGAACAGGGTGGCGATATAGCCGGTCCGGATCGGGTTCTTCATGATCTTGAGCTGGCGGAACTCGTGATAGGAGTCGGTGATCTCCTTCATCTTGTTGACCAGCGAATAGGGAACATAGTAGTTGACCACCACGACCCCCACCACGTCCTTCTGGTTCCAGGTGGAGTAGACCGGAACGATACCCCTGATCAGATCGGCCTTGCCAGCCTGATTGATGCGCGTCAACTCCTCCCCCACCAGGCCGCGTTTGATATCTTCGGAGGCGGGGTTGGTAAACTCGCTCAGGGGCACATTGGGATTGGAGGAGCGGACCAGCTCTTCCCGCTGGGCCGAATAAACCTCCACCACCCCCAGGTTGTACTCCTTTTGCTTTTGCCGGATCAACTCCTTGAGCCGGGGCAGGTTGTCCTCGTTGAGCAACTTCTGAGACTTGATGAAGGAGCTGATCTGGCGGCCGTAATAGAGCGAGTTGGAGGCCGAATTCTTGTAGTAGGTCTGGGCAACCTCCAGGGATTCGCTGAGGGAGGTCTCGACCTGGGCGTTGAACCAGTTGTGGACCGTATTGTTGATGAACCCGGCCGCGGCGAAAAAGAGCAGCATGGTGGGCACCAGGGACAAGCCGACGAACGAGAGGACCAGTTTGGTGCGCAACCGCTTGGCAAACGGGTTGGTGCGGCTCTCCACAAAGAGTTTCACCACGTTGCGGCAGACCAAGTAGACCAGCAGGATGACCAGCATGACGACGACGTTGATGACCCCGAAGATGGCGATGTTGCTCCCCATGGGGGCATCGGCGCTCAACTGGGTCAGGTGCATCTCCGTCCTGGTGAGAAAGATAATCAGGATGATCGCCAGGACAATGACGACCGCCTCGCGTATCCGTTTTCGCCGTTCATAGGTTGTCAGTTTTTGGGATTCCATTCCAGACGATTCCACCTTGGGGGCCATGTCGGCGCATGGCTTGTTTCTTCTGCGTGCTGTCTGCTACAACCTTCCCGAACGGATGATGCCGTAGACCCACCAGAGCCCGATCAACCCTGCTGCCGTGTACCCCAGAAATGCAAGTGCCGGCAAGCCGAACAGTTGCGGCCCCCGCTCGATCTGCATGATGATCGACGAGCCGATGATCAGGGCCGCCAGGATGAGGCTGGACGAGAGGCGGTTGATGGAGCGGTCGAAATCGGCGGTAAACTTATCCAGCCCCCGGTGTTCAAGGTCGATCTTGAACTTGTTGCGATTGACCCGGTTGATGAGTTCCTTGAGATCGCGGGGGAGATTGCGGGCCAGACTGAGATACGACGCCACAACCGCGTTGATGTCGTGGGCGACCCGCCGGGGTGACATGCGCCGGCGGATGGCCTTTTCCATGAAGGGACGCAGGTGCTCCACCATATTGAAGGCCGGGTCGAGGGAGCGCCCCATCCCCTCGATGATAATCAGCGATTTTGCCAAAAGCATCAGGTCGGGCTGGATGCGGATGCTGTACAGGGTGATGATCTCGATGAACTCCATCAGCATCCGCCCGACCTCGATCTCTTTGAGCGGAATCTCATAGTAGCTGTCGATGAAGTTCGAAAGATCCCGTTTCAGGGCGCGCACGTCGAGGCTGTCGGAGATATCGCCGGCAAACAGCAGCAGGGAGGCGACCTGATCCATGTCCCGGTTGACGATCGCCAGCAGGATATCGCTCAGGAAGGTTCGGAGCTCTTCATCCAGCCGTCCTACGATGCCGTAGTCCAGCAGGCAGATGATGTTGCCCGGCAGGATCATGACGTTGCCGGGATGGGGGTCCCCATGGAAAAAGCCGTGCTTGAGCACCATCTCCAGAAAGGCGTCGGCGCCCCGTTGGGCGATAATCCTCCGGTCGAGCCCGCTCCGTTCCAGCCTGCCGAGATCTGAGACCTTGATCCCGTCCACATACTCGAGGGTCAGCACCCCCCGGGCGCTCTGTTCCCAATAGACATGGGGGAAGTGCAGCCACCCGGTCTGGGCGAAATTGTCCCGGATCTTCTCGATGGTGTGCCCCTCGCGGGTGAAGTCCATCTCCCGGCGGATCGTGCGGGCGAATTCGCGCACCACGCCCACCGGGTCGTAGATCTCGCTGCCGGATATGTGGCGCTCGGCCAGTTGGGCCAACGACATCAGGGCGCCGATATCCGCCTCGACCAATTCGACCACGCCGGGACGGCGGACCTTGATCACCACCTGCTCCCCCGTCAGCAGGCGGGCGCGATGCACCTGGGCGATGGACGCTGCCGCCAGCGGTTCCGGGTCGATCTCGGCAAAAAAGTCGTGTATCGGGCCATGCAGTTCACGCTCGACCTGGGCCGTCAGTTCAACAAACGAGAAGCTGGGGACTTGATCCTGGAGCTTTTCAAACTCCCGCACAAAGGGGGCGGGAATGATATCGGGCCGCGTGGAGAGCAGTTGCCCCAGCTTGACGAAGGTCGGCCCCAACTCCTCCAGGGCCAGGCGCATCCGTTCGGCGGCCGAGAGACGGGCGATATCCACGACGTCATGACGCAGGAACCGCCTGCCCCGGGCCGCAATATCGCTCAAACCGATCGCCTCCAGGGCGTGGTCGAAGCCATAGGCGGAAAGGACGCGGGCGATATTCCAGTAGCGGCGGATGCTGCGGATATTCCGGTTGATTTTGAAAAAAGAGAGCATGGGCCATTCCCATCGACAGATTTCGGCTATCGTTCAGCATGCCGCCATGCTCCCCAGCTGTACTTGGTACGCACGGGTCCGGCATCGCGGAATTCGAGCGGCAAGCTCAGCCGTTGTTGCGGGCTTCCAGCTCCTGCACCCTGGCGACCAGACGTTCATACTCATCGCGCGAGACCAGGCCGAGCTTGTCCACCACCTTACGGACCTCGGTCTCCGCCATCTCCCTGATCTTGTCCTTGCTCTCCTGGGCGATGCCTTGAACCCGGTCAACAAAACTCCGCCCCTCATCCTCGCTGACCTTGTATTTTTCTTTCATCTCGCTTACCAGCTCTTCGGCCTTTTTCTGGGTGATGGCAGCGGCCCCGATAGCGGTCATAACCGTCTTTTCCAATAAGTCCAGCATGCTCAGCCCTCCTTGTCTCCAGACGTGTAAAGCGCGGCAACGGCTGCAAGCATATCACAAGCAGCAAACGATGCAAATGTGATTGTTGCATTTTTGCCGCAATTGCCTCTGAGGCGGAGAGTATGGTATGGTAGCGGAAAAGCGCGACAGACGCCGAGTTGCAAGCGAAACAAGTATGGGGCGGCGAGGAGAAGGCGACGGGGGCGTGCCTGACAGCGCGCTGAGGAGCCGACGACGAAAGCCGACAACGTAATCGTTTGATGACGATTTGGCAGGAGAGGTGTGAATGCGGATCAGGGATGCTGTGGCAACGCCGGGGCTCGGGAAACAGAGCAAGAATTCACCCACCGTGAAGAGTGGCGCCGGCACCAGTTCGCTCTTCGCAGCCGAGTTGACCAACCAACAGTTCGATATGACATCGTATGAGCAGGAGGTGGAGAACCTGCGCCAGGAAATAGGGATGGTGGGAGACAAGCTGGCCGATGAACCGACTCTGCCCAACTTCAAGCGTTTCCGCGACCTTCTGAGCCAACTGGCCAAAAGGATTTCCAATGAAGCCTATCGCCTGGAAAAGATCGGAGGGACGCCGCAGAACCCGCGCACTTTCGAGATCATCACGGTCATCAACGCCGAGGCGGACAAACTCTACAATCTCATCATTAAGGACAACCGGGACAATATGGCCATAACCGCCAAGGTCATCGGCATCAAGGGGCTGGTGGTCGACTTGATAACCTGATCCCGCAGCGGGCCGAAATGGTTGGCGCGACAAACAAAAAAAGGCAAGGGAAAACCCTTGCCTCTTTCGCATAAATATAGCGTACGGGGAGCAGCAGGCGCTTAGTCGGCCTTGGCCTCGCACACCTCTTCCGGCTCCACAATCGTGGTCTGAACGGCAGCCGGTTCGGTTGCAGCTTCCGCGGCAGCGGCAGGGGCTGCCTTCTTGGCCGCAGGCTTACGGGCAGGTGCCTTGGTCGCCTTCGGAGCAGTCGCCGGAGCCTTCGCGGTCTTCATCTCTTCCTCCACCAACTCGATCAAAGAGATCGGAGCGGTGTCTCCCTGGCGAATACCCAGTTTTATGATGCGCGTATAGCCACCGGGGCGGTCCTTGTAACGCGGAGCAATAGCCGAAAACAGCTTCGTCACGACGGACTTTTCACGGATATATGATGCAGCCTGCCGCTGGGCATGCAGATCGCCACGTTTGCCAAGAGTGATCATCTTTTCGGCAACGGAGCGTATTTCCTTTGCCTTGGCATCGGTTGTCGTGATCTTTTCATGGTTCAAGAGCGAGGTGACCATATTCCGGAACATCGCTTCGCGATGGCTCGTTTTCCTGCCAAGTCTCCTGCCCGCTTTGTTATGACGCATAACGCATTCCTTTCTGAAACGAGTGGCTAATCCTGGGTATTACTCTTCTTCCTTCTTTTCGCCACGCAGGCGGCGCATGATCTCCGGATCGGGGAATTCATCCAGCTTCATGCCGAACGTCAGCCCCATATCGCTGAGAATGTCTTTGATCTCATTCAGGGATTTGCGGCCGAAGTTCTGGGTCTTCAGCATCTCTGCCTCGGACTTGGAAACCAGCTCGCCGATCAACTTGATACCTGCGTTTTTAAGGCAGTTGGCCGACCGCACCGAAAGTTCCAGTTCATCCACCGTGCGGTACAGGTTTTCGTTGATCTTATCCTTCTCTTCCTGGGACTCTTCAACCTGGTCCGGTTCCGACTCTTCGTCGAAATTGATGAAGATGCTCAGCTGTTCCTTCATGATCTTGGCGGCATAGGCCACCGCGTCTTCGGGATTCGCACTGCCGTCGGTCCAGACTTCGAGGGTCAGCTTATCGTAATCCGTCATCTGGCCGACACGGGCGTTGGATACGTTGAAGTTAACCTTCTTGATGGGCGAATAGATGGCATCGATGGGGATGGTGCCCACCGGGGCCTTTTCATCGCGGTTACGATCGGCCGGGACGTAGCCCTTGCCCATCTTGACCGTCATCTCGACCTCGAGATTGGCATCCTTGCCACAGGTCAGGATGTGGTGTTCGGGATTCATTACTTCTACGGAATGACCGACGAGGATATCGCCCGCCGTAATGATTCCTTCACCTTTATGTACGATTCGTATAGTCGCCTGGTCAGCGGTATGCAGCTTGAGCCGCACGCCTTTGAGATTCAGGATGATATCGGTAACGTCCTCGGTCACGCCTTGAATAGTGGAAAATTCGTGTAAAACGCCCTTGATGCGAACCGAAGTTATGGCCGCACCCTGGAGGGTTGACAGGAGAATCCTTCGCAAGGAGTTACCGAGTGTGGTGCCAAACCCGCGTTCAAAAGGTTCAGCGTAAAACTTACCATATGTATTTGAAAGAGATTCTTTTTCGACTTGAAGCTGTTTTGGCCTGATCAGATCTCGCCAATTTTTATACATTACAACCTCCTCCGGAGGATTAGTGTCCGGTCATGGACATCAGACGCGAGACGCGCCGCGCAGGTCTCCCGGGAATTACTTCGAGTAAAGCTCGACGATCAGCTGTTCCTGGATCGGGGTCGTAACATCTTCACGAACCGGCAGGGTTTTGATGAGGCCCTTGAAGGCATCGCGATCAAGTTCGACCCACTGGGGAACACCACGCCGCACGACCGCTTCCAAAGAATCGGTGACAGCAACGATCTTCCTGCTCTTCTCACGGAGTTCGATGACATCGCCCACCTTGAGCTGAATGGAGGGGATATTCACCTTGCGGCCGTTGATGGTGAAGTGACCGTGACGGACAAGCTGACGCGACTCAGTGCGGGAAGAGGCAAATCCCAGACGATAAATCACATTATCAAGACGCCGCTCAAGCAGGGACAGCAGGTTTTCACCGGTAACCCCTTTCATGCGGTCAGCTTCCTGAAAGTATGCACGGAACTGTTTTTCCAAAAGGCCGTAGATACGACGGACCTTCTGCTTCTCACGAAGCTGCACGCCGTAATCAGAGGTTTTTGAACGGCCTTGGCCATGCTGCCCCGGGGGATAATTGCGGCGCTTGATGGCGCACTTATCCGTGTAGCAGCGTTCCCCTTTCAGAAACAATTCCATGTTTTCTCTTCTGCACAGACGGCATGAAGGTCCTGTATAACGAGCCAATGAAAACCTCCTTGATATGAATGACGCGAGTTAAACTCTTCTACGTTTGGGGGGGCGACAACCGTTATGGGGAATCGGTGTCACGTCCTTGATGAAACTGATCGCAAAGCCTGCGGCCTGAAGGGCGCGAAGGGCGGACTCACGGCCGGAACCGGGACCCTTGACATACACCTCAACACTGCGCATGCCGTGCTCCTGGGCTTTTTTCACGCAATCCTCGGCAGCGATCTGAGCGGCGAAGGGCGTACTCTTGCGGGAGCCCTTGAAGCCTTTGGCGCCGGCAGTGGACCAGGCCACGACGTTGCCGACCGGATCGGTGATCGTGATGATCGTATTGTTGAATGTCGCCTGGATATGGGCAACACCGTTGGATATATTTTTACGTTCCTTCTTCTTGCGTACGACTTTCTTCGCAGGACTTGCCATTCGAATTCTCCAGAGCTAAATGGGATTATTTCTTTTTGCCGGCCACGGTGCGGGCAGGACCTTTACGCGTACGGGCATTGGTCTTGGTGCGCTGGCCACGGACAGGGAGGCCTTTTCTGTGACGAAGGCCGCGATAACAGCCAAGATCCATGAGCCGCTTGATATTCATCGAAATATCACGACGAAGATCCCCTTCGACCTTACAGTTGCGGTCGATTTCGTCACGAATACGGGAGACTTCGGCTTCAGTCAACTTGTCCGTGCGGGTGTCGGGATCTATCTGTGTGGAGGCAAGGATCCGTTCTGCTGCCGAGTTACCGATACCATAGATATAGGTCAGAGCAATAACGATCCGCTTGTTTTTTGGTAAGTCAATACCTGCAATGCGTGCCAATTGAAAATCCTCCTTTAGTTACTCACCCTTGACGCTGAGAATGCTTAGGGATGTCACAGATAACACGAACCACACCCTTGCGTTTGACGATCTTGCATTTGTCACAAATTTTCTTAACCGATGCTCGTACTTTCATATTACTCCCCTTCACGTGCTTGCTAAATGCGTGTCAGAATATCAGGACCCTTATCGGTTATAGCAACCGTGTGTTCAAAATGCGCTGAAAATCCGCCGTCGCGTGTGATGGTCGTCCAGCCGTCTTCAAGCACCTCGACCTCATACGACTTTTCGTTGACCATGGGCTCTATCGCCAGCACCATGCCCGGCTTGAGTCTTACGCCGGTGCCCGCGGCGCCGAAGTTGGCCACCTGCGGTTCCTCGTGGAGTTTCCTACCGATGCCGTGTCCGACAAAATCACGTACGACAGAAAATCCTTGTGCCTCAACGTGCGCCTGAACCGCATGGGAAACGTCGCCCAACCTGCCGCCGGCCACCGCCTTGTCTATGCCGGCATAGAGAGACTCTTCCGTCGCCTTAAGCAGCGTATTGATACGGGCCGGCACCGTTCCCACCGGAATGGTCAGGGCGGAGTCGCCATAAAACTCGTTGTACAGGACACCAAAATCAAGGCTGATAATATCCCCCTCTTTCAAGGGCGTTTTCGTTGGCATCCCGTGCACGACCACATCGTTGGGGGAGCAGCATAACGCGTTGGGATACTTGCAGTACCCCTTGAAAGCGGGCTTTGCCTTGCGGCGTCTGGTTTCGGAATCGGCAAACTCATCAAGTTCTGCGGTTGTTACCCCCGGTTTTACCCGTTCGCGGAGCAGGAGGAGTATTTCTGCAACTATCTTGCAGGCGTCTCGCATTTTCTCAATCTCACGAGGAGATTTAAGGACGATCACCGGCGCTGCCTTTCAATAGAGAACATATCTGCCCCTGAATGTCTTGGATCGTACCGTTGCCGTCAATATGACGCATCAAGCCCCGCTGCTCAAAATACTCTTTAAGCGGTGAGGTCTGCTGACGATACACATCCAGACGATTCTGAACCGTTTCCACACGGTCGTCATTACGCTGAACCAGCGCGGAACCGCAGACATCGCAGATTCCGGCGACCTTCGGCGCATCATAGGCTACATGATACCCCTTGCCGCACGAAGGACAGGTACGCCTGCCGGAAAGCCGCTGAACGATCTCGGCGCTGTCCACATCGAGCGAAATAACGTGATCGATGTGCTTGCCCAACCCATCAAGCAACGAGGCAAGGGCATCGGCCTGGGGCGTCGTACGCGGGAAACCGTCGAGAATAAAACCATCACGGCAGTCCGGTTCGGAAATCCGCTCCTTGACCAGCCCAAGAACAATCTCATCGGAAACGAGCCCACCAGCATCCATGATCGACTTGGCGGCTACGCCGAGCGGCGACTGCGCCTTGACGGCGGCACGAAGCATGTCGCCGGTCGAAATCTGGGGAATGCCGAAGTGCTCAACAATAAATTGCGCCTGGGTACCTTTACCGGCCCCCGGAGGGCCAAACAGGATGACATTCATCCTATTTTCTCCCTCTGATCCTGACACCCTTCAAGAACCCTTCGTAATTGCGGGTAATGAGGTGCGACTCGATCTGGGCGACCGTATCCATGCCAACGCCAACCGCAATCAACAGGGCGGTCCCTCCAAAGTAGAACGGAAGATTGAACTTCCCGATCAAAATCGAGGGCAACACACACACCAGTGATATATAGATGGCACCGGCAAACGTGAGTCGCGTCAAGACGCTGTCCATAAAGTCAGACGTCTCTTTCCCCGGCCTGATGCCTGGGATATAGCCGCCATGCTTTTTGACATTCTCGGCAACATCTACCGGGTTGAATGTTACAGCCGTGTAGAAATAACAGAAGAAGACGATGAAAGCAACAAAAAAGAGATCATATACAAAATTGCCCGGCGTTAAACTTTTGGCCGCCTTCTGCACCCAGGGTACATTGATGAAGTTGGCTACCGTTGCCGGAAACATGATGATCGACGATGCGAAGATCGGCGGTATGACGCCCGCCATATTCACCTTCAACGGGAGATGGGAGGTTTGTGCGTTGAATGTCTTCAGCCCCACCACCCGTTTGGCGTAGTGGATGGGAAGACGGCGCTGCCCGCGCTCCACAAAGACGATGGCGGCAATGACAACGAACATCAGAGCAAGCACGAAGATGAGCACGAACAGGGACAGCTGTCCGGCGTTCAGCAGCCTGGCGGTGTTGCTCAGTGCCGTCGGAATCCTGACGACAATCCCGGCAAAGATGATCAGAGAGATACCGTTGCCGATCCCTTTTTCGGTCATCTGCTCACCAAGCCACATGATGAATGCCGTACCGGCCGTGAGGGTGATGACCGTCATCAGGCGGAAGCTCCAGCCCGGGTTGGGGACAACCAGTTCGCCGGCAGGGCCGCGCATGCTCTCCAGACCGATGGCAATGCCGAGACCTTGCACAAAACTGAGCACGATGGTGCCGTAGCGCGTATACTGGATGATCTTCTTGCGGCCGGACTCCCCTTCCTTCGAGAGTTTCTCAATGGCCGGAACTACAACCGTCAGCAGTTGGAAGATGATCGACGAAGAGATGTACGGCATGATGCCCAGGGCAAATACCGTCAAACGTTCAAGTGCACCACCAGAAAACATATCGAACATGCCGAGGAGCGTCCCCTGGGCCTGCTTGAAAAAATGCGCCAGCGCAAGTCTATCGATACCGGGTGTGGGTATGTGACAACCGACACGATAGACAGCCAACATCCCCAAGGAAAAAAACACACGTTTCTTCAACTCGGGGATCTTGAAAATATTCTGGAGTGCGTCGAACACTAGGCCTTCTCCTCGACAGATCCGCCTGCGGCAACAATTTTCTCTTTGGCGGATTGGCTGAATTTATTGGCAGTGACCTTAAGAGATTTCGTAATATCGCCGTTACCAAGGATCTTGACCAGACCGTTGGTGCCCTTTATCAGGCCCTTAGCCGCAAGTGCAGCGGCATCCACTTCAGCGCCAGCCTCGAATATGTCGAGTTGGCTGAGGTTCACCACAGCATACTCAACACGCTCAAGAGGCGTAAAACCACGCTTCGGCAACCTGCGCTGCAAAGGCATCTGGCCGCCTTCGAAACCGGCTTTAATGCTGCCGCCGGAACGCGCTTTCTGTCCCTTGTGGCCCTTTGTGGCGGTCTTGCCATGCCCGGAACCGGTGCCGCGACCGATGCGTTTTCTATCTTTTGTCGATCCCAGTGCGGGTCTCAGTGTGTTCAAATCCATATATTCCACCCCTTTTACTTCGTCACTTTCAGCATGTGGCCGACTTTATTGATCATACCCTGTACTTCCGGGGAGTCGGGCCGGGTAACTGTCTGGTTGAGACGGGAAAGGCCGAGGCCGGCGACGATATCGCGATGCTTCTTGGTTTTCCCGATAGTGCTCTTAATGAGTGTGATTTGCAACGTGCTGCTCATGGTATCCTCACTTCAATCGATTATTCGGTTAGTCCACGGCGTGCGGCGATCTCTTCAGGGGTCTTCAACCGCTCAAGGCCAGCGAAAGCGGCCTTCACCACATTGTGGGGGTTGTTGGAGCCAAGGCATTTGGAAAGGATGTTATTGATGCCGGCAGCCTCAAAAATGGCGCGCGCTGCACCGCCGGCGATAACGCCCGTACCAGCGGATGCAGGCTTCATCAGAAGCCGGCCGGCTCCGAACCTACCTTCAATTTCAAAAGGTATGGTCTGATGCTGGTTGACCGGTACCTTGATAAGGTTTTTCTTTGCCTGCTCGACACCCTTCCGGATTGCCTCGGGTACTTCGTTCGCCTTGCCAAGGCCATAACCGACATGGCCATTACCGTCACCTACCACGATCAGGGCAGAAAAGCTGAAACGACGACCACCTTTAACAACTTTGGCAACGCGGCTGATGTGAACAACACGGTCCGTGAGATTCAGTTCCGCTGGATTGATTCTGCTCAATGAAAGCCTCCTCGTATGCTTTAGAAACGAAGCCCGGCTTCGCGGGCTCCGTCAGCAAGTGCCTTGATTCTGCCGTGGTACAGAAAACCGTTACGGTCGAATACCACTGATGAAATACCTTTTTCGATGGCCAAGCGGGCGACTTCCTTACCAACATGGGTAGCCGCAGCAACGTTGCCCGTATAAGCAAGCTCTGCAGAGTCGGAAGTAAGGGTTGAACAGGCAACCAAGGTTACACCCTTTGTATCGTCAATCAGCTGGGCATAGATATGGCGTGCGCTCTTGAAGACGTTCAGACGGGGGCGCTCGCTGGTGCCACGAACCTTTTTACGGACACGGACTTGGCGTTTGAGACGGATGATGGTTTTAAGTGCGGTCTTTGCCACAGAAATCTCCTTATAAAGACTATTTCTTACCGGTCTTGCCGGCTTTTCTCAAGATAGTCTCGTCAGCATACTTAACGCCTTTACCCTTATAGGGCTCGGGAGCGCGGAATGATCTGATCTTGGCGGCGGTCTGCCCCACCAGTTCTTTGTCTGCCCCCTTGACGGAAACCTTGGTCATCTTGTCAACATCGATGACAATGCCTTCCGGGATCGGGAAATTTATCGGATGGGAGTAGCCGAGAGCCATAACAAGCTCTTTCCCCTTAACCTCGGCACGATAGCCGACGCCGTTGATCTCAAGATCGGTCTGAAAGCCCTTGGTCACACCAACGACCATGTTGTTGATCAGGGTGCGGGTCAGGCCGTGAGCTGCGCGTGCAGCGGTGCTCTCGTCATTTCTGGTGACTTCTATCGAGCTGTCACCGACATTGATCGTGACGCAGGACATTACCTGGCGAGCCAGCTTACCATTGGGCCCCTGTACGGAAACCAGCGTATCATCCAGAACGACCTTTACCCCTTTGGGTATCTCTATGGGGAGTTTCCCTATTCTCGACATCTCTGCATACTCCTTGATCGCAATGTTTACCAAATGGTACAGATAAGCTCACCGCCGATGCCGGCCTGACGGGCGGCATTGTCGGTAATAATCCCCTTGGATGTTGACAGGATGGCAACACCGATACCGTTCTTGACGACAGGGATATCCTCAGACTTCGAGTAAACGCGGCCACCCGGCTTACTGACGCGTTTGATCTCGTTGATCACGCTATCCTTCTCGTCAATATACTTCAAATAAATCCTCAGAACACCCTGAAGATTATCGGAAATAACCTTGTAATTTTTAATAAAACCTTCCTGCTTCAATACATTGGCTATATTGACCTTCAGGTTAGAGGAAGGGATATCGACCTTCTGCAGCTTGACCATATTTGCATTGCGTATTCTGGTCAGCATATCTGCGACTGGATCTGTCATGGACATCGTGCGTGCACTCCTATCTAGTGTACTTCAAGTTCGATTGCTTACCAGCTGGACTTGATTACGCCGGGGATCTGGCCTATAGACGCATACTTGCGAAGACAAATCCTGCACATCTGGAACTTGCGATAATATGCTTTGGGTCTCCCGCAGACCGGGCAGCGGTTATGCTGGCGGACCTTGAATTTAGGCTTACGCTGCGACTTAATGATCATTGAGGTTTTTGCCACGGAATCCTCCAGTTATCTTAGTTCCTGAACGGCATGCCCAGGTACTTGAGAAGCGCTTTGCCTTCCTCGTCGGTTTTGGCGCTTGTTACGATCGTTATATTCATACCCTTGATCTTGTCAATGGTGTCATAACTGATTTCAGGAAAAATAAGCTGTTCCTTGATGCCAAGAGTGTAATTGCCCTTGCCGTCGAATGCTTTGCCGGAAACGCCTTTGAAGTCGCGTACCCGGGGGAGCGCCACGTTCATGAGGCGGTCCAGGAATTCATACATGCGATCCCGGCGCAAAGTCACCATGCAGCCAATCGGCATGCCCTGGCGCAACTTGAAGGTCGCGATGGACTTCTTGGCTTTGGTGATAACCGACTTCTGACCGGTAATGGCGTTCAACTCAACGGTGGCGGAGTCAAGGATCTTGACGTTCTGGATAGCTTCACCAAGGCCCATATTGACAACGACCTTCTCGATGTGCGGAACTTCCATTATGTTCTTATAATTGAAATCCTTGCGCAGCTTCGCAATGATTTCGTTATCATATAATTCCTTTATACGGGCCATGGTAATGGTATCTCCTTCGAACTATTTCTCAATGGAAGCGCCGCATTTAACGCAGTTCCGTTGTTTCTCGCCATTTTCCAGCACCGTGGTTTTGGTCCTGACAGGCTTGGCGCACTTGGGACAATAGGGCATGACATTGGAGATGTGGATCGCGGCTTCTTTCTCCTTGATGGTGCCCGCCTCGTTGCCGCGTGCCTTCACATGGCGCTTGACAAGGTTGAGCCCCTCAACGATCACACCATTCTTTTTGGGCAGCAATTTAAGAACTTTGCCGGTCTTGTTCTTTTCTTTGCCGGCAACAACCATTACCGTATCGCCCTTGCTGACATGAGATTTCATGGCTTGCATCTACGTTCTCCGATTCAGATTAAAGTACTTCCGGTGCGAGGGAAATGATCTTCATGAATTTCTTGGCGCGCAGCTCTCTGGCAACAGGGCCGAAGATACGCGTTCCCACAGGCTCTTTTTGGTTATTGATAACGACGCCGGAATTATCGTCGAAACGAATATACGAACCATCGGGACGACCGAGCGCTTTGGCGGTCCTGACGATAACCGCCTTGACGACATCACCCTTCTTCACCTTCGAGTTCGGCAAAGCTTCGCGGACAGAGGCCACGATGATGTCGCCTACCCCGGCATATTTACGTTTCGAACCGCCAAGCACCTTTATGCAAAAGAGCTTCTTGGCACCTGAATTATCGGCTACATCCAGTATTGATTGCATCTGTATCATTACTCGGTACCCCTGTCCTAAGAGATGCTTTCGATGATCTGCTTCAGGCTCCAGCGCTTATCCTTGCTCAGGGGGCGACATTCGATGATCTGAACGCGGTCGCCGACCTTGCAGACATTCTGCTCGTCATGGACTTTGTATTTCACGCTGCGCTTGATATATTTGTTATAAAGTTGGTGCTTTACAAGACGGTCAACCTTGACGACAACCGTTTTTTCCATCTTGTCGCTCACCACGACACCTAACTGTGTTTTCCTGTGGCCACGTTCACTCATCAGTTGCTCCCTATGCCTTGCTCTCGGTAATAATGGTGCTGATCCGGGCAATATCTTTGCGGATAGTCTTCAGCTTGGCGGTATTCTCGAGCCTGCCGGTGTGCAGTTGGAACGTGAGGTTGAACAGTTCCTGGGTGAGCTCACCATGTTTTTTCGACAGCTCGTCGGCCGACAGATTGCGCAACTCATTAGGCTTCATGGTCGCCTCCCCTTTGTATGAACTTGGTGGAAACGGGCAGTTTATGAGCGGCGAGTCGAAGCGCCTCGCGGGCAATCTCCTCAGTGACACCTTCCATTTCATAAAGAACGGTCCCTGGTTTGACAACGCATACCCAGGAATCGGGCGATCCTTTGCCCTTGCCCATCCTGGTCTCGGCAGGTTTCGCGGTCAACGGTTTGTCCGGAAACACGCGGATCCAGATCTTGCCACCCCTTTTGACATAACGGGTCATGGCGATACGGGCTGCCTCAATCTGACGGGAGTCCACCCAGCCGCATTCGGTTGCCTGCAGACCGAACTCACCGAAGGAGAGTTCGATGCCGCGACACGGCTTGCCGGTCATACGGCCCTTCATCTGTTTTCTATGTTTTACCCTTTTAGGCATTAACATTGATGCATACTCCTGTAGCGCAAAATAAGGATGTTACTGACCGGGGAGAATTTCACCCTTAAAGATCAGAACTTTGATTCCAATGATGCCGTAGGTCGTCTTGGCTTCTGCGAACCCATAATCAATATCTGCACGCAGAGTATGCAGGGGAACGCGGCCTTCACGATACCATTCGGTGCGGGACATTTCAGCGCCGCCGAGTCGCCCGGAACAGGTGATCCTGATTCCCTTGGCCCCGAATTTGAGTGCGGATGTCACACTCTTCTTCATGGCGCGGCGGAAAGCGATCCGGCGCTCAAGCTGGAGAGCCACGTTCTCGGCGACCAGTTGGGCATCCAGTTCGGGCTTGCGGACTTCGTGGATATTGATAAACACTTCCTTGGAAGTCAGTTTAGCCAAGTCCTTTTTGATCGTCTCGACCTCGGAGCCCTTCTTACCGATGATCAGGCCCGGCCGTGCGGTATGAATGTTGATCTTGGTCTTATTGGCCGCACGTTCGATTTCAATCTTGGAAACGCCGGAATTGTACAGGCGTTTTTTCAGAAATTTCCGAATTGCCAGGTCTTCATGCAGATGCTTCGCATAATCAGCTTCCGCATACCACTTGGAGTCCCACGTTTTAACGACACCAAGCCTGAAACCTATCGGATTAACTTTTTGTCCCAAACTACACCTCCAGGAAAAACTATTTCGTATCGGAAAGAGTAACCGCTATGTGGCTGGTCGGTTTGCGAATCTTGCTGGCGCGCCCCATGGCACGCGGCGTAAAACGCTTCAACACGGCACCGCCATCTACGTATATGGTCTTCACAAACAACTTATCAACGTCGGAGACACCCTTTTGCTCTGCATTGGCAACCGCAGACGTCAGCAGCTTGGAGATAAGCTTTGCCGAAGGTTGCGGAAGAAACCGCAACGTATTGAGTGCATCCTGTATTGCCTTACCCCTGACAAGATCCACCACCAGGCGAGTCTTACGAGGCGAAAGTCGTGCAAGTGTCAATTTTGCGCTGGATTCCATTTCAAACTCCCCTGATTACTTCTTGACTTTACTCTTCTTGTCGGCGGCATGGCCGTGAAACGTTCTCGTTGGTGAAAACTCGCCCAGTTTATGGCCAACCATATTCTCGGTCACAAAGACCGGAATGAACTTGCGGCCATTGTGGACGGCAAGACTGAGGCCGATAAAATCAGGCGTAATGGTTGAGCGACGCGACCATGTCTTGATGATTTTTTTCGAGTTGGGCCCTTCAGTTTGCACCTTTTTGATCAGGTGCCCATCAACGAAAGGTCCTTTTTTTATTGAACGTGCCATGATGTATCAGCCTCTCAACGTATTATTTGGTACGCTTCTTCACAATGAAGCGATCGGAAGACTTGTTGGTCCTGGTCTTGTAACCCTTGGTGGGGATACCCCAAGGAGTTACCGGGTGACGGCCACCGGAGGTGCGCCCTTCACCACCACCATGAGGATGGTCAACCGGGTTCATGGCAACACCACGGACCTTGGGACGCTTGCCGAGCCAGCGTGAACGACCTGCCTTGCCCACGTTGACGTTCTCATGGTCGATGTTGCCGACCTGGCCGATGG
Source organism: Oryzomonas japonica (assembly GCF_008802365.1). Classification (GTDB taxonomy): domain Bacteria; phylum Desulfobacterota; class Desulfuromonadia; order Geobacterales; family Pseudopelobacteraceae; genus Oryzomonas; species Oryzomonas japonica. The sequence goes on along the minus strand of NZ_VZQZ01000007.1, from coordinate 2,818 downwards.
TGGCGTAGCAATCCTGGAGGATCAAGCGCACTTCGCCTGACGGCAGCTTGATCTGGGAGTACTTGCCTTCCTTGGACATAAGCTGGGCAAAGGTGCCGGCGCTTCTGGCCAACTGAGCCCCCTTGCCGATCTTGAGCTCGATATTGTGGATGATCGTACCCAGCGGTATCGAACGGAGCGGCAGCGAGTTACCCGGCTTGATATCGGCCTCGGGACCGCTGATGACCGTATCGCCGACCTTGAGGTGGAGCGGCGCAAGGATGTAGCGCTTCTCCCCGTCAACGTAGTTCAACAGTGCGATGCGTGCACTACGGTTCGGGTCATACTCGATACTTGCCACTGTGGCCGGTATATTGCGTTTATCACGACGGAAGTCAATGATACGGTATTTCTGTTTGTGGCCGCCACCGATGTGACGTGCGGTAACACGGCCCAACGCGTTTCTGCCACCCGACTTCGTAAGTGAAACAAGAAGGGACTTCTCAGCCGTTGTCGTTGTAATCTCTTCAAAAGTCGAGCAGGTCTGGTGTCTGCGTCCTGCCGATGTTGGTTTATAACTCTTGATTCCCATTGTGAACCCCGAATACTAGTAATTAAACCTCAAAAAAATCTATGGACTGACCCTTCTGGAGGGTCACATAGGCCTTTTTCCAGTTGGAACGCTTGCCGAAATTCTTGCCGACGCGCTTTACCTTACCGGCCACGTTGACGGTGCGGACATCGTCTACCTTGACCTTGAAGAGCGTTTCGACAGCCTGCTTGATCTCAATCTTGTTGGCATCCCTGTCAACGACGATGGAGACCGTGTTGGAGGTGTCGCTGCCAAGCGAAGTCTTCTCCGTGACGTGAGGCTTTTTTATAATGGAATAAATGTTCATTTCTGCAACGCTCCTTCAACGGTCTGAACCGCATCCTGCGTGAAGATAATGTTCTTGTACTTCAGCATGTCGTGAACGTTCAGGGCGCTCACTTTCAGAAGCTTGACATGCGGTACGTTCCGCGCAGAAAGGTAGAGATTATTGCTTGGGCTATCGGTAACGATCAGGAACTTCTCAAGTTCGAACCGCTTCATGAAGCCGGCAAAATCCTTGGAAGAGATCTTGTCGAAATCGAGCTTGTCGAGCACCGTGATGCTTTCACTCTTGTACTGGAACGAAAGGAGCGAACAGAGTGCGGCGGCACGGGCCTTCTTGTTCATGCTCAGGCTGTAGGTCTTGGGTTGCGGACCGAATGCAACACCACCGCCCGGGTACTGGGGAGCACGACTACAACCCTGACGGGCGTTGCCGGTTCCTTTCTGCTTGAAAGGCTTCTTGCCGCCGCCGGAAACGGCAGCACGGTTTTTCACCGCCACGGTCCCGGCTCTTCTGTTGGCAAGCTGGATCCGAAGTGCCTGGTGAATGAGATACTCTTTCACCTCGGTGCCGAAGACAGTGTCCGGCAATTGCACCTCGCCAACCTGCTGTTTGTTCATGTTATAAACCGCTATCGAAGGCATACTGTTACTCCCGATTAATTACTAAGCTTTGACACTCTGTTTGATGAGGACGATATTGTTGGCATGGCCAGGGATCGCCCCTTTGATCAACAGCAGGTTATCGGCAGAGACCACACGTACCACCTGGAGCCTCTGCACGGTTACACGTTCATTGCCCAACTGCCCCGGCATCTTCTTGTTCTTGAAGACATGGGACGGGGTGGCTGAAGCGCCGATGGAGCCGGGCGCCCGGTGGAAGCGCGAACCGTGGGAAGCACGTCCGCCCTTGAAGTTCCAGCGCTTGATGACACCCTGGAACCCTTTACCGATGCTTGTCCCGGTAACATCGACGTAGTCGCCGGGCTGGAACTGGTCGAGGGTGAGGGTATCGCCAACATTCAGCTCGGCAGCGTTCGCAAGTTTGAACTCACGCAGGTACTTGAAGACACCCTGGCCGGCTTTCGTACAATGCCCCAGGAGAGGCTTCGTGGTCTTGGTGGCGTTCACCGGCTCGAATCCAACCTGAACCGCCGTATAGCCATCGCTATCGGTGTTCTTTTTCTGAACGACGACGCAGGGGCCAGCCTGAACAACCGTAACCGGAACCTTGGTGCCGTCTTCCAGGAATATCTGGGTCATGCCCAGTTTTTTTGCGATGATACCTTTCTTCATAGCCATTCCTATTCAGTCGTATTAGCCGTTACAGTTTAATTTCAACGTCCACACCGGCGGACAGGTCCAGTTTCATCAGGGCATCCACGGTCTGCTGCGTAGGATCGAGAATGTCGATCAGACGTTTGTGGGTCCGAATTTCAAACTGATCCCGGGACTTTTTGTCAACGTGCGGTCCACGGAGAACGCAGTACTTATTGATGGTCGTCGGCAGCGGGATCGGTCCGGCCACGCGGGCTCCGGTCCTTTTCGCCGTTTCAACGATTTCGCCTACCGAAACGTCCAGCAACTTGTGGTCATATGCCTTAAGGCGGATTCTGATCTTCTGGCTCTGCATTGATATCCTCGTAACGTTTTATTCGATGATCGAGCTGACGACGCCGGCGCCAACGGTACGGCCACCTTCGCGGATGGCGAAACGCAAACCTTCGTCCATGGCGATCGGGGTGATCAGTTTCACGGTCATGGCAACGTTGTCGCCAGGCATGACCATCTCAATACCAGCGGGAAGTTCGGCTACGCCGGTCACGTCCGTGGTACGGAAGTAGAACTGGGGACGGTACCCGTTGAAGAACGGGGTATGACGACCACCCTCTTCCTTGGTCAGAACGTAGGCTTCGGCCTTGAACTTGGTGTGCGGAGTGATGCTGCCCGGCTTGGCAAGTACCT
>NZ_VZQZ01000006.1 GCF_008802365.1 Oryzomonas japonica | reverse complement strand
CTGACATTGTCAAGAAGTTTTTTCCAGCCAAACTTCTTTTTTCCGCCCCCAGCGACTCGGAAAAACTCTCCGCGTCAAATGGGACGCTGGTTATAACAACTATCTCCACCACCGTCAATACCTTTTTTTGCTCTTTTCCCTGCTTTTTTCGATAACCCCAAAAAATACGTTGTTAATCCGACAGTTGAATCAACCATAAAATCACTCGTATGTACGGTTGTCGAATATGCGACGCGTCTTCCGCTCCGAGCGCGGCCAAAAGGTGCATGGGAGGGGCGAGGAAGTATTCGGCACATTTTATCTCTTATATATTGAGCGAGGGGGACACACACTCCAGCCGCCCAACTTAACTGTTGCCAATCTTCCTGGATATATTGTACATAAGGGGCTTATGAAATTCCCTGCCCTTCCCCGCATCTCCGTCATGGGCGCATCGCGCCTTGTGTCCCTCGCTGCACTTTTCCTGATAACGCCTGGCGCTTGGGCGAATACTCGCCAGGATGCCCGCCTGGCCGTTTCGCACCTTCGGGCATCGGGTTTCGGCCGACAGATGCCCGATGAGATGAAGAGCGTTGATGCCACCTTCTCCCTGGCCGAGCACCATTATCAGATGCATGAGCTCGATATGGCCGAGCGTTACTATCTGCTCACCCTCCAGAAGGTACGCGTCATTCAGGAGACGCAGCCCGCCATCCCGCCAGCGGAAGCGACCGGGAGCGGCCAATCCCGGAACGCTTCAGCGGCACCGGAGCCCGCCTCCCAGCCCGAAGCAGCGCCATCCCCCCCCCAGGTGGCGGCAGTACCGCCCCCCCCTCTGCCCGACACCACACCGGAGCAAACGATGGCCAGCCGGGAGCCGGCTGTTCCCACCCAGGACGACGCCCCCACCGTGCATGACGACTTCGTATCGGCAAAGGTCGTGGGAAGCGCCAACGTCTATACCGTTGTCAAGGGCGATACCTTGCGGCTGGTCGCGGCAAAGCTTGGGGTCAGCCGCCAGCACCTTATAGCGGCGAACAAGCTGGAAGCCAAGGCTCCCCTCAAAACCGGCCAGAGACTGAAATACAACAACCGGAAGATCATCCCCCAGAGAATGAAGGACGGTATCGTGGTCAATATCCCCGACCGCACCTTGTACTACTTCCGCCAGGGGAAACTGGTCACCTCGCTCCCGGTAGCGGTCGGCACGGGGAAGAAGAGCGACAAGTTCGATTGGCAGACTCCGGTCGGCAAATTCAAGGTAACGGGGAAACAGAAAGACCCCACTTGGCACGTCCCCGCTTCTATCCGTTCGGAGATGGAGGAGGAGGGAAGAGAGGTCATCACGAGCATCCCTCCCGGCCCCGGCAACCCCTTGGGGAGGTACGCCATCAAGACCTCAATCCCGGGGATACTGATTCACAGCACCACCAAGCCCTGGTCCATATACGGCTTTGCCAGCCATGGCTGCATCAGGGTGTCGCCGCTCAGGATGGAGGGGTTTTTCAACGAGGTCAAGGTCAACACCCCCGGAGAAATCATCTACAAGCCGGTAAAGATGGCCGTTACCGAGCAGGGGCGCATCCTTTTGGAGGTCCATCAGGATGTGTACAAAAAGGGTGGGAAACCGGATGTGGAGGCCTGGAACCTCATCAGGAAATACCGGCTGTCCGAGCGCATCGACCGGGATAAGGTGGAGGCGGTAATCAGGCAACGGTCAGGTATAGCGGAGGATATTTCCCTCTAGGCTATCTTCAACGACCTGTTCTGTCGGGGCGAGCACGGCAATTATCTATTTCGAAACAGCAAAGGGGGGCGCGAACGCCCCCCTTTATTTATGTGTATCGAGCAAGCGCCACTATCCCGCGACGCCCGCAGACATTACTCCTCTTTTTCCTCCGTCGGCGGACGGGCCGAGCCCCCCCCACCGTCGCCGTCATAGCCGGTCGGCTCGCTTCCCTTGACAAAGCACTCCATAACCGCCCCCGGGGTTCCTTCCTTGGCCAGCTTACCGGTACGGGGGTTGATCAGCACAAAGGTGACATTATCCGGGGCCTCGAAATCCATGACCGGCATTCCCGCCGTCGCTTTCCTCATGAATTCGGCCCAGATCGGTGCAGCCGCCTGGCCGCCCGACCCGCCGGCGCCCAGGGAACGTTCCTGATCGTAACCGACCCACACGCCGGTCACCAGTTGCGGAATGTAGCCGACGAACCAGGCATCCTTACCTTCGTTCGTGGTGCCGGTCTTGCCGGCCACGGGACGCCCGATGATGGCGCGGGAACCGGTGCCGCTGGCGACGACGCTCTGCATCAGGTTGGTGATGACATAGGAGGTCTCGGGCGAAACGGCCGGAATCGCGGCCGGCGGCTGGTTTTCCTGAAGTACGGTCCCGTCGTTGTCCGTAACCTTGGTGACGAAATACTGGGGGATCAATTGCCCCTTATTGGCAAACACCGCATAGGCTTCGGTCAGCTCGAAGGGGGACACGGACGCGGCCCCCAGGGCCAGGGCCAGGTTGGCCGGGATCTGGGAGGTGAAGCCGAGTTTCTTGGCATAATCCGCCGCATACTGGGCGCCGATCTGTTCCATGATCTTGACGCTGACGATGTTGATGGAGTAGGTCAGCGCCTCGCGCATGGTTACCGGCCCGCGAAAGGTGTTGTCGTAGTTCTTCGGTTTCCAGGTTCCGCCGGCGCCGTCCGGGTATTCCACCTCGGAGTCCTCGATGATGGTGGCCGGGGTCAATCCCTTGTCGAGGGCCGCGGCATAGATGATCGGTTTGAAGGCCGACCCGGCGTTGCGCCTGGCCTGAATGGCCCGGTTGAACTGGCTCTTGCGGAAGTCGTAGCCGCCGACCATGGCCTTGACCGCCCCGGTACGTGGATCGAGGGAAACCAGGGCCGCCTGCACCTCGGGGGTTTGATCGAGGGCGAATTGGGCCCCCTCCTTGTTGATCTCCGGCGAGACGACCGACACCTCGATCACCGAACCGAGGGTCAGGTTCTTGTTCCCCTTCTCCGGCTTGCCGTAGCTGTTGATCATCCCCGCCCTGCCGGCCCAGGCCATATTTTTGCGGGTCAGGACGCCTTTACGATCCCCGACCCTGACGATGGCCTCACCCTTCTCGGGGACGAATCCCACCACGACCCCCTGATAGCTCTCGCCGGTCTTGAGGGTCGCGGAATCGATGCCATCTTCGACCTTGGCGCAGAACCCATCCACCTCGGATTCGCCAAGGTATTTGGTCGGTCCCCGGAACCCCTGACGCTTATCAACCGCCTTGAGGCCGTTTCTGAGGCTTTCATAGGCTGCCCGCTGCATGTCGGCGTTCATGGTGGTGTAGATCTTCAGGCCACCTTTGTAAAGCTGATCCTCTCCGTATTTTTCCTCAAGCTGGATGCGCAGATGTTCGAGGAAATAGGCCGACTGCTCGTTGTTGACCTTTTTCATGGAACGGATCTCAATCGGCGTATTCCTGGCGTGATCGGCTTCGGCGGTCGTGATGTACCCCTCCTTCACCATCCGGTCCAGAACATAGGCTTGCCGCTCACGGGCCTTGTCCAGATGTTTGATGGGGGAATAGGCGTTGGGCGCCTTGGGAAGCCCGGCCAGCATGGCCATCTCGGCAAGGTTGAGCTGATCGACGTTTTTGCCGAAATAGGTTTCAGCCGCCACCTGGACGCCGTAGGCCCCGCCCCCCAGGTAAATCTGGTTCAGGTACAGGTAGAGAATCTCGTCCTTGGAGAGCTTTTCCTCCATGCGTTTGGCCAGGATGGCCTCTTTGATCTTGCGGGAAAACTTCTTTTCCGGGGTCAGCAGCATGGACTTGGTCACCTGCTGGGTGATGGTCGAGGCCCCTTCCTTCTTGCGCATGGAGAGAAGGTTTTTGAAGGCCGCTCGTACGATCCCCAGGTAATCGATCCCCTTGTGCTGGTAAAAACTGGAGTCCTCGGCCGCCACGAAGGCCTGGATCAGCTTGCGCGGCATCTTCTCCACCGGCACCACGATGCGCCGTTCCAGATAGAATTCCCCCACCAGACTGCCGTCGTCGCTAAAGACCTGGGAGACGATGGGCGGCTTATAGTCCGCCAGGCGGTCCACCCGCGGCAGGCGTGCCATCAGATAGAATACATACCCCGTTGCCCCGAGCAGCCCAACAATGCCCAGCGTAACGGCAAACAGCACCAGGGCCGGTAAAATACCCCTCCCCTTGGTGGATGTTGATGTTGATGCTGGTGTCTTCCTGTCCATATACCTACTCCCCGGCTATGCGCCGTGATTCCCGATTCGTTGTGCGCCAGTGTAAAATTCTGATGCAATCTCTTCAAAATAGCCCATATCACCACGAGAATTCAAGCATAATAACGAAACCACATTACCCTTGCCAAGACTCGAAGAGCGGCTATAATCTGTCTAAATCCGTGATGCCGGCGTGGCGGAGTTGACCGTCGCCCATGCGAATACCCTCCCGGCTTCGTCGGACAAACTTCGCCGCGGCGGGAAAAAGGACAGGCAACGCCGGGGAACCGCCATGAAAATGCTTTCTGACCGCAGCGTCAACACCAAATTCAACATCATCGCCGCCCTCCTCCTCGCGGCGCTCTTCCTGAGCCTGGCCTACAGCAACTATCGCCGGGAGCAGGCGCTCATCCTCACCACGGCCGTGGACAATGCCCGCTCCATCGCGCACCAGATCATCGAAACCCGGGACTACCTTTCCCAGAGCGTCACCAACGAACCTGAACACAACTACAACCTGATCCCCCAGGTGGCCGCCACCCAGATCGCCAAACGCCTCACCAGCGGGTCGCGCTACTATGTCCGCCAGGTCTCGCTGCGCTACCGCAATCCGGGCAACCGTCCCGACAGCTTCGAGACCGCCCAATTGGCAACGTTCCGGGATGCGCAGGCCCGGGAGGTCTGGCAGGTGGCGGGTGAAAAAGGGAAAAAGGCCCTGCGCTACCTGCTGCCCATGAAGGCCGATCAATCCTGCCTCGCCTGCCACGGCACCTATGACACCGCGCCACGCTTTGTCCGGGAACGCTTCCCGCGGGGTCATTATTCCTACGGCTATCAGGTAGGCGAGGTGATCGGCGCGGTTTCGGTGTCGGTCCCCATGGAGGGCCTGTACCATGAGGTCGGCGCCAACCTGGCCTACGATCTGCTCTACGACGGCGCGGTCCTCCTCGCTTTCATCCTCATCAGCGGCTGGCTCATCCGCAGAACGATCCTGACCCCGGTCAAAAGCGTTGCCGAGAGCATCGCCGAAGTGGCCCGCACCGGCAATTTCTCCGAGCGGCTCACGGAGCGGGGCAACGACGAGATCGGCGAACTGATCGAATCGTTCAACGAACTGATGGCGGAGTTGGACCGCAAGACCCTGCAGCGCAAAGAATCGGAGGATCGCTACCGCAACTTCATCGAGATCGCCCAATCCCCCATCGTCACCTTCGTGGGGGACGGCAAGATCGTCATCTCCAATCAGAAAGCGGAAAAACTCTTTGGCCTGAGCAAACAGGAACTGCTCGGCCAGTGCATCTTCGAATTCATGGAAGACGGGGAGGCGTTACGGGCTGCGGTCGCAGGGTATTTCAGTTCCGGCAGCAGCGACCTGATCGGCGCCACGGTGCGGCAAACGGTGCGGGATGTGTGCGGCACCCCCTTCGAGGTGGACATGGTCATCTCCGTCTCCCAGGCGGATCAGAACCCGATCTTCAGCGCCATACTCCGACCATTAAAATAGTTTTCCCGGAAAAGGCATTTGCCACGGAGCCGCAGAGCCACAGGGAAAATCAGGAGTAAGGCAAGCAAAATGACGACGATTCTTGATGATGGTATTGCAAAAATTGTTTTTTGTTTTTCTCTGTGGACCTCTGTGTCTCTGTGCCTCAGTGGCGGATGTCAGCCTCTCTTCCCGCCAACCCACGTTTCACGTTTGAAGCGGCACGAATATCTGCTATAGTTTCACCACTATGGTATCCGACCCACTGTATCAACTTGCCCTGTACGCTCTGGTGACCGTTGCCTTGATCGGCGTTTTGCTGCTGGCTGCCTGGTGGCTCGGGGCAAAACGCACGTCGCCCGCCAAGGAGGCCCCCTACGAATCGGGGGTCCTGCCCACCGGCAGCGCCCGTCTGGCCTGGCCGGTTCCCTTCTACCTGGTGGCTATCTTCTTCATCGTGTTCGACGTGGAGGCGGCCTTTATCTTCACCTGGGCCACGGCCTGGGACCTGCTCGGCATTGCGGGCCTCACCCAGATCACGGTCTTCATCGTCATCCTGGCCTGCGGCCTGCTCTGGCTCTGGCTCAAGGGAGGGCTGGACTGGGGCCCTTCACGGGAGAAAAACGCAGATTTTTCGCAATCTCTGCGTAAGTCTTCGGAATAGTCAGGCCGTTAAAAAAACCAGGTTGTCCAAAAATAGTCAGATCGGCGCACCCGCAGAAGGCCCTGAGGAGGCGTAGCAGCGCTACGCCGCACGAAAGGGCCTTCGAGGATGGCGGCGAGATGACTGTTTTTCAACAACCTCTCAACTTTGCGTTTCAGAGGTGCCTGCCTTGTACGATAAACCGGACAACATCATCCCAACCCCCGATAACATCATCCTGACTCGCCTCGACGACCTGATCAACTGGGGGCGGGCCAATTCACTCTGGCCCATGTTCTTCGGCCTCTCCTGCTGTTTTGTGGAGATGATGACCTCCTTCACCTCGCGCCACGACATTTCCCGCTTCGGAGCCGAGGTGCTGCGGGGGACCCCCCGCGAGGCGGACGTGATGGTGATCGCCGGAACGGTTTTCAAGAAGATGGCCCCCTCGATCCTGCACCTCTACGAACAGATGGCCGAGCCGCGCTGGGTGATCTCCATGGGGAGTTGTTCCAACTCCGGCGGCATGTACGACGTGTACAGCGTGGTGCAGGGGGTGAACCAGATCCTGCCGGTGGATGTGTACGTGCCCGGCTGTCCGCCCCGGCCCGAGGCATTCCTCCAAGGGTTGATGCTGCTCCAGGAAAAGATCAAAACCGGGGAACGCCCGGCCCGGCCGGTGCTGCACCTGGCCGGCGGCTGTCAGGGGACAACCGTCCCGCTCCTCGTGGACGGGGAGACCAAATCCCGGGATACCCGCGGACCGGGCATGGCGGCTATCCCGATCCGGGGAGCCGCCGTGGGGCATCCCGCCATGTTTCAGCCCCGCTCGGACGAACAGTGGCGCCCCCCCGCGCCGCACCACCCCTACCCGGATTTCGGGCTTCCCGAAGAGATCGGCCCCCTGTTCGGCGATCGGGTGACCATCGACGCCACCGCAACCGACATGCTCACCCTGCGGGCGCCGGCAGAACTGGTTCCCGACCTGCTGCGCCACCTGAAAGAGCGCCCCGGCGCAGCCTTCAAACGCCTGGAGGACATCGCCGCTGTGGACGACTCCCTCCGGCGGGACCGGTCCCGGTACCGGGACTTCACCCTCAACTACCACCTGCTCTCCTTCGACCAGCCCGGCTATGTGCGCGTCAAATGCGAACTGGCGGGGGAATTCCCGGAAACGCCCAGCGTTACCCCGGTCTTCCCGGTCGCCGACTGGTACGAGCGGGAGGTGTTCGACATGTTCGGTATCCGCTTTGGCGGCCACCCCAACCTGCGGCGCATCCTGATGCCTCATGACTGGGAGGGGCACCCTCTGCGCAAGGAGCACCCCTTCCGCGCCACGGAGATGGCGCCCTACACCGTGGATGACGCCCGCCGCCACGCGCCGCTGCCCGCCTCGGACTTTTTCGAACGGATCAACGAGGGGGAGATGGTGCTCAACCTGGGGCCGCAGCATCCCGGCACCCACGGCATCATCCGCTGCATCCTCAAGCTGGACGGGGAGGAAATCCGCGACATCGACTTCGACATCGGTTATCACCACCGGGGGGCCGAGAAGATCGCCGAGCGCCAGCACTGGAACCAGTTCATCCCCTACACCGACCGCATCGACTACCTGGCCGGGGTACAGAACAACCTGGCCTATGTCTCGTCGGTCGAACGGCTCTGCGGTATCCAGGTACCCGAGCGGGCCCAGTACATCCGCGTCATGCTGGCCGAACTGTTCCGCATCGCCAGCCATCTGGTCTGGCTCGGGACCTTTGCCGCCGACGTGGGGGCCATGACGCCGGTCTTCTACACTTTTACCGACCGGGAGTTGATCTTCGACATTGTGGAAATGATCACCGGGGGGCGCATGCACCCGGCCTGGTTCCGCATCGGCGGCGTGGCCGAGGATCTGCCCGAAGGGTGGGAGGCGCCGGTAAAACGGTTTCTGGCATGGCTGCCGCCCCGGCTCAAGGAGTACGAACAACTCGTGGGCGGCAACCCGATCTTCCGGGCGCGCCTCAAAGGGGTCGGCGTCATCTCGGCGGAAGACGCCCGGGAATGGGGGCTCTCGGGCCCCAACCTGCGCGCCTGCGGCATGGAATGGGATTTGCGGAAAAAGATACCCTACGGCGGGTACGAGCGATTCGCGTTCGATGTGGCCGTGGCCGAGGGGGGAGACTGCTGGGCGCGCTATCTGGTGCGCATGGAGGAAATTCGCCAATCTTTGCGTCTGGTGGAACAGGCCATGGACGGGATGCCCGACGGCCGCTGGATCACAAACGACTACCGCTACGTGCTGCCCCAGAAGCGGGACACCCTGAAGGACATCGAGTCCCTGATCCACCACTTCGTCAACAGCACCCGGGGCATGACGCCGCCCACGGGGGAGACCTACGCCGCCATCGAGGCTCCAAAGGGGGAGAACGGTTACTTTGCCGTCTCGGACGGCCTGAACATCCCCTACCGGATGCGCATCCGCACCCCCAGCTTCCCGCACATCCAGGCACTACCGGTCATGAGCCGCGGCTGGCTGGTGGCCGATTTTCTGGCAATCCTGGGCTCGGTGGATTTCGTCCTGGCCGATCTCGACCGCTAGCCGCCGAGGGGCAGTGGCTGCTGACGCGCATGCCCCCCGCATGATGCCGGCTCCTGGGACTGGCTGGCGTCGAAGATCTCCGCAAACTCATCCTTGATCTCATCGAACGTGGCCAACACACGCGGATCGAAATGCTCCGGCATGGTTCTGCCGTCGCCGTTCAGGATGATGTCGCAGGCCGTGGCATGGTCAAAGGCCCCCTTATAGACCCGCTCACTCCGCAAGGCGTCATACTGGTCGGCCAGCATGGTGATCCGGCCGGCAATGGGGATGGTTTCCCCCCGCAGACCGTAGGGATAGCCGCCCCCATCCCAGCGTTCATGGTGACTGGCCGCGATGGTCGCCCCCATCTGGAGCATGCTGTGGGCCGACCCCTGGAGAATCTTCTCGCCGATGACCGTATGCTGCTTGATGGTCTCAAATTCGGCGGACGTCAGCGCCCCCGGCTTGAGCAGGATCGAGTCGGGGATGCCGATCTTGCCGACGTCGTGCATGGCGCTGGCAATGTGGATCTGCTCAATGAAATCATCCGTCATGCCCAGGGCTGTCGCCAGTTTTTTGGCATACAAGCCGATGCGCAGAATGTGCAGCCCGGTGTCTTCGTCCCGCAACTCGGCCGCCGAGGTGAGCCGTTCGATGATCTCGCGGCTCATCTTCGTCAACCTGCGCAGGGCCTCGGCCAGTTCCGAAGTCCGCTTCTCTACCGTGATCTCCAGTTCCCGCTTGTAGTTCTTTTCAATCTGGGTCAGGTGTTTGTAGTGGACCCCCTTTTCCACCGTATGGATGAGATAGGGGGGACTGTACGGTTTGATGATGAAGTCGAAGGCCCCTTTCTGGATGGCTTTGACGGCCGTATCCAGGTCCGCGTAGGCGGTCATGAGCACTACCGGCGTCTCCCGGTCCAGGAAGCGAATCTTCTCCAGAAGTTCGATGCCATCCATATGGGGCATGTTGATATCGGTCAGGACCAGGTCCACCGGCCTGGTCACGAACTGCTTGACCGCTTCGTGGCCATTGGCAAAGGCCTGAACCGTGAAACCGTATTCGTCGAGAAGCGTCGAGACGCTCTCCAGCACGAAACGGTCGTCGTCAACCACAAAGATGTTCCCGGTTGTTTCACTCCCCATGGCCCAGCACCTCGCGAATTTTCATAAGCAACTCCTTGGGCATATATGGTTTGGCGATGAAAGGCAAGCTTTCATCCAAGACCTCCTGCGAACGAACGATCTCTTCCGTATACCCGCTGGTGAAGAGCACCTTTACCCCCGGATTGCCGGCACGGATGACCTCGTAAACCTCCCGCCCCTTCATTTCCGGCATGATGACATCCAGGATGAGCAGGCCGACCTGTTCGCGGTTTTCGCGGAACCTGTCCAAGGCCTGTTGGCCGTCCTCGGCCTCAATAACCGCATAGCCGAACTCCTCCAGCACCTCCCGGGAAAAACGGCGTGTGGACTCGTTGTCGTCGGCCAGAAGGATCACCTGTTTTCCAGCCTGCGGCGGCACCCGGGGCGATTCCTGCTCATCGCCCTTGGGCTCCGCGTCCGAGCAGGGGAGATAGATGCGGAAAGTGGTTCCCCTCCCCTTCTCGCTGGTGCATACAATACACCCGTTGTGTTTTTTGACGATGCCGTAGGCGATGGAGAGGCCGAGCCCGGTTCCCTTGCCGGTCCCCTTGGTGGTAAAGAACGGCTCGAAGATATGGCTGATCGTCTCCTCATCCATGCCCTGGCCGGTGTCGGAGACCGCCAGCACCGCAAAGCGGCCGGGTTGACCGAGACCGTTCATGACGGCAAACGAACTGTCCAGGTCCACCAATGCGCTTTCGATGGCGATCTCGCCCCCACCCGGCATCGCATCCCGCGCGTTGGCGGCCAGACTCATCACCACCTGTTCGATCTGGACGCTGTCCACCATGACCGGCAGTTCTTCGACGGCCAGGCGGGTGGTGAGGTGGATATCCTCGCTGATCAACCGGTGAAGCAGTTTCTGCACCCGCTCGACTATTTCGTTGAGATTGATGTGGCGGGTAATCGTATGCTGCTTGCGGCTGAAGGCCAACAGTCCCTTGGTCAGGCTGGAACCCCGCTCGGCAGTGGCCAGGATCTGCTCCACCCCATTACGGAAGGGGCTCTCCTCCGGCAGCTTGATCTGCATGATGCTGGCATACCCGATGACCGCGGTCAGGATATTGTTGAAGTCATGGGCGATACCGCCGGCCAGTTGCCCGATGGCCTCCATCTTCTGGGAGTGGTGCAGCTCGCTCTCCAGCTGCTTGCGGTCGGTAATATCCTCGTTGATGGCGATAAAGTGGGTGATCAGGCCGTTTTCATCCCTGATCGGCGCTATCAGGGCCTGTTCCCAGTACAACTCGCCACTCTTCTTGCGGTTATGAAATTCCCCGCGCCATTCGCGCCCGCCCAGGATCGTCTCCCAGAGCAGGCGGTATTCCGCCGGGCTGGTGGTGCCGGATTTGAACATGCGGGTGTTCTGGCCGACCGCCTCGGCGGAGGAATATCCGGTAACCTCGCTGAAACGGGGGTTGACGTATTCGATGGTGCCACCCGTATCCGTAATAATGATGGAGGCCGGATTTTGCTCCACGCCGACCGTGAGTTTCCTCAGGCTTGCCTCGGCCTTCTGGCGCTCCGATAATTCCCGTTGAACGGCATCGTAGAGTTGGGCATTATCCAGGGCCACGGAGGCCAGTTCGGCAAATTGCGTCAGAATAGCCATATGCTCTGCGTCGAACAACTGCCCATCCTTGAGGAACGCCAAACCGAGCACGCCGATCACCCTGTTATTCGACTTCAGCGGAACGCCGACCATCGCCCGCAGCACCATGCGGTCGGCGTCGGGAAGCCGGTGTTCCCATTGGCTGTAATTGTCGACGTGAAACGGTTCCCCCGTTCTCCAGACCCACCCCGCAATCCCGTCGTGGGGCCCAATGGGGCGATGCACAAAGTCTTCAAAGACCCCGCTCTGGTAGACCATGTCCATTGCACTCCCCTGTTCGTTCAACAGGTAGACATAACAATGTTCGGTCCCCACCAGCTTGCCGGCGCGAACGAGGATCGCCTGCAGGAGGCTGGGCACGTCCAGGCGCCTGACAAGCCCCAGAGAGGTCTCGTGAAAGGCGGTCAGGTATTCGTTCTGGCGCCGCAAAAGCTCCTCGGCGCGCTTGCGGTCGCTGATATCCCTGGCCACGGCCATGATCGCCTTGTCACCGTTGAAATCGATCAGGCGGGCCTTCACCTCCACCGGCAGGGTGACGCTGCTCCTGCAACGGTGGCAGGTTTCAAAAGTGATCTGCCCCAACTCCATGACGAGGGCAAACCGTTCGGGGTTGTGGGGGAAGTACTCGGGGGTATCCAGATCCCCAATCTGCATGCCGATGAACTCCTCGCGGTGGAAACCGTAACGGTTACACGCCTCGTTGTTCACCTCGAAGATTCTGCCGTCCTTGTGGATAATAAAGATTGCATCGCTGGACTGCTCGAAGAAGAGCCGGAATTTTGCCTCGCTGGCAATGGTGGAAAGCTTGGCGCGTTTCAGGAGCGTGATATCGGAGAAACTGCCGCGCAGACCGACATAGGCGCTGTTCTGACCAAAGACCGGCCGACTGAGATAGTTCGTCCATCGTATCTCGCCGTTCTTGGTGACGATCCGGAACTCCACCGGCTCGACAAAATCGGCGGTTGCACCTCCCCGGTACTGTTCATCCCAATGTTCCCGGTCATCCGGGTGGATAATGGAACTCAACAGGCCGGGAGCGGCATAAAACTCCTCGGGGCTGTATCCGGTGACGTCGCTACAACTGGGAGAGACGTAGTGCATGGTCCCGCGGTCCGGGGCAACCCAGAAGACCATCTCCGAGGAAAAATCCACTACCGTGCGATACAGCACCTCCCGCTTGGCAAGCTCCTCCTGCTGCTGGTCCGCCTCCTTGAGCAGACGGTTAAAGGCCTGGGCCAGTATGGCCGGTTCATCGTCCCCCACAGAGGGGAAAAGGCGGTCGGCGCCTGTTTTCGTCGAGAGAGTTTCCACATGCCTGGTGAGGGCCAGAATCGGCGAGGTCAGCCGGGAGAGGACGCGCCGCAGCAGCAGGGCAGCGAGCAGGGCGATCGGGACAACGATCCCCAGAAAGAGGGCATTCGCCTTTTGGATCGGCTCATAGGCCTGGGCGATGGGATAGTTTGCCGCGATAATCCAGTTCTTGCTCTTGAGGTGCTTGAACGACGCCAGCGTGCGAACCCCGCGGGAGGTTATCGTTTCGTCGGTGCCGTCAAAGCCTGCAATGGCGCGGTCCAGCAGCGGGTTGGCACCCGGAAGGGGCGTCCCCTTCACACCCACCTGGGGATCGGAATGAAACAGGGTGACCCGGTCGGTATTGACGACATACAGGTAGCCGTTCTTGCCGATCTTGACATCGGAAAGCTTGCCCAGGAACGGGGAGCGGGTCAGGTCGATCCCCCCTCCCACTACCGCGACCAGGACGCCCCCCTCGTCGAACACCGGTGCGGTGAACATCAGGGCCGAATGATGGTGTTCCTGAGACGACACATAGGGGTCGGAAATAATCGGTTTCCGTGTGGCAAAGGTCTTTTTCAGGTAGTCGCGGTAGGAAAAGTCTTTCCCCGAACGTTCCAGCCCCCGGGGCAACTCCGCCATCAGGCGGCCGTGCCGGTCGAAAATGAAGAAGCCGTTATCGAAGGTGGCAAGGTGTTCGCTTTGCCCTCTCAGGAATTCCAGCGCTTTTTGGGGGGTGGAGATCGTTTCGGGCGGGGCCATGCGGGCGATGGCGACCAGCGACTCGCTGGTGGAGGCCACCTGCCGGTCGATCTCATCCGCCAGAACCGAGACGATCTGGTACTGCTGTTCGGAGACCCCCTCCTTGACGCGCGACTCGAGGATCCTTTGGGAGAGCAAAAGAATCCCAGCCAGCACACAGATGGAGATGATGGGGTACACAAGGCTTACTTTCGTTTTGAGGGAAAGGGTCCGCATCGCAACATTTCCGGAATCAATGGTGTTTTCACGCCGAGCGCATCATTACGGGGCATTATATTCGGGCACAGGTTCGAAATCATAGCATAGTTATTCAGCCGAACCCAAAAATAAAAAACCACTCATTTGCCGGAACGTGTCGTCCGCCCTCTATGCCGGTGCCTCATCGCCCGGCATTAGGCCAACTTTTTCTTGGACAAGGTGTACCCCATCGAGTAATATGGACCGAATAACTGTCAATAAAAGGGAGAAAAAGGGTGGATAAGCTTGTCATCAAGGGTGGGAAAAAACTAGCGGGCGAGGTGCGGGTCAGCGGTTCCAAAAACGCCTCCCTGCCGATCTTCGTGGCCACCATCCTGAACTCCGGGATGAACCAGATCAGCAACGTACCCTTCCTGCGGGACATCAACACCACCATCAAGGTGCTGGAATCCCTGGGCGCCACCATCGAAGGCAACGGCAACATCGTCAGGATCGACTCCGCGGGTATCCGCAACCACGAGGCGACCTACGAACTGGTAAAAACCATGCGCGCCTCGGTGCTGGTTCTGGGGCCGCTCCTGGCCCGCTTCGGCAAGGCGCGGGTCTCCCTGCCCGGCGGCTGCGCCATCGGCGCCCGCCCCATCAACCTGCACCTCAAGGGGCTCCAGGCCCTGGGGGCCGAGATAAATCTGGAACACGGCTATGTGGAGGCCAAGGCCCGTCAGTTGAAGGGGGCTCGAGTCAACTTCGACATCTCCACCGTGGGGGGTACCGAGCACCTGCTGATGGCCGCTGCCCTGGCCAAGGGGGAGACGGTCCTGGAGAACGCCGCCCGTGAGCCGGAGATCGTCGATCTGGCCCAGATGCTCAACCTCATGGGAGCCAAGATCGAGGGGGCCGGAACCGACACCATCCACATCCAGGGGGTCACCGAACTCTCCCCCGTTTCCTACTCCGTCATGCCGGACCGCATCGAGGCCGGCACCTTCATGATCGCCGCGGCGATCACCGGGGGCGACGTGAAGATCCACGGCATGAAGCTGGAGCATCTGGACGCGCTGGTTTTCAAACTCCAGGATGCCGGGGTGGAGATCACGAGCCACGACAACGTGGTACGGGTCAAGGCACCTAAGAAGATCCGCAGCATCAACATCAAGACCCGCCCCTACCCCGGCTTTCCCACGGATATGCAGGCCCAGTTCATGGCCCTCATGTGCGTGGCCGACGGGGCGAGCGTCATCAGCGAGAACATCTTCGAAAACCGTTTCATGCACGTCTCCGAGCTCCAGCGCTTCGGGGCGGACATCACCATCGAGGGGAACAGCGCCACGGTCAAGGGGGTCAAGAAACTCTCCGGCGCGCCGGTCATGGCCACCGACCTGCGGGCGTCGGCGTCCCTGATCCTGGCCGGCCTGGCCGCGGACAACGTCACCGAGATCTCCCGCATCTACCACCTGGACCGGGGGTATGAATCCATCGAGAAGAAGTTGGCTGGGCTGGGAGCGGACATCAAAAGAATCAAAGAGTGACGATAAATAGGTACCCCCCCCCGCTGGGGGGAGGAGCTAAAACGAAAAGGTTCCCTATGAACGACTGGATTACAATCGCAATTCCCAAGGGCCGCATCCTGGAAGAATCGGTGGAGCTGTTCGGCAGGATCGGCATCGACTGCCGGGAACTGCTCTCCGACTCCCGCAAACTGATCTTTGAGAATGCCGAACAGCGCATGCGCTATATGATCGTGCGCGCCACCGACGTCCCCACCTACGTGGAGTACGGCAGCGCCGACCTGGGCATCGTGGGCAAGGACACGCTCATGGAACAGGGCAAGGACCTGTACGAACCGCTGGACCTGAAGTTCGGCTACTGCCGCATGATGGTGGCCGAACCGGTCAACCTGGCCAAGAACGACGACCCCTCCGGCTGGTCCCATATCCGCATCGCCACCAAGTACCCCCATGTGGCCGAGACCTATTTCGCCTCCAAGGGGATTCAGGTGGAGATCATCAAGCTGTACGGCTCCATCGAGCTGGCCCCGCTGGTGGGGCTCTCCGAGCGGATCGTGGACCTGGTGTCCACCGGCGAGACCCTGCGCCAGAACGGCCTGGTGGAGGTGGAGAGCATCGCCGAGATCACCACCCGGCTGATCGTCAACCGCGCCAGCCTCAAGACCAAGTACCAGCGGATCACCGAAATCATCCAGGGATTGGAACGAGAGCTTCAGTCCGCATAAACCTTAAAACGGCACTTCTGCCACAGAGACGCAGAGACACAGAGAAAGTCACTGTAGGGGCGCATTGCATGCGCCCTGATTGGGCGAACAGCAGTTCGCCCCTACGATTCGGACAATTAACCACCGAAATAATAACCCTTTGAAATATTTATCTCAGTGTCTCTGTGGCTCTGTGGCAAATGTTTTTTCTAGGATAAACGCTGTAAAGAGGGTCTCCATGCTATTTCTCGATATACGCGACAACGATTTTACTGCGAAGTTCGGCACCATCCTCGCCCGAGGCGAAGAGACCGGCCGGGAGGTGGAACAGACCGTGCTCGGCATCATCGCCGACGTGCGCAAGCGGGGCGACGCAGCCGTGCTGGAGTTGACTCGGCGCTTCGACCGTCTGGAGGCGGCCTCCGTGGCCGAGCTGGAGGTCACCCCCGCCGAGATCGAGGCGGCCTTCGCCCAGGTTGCAGAGGCGGACGCGGCGGCGCTCAAGCTGGCCGTGGAGCGGGTGGCCCGGTTTCACGAAAAACAGAAACAGCAGACCTGGATTTCCACCGAGGAGCCGGACATCATGCTGGGGCAGAAGGTCACCCCCCTGGCGCGGGTCGGCATCTACGTCCCGGGCGGCAAGGCCAGCTATCCCAGCAGCGTGATCATGAACGCCGTGCCGGCCCGTGTGGCGGGCGTCGGCGAGATCATCATGGTGGCCCCCACGCCGGGGGGACAGATCAACCCCCACGTGCTGGTAGCGGCCAAACTGGCCGGGGTGGACCGTATCTTCCGCATGGGCGGGGCCCAGGCGGTGGCGGCCCTGGCCTACGGCACCGAAACCATCCCCAAGGTGGACAAGGTCACCGGGCCAGGCAACATCTATGTGGCCACGGCCAAGAAGCTGGTCTTCGGCCAGGTGGGGATCGACATGATCGCCGGGCCGAGCGAGATCCTGGTCATCAACGACGGCAGCGGCAACCCCGTCCACATCGCGGCAGATCTCCTCTCCCAGGCCGAACACGACGAATTGGCCTCCTCCATCCTCATCACCACCGACCGCGCCTTTGGCGAGCGGGTGGCGGCCGAAGTGGAACGCCAGTTGGCCCAACTCTCCCGGGAGGCCATCGCCCGCGCCTCGTGGGACAAGTACGGCGCCGTCATCGTGGCCGCAGACCTGGACGAGGTCATCGCTTTCTCCAACCGTATCGCGCCGGAGCATCTGGAACTGGCCGTCGCCGATCCCTTCGCCATCCTGTCCCGCATCACCAACGCCGGGGCCATCTTCATGGGGCACTGGACCCCCGAGGCGGCAGGCGACTACCTGGCCGGGCCGAACCATACCCTGCCCACCGGCGGCACGGCCCGCTTCTTCTCCCCCCTGTCCGTGGACGACTTTGTGAAGAAATCCTCCATCGTCTATTTCTCTGAAGGCGGTTTGAAACGGTTGGGGAGCGACATCATGCGCATCGCCGGGCTGGAAGGGCTGGAGGCCCACGCCAAGTCGGTGGGTAAACGGCTGGAATAGACGAGAGGCACTATCGAAACGATGTAAAAGCACCCGGAGGCGATCCGGGTGCTTTTTTGTGTGCTGACGATGGCTTCGTGGGGACAGCCTTGAAACGGCGTTCTTCAACAGCGTGATGTGCCCGTTTAATGTGTGTTTACCGAGCATAGCAGGATGTTTGGGTTATTGATCCGAGGCAAAGGCAGGCTGGCTGTTTTAAAAGAGCGGAGAGTACCATGAGAAACAGTTGGACGCTTTTCACGTATCGTTCTGTCGCACAACCGACCAGTTTCACGGTGATTATTTCTATTATCAGTGCAACCGATATATCCAATATCCGTATACAAAAAAATGCGCTTGACTATTATACATACGAGTTATAGGTTAATAATTTTAAATAATAATACTCACATATTGGTAGAATTGGTCCGCGAATTTATTTAGCTGTTCATTCTGATCAATATCTGAAAACGAAAGGGTAAAATTCTGATGAAATCGTGGTCTGATCTAAGGATAGGAACAAAACTATTAACCGGTTTTATGTTTTTGGCTGTTATCGCCGCAATTGTTAATGGCATAAGCTCGCTCCGCCTGGCGGAAATCAAGAGGATGCAGCAGGAACTGTCCACGCAAGATATTAAGCCGATGAAAGATATTGTGGAGCTTACCGAGGCCTTCCAGAAGATGCGGGTGGCTATCCGCGATACCTCCCTGGCGCAGACGCCGGAGGCTTTGGCAAAGGCCAACGCTGCCGGGAAGGAAAGTTTCAAGGCAGCTAACGAAGCATTGACCGCCATCGGCGCCAGTTCCGAGAAGTCCAAAGCCCCGGCTGAAGCAATGAAAGATCTCATTACCAGGGTAGAGACTATTTACGGCAAGGTTGGCGCCCTGATGGCTGCGGGCAAGAGTGCCGAGGCCGACGGCCTTCTCAGGGAGCCCAGCTCCGCCCAGATAGTCAAGGACTGCACGGAGCAACTCAAGGCGTTGACCGCAACCAAGATCAGCCATGGCAATAAGAACACCGAAGCCGCCATAGCCATCACGAATTCTTCGCTGATTCTGTCCATCGTCTGCGCGGTGGTCATGGTGCTGATTGCTGTCGTTTTCGGTTCTTTGATTACCCGTTCCATAACAGGGCCGGTCCAGGCTCTGGCGAAGCAGGCGGAAAAGATCGCCGCCGGCGACCTGACAGTGAAGATTACGCACGACTCCCGGGATGAAATCGGCACGCTGGCCGCCTCCTTTGCCAAGATGACCGAGAGTCTGCACGACACCCTCCAGAGGGTCAGCGACACCTCGGCTCAGGTGGCGACCGCGTCGAACCAGCTCCAGTCCGCATCGGAACAGATCGCCACCGGGGCGGAAGAGGTTTCCGGTCAGGCCCATACCGTGGCGACCGCCAGCGAGGAGTTGTCGGCCACATCCGGCGATATCGCCCAGAACTGCCATGCCGCGGCCCAAGGTGCCCAGCAGGCGACCGGCGCCGCCCAGACCGGTGCCGCAGTGGTCGCCCAGACGGTCAGCGTCATGACCCGCATCGCCGGACGGGTCAACTCCACAGCCCAGAGTGTCAGTGGGCTCGGAGCCCGGTCGGATCAGATCGGCGCCATCATCGGCACCATCGAGGACATCGCCGACCAGACGAACCTGTTGGCCTTGAACGCCGCCATTGAGGCGGCCCGGGCCGGGGAGCAGGGACGCGGTTTTGCCGTTGTCGCCGATGAGGTCAGGGCCCTTGCCGAACGGACCACCAAGGCGACCAAGGAGATCGACACCATGATCAAGGCGATCCAGACGGAAACCAAAGAGGCGGTTTCAACCATGGAGGAGGGGGTCAAGGAGGTGCAACAGGGGACGGAAGAGGCGTCGAAATCAGGCGAGGCCATTCAGGAAATCCTGGAACAGATCAACTCCGTCACCATGCAGGTAAGTCAGATCGCCACGGCGGCCGAAGAGCAGTCGGCGACCACCAGCGAGATCACCAACAATATCCACCAGATCTCCGAAGTGGTCCAGCAGACGGCCCAGAGTTCCCAGGAATCCGCCGATGCGGCCGGGCAACTCGCCAAGCTGTCGGATGATCTCCGCTCCCTGGTCAACCAGTTCAGATTGGCATAGGCGAAGATGCGAGAACGGCGGCCGGGAGTTTGCGGCCGCATCAAAAGATACCATCAGAGGCACCCGGAGACGATCCGGGTGCCTCTTTTTTGTGTGCTAGCGGAGATGCATCGCCCTGCCATGGCCCAGCTACTTGCCGGTCATGCCCAGGCAATAGACCAGCACGGGAGTCGCCAGCACGTTGAACAGACCGACGAGCACCATGACCAGACCGGCGATGGCGCCGACCTCCTGATCGATCTGATGCGCCTTTGCCGTCCCGGCTCCGTGAGCCCCCATCCCCAGGAGGGCTCCTCGCGAAAAGACCGAGCGCAGCGGCAGATAGTTGATCAATCCCTCACCCAGCGCCGCCCCCAACACCCCCGTGAGCACCACGAACACCGCGGTGAGCCCCGGCGCGCCGCCGATGTCGCCGGAAACGGCCATGGCGAACGGCGTGCTCATGGAACGGGGCAGCAGGCTCAAGCGCAAGCTGTCATTCAGGCCAAGCAGGTTGGAGAGTTCCCACGAGGAAACCACCGCCGTTGCGCTCCCCGCTACGACGCCCACCACCAGCAATCCCCAGTGCCGGCAGATCAAAGCGCGCTGCTCGTAAATGGGCACGGCAAAGGCGACGGTCGCCGGCCCGAGCAACGCGACCAGCCAGTGGGTGCCCCGGATATACTGGGCATAGCTGACGTGGAACAGGAGCGCCGCCACGATGAGCAGCACCGGCGTAATGAACAGCGGCGACGACAACATGCACGACTTGCGCCGGTACAGGGCTTTGCCCAGGGCATACAGCCCAATGGTCAGCACGGACCAGAACGCGGCCTGAAACAATGGCATATTACTTTGCAACATCCACATCCTCTTTTCCCAACCGATAACAGATATCGATGGCCCCCGCCGTAACCGTCATGACGGTAAGCGTCCCCAGCACGATCACCGCGAGGATCTTCAACCCCAGCAGCCCGAGAAATTCCGGGTGGTCCAAAACAGCCAATACCGCCGGGACAAAGAACAGCAACATCTCGGCAAGATACCACTCGGCCCCCCGGCGCACCGTCCGAACCCGCAGCCGTTTGCCGACCAGCAGGGCCAGCATGATCAACAACCCGACAATAGAGCCGGGGATCGCAAGGCCGGTGACCCGTACGATGGCTTCCCCCAGTGCCCAGAACAGCAAGATAACCAGAGCCTGAAACGGACTGCTCTGACGGAAGCGCCGCAGCCAGAGGCTCATGTGTTGATAGATGGTCATACCCTTTCCTCTCCTCATATTTACTGTTTGTATAATATCCCCGCCCATGATATTCGTAAAACGAATTAAATTCATACAGATTATTCCCAATAGGACTAAACATGGAAATGAGAACATTGCGGGCCTTTGTCGAGGTGGTGCGCCACGGGGGCTTTTCACGAGCAGCAAAGACGCTGTACGTGACCCAGTCGGCCGTGAGCAAGGCCGTAAAGCAGCTTGAGGAGGAGCTGAGCCTCCAACTGGTGGACCGGATCGGCCAGGGGTGCAAGATGACGGCGGCGGGAGAGGTGGTCTACCGGCGGGCGCTCACGATCCTGGCCCAGGGAGACGATCTGAAAGCGGAACTGGAGGAGTTGCGGGGACTCAAGGGAGGCACGCTGCGCCTCGGGGTGCCGCTCATCGGCAGCAATACCCTCTTTGCTCACTGGTTCGCCGCCTTTCGCAGCCGCTACCCCGGCGTGGACCTACGGCTGGTGGAGCACGGCAGCAAGCGTCTGGAAGAACTGGTGCTGGCGGGGGAACTGGACCTGGCGGCAACCTTGCTGCCGGTGGGAGCGGAGTTCGAGTGGCAGGAGGTATGGCGCGAGCCCATCGATGTGCTTCTGGCGGCGGACCACCCCCTGGCGGCAGCGGACCGGCTCACCTTCGCGGCGCTGAAGGACGAGCCGTTTATCCTGTACGGGCCGGGCTTCGCCCTCAACCCGATGATCATGGAGGCCTGCCGGGAAGCGGGATTCACGCCCAAGGTCGCGGCAAACTCCAGCCAGATCGACTTCATCATCGAATTGGTGGCCTCGAAGCTCGGCGTCGCCCTGCTGCCCCGCATGATCGCGGAACAGCGTCACCATCACCTGACAAGATGCATCCCGGTTGATCAACCGGCAATCTTTTGGCATATGGCCCTGATCTGGCGGCGCGGGGGTTATCTGTCACACGCCGCCCAGGCATGGTTGGGGCTGGCGGGTGAACCGGGGATTCGGCTCACCCCGGAGCGGGGTTAGGCCCCCATTTATATAAAGAACGCCCCATTTTCTTATTTTCCCCTTGTTTCCTCATTTCCCTTTTCAATTACTCGTTATAATCACCCGAATGAGTGAACGCAAAACATCCACACCAGGGAAATGAGGATTGACCGATGAAAACACATATCTGCGTAAAAACGGCACTTATGCTGGCAACAATCTCGATGCTGTCCGGTTGTCTCGGGTGGCCGTATGAAGGCGGCGGCGGTGGCGGACGTGGCAACGGGAGCATAAGCGGCGGCAGGGGCGGCGGCTTATTCCATGATGAGCAGCGCGGCGGCGATGACGGCGGCCGTCGTTGATATGAGAAAAACCATGGGGACCAGGTCGACACTCTTCAAGCTATCGGCATTTTTTGAGGCGTGCCGGCCGGGTCCCTGCCTTTCTCTCGAATCACGCCAAACCCGCCTAACAGCAGAATAGCTACTTTTTCCAGTAAGCAATGGCCGGCCTGATCGCCAGCAGGACCGCAACCACAAGAACCACCCACACATACGGCAGGACAGCCGCATGGAAATACGCCCCCGCCGCAATACCGAACAGGAACGCGCACCACTTCAGCAGCCACACATCCCACCAGTTCCAGATCTTCGTTATGAACAGCCTCATGACATCACACCGAAGGGGTCATGTTCAATTCCTGCTCGATGTCGTCGCCATTCAGCAGGATCACCTTGCCCTTGCCCCCTTCGGTGCGCAGCACGCCATTTTCGATCCAATTTTGCAACTGCTGGTTGGAGACTCCGAACTTGGCTGCCGCTTCGTCGATGGTGTACCAGTTTTTCGTCAATGACATGGCTCGCTCCTTTTACACGGGATGACATGAGTCATTATACCATATCCTGACCGATCGGCAGTAACCCTCGGAACTCGAAAGGCGCGGAGGGCGGCGCTGCCTTTCCCGATGTATGGAGTGCTCGCTTGGCTCCCCCTCTCCCCTCCCCGGACAATTTGCAAGCGGCCCCCGAAACTTCTGCTATT
This sequence comes from Oryzomonas japonica, assembly GCF_008802365.1. Taxonomy (GTDB): domain Bacteria; phylum Desulfobacterota; class Desulfuromonadia; order Geobacterales; family Pseudopelobacteraceae; genus Oryzomonas; species Oryzomonas japonica. The sequence continues at coordinate 170,675 of NZ_VZQZ01000006.1, read as the reverse complement.
CTTTATGTGTGAAATGACGCTGGCCGGGCGCAGAGAGCAAAGAACGCCCATACGCTTAGTCACGGGACACGGGAAAGGCGGCATAAAATGAGAATAGCGTATGTTGATCAGGAGGCCTGTATCGGCTGCGAACTCTGCGTAACAAACCTTCCCCAGGTTTTTCGCCTGACGGAGCATGGAAAAGCGGAAGTGTTCGATCCGGGGGGAGAGACTGAAAGCACGATCCAGCAGGAGGCCATGGATATTTGTCCGGTTTCCTGCATCCATTGGGAGGAAGAAGCGCGTGCGTTCAAGGTAGAATGAGTACCGAGGGGTNCTGACGGAGCATGGAAAAGCGGAAGTGTTCGATCCGGGGGGAGAGACTGAAAGCACGATCCAGCAGGAGGCCATGGATATTTGTCCGGTTTCCTGCATCCATTGGGAGGAAGAAGCGCGTGCGTTCAAGGTAGAATGAGTACCGAGGGGTCGCGTCCGCATTCCCCGATGATGCGGAATGCGGACGCGCCCCCTGTTCTGGTGTAGGGCAAACCTCCTAGCGGCTGGGAGCCGCGGGCCACAACCGCACCGCCAACGCTCCGGTTGACGTCGCCGTAGCCAGGGCCGTAACCGCCATCCATCCCCATTGCGCCTGCACCATGCTGCCCAGTGCCGAACCGGCGGCCATGCCGATGAACATGCCCACGAACATAATCGCGTTGAGCCGGCTGCGTGCGCCGGGATCGATACCGTAAACAATGGTCTGGTGGGCGATCAGTGTGGCCTGCACCCCCAGGTCGAAACCGACGGCACTGGCGGCGAAGAGCCACAATTGGGCATGGGGCGAAAGCAGCGGTGACAGGAACATGGCCGCGAACGACAGGGCAACGAGGCTTGCTCCCAGGCGCGTGACCTGTTCCGGCCCGCGCCGGTCGGCAAGGTGGCCTGCGAAGGGGGCGGCCATGGCGCCCGCCGCCCCGGCCAGGCCAAAGGCGCCCGCTGCGGCACTGCCCAGATGGAACGGCGCGGCATGCAGCATCACGGCCAGGGTGGACCAGAAGGCGCTGAAACCGACCGACAACAGCCCTTGGGCCAGGGCCGCCCGGCGTAAGGCACCGTGACGCCGCCACAGGTGGACCAGCGAGTTCAGCAACTCGCCGTAGGAATCCCGAATGGTCGGCCGGAAGCTGGGGAGGCTGCGCCAGGCCTCGAATCCGACCAGGACGATACTGGCGGCCGCACCGTAAAAAACAGCGCGCCAGCCGAAGTGTTCCGCCACGTAGCCGCTCACCACGCGGGACAGGACGATCCCCAGCAGCAGCCCGGTCATCACCGTGCCCACCACCTTGCCCCGTTGCGCTTCCGGCGCCAAGTGGGCGGCTGAGGGCACGATATCCTGAGCCAGCGTGGCCGAGAGGCCGATCCCGAGGCTGGCCGCCAGCAGGGGCCCGATGGACGGCGCAACGGCGGCAACGAAGAGCGCCAGAACCAGCACCGCTGCCTTGGCAAGAATAATACGCCGCCGGTCGTAGCGGTCACCCAGGGGGGCCAAGAGCAGGATGCCCAGGGCATAGCCCAACTGGGTCAAGGTCGGCACCCAGCCCACTGCGCGGTCCGAAGCGCCGATGTCCGCCCCCAGCACGCCAAGCATCGGTTGGCTGTAATACAGCGAGGCGACGGACAGGCCGGCCCCTGCCGCCAGGAAGAGCACCAGGGCGGCGGACAGCGTGCCGGCCTGGTCCCGTGGAGTGTTGGGCGCCGTGGCGCCATCTATGGTTTGCGCTGTTTGAAGGGAAGTCATACGATAATCTCCTTTGTTTGTGAGGCCGTTCGTTCGAACGTCCGAGTACGTAGGTGCTCGCCGTCTCTACTTCACATCCTAAAGAAGCTTTATATATTTGTGAAATATATAATTATTGTAACACTTATACGTTTTTGTTATATATAAGCAATGGAACTACGACACCTGCGCTATTTCGTGGCTGTGGCATCGGAGCTGAACTTCTCGAAGGCGGCCGATAAACTTCTGGTGGCCCAGCCGGCCCTGAGCACACAGATAGCCGACCTGGAGCGGGATATCGGCACGCAGTTGTTGTTCCGCAATACGCGGACGGTTCAACTGACTGCGGCCGGGAAGGTCTTTCTGGAGGACGCCCGGTCAATTCTGGCGGCTACGGAATCGGCAAAGGACAAGGCGATGCGTACGTCACGGGGCGAGGAGGGCGAACTGTCCATCGGTTTCTTTGCAGCGCCGATAATGCACGTTCTCCCGGAAATGATCCGCAGCTATCGGGCCATGTATCCAAACGTCACGATACGGATGCATGAGTTGACGCCGGACAGGCAGTTGGCCGCCTTTGCCCGGGAGGAGATCGATATCGGGTTCACCCGCCCGCTGCCGCCGGGTCATCCCGACCTGGCAGCGCAGGTGCTGTTTCGGGAGAACCTGCTTGCGGTGATGGCAGAGACCCATCCGCTGGCATCCCGCCAGCGGGTAGAGCTTGCCGAGCTTGCCCAGGAAGCGTTCGTGCTTCTGGATCGAATGGTGGCGGTCGGCATGTACGACCACATCATTTCCGCCTGTCGGACGGCAGGTTTTTCACCGTCAGTCGTTCACAGCCCCGACCTGATGGCAACGGTCCTGACAATGGTGGCCGCCGAACTGGGGGTCAGCGTCGTGCCCGAAGGAGTCAGGAATCTGCGTCGCAGGCAGGTGGCGTATGTGCCGATTTCGCCCGCTCTCGATCCCATACCGCTCGTCATGTGCTGGCGCGCGCAGGCGGATTCTCCACCCCGCGACGCTTTTTTGCAACTCGTCCGGGAGCGGGCCGCGGCAATCCAGGAAGAGCTAAAGCGATAAGGGAGTTGCGAGCATCGCGGAGAGACAGCTCGGGTAAAAGCAAGAGTTTACAGGAGGGACGGCGAGATCATGAAGGCGGAGATCTATTCCATTACGTACCGGATACCCTTGACGGATGCCCAACAGGCGCGGCTCGACCGGAAGTGGCCCGACGGCGACCCGTTCATATCCTATGAAAAGATCGCATCCCTGCTGGAGCCGCTGCCGGTGGAAGACCTGGACTGGTCCAATCATACCGGCCAGTATTTCTACTTTACCGTGCACGGGGACGACCGGGAAGGCACGGTAGCGGAGGTCATCGAACGGCTCGAACGGAAGCTGGGGGACAAGTGATGTCGTGAGATTCCCGGGAGGGTCGGGCTGGCAGGCTATTCCTTCAGGAACTCTGCGCGGTTGATATGGACACCGTAACGGTCTTCGCCCTCCCCCGCGTTTCAGACTTGAACACAACGCCCAAGCGTGATATTTCTCATACATTATGAACCGACTACGACCCAACATACGCGACATGAAGGGGTATGTCCCCGGCTTCCAGCCGGACGACGTGGCCTCGTGGATCAAGCTGAACACCAACGAAAATCCCTATCCGCCGTCACCCAGAGTCGTGGAGGCCATCTACGAGGAAGTAGGCGTGGACGGCGCCCTGTTGCGCACCTACCCCAGCGCCTCCAGTTCGAAACTGCGCGAGGCGGCCGGCGAACTGTACGGCTTCGATCCATCATGGATCATCATGGCCAACGGTTCCGACGAGGTGCTCAACAACCTGATCCGGGCCTGCGCCGGCGAAGGCGAGGAGATCGCCCTCGTCCACCCCTCCTACTCCTACTACGCCACCCTGGCGGAGGTTCAGGGGGCCAGGGTCCGCTGTTTCGGCCTGACGGACGACTTCCGCATCGCCGACTTCCCGGAGCGCTACGAGGGCAAACTGTTTTTCCTCACCTCCCCCAATGCGCCGCTCGGCTTCGCGTTCCCCCAGGAGTACGTCGAGAATCTGGCCCAACGGTGCAGCGGCCTGCTGGTGATCGACGAGGCCTATGCCGACTTTGCCGACGCCAATGTGATGGAACTGGTGAAAAAATACGACAACGTGGTGGTGACCCGCACCTTTTCCAAGAGCTACGCCCTGGCCGGCATGCGCCTCGGCCTAGCCATCGCCCGGCCGGAGATCATCGCCGCCCTGGACAAGATCCGCGACCACTACAACCTGGACCGTCTGGCCCAGGCGGCCTGCGTGGCCGCGCTGCAAGACCAGCCCTATTTCCGCAACAGCTGCACCCGCATCCGCGAGACCAGGGAGTGGTTCACTCAGGAGTTGATCGTCATCGGCTATCAGGTGATCCCGTCCCAGACCAATTTCGTCTTCGTCTCCCCGCCCGACCGGAACGGCAAGCGGGTCTACGAGGCCCTGTACGGCCGCAAGATTCTGGTGCGCCTCCTGTCCGACCCGCTCTTGGCCCACGGCCTGCGCATCTCCATCGGGACCCGCGAGGAGATGGAACTGACCCTGGCGGCACTCAAGGAGATCGGGTAGAGTCCGTTGTTTTTATGTGACTTATAGGTCTTATGGGACTTATATGTCCCATTTATCCCATAAGTCCTATCTCCCCCGCGGGGGGAGGGGGATTTTGCAAAAGGCACTACAGGGAGGTCATATGTCACGATGCGCCGCACTAGAACGGATCACCCAGGAAACAAAGATCAAGCTGGCGCTGGACGTGGATGGCAGCGGCCAGGCCACGATCTGCACCTCGGTCCCGTTTTTAGACCACATGCTGAACCTGTTCGCCCGGCACGGCCTTTTCGACCTCAAGATCGAAGCCTGCGGCGATATCGACATCGACTTCCACCATACGGTGGAGGATATCGGCATCGTGCTGGGCGAGGCGTTCAAACAGGCCCTGGGCGATAAACAGGGAATCCGGCGCTACGGCCAGGCCACGGTGCCCATGGACGAGACCCTGGCGGCGGTGGCGGTGGACATCTCCGGCCGCCCCTACCTGGTGTACAACGTGCGGCTCCCCAAGGTGAAGCTCGGCGAGTTCGACGTGGAACTGGCCCGGGAGTTCTTCCAGGCCTTTGCCAACCACTGCGGCCTGAACCTGCACATCAACGTGATGTACGGCGACAACGTGCACCACATCCTGGAGGCCTGCTTCAAGGCGATGGCGCGGGCCCTGGATACGGCGACCCAGCTCGACCCGCGGGTGCAGGGGGTCATGTCCACCAAAGGGGTCCTGTAACACAAACGCCCCACGATCCAACGAAAAAAGGGCGACCCCCGCGGGTCGCCCTTTCTGTTTTCATCATCCGCACCATCCCGCCTATTTGATCTCCTTCAGCAATTCCTTGGCCTTCTTCGCCTCGTCGCTCTTGGGATACCCCTCCACCAGCTTCTTCAAGACGTATCGGGCGCTCTTGGCGTCCTTGATGGCCTTGAAGGACATGGCCTGTTTGAGCATGGCAGCCGGGACCTTATCCTTGGTCGGATACTGTTTGATCACCTCCTGGTACGCCAGGATGGCCGGTTCATATCCTTTTTCGCTGTAAAAGGTCTCGCCGATCCAGTACTGGGCATTGGCGGCCAGGTCGTGCTGGGGATACTTGTCCAGGAATTTGGTGAAGATATCCCGCGCACCGGGCATGTCGCCCGCCTTGAAGAGCTCCAGCCCCTTTGTATAGAAGGATTCGGGGGTAACGACCTCTTCCTTTTTCGGCAGGGAGGCGAGGTCGCCCATCTTCTTGCCCAGTTCGTCGATGGCCGTCTGCAACTTCATGACCCGGTCTTCCAGGGTGAGCATGCGCTTGTCCGCATCCTCACGGTAGCGGGTCAGATCATCCGTCGGCTTTTTGGTGGCGATGGCCAGATCGTCCGCCTTGCCGTTCAGGGCCTGGATCTCGGTCCTGAGACTGTCCATGGAGGCCTGGATATCGGCGGAGAGCTTGCGAACCGCCGTCACGTCGGATTTGTATTCCTTCTCGATGGAGCCGATCCCCTGTTTGGACTCGTCCCTCACCCCCCCCAGGTCCTTTTCCACGGAAAACAGCCTGGTCTTGACGGCATCCACATCGCTGCGGACCACGTCGAGCGAACTTTGGGTAGCGCAACCGGCAAGCCCTGTCATGGCGGCCAAGAGTGCAAAATATGCATATTTCATCAGGGAATACTCCTTTGATGGTCGTTATGGTGTGCACGCAGTACAGGCTCTTTATATATCATGCCGTCCGCGCCATGACAAGTGGGAGGCGGGCCAGGCCAAAAGAGAGGAAACATGCGGCAGGGCGCAGGAAATAACGCTTGACAATCAACCGCTATTCAATTAACAATTTTTCGTTTCTGCATGTGAAGAGAATTGCCTGATTATCGGCTATTTATATCAACAGGAGGAATTGAGAGAATGGAACAGTATGCTGTGTACTTCGCCCTGGTCTGCGCCGTAGTGGCTGTCGCCTACGGACTGATTTCGGCACAGTGGATTCTGGGGCTGCCGCAGGGCAATGACCGGATGCGCCAGATCGCTGCCGCGATTCAGGAGGGCGCCGGCGCCTACATGAAACGCCAGTACACGATCATCGCCGTTGTGGGCGTGATCATGTTCGTCGCATTGTTCGCCACCCTGGGTGTCAAGACCGCCATCGGCTTCGCCATCGGCGCACTCTTCTCCGGCCTTACCGGTTTCATCGGCATGTTCGTATCGGTCCGCGCCAACGTGCGCACCACCGAGGCGGCCAAAAGCGGCATCGTCAAAGCCCTTAACGTGGCCTTCAAGGGCGGCGCCATCACCGGCATGCTGGTGGTCGGCCTGGGCCTTCTGGGCGTGGCCGGTTACTACCTGGCCCTGCAGAAACTGATGCCGGGCGCACCGGTGAAGGAAGTGGTCAGCCAGCTGGTCGGCCTCGGCTTCGGCGGTTCCCTGATCTCCATCTTCGCCCGTCTGGGCGGCGGTATCTTCACCAAGGGCGCCGACGTGGGCGCCGACCTGGTGGGCAAGGTTGAGGCAGGCATCCCCGAGGACGACCCCCGCAATCCGGCCGTCATCGCCGACAACGTGGGCGACAACGTGGGCGACTGCGCCGGTATGGCCGCCGACCTGTTCGAGACCTACGCCGTAACCCTGATCGCCGCCATGCTGCTGGGCGCCATTGCCTTCAACAGCAACCAGAGCGCGGTCAGTTATCCGCTGATCCTGGGCGGCATCTCCATCGTCACCTCGGTTATCGGCACCTTCTTCGTCAAACTGGGCGCCAGCCGGAAGATCATGCCCGCCCTGTACAAAGGGCTGATCGTCTCCGCCGTCCTGGCCTGCATCGCCTTCTACTTCGTTACAGTCCAGATGTTCCCCCAAGGGCTCACCAATGACTCCGGGGCGACCTTCAGCGCCATCAACATCTTCATCTCCTCCATCGTCGGCCTGGTCGTGACCGGGGCCATCTTCTGGATCACCGAATACTACACCTCCACCGAATACGGCCCGGTCCGCCACATCGCCCAGGCCTCCACCACCGGCCACGGCACCAACGTCATCGCCGGCCTCGGCGTATCCATGAAAGCCACAGCCGCTCCGGTGATCGTCATCGCAGCCGGCATCATCGTCTCCTTCCAGTGCGCCGGGGTCTACGGCATCGCCATAGCGGCCGTGTCCATGCTCTCCCTGACCGGCATCGTCGTGGCCATGGACGCCTACGGCCCGATCACCGACAACGCCGGCGGCATCGCCGAGATGGCCGAACTGGACGACTCGGTCCGCGCCGTGACCGACCCCCTGGACGCGGTGGGCAACACCACCAAGGCCGTGACCAAAGGCTACGCCATCGGTTCCGCCGGCCTGGCCGCCGTTATCCTCTTCACCTCCTATGTGGATGAGTTGAAGTTTGCCGGCAAGGCCATTACCTTCGACCTGTCCGACCCCTACATCATCGTCGGCCTCTTCATCGGCGGCATGCTCCCCTACTACTTCGCCGCCCAGTGCATGGAAGCGGTCGGCAAGGCCGGCGGCGCCGTTGTTGTCGAAGTCCGTCGCCAGTTCCGGGAGATCAAGGGGATCATGGAAGGCACCGGCAAGCCGGACTACGCCTCCTGCGTCGATATCGTCACCAAGACCGCCCTGAAGGAAATGGTCATCCCCGGCCTGATCCCGATCCTCGCCCCGGTCATCGTCGGCTTCACCCTCGGTCCCAAGGCCCTGGGGGGCGTGATCGTCGGCACCATCGTCACCGGTATCTTCGTGGCCATTTCCATGACCACCGGCGGCGGCGCCTGGGATAACGCCAAGAAGTACATCGAGGACGGCCACCACGGCGGCAAAGGCGGCGACGCCCACAAGGCTGCCGTTACCGGCGACACAGTCGGCGACCCCTACAAGGACACCGCCGGCCCGGCCGTCAACCCGATGATCAAGATCATCAACATCGTCTCGCTGCTGCTCGTGCCGCTCCTGGCCAAATACTACGTGGGATGATGTAGCAGATTCGAATGTTCCGAATACAGAAGCGGCAGGGGAGATCATCCCCTGCCGCTTTTTTCATGCCATGTTGTCCCGCCGGGGCCGCCCCTAGTGCTTCAAGGGGTTCTGTTTCCAGTAGATGCCCAGCACCTCCCGTTCGTTGGCGTTCAGCTTGGCCCCCCGCCTCTCCATCTCCTGCTGGATCGTGGCCATATCCTTCCCTGACGACAATGCGGCGTCGATCCGTTTGTCACTGTGACAGACCGTGCATCTCTTTTCGATGACGGCATGGGCCTTTTTGAAGTCGCCTCCGACCACATTGCCCAGATTTTTCCCCGTTGCGGAGCCGTCCTGTGCGGCCCACAGGGGCGCCGCGGCAACCACCGCAATGATAAGCGCAAGCGTCTGGCTGATGTTCATTGCTGTTCCTTTCTATGGGAAAGATGAAAAGGCCTGACGGCATCTCCAGCCGGCAGGCCCCCGTTGTAGCACGAAGAGGGGAACGCCCTACTCCCTGACGTAGATGTCCTGGTCGCTCTCGTGCACCATTTTCATGACGTGGGCGTACTCGGACTCGATCAGGTCATAGTGTCCCTGGGTTTCCTTGACGACCCGTTCGAAGACGCTCCTGACCCCGGGGTCCACCATATCCTTTGCGAACTGCGAATACTGGCCGATGCACTCCTTCTCCTCGGCCAAGGCCAATTCCAGGGCCTTCTGCTCGACCATTTCTTCGTTGATGGCCTTCTCCAGCTTCATATAGGTGGGGTTCTTCGTATCGGCCGGTGAATTGATGTAGCTGGTCAGGTCTCCGAATTCTTCCCCCTTGTAGTGAGCGAAGAATGCCTTGAGATGGCCGACCTCTTCGTTGGCCAACAGGTCAAACACCTTCCTGGCACGCTCGTTCTTCGCCACCGAGGCGGCCTTGCGGTAGAAATCCATGCTATCCTTTTCAGCCTTGATCGCCAGCTTCAAGGCCTCCTGTAGCGAAAACTCTCTCCCCATGGTTCCCTCCCCTGTGGCTAAGTTGTGTATACGAGTATAACGGGGAAATTACAACGGTCAACTGCAAAAATTACTCTGGAAAAAGCAGTTCACCACAAAGACACAATGCCTTTGTGGTGAATATCTGCCGTCTTGAGGATTAAAGATGTGGGGTGGGGTCAATTCTCCTGTTTCAGCAGTTCGTTGACAACGGTTCCGGCCATGGTCAGGCCGAAGATGGAAGGGATGAAGGAGATACTGCCCAGGATCACGCGGCGGTTCTCGCAGCGGAACACCTGGTCGTCCCGATTGGGACAGATGCATTCCGTGCCGCAGTGGGCGGCCTGGGGGGTGAGTTCGCGGTGTCCTTCAGTGGAGTAGACGACTTGAACCCCCTCATGGATGCCAGCCTGGCGGAGTATCTTGCGCATGCTGCGGGCCATGCGGCAGTTGCGGGTGGCGGAGATGTCCGCCACCTGGATCTTGGTGGGGTCGAGCTTGTTGGCCGCCCCCATGCTGGAGATGACCCGGATGCCACTGGCGCGGCAGATGGTGATCAGGGCGGTCTTGGCGGTGAAATGGTCGATGGCGTCCAGCACGTAGTCCGGGCGGGGCGTCAACAACTGTGTCGCATTCTCAGCGGAGAAGAAGGCCTTGACCGGGACGATCTCGGCCTCCGGGTTGATGTCTTTGAGCCGCCCGGCCATGACCTCGACCTTGGACATGCCCACCGTGCTGGAAAGGGCGTGAATCTGGCGGTTGACATTGGTCAGACAGATGTCGTCGAAATCCACCAGGGTGATGGAGCCGACCCCTGCCCGCCCCAAGGCCTCGGCCGCATAACTGCCGACACCGCCGATACCGCAGATCATGACCCGCTTCCGGCGGAGCGTCTCGAGCCCTTCTTGGCCGACCAGGAGTTCGGTGCGGGAAAAACGATGGAGTGTCATGGGGTTTTCTCCACGTGGTGGGTTGTGATTGGAGTCATGCCAAGAGCTCCTGCGCCAACCGGGCGATCTCTTCCGGGGCGATATGCCCGACCGAGTCGTCACGGGAGTCAGGCTTACGCAGGTTGACCACAGACGACGTCGTTATGACCCGATTGCGCTCCGTGGGACAGATGCATACCGGCGTTGCTCCGAACAGGGTGATGGAGGAAACTCCACAGGCCCAGGCGATATGGGTCGGTCCCGAATCCCCGCCGATGACGAGGTCGCAGCGTCCCACCGCCGCCTTGAGCTGGTTCAGGTTCAAACGGGGTAATACCCGGGCATGGGGTGCACGCTCGGCGATCTGGGATGCGGTCAGGAACTCCTGCTGGTTGCCGTGGCAGATCATGATGTTTCCCGGCAACAGATTCGCGATACGCGCAAATTTTTCAGGCGGATAGTTCTTGTAGCTTGCGCTGGTTTCGGGCACAAGCAGGATATTACGCTTGTCCGTAGCGAAATACTCCTCCGTGGCCGCGCCGTCGCCCTCCCCCCAGAACAGGTACGGCTTGGGGGGGCACAACTCGTCAGGCCGGAAATCCAGGCCGAGGCTCTGGGCGGCAAGGGCCGTGTAGCGGCACACCGCGGGGAGATCCAGCGGAACCGGGACCGAGCGGTTATAGAACAGGCCGGCCAACGGCTCTTTGAGCATCTGCCGGGCGAACCCATACCGGACGCCGCCCAGGGAAGCGGCTATGACGGCGGACTTCAACATGCCGTGCAGGTCGATGACAACATCGAAATCGCCGCACGATGCAAGGCGGCGGTACTCGGCACGCAAGGCGGTCAAGGACTTCTTCCTTTTCAGCTCTTTCAGGTCGACCCGGATGATCTGCTGGATATCGGGGTTATGATCGAGAATATCGGCGAAACGCCTCTCGGCTACCCAGGTGATATGGCACTCCGGCAGGCGGCGGCGCACGACCTGCAACGCCGCCATGCAGAGGATGATATCCCCCAGCGAGGTGAGCCTGACAAAAGCGATCTTCATCCCTGGTTGCGCGCCCGGTACAATTCCGGGTTCAAGGTCGGGTCGTTGTACATCTTGAATTGTTTGTAGAGCTTCATCCGTTTGTGGCCTGCCACATAATCGGCCAGCAACTGTTCAAGGGCGACATACAGGTCATAGCGCTGGAGTTTCAGCACGGAGAGGCGGTGGAGCGAGCGCTGCCGATGAACATCATCGATATCGCCGCGGCGGCTGTCTTCGTCCATGTGATAGATCTTGAGCGACATGATGGAGATGCGGTCCACGATACTTCCGGGTGTCTCGGAATTGATCCGGTCCGCGGTCTGCTTGGGAGCGGCAGCCGTAACCTGGGCCAGGATCGCCTCGTCCAGTTTTTCGATCAGATCGTTGCGTTGCTGATTGAGCTTGTCGATGGCGCGCTTGACGACGGCAATGGCGCTGTCGTCCACATCGGTGCGGCGCGCCTTGTCCTCCTCGTGCCACAACAGATAGTTGCGGTAGGCCAGCTCCAGGGCGATGGGGTTGATGGGGATATCCAGCGCATCGTAGGTGACGGGATCGGTGTGCCAATAGCTCAGATAGCGGTCAAAGGCATCTTCGAGCCTGTTCAGGTTCAGCTTGGTCAACATGGTGCATCCTTTCCATTCGGGTACTGTCCGATCAAATCCGTTACCGCGCCAAAGAGAGCATCAACGGTGATGCTGCGGCGGCACTCCCCGTCCCGGTCGCAGGAGGTCCGGTAGCAGGCAGCGCACTCCATGGCGGCCTGAACCGTGCGGTGCCGTTTCCCTTGGGGGGCATAGGTGGCCGCGCTGGTCGCCCGGTAAAAGGAGACCGTGGGGGTGCCGACGGCAGCGGCCAGGTATACCGGGCCGGTGTCGCCGCCGATAACCAGATCCACCCTCCTGAGCACCGGGATGAGTTCCCTGATGCGCAGCCAGGGGAGGAGTTGCACCGTCGGGCCGACTTCACCGACGATCCGTTCCCCAAGGGCCTTCTCGTCGGGGCTGCCCCAGTTGATCAGTATGGTCGTCCCGGGATACCGGGCCGTGATCCGGCACGCCAGCTCCGACCACCCCTCAGGATACCACAACTTGGTGTTCCAGGTGGTGCCGACCTGGAAGAGGATGACCGGCCCGCCCGGCAATCCCGCCCGGTAGCGTTCCGCGGCAGCCTCGTCCTCGGGTGCGGAGAAGATACCGCCCGTCAGTTCCATACCGCGGTAATCCCTGCCGAACAGGGCGCTGACCACCCGCAGGTAGCGGTCGGTGACGTTGCGGTCGTTGTCCCTAAACGGGATGCGACAGGTGGTGAACAGGCAGTTGGCCTTTTCCTGCGCGACCTCCCTGGTGAAGCCGACCCGTTCGCGGGCGCCGGTGAGCCAGGCGATCAGGCCGCTCTTCAGGTTCCCCTGGATGTCGAAGACCAGGTCGTAGCAGCGTTCCCGCAACTCCGTGCGCAACGCCTTCAGGTCCCTGCGGGTCTCCGCGGAGAACGGGGCCTTGCGCCACTTCCTTGTCCTGACGGCATGAATTTGCGACAGGCCGGGATTGTGCTCCAGCACCGGCAGGAACGGTTCTTCGACCACCCAGTCGATCTCGACCCCGGGCGACACCTGGCGCAGGTAATCAATGACCGGCAGGGCGTGGATAATGTCGCCCAGGGCGGATGTTTTTATGATCAGAACGCGCATCGACTATCCCGCCTCATACACGGCACCAACCTTCAATGCGCGCTTTCCGTTACGTTGCGACGCCATACCATTCATTTCTGCCGGCTCGCCATGAGGTGACAAGCGCCGGCGCTCCACGGGATTGGGCAGCAGGTTAAAAACGCCCCCCGGCATCAACACGGGGTTTTCCAGGTGCCGGGGGTCCCAGTATTCCGGCCCACAGGAGCAATTGTCGTAAATGGGCCGGTTCAGGGGGAACTATCGTGGTCGGATTATCCGAGATTCCGTCGCCACTTTACCTGTGCCGTATGAAAGCAACACACAATTTTCGCAACAACCGCACTCCGCTCGGCACATTAACGGTTCTGCCCGCTTCAGCACTCAGACCCTTGATTTCCCGATAGGTATCGATTGGAGAGGGGTGCCTCTTTATGCCTGCCTTTTCGGCGTATGACGCCATCAGGGTTTCGAGGGCAGCCCGGTAAGCCTTCTTTTTGTCTTTCGACCGTTTCTCTTCAAACGTATTGTTTTTACTGTGCACGCGATAGTTTATACCCAAAGCCGGAACATAGGTTTTGTTCTCACCAAGTATTGAGCTACCGAAAACAATCACATCATCAGCCCTTACCTTCCAATTACTTTCGTCATAGTATGGCAGCAGCTTATGAAAAAGTCCTCCTGAAATGGATACGCACGATGTAGGGGCTCCGATCCAATAGTTAAGAAAAAGAGTTATGGATGAGGTTGTGCCTATCTCTATATTTGGTACGCTTTCGATGAGGCTTGAAGTGAGCCTTTGATCATCCACGCCAAATCTTATACTTTTACAATACGTAAAATCCCTGCTGCCATTCTTCGTAAGACTGCACCACAATTCCAGATAATCCTTTGGGTAGATATCGTCGGAATCGAGAAAAAAGACCTGCGCATCGAACGGAATATGCTTTGCAGCACAATTAAAGGCAGAAAGCTGCCCTCCGTTCTCTTTTTCGATAGTTATTACATTTTCTTTTTTGTAGCCGGCAAGCACGTGCCGTGAATTATCAGTGGAGCCGTCGTCAACAACAATGATCAGGTCAAAAGGCTTTGACTGCTGGAGGACCGAATCCAAACACTCGCCAAGGTAGTCTCCGTAGTTAAAATTATTGATCAGGCAAATATTCATTCACAAAAATCCTTGGCGTTATCCAACCTTATGCGGTGAGACACTAGTCATCCGACTGGACAAGCCTGGCGTAGTATTCGTACTTACGCTGTATCTTGCCGCTTTTTACGAAACAACTCAGTATCCGGTACTTGTAATACTTCATACGAAGCCTGGCCCGGTCGAGGGTAGCCAGCCACGCCGTATGGGGGGCGCCGTAGCATTTTTCGATATAGATGCGCCGGCTCCGCTGAAACAGCTTGCCACCGGCGGCCGAGGTAGACTGCCCCCCCGTATGGATGATCGAAACCTGGGGCAGCACATAGCACGGCACCCCCTGTTCCCAATACCGGTGCGCAAGCTCCGTATCCTCGTAATAGAAGAAAAAATCCTCGTCGAACAGGGGGGCGTCGAAACAGGAACGCCGCACCATGAAAAAAGCGCCCAATACGCCGGGGACCCTGAGGGGAGCGCGAGCTTTCGCTACCCGCAACTTCCACAACTTGCTCTTGATCTTGCTGAGCATCGGTGAATAGAGCGACAGGAGACCGGGGAGACAGAGAAAGCCTTGCATGCGACCATCGCTTCCCCGGATAACCGGAGAAGCGACACCGGCCTCGGGGTGGCTCTCAAAAAACTCCCACAGAGCAACCAGCGCTTCCCGGTTGAGAATCAGATCGGTATTCATGACGCAGGCATAGCGGCTTGCCACGGCCTCCATCCCCCGGTTCATGCCACGGCCATAACCCAGGTTTTCGTTGGCCTGGATATAGACCAGGCCGCCCCCCTGCGCCTGTTCGAGCATCTCGCGCGAACCATCGGTGGAGGAGTTGTCAACCACCACCAGGCAATGGCGGAACGGCAGCTCGCACGCCGCAAAGAACCGGATCAATTCCTCGACGAGAGCACGGGTGTTGTAGTTTACCGCTATAAAGGCGATGTCAACGGCCATGCTCGGCACCCTGCGTCTGTTGTATCTTTGTAGTGGATGGCGACAGCAACCGGGACGCCTCTTGGCAGACCTGGTCCGTTGTTATCGCCATCATGCAGGGATTCTCAACGGCTCCGTAACAATCGGGCCTGAGACAGGTCGGGTGGTCGCAGCCCGCTTGCAGGGTAACGATCCGGCCGCACCGGATCGGGCCGCGATAACCCGGGCGAACGAGCTTTGCCGACGGAGAATCGTTGTTCCAGGGATGCCAACGCCACAGTTCCGTGGGGCCGTAGAGCGCCACCACCGGTACGCCGGTTGATGCGGCAATGTGGGTAATTGCCGTATCGAGGCCGATATAGAGGCGTGCCCCCTGGAGCAGGCAGGCCATCTGGTTGAGGGACAGGCTGCCGGGTATCAATATGGGCTTTACGCTGCACTCTGCGGCGCTCTCCTTAAGCAATTGCGCCTCGGCTTCGTCGGGTGACGACGTCCAAACCGGTTGCAGGTGATGCTCCCGTGCCACATGATTGCTCACCTCGACAAAACGCTTTAGATCCCAATATTTATAGCCCCAGCGGGCAAAGGGATGGATGACGAAATAAGGGGGGACGGGTTCGCCACCCAGCGTAGCGGCAACGCGCTCCTCATCGCCCTTGTCCCAAAAAAGCCGCACCCGAAGCAACGAGTAGGGTATGCCCAGCGCATCTGCGATCTGGCCGCACAGCCCAACCATGTGCATATCCGCGGCCCCGTCAATGGGGTGGCTGAATAACCTGGAGCGAAGAAACCGCGAGTAGGGCTTGTCGGTCTGACAAAAGCCCACGCGGTAGCGTCTGCTGGCGACGAGGACCGCCATGGCCCCACGGTCGCCCGAATTCATCGTTATGGCCAGGTCATACTTTCTGACGAGCCCCAGGAGATAGCTACTGCCAAAACCCGAGGCAGAATTTCTCCATTTCTCGGAATAGATGACCCTGCGAATCCGGGGGTCTTTCTCCAGAAATTCGCCCGTACCACGGTTGACGAGGACATCGATTGCAACGCCGGGAAATGCGTCCATCAGGATTTCAACCAACGGCGTGGTGAGGACGACATCGCCGATGAGGCGGGTATTGGCTATCAGTATGGTGCCGGGCGCATCTATCATGGCCTTCCACTCTCCCCGGCGACGAGACCCTTGAATAGCTCCAGATACTGTTCGGTCGTGCTTTCGAGGGAATGGGCGGAAACAACATAGTCGTAGGCCCGTTCCGCTGTTTTCCGATATTCTTCCGGGTGTTCCAGAACCTTGTTGATGCATTCCGCCATAGCGGCGCTATCCTTTATGTTGCACAAGAGCCCTCGTCCGGTAACGATTTCCGCCAACCCCCCGGCGGATGTGGAGACGACCGGCACCTTATAGGCAAAGGCATCGAGCACACTGCTGCCCAATCCCTCTTCTTCGGAACTCATGCAGAACACATCCATGAGCAGAAAGACATCCTCAACCTCGGAAACGAACCCCATCAGATGATAGACATCGTTCAATCGGTACTCGTCTATCTTCTGCTGCACCGTGTTTCTGAGAGAACCATCGCCGAAATGCAAAAACACGAAATCATCCCTCATCCGGGAGAGTTCCCGTACCGCTTCAATCATGGTAAGAGGGTCCTTGTGTTGCTCCAAGGCGGAAAAGGTTGAAACGATCTTTTTCCCCTTGGTGTCCACCTTGGCAACGATCTCCGTGGCCCGCCCGCTGTCCAGGCTCCGCGGTACAACGACATCGGAGATGATGGTGATATTCGGTATGCCAAAATTCTCCAGTATGGTTTTGACCCAGTGGGATATGGCAACGACATGATCGGTGGTGCGATACTTGATCTTCGTGAGTCTGCCCCGTGGCACGAAGTCGACCCGGCGCGTGTACACGATTGGTTTGCCGTGAAACGGTTTTGTCGCGGCAGCCAGCGTCTGGGCTTTGGCTGTCTGGGCTTGCATGAGATCATAGGCTGCCGCGTTGGTCGCCAACCACCGAAGGCCGCCCAGGGTTCCGCCGATCTCGTGCACCGTTATCCCCAGCCCACGGGTTTTTTGCGACAGGGGGCCCCCCTTTCGGCACAGCAGATCGACCTGAAGGCCGGCCTGTAGAAAGCCCATGATATTATAGAGGGTCTGACGTTCGCCCCCCCTCCAGCCCTTTTCGGTGTTTATGACCAATACGTGCATGCGCAGCCTTTTCGTGCCGTGTCGAATGCCACAACAGATCAATCTTCTTCGTTGAGTTCCGACAGCATGATTATCTTGTAAAAAACGCCGATGGCGCCCGAAACGGCTACGAGCAACCCGGTACGGCCATCAAGAAAGCCGCGCTTCAGGATATAGCTCTTCACAAATGCGGCCATCGTCCGGACGACGGCGCGCAACGCCCCGCCCTTCTTTCCCGAAACCTTCATCTGCCGGGCACCGGCGGTGGAGTAACTGTACATCTTCAGAATAAAATCTTCCGGCCTGTTATACGAAAAATGCTCCATGACACCGGCAAGCTTCTTGACGGTCCCATTGACTTCGACGGATTCGTGTACCTGCCGGTCATTGAATCTTCCCGCATCCTTCCTGAATACCCGCAGTATTTCATCGGGCCACCAACCGGAGTGACGGACCCACCGCTTTTTATACATATTCTTGCGCCTGAAACTGAGCCCCGCGTAAGCGCCATTGTTGTCGATGGCACCCCGTATCTCCTCCGCCAACTCAGGGGTTATGACCTCATCGGCGTCGATGGACAAGACCCACTCGTGAGTGGCTAACGAGAGGGCATAGTTTTTCTGGGGACCATATCCCAACCAGGGGTGATGAAAAAACCTCACGCCCGGATAGGCGGTGCAGATCTCTTCGGTCCTGTCGGTGCTTCCGGAGTCAACGACGATAATCTCCGCAGCCCAGGACACACTCTGAAGGCACGGAGCAATGGTAGCCTCACCATTCAAAACGATGAGGATAACGCTGATCTTGCATGGCGCCGTAACGGCGCGGTCAGCCAGACCTTGATGAACCATGAACAGACTCCTTGCCAGATCGGTTGCGCTGCCGCCAATCGTCAGGGGAACACGACGGGAGAACGAAACGATTCTATTTCATAAAGCCGAAGACGCGCTTAAGCCCATGAAAACGTGGTTTTTCCCGGTAGAAACTTTCGCAGAAACGATTCCCGCCGCTATTTTCAGCCACCATCGCCAGAAAATACGCGGCGCGATCTTTCGTCGTATGATAATTCACCAGATGCTCATGCCCGGCGGCCGCAATGGTCTCGACCAATGCGGGGTCGGAGAGTAAGAGATCCAGTTTTTCGTCGAATTCGTCTGGGGTCTTGAAAACCATGCAGTTTGTACCGCTGGTGAAAGGATGCGGTATGGTAATGTCCAGTTCCTGCGTGAGCAACAAGGTGCCGGCAGCGGGGATTTCCCAGTAGCGGGCACAATCGTATCCTGCGCCGACCACGTTTACCGCAATCCGGCTGCGGTAGAGGATGTCCTGATATTTTGGCGTTTTTATCGGCCACCCCTTGGACTGCGACCGAATGTATGCGCACTCGCCGGTACTTCCGCAAAATATGGCTGCATCGTCTCTATTCAAGAGCCTTTGATAGATTGAATAACGCATGGTGTTGTTGTTCAGATTGGCGGCAAATGAGGCTTTTATGTCGCGCTGCCGCCTGGGGTGGTCGAAATATCTCTTTTCCGCGGCAAACGGCAACGGATAGACCGGATCGGCGTTTTTGTTGTTCCAGCACTTATTCAGCTCTCTTTTGAATACCGCCCTGAACTTCGCATAGGGGTAGACCTTGAATGCCTGGGAATCAGAACCATCCACGAAGACCTTGTTGGGATTGTCCATGTAATCCACCAGTCCGGTCCTCACTCCCTTATTAGAACAAACCACGATCAGATCGGCACGTTCCGCCTCTTTCAGGATCTTTCCGTTCGATGATCGTGCCGCGTAATTACTGTTCTCGGACGCGATGACCTCATGCCCGAGCTCCTGCAGCCCCTCCATCAAGGAGGCTGTCAAATAATCATAATAAGGGGATAGTATGCAAACGATCTTCATGCCAGCACCTTTTGACGGCGGCTTCCCGCAACCTATCTGGGGGTAACCATATTTTTTATGAACAGGCAATAAGACGCCGCAACAAAGCACCTTACCTCCATAACCAGAGGTAAAACGCCCTTCCCCGACTCAGGAGATCATGACTGTGGCGGTTGTTGTGCAACAGCCAGCGCCGCCGCAACCACATCGTCCGCAGTAACCGCCGTCATGCAGCGATGGTCGGTCGGGCACTCCCGCAACTTGCAGGGGGCGCACGCCACGCCTTTGCGCACAATGGCCGCCTTGACGGTATAGGGCGCGGTGCCGGTATGGTCGGTGGGGCCGAAAATGGCCACCAGGGGCACATCGAAGGCGGCGGCAATATGCATCGGGCCGGAATCGTTGGTGACCATGAAATTGCTGCGTTTGATGAGCGCCATCAGTTCCCGCACGGTGGTCTTGCCGGCCATGTTGAGGCAATCGCCTCCCAGGCGCTGTTCGATGTCGGCGGCAATGCCGGCCTCGCCGGGGCTGCCGAAGATCACGATCCGTGCCTGCCACTCCGCGGCGAGTCGGCGGGCGACGTCGGCAAACCGGTCCGGGTACCACCGTTTGGCCGAGCCATAGGTAGCGCCGGGATTTACGGCGAGCACGCACGCTCCCGCCGGTATGCCCCCTCTGGCCAGCAGGGCCTCGGCAGCGGCGTCTTCCGCCGGCGTGATGCACAGGCGCGGCAGCACATCAACGCCCGTAATGCCGAAATGGCGCACTAGATTGCGGTAGTACTGGACCTCGTGACGGTGGGGCGGCGTTTCGTCTTGGGAATAACGGCCGGTCAGCAGCAAACTGCGGCCATCGCTGCTCTTTCCCAGCCTGACCGGTATGCCCGCCAGCCAGGGCACCAGGGCGGAATCGAAGGAGTTGGGCAGGATGATCGCCATGTCGAATGAGCGTTTTCGCAGTTCGGAGGCCAGCCTGAGTCTGCCCCGCAGCCCCTGATGGGCCCCTTCGCGGTCGAAGACCATGACCTTGTCCACCCAGTCGTGGGGCGAAAAGACCTCCGCCACCGGGGGATTCGCCAGCAGGGTGATCTCGGCCTCGGGGTAGTGCTCCCGAATCAACCCGAGGGCCGGCGTCGTCATAACCGCATCTCCGATCCAGTTGACCGCGCGGATCAGTATCCGGCGAACCTTATGGCGATCCGGGAGCATCATCGATCATCCTTTCCGGTATCCTCAGGCGTTACCGCTTCGGCCTCGTCCGTCAGCAGGACCGGGATACCCTCGCGGATCGGAAACTTCACCCCGCAGGGGCGGCACAGCATGTACCGGCCTTTGTCGAACAGTGAGAGTTTTCCCGTGCAGATGGGGCAGGCAAGTATGGATTGCAGATGTTCGGGCAGCATGCGTGTATCCCGTAATAAACTATATATTTTGACACAGGAACGGTTATTTTTGAAGCAAATTGTTCAGGAGACCCGTCAGGGTGGTGGGGTCGTCAAGGGCAAACTCAAGCGGAGCGAGCAGGACCTTTTGGGCAAACTCCGGTGCAAGGCGGCGCAGCTTCACCCCGTCCTTTTCCGTTGTAACGGCGTACTCGGCGCCGCTGCCCCGGAAGGCCTCGCCCAATCCGGCCAGTTGGTCGGGGGTATAGGCGGCGTGGTCGGGAAGCGGGATGGTGCGAACCACATCCAGCCCCAAGGTACGGAGTTCCTCGAAAAACGGCTCCGGCTCCCCAATGCCGGCAAAGGCCAGGACCTTTGTGCCCCGCAGATCGTTAAAGGAGATCGAGGGTCCGCCCGACAGGGGGAGGGCCGCGCCAAGGCGATGGCGGGCCGAACATGCAGGTTTTCCCGCCAGGGGAGGTGGTGAAAAACCCTGGGGACAGCGGGTATGGATAACCAGGTCGGCGCGTTGTACGGCGCTTATCGGCTCCCGCAGCAGACCGGCCGGCAGGGTCCAGCCGTTGCCGAAGGGATGCGCGCAGTCCACAAGCAGGATGTTCAGGTCGCGCTGGAGACGGAGGTGCTGGAAACCGTCATCCAGCAGGAAGATATCGGGAGAGAGCTGTTCCATGGCCAGCATGCCGGCCCTCTGCCGGTCGGTCCCCATCACCACCATCAGGCCCGGCACCGTGGCGGCCAGCAGGTACGGTTCGTCACCGCACTGCCCGGCATCCAGACGGATAGCATCCCCATCGGCGACAATGGCGGTCTGTCCCTCCATGGCGCCGCCATAGCCGCGCGACAGGACCGCCACCTTCATGCCGCGGGCGAGGAGAACACGGGCGATAAAGGCCGTGGCGGGGGTTTTGCCGGTGCCCCCCACGGTGATATTGCCCACCGAGATCACCGGCCGCGGCAGACGTTTTACCGTCAGGATGCGTTTTTGGTACAGAGTGCTGCGGATGATCTGGATGCAGGCATAGAGCAGGGCAACGGGAGACAGGGCAAGGACCAGCAGGCGCCCGGCAAGCCCCTTTCGTGTTCCGGTGGCGACGCTGCGCCAATATGTGGAAAAGGAGGTCAAATCCATCCCGATGGGCCCATCCCCGTCGCCGCTTGAGCCGGCGGCGGGGAGAGGGCGATCCAACTATTTTATCCTTCGTATCGTATAATTCTGGGAGTCCGCCACATAGAGGCTGGTGCCGTCCATAGTGATGCCCATGGGAGCGCAAAAATACGCATCAGCCGTGGAGACGGTCCCCGTATTAGACCCGACCTTGTCCTGGGTGCCGGCTATCCTCGTAACCGCGCCGGAAAAGCCGCTTGAGGTAAGAGCTATTCTGAATACCACCTGGCCGCGCGCCGGGTTGCCATTGATAACCCGCCCCCAATCGGTCACATACAGGTAGGTGCCGTCCGTGGTGATGCCGTTTGGCCCGTTGAAGAGCGTGAGATCCCCCGACGCGACACTCACGGTGCTGTTCGTGCCGTAAGTGCCGCTGGTCCCCGCTATCCTCGTCACCAGACCGGTGGCGATGGATACCTTGCGGATGGTGTAGTTGTAGTAGTCCGTCACATACAGGTTGGTCCCGTCCGTGGTGATGCGCAGGGGGAGGTTAAAGCGCGCGGATGTCCCCTTGCCGTCGGTTGAGTCCGTCGAGCCCGTAGCACCGAGGGAACCGGCCAACGTTGTGACCTGGGGCGTGCCGCCGTCAGGCACCAGCGTAATCTTGCGGACTGTCTGGTTATCCACGACATACAGGTTCGTTCCGTCGGTGGTGATCCCGACGGGGGCGCTGAAACGCGCTGCCCCAGTTGCGGTGCTGGTGGTTATTGTACCGTTTGTTGTCGTGGTCGTCGTGGTATTCCCCGTGCCGTCAATCGCCCCGGCTGCTCCGGTGCTGCCCGCCAAAATCGAGAAGGTTCCGACATAAGTACCTGAGGCGTCAACACTAAGCGCGATCTTATCGATCGTGTAATTCGAGGTATCGGTCACATACAGATTTTTTCCATCGCAGGTTATATCGGCGGGATTGTTGAATACGATATCAACAGGGGTGGCGGCCGCGGTTCTCAGCGTCTTGACGCTTGTGGCGGCGCCGTTCGCATCGAGCGTTACGATGTGGACGCGATTGCTGTAGTTGTCCAGCACAAAGAATGTTTTCCCGTCGATGGTGGTGATGCCGATAGGCAAGCCCATATTCACCGGGGGGGTTCTTGCGGCGGTATAATCAGAAAATGTGGGCGTCGATTTTTCCCTGTCCCCCACGGCGGTGATCCCCACGACCGTAGAGACATTGGAGAAGGCCGTCGGGAGCGTGTTTTTCTGGATCGCCCCGCCCATCAAGCCGTATCTTACGGCATTGGATGATGTATAGGCACCAAAGGTTGTTTTCGGCGAATCCAGGTACATTCTGCAATTCTGTTTGCTGGCGACATCGTAGACCAGCCAGTAATCCACCGTCGAATTAGTGGCATCCGTGTGTACTTTTTGGATGGCCGTAATTGTTTTGGCGGGTGTGGATGAGTCGACATTAAACGTGACCGTGCTGCCTGTTGCGGATAGAGCCCACGTCCCGACCCTGGTGGCGGTATCCGATGGATTGTAGTTCCAATCATACCTCGTGACGCCCGAGTAGGTATGGAATGTGGTATATGGCGCACCTTTGGGTGAAGTGACGTAGAACGTATTCGGGTAAACATCCTTAGCGGTAAACGCATCGGTAGTGCTGGCAATAGTGCTTGCAGACGTGGAGCCGCCGCACCCGGAAATGAACAGTGAAAGCAATAACGCTGCTGTCAGCCACAGACTCTTCTGCATAAAAAACACCTCATCCGATTGTTTGTCATTATCGCAAGTTTGTTATTATACGTCATTCAACGACATTATTTAACCTAAAAACAATGTCTGTTCATCTCAGAAAACAATGGTCACAAATAAATCATACTTCTGATCGGGTAACGGCACCTTTACCAGGGCTCGCACACATTCAGGCCCCGGTTTCACAGATAGTTGGCAATGACCGCCATGTGCCGCTCGGTGGCCCCGCCGTTCTCCCGCACCATGTCCAGCCCGTTCGCGCTCAATTC
This sequence comes from Oryzomonas japonica, assembly GCF_008802365.1. Lineage (GTDB taxonomy): Bacteria > Desulfobacterota > Desulfuromonadia > Geobacterales > Pseudopelobacteraceae > Oryzomonas > Oryzomonas japonica. Next base: position 147,106 of record NZ_VZQZ01000006.1, on the reverse strand, counting down.
CCGGCGCTGGGCAGTATCTTCGAGCAGGCGGCAACAGGCCGGAGCAAGACCGGCGGCGTCTTCGACCTGGACCCCGGCCCGGTATTTCAGGACCAAGGCCGCGATCTCCCGGAAATTGGTCATGTGGGGGCCGAAGATGAACGGTATGCCCAGGGATGCTGGTTCCAGCAGGTTGTGGCCGCCGGTCGGTACGATGCTCCCCCCCACAAAGGCCACGTCCGACAGGGCGTAGATGTCCATCAATTCTCCCACCGTGTCCACCAGCAGCACAGAGCCGCCGGAAAAGGGCGGTGTCACATCCGCGGACAGGGCCGTGCGCCGCAGGAACGGCAGCCCGGCTTTTTCCAGCAGCCCGGCGACCTGGACGGCCCGTTCGGGATGGCGCGGCACCAGGACCAGCATGAGCGGGCCATGGCTCACCAGGAGTTCCCGATAAGCGGCCAGGACCGATTCCTCCTCGCCGGGATGGGTGCTGGCGGCCGTGATGACGGTCATCCCTTCGGGGATGGCATAGCGCTTCCGCAGGGCCGCCCGCTCATCGGGGGGCACGTGACGGCAGGGGGTGTCGTACTTCAGGTTGCCCATGGCCAGCGCCCGCTCCGCCGGGGCACCGATGGCGATGATCCGCTCCCGGTCGGCGGCGGTCTGCATGCAGAGGTGAGAGCAAAACTCCAGGGCGTGGCGAAAGAACCAGGCAAACTTCAGGTAGCGGCCATAGGAGCGGTCCGAGATTCGGCCGTTGGCCAGGATCACCGGTATGCCGCGACGGGCCGCCTCCCGATTGAAATTGGGCCAGATCTCGGTCTCCATGATGATGACCAGTGCCGGCTTGACGGCGTCCAGGGTGCGGCGCACCGCCGGTAAAAAATCGAAAGGGAAGTAGATGCACAGGTCTTTTTCGGGGAAGCCGGAGGTCACCCCGCGGCCGGTTTCGGTGGTATTGGAAACCACGATGGCATGCCCGGGGTAGCGTTGGCGCAACGCCTTGAGCAATGGCCGGGCGGCAACGGATTCACCCACCGACACGGCGTGCAGCCAGATCACCGGGCGGTTGGCGATGGTGTCGAGCCGCGATCGGGGAATATGCCCGAAACGCTCGCCCAGCGCGGCGGGCCGGCCGCGGCCGATGGAGCGGTACAGGTGGTAGATGAGTACCGGCACGAGCAGCACAAAGGCGAGTATGTTGTAGACCGCGTAGAACATAGGAGGACTCAAACCCCGCCATCGGGAATATGCTCCCGGTCAAGTCCCATCAGGTAGTAGAGCGCCACGGCCGTGAGGTGGACGACGCCCCAGGCCCACAGGACATCGCTGACAAAGTGCCCACCCTGGCTGATGCGGGCCACCCCCATCACGATACCGTACAACATGCCGAGGACGAATACCCGCCGGGCGATCCGCGGAGAGCGACGGCGCAGGGCAAAAAACGGCATGGCCAGATAGAAAGCCGATGCGCCGTGCCCGGAGGGAAACGACTTGCCGTCGCCCGCGATGCCCCTTTCCCAGGGGCTGTGGAAGGTCCGTTCGCCTCCAAACTGAGCCACCTCCCGGGGCCGGGGACGGCCCCAGCCATCCTTGAATACGGTGTTGACCAGCAGGCCGGGGCCCAGTATCAGCAGGATCACCATGAAGGCGGCGCCTTTTCTGAAAGGCGCCAGGTACGGCTTGACAAAACCTGCCACATACAGTGCCAATGCGGCCCCGCCAAGAATATAGGCGGGATAATGTCCATAGAGGTACAGGAAATGCCACGGCTGGGCGTCCCCCACGGGCCAGGCGCCGTTGATATAAAAAAACGTCGCCGCCTTAAGATCGACCCCGGTGACGGCGATAAACACCGTTGCCACCATCAGCACCGCGAGCGGCAGCCCGAAATCAAAATACTTGTTGTTCAGCATGACGGTTCTCCGGCCCGCTTCCAGCGTCGATGCACCCAATACCAGTCCGCCGGATGCGCAACGGCGAAGTTCTCCACATAGCGCGACAAGGCCTGAACATCCCGCTGAATACCCTCGTCCGACGTGTCGCTGCCCAGTTCGTATTCCGGATACAGGGTGATGACGCTCTTTGCCCCCTCGCGGTGGATGAAGGCCGGGACCAGTGGGGCTCCGGTTTTCCGACCGATGATGACCTGTGCCTTGGTGGCCCAGGCCTTTCTGCCGAGGACATCGATCAGCGTTCCGTCTTCGGGAAACACGGCCTGGTCCCCCAAGATACCGATAATGCCGTCCTTTTTCAGCACGCCGAGCATCTGCCGCAGGCCGCCATCTTTGTAGATGACCTTGTTGTTGTAATGCAGCCGCATGGTTTCGACCATGGTGTTGAGGTAGGGGTTGTTCTGGCGTCGCGCCACGACCGACATGGGGGCGTCAAAGGTGCGGGAGAATGCCAGAGCCAGCAATTCCCAGTTGCCGCAATGGCCGGTTACGAAGATGATCCCCTTGTGGTGCGCCCGGGCGCGCTCGAAGTTTTCGCTCCCCCTGATCTCGACGCTGCTGATAATGGCGTCCCCCCTGCCATGGTACAGCCGGCAGGTCTCAAGCAGCGAAATTCCCAGATGCCGGAACAATTCGCGGGCAATCTCCTCGGGGGTTTCCAGGGGGCAGGTCCAGGCGGGATGTTGCTTCATGAAGGGGAGGGCCCGGCGGATATTGTCGATGGCGATGCGCCGCCGTTTGAACAGCAGCAGGGCCATGAGGCCGCCGACCGCCTTTCCGGCGGGTTGAATGAAGCTGGCGGGGAGAATTGCCCCTGCCAGGGTGAGCAGATAGAACAGGGCCGTTTGGGCGGGCCAAAGGATGCGTTTCATGACTCGGCGCTGGGGTCGTCACCGGTGGTGCGGTCGCTGAATTGCAGGGCGTGCAGCCGGCTATAGAGACTGCTGTTTTTCAACAGGTCTTCATGGGAGCCGCGTTCCACGATACGCCCCTTTTCCAGGACGATGATGGTATCGGCATGCAGTATGGTGGAGAGACGGTGGGCAATGACAAAGGTGGTGCGGTTGACCATCAGATTATCCAGGGCCTTTTGCACCATCTGCTCGCTCTCCGTGTCCAAGGCGCTGGTGGCCTCGTCCAGTATCAGGACCGGTGCATTTTTGAGGAGCGCCCGCGCGATACAGATGCGCTGGCGCTGCCCGCCGGACAGGCGCAGCCCCCGGTCGCCGATGTTGGTGTCGTACCCATCGGGCAACTGTTCGATGAAATCATGGGCAAAGGCGGCCCTGGCCGCCGCCACCACCTCCTCCAGAGGGGCGCCCGGCCTCCCGTAGCGGATATTATCGGCAATACTCTCGTTGAACAGGGTCGTCTCCTGATCCACGAGGGCAATCTGGGAGACGAGCGAGGCAACGGTCACGTCGCGAATATCACGGCCGTCGATGAGGATGGCGCCTTCGCTTACGTCATAGAAGCGGGGGATCAGGGATGCAAGGGTCGATTTCCCGCCGCCCGAGGGGCCCACCAGGGCGATCATCCGGTTGCTTTCGGCGGTTAGGGAAATGTCCTGGAGGATCGGTTCGGCACCGTAGCCGAAGGATACGTTGCGAAACTCCACCCGGCCGGAGGAACGGCCGATATCCACCGCGCCGGGGCGGTCGACGATGGCCCGGCGTTCGTCCAGGAGATTGAAGACGCGTTCCGCCGCGCCGGCTGAGCGCTGGACCACGTTATAAGATCCCTGGAGCTTCTTGATCGGGGTGAATACCATGACCATGGCGGCAATGAACGAGAAAAATTCCGAAGCGGTCATGCGCCCCGACATGACCTGGCTGCCGCCGAAGTAGATCACGCCGGCCACCCCTAGGGAGATGATGGTTTCGGAAACCGGCATGGCCAGGGATTCGTATTTTATAAACCGGCGGATTTGATGAAAATACTCCAGGTTGGTCGCGCGGAAACGGCTGATTATCTGGTTTTCCAGGCCAAAGGCCTTGATGACCTTGACCCCGGAAAAGGTTTCCTGAAGGGTGGCCGTCAGCCCACCCATGACGTTGAGGCTGCGACCGGAGGCGTTCTTGATCTTCTTGCCGATCAGCTGGGCGGGATAGGCCGTGGCCGGGATTACCACGAAAGAGATGATGGCCAGTTCCCAGTTGCGGTAAAAGATGACCCCCAGAAGCGACACGGCAGAAATCGTATCGCGGAACAGCCCGCTGACGACCTGGCCGATCCCTTCCTGCATCTGGGAGATATCGTTGGTCATGCGCGACATCAGCTCACCGGTGGCCTGGCGGTTGTAAAAGGCCATATCCTGGCGGATCGTGCTGGCATACAGGGTATTGCGGATATCCTGGATCGCCTTCTGGCCGGCCAGCTTGATGGCTGTGTCATAGGTAAAGCGGGTAATCCCCCGGATCAGGAACAGGGCGATGATCCCGACCGGCACCAGCAGGAAGATGCCGGTGTCCTTGCCGGCGAAGATCTTCTTCAAGACCGGCTCCACCAGATAGGCGAAGGCGCCGTCCATGCCCCCCACGACTGCCGAGCAGAGTGCAGAGACAAGCAACAGTCCCCAATAGGGCTTGAAAAAGCTGAGGGTGCGTAACAGGGTTGGTTTCATTGATCTTCCATTGTTGCCAGTATCAGTCGCGCCACATTTGCGGACGCGCCGCCGACGCCCAGCTTTTCCCGGACTGCCGCCAGCTTCTTCCTTATTGCCCCCGCATAGCCCGCATCCGTCAGGATCGAACCTACCTCGTCCGCAATCAAAGCGGGATTGGCCTCATTCTGGATGAGTTCCTTGACCACGGTTTCTCCGGCGACGATATTGCAGAGGCCGATGTTGTCCACCTTCACCAGGCGCTTTGCCAGGTGGTAGGTGAGGGGCGAGAGCTTGTAGATGATCACCATGGGGGTGCCCACCAGGGCTATTTCCAGGGTGACGGTGCCGGAAACGGAGATGACGGCGTCGCAGGCCCGGATCAGGTCGTGAATCCGCTCGCGGGTGATGGTAACCGCAAGGCCGGCTGCCGTGAGTTGCGGGGTTATCTCGTCATCGTGCAGCGTGGACGCCACGGGGAGAACGAACTGGGCGTCGGGAAAGCGTTTCTTCAGCAGAACCGCCGCATCGACGATCACCGGCAGGAGTCGGTCGATCTCGTTCCGGCGGCTGCCGGGGAAGAGCCCGATGATCCTTCGGGAAGGATCAAGCCCGAAGCTTTCGGCTGCTTCATCCCGTTCAGCGACAACCTTGACCAGATCACTCATGGGATGCCCCACAAAGGAAACCGGCACGCCGGCACGTTCATAGAAGGGGGCTTCAAACGGCAAAATGACCGCCATGTGATCCACCAGCCGCGCCATCTTCTTTAGCCGCCCCTGGCGCCAGGCCCATATCTGCGGGCTGATGTAGTAGAGGACCTTGACGCCGGCCTTGCGGGCCGCCTTGGCCAGGCGCAGGTTGAATCCGGGGTAATCGATCAGGATCAGCAGGTCGGGCCGGTCGGTAGACAGGGTCTTTTTCAGCTTGAGGAACGCGCCCGAGATGACGTCGAAATGCTTGAGCACCTCCACCAGTCCCACCACGGCCATATCGGCCGAATCCACCAGGGTCTCGACCCCCGCCTCGCGCATGCGCGCTCCGCCGATGCCGAAAAAGTGCAGGGACGGGTCCAGCTTGAGCGCTTCCCGGGCCAGGTCGGCACCGTAGATGTCGCCGGAGGCCTCGCCTGCCACGATCATGATATTCCGCCGTGTCGTAGCTGGAGTAATGTCGGACATCACGCGCACATCCCTTCAACAATAGAGGGAACACAGAGACACAAATTATCCAACCAGTACCTCTTTGACGGTTTCCGCTACCAAGCGCACCGATGCGTCGGGCATTTCGGGATACACGGGGAGCGACATGCAGTTGGCGGCAACCTTTTCGGCCACCGGCAGGCTCAGGCCTGCGCAGGCCTGGGCAAAGACGTCCTGTTTGTGGAGCGGAATGGGGTAATAGACGGCCGAAGCGATCTGCCGTTCGGAGAGTTTGGCCATGACGGCGTCGCGCCGGTCGGTAAGGATCGTGTATTGGTGATAGACGTGCCGTCCCTTGCCATCCTCGTGGGGAACGGTCGCCACGTCGGCCAGCAGGGAAGAATAGAGCTGCGCAACGCGGCGGCGGCCGGCGTTGAATTCGTCGATCCGCTTGAGCTTCACCCGCAGAATAGCGGCCTGGATGTCGTCGAGGCGGCTGTTGAAACCGATCATGCTGTGGTGGTAGCGGACCCGGCTGCCGTGGTTACGCAGCACCTTGACCTGTTCGGCCAACTCGGCCGTGGCGCAGGTGACCATGCCGCCGTCGCCGTAGCATCCCAGATTCTTGCTGGGGAAGAAGCTGAAACAGCCCAAGAGGCCTATGGTGCCGGTCATGCGGCCATCGACCGCGGCACCGAAGGATTGGGCGCAATCCTCGATCAGGAGCAGGTTGTGTTTTTTACAGATAGCCGTAAACGCAGCCATGTCGGCCGGTTGGCCGAAGAGATGAACCGGGATGATCGCTTTGGTGCGGGGGGTGATGGCCTTTTCGACCATGGCCGGATCGAGGTTGAAGGTTTGGGGATCTATGTCCGCGAAGACCGGAGTGGCCCCGGCGTAGCAGATGGCCTCGGCCGTGGCGATAAAGGTGAACGGAGAGGTGATGACCTCATCCCCGGGGCCGATGCCGGCCGCCAGGATCGCCAGGTGCAGGGCGTCGGTGCCCGATGCACAAGTGACGGCATGGGGCGCGCCCAGAAATGCTGCAGCCTCCTGCTCCAGGGCGGTCACGTTGGGCCCCAGAATGAACTGGCTGCTCTCCAGGGCGGCGAGAACCGCCGTATCGATCTCCGCTTTCAGGGTGTGATATTGTGTTTTGAGGTCTACCATCGGTATCATGGGTGTGTCCTTTTCAGGCTAACGTTGATTTTGAGTGCCGTTTCCAGCGCCATTTTCCCTTCCCTGCCGCTCACCTGGGGCTGTTTCCCTTCCCTGATGGCCTCGATGAACGATTCAATCTCGTTTTTGAGCGCATCGGCCTGCCCCAGCTCCCGCTCAACAACCTTCACGTTGGGGATGCCAGGAAACAACTCGCCGTTCCCCTTCTGGGCCACCAGCAGCTTGCGGTTCTGAAAGTCCAGGGTGATGTAGGCATCGCGCTGGAATATGCGCATCTTGCGTTCGCTCTTCAGACTGATACGACTGGCGGTAACGTTGGCGACGCAGCCGTTTTTGAAAACGATCCGCGCGTTGGCGATATCCTCCTCGCCGGTAAAAACCGGCGCCCCGACGGCGTCGATGTGCTCAACCGGGGACCCGACGATGTGCTGGATGATGTCGATGTCGTGGATCATCAGGTCCAGGACCACGTTCACGTCCGTCCCCCGCGGCTTGAAGGGGGCGATGCGCACCGACTCGATGAAGAGCGGTTCATGGAGGATGTCCCCCAACGCCACCAGGACCGGGTTGAAACGTTCCAGATGGCCGACCTGGAAGACCACCTTGTGCATCTCGGCGAGGGCGATCAATTCGTCGGCCTCGGCCGTGGTGACGGTGATCGGCTTCTCGATCAGCACGTGGACCCCGGCCGCCAGAAAATCACGGGCAACGGTGTGGTGATACTGGGTTGGCACCACCACGCTGACCGCATCCACCTTGCCAATCAGGTCGCGGTGATCGCTGTAGGCGGTCGTCCCCAGCGCAGCTGCAATCTCGGCCGCCCGCTTCGGATCGCTGTCCACCACGCCGACCAGTTCCACATCGGGGATGGCGGCGTACTTCTGGGCATGGAAGTTACCCAGGTAGCCCACGCCTATGACGGCCGTTCTGAGGACGCTCATCCGCGGCAGATCCCCCGCTCGGAGCGTTCGATGAAGGCCAGCAGGTAGTCCACCTCCGGACACTCCTTGACCTCGGCCCTGATGCGGCTAATAGCATTGGGAAGCTTCAGACCGGCCATGAACAGGGTTTTGTAGGCCTTTTTCAGGCTGCTGATCGCCTCGTCCGTGAACCCACGCCGCTTCAGGCCGATCAGATTCAGCCCCCGCAGCTTGGCGTCGCGCTTGCCCGAGGTGGCGATCATGTACGGCGGGATGTCCAGGCCAACCAGGGTGCCGCCGCCGATCATGACGTGGGCGCCGACCGTGACGAATTGATGTATCGCCACCAAGCCGCCCAGGATGACGTGGTCCTCTACCGTGACATGCCCTGCCAGGGTTGCCACGTTGGCCATGACCACGTTGTTGCCGATGCGGCAGTCGTGGGCCACGTGGGAGTAGGCCATGAAGAGGTTGCCGTTCCCGACCACGGTCTCGCCGTGGCCGGAGACCGTGCCGCGGTGGATTGTGGCGAATTCCCGGATCATGTTGTTGTCGCCGATGCGGGTCCAGGTTTCTTCACCCTGGTATTTCAGGTCCTGGGGGGGGGCGCCGACCGAGGTCTGGTGGAAAATCTGGTTGTTCTCGCCGATCTCCGTCCAGTCGCCGATCACGGCATGGGCACCGATCTTGGTGCCCTTGCCGATGGTTACCTGTTTGCCGATGATCGCATAGGGGCCTATCTCGACGTCGGACGCCAGTTGTGCGCTCGGTTCGATTATTGCGCTTGAGTGTATCATTGGAACTCTCCCCGGTTTACTATCTAAAAAATTAGCACGTACTCGGTGTTACGCCGCTTTGTCGGCAAAGGTCGCCTTGAGGGATGCCTCGGTTACCAGTGTTTCGCCCACGTAGGCCTTACCGTCGACCCCCCAGATGCCGCGGCGGTTGAAGGTCGTTTCGATCTGGATGCGTAGTTGATCGCCAGGAAACACCGGCTTTCTGAACTTCGCATTGTCGATGGACATGAAGTAGCTGACCTTTTTCTTCGTTTCATCGTCCGATGCCAGGTAGGCCATGATACCGGCAACCTGGGCCATGGCCTCGACGATCAGCACCCCCGGCATAACCGGATGGCCGGGAAAGTGCCCCTGGAAAAAAGGCTCGTTGATGGTGACATTCTTGATTCCGACGCAGCGTTTGCCGTGCTCCAGCTCAATGATCCGATCGACCATGAGGAAGGGGTAGCGGTGGGGAAGAATCTTCATGATTTCATTGACGTCCATTAGCATGGGAAACCTCGTTGAAATAAAATAGTTGCCGCAGAAGCGCGGAGTAACAATAAATCTGCCACAGAACCGCAAAAAAACTGGAGAACTTCAAAACAAAACCAGCCACAGAGACTCAGAGAAACGGAGAACGTCAACAACTGAATCTATTTATGAACACAAAACGGCTTATGCCGCTGCTTCTGATTTTCCTCAGTGTCTCAGTGGCAGATTTTGAGACTTTATCCTGTTCATTTTTTCAGCTGTTCTTCCAGTTCGGCGATGCGTTTTTCCAGGCTGCTGACCGTTTTCTTCAGGGCCGGCAGGTTGGCGACCACCGCCATGGATTTGAGCCACTCCTTGTGGGGCTGCGCCGGATAGCCGCTGTAGCCGGCATTGGCGGCCAGGGAGTTGGGTACCCCCGACTTGGCCCCCACCATCACGTTGTCACCGATGGTCAGGTGGCCGGCAACCCCGACCTGGCCGGCCAGGGTCACGTGGTCGCCGACCTTGGTGCTGCCCGATATCCCCACCTGGGAGACGATCATACAATCGCGCCCTATCTGGCAGTTGTGGGCGACCTGCACCAGATTGTCGAGCTTGGTCCCCTGTTTTACCAGGGTGACCTCCAGCGCGGCCCGGTCAACGGTCGTATTGGCGCCCACCTCCACATCATCTTCCAACACCACGATGCCGATCTGGGGAATCCGGTAATAGCCGCGACCGTCCGGGGCATAACCGAACCCATCGCTCCCGATGACCGCGCCCGGCTGGATGATCACCCGGTTTCCGAGACGGCAGCGCTCGCGGATAACGGCGTTGGCATGCACCACGCAGTCATCGCCGATCACGGCCCCCTCGTAGATGACAGCGCCGCTGTGGATGACGGTCCGCGCGCCTATGGTGACGTTGTTCCCGACGCAGGCGCCGGGATAGATGCTGATCCCCTCCCCCAGCGTCACGCCGGTCCCCACGTTCGACTCGGGCAGTATTCCCAGCCCAGGGTGGGGGGATGTGTAGAAGAGTGTCAGCAGCTTGGCAAACCCCAGGTACGGATTGGCCACTTCGACCACGTTGCGGCCGTAAGCCTCGTTTCCTGGGGCCATCAGCACCGCTCCGGCCTTTGTTTCCGCGACCTTGGTGGCGTATTTGTGGTTTGCCAGGAACGTGATGGTGTCGGGTCCGGCTGTTTCCAGGGGGGCAAGTCCGCCAACGCGCACCGCACCATCCCCCCGCACCGTACCGCCCAAGTATTCGGCGATTTCTTTCAATGTTTTGCTTTGTTGCATGTCACAGCCCCGTAGCTATAGTCAAAATATTCCGACCGCACAATTTGATGCGGCGACCGCTATTTCTTTTTGGCGGTGTTGAAGCGTTTCAGCACTTCTTCGGTCACATCGGACTTTTCATCGACATACAGCATCATGCTGTCGTTTTTAGCAAAGATAAAGGCATAACCGTTGGTACGGCCGTACTCCTTGATAACCTTTTCCATCTCCTCAAGGATCTTGCGAGTAAATTCTTCATCCTTGGCCTGAAGCTCATCCTGGGCGTCCTTGGTGAAACGCTGAAACTCTTTCAGCCGCTGCTGGTAGTCCTTTTCCTTGGAGGCCCTGGCCGTTTCGGACAGGAGCATCCCCTGTTTTTCAAGTTCATCCTTCAACTTCTTGAGCTCTTCCTGCTTGCCGTTAATTTCGTCCTGATACTTCTTGAGCCGCGCCGCCAACTGTTCCTTGGCCTCCTTGCCCGACTCGGAGTTGTTGAGCGCCCGTTGCATATCGACGTAGCCGATCTTCACATCGGCAGCGGAAGCCGATGCAGCTGCAAAGCCAAGAACCATGACTGCCGCCAGTATAAACCTTCTCATGATTGACGTTCTCCTTTTTCTCTATGATGCAGCCTAAAAGAGGCTGCCGATCGAAAACTCGAACCTGCCGCTACGGCTGTCCAGTTCGGCGCGCGGGTTCACGGGGATGCCATACTCGAGGCGGAGCGGCCCAAGCGGCGAAGCCCATCTGATCCCCGCGCCGTAGCTCAGCAGCAGCGAATCGAACATTTTACTGTATGAATCGTTGGTGCTATTGCCATAGTCGAAGAACACGACCCCCTTGACCCCCGCCTCAGCCAGAATGGGGAAGGAAAACTCCATGTTGCCGTAGGCTTCTTTGTTGCCCCCAAGGTAGACCACTTCGTCAGATTTAACGCCGTTCGTCGGGTTTGCCGTCCCGAGGTGTTTGGTCGGGGAAACCGTGCGGGCCTTGTAACCGCGAAGCGAGTAGATGCCGCCCAGGTAGAACTTCTCGTCGATTGGCACCAGCTTCCCTCCCACCTCCTCGACATATCCCACGGCCAGCTTGGTGGAGAAGATCAGTTTCTTGTAAATCGGGTGAAACCAAGTGTTCTCCAGGGTGTAGCGGGCAAACTTGTTATTCCCCCCCAGACCGGCGAATTCGGCAGTAAGCGAATTGATAAAACCGGTTGTGGGGTCGAGGTGGTAGTCGGTGTTATTGTGGGTGATACTCGCCATGACCGAACTGGTCGTCGTCATTCCCAGCGGATAGTTGTCCGGATCGGTGGAATGGAGGTCCTGATAGGCCTGCTGGGGGTTGTAGATGTCCTTGATCTCATACTTGTACATGAAGAAGGTGCCGATAAAGTCGTTGATCGGGTACCCACCCTTGATATCTCCGCCGGTCAGGCGCCGGGTGTAGTCGTTATAATCGCGCTGCGTCCGGTAGACGTCGGCCCCCAGGGTCCACTTGGTGTCGAGGAAGTAGGGATCGGTCAGGCCGAGGGAGTAGGTCTGGGACTTTCCGCCGATGGAACCGGAAACGTTCGCCTTGAGCCCCAGGCCGAGGAAGTTCGATTGCTGCACGGACCCCTGACCGATGATGCCGTCCAGGGAGCTGTACCCGCCACCGATACTGAACGATCCGGTCGGCTTTTCCTTGACGTCCACGTTGAGGTTGAGTTTGTTGCCGGCACTCCCCTTGGCCGTCGCAAGGTTGGCTTCCTCAAAAAAACCTGTGTTCATCAGGTTTTGTTTGCTGCGCTTGATGCCGGTGGCGCTGTAGAGTTCCCCTTCTGTGATGCGCAGTTCACGGCGGACCACCTTGTCGCGGGTCTTGGGGTTGCCAGCGATATTGATCCGTTCGATGGAAACCAACTCACCCTTTTCCATATCGAAGCTCAAATCTATGATCTGCTTTGTGCTGTCGGCCTTTGTCAATGGGTTGACGTTGGCGAAGGCATACCCCTTATCGGCATAGACATCTGTCAGGGTGGCGATATCGGTGCGCAGAGTGCTCCGACTGAAGATCTGCCCCGGCTCGACCTTGACCTTCTTGCGCAGTTCACTGACCGGCTCAAGCAGGTCGCCCTTGAAGTCGAGGTCACCGATGCGGAACTGTTGCCCCTCCGTAATGCCGATGAACACCTCCAGTGCGTCCTTGGCATCGGTCAGCTTGACAACCGGTTCACCCACCTTGACATTGATGTAGCCGTTGTTCATGTAGTGGTCGGCGATCAGCAAGGCGTCGTTTTTCAACACCTCTTCCTTGTATGTGCCCGCCCCGGTCAGCCACGACAGAAACCACTTTTCCTTGGTTTCCATGACCTTGCGCAATTGTTTGTCGGTGAAGGTCCTGTTCCCGTCGAAGCGGATGGTGCGGATAAGGATCTTCTTCCCTTCGGTGACCTTGAAGGTAATCGCAAGCTCCGTGGGCGTACGTTTTTCCGTCTTCGGCTCGATCTCGGCCAGATAGTATCCTTCGTCGCCGTAGAGTTTTTTCATCTTGGCAACGCTCTTGGCAAGATCCTTGGTGGATACTATGGCATTCTGACGGAACTCAAGGGCTTCCTTGAGCTTGTCGGTGCTGATTTCCTTGTTCCCCTCGAATTTTATGTCGCGGACAACCGGCTTTTCCTGCACCGTATAGACCAGAATCACGCCCTTGTCGGTTTCTTCCGTCGCGGCTTGAATATCCTGGAAGTGCCCCAGTTTGTATATGGCACGGATGTCTGCGTCGGTCTTGTCATCGGACAAGGCATCGCCGGCCTTGCTCGAGACGACATTGAGGATGGCGGCCGATTCAATGCGCTGATTGCCCTTGGTCCGCACCTCGAAAATCTTTTCGCCTTCAGCCCGCGCCGTGCCGGCGACGATAAACTGAAACGCACATACAACCATCACTGCCATACGAAATATGGGCACTCTTCCCCCGAGACTCACACGAATTATTCAAGCCGTCCATCAACCAGCCGCACGGTTCTTCCCATGGCGGCAGCCAACCGTTCATTATGGGTGACGACAACCAGGGTCAGCCCCTTTTTCTGCTGCAATTCGGCCAACAGAGCATGCACCCCCTCGCTGGTCTTCATGTCCAGGTTACCGGTCGGCTCATCGGCCAGCAGCAACTCGGGGGACAGCGCCAGGGCACGCGCAATGGCCACCCGCTGCTGCTCTCCGCCGGACAATTCACCAGGGCGATGCCCCAAACGGTGGCTCAGGCCCACATCATCCAGCAACTCCTCCGCCGTTGCCCTGGCCTTGTCACGAGCGGTGCGGGCGATCAGGGCCGGCATCATGACGTTTTCCAGAGCGGTGAATTCTGACAGCAGATGGTGAAACTGGAAGACAAACCCGATGCTTTTGTTGCGGAAAAACGCCAGTTCACGGTCGCTTTTCCGGAAAATATCCTCGCCGCGGAAGCTGACGGTCCCCGATGACGGCCGGTCCAACGCCCCCAGCAGGTGCAACAGCGTACTCTTGCCGGCCCCCGAAGCCCCCACCAGGGCGGTGGTGGTCGCGGGTTCCAATTCAAGATCGATGCCGGCCAGCACCTCTACTCTGTTCGGCCCGGTTGCATAGGTTTTGCATAGAGCGCGGACCTCAAGAAGGTTGCTCACAATAGCACCTCTTGACGAAAAACGCAGCGGGTTGAAAAAAATTCACATTTCCTACTCATAGCGCAACGCCTCGGCGGGCAGCATCCTGGACGCCTGCCACGATGGGTACAGGGTGGCGATGAACGAAATCAGCACCGCCGTCACCGATATCAGGACCACATCCGACGGCACCACCATCGACGGAAAATGGTCCAGATAGTACACGTCCTTGCTGAAAAAATTCAGGCCGGTGACCTTCTCGATGACGGTGATAATCGGCTCAAGATTGAGGGCGATGAGGAGCCCCGAGGCAACGCCCAGGATGGTGCCGATGATGCCTATGATCAGCCCCTCCAGGACGAATATTTTCATGATGCTGAGACCGGTGGCCCCCATGGATTTAAGGATGGCGATATCCCTGGTCTTCTCCATAACCACCATGAACAGGGTCGAGGCGATGCCGAAGGCCGCCACGAGGACGATGAGGGTCAGGATGATGAACATGACCATCTTCTCCGTCTTCAGGGCAAAGAGGATGTTGCGGTTCATCTGCATCCAGTCCCGGGCGTAGTAGTCGCCCCCCATGGTCAGGTTGATGGCGCGCGCCAGTTCTCCGGTATGATAGACGTCATCCACCTTGAGTTGGATGCCGGTGACCGTATCCCCCAGGTCGAAGAAGGCCTGGGCCTGGGCAAGGCTGACGTATGCCAGGGTCGAGTCGTACTCGAACATGCCGGTATTGAAAATCCCCACCACGCGAAACGGCTTCATCTTGGGCATCATGCCCAAGGGCGTGATGTTTCCCATGGGGGAGACGACGTTGATCGTGTCGCCCACGAACAGGTTCAGGTGCTTGGCCAACTCTTTGCCCACCACCAGCCCCGGCTTGCCGTCGGAGCCCGCCCCCATGACCGGGTCGAGCTTGTCGATGGAACCTTCGACGATCGACTTGCTCAGTTTGGTCACAGAGCGGTCCGACTGGACATCGATCCCCCGCAGGACCACTCCGGAGACATTCTTGCCCGACGACAGCATGACCTGATTGTAGATGAACGGCGTGGCCGCCTGCACCCCTTTGAAGCGCTTGAGCTTCGCCATGACCTGTTGGTAATCATCCATGGGGGCGCCGCTGCGGATGACCACCACATGGGCATTGGTCCCGAGGATTTTTTCCTTCAAGTCTTCTTCAAAGCCGGTCATGACCGCCAGCACCACAATCAGCGCCATGACGCCAAGGGCGACCCCTGCGGTGGAAATAAAGGTAATGATAGAAATGAATGTTGATTTGCGCTTGGCTTTCAGATAGCGCAACCCGATAAAAAGCTCGAAGGGCATCGCCTATTTCATTTCCTTCCGCAACTGGGGAAACAGGATCACGTCGCGGATCGAAGCGGAATCCGTCAAGAGCATCACCAAACGATCGATGCCGATACCTTCGCCGGCCGTGGGGGGCATGCCGTACTCCAGGGCGCGGACATAGTCCTCATCCATGTAATGGGCCTCTTCGTCCCCTTTGTTCTTCTCGGCCACTTGGGAGAGGAAACGCTCCTTCTGGTCAACCGGATCGTTCAGCTCCGAGAAGGCATTGGCGATCTCGCGACCGCCGATGATCAACTCGAAACGGTCGACGATATCGGGGTTGTGATCATTCTTGCGCGACAGCGGCGACACCTCGGTCGGATAGGCGGTGATGAAGGTCGGTTGGATCAGCTTGTGCTCGACCACCTCATCGAAGATCTCCATGACCAGTTTGCCGTAGCCAATGTCCTGGGGAAGATCGAGGCCGAGGCCGCGGGCATAGGCCAACGCCAGATCGCGGTCGTCCAACTGCTTGGCATCGATATCGCCATGCTCCAGGATCGCCTCCCGAACGGTCAGGCGTTTCCAGGGGCGCTTGAAGCTGATCTCGTTCCCCTGGCAGGTGAAATCCAGCGTGCCGAGAATCTCCTGGGCCACATGGCAGAAGAGCTCTTCGGTGAAGTCCATCAGTTCTTCATAGGTGGCGTAGGCCTGATAGAACTCCATCATGGTGAACTCGGGATTATGACGCACCGAGATACCCTCGTTCCTGAAGTTGCGGTTGATCTCGAAGACCCTCTCCAGACCACCCACCACCAGGCGTTTCAGGTAGAGTTCGGGGGCAATGCGCAGAAAAAGCTGCATGTCCAGAGCGTTATGATGGGTAACGAATGGCCGGGCCGTGGCGCCGCCGGGGATCGGATGCATCATGGGGGTCTCGACCTCCAGGAAGTCGCGACCAGCCATGAAACCCCGGATCAGGTTGACGATCCGGGAGCGCTTGATAAAGACATCGCGCGCTTCGGGATTGACGATGAGATCCACGTACCGTTGGCGATAGCGCGTTTCCAGGTCGGTGAGCCCGTGAAACTTTTCCGGCAACGGGTGCAGCGATTTGACCAGGAGACGAATCTGCTTTGCATGGAGCGACAATTCGCCGGTCTTGGTGCGAAAGGGAAACCCCTCGATACCGATGATATCGCCGATATCAAAGGATTCGAAGGTTTCAAAGGCCTCTGCGCCGACCTCGTCCTTTTTGACATAGACCTGGATGCGCCCCTTGCGGTCCTGGAGCTGGATGAAGGCGGCCTTGCCGAAGGAACGCCGGGCAAGCATGCGCCCGGCCACGATGTACTGTTCACCACTGGCATCGAATTGTTCCGTGTCGCCGTAGGCGGCAACCACATCGGCCGAGGTATGCAGCGGTTTAAAATCATTGGGGTAGGGATTGACTCCGGCCTCCCAGAGGGCATCAACCTTGCGCCGTCTCTGAAGCAGGAGTTCGCTGAGTTCTTCCATGGTGTTTTTTCAGCCTTTCGTGAACAACATATCCGGGATTCGGTGGGGCAAGACTGGTAAAAATATCGCCAACATCCTGTCAGGTCAAGAAAAAAAGGAAGCGGCCGTCAAGCCCCGTCACAGGCGGTTACTCCCCTGTGCGGGGACGAACCGCACAGGGACACTACTGGTCTCCTTCGTCCTTTTTGACGCTCCGGGAACGGCTCGCGCGTTTTTTCGGCGCAACGGCTTCCTCAACCCCCGGCTCGGATGGCACCGGGGCTTTGACGGCCTTTTTAGCCGGAGCCCGGCGCGGTTTCGCCGGTTTCGTCGCCCCAAGCTCCGCTTCGACAGGGGGGGCGTCTGCCGCTGCCGGCGTCGGCTCGATCTTCTTCCGGGTGCGGGGGGCTTTGGCCCGCTTGGGTTTTTCCGTCTCCGGAGCCGCCTCGGTCGTATCCGCAGCGGGCGGCTCGGAGGCAACGGCCACGGGCTGGACGATGGCCGCCTCGTCCTCCTTTTTGACTTTACGAGTAGTGCGGCGCGGCTTGGCGCGCTTTTCGGGCGCCGGCTCCCCTGCCGGGGCATCAGGAGTCGGGACGGCGACATCCGCTGCCACGGCAACCGGTGCGACGGCGGCCTCCGCGACCGCCCGGGCCGTTTTGCCCCGCCGGGACCTTTTGGGAGCAGGAGCAGCCGCCGCTTCGGGCTCAACCGGGGTAGCCGGTTCAGCGGTCGCCACCGGGGCGATTTCCCCAGCCTCAGCCGTCGGCGCCGTTGTTTCTACTGTTCCCCCATCCTGCGCCTTGCCCCCTTTACGGCGGCGGCGCTTGCGCTTTTTCTTGGCCGGGGTTTCCGGCGTGGCGTCTTCTTCCTGATCGCGAACGGCTTCCGCCGTTGGTGCGGTTTCCTGCCGCGATTCCTCCGGGCGCCCTTCCGCTGCCGGGGATTCGGCGGCAACGGCTACCGCCTCGACTGCCCCGTCTCCGGCTGGTTTCTTCTTCTTGCGGCGACGTTTGCGTTTCTTGCCACCTTCGGCAACGACGCCCTCGACCGCCTGTTCTTCCGCCCGTGCGGGTTCGGGCCGGTCAACCTTCCGTTCCGACGGTTCCGGCTGTTTCGGCGCCTCGGCAGCTTCGGCCTCGGATGCACGGACATCCTCCATGCGCGGTTTTTCCCGTTTGAGGGTCTCCAGTTCGAGCTGGTTCATGGTAAAGGATGGTTTCCCCTTCACCGTCACCTCGATCTCGTAATCGTTTTCGATCTGGGTCAGATCCCGCTTCTTGCGATTCAGCAGGTAATAGGCGACCTCCAGCGGCAGGGAACCGCGCACCTCGGCCACGGTCCCTTTGGCCGCGGCGGCATGCACCTTGCGCAGGAACGAGACGGCCATGGCCTCCACCGACTTGACCTTGCCGCGCCCCTCGCAGTGGGGACACGCCAGGTGAATGGCGTCGTTGAGCGTCTTGGCGATGCGCTGACGCGACATCTCCAGCATGCCGAATTCGGAGATCCGCCCCAGGTTGACCCTGGCCTTGTCCATCTTGAGGGCATGTTTGAGGACCTTCTCAACATCGGCATTATGCTTCCGTTCCCGCATGTCGATGAAGTCGATCACGATCAGGCCGCCCAGGTCGCGCAGCCGGAGTTGGCGCGCCACCTCTTCGGCGGCCTCCATGTTGGTTTTGTAGGCGGTATCCTCAATCCCCCGCTCGCCGCTGGACTTGCCCGAGTTGACGTCGATGCTGACCAGCGCCTCGGTCGGCTCGATGATCAACGAGCCGCCGGAGGGAAGCGCAACCCGCTTCTCGTAGATCTGGTCGATCTGCTCTTCCAGTTGAAAGCGGGAGAATATGGGGCGCTTCTCCTTGTGCAGCTTGACCCTCTTTTCGCACTTGGGCATGGTTTCGCGGAAGAACTCCTTGGCCTCCCGGTAGGCGTCCTTGCTGTCGACGAGCACCTCATCGATGTCGTCGGAAAAGTAATCGCGGATGGAACGGATGATCAGCCCGCTGTCGCGGTAGACTTCGCCCGCCCCGCTGATCTCTGCTGCCCGCGCTTTAATATCTGCGTACAGCTCCAGCAGGTTTTCCAGGTCCTTGTGCAACTCCTCCGGCGCGCGCCCGACCGCCTCGGTGCGGATGATGTAGCCGATCCCTTCGGGGACGTTCAGGCCGGCCACGATCTCCTTCAGTTTTTTACGTTCGCCCTCCTGCTCGACCTTGCGGGAGATGCCGGTGGAATCGCTACCCGGCATGATCACCATGTAGCGACCCGGAAGGGAGATGTAGCTGGTCAGGGCCGACCCCTTGTTGTCCCGCTCGTCCTTTTCCACCTGCACCACCAGTTCCTGGCCGCGGCGGAGTACTTCCTGGATGCGGGGACGGCGCTTGCGCTGATCCTCCGGGACATCGTCGCGCCACTGCCAGAAGTCGGGATGCAATTCCCCCATCTGGAGAAAACCCGGCTTGGCCCGCCCGATGTCGACGAAGGCGGCCTGGAGGCCGGGCTCAACCCTCAGCACGACCCCTTTGTAGATATTGCCCTTGGTCTGTTCCTTGCCGCTGATCTCGATGTTGAGTTCCATCAGGCGGCCATCGTGCACGATAGCCACCCGCGTCTCTTCGGGATGCATGACATTGATCAGCATTTTTTTGCTTACGGTCTCGCTCATTGCGTATATTCCTTTCAAGTGAGACATGCCCACGTGACTACATTTAAATGAGTTATTATATAGATTCCAGCACCGAAAGCAAAGAAAAAGGGACACCTGGCGGAAATTGGCTGCCGCCCGGCGTCCCTTGGCAAGGATGGTATGAGTGTGGGCATCACCATGCCCTGCCTGTCATCAGTTTTCCGTCATGAAGTGCTGTTCGTAGAGATCTTCCAATGACTGCAAATGGCGGCTTTCTTCCTTGAAAAGCTGTTGAAAGAGCTGCCCCATGGGGGCGCCGCTGCACCCCGACGCGACCTTGCCGTAAAAATCGACGGCGCCCTTTTCCAGGTGAATGGCGTAGACCAACGCCTCCCGCACACCCGACTCGGGGCCCAGTTCCTGTTTTTTGAAGACATAGTCCAGGTGCATGGTGGGGATCGGCTGATCAAAGGCCTCGCCACCCTCCATGCGCCCTTCCAGCAACGCCTTTTCCAACTGATGCTTATGGTCGAGTTCGTCCAGCGCATTATCGCGCAAGAGTTCCCGCGCGCCCTTATTCGTCAACCTGCGGATGGCGGCAAGATAGTTGCGAAAGCCCTCGTTCTCCATTTCAATGGCCATCTCCACGGCAGCATCAAAGGTATAGCAGACCTGATCGTCGCTCATGTTGTACTCCCCTCCTCTATCTGATGTAGGCGTTACCTGCGTCTGCGTTAGCGGGAGCCATACTGTAGCTCATATTGTATACAGTTTCAAGAATGCAATTTCACTCAGCAACTCGTGGCAAAAAAACAACGCCCCGATTCCGATAGGGAAACGGGGCGACAGTGCCAACGGGCGTACTCGAAAACCGGCGCTATTCGATGACCTTGGCCGACACGATGAAAACCGGCTCCACGGGGACGTCGGAATGCCCCCTGCTGCTGCCGGTCTTGACGGTGCGGATCTCGTCGACCACCTCCATGCCCTCCAGTACCTTGCCAAAGACGCAGTAACCGTAGAGGTCCGGCTGCTTGCCCCGGTGGTCGAGAAAGGAGTTGTCCACCACATTGATGAAAAACTGGGAGGTAGCGGAATCGACTACGGAAGTACGGGCCATGGCCAGGGTGCCGCGCTCGTTGGAAAGGCCGTTGTCGGCCTCGTTCTTGATGGCGAACTTGGGCTTTTTCTGTTCCAGGTTTTCATTCATACCACCGCCTTGGACCATGAAATCCTTGATGACCCGGTGGAAGATCAGCCCGTCGTAATAGCCTTCACGAACGTAGGAAAGAAAATTCTTTGCGGTGATTGGCGCCTTATCACTGAACAGCTCGATCTTGATAGAGCCTTTGGACGTTTCCAGCATGACATGCGGGTTCTGCTCGGACATCTGCAACCTCCTTGATGCGTGAAATTCGAATCTTGTCCTGTAAATTGGCTGTTTAACACACTGTGGCGTAAAATTAAACATTCTTTTTTCAGTGGTGTCAAATACATGCCCAGAACCAGCAATGTCGGCCCGGCAGAAACAGATCAACGGCAATACACTTTTCTTGCATACATATATCACTGATATCACAAGATATTTCAAGGCATGTTAAAAAAAATAACACTTTTGTCACGCTGGCAACGCACTGATATCGTTGTGTTACTTAAAAAATGTTAAAAAAATTACCACTTTCACGCTCCCCAAACCACACCCCGTGCGGCATGAGGCCGCATCATCCCAAACAACCATTCAATAACATTATGCTTTATAGGCATGGCATGCATATTGAGAGGACCACATCGGGCACCCCTGGCAACAGGAAGAGCCCAGGCGTTCCAAGGGACGCAAAAGGGGATCATCCCGGAAAGTTTTTTAAGGAGGATGGCTGGTGGAAGAGAACCTGGCAACGATTTCCTGTATCTCCTGCGGCTTTGTCAGCACCGTACCGCGCAAGGTGGCGCTCCATGAGCCCGAACGGGCGGTATGCCCCAAGTGCCGCTACTCGTTTCGCCTCTCCGATTGCCCGGCGGATGTTCAGCCACGTTTCCTGCCGGCCGGCGTGCTCATGGTGTAGGGTCCCACCACTGGAGCCTACGGCGGCATGAAAGACGGCCGCGATCATTCACGCCGCCCGCGCCTCTTTTTTTGTGGAGCATAGCCGCATAATAGGTTAGTATCCGCCCATTCTTTTCGGAATGGCGACATGGCACCTCAGGAACAGTGGACAACCATCAAGGTCCTTGCCTGGACCAAAGACTATCTGGGCACAAAAGGCATCGAAAACGCCCGTCTCGAAGCGGAATGGCTGCTGTGTGCCGCCACCGGCCTGGACCGGGTCGGGCTCTATCTCCATTTCGACAAACCGCTCAACGATGACGAGTTGGCTGCATTCCGCGCCATGGTGGCCCGCCGGGCCCGGCGCGAACCGCTCCAGCACATCCTCGGCACCCAGGAGTTCTGCGGCCTGGAGTTTCAGGTCTCCCCGGACGTGCTCATCCCCCGCCACGACACGGAAACCCTGGTAACGGAAGCCCTGGCCCGCAGTCCCGAGGCGCGGAGCGTGCTGGACATCGGCACCGGCAGCGGTTGTATCGCCGTCGCCCTGGCCCATAGCCTGCCAAATGCGGCCGTAACCGCCATCGACATCTCCCCCGCAGCCCTGGAGATGGCGCGGCGCAACGCCGAGCGCAACGGGGCAACGGTGGAATTCCTGGCCGGTTCGCTCCTGGAGCCGGTAGCCGGACGCAGCTTCGACCTGATAGTATCCAACCCCCCCTACATCCCCAGCACCGATATCGACCGACTCGAACCCGAGGTGCGGGACTTCGATCCCCGTGGCGCCCTGGACGGCGGCGCGGACGGGCTGGACCTCTACCGAATTCTGATCCCCGGGGCCCCGGCGCATCTGAACCCGTCCGGCTGGCTGCTGGTGGAGGTGGGGATCGGCCAGGCCCCGGCGGTTGCTGAATTATTCAAAAAAACACAAGAGTACGATCACCCCATAACGGCGTGCGACCCCGGCGGTATCGAGCGCGTGGTGGGGGCACAACGAAAGGATGTGTCATGACGGTAGATGAAGCGAACCAAGTGTTGACGGAGGCCGACCTGCTGGTTGGCGAGGCGGGCGTGGCAGCGGCCATCGGGCGGCTGGCGGGCGAGATTACGGACCAGCTCAGGGAAGCAAACCCGGTGGTGCTCTGCGTCATGAACGGCGGCTTGATCTTTGCCGGACAACTGGTGACCAAGCTGGTGTTTCCCCTGGAGATCGAGTATTGCCACGCCACCCGCTACGGCCATGAGACAGCGGGAGCGGGCCTGAACTGGATCGTGCGGCCGCGCCAGGAGTTGCGGGGCAGAACGGTGCTGCTCGTGGACGATATCCTGGACGAAGGCATTACCCTGGCCGCCATTGCCGACTACTGCCGCGAGCAGGGGGCAGCCCGGGTGCTGATGGCGGTCCTGGTGGACAAACGTCACGACCGCAAGGTTTCCCCCGGTTTCCGGGCCGACTTCACCGGCATGGAAACCGAAGACCGCTTCCTGTTCGGCTACGGCCTGGACTATAAGGGGTATTGGCGCAATGCGCCGGGAATCTATGCGGTGAAAGGCTTGTAGATGAAAAACTTTTTCCAGTTCGAGCAGCACAAGACGAGCTATCGCCAGGAGACCCTGGCCGGGGTCACCACCTTCCTGACCATGGCCTACATCATCATCGTCAACCCGGCCATCCTGGAAAACGCCGGCATCCCCAAGGGGCCGTCGGTTACGGCCACGATCCTGGCGGCGGTTATCGGCACCGTGATCATGGCCCTCTGGGCGCGGCGTCCCTTTGCCATCGCACCCTACATGAGCGAGAACGCCTTTATCGCCTTTGTGGTGGTCAAGGTGATGGGCTATCCCTGGCAGGTGGCCCTGGGGGCCGTCTTCATCGCCGGTGTACTCTTCACGCTACTGACGGTCTTCAAGATACGCAGTTGGCTGGCGGAATCGATCCCCCTGTCGCTCAAGGCCAGCTTTGCCGTGGGCATCGGCCTGTTTCTGACCTTTATCGGCCTCACCGAAACCGGGCTGGTGGTGCTCGGGGTTCCGGGCGCGCCGGTCAAACTGGGCAACATCTCCCAGCCGTCGGTGCTGTTGGCCATGGCCGGTTTCCTGCTGGTGGTGGTGCTCATGGCCCGCCGCGTCCGCGGCGCCCTGGTGATCGGCATCATCGCCACCACCATCGGCTCCATCGCCCTGCACATCACCCCCCTGCCGACCCAGTTCGTCAGCCTTCCCCCTTCCCTCTCCCCGATCCTGTTCAAGCTGGATATTGTCGGCGCCTTGCAACCGCACTTCTTCCCGGTGGTGATGGTCATCTTCATCATGGCCTTCCTGGATACGGTGGGTACGCTGATCGGCCTTTCCATGCGGGCCGACCTGCTGGACGAGAACGGCAACCTGCCGGAGATCGAGAGACCGATGCTGGCCGATGCCCTGGCCACCATGGCGGCACCGCTCCTGGGCACCAGCACCACCGGCGCCTACATCGAATCGGCCGCCGGCATCGAAGAGGGGGGGCGCACCGGCTTCTCGGCCCTGGTGGTGGCGGCGCTGTTCGCCCTCTCCCTGTTCTTCGCCCCGCTCTTCACCATCGTGCCGCCCCACGCCTACGGCATCGCCCTGATCGTGATCGGCTCCTTCATGATCCGCCCCATCACCCAGCTCAACTTCGACGATTTTACCGAGCTGATCCCGGCCTTTCTGACCGTGGTGCTGATGATCTTCACCTACAACATCGGGGTGGGCATGACTTCAGGAATGATCACCTACGTCCTGCTCAAACTGTTCACCGGCCGGGCGGCCGAGGTCAAGGCCGGCATGTGGGTGCTGGCGCTTCTGTCGCTGTCCCTGTTCTTCTTCCTGCCCAAGATGTAACTTGCCCCGGCAGGGCGTCCGATATAACGAAAGGGAGGTGGAAGCCGTTGCGCTCCACCTCCCTTTCTTTATCCTGAATTTGTGACGCCTGAACGGCGGGGTGAGCATGTCCCTGTTTTTTCCCTAAATCTCGACCCCATTCAAGGTATATAAGAGCGCCCCCTTTGTTTGCCCGTGGCTTGTCTTTTTTAGAACTCTCTAGTGATTGTCGTTTGAATGGGGGGTAAATATAAATGTTTGGAATGCGTGTGTTAATTTTAACACTTTGACGTTAAAATTAAATTGCAGGTCGTATGGAAGGGGATATATTTCTCATGATCCACCGTGTTACTGAAACGGGGGCGGCAGATGGCCCAACATAAAAATTTCCGGAATTATGCAGTTGTTGTATATCCCCTAATTAGGCGTCAATCGAAAGGAAGGCATGAAAATGACACGCGTCCGAGTTGACGGCTTCACCATCTCGCTTGACGGATACGGAGCTGGTCCGAATCAGGACATCAGGAATCCGCTCGGCGTGGGCGGGACAGACTTGCACCAGTGGTTAGTCCCGACACGCACTTTCCAACGAACCCTATTTGGCGCCGACGGTGGCACAACGGGGATCGATGACGACTTCGCTGCGCGGGGCTTCAAGAATGTTGGCGCCTGGATTCTCGGAAGAAACATGTTCGGACCGATTCGCGGTTCCTGGCCGGACATGAACTGGAAAGGCTGGTGGGGGGACAACCCACCCTATCACGTTCCAACCTTCATCCTGACTCATCACGCGCGAGCGCCCATCCAGATGGAAGGCGGAACGACATTCCACTTCGTCACGGGCGGCATTCACGAGGCGCTTGACCGAGCGCGCGACGCAGCCAACGGAATGGATGTGCGCATTGGCGGCGGACCTAGCACCATCCAGCAATATCTTCGTACGGGCCTCATCGATGAACTGCACGTCGCTATCTCGCCGGTCCTGCTGGGCGGCGGAGAGCGACTGTTCGAGGGTGTTGACGCGCGCGCTCTGGGATACGAATGTGTTCAGTTCGTTGCGTCGGAGAAAGCCACCCATGTTGTACTCCGGCGCCAAGGGCACAAGAAGGAACAATAAGGGTCGTGTCTCCACCGTGGCGGAGGGCACACGGCACAATCGGCTTGGTGCTGGACGGGTGACGTTGGACGCAGGCCAGTCGCTCGCCCCGCCGTTCAGGTACCACGGATTCAGGATAAAGAAAGCGTCCTGTCCTGTTCGATAAACGCAAGCACCTCGGCCGGGTGCTGTTCCGCCTTGGCCACCTTGGCCCAGTGCTTCCGCACCACGCCGTCCGGACCGATGACCACGGTGGAGCGGATGGTGCCGGTACTCTTTTTACCGTACATGACCTTCTCCCCGAACGCTTCGTAGGCCTGCATCATGGTGGTGTCCGGGTCGGACAAAAGGACGAACGGCAACCCCTGGGCAGCGATGAATTTCCCGTGGGAGGCGATGCTGTCCTTGCTGACCCCCAGAAGCACGATCCCCCGGTTGGCGAGCTTCGTATAGTCATCCCTGAAACCGCACGCCTCCTTGGTGCAGCCGGGGGTGCTGTCCTTGGGATAGAAATACAGGACCACCGTCTTTCCGGCATACTCCTTCAGGCTGTGGCACGCGCCGTCGCTCCCCTCCAGGTTGAAATCGGGGGCCTTCTTCCCTTCCAGCGACATGGTTTCCCTCCTCGATGCAAACAGGATAATTTTTATCTTTAACCCACCATACCATTATTTTCAGAAAGGTCAACACCGGCAGCCGGATCATTTTTGCTGCACCACAGCGCGAACTATGTTACCATTTCGTAACGCGATTTCGAACGGAGGCATCATGGGCGCAGCACCGGATATCTCGACCATCCACCGGGCGATCCTGGAGAGTATGGGAGAGGGGGTCATCTTCATCAACGCCGAGGACCGGCTGACCTTTATCAACCATACCGCCGAGCAGATCCGGGGGATCAAGGCCGAGAACTTCATCGGCCGCCACATCCTCACCATCCATTCCCCCACCACCGCGGAACGGGTCAAACAACTTCTCAGCGGCCTCAAGGACGGGTCGATCCAGCAGACGCGAAGGGTGATCGAGGTCAAGGGCAAATATTTCGAGAACAGTTACTACCCCATACGGGCAACGGAGGGCTCCTACCTGGGAGCGGTCCTGGTCAGCCGCGACATCACCGAGAAACAACTCCTCAAGGAAGAGAACCGCCTGCTGCGCGACCAGATGGGGTTGGGCGACGCTTTCAACGATTTTGTGGGAACGAGCCAGCCCATCCTGCAACTCTTCCAGACCATTGCCGCCATCGCCACCCTGGACTCCACCATCCTGATCACCGGGGAAAGCGGCACCGGCAAGGAATTGGTGGCCGCGGCCGTTCGCCAGCACAGCAAACGGCTCAACAAGCCGGTGGTCAAGGTCAACTGCGCCGCCCTGCCGGAGAACCTGGTGGAATCGGAACTGTTCGGCCATGAGCGGGGGGCCTTCAGCGGGGCTTTTTCCAGCCATCGCGGCAAGTTCGAGCTGGCCCACGGCGGAACCATCTTCCTGGACGAGATCGGCGACCTCCCCCCCATCGCCCAGGCCAAACTGTTGCGGGTGCTCCAGGACCGAACCATCACCCGAGTGGGGGGCGAGAAGGAGATCGCCGTGGACGTGCGCATCATCGCCGCCACCAACCAGGACCTGCAATCCCTCGTGGCCTTGGGGCGTTTCCGGGAGGACCTGTACTACCGGCTCAACGTCATCACCATCCATGTGCCCCCCCTTCGGGAGCGGCGCGAGGATATCATTTCGCTGGCCGAATATTTCCTGCGGCGCTTTGCGGAAAAGATGGGGCGCCACGTCACGGGGATCAGCCAGGCGGCGGCCCATATCCTGGCAGCCTACGACTATCCCGGCAATGTGCGGGAACTGGAGCACGCCATCGAACGGGGCGTCGCCCTCTGCGGCGGCGAGAACCTCATGCCCCAGGACCTCCCCGCCGGTTTCCTCGCGGCCGGCGGCCGGACCACGCCGGTCCGGCGCGACAACGACACCCGCCCCCTGTCCCGCTCGCTCGACGATTTCGAGCACCAGGTCATCCGTGATGCCCTTGCCAAGACCGGCGGCCGCAAACAGGAAGCCGCCCGCCTTCTCAACATATCCCGCAAAACCTTGTGGCAAAAACTGAAACAGATGGAAAACGGGTAACAAACGTTACACGAATGTTACCCTAAAGTAACATTCTCCCGCCACACCTCCTCAACTTCCCCCCCTCTCTCAAAAATAAGTGTGTGTTTACGGATAGTTATTTATTACCCCTCTCCCTGGCACGCTCCATGTAAGTCTGTTCTCCGGATGGGGTTCCCCCCGCATTGCCAGGAATTATTCCGGTGATACACTTGGGTTCGTACCCCCACACGCTAGGTAACAATATTATCAAGGAGCATTTATGCCGGTTTCAGGAGTCGTCGTCACCTGTGTTGACGGGTGTGCCCAGGATGTGGCCCAGCGACTCGCCGCCCTTGACGGCGTCGAGGTACATGGCGTGCTGCCGGACGGGCAGATCGTGGCCGTCCTGGAGGCGGATACGGTTGATGGGGAGGTACGGCTGTTTGCCGGCTTTCACGAGGTTGAGGGCGTGCTGGCGGTCAGGCTTGCCTACCATAATTTCGAGGATACGGAACAGGTTCCGTCCTGAAGTCGCATTTTCGCAGCACAGGAGGAATATATGGAACTTTCCAGACGTGATTTTCTCAAAAGCAGCGCGGCCGCGGCCGCATTTGCCGCGGCCGGCGCAGCGGCGCTGAGCCCCCTGCGCCCCAAGGATGCGGCAGCGGCGGAGAGCGGCATCACCTGGGGCAAGGCCCCCTGCCGCTTCTGCGGAACCGGCTGCGGCGTACTGGTCGGCGTTAAAAACGGCAGGATCGTCGCCACGAAAGGGGACCCCCAGGCCCCGGTCAACCGTGGGCTCAACTGTATCAAGGGCTATTTCCTCTCCAAGGTCCTCTATGGCACGGACCGCCTGACCAAGCCGCTCATCCGCAAGGGTGACACCATGGTTGAGGCCTCCTGGGACGAGGCCATGACTCTCATCGCCTCGAAGTTCAAGGAGGCCATCGCGAAGCACGGCCCCGATTCGGTGGCCATGTACGGCTCCGGCCAATGGACCGTCTTCGAGGGATACGCCGCCAGCAAACTCTTCAAGGGGGGCATCGGCACCAACAACATCGAACCCAACGCCCGGCTCTGTATGGCCTCGGCCGTGACCGGGCTCATGACCACCTTTGCCAGCGACGAACCCATGGGGTGCTACGACGACCTGGACCTGGGTGACACCTACTTCCTGTGGGGCGCCAACATGGCCGAGTGTCACCCGATCCTCTTCTCCCGCATGATCGACAACCGCCTAAAAAACCCCAAGGTCAAGATCATCGATTTCGGCACCCGCCACACCCGCACCTCCCAGATGGCCGACCAGTACGTCCGGTTCACCCCCCAGACCGACCTGGCGCTCCTGAACGCCATCGCCCACGTCATCATCCGCGACAAGCTCTACGACGAGCAATTCATCAAGGAACATGTCGTCTTCAAAAGGGGCAAGGAAAATATCGGCTACGGCCTGGAGGACAAATTCAAGTTCGCCGACGAGCCGAAACTGATCGGCTTTGACGAGTACGCGGCGTTTCTCAAACCCTATACCCCGGAATACGTCGCCGCTATCTCGGGAGTACCGGCCACAACCATCGTGGAGTTGGCCCACCTGTACGCCGACAGGAAGCGCAAGGTCACTTCCCTCTGGACCATGGGCTTCAACCAGCATACCCGCGGCACCTGGGTCAACAACCTGGTCTACAACGTCCACCTGCTGACCGGCAAGATCTGCAAGCCGGGAGAAAACCCCATGTCCCTGACCGGCCAGCCCTCGGCCTGCGGCACGACGCGCGAGGTCGGCACCTTTACCCACCGCCTTCCTGCCGACATGGTGGTCACGAATCCCGAGCACCGGGAGAAAACCGCAAAAATATGGGGCGTCGATCCCAAGAAGATCCCCGCCAAACCGACCTACAACGCCACGGAGATGTTCCGCGCCCTGGACCGGGGGGACATCAAGGTGGTCTGGGTCCAGGTCACCAACCCGTTCCAATCCCTCCCCAACCTGAGCCGCTACCGCACGGGTGCCCGGAAGGGGGATGGCCGTTTCGTGATCGTCTCGGACATCTACCCGACCCGCTCCACGGAACTGGCCGACGTGATCCTCCCCTCGGCCTCGTGGGTCGAGAAGGAGGGGGTCTTCGGCAATGCCGAGCGCCGCACCCAGCAGTGGTTCAAGCTGGTGGACGCCCCGGGCGAGGCCCGAAGCGACCTGTGGCAGACCATGGAACTGGCCCGGCGCCTCGGCCACGGCAACCTCTTTCCCTACAAGGAGGTGGAACGGGAGATGTGGGAGGAGTACCGCAAATTCAACGAGGGGCAGGGCAAGGATCTGGCGCCCTACGCGACCTATGCCACGACCCGCGGCCTGCGCTGGCCGGTGGTGAACGGCAAGGAGACCCTCTGGCGCTACGCCGAAGGCCACGACCCCTATGTGAAGCAGGGGGAGGGGATCAAGTTTTATAAGAACAAGCCCGACCACTACAAAGCGGTCATCTGGGCCCGCCCCTATGAACCGGCGCCCGAGGTGCCCGACAAGCACTACCCGTTCTGGCTCTGCACCGGCCGCGTGCTGGAACACTGGCACACCGGCACCATGACCGGCCGCGTGCCGGAACTCAAGCGCGCCTACCCCGCCGCGGTGTGCGAGATGCACCCCGACGACGCCAAACGGCTCGGCGTCCAAAACCTCCAAAAGGTGAAAATTTCCTCCCGGCGCGGCTCCATCGTACTGCCGGTGGAGTTGAACGGCCGCAGCAAGGCCGAAGAAGGCAACATCTTCGTAGCCTTCTTCGACGAGGGCAAGCTGATCAACGAGTTGTGCATCGACGCCTACTGCCCCATCTCCGGTGAGCCGGACTTCAAGAAGTGCGCGGTCAAGATCGAAAAGGCGTGAGGCCGAAAAGAACAAAGACAATCTGCCACGGAGACACAGAGAAAACCATGCGTAAGGCACACAAATGAGCAGCGATTCTTGGCTTACCCCAAAAATGTTGTGCCTTTCTCTGTGAATCTCTGTGTCTCCGTGTCTCTGTGGCAGATATTGATTCTTAATCCCAGTAGGAGGTTACCCATGAAAGCTTTGCTCAGGATTCCGGCCCTGGTCGCCTGCGTTGTCGCCCTGGCGCTCCCGGCATTGGCCCAGGAGCAGGAAAATTACGAGGCCGATGCCCGTAGCGCCGAAGACGCGCCGCCGATGATCCCCCATTTTGTGGCGGACAACGCCAACGGCACGGCGTGCCTGGCCTGCCACGAAACCGGCCTGAAGGGGGCGCCCGTGACGCCCCACCCCACCCGCCTCAATTGCACTCAGTGCCATGTCAGGAGCGAGATGAACGCGAAAACACCCGAAACAAAGGCAAAGACACGGCAATGAACATCAACCGTAGGGGACTCCCCGAAACGAACGGACGTGCGCAACAGAGGGATAAAATGAAAAAAGAGCGATGGGAGGGGGTGGGAGCATGTCGAGTATTTTGAGCGGGAAACAGTGGGTAGTCCTGAGCCTTGCCGGTGTTGCCGCACTGTTGGTGGTTGCGTTCCTGTTGGTGGGACCACCCCAGCTACTGGCAAAATCCGACTCTCCCGGTTTTTGCGCGGGATGCCATGTCATGGAGAGCGAGCATACCGCCTTCCTGCATGCCGGAGCGCACCGCAGAAACCGCTGTGTCGATTGTCATCTGCCGAATGAGAACCTGGCGATTCATTACGTCTGGAAGTCCATCGACGGCATGAAGGACGCGATCTTCTTCTATTCCGGCCACACCCCGGAACGGATCACACTTTCCGAACATGGGGCAAAGGTACTCCAGGCAAACTGTATCAGATGCCACGAAGAATTGGTTTCCATGATCAATACGGAACAAAAATGCTGGAGTTGCCATCGCAGCATTACCCATTTACGCAGCGGCGCAATAGAGACACTCTAATATAAAACAAAAGGGGGTACACCAATGAAGATGAGAACTGTGGTTTTTGTGGTTGCTGCGGCAGGTATGGGGTTGTTCGCCGGCGGCTGTTCTCCGCAAAAGGCCGAGCAGGTGAAAACGGTACAGATCGCGGACGGCACGATCGATCCGGCAGAGTGGGGAAAAGCGTACCCGGTCGAATACGAAATGTGGAAAAAAACCGCCGATGCGCCGGAGACGCCCGGCCTGAGCAAATACAAAAGAGGGAACGACAACCCTAAATCCATGGTCGACAAGCTCTCCGAATATCCGTACCTTGCCCTGCTCTTTAACGGCTGGGGTTTCGGCATCGGGTATAACGAACCCCGCGGCCATTCACACATGGTGCAGGACCAGCTCGATATCGATGCATCGCGTGTCAAGGCCGGCGGCGTCTGTCTCACCTGCAAGACCCCTTACGTCAATCATCTCGTGAAAACCATGGGCGCCGACTACTACAAGACGCCCTACAAGGAGGTCCTGGCCAAGATCCCCGATCAGAAGAACGCCACCCTCAGCGTGGCCTGCAGCGATTGCCACAACAACAAGGACATGTCCCTGATGCTCTCCCGGGATTTCACCCTCGGCGCTGCACTTCGCGACATAGGTGTGGATACCACCAAGCTCGATCATCAGACGAAACGGACCCTTGTCTGTGCCCAGTGTCATGTTACCTATGTCATCCCCAAGGACAAGGAGATGCATTCAACCGGGGTGTTCTTCCCCTGGCAGGGAAGCAAGCTCGGCAATATCACCATCGAAAATATCATCAAGAAGATTCAGAGCGACCCTTCCTACGGCGAGTGGAAACAAACCGTTACCGGTTTCAAGCTGGGATTCATCCGCCATCCCGAATATGAACTTTTCTCCAACAACAGCGTGCACTGGAAAGCGGGGGCGTCCTGTGCCGATTGCCATATGCCGTACACCAAGGTCGGTTCCCACAAGGCATCCGACCATCGCATCACGAGCCCGCTGAAAAACGGCCTGAAGGGTTGCCTACAGTGCCATGCGGAGAGCCCGGAATGGCTCAAGGGCCAGGTCATCGCCATCCAGGACCGGACCGTTTCCCTGCAGATACGTGCCGGTTATGCAACGGCCACCGTGGCCAAACTCTTTGAGATGACCCACAAGGCCCAGGCGGCCGGCAAGACCATCGATAAGGGGCTCTACGACAAGGCGAAGGAATACTACGAAGAGGCTTTCTACCGCTGCACCTTTATCGGCGCGGAGAACTCGGTGGGCTTCCACAACCCCAGCGAGTCCATGCGGGTGCTGGGAGACTCGGTTGCCTTTGCCACCAAGGCGGAAGGGCTGCTCCGTCAGGCACTGGCGCAGGCGGGAGTAAGCGTCCCGGCCAAGGTTGATCTCGAGCTTGCCAAATACCTCAACGACCGGGGGGCAGGTAAGCTGAAGTTCCGCAAGGAACTGGAACTGCCCGATCCAAGCGGTGTCCAGAATCGTTTCTAGGCTTCCGTACCATGTGTGAGACGAAAGCCCCGCGGTCAACAGCCGCGGGGCTTTCGTTTTTGGCTGTCCAGGCCTTAAAAACTTCTACCATTGGAACCCTCACTCGTGCCATTATATTCACAGTATGATCGTCTGCCCCTGTGCGATGGCAGACAACGCCAGCGGAGAGATTCCTGGCGTGACATAAAAGGAAAACAGAGACACAGCAATGGACATCAGCCGCAAGGAATTTTTCAAAAAGAGCCTGTACTCCCTGGGCGAGGCGATCACCACGGTCAGCGGCGCCCTGAAGGAGTCGGAACCTGAACGGCCCACCATCCGCGACACCGCCGATTTCGTCCCGGGCGGGGAGGAAAATATGCGGGCGGTGGCCAGTAACGAGCGGTGCCTGGCCAAGAACTGCGGCTGCTTCGCCTGTTTCGAACGGTGCGAACTCCAGGCCATCACCGTGGTAATGGGTGAAGGGATCAGGATCGACGAGACCAGATGCACCGGCTGCGGCACCTGCGAATATGTCTGTCCGGTGACCCCCAAGGCGGTCAGGTTGCAACCCCGCAAGGGCTTGGAACCGCCTATCCAAAAGGCATAAGGCAAACAAAAAACAGACTGCAGTAAGTAGGAACCCACTTGTTATACGTACCATAAGAAAAGCCCCGTTTCGAAAGGAACGGGGCTTTTCTTATGCTTTGCTGGGTGTGGGGCGCACTAGGCGGCCAGCAACCCGAACAGGCTCTCCTGGATATTTGCGATATCCTCCGACGTCGGCTGCACGTTGCCGATCCGTTTGAGCCAAAAATGGTCCGATGCGGTCAGCCCCTCGGTCTCGAGCTTCATCTCCACCGGGAACAGGGAAAAATAGCTGAGCTGCCGCAGTATCCCCACCAGAAAACCGATCTTGTCGGCCCCCACGATCCTGGCGTAGAGCGAGCCGCCGTGGCGCGACGAGACTTCCAGATGATAATCCTTCAAGCTGATGGCGGGTGCGGATTTGTAATTCGCCGATGTATTGAATATGGACGGGACATCCAGGGAGGCCAGGCTTTCCGGGCGAGCCGTGCACGGCTTGATCTCGAACTGAGCCGACCACTTGAGGGCGCTGGTCTTGACGGCGCTCCCCCGGATGATGCTGATATCCTGCAGCGTGAGGGCTGACGCCAGGGAACCGGCCCAGCCCGACGAGAGGACCCCGTTGAGTTCCAGGAGCGCCGTTCCCCCCTGGGGCCTGATGGCGTACTCGAGATTCTTTCCGGGAGATACATGGTGCCGGGAGCTGTCGGTCGTAAAGCTGCTCGTCGTCATTGGCTGCCTCGCTTCGTTGCTTTTTAAAATGAAGAATGCAATTTGCTTACCGATGTGCATTTGAATAAAACCCGGCCTGACAAACCGGGCATCCGGCCGGGTTTTATTGCCCTTCCACGCTCGAACTCCCCGGGGCTATCCCCTCAGTGCCCCCCTAAAAACCCGGTCCGGTGCTTAACGAACCGACAGGGTGCACGAATTTGCGGCAGAACAACCGGGCCGAAACATCGTTAACCGGCACACCGTCCATCTGCTCTTGTGCTATAATAACGGCATGCAGAGGAGGTGAATGATATGGACGCAATCGAATTCATGGCCCGTTTTGAAGAAGACGGCCTTCGTTTTTTTGAAGCCCTCGGCGCCGAAAGCGCCGATGCCGAACGAAAAGAGTTGTTCGACCTCCTGGCCGACAATCAGAAGCGCCACCTGGGCACCCTTGAGAGTCTGAAGGTGAACGTGCACGGCATCGAAACCGATACCACCCTGGTTAACCGGGCCGAGCAGGTAATCAACGGCTTCCGGCGGACACTCAACCACCACGACCTTCTCAAGGAATTCAAACAGGATGCCGACGCCTTTGATCATATTGTGAAGGCCGAGGAAGAGATCATCGGCCTCTTGGACGGGATGGCCAAGGCCGAAGCGGAGGGAAACACGCGGGAGTTGCTGGTGTTGCTGGCTGAGGAGGAGAAGCAGCATCTGTGCAGGATGGAGAACATCTACGAGTTTATCGAAGCCCCCCGCAGCTACCTGGAGTGGGGCGAATTTTCAAACCTGCAGCCGCTGTAACAGATACCGTAAGAGAAGAAACGTGGGGCGCCGGTGAGAGGCGCCCTTTTTTTATGGGTCAGTGGGCGTGGTCGTGATGGTGGTGGGATATGTGGTTCAGGTCCTTGATGACCGGCCGGGCCAGACAGGCGCTGCATTCCACCTGCAGGGTGGTATGGGTGATGTGGTAGCGGTCCAGGAGCATGTGTTCCACCTCGTGGATCACCTCGGCCTGCTGCCACTTGAAGTCGTCGTTCACGTCCAGGTGAGCGGAGAGGGCCACGATGTGGGAGCAGATGGACCAGACGTTGAGGTGATGGATATTCTGAACCCCCGGCACGCTGCGGAGGCTCCCGGCGATCTCGCTCACCTTCAACCCGCGGGGCACCCCCTCCAGCAGGATGTGGGTCGATTCCCGCAATACCCGCCAGGCCCCGAAGAAGACCACGAAGCCGATGCCGATGGAGATGAGCGCATCGAGCAGATACCAGTGGGTAAAGTACATGACCACCCCGCCGACGATGACGCCCACCGAGGCGGCCGCGTCGCCGATGACGTGGAGAAAGGCGCTGTGCACGTTGAGATCGTCGTGGGAATGCCGGTGGAGGGCCGAGGCGGCGATCAGGTTCATGGCCAGGCCGATCACCGCGATGACGAACATGGGGAGGCTGTTGACCGGTTCCGGGTGCAGCAGACGCCCGGCCGCCTCGTAGAGGATGCCGAAGGCGATCAGGAAGATCGATACCCCGTTGATGAAGGAGGCGAAGACCTCGGCCCGGTGCCAGCCGAAGGTGCGGGTCTCGGACGAGGGGAGCCCGGCCAGCTTGATGGCGCCCAGGGAGAGCAGCAGGGCGAACAGGTCCAGGAACACATGGGCGGCATCGGACAACAGGGCCAGGGAGTTGGTCCAGATGCCGCCGATGACTTCGGCCACCAGGGTGACCACCGTGAGCAGGATGGCGTAACGAAACCGGGCGGCGATGCTTTTGTCGGGATTGTGTGGGTTCATGATAGCTCAACCATACCATAGGTCTGGGCAAAATTCAAAAACAGCGGCGGCGCAACGGCGTCCCTGACCGCATTACCCCGGTTTCGGTGCTCATGGGGTGCCTTCATCGGCAGGCTCCTCGTAGGGCTGATGCAGCGTTAACGGCGTTGCGCCCCGGCGGAGACGCAGGTTGAGCATCTCCACCATGACGGAGAAGGCCATGGCGAAGTAGATGTATCCCTTGGGGATGTGCATGTCCAGACCGTCGCCGATCAGCGATACGCCGATCAGGAGCAGGAAGCTGAGCGCCAGCATCTTGATGGTCGGGTGCCGTTCCACGAAGGCGCTGATCGCTCCCGAGAAGAGCATCATGAACCCCACCGCAATGACCACCGCCGCAACCATGACCGCCAGCTTGTTGGCCATGCCCAGGGCCGTGATGATCGAGTCGAGGGAAAAAACGATGTCGAGCATCAGGATCTGGACGATGACGCCGCCGAAGGTGGTTCCGGCACGGCCGGAAGCGGCGTGCTCCCCCTCCCCTTCGAGTTTGCCGTGGATCTCCATGGTGCTTTTGCCCAACAGGAACAGGCCGCCCGCGATCAGGATCAGGTCGCGCCCCGAGATCGCGTTGCCCAGCACCGAAAAGAACGGCTTGGTGAGTCCCATCAGCCAGGTCAGGGAAAACAGGAGGCCGATCCTGATGAACATCGCCAGCCCCAGGCCCACCAGCCTGGCCCGCTCCTGCTTATGGGCTGGCAGTTTGCCGGCCAGGATGGAGATGAAGATGATGTTGTCGATGCCGAGCACGATCTCCAGTGCGGTCAGCGTCGCCAGGGCCAGCCAGACCTGGGGGTCGGTGAGCCATTCCATGATGTACCTCCTTGTTCGGTTCCCGGCATCGGCACGATTGGCCAGCACACGGGATGGGGAAAAAACGTGTGTCTCCGACGATACAATGTGCGCCGGGGAAAATAAAAAAGACCTTTATCCCGGCGTGTGAACGTCTGGATAAAGGTCTTGCTTTCGAATGTCATCGTCCCCAGCCCGGGCCGTGCGACCGTATTGACGGGCCTGGGGCCGGCCATGTCTCCGGCCGGTAGCTACTCCCCTTTATACAGCTAGGTATATACTCAATCTCCGATGAGACTGTCAAGGGGATTGCACCTACTTCCCTCCGCCGTAGCTATGGAGGCCCGACAGGAACAGGTTGACCCCCAGGTAGCAAAAGATGGTGGCGGCAAAGCCGATGATGGAGAGCCAGGCCGCCTTTTTGCCGACCCAGCCGCGAGTGAAGCGGGCGTGGAGGAACGCGGCGTACACGAACCAAACGATCAGGGACCAGGTTTCCTTGGGGTCCCAGCTCCAGTAGGTGCCCCAGGCGTAGTTGGCCCAGGCCGCGCCGGTGATGATGCCCAGGGTCAGCAGGGGGAAGCCGACCATGATGGCGCGGTAGTTCAGGTCGTCCAGCACCCGGATAGGGGGGAACATGCCCATCAGGCCGCCGGCGGGGGCGGAACCGCCCCCCTCCTCGCTGCCGGCCTTGATCAGGTACATGATGGAGATGCCGCAGGCCACGGCAAAGGCCGCATAACCGAGGAAACAGGTGACCACATGGTACAGGAGCCAGTTGCTCTGGAGCGCCGGGACGAGCGGCTCGATGCCGCTGTTCAATCCGAGCTGTGCCCAGGCCATGCCCAGCAGGGCAAAGGGCATGACAAAGGCGCCGATGACCCGGTATTTGTACTTGAGGTCGAGCAGGGCGAAGATCAGCACGATGGTCCAGGAAAAGAAGACCACGGACTCGTACAGGTTGGAGAGGGGCGCATGGCCGTACCCCATGTCGTAGGACTCCTTCCAGCGCAGCACGATTGCACCGGTCTGGGCCAGAAGGCCGGCGTAGGCGGTCACGATGCCGGCCGCGCCGAGCGCCTTGGCACGGCTGGCGAGAAAGGCGAAGAACAGCAGCATGGAGACGAGATAGGTAAACGTGGTGACATTGAACAGAAGTGAGCTTGTCATTATCTTTTCTCCCCTGAGCATTCTGTTTTGAGCTTATCGGCAAGCCGGTCGAAGAAGAGCTGGAAGGCAGCCTGGTTCTTGCTGGCGTTACCGCCCATGGTGACGGTTCCGTGCTGAATCCGCACCCAGATACGGCGGTGAGAGAGGAAGAACGCGGTAAAGATGCCCGCCACCATGAGCAGGCAGCCCAGCCAGACGATCCAGACGCCCGGGTCCTTCGCCACCTGCAGGCCGGTGTACATCCGCTTTTCCTCGCCTTTGAAGTGGATGACCGGCCCCTTGCCGTGCTGTTTCGCATGCTCGATATTCAGTTCGGGATGATTGGCGTAGACCACCACCCGTTCCGAAGCGCCGCCGGCTCCATGGATCTCGATATTGGCCGCCGGGCCGGAGAGGCCGGGGGCGAAGGGGGCGATGTCGGGCGTGGTCTCGAGCACGTGCATGCTGCTCCCGTCCGGCAGGGTTGCCGAGCCGGTGGCGGGCACCGTTACCGGGACGGCGTTCTTGCCGTCGAGATCGGTGACCAGAAAGCGGTATTCACCGGCATTGCCGTAGCTGGATTGGTAGAAGGTGATCCCCTTGTAGGTCAAGGGATCGTTGACGATGATCGCCCTGTGCTCGTAACCCGGCACCGGCTTGCCGTTCTCCAGCACGGTCAGGACGCTCCTGAACTCCTTGGGGGCGCCGCTGTCGTAAAAGGACGCGCTGAACTTCTCGCAAAGCACCGAGAAGCCGAGATCGATCTCCTTCTCCGAACGGGTTACCACCTTGGCAACACTCTCCCCTTCCATGATATTGGCGAAGGCCTTGTAGCCGAAAAGCGAACCGATCATCGTACCGATGAAGATGACGATGACGCTCAGATGGACGAAGTAGACCGAGAGGCGGCACCAGGGGGTCTTCTGGGCAAACAGGTGGTGGGCTCCGTCGTTTTCCGTCGCCACCGGCTCGGCAAACTCGGCCTTGAGAAGGGCGGTCACCTTTGCCTGGAGCGCCTCGGGCTCGCCGCCCGCCTTGAAGGAAACCACATTGGGCAGCGATTTTTCCAGCCCGCTGCCCAGCACCGTTACCGGCTGGGTGATGGTCTTCCAGATATGGGGCAGGCGTTTGATGGAGCAGGCGACCAGATTGACCGTCAGCAGGTAGAGCAGCAGGATGAACCACCAGGAATGGTACATGTCGAAGAAGCCCAGGGCCTGGTACAGCTTGAATTTGACCGGAGAGATCTGTTGCAGGTACTCCTGGGGCGGCGTCCCCTGGGGGATGATCGTCCCGATGATCGAGGTGGCCGCCAGGGTGATGAGCAGGGACATGGTAAGCTTCAGAGAGCAGAAGAAGTCCCACAGGGAGTTCAGAAAACTGCGTTGATCGGTTGTCACGTTGGCAGACTCCTTTGGTAGTGTGTCCCCCTGCGGCCGGACGCCGGGGGCGCACGCAGCAACAGGGCAGTATGGTGAAAGGCTTGTCGATGCAGGAGGGATGCCAAACAGGGGTGCGGCATCCCGACGATGGCCGGATCAGGCGGTGCGGTTCTGCGGGGGCACGTAGATGGAGGGGTAAACCTGGGGCAGTTCCCCGTGGATTTCAGGGCAGCGCAGGAACGTAACCATCGGTGTATAGGCGACCGTGACGCGCTGGCCGAAGGGGGCGTGGCAGGGGCAACAACAGGCGCTTTCGCAGCAATCCGCATGCGGCGTTCCCGAGCAGGGGCACGAGCCGCAGGGGGCCCCGTCGCCGGTCTGCACGACCTGGGTCCCGGTGTTGCAGGCCTCAGGGGCGTCGCAATGGGCAAAGGCCTTTACCGGCAGCAGCAGGTACAGGGCGATGACGATGATGGCGAATGGGTAATACACTGAATGGCGCATGGCTGGTTCACTTCGTATAGAATTCGGGCCGCCCTGTCAACGATTAATCGTCAGGCCCATCCTACCGCCTGTTTCGGCAGATCCCCGTGTGGGGAATATTCCACACACGCCTGGCGGATATTCTCCACACGCAAAATACATTCCAGCGCGGACAAGCCGAATATATAAACGATATTACAGCCATTTACACAATAGAGCCGCGCTGGCATGCTCCTTGAAAACAGGAAAACAACGTGGATCGGCCGGTGAAATGACCGTGCGCGACCGAATGGGGCGACTATGAAAAACAGAATCATCAATACGGTATTGGTCGTGACGGCGATCGTGTTCCTTGCCCTCCTGGCGGTACACGTCAGGGCCGGGGCGACCGCCGACTCGGTGGCGGTCCTGAAGACGGCCGGCATGACGTGCGGAAGCTGCGCCGACAGGATTACAAAGACGCTGCGGAGTACCAAAGGCGTCGCCACGACCGAGGTGGACCTGGAGGGCGGTTGGGTCATTGTCGGCTACGACACCAAGGCGATCAAACCGGAGGTGTTGGCGGAGAACGTCAAAAAAGCCGGGTTCGCCAGCACGGTCCAGGAGGTCGTGACGCCGGAGCAGTACCGGCGAATCACCGGCAAGGACGTGGGCGCGAGCGGTGCCGGCAGACAAGGGTGTTGCGGGAGCAAAGGCTGCGGGACAGGAACTACAACCAAGTAGGGGGAGCAGGGTATGCACATGAATTACACCAAGAAACTGGTTTGGGCAGGGATCATCATCGGAGCGCTGTTGATCTGCGCAGCAGGGGTGTTTGCCTTTTCCCTGGGCAAGTACGAAAAGATCAAGGCCAACAACGGCACGGTTTCCATCCCGGTTTCCCGCTTGAGTGGCGACAAGGTCCGTTTCTACCGTTTCGACGACGGGGGCAAGAGCATCGCTTTCTTCGTCGTCAAGGCGCCGGACGGCAGCTACCGCACCGCCTTTGACGCCTGCGACGTCTGTTACCGGGAAAAGAAGGGGTACGAGCAGCAGGGGAACCAGATGCTCTGCAAGAACTGCAATAAGAAATTCGCCATCGACCGTATCGGCCCCAACTCGGGCGGAGGCTGCAATCCATCCTTTCTCCCCCACCAGCTGAGCGGGGGCGCCATCACCATCAAGGCGGCCGATCTTAAGGCAGGGGCACGGTTCTTTTAGATGAAACTCCACACCATCGCCCTGAACAATCTCAAGCGCCGCAAGGCCAAGATGGCCTTTCTGACTATCGGTCTGATGGTGGGGATCGGGACCATCGTGACCCTGCTCACCCTCACCACGTCCATGTCCCGGGATATCGAACACAAGATGGACGAGTTCGGGGCCAACATCCTGGTGACCCCCCAGAGCAACGGCCTGGCCATGAACTACGGCGGCATCAGCCTGGGGGGCGTGACCTTCGACCAGCGGGAGATCCGCGAAGCCGACCTGGCCCGCATCGCGACCATCGCCAACCACCGCAACATCTCGGCCGTGAGCCCCAAGGTGCTGGGAAGCGTCCCCATCGGCGGGCACGACGTCCTCCTGGTGGGGGTCAATTTCGCCAGCGAGCTGAAGATGAAACAGTGGTGGCGGATCTTCGGCGATGCCCCCAAGGGGGACAACGAACTGTTGTTGGGGAGCGACGCCTCCAAGGTGCTCAACGCGGCGAGCGGGGACACGCTCCAGATCAAGGGTGAAGCCTTCAAGGTTGTCGGGGTGCTGGACCAGACCGGCTCCCAGGACGACTCGCTGGTCTTTGCGCCGCTCAGAAAGGCCCAGAAGCTGCTCGGCAAGGAAGGCAGGATCACCCTGGCCGAGGTGGCGGCCCTCTGTTCCGGCTGCCCCATCGGCGACATGGTCGTCCAGATCGCCGAAAAACTGCCCGACGCCAAGGTATCGGCCATCCAGCAGGTGGTGGAGGGACGCCTCAAGGCGCTGAACCAGTTCAAGCGTTTCTCCTACGCCATGGCCGGCGTAGTGGTGTTCATCGGCTCCCTGATCGTCTTCGTCACCATGATGGGGAGCGTCAACGAGCGCACCACCGAGATCGGCGTCTTCCGGGCCATCGGCTTCCGGAAGAGCCACATCATGCGGATCATCCTGCTGGAGGCGGCCCTGGTCAGCCTGCTGGCCGGCCTTTTGGGGTACGGCGTCGGCATGGGGGGCGCCAAACTTGCGCTCCCCTTCATGGCGGAGGCCAAAGACGCCAAGCTGCTCTGGGATGGCTGGGTGGCGGGCGGCTCCATCGCCCTGGCCCTGGTGCTGGGCCTTTTGGCCAGCCTGTATCCGGCGTTGCATGCCAGCAGGATGGACCCGACGGAAGCATTACGTGCCCTGTAGGGAAACGCGGCTTTTGCGCAATATCTGCGTAAGTCTTCGGGACTGCTTTGTGCGGCGTAGCGCTGCTACGCCTCCGCGCAATCCCTCGACAGCCTTGATCTTGCACAAAATCCACGTTTCTTATGGTGGTCTGCCATAAACAAAAACCCGTTTTTCAAGAGAGTCCAAATAATGCCACTCATTGAAATCAATAATCTGACCAAGCACTACACCAGCGGCGGCGAGACGGTCGAGGCCCTGCGCGGCGTGGACATCGTTATCGAGGCCGGGGAATTTATCACCGTCATGGGGCAGTCCGGCTCCGGCAAGAGCACCCTCCTCTCGGTGCTGGGGGGTATGAACCACCCCACATCGGGCGAGGTGGAGATGGCCGGGGTCAGGCTCTACCGGCTCCCCGGCGAAAAGCTGGCCGATTTCCGGGCCCAGAATCTGGGGTTCGTCTTCCAGTCCTTCCACCTGATCCCCTATCTGACGGCGCTGGAAAACGTCATGCTCCCCCTGGCCATCGTCAAGGTGAAGAACGCCCAGAAACAGGCCGCCGCCCGCCAGGCCCTGGGACGGGTCGGCCTGGGGGCCAAGGCCGGGCGGCTCCCCAACCAACTCTCGGGGGGCGAGCAGGAACGGGTCGCCATCGCCCGGGCCATCGTCAACACGCCCCACATCCTCCTGGCCGACGAACCGACCGGCAACCTGGATTCCCGCACCAGCGACGAGGTCATGGCCCTGTTCCGGGAACTGAACGCCGCCGGCCAGACCATCGTGATGGTCACCCACAACCCGGACAACGGCAGGTACAGCGACCGGACCATCACCTTGAAGGATGGACGGGTAGTATAACTTACGAGCCCGAGAGAAACTGATTTGGGTTTAACTTTCCGCGAGGTTGCGCTATATAGGTACCTATGAAATCAACCATCCTCCGCACCGTACTTCTGGCCTTTTCCATCCTCGGCATCAGCCTGCTCCACTACCTGACTCCGCTGCACCTCCACTATCTGCATGACATCTTTCAGCGGTTCTACTACCTGCCGATCATCCTGGCGGCCCTCTGGTTCGGCTTCCGGGGCGGCCTGCTCTGCTCCCTCACGGTCAGCGTGGTGTACGCCCCCCACATCCTCTTCCAGTGGGGGGGCGGCCTGACCCTGGAGATGGAAAAGTACCTGGAAATCGTCATGTATAACGTGGTGGGGGGCGTCACGGGGCTCCTGGCGCAGCGCGAGCGCGCCCGCAGCTCTGAGTTGCAGAAAACCGCCCAGGGGCTGGAGGAATCCTACAACAAGCTGCAAACCCAGTCGGAACGGATCATGACCATCGAGGAGCAGTTGCGCCGGGCGGAACGGCTCTCCACCCTGGGGGAAATGGCGGCGGTGCTGGCCCACGAGATCAGGAACCCCTTAGGCTCCATCCGCGGCACGGCCGAAATCCTGCGGGACGACTACCAGCCCGGCGACCCCAAGCACGAGTTTATCGAGATTCAGATCAAGGAGACCGAGCGGCTCAACCGGGTGGTGGAGGAGTTCCTGCGCATGACCCGTCCCCAACCGACGGAGATGGGGCGCTGCTCGTTGCGGGAAGAGCTGGAGACCATCGTCACCCTGACCACCAACGACGCCAAGGCCCGCAAGATCAAGCTCACCTTGGAGCCGCCCACCGGCGACCTCTTCGTGAGCGCCGACGGTGAAAAGCTGCGC
This sequence comes from Oryzomonas japonica, assembly GCF_008802365.1. GTDB lineage: Bacteria > Desulfobacterota > Desulfuromonadia > Geobacterales > Pseudopelobacteraceae > Oryzomonas > Oryzomonas japonica. Next base: position 103,302 of record NZ_VZQZ01000006.1, on the reverse strand, counting down.
CAGGCGTTCCTGAATATCGTCATCAACGCCCTCCAGGCCACACCGGCGGACGGCACCGTGACCATCGCCACCCGACAGGCCGACGGACACCACGAGATCCGCTTCAGCGACAGCGGACCGGGGATAGAGGCCAGCGCCCTGGCCCGGGTCTTCGAGCCGTTCTTCACCACCAAGCCGGACGGCACCGGCCTGGGGCTGGCCATCACGAAGAAGATCATCGAGGCCCATGGCGGCACGATGGAGGTGGAGAGCGAGGTTGGCACGGGCACGACGGTTATTGTCAGGTTGCCGAACATGGAAAGCGAAGAGACGCCATGAAACCTAAAATCCTCATCATCGACGACGACACCTCCCTCCGGCGGGTGCTGGAATACAACCTCCAGGAAGCGGGCTACCAGGTGGTTGCCGCAACCAGCGGCGAGGAGGGGTTGCGGCTGTTCGCCGATGAAGCGCCCGCCCTGGTCATCACCGACATGAAGATGCCCGGCATGGACGGGCTTCAGGTGTTGAAGGCCGTCAAGGAGCGCTCGCCCGAGACCCTGGTGATGATCATCACCGCCTTCGGCACCGTGGATATCGCCGTGGAGGCCATGAAACTGGGGGCCTACGACTACATCACCAAACCCTTCAACCGGGACGAACTCCGGCTCACCGTGGGCAAGGCGCTGCAATTCACCGGCATGGCCGCCGAGAACAAACGCCTGAAGAATCAACTAGCCGACCAATCCGACTTCCGCACCATCGTGGGCGCCTCGCGCCAGATGGAGCGGGTCTTCGACGTCGTGCGCAAGGTGGCGGACAGCGAGGCGGCGGTGTTGATCACCGGCGAATCGGGCACCGGCAAGGAGCTGGTAGCCCGCTCGATCCACGCCCACAGCGGACGCAGGGACGCCCCCTTCGTGGCCATCAACTGCGCCGCCATCCCCCGCGACCTGCTGGAGAGCGAACTGTTCGGCCACGTCAAGGGGGCCTTCACCGGAGCGGTAAAGGACAAGACCGGCAGGTTCCAACTGGCCGAGGGGGGCACCCTGTTCCTGGACGAGGTGGGCGAACTGCCGCTGGAATTGCAGCCCAAGCTGCTTAGGGCCTTGCAGGAGCGGGTCGTGGAACCGGTGGGGGGGACCAAGGCCCACAAGCTGGACGTACGCCTGGTGGCCGCCACCAACCTGGATATGGAAAAAGCGCTGGCCGAGGGGACCTTCCGGGAGGACCTGTACTACCGGCTGTCGGTCATCCCGATCCACCTCCCCCCCCTGCGGGAGCGGCCGGACGACATACCACTCCTGCTCCGCTACTTCTGCGCCAAGCACGGCAGCCCCCAGGTCAACTTCGACCGCCAGGCCCTGGATACGCTGGTGAACTACGGCTGGCCCGGCAACGTGCGGGAACTGGAGAACACCGTGGAACGCCTGCTGATCATGCGCAACGGGGACAACATCCCCCAGGAGGAGTTGCCGGACAAGATCCGCTCCGGGAACGGCGCTGCGCCCGGAACGACAGCGGTGTTCAACCTCCCCCCCGAGGGGTATTCCCTGGAACAGCTGGAGCACGAGGTGGTGGTGGCCGCCCTGGAGCGCAACAACTGGAACCAGACCGCCGCGGCGCGGTTCCTGCGCATCCCCCGCCATACCCTCATCTACCGCATGGAGAAATACGGCATCGTTCCCCCGGAAAAATAAACATCTGCCACAGAAACGCGGAGACGCAGAGGTACACAGAGAAAGGCAAAACGAGGTGGAAAGCAAAAATCTTTTGAATTTCAGCCCGTGGTTTTACTCTAAAAAATATTGGCTTTCTCTCTTTTGCCTTTCCTCTGTGTCTCCGTGTCTCTGTGGCAGATTGATCTTTTGTGATTTGCCCTTTTACTATCTGAAGAATATGCTCCCCCCTCTGTAGGATATTCCACACCCTTTCACCTCCTTCTCACTGTACATTCCAAGCAATCGCTGTATAATCGCCATATTGCATCGTTGGCACACCCCTTGAATTGGTTGATGCATGACCACGAAACCAACACCGAGGCACCCTATGAAAACCCGCGTCGTTTTTCTTGCCCTGCTCGTCACCGCCATGCTTCCGGCAGGCTTCAGCCGCGCGGCTGAGACCAAACCGACGGAAAATCTCGCTGAACTGGTAAAAACCGCCCTGACGAACAACCCCGAGGTCACGGCCTCCGGGGCGCACCTCAGGATGCTTGAAAACAAGGCCAAACAGGCCGGGAGCCTGGAAGATCCCATGTTGATGCTGAAGATCCAGAACGGCGTCGTCAGCGATCCCCTCAACTTCAGGCGCGACAGCATGACCCAGAAGGTCGTGGGCATCAGCCAGCAACTCCCCTGGTTCGGCAAACGCGGCCTCAAAAGCGACGTGGCGCGGCGCGACGCCGAGGCCTCCCACTGGAACCGGGAAGAGCGCATCCTGGACATCGTCCGGGGGGTCAAGGAAACCTATTACCAGATCTATTTCACCGACAAATCCCTGGAGATCCTGACCAAGAACACCCGCATCCTGGATGATTTCATCACCATCGCCCAAAACCGCTATGCGGTGGGCCAGGGGGTTCAGCAGGATATTTTCAAGGCCCAGCTGGAAAAATCAAAGCTGCTCGACATGAAAATCACCCTGGAGCAGCAGCGGCGCGGCCTGGAGATCCGGCTGAACAGCCTGCTCTACCGCCCGGTGAACACCCCTGTCGGCACCATCCCCGACCCGCAGATCGCTCCCTTCAATCACGGCGACGCGGAACTGCTGGAACAGGCGGAGCAAAACCGCCCGCTCCTGAAGGGGATGCAGGCCCAGATCGGCAAGACCCAAGCCGCCCAGGCCCTGGCCCGCAAGGAATTTTTTCCCGATTTCACCGTCTCCTTCGAGTACATGCAACGGGAACCGGCCATGGGGAGCGACGGCTCGGACATGTACGGCCTGGGGATCACCTTCAACCTGCCGGTGCAACGGGAACGGCGCCACGCCATGCTGGCCGAGTCGGCCTCTGAGCAGGCCATGTCCACGGCCGAACTGAACGACGCCAAGAACAGCATCCGCAGCGCCATCGCCGACCTGATCTCCCAGATGGAGCGGCGCCGGAAGCTGGCCGAACTGTACAAGGGGGGGATCATCCCCCAGGCCGAGCAGGCCCTGGAATCGGCGGTCATCGCCTACCGGGTGGGCAAGGTGGATTTCCTGGCACTTCTGGACAGCCGGCTGACGCTCTTCAACTACGAGCGCGACTACTACGACTCCCTGGCCGATTACCAGATCCGCTTGGCCCAGTTGGAGGCCACGGTGGGGGCCGACCTGGAAAACGGCAGCACTACGGTGAATCACGACCATCACTGACAGGTTGTTCAAAAATAGTCAGATCGTCGCACCCGCGAGACAAGCCCCGAGGAGGCGTAGCAGCGCTACGCCGCACGAAAGGGCATTCGAGGACGAAGGCCTGATGGCTGTTTTTCAACAACCTGCAAATTACGAGGAAAGGTGCTCCACATGGCCTTAAACAAGAAGATAACCATCCCCCTGACCATCCTGGTCCTGGCCATCGTCGTCGCCAGTTGGCTCTACAAGAGCGGCAAGCTGAGCAAGGTGAGCGGCTGGACCAAAAGCGACGGTACCGCCAAGCAGGAGATGAGCGCCAAACCGCTCTGGACCTGCCCCATGCACCCCTTCATCATCAAGGACAAACCGGGGGCCTGCCCGATCTGCGGCATGGAGCTGATCAAGAAACTCAACGACGCCCAAGCAACCACCACCCAGACCGCAGCGCAGAAGCAGCAGGCCGACATGCTCGGCCATGTCTCCCTTTCGCCGACCCAGCGGGTGATGGCCAATGTGGCCACGGTGGAGGTGAAGCAGGAGGACCTGAACCGGGAGATCAACGCCGTGGGCATCGTGCAGTACGACCAGTCACGCCAAGCCAAGGTCACGGCTTGGATCGCCGGCCGCATCGACAAGCTCCACGTCAACGCGGTCGGTGCTTATGTCGGCAGGAACAGGCCGGTGGCCGAGGTCTATTCCCCCGACCTCCTGGCCTCCCAGCAGGAATACCTGCTGGCGGTGAAAAGCCGCGACCAGCTGAAGAACTCGCCCATCCCCTCCATCTCCCAGAACGGTGATGGGCTGGTGCAGTCGGCCAAACAGCGCCTGATGCTGTTCGGGGTCAAGGAGAGCCAGATCGCCGCGCTGGAACGGGCCGGCAAGCCCAACATCCGCCTGCCGATCTACACCCCCCTGTCGGGGGTGGTCATCGAAAAGCTGGTCCAGCAGGGACAGTACGTCAACACGGGCGACGTGCTGTTCAACATCGCCGACCTCTCCCGGGTATGGGTCGAGATCGAGGTGTACGAAAACGAATTCCCCAACATCAAGATCGGGCAGCGGGTGGAGATCCAGTCCCAATCCTTCCCCGGCAAGCCCTTCAGCGGCAGGATCGCCTTCATCTACCCCTTCCTGGACCCCAAGACCAGGACGGTCAAGGCGCGGGTGGAGATGGCCAACCCCGGCATGAAGCTCAAGCCCGATATGTTCGTGCGGGCGTCGATCAAGATAGGGTTGGGCAAGGCCATCGTCGTGCCGGTCACAGCGGTGATGGATACGGGCAAGCGCCAGGTGGCCTGGGTCGAGACCTCCCCCGGCATGTTCGAACCGCGTGCAGTGCAACTCGGCCAGCGCACCGACGACAAGGTGCAGATTCTCTCCGGCCTGAAATCCGGGGACAAGGTGGCGGTCTCCGGCGCCTACCTCATCGACTCGGAATCCCAGCTCAAGGGTGGCGGCGGTCACGAAACCATGCCCGGCATGAAGATGGACGACAAGAAACCGGCACCGGTTGCACCGACGGCACCGGCACCAGCCAAAAAGGATTCGCTGAAGATGGATGATATGAAGATGTAGGTATTAGAACCTGCCACAGAGACACAGAGACTCAGAGAAAGCCAGGAGTAAGGCAGACAAAAAAACAACGATGAGGGGTGTCGGTTTACCCAATGAAGTTTTTAGTTTTTCTCTGTGAACCTCTGTGTCTCCGTGTCTCTGTGGCGGAATTGGACTTTTAATTATGATCGAGAGAATCATCGAATACTCCGCCAGGAACCGCGTCATCGTCCTGATGATCTTTGCCCTGATCGTAGCCGCCGGGATCTGGTCGGCCTACAAGACGCCGGTGGACGCCATCCCGGACCTGTCGGACAACCAGGTGATCGTGTTCACCGACTACCCCGGCCGTTCGCCCCAGGTGGTGGAGGACCAGGTCACCTATCCTTTGGCGGTCAACCTGCAGGGGCTGCCCCAGGTCAAGGCCGTGCGCGCCTCGTCGGCCTTCGGCTTCTCCATGATCTACGTGATCTTCGAGGACAAGGCCGACATCTACTGGGCCCGTACCCGGGTCCTGGAGCGGCTCAACTACGCCGCCTCCCTGCTCCCCCCCGGTGTGGTGCCGACCCTGGGCCCGGACGGCACCGGCGTGGGGCATGTGTTCTGGTACACCATCGAGGGCAAGGGGTATGACCTGGAGCAGTTGCGCACCTTGCAGGACTGGTTCGTGCGCTACCAGCTGAACACCGTCCAGGGGGTGGCCGAGGTGGCCTCCATCGGCGGCTATGTGCGGGAGTACCAGATCGACCTGGACCCCAACAAGCTGTTCGCCTACAACATGAAGGTGGGCAAGGTGATGGAGGCGGTCAAGGCCTCCAACAAGGACGTGGGGGGGAGGCTGATCGAGCAGGCCGACGCCGAGTATCTGATCCGGGGGCGCGGCTATGTCCAGTCCAAGGCCGACCTGGAGAACATCGTGGTGGGCGCCGACATGCGCGGCACGCCGATCTACGTCAAGAACCTGGGCACGGTCCAGATGGGGGGTGCCATCCGGCGCGGCATGCTGGACATGAACGGCGAAGGGGAAGCCGTGGGCGGCATCGTGGTCATGCGCTACGGCGAGAACGCCAAGGATGTCATCGACCGGGTCAAGGTCAAGATCAAGGATCTGGAGAAGGGATTGCCGCCGGGTGTGAAGATTGCGGTTTCCTATGACCGCTCCGACCTGATCGAACGGGCCATCGATACCCTGAAACATAACCTGCTGGAGGAATCGGTCGTCGTCTCCCTGGTCATCCTGGTGTTCCTGCTCCACTTCCAGAGCGCCCTGGTGATCGTGCTGACCCTGCCGATCTCGGTACTCATCGCCTTTATCACCATGAAGCTCATGGGGGTCTCCTCCAACATCATGTCCCTGGGAGGGATCGCCATCGCCATCGGCGTCCTGGTGGATGCCGGGGTGATCATGGTGGAGAACTGCTACCGCCACCTGTCGGAGATGCCCCCCGAGGAGCGGGCCGGGAAACGTCTTGAGGTCGTCATCGCCTCGGCCAAGCAGGTGGGGAGGGCGATCTTCTTCTCCCTGGCGATCATCGTGCTCTCCTTCGTGCCGGTCTTCCTGCTGGAGGGACAGGAGGGGAAGATGTTCCACCCCCTGGCCTTCACCAAGACCTTCTCCATGATGGGCTCGGCCATGATCGCCATCACCCTGGTGCCGGTGCTGATGTACTACTTCATGCGGGGCAAGATGCCTCCCGAGAGCGCCAACCCGGTCTCCACGTTCTTCATCAAGCTCTACTCACCGGTGATCCGCTGGGTGCTGGTGTGGAAGAAGACCACCATCGCCCTCAACCTGGTGGCGCTGGGGATCGCCATTCCCCTGTTCATGCATCTGGGGAGCGAGTTCATGCCGCCTTTGGATGAGGGGTCGTTGCTCTACATGCCGGTTACCCTGCCCAACGTCTCCATCACCGAGGCCAAGCGGCTCATACAGGTACAGGACACGATCATCAAAAGCGTGCCCGAGGTGCAGCACGTCCTGGGCAAGGTCGGCCGTGCCGAAACCTCCACCGACCCGGCGCCGGTCTCCATGTTCGAGAGCATCATCATCCTCAAGCCCAAGGAGCAGTGGCGGCCGGGCATCAAGAAGGCCGACATCGTGGCGGAACTGGACGGCAAACTCCAGCAGATCGGCGTGCGCAACGGCTGGACCCAGCCGATCATCAACCGCATCAACATGCTCTCCACCGGGGTGCGCACCGACCTGGGAGTCAAGATCTTCGGCTCCGACCTGAACGTGCTGAAAGACCTGGCCGTGCAGGCCGAGGCGATCCTCAAGCCTATTCCCGGAGCGGCCGACGTGGTGGCCGAACGGGTTACCGGCGGCAATTACATCGACATCGACATCGACCGCGAGGCGGCCGCCCGTTACGGCGTCAACGTGGCCGATGTCCAGGACGTGATCGAGACCGCCCTGGGGGGCGCGACCCTCTCCACCACGGTTGAGGGGAGGAACCGCTTCCCCATCCGCATCCGCTACGAGCGGGACTACCGGGACAGCATTCCGGCCATCCGCCAGATCCTGGTGGGGAGCGCCGACGGCGCCCAGGTACCCCTGGCCATGGTGACCAAACTCAAGGTTTCCACCGGCGCGCCGGAAATCAACAGTGAGGGTGGCCTGTTGCGTTCGCTGGTCTTTCTCAACGTGCGTGGCAGGGACATGGGCGGGTTCGTCAACGAGGCCAAACAGGTGCTGGAAAAGAACCTCAAGCTGCCTGCCGGCTACTACGTGGCCTGGTCCGGGCAGTGGGAGAATCAGGTGCGGGCCAAGGCGCGTCTTCAGGTGCTGATACCCATGGGGATGGTTATCATCTTCATCCTGCTCTACTTCACCTTCCACTCGGCCCTGGAGGCCAGCATGGTCATGCTCTCGGTCCCCTTCGCCCTGGTTGGGGGCGTCTACCTGGTGTCTGCCCTGGGGTACAATATGTCGGTGGCGGTGTGGGTCGGCTTCATCGCTCTGTACGGCATTGCCGTGGAGACCGGGGTGGTGATGGTCATCTACCTGCACGAAGCGTTGGACAAGAAGCTGATCAATGGGCCATGCACGGAACAGGACATCTACGACGCCACCTTCGAGGGTGCCGTGCTCCGCCTGCGGCCCAAGCTCATGACCGTGGCCGTCGCCCTCCTGGGCCTGGTACCGATCATGTGGTCCTCCGGCACCGGGGCCGACGTGATGAAACCCATTGCCGCGCCGATGATCGGCGGCATGCTCTCCTCGGCGGTGCATGTGCTGATCATGACGCCGGTGATCTTCGTGCTCATGAAAAAGCGGGAGCTTCGGAAGGGGACTCTCAAGTACAGCGGGATGAAACACTGAATCATAATCTGCCACAGAGACTCAGAGAAAATCAGGAGTAAGACACAAAAAACAATTCTTTGTTTTGGCCTACGTCGCAATGTTTTGTTTTTCTCTGTGCACCTCTGTGTCTCCGTGTCTCTGTGGCAGACGTTGATCTTTAAGCAGCAATAACCTCGTACGTGAAAAGGAGAAAACGATGAAAAAGCAACTACTGATGATCGCAGCGGCAACACTGGCCCTCTCGGCCCCGGCGGCCTTTGCGGCCGACCATGAAGGGCATGACCACGGCTCCATGGACATGGGACATGGCGACCATTCCATGATGGAGATGGGTAATGCGGCTCACCAGGAGGTGATCGACGGGGTCAAGGCAACCTTCAAGGTCATGAGCATGAAGGAACATATGAAGGGGATGGATATGCCCAAGGGGATGAAGGAAACCCACCATCTCATGGTCGAGTTCAAGGATGCCAAGAGCGGCAAGGCCCTGACCACCGGCGAGGTCAAGGCCAAGGTAATCGGGCCGAACAAGGCCGAACAGACCAAGGACCTGATGGGCATGCAGGGGCATTTCGGCGCCGACTTCGACCTCTCCAAGAAGGGGAAATACGGCGTCATGTGCAAGTTCAAGCTGACGGACGGCAAGGTGCGCAGCGCCAAGTTCTGGTACACGGTGAAATAGGGCCGACGCGGACAGACGCCCCCAAAAGAACAGGCAGCCGATGTATTGCACATCGACTGCCTGTTTTTCTTTCAGAATACCGGCGTGGGCCTAATCTATGGCAACGGCAGGTTCCAGCCGTTCTTCTACCCTCGCCATGCGGCTTCCCAGCCTGGCGAGGGTCTTGCGCATCTCCGGCAGATAGGGGAATATGGCGGCGGACTTGAGCCGCGCCTGGTGAGGCATGGCCGGGGTGCCGCTCAATACGGCCCCTGCCGCCACGTTGCCAAATACGCCCGACTGACCGGAGATCATGGCGTTGTCGCCGATCACGGTATGATCGACGATCGCCACCTGACCGCCGAGGGTGACGTGCCTGCCCAACCGGGAGCTCCCGGCTATGCCCGCCTGGGCGACGATGATGCAATCCTCGCCGATATCGCAGTTGTGGGCCACCTGCACCAGGTTGTCGATCTTGGTGCCGCGCCCGATACGGGTGGTCTCCAGGGCGGCCCGGTCAACGGTCGCATTGGCGCCGATCTCCACGTCGTCCTCGATGACCACGTTGCCGATCTGCGGGATCTTGAACCACCCCTTCCCGTTGGGGGCATACCCGAAACCGTCGCCGCCGATGATCGTCCCGTTGTGGATGGTAACGCGGCTCCCGAGCAGGCACCCCTCGCGCACGGATACGCCGGAATGCAGGGTCACGTCATCCCCCAGCACCACCCCCTCGTAGAGCGATACATTCCCGTGGATGGTCACCCGGTCGCCGATCCGCACCCCGTCGGCGATGCAGGCGCCGGGGTAGATGGAGGCATCTTTGCCGATAACCACGTCCCGGCCCACAAAGGCCCCCGCCATGACCCCCTTGGCGCTGCGCGGCCGGGAGGTGAAGAGCGTCAGCAGCTTGGCGAACGCCAGATAGGGGTTGTCCACCACGATGGCATTGCGGCCGAACGTCTCTGCCGTGGGAGGCATGACGATCGCCGCGGCGCGGGTCGTCCCGACCTTGGCGCCATAGCGGGGGTTGGCCAGGAAGGTGATCTGCCCCTCCACCGCGTTGTCCAGCGTCCCAAGCCCCGTGATGACGGCAGCGGGATCGCCCTTAACCTGGCCGCCGAGATACTCGGCCAGTTCCTGCAGGGTTTTACTCACGTCACATTCCGTTCCCGGCGAAGACGATGAGAGGAGTCCGCCACGTTTATTGTATGGTACTGTATGTACCATAGCATGTATCCCTAGTACTGTAATTCCATTTACGCGTTACAATTAAGGAAATATGAATGAATACTGCCAAAGGTCCCGAACGCCGGCACGAAATCATCTCTTGAATCGGAACCAATCGCTGCTATCATAGGGCAACCATGCTGTCCCAACGGGAGGTCTTGTATGCGTTGTGCCGTACTGCCGTTTTTCCTGCTGCTGGCGCTGCTCTCCGGCTGCGCCTTTGTCAATGTGCCGCTGATCCCGCCCCCCAGTCCCCTGGCCGAACAGGTCCTTGAGGGGGATGGGACCAAAAAGATCCTGCTGCTGGATATCAGCGGCACCATCTCGGAGGAGGAGAAGCCGGGCGGCTTGCTGGGGCGCGCCACCCCCTCCCTGGTCTCCCTGATCCGCGAATCGCTGCACAAGGCGGAACAGGACAAGGCGATCGCCGGTATCATCCTGCGCATCAACTCGCCCGGCGGCACCGTGACCGCCAGCGATATCATCCACCACGACATCATGATGTTCAAGAAACGCCGGAACGTCCCGGTGCTGGCATGCATCGTGGCCACCGGCGCGTCGGGGGGGTATTACGTGGCCACGGCGGCCGACGAGATCACGGCGCACCCCACGGCCATCACCGGCAGCATCGGCGTGATCCTGATGAAGTTCAACGTGGAGGGGTTGATGGGCAAGATCGGGGTGGAGGAGCAGACCGTCAAGTCCGGGGACAAGAAGGATATCATGTCACCCTTCCGCAAGGCCACGCCAGAAGAGGTGAGGCTGGGGCAGGAGATCATCGACCAGCTCTACGGACGTTTTCTGGATATGATCATGGAGCGCCCCAAGAACAGCCTGACGCGGGACGAACTGCGCAAGCTGGCCGACGGGCGGATCTATACCGCGGGCCAGGCGCTGGCAGCGAAACTGATCGACCGGATCGGCTACCTGGATGACGTCATCGCCCAGATTCGCACGACCGTGGGTGACGGGAAGGCGCGGGTGGTGAGCTATTACCGCCCCGGCAGCTACAAGGGGAGCATCTATGCCGGCGCGGCCGAAAAGGAAGGGCTGGCCGAGGCGTTGAGCGGCTTCGATGCCTTTGGGAGCAGCAGTTTCATGTATTTGTGGCGGCCGTAAAAATCAATGGGACTTATGGAACTCATAAGTCCCATAAGACCTATAAGTCCCATGAGGGGCTGATTCAGGCCGCCCCCACGAAGTTCTCCAGCAAGCGCCGTGCAGTCGCATCATAGTTTGCCTCAGATCGCCAGCCAGCCACCAGTTCGTCGGCACGCCCCCGGGTGGCCGGGTCCCAGGCGCACCAGGCGCGGATGATCTCTTCGGTCACCTCGGGATGGAACTGGGTGCCCCAGGCGTACGGGCCGATACGGAAAGCCTGGTGCGGGCAGGCCGGGGAAGCGGCCAGCAGGACCGCCCCAGGGGGAATGTCGAAACTGTCGTGATGCCACTGGAAGGTGCCGAGCCGGGGGGCACACCCTGTAAAGAGCCGGTCCTCCCGCCCTGCCGCCGTCAGTTCCACCTCCAGCGTCCCCAACTCCTCCCAACGGTTCGCTACCACCTGTCCCCCCATGGCCGCCGCCAGCAGTTGCCCCCCCAGGCAGATCCCCAGGTAGGGGGTGCGGTGGGCCACCATCTCCCGGATGAAGCCCTTTACCTGGGTGAGAAAGGGGTGGCGCTGGTCGTCGTTGGCGCACATGGCGCCCCCCAGGACGATCACCCCCTGCGTCTCCTCCGGCGCGGGCAACGGCTCATTGCGGTAGGCGTGGCAGACCGTGACCGGTGCGTCCAGGTGCCGGAGGTGCCTGGTGATATTACCCGGCGGGACCTCCGGGTCGTTCTGGATGATGTGGAACATGTACGTAACCTTTATTTAAGCGGATAGTCGGACATGCGGACGAAGCGGAAACCGCGACGCAGCAACTCCGGGACAGCGGCCATTATCCCCGCCCCGGTGCCGCTTTCCGGGTGGTTCATGTGGCAGATGATGATGTCCCCGGGGACGGCCTTCAACAGCGCCGCCGTTACCTTGGGGGCGCTGTAGGTCGCCCCGGCATCCCCCAGGATGCTGAAACCGGCCACCTCATGCCCCAGGGCGCCTGCGACCTCCACCGCCACCTCGTCGTAATAGGCCGTACCGGAGCGATAGAGTTTCGGCCGCTTTCCGGTGATCGCCTCGATCTTCCGGGCGTTCCGTTCGATCTCCTCCACCAACTCCCGTGCATCCTTCGTGCCCTTGATGCCGTACACCGACCGGCCGGTCACCGAGGCCGGCTTGTGCCACATGCCGTGGTTTGCTATCTCGAACAGCGGGTTGGCGGCCAGGCGTTTGAACAGCTCGGGGTTGGCGTCGATCCAGCGGGCGTTGATGAAAAGGGTGGCAGGTATCCGCTCCTGCGCCAAAAAATCCATCAGCCGGGCATCGACCCCCTTGCCTTTCCCGCTGCCGCAGGCGTCAAGGGTCAGGGCGACCACCTTGTCTCGCGTATCCAGACGGGTGCGCACGCCGCTGACCGTCTCGCCCCACTGGAGCGGCTTGCGCCCGCCGAAGCGTTCGGTCACCTGCTGTTTGACGCTGTCGAGGCTCGGCGCGGGTTCCGCAGCAAACACCGGCAAGGCCGCACCCAACAGAACCGGCACGACCAGATAAACCGCCCTCATCTTCCCGAACAACGATCTTATCATGACTCCCCCTTGATTCATTTGTGCCTCCTGACCCCCAGCAGCCGCGCGGCAACCATGCCGATTCCGGCCGCAGTGATGCTCAACATGGCCCCCATCTTGGCCGCCCCCTGGAGTGAGGGGTCGGCGAAGGCCTCACCCGCCACGAACAGGGCCACGGTGAAGCCGGTGCCGGCGATGATGCCGGCCACCAGGAGGTCGCTGCGGTGCATCCCCCGGGGCAGGCCGAAGCCGAACCGGGTCGCCAGCCAGCCGAAACCGAAGATGCCCACGGTCTTGCCGCAGAGCAGGGCCGCCAGGACCAGCCAGGTGGCGGTCCCCAGGCTGGAGAACCCGACCCCGGCATTGGCCAGCCCGAACAGGAACATCCCCACGTCCACCACCGCCTTCCATTCGTGCTCGAACCGGGACAGGGGCGAGCGGTCGGCCGGGTCCTCCTCGAAGAGCAGTTTGGTCTCGCGGCGGCTGTGGGGCAGGAAGGGAACGATGAAGACCAGGGCCAGGGCGGGATGGAGATGGGCGTGGTGCAGGCCGTTCCAACTCAGGACGCCGCCGCAGATGACGGCGGGCCAGTAGCTTTTGACCTTGAGGCGGCGCAGGGCGTAGGCGACAAGCATCCCCAGGGCGGTCAGCAGCAGCCATAACGGCGCCACCGGGTGGCTGGGATCGGGGTAGAAGATGGCGATGATGGCCAGCCCCACCGCATCGTCGGCCACGGCCAGAAGGAGCAGATAGGAGACCGCCGGGTGGGCCGCGCCGAAGACGGCCCGGGCGACCAGCCAGGCCAGGGCGATGTCCGTGGCCGTGGGGATGCCCCACCCGTTGCGCAGTTCCGGCCCGCCCACCAGGGCGTTCAGCCCCAGGTAGACCGCCACCGGCCCCAACACGCCCCCCAGGGTGCCCAGGAGCGGGTTGACCGCCCGGGAGGGAGGGTTGAGGTTGCCCCCCGGCAGGCAGCTCTGGGTGATCTCCACCGCGGCGATGCCGAAAAAAAGCACCATGAACAGTTCGTTGGTGATGAAGTGGAAGGTGAGCCCCCCCGCGAGCGGCTGGTGCAGGAAGGCATGATACCCGGCCGGGTCGAGGTTGGCCCAGGCAAGCGCCACCGCCACGCCGGCGAACATGGGCACGGAAAATTCGAGCAGCAGGTTGAAGCGTCGTTTCATGGGGCCGTCCACATGCCGTTTTCGTTAGACTCCTCCGGCATGGGTGCGGCGAATGCCCTTCCGAGCCGGTTCTTCATTTGAACACCAAAATAGCGGCAACGCCACCGGCTTGTCAAACGTTTCCCCCGACAAACGGAGCGCGCCTGATGTGGGCGCGCTCCGGCAGATGGATGATGTCAGCGCATCAGAACATGAATTTCACCAGCAGGAAACCGATGCCGATGGAACTGAAGGTCGCCACCAGGCCCGGTATCATGAAGCTGTGATTCAGGACATACTTTCCGATACCGGTCGTGCCGGTGCGGTCAAAGTTGATGGCCGCAACGACCGTCGGGTAGTTGGGGATGAAGAAGTAGCCGTTGACCGCCGGAAACATGGCGATCAGGAAGGGAGCCGGGATGCCTAAGCTGATGCCCAACGGCATGAGCGCCCGCACCGTGGCGGCTTGGCTGTAGAGCAAGACCGACAGCGCGAACAGGGCGAAGGCGAACAGCCAGGGAGCCTGGGTAACCAGGCTCTTGATGGAACCGCTCAGGAAATCCATGTTCCCCTGAAAGAAGGTGTCCCCCATCCAGGCGATGCCGAAGATGGCGATGACCGCCTGGACACCGGCGATGAAGACGCTCCCCTCGGCCACCTTGGCCACCTTGACCCGGCAAATCAGAAGCATCAAGGCCGCAATGGTCAACATGACGATCTCGATGACATGGGGCATGCCCATCTTTTCCTTGTTTGTGGAGGGGCGCTTGTCGTCGAATTTGACGATGTGGTAGCCGAAGGGGGTTTTGATCACCTCGGTGAGGTCTCCCGATTTTTTCAGCTTGGCACAGGCCTTCTCGATCTCCGGGAGCAGCTTGCCCTTGGACTGCCACCCCAGGTCGCCGCCGTTGGCGGCGGTGGCGTCGATGGAGCATTGGCGGGCTACCGCCGAGAAGGTGCCGCCCGACTTCAACTGGACCAGGGCGTCCTTGGCCTCGTTTTCGCTTTTCACGAGGATCTGGCTGATCCTGATATCGTTGCCGACACTCCATTCAGGGCGCATCTGGGGGAACGAGCCGAAGAGGACCACGAGGATCGCGCCCAGCAGAAAGAGGGCCACGGCAACCTTCGCCGTCGCCGGGGTGTTCTCCAGGGAGGTGCGTTCCTCGCTGCCGCCCGCCCCATGGGGAGCGGCAACCAGCCCGTCTTTCAAGCGCTGCTGATACTCGGGGTCCTTGTCCAGGTCCTTGCCCAGCTTGTTGGAGACGAAGGCGGCGATCAGGACACCGGCCAGGGTGGAGGGGATGCAGACCTTGAGGATGTCGATCAGTTCAACGTTGAAGCCGAACTTGGCCGCGGAGCCGCCCAAGAGACCGAGCAGGGCCACGGTGGCCGCTGCGATCGGGCTTGCGGTGATGGCCTGTTGCGACGCGATGACCGCGATGGACATGGGGCGTTCGGGGCGGACGCCGGTTTCCCGGGATACCTCGGCAATGACCGGCAGCACCGAATAGGCCACGTGTCCGGTCCCGGCGAACAGGGTGAAAAAGTAGGTGACCACCGGCGCCAGAAAGGTGATGCGGTCCGGGTTGCTGCGCAGGATCTTTTCCGCCAGCCCGACCAGGTAATCGAGACCGCCCGCGGCCTGGAGAACCCCGGCAGCGGTGACCACCGCGGCGATCATCAGCATGACGTCGATGGGGGGAGCGGTGGGTTGTAGGTGAAAGACAAAGGTCAAAACCGCCAGCCCGATTCCCCCCATGGCCCCGAGACCGATGCCGCCCAGCCGGGCGCCGATGAAGATGGCGGCCATTACCACTGCGAATTCAAGCCAAAACATGATTGTTCTCCCTTCTCTTCCGGAATGTCGTTCGCTCTGAGGCGGATTACGCCTTGCCGCCGGCGATGAATCGGGGATGCATCAGGTTTTCGGTGGACAGCACCTCGTCCAGGAGCGCTTTGTCCATCAGCTTCTTTTCCAGGACCAGGTCGTACACCGACCTGCCGCTGGCCAGCGCCTCACGGGCAACGGCCGCCGAATTTTCGTAGCCGATGATCGGGTTGAGGGCGGTTACGATGCCGATGCTGTTGAGCACCATGGCGCGGCAATGCTCCTTGTTGGCGGTGATGCCGTCGATGCATTTGTCGGCCAGGACATGGAAGCCGTTGCAGAGCATGGATACGGAGTTGAAGAGGCTGTAGCCGATGACCGGTTCCATCACGTTCAGTTCCAGCTGTCCGTTCTCGGCCGCCAGGGTCACGGTCAGGTCGGCGCCGATCACGGCGTAGGTAATTTGATTTACCACCTCGGGCATGACCGGGTTGACCTTGCCCGGCATGATGGATGATCCGGGCTGGAGCGGCGGCAGATTGATCTCGTTGAGGCCGCAGCGGGGACCGGAGGAGAGCAGGCGCAGGTCGTTGCAGATCTTGCAGATCTTCACCGCCACCCGCTTCAGGACCGCGGAGATCTGGACATAGGCGCCCGTATCCCAGGTAGCCTCGATCAGGTTGGCGGAGGTGACGACCGGGATTCCGGTCAGGGTCCGCAGGTGCTCGGTGACGATCCGCGTGTATTCGGGGGGACTGTTAATCCCGGTTCCGATGGCGGTCGCCCCCATGTTGATTTCCAGGACCAGTTTTTGGGCTTCGCGCACCCGTTCGATGTCTTCGCCGATGGTGGTGGCATAGGCGGAAAACTCCTGGCCGAGGCTCATGGGGACGGCATCCTGAAGTTGCGTCCGCCCCATCTTGAGGACATCGGAAAATTCCGTACCCTTGGCGGCAAAGGACTTCTGCAGGTACTGCATGCAACTGATCAGGCAGGACAGTTTTTGATGCAGGGCGATGCGGAAGGCGGATGGGTAGGCGTCGTTGGTGGATTGGGAGCAGTTCACATGATTATTGGGATGGCAGTACTTGTACTCGCCCTTTTTGTGGCCGAGGATTTCGATGGCCCGGTTGGCGATCACCTCGTTGGCGTTCATATTGGTGGAGGTGCCGGCCCCTCCCTGGATGACGTCAACCGGAAACTGGTCGTGAAGTTTGCCGGCGATGATCTCGTCGCAGGCGGCCACAATGGCCGCGGCGATCCCGTTCGGGAGCACGCCCAGCTCCATGTTGGCCAAGGCCGCGGCCTTCTTTACCTGGGCCAGGGACCAGATCAGTTCCGGTACGGAAGAGATGGGGATGCCGGTAATGGGGAAATTTTCCAGAGCCCGCAGGGTCTGGACGCCGTAATAACAGTCGTTGCTGATTTCTCTCTCTCCCAGAAAATCGTGCTCGGTACGATGGGCCGTGGCCATGGTCTGATCTCCTCTGCTTGGTGTGTGGTTGGCTGAAATTGCTTAACAAGGTAGAGAGCATCGATGATGCCAAAATGGCCCACGATCACAACATGCCGTATTAACACATTATTTCAGGAGAAGATGGTCTTAGATACGGATGAAAGGGGTATGCCGGAGGGAAAGCCGTCAGGGGAACAGATTTTATAAACCAATAATTACATATAGTTATTGGCAGGTATGCCCAGAGGAATAGTATTCCCCTGGGCATACCCCTTTGGGATCAGGTGCGCAGATGCTTGAGGCGCTTGCTGAGGGTCGGCTGGGAGACCCCCAGCAGGCGTGCGGCGATGGATTGATTCCCTTGGGCCCGCCGGATCGCCTCGGCTACCAGCAGGTCGATGACCTCGTTGAAGCCGGGCAACCGCTCGGCGCAGAAGAACGGGTTGGCGGTCGGGTCGTCTTCCTGCCCGGCCGGCGCGGTATCGGGCCGTTCGCCGATTGCCCGCGTGAAGGCGGCCAGGGAGAGCACGCCGCCCTGGTGGGAGCTGACAGCATCGTAGACCATGGCCTTGAGTTCCCGCACATTGCCGGGGAAGTCGTAGTTGGCCAGGAGCAGGGCCATCTCCTTGGGCACGGTCGGTTTTTTCCTGCCGAACTCATTGGCGGCTTCCTCCAGGAAGTGATCCAGAAGGAACGGGATATCGTCCTTGCGCTGGCGCAGCGGGGGGATATGGACATGGTGCGCCCGCAACCGGAAATAGAGGTCTTTGCGAAATTCGCCGGTTTTCTGGCGGCCGGCCAGGTCCTGGTGGGTGGCCACCACGACCCTGGCCCGCATCCGGCGGGGCCGGTCGCTGCCGACGGGGTAATACTCCCCCTCCTGAAGCAGGCGGAGCAGCTTGACCTGGGACGCCGTGCTCAGATCGCCGATCTCGTCAAGGAACAGGGTCCCCTCCCCGGCCCGCTCGATCACCCCCGGCCGTGGTTCGGCGGCGCCGGTGAACGCCCCTTTGACATGACCGAAGAGGGTATCCGACACCATGTTGTCGTCCAACCCGGCCACGTTGACCGCCACCAGTTCCCCCTTGCGGCGGCTCAGGCGGTGCAGGGCGCGTACGACCAACTCCTTGCCGACGCCGCTTTCCCCCGTGACGAGGATGGGCTGCGAACTGGACGCGATCGCCTCGATATACTGGAAGATGGAACGCATCCCCTTGTCGGCGGTGACAATGTCCCTGAACGCCTCGGGATGTTCCAGCCGGTCGTTCAGGAAGCGGCGGCGCATCTCCCGGTTTTCCTGGCGGAGTTCCTGCTCATGGATGGCTCGCCGCACCCCGCTGACGATCCGCAACTCCTCCGCGGTCTTTACGTAGAAGTCGAAGGCCCCGGACCGCATGCAGTTGACCGCCGTCTCCAACTGGTTCAGGCCGCTGATGATGATGACCGTCACCTCGGGATGCTCTTCCGTGACCCGGCAGAGCAACTCTTCCCCGGAGAGATAGGGCATGGTCAGGTCCAGGAGCAGGACCCCCACGCGGTTTTCGGCAAGCATCCCCAGGGCTTGCCGGCTATCGCTGCAGGTCAGGATATTGGTGATGCCGGCCCGCTCCAGGCTGATACTCATGGAGTAAAGCCAGTCCGGCTCATCGTCCACCAGCAGGATGCCGAAGGAAGGGTACAGGGTATCGTTCATGTCCGTCGCTCCTTTTCGGGGATAGGAAGGGTCATGCGCACGGTCGTTCCCCGCCCCGGCTGCGAGGTGAAGGTGAGCGTGCCGTTATGCTCTTTGACGATGCCCGAAGAGACCGACAGGCCGAGGCCGGTGCCGCCGTTCTCCCGTTTGGTGGTGAAAAACGGGTCCGTGAGGTGGGGCAGGTGCTCCGGGCTGATGCCGGTCCCCTCGTCGCGCACCTCAAGCACCACGACCTTTTCTTCGGGATCCACAAAGGTCGCAAGGGAGATGGCCCGGTCGGGTCCCGGCAGGGCCTGACAGGCGTTCACCAGCAGATTCACCACGACCTGCTCGATCCGCTGGGCGCTGCCCCGCACCAACGGGATAGCCTCGCCATAGGTAACGGTGAAATGTTCGGTGCTCTTTTCCACCAGATTGGCCATGAGGCGCAGCACGGTCCGCACCGTCTCGTTCAGGTCCACATCCGTCGTCAGCCCCGGTTCCTGCTGGCGGGCGAAATCCTTGAGATCCTCGACGATCATCTTGACCCGGCGGGAGCCCTCAAGGGTCTGGTTCATCAGGCGGGGCAGCGCCTCCCGCATCCGGGAGTAGCGCAACCCCGCGAAATCGAAATCGCCGTGGGTCCGGTAGTACTCCTCCAGGATCGGCTCCGCATCCCGAAACGCCTCCATCATCACCGGCAGGTTGAGCAGGATAAGGCCGTTGGGGTTATTGATCTCATGGGCCACGCCGGAGACCAGGACCCCCAGGGCCGCCATCTTGTCGGCCTGGACCAGTTGCTGCTGCCGGTTGCGCAACTCCTCCTCGGCATGGCGGCGCTCCGTCACTTCGCTGGCCAGCTCCGCCGTCCGCAGGGCTACCTCCCGCTGCAGGGTGCGCGACCAGAGCAATATGCCCCCCACCAGCAGGACCAGGGGGGCGACAACGATCGCCCCGTACTTGAGCGCCTGCTGCCAGCTGATGCCGGGAGGCTCCATGACGCCGAGCCACTTGTTGTAGATCCGCTGGTATTCGCCGGTGTTCTTGAGGATGGCCAGCCCTTCGCTGAAACGCGCCTGGAGGGCCGCATCCCCCTTGCGCACGGCAAAGCAATAGTTCTCGGCCGCCACCGGCGCCCCCACGGCCTGGAGGTTGGTAAGGCCGAGTTCCCGGATCAGGTATTGCCCCGGCAGTTTGGCCATCACCGCATAATCATGCTTGCCGGACGCCAGAAGGCGCAAGACGTCGGCATGAGTCGCCGCCGGGACGATCCGTGCGCCGACATTTCGAGACCGGAGGTATTCCTGCATGATCCCGTCCCTCAGGACCACGACCTCCTTGTCGCGCAGGTCGGCAAGCGTCGCGACCGGCGATCCCCCCTTGCGGGCGAAGATCGAATGATGGACGACGATGTGGGGAGGGGTGAAATCCGCCGTCAAGGCCCGCTCGTCGGAATAGGAGATCCCTTCCAGCACGTCGACCCTGCCGTCCTGCAACGCCCGGCGCATATCCGACCAGGCGCCGAGGCGGATTTCGACGGTAAAGCCCATCACCCGGGCGATGGCCTTGGTCAACTCCACGTTGTAACCGGTCGAGTTGCCGTCCTTGTCGATGAATTCGTACGGGGGATAGCTCCGGTCGCCGCCGACCACAATCGGCGTCTTCGCCTCGCCGGCGGCGCAAAGCGTACCCGTGGCCAGGGTGGAAACGAGGAAGATGAGCGCGGCTGTTATGAGAAAGGGGAAAAATTTGATGATGCACCTCCACGACTTCGTACGAGGCCAACGCCGCATAGTTGCACGTAATCCGCCACGGCGAAAGGAAAAATATCCGTACCGCGCCGGGCTACCACCCCAGGGCCAGTTTCAGCCCCAACACCCCGCCCAGGGCTAGGAAAAGGGTCCTCACCAAACGGTACCCCGTGCGGCGCCCCACCCGCGAACCGAGATACGCCCCCAGCATGGAGCCGGCCGTGGAGGGGATCATCAGCCTGCGGTCGGCAAAACCGGCGCCCGCGTAGACGGCCACGGCGAAGCAGTTCCAGAAGAAGGCGATTACGTAGTAGTAGCCCAGGGCCGTGAGCAGGGGAAAGCCCCGGGCCTTTGACAGCAAAAACGAGGTGAACAGGCCGTTGCCCGAACCGAAGAACGACTCGTAGACCCCCAGCGGAAAGGCCAGTGCGCCGGTCGTCCGGCGGGAGAGGCGCGGCTCCGCTTCCGTGCGCCCCAGGGTGGGGTTGAGCCCGACCGCCGCCACCAGGGCGATGATGATGAACCCGATGGCACGCTTCAGGATCTGCTCGTCCACGTTGCGCATCACGAGGGTGCCGACATACGCGCCCCCCAGCCCGAAGCAGACCATGAGCCGGATGAGCGGCCAATCCAGCGCCCTGCCCCGAAGATAATTGCGGGCGGCGATCAGGGTCCAGGCCGCGCCGTTCATCTGGTTGGAGGCGATGGCCACCGGCAGGGGAAAACCGAGGGAGAGCCAGACCGGGGTGGTCAGCATGGCAGCGCCCGCGCCGCTCATGGAGCTGAGCAGGGAGGCCAGGAATGCGACGGCAAAAACGATCATGAAGTGCATGCAAGAAGGCTTTCCACGGCAATAAGATTGCTTTCGGCGTGTTTTTCGGATAATTTTACCACAGTATGGCAACGGACACTATGCCGTTATGCGCCATCCGCGCAGCCTGCGTCAGCCTCCCGAATTCTTCCCGGCCTGCGCAGCGAACCGTGGGGGAAACCCACGCTACAGAGAAACGAACCACCAGGAAACCAACGTGCCAAAAAAACTGCCAAAAATGCTGTACGCCGATGAAAAAGGCAATATCTACGATCACCCCGAGCTGTGCATGGCCGGGATGAACGGCAACGTACCGGTGCTGCCCGAGGATGTGGAGTTGATCCCGCTCCCCGAGGACAGCCGGATGTTCACCATGCCCGCCATGCCGCCCATCGCCTGGGACGAGCGCAAAAAGAGCTTCGTCACCCTGGACAGCGTCAGGGAGGGGAAACGGACGCGGCGCATCCAGGCGGTCTCCGCCTTCATGGCCCCCGGCTACGTGCGCACCCTGCTGCCGGCCTGCGATTACTCGCGCAAGGCGGTCCAACTGCCGCTCTGGTCCTACACCGCCGTGGGGTGGGACGAGGAGCGGGACTGTTTCGTGGTGGCCGCGTCCAAGGTGGACAGCAACAGCAACTGGAACCCGGTCAACTACGACGACCGCACCCTCGACCCGCTGGTGCGCCAACGGCTGGCGGAGATGCCGGGCAACCGCCTGCTGGAGCAGTTGTCCCGCTGCGCCGTGGACTATCACTGCTTTGCCGCGAAAAACCTCTTCTACCGCCGCTGGGAAGCGCCGTTGCCCACCTCGCCGGTGTGCAACTCGGCCTGCCTGGGGTGCATCAGCCTGCAACCGTCCGAATGCTGCCCGTCCAACCACGAGCGCATCGGCTTCGTGCCGACCCCGGAAGAGATCTGTCAGATCGCCCTCCCCCATCTGGAACAGGCCGAGCAGGCCATCGTCTCCTACGGCCAGGGGTGCGAAGGGGACCCGATCCTCCAGGCCGACACCATCGCCGAGGCGACGCAACGCCTGAAAAAGGCCACCAGCCGCGGCACGATCAACTTCAACTCCAACGGGTCGATACCGGAGCGGGTGCAGCTTTTGTGCGACGCGGGGATGGACTCCTTCCGCTTCTCCATGAACTCGGTGCGGGAGGAGTTGTACAACCGCTACTACCGTCCCAAGGGGTACACATTCGAGGATGTGCTTCGCTCCGTGACCATCGCCAAGCAGGCGGGGCGTTTCACCATGATCAACTACCTGGTCTCCCCCGGCGTCAGCGACGCCCCGGAGGAGGTGGAGGCGCTGCTGCGCTTCGTGGGCGACACCGGCATCGACATGATCCAGATGCGCAACCTGTCCATCGACCCGGATTTTTATAATAAAGAAATGGGGGTAGAGGGCAAGGGGATCGGCATGTACCGGCTGTTGGAGCGGTTGAAGCAGGAGTTTCCCAAGTTGCAGTTCGGCTATTACAACAGGACCAAGGAAAATTTCTTTCCGGAGGGGGTTGAGCAGGGGTGGCCGATCAAGGGATAGGGGAAAGGCTCATCCCGGCAAGCCGGACATTCAGCCCTGGGCATTTCCTTGCGGCAGGGGAATGGAGAAAATCAATGGTTCAAAAGCTTTTTTTGCTGCTGCCTGTTCTCAGTCTTGTCGTTCTGTCTGCTGTCATGAGCGCCTGCGTTTACGACCCGAGGACAGAAGAGGAAAAGTTCAAAGATAGATTGGCAACCGAGAGATTTGAGATGCAACTTCGAACCGATCAGGAGAAAAAGGATTGGAGCGAGTACAAACAACAATGGGACAACGATCCCCCGGCTTCGTCGGGAAAGCCCCGTTATAAATCTTTTTGATTCAAAAAAAATGGGCGTTCCCGGAATCAGCCACCAATCAGGGTTCCCCGTGGGTCAGGCTTCCAAGATGCCAAGTATCAACTTGGAAGCCAGCCCCCACGGACTTGCCTTTAGTGGAGACTATCACATGACAACGCAATTATTTTTGTAAAATGAAATAGTTCTATAAATCTTTAACGACTGTGCCAGTAACTTTTGTTCTATAACCGTTTAACACATAAGCCAAAAACCAATTTTCTTCAATTACTGGGTTAATAAGTCGTGTTCCGCCTTTGCTGGCAACAGCTTCATCATAAGCATTTTTGAATCTATCATTCTGATTGATTGGAATAAAATTAAACAACATGATACCTGTTGAAGTACCCTCTCCCTCCCCAAGTACAACATAGTCTTTACCTTCAATTTTATTGAGTGGGGTGGATAGGTTCAGCGGCACCCCCGCGGGGTCAGGCTTCCAAGATGCCAAGTTTGTTTTCAAAGTCAGTTTTCAGAGGTCCAATCAGTGCCGCCAAAGTGGCTAATTTCGCATGTTGATAACTATAGGCCGGACTTTCAACTTATCAACTTGGAAGTCTGACCCCACCGACTTCCTTTTTTTTTCTGGTAATTCCGGGGACAGTATACTCAACTCTGAATTTAAGATACTGTCCCCGGAACTCCTGGAAGCCCGACTCCACCTACTTGCCAAAAATGCGGTGGCTTTGACATACTGGCTTGAAAATTATTATAAATACAAACAATTACGACTGATTAAAAAAATTAATTGCATTGTGTACCACTAATAATCCATAAATTTTCTTTTGAAAGTTGTATTATCTCTACAATATTATCTGGTGTGACTGGAACAGATTGATAACCATCCTGATCTATTCCGTATGCTCCTGTATTTACTGATAAGTGGTAGGATGAGACCAATATCTTACCCCATGGGTATTCTATGAAAGTACTGACGATATTTGGGTTTAATGAACAGCACACCATCACTGGTTCCCCGATATAAGCAAGCTTCGACCCTATGGAGCAATCACGCCGAAAACATATACTGACCTGTTCGCCTCCATAAAGTCCGAGCAATGGCTCTGCACCACCATTATTTAATGAAGTTTTTGTGAAGTTAAAGAATAATCGCCCGTCTCTTATGCGTGATTGGTCTGGTAAAAAGTAATTTGACCATCGTTCCTTAATAGTCACGATCTCCGATTCTGAAAACATATGACCAAAATCTTTGAGGAATTCCGCTCTTATTTCTTCTCCACTTCGGATGAGCAGGCCTTGGCTGCGAATGCGATTTTGGCTAGCTCGGGTGTAGTGCACACCGATAATATAATTCTCCAGGCAAAAAGAGTTCAGATCGCTGACTAGTGAAACCACTTCTCTGTGCTTTACCAATTCCTCAGAAAATTCGTACTTAACGCACAGATAATTAATTCGCTTTAGCGCAGCAACGAACTCTTCTGGCAGTCTATCTGGTTTATTGAGATCTATGATTTTTGGCACTATGGATCATCCTGAGCGGGAAGGAGGAGGGGCAGGTCTCCATGCTGGCAACTATAGGCCGGACTTTCAGCTTGGAAGCCTGCCCCCACCGACTTCCTTGTTTTTGGGCCGGTCCTGGCGCTAGTTGGACCTTCGCCAGATGCTAGATTTCAAATGCTGTATTCAGTAAAACAATTTTCAACGATGTCATCGATGTACTGTAAATAATAACTATAAAATCCATTAGGTACATCAGACAGCATGAATGTTGGTGAAACATGAGGTCCGCGATGAAGATAAGAAGAGACAAACATTTTTCCGCCTGCACGAACTATAAACACCTTTGGCAATAAACCAGAATAACCTATCTTTATGTTGCCTCTTATAATAGATGCACTTTGATGCCTACGACAGTGATCCGAAAATTTATTAGATAAATATTCAATGTGCGACTTTAAAGCTCCAGGCTTATGTTCAACTTGTTCTTGAAAAGATAGTTCAGTGCTATTAGGGTCGGCAAAGATTATGCGGAATTTATAACCTTCGGAAGCAAGGTTCAAAACCAAATCATATAAGCTATGCGGCTCAAAGAAGCTGTACATTGAAATTCCGCAAATATCGATTTCTTTAGGTCTCGCCTTTCTCATAAACTCTTCGATTGATTCAATCATTTCTACCATTGAATTCCTGCCGTGCCTCACCATTTCGATTCCAGATTTTCTAATCTCATCACTTGAAACAATCTCGAATAAATCGAATTTTAGAATGAAGGTGGTCACACCAGCACCAGACAGTACAAGGCCGATGTTCTGAATAAAGCCTTTCCAGTCATAGAAGCCACTCAATAGCAAAAAGCCAACCCCGAGGAGGATAAGCACGCCCGAGAGGCTCTTAATATACTTCGTTGCAAGCTTCAGATTGCTTCTCTGGCTCATATTTTACTTTTCTCCTTTTTGGTTCAACGTCTCAAGGCGTCAGCGGAGGCCGCTGCCGCCGCTGGGTAATTCCGGGGACAGTATACTCAACTCTGAATTTAATATACCGTCCCCGGAACTCCGCCGGAAGCCTGACCCCACCGACTTCCTTTCGGTCAAGTCTTGCGACGTGGTTGGACATCACCTGTCCGTTCCCAGCTCTGTCCTCATCTGCGCAATGATTTTATCTTTAAGGCAACTGATTCTAGTGCCACGTTGTTTCATTTCATTTGCTATTGGAGAATCAAGGTCAGGTTCAGTAAGTTTTTTGTTTGCCTCTTGTAACCATGGTGCGGCCTGGGTCATCATTTCACGATGAAGTTCCTCGTACTGCTTTATGTGAGCGAGAAGGATTGGAGACGCGAAAATCTGGAGTGTCGTCATTTCCTCCAATGCACTTCGATGGCTTTCTTGGATTTTATGAGGGAAACTCCCGACTGTAGCCTGAAATTCAACAACTCCCTCAGGAGAGTTCCCGCTGTGTAGCAGTTTAAGGAGCGCCTGTGGGAGAATTTCGTTTGTATACTTGTCATACTCTTGCCCTATGTTTGCCGCTGACTTTTCAAATTTTTTGAAGTATTCCTCATAAGCTTCTTTTCTCGCCTTAAAAACCATTTCAGCACGTTCACGTTTGTACTTCAGGTGATGGAGCAGTATCGGTACAATTACTGATACAAGAATTGTTGAAATGACAGGCACAACAACTTGAGGTTGGAGCCAGAGTGTAACTTCAGCAGGTTGAGTCATACTGTAAGCACCCACATTATCGAGTTTCCTTTAATTTTTCGAGTGAAGAACCCCATGCGGCCGAATATGGGACCAAGGAATGACAAATGCCTAGGTGTTAGGGCACCAGGTTCAAGAGTAAAATTTTGTGCTAGCACCCATTCTCCAACTGAGTCAGGAGAAGGCGTAGATTGGTGTGTTCCGGCTGTTATTTCACCATTATTTACTGCTGCCATAGTCATTGCTTGCCGCAGGATCAAATAAAAGATTCTCCAGGGAATTAAATAAGGTGGATTTCCGTTCTCATGTCGCAGTTGAAGCCCTTCACTCTCTGCACTCCACTCGAATCGCGTTTGCTTCTCCTCACTTCTGTGCCAAGTCATCTCGCTTATCATTTAGGTTATCCTTTTTGTTTGGCCAAGAGAAAAAAGAGGGGGGCAGGTCTCAACTAACTACACATCCCCGTCAATTTTGGCCTCGCCTGTCACGATACCACGACGAACACCAAAACACGCCTCTCGCCCTTCTACACCCCACAAAAACAAATTTCAACGCAAAATCAGGGAGAAGCAAGGGGGTCAAAGCTCCAAATATCAAATTTGAATTTTGGAGACCTACCCCTCCCGCCTTTCACAGAAATTGCGTGGCGCGTCAACAGCGCGGAGAGAATCCGTGACAAGAATTTAACTTGCCGAGTATAAACATTTTGTTTATACTGCATCCATGATTAAGACCTTTGCCGACAAAGCAACCGAACGGTTCTTTGAATCCGGGAAGTCGAAAAGGCTACCGCCAGGCATTGTCACCCGTGCGGCCATGCGGTTGAACCAGCTCGACAATGCCACGGTGGTCGAGGACTTACGGATGCCGCCGTCAAACCACCTTGAAACGCTTTCGGGAGACAGAAAAGGTCAGTGGAGCGTCAAGATAAACGACCAATGGCGGGTATGTTTCACCTTCGCCGAGGGTCATGCGTATGACGTAGAGATCACCGATTATCACTAGAACTGGAGAACTGGCATGGCAACAAAGAACGGGCTTCCGGCCATCCACCCCGGAGAATATTTGAAAGAAATCCTTGAAGGGCTTGGGCTATCGCAAAATGCCTTTGCCAGCTCCATCGGCGTCTCCGCCATGAGGGTTTCCCATGTCATTCATGGCAAGCGCCCGGTGACTGCCGAACTGGCCGTGTTGTTCGGCAAAGCGTTCGGCCAGACGCCGCAGTACTGGATGAACCTCCAGACGAGCTACGATCTGAAAATCACGGAGAAGATCATGGCGCACCGGGTCAGGCAGATACGCCCGATTGCGCTGGCCGCGTGATCAAGCAGCTTATGGAGAGGTAAGGGGGCCAAAACTCCAAATAGTAAATTTGAATTTTGGAAAAAAAGAGCAGGGTCTCAGCTACCTATACATCCCCGTAAATTTTGGCCTCGCCTGTCACGATACCACAGCGAACACCAAAACACGCCTCTCGCTCTTCTACACCCAGCAAAACCCAATTTCAACGTAAAATCAAAGTGTTAAAAAAATCACCACAAAAGACTCAATTTCCTATTACCTTAATATCAAACAATAAAAGGCCCGCGAACCTCACCCGGCTACCCGCTATTGCATCATTTTGACACAAAAAAAGCCCGGAAAATATCCGGGCTTGTGGGTGCCTTTTTCAAAAATGCCGCAGGGTCTGCCCCGCTTACGCGATGGTATGCCGGATATCCTTCCCCTTCACCATGAAGATCACCATCTCGGCGATGTTGGTGGCGTGGTCGGCGATGCGCTCCAGGGATTTGGCCACGTAGTTGAGCTTCATGGAACGGGAGATGGTGCTGGAGTCCTCGATCATGAAGGTCAGCAACTCCCGGTGGATCTGCTCGTTGATCTCGTCCACGAAGTTGTCGTCGTTGCAGACCTTGATGGCCAGATCGTCGTCGCCGTGCACGAAGGAGTCCAGGGACTCCTTGACCATTACCTCGGTCCAGTGGGCCATGCGGGGGATGTCGATATACGGTTTGAGCTGCGGCTCCGCGTTCAACTCCTTGGCCCGCTTGGCGATGTTGGTGCACTGGTCGCCGATGCGCTCCAGGTCGGTAACGATCTTGAGGGCCAGGGTGATGAACCGCAGGTCGCGGGCGGCCGGCTGGCGCAACGCCAGGAGCTCCAGGCAGCGCTCGTCGATGTTCACCTCCAGGTTATTCACCTCGTGGTCCATGGCGATGATCCGGTCGGCCAGGGGGGTATCCCGCTCCACGAGCGCCTTGACCGACCCGGAGATCATCATCTCCACCTTGCCGCCCATGGCCAGGAGCATGCTGCGCAGCTCGTCCAGCTCTGTGTCGAATGTTGCACTGAAGTGTTCACGTTCCATATATCGTCGTCCTTTCCATCCCGGCAACCGGTTGGTGTGTTTTTTTGTTCATGGGGGCCGGGATAGAGCCCGCCGGCCGGTTCCTCTAGCCGAATCTCCCCGTGATATAATCCTCGGTCTGCTTTTTCTCGGGGTTGGTGAAGACCTTGCGGGTCTCGCCGATCTCCACCAGTTCGCCGATGTAGAAGAAGGCCGTCACGTCCGACACCCGCGCCGCCTGCTGCATGTTGTGGGTAACGATGACGATAGTATACTTTGATTTCAGGTCTTCGATCAACTCCTCGATCTTGAGGGTCGAGATCGGGTCCAGGGCCGAGGCCGGTTCGTCCATCAGGATCACCTCCGGCTTGACGGCGATGGTTCGGGCGATGCAGAGGCGTTGCTGCTGGCCGCCGGACAGTTCCACGGCCCCCGTGCGGAGGCGGTCCTTGACCTCGTCCCACAGGGCCACCCGCTTCAGGCTCGACTCCACGATCTCGTCCGCATCCCCCTTCTTCAGCACGCCGTTCAGCTTGTAGCCGGCGATCACGTTGTCGTAGATGGACATGGCCGGAAAGGGGTTGGGCTTCTGGAAGACCATGCCGACCCGGCGGCGGATCGTGACCGGGTCCACGCTGCGGCCGTAGATGTCGGTGTCGTCCAGCATGATGGTGCCGGTCACCCGGGCGGAGGGGGTCAGGTCGTGCATCCGGTTGATGCTGCGCAACACCGTGGATTTGCCGCAGCCGGACGGGCCGATGATGGCGGTCACGCTGTTTTCGGCGACCTCCATGGCGACATTTTTGACGGCATGGTTATCTCCGAAGTGGATATTGAGGTCTCGTATGGCTAATTTGCTGTTCATAAAATGCCCTTTCAGGAATGTTTGCTTCTGCCGAGCCAGCGGGCGGCCAGGCTCAGGCCGAACATCAGCACCACCAGCACCAGGGCTCCGGCCCAGGCCAGACGGTGCCAATCCTCGTACGGCGAGATGGCGAAATTGAAGATCTGCAGCGGCAGGGCGGCCATGGGTTCCGTGAGCTTTTTGCTCCAGAACTGGTTGCCCAGTGCCGTAAAGAGCAGGGGCGCCGTTTCCCCGGCCACCCGGGCGATGGCCAGCAGGACGCCGGTGATGACGCCGGTCAGGGCGCTGCGCAGGGTAACCTTGATGCTGGTGCGCCAGAGCGGTACCCCCAGGGCCAGGGACGCCTCCCGCAGGGTGGCCGGCACCATCTTGAGCTGTTCCTCGGTGGTGCGCAGCACGATGGGGATCATGATGAGCGACAGGGCGAAGGAACCGGCCAGGGCGGAAAAGCCCTTGAGCGGCACTACCAGCATGCTGTAGGCCACCATCCCGGTGATGATGGAGGGGATGCCGGACAGGACGTCGGCGCAGAACCGGATGGCGGTGGCGAGCTTGCCGGTGCCGTATTCCGTCAGGTAGACCGCGCCGAAGATGCCGATGGGAAGCCCCACCAGCGAGGCCATGCCGATCATGATGGCGGAGCCGGCGATGCCGTTGGCCATGCCGCCGCCCGCCTCGCCGGTCGGCTTGGGTATCTGGGTGAAGAAGTCCAGGGAGATGGAGCTGATCCCCATCTTGACGATGTGATAGAAGATGATGATGAGCGGCAGCAGCACCAGGAGCGTCGCCCCACCCATCAACAGGGTGGCGGACAGGTTGGCCGTCCGGCGCAGGGTAATGGAACGCAGGATCATGCCACGCCTCCTTTCCACTTGCGGGTGACGCTCCAGAGCAGCATGCGGGCCAGGAAGTTGATCACCAGGGTCACGAACAAGAGGATCAGGCCGATCTCCATCAGCGCCGAGGCGTGCATCTTGGTGGTGGTTTCGGCGAACTCGTTGGCAATGACGCTGGGCATGGTGTAGGCCGGCGACAGGAGTGACAGGGATATTTTCGGGGTGTTGCCGATCACCATGGTGACCGCCATGGTCTCGCCGATGGCCCGGCCCAGGCCGAGGATCACCGCGCCAAGGATGCCGGAGCGGCCGTAGGGGAGCACGGCCATGCGGATCATCTCCCAGCGGGTCGCTCCCAGGGCGATGGCCGCCTCCTTCTGGCTCGACGGCACCGCCATCAGGACCTCCTTGGTGATGGAGGTGATGATCGGCACGATCATGATCATCAGGATAAAGACGGCGGCCAGCATGCTGACCCCGTAGGGCGCCCCCCTAAAAAAGGGGAGAAAGCCGAAATGCTCGATCAAGAACGGCTGGATGGTGCTCTGGAGCCAGGGGGTCATGACCAGGATGCCCCACAGGCCGTAGATGACGCTGGGGATGGCGGCCAGGAGCTCGACCAGGGCGGCGGTGGCGGCGCCGACCTTGCGGGGCGCCAGTTCGGTGATGAACAGGGCGGTGCCGATGCTCAGCGGGGTGGCCAGGAGGATCGCCAGGATCGAGGAAACGATGGAGCCGTACAGGTAGGGGAGCGAGGCGAACTCCTCCTGGACGGCGTCCCAGGTGCTGCCGCTGATGAACCGCCAGCCGAAACGGCTGATGGCCGGCAGGCTCTCCTTCACCATCTCGGCGGTCATGAGCAGAAGGATGACGATGATGCTGCAGGCGAGGAGCAGGGTGAATCCCCGGAATATGGCGTCACCCTTGATGCCTTGTGCGCTGTTCTGCATGTCTGGTTCCTATCTTTTTACTCGTTTGTATCTGTTCGGATCGTATCAAGAACATGTTACGGACATGTTACGGAGCGGGAACTATCCGGCAACATTGTCAAGTTTGTAACATGCCGCCATTTTGTCAAATTCAGGTGACTGCCGGGGGAGGGTTTTCCTTGTCCTTCCTCGGCGCTATCCGGCAGCTGTTACACATGCCGGGCAAGAAAAAAGCGCGGGCGCCGTGGTGACGGCCCGCGCTCGGGATGACGGGGTAACTGCATCAGCCCCTTGCTTGATTAGTGCTTGATGGTCTTGATGGTTTTCTCAACCATCTTCACGACCGGTGCGGGGAGCGGCGCATAGAGCATCCCTGCGGCCATCTTCTGTCCCTTGTGCAGTTCCCAGTTCAGGAATTCCACCAGCTTCTTCCCCTTAACCGCATCCTTCTGGTGTTCGTACACCACCAGCCAGGTGAAACCGACGATGGGATAGGCGTCGTCGCCCGGCTGGTTGACCAGGGATACGCGGTAGTCGGCCGGCATGTGTTTGACCGCGCCTGCCGCGGCAGCGCTGGTGGTCTTGATGGAGGGTTCGACGAACTTGCCGTTTTTGTTCATCAGCGTGGCATAGGGGAGCTTGTTTTCGAAAGCGTAGGCCAATTCCACGTAGCCGATGGAGTTCTTGGTGTTCTTGATCTGACCGGCAACGCCCTCGTTACCCTTGCCGCCCAGGCCGATGGGCCAGTTCACGGAAGCGCCCTTGCCGACCTTGCCGTGCCATTCCTGGTTAACACTGGAGAGGTAATCGGTGAAGATGCTGGTGGTGCCGCTGCCGTCGGAACGGTGCACCACGATGATCGACTCATTGGGGAGCTTCACGCCCGGGTTGTCGTCGGCGATGCGCTTGTCGTTCCACTTGGTGATCTTGCCGAGGAAGATGTCGGCCACATCGCTGGAGCGGAGTTTGAGCCCCTTGTGAACGCCGGGCAGGTTGTAGGTGACGACCACGGCGCCCATGACGGTCGGGATGTGCAGGAGCTTGCCCGGGGCGGCCTTGAGTTCGGCGTCGGAGAGGAATTTGTCGCTGGCGCCGAAGTCCACGGTGCCGGCGGTGATCTGCTTGATGCCGCCGCCGCTGCCGATGGACTGGTAGTTGAATTTCACCGAGGTATCGATCTTGGCGTACTCGCTGAACCACTTGGAGTAGAGCGGATAGGGGAAGGTGGCCCCGGCGCCGTTGATCAGCGTCTCCGCGGAAGCCTGGCCCGCAACGCAGACCGACGCCAGAAGGGCGAGGGTCAGTACGGTCTTACGGATGGTTGAAAACATCATAATCCTCCTTGTTTTTGTAATCGTTACCGAAACAGTACAGGAGAAATATTACAGCGATGTTACGGACAGGCAAATTACCCGTAACAGAAACGGGCCGGATCAGTCAGCGGCAACGGGCAGGGTGAACGAGAAGATGGACCCCTTGCCGAACTCATTGTTGGTCACGGAGATCTCCCCGCCGTGCAACTGAACGATGTGTTTGGCGATGGCCAGCCCCAGCCCGGTCCCCCCCTGGTCGCGGCTGCGGGCCTCGTCCACCCGGTAAAAACGTTCGAAGATGCGGGGAAGATCCTTGAACGGGATGCCGATGCCGGTATCGGCGACGGCGATCTTCAGGAACCCCGGGTCATCGCCCGGGCGGACCGAGAGGGTCACCATGCCCTGGGGAGGGGTGTACTTGATGGCATTGTCCAGCAGGTTCACGATCACCTGTTCCACGCGCCCCTGGTCGGCCAGCACCCGCGGCAGCCCGGCCGGGATGTCGAGCTGCATCCTGATGTCCTTCTTGTTGGCGTTCTCCTCCAGCAGCATGTAGGTCTTGCGCATGGTGCCGGAGATATCCAGCGGGTGGCGGTCAAGGACCAGCGCCCGGGACTCCAGGGTCGAGAGGGTGAGAATGTCGTTGATCAGGGCGGACAGCCGCTCGGAATGGCTGAGGATGATCTCCACGAAGCGCGTGGCCCGGTCCGCATCCGACTGAAGCGCCCCGTCCAGCAGCGTCTCGGCGTACCCCTTGATGACCGACACCGGGGTGCGCAATTCGTGGGACACATTCGCGACGAAATCGCGGCGGATATTCTCCACCTTCTTCATGTCGCTGATGTCGTGGAACACCGCCACGACCCCGCTCTTCCTGCCATCCACGGCGAGCGGCGCCCAGTGGGTGAGCAGGGTGATCTCTCCCGGCTGGATGGTGATCTCCCGGATAAGCTCCTCCCCCTCGGCGGCCCCCAGGGCCGTAAAGGCCGCCAGGAGGTCGGGATGACGGGAAATCTCGATCAGCTTCTTCCCCTCCACGTCGCCCGCAAGGGAAAAGAGCCTGCGGAAGGCCGGGTTCACCAGGGTGATCGTCCCATCGGGCGAGGTGACCATCACCCCCTCCCCCATGCCGCGCAGGATGGTGTCCAACTGCTGTTTTTCCGAGGAGAGCCGCAGCATCTGCTGTTCGATCCGCTCGCTCATGTCGTTGAGCACCCGGGCCAGGTCCCCCACCTCGTCATGGGCCGTCGCCGGTATCCTGACCGGCGATTCGCCGCGCCCGATACGGGCGGCTGCCGCGGCCATGTTGCGCAGGGGACGGGAGGTCAGGTTGGAGAGGATATAGCTCAGCAACAGGGCGGCCAGGGTGGTCAGGAGCACGGCGACGCCCACCACGCGATGCAGGGCATTGCTGGAGTTGGTGAGGTAGGACAACGGCATGGCCAGCCGCACAAAACCGTCGGTCCTGCCGCTCCCATAGGTCATGGCCACGTAGAGCATATCGGTCTTGAGAGTCTCGGAGTAGCGCAGGGCGATGCCGGTCCCCGAGGTAAGGGCCGCCTGCACCTCGGGGCGGTCCAGGTGGTTCTGCAACTCGCCGAGCTTGGCGCCCTTGACGTCGGAATCGCCCATAACCCGGCCATCGGGGGCGATCAGGGTCAGCCGCTCCCTGATGGCGGAGCCGACCGTCTCGGCCAACTGCTGGGGAGGCAGCTTCATATGGTCGTACATCACCAGGAGGCGGGCCAGCTTGGCCTGGCTGAGCAGGTTCGTCCGGCTCTCCTCCACCAGGTTCGTCTCAAGGACATGGTCCATGTACAGATAAAAACTGCCGGCGATCGCAACGATCAAAAGCAGATACGACAACATCAATTTCAGGCGGAATCCCATCATCACTCCTCTATCTTGTAGCCGAAGCTGCGTACGGTCTTGATCAAATCGCCCGGTTTGCCCAATTTGCCGCGCAAGCGGGTGATATGGGTATCAACGGTCCGGGTGTCCCCCACATTGTTGTAGCTCCACACGTTTTGCAGGAGCAGTTCCCTGCTCAGCACCCGGCCCGGGCGCTCCGCCAGGTAGAGCAGAAGCTTGTATTCGGTGCTGGTCAACTCCACCTCGTTCCCGGCGCTCAGCACGCGGTGGCGTTCGGTCTCGATGGAAATATCCCCGATGGAGATTCCCCCTTCGGCCGCGGATGCCGGCTGGCTGTCGCACCGCCGCAGGATCGCCCGGATGCGCAGCAGCAGTTCCCGCATGGAAAACGGCTTCACCAGATAGTCGTCGGCCCCCACCTCGAAACCGACCACCCGGTCGATCTCCTCACCCTTGGCGGTGAGCATCAGCACCGGAACCTGGCTGGTGCGGCCGTCCTTGCGCAACTCCTTGCACACATCCGTCCCCATCATGCCCGGCAGCATCAGGTCGAGCACAATCAGGTCCGGAGGGTCGCGCCGCGCCGCCTCAAGCCCTTCCAAGCCGTCATAGGACCACTGCATCTTGAACCCTTCCTTCTCCAGGTTGAACACGAGCAGTTCGGTCAGATCTTTTTCATCCTCGATTATCAGGATATTTTTCATCGGGGCCTCCCTGAGGCGCAGCAGAAGAATTTTCTTGTATTTTTACCCTTTTTTGCTTTCTTGTAACATAGTATTATTGCGATCATGTTACGAAAGGCCAACATATTTGTGTGGCTTATGGTTTTTTATTCGCTTTCCCACGGAAAGCACTATACTGGCCGAATCCCGACGCTGGCCGCGGTATTTTTTTACTCTTCCTAAACGCACCGTGGCCGCTATAATTTTGGCTTGCATTTTTCAAAGCATTTGTGTAAACAATAATAACTATATTAAATTATGTTATAAACTCCACAGTTAGACAAATTCTACGGTACGCATATCCACCAGTCAACGATCGACTGGTGGAATTTTAGTTTAACTAAAAAAGGTATTCCTGTGAAAAAGAAGAAGATGCTTCTTTCGACCGAGACCATGGACGTGGATTTCGTCCGCAAGGTCGAAGCCCTTTCCGGGACATCGGTCCGGCGCTGCTTCCAGTGCGGCAAGTGTTCGGCCGGCTGCCCCATGGCCACCTTCATGGAGCATCCCCCCAACCGGGTCGTGCGACTGCTCCAGCTCGGCCAGTGGCAACGTATCCTGGCCGGCCGCTCCATCTGGTACTGCGCCTCCTGCGAGACCTGCTCCACCCGCTGCCCGAACAAGGTGCACCTGGCCTCCATCATGGACGCCCTGCGCAAGCTCTCGTGGGACGCCGAAGGGCCGTCCAAGGAGAGTTACGTGCAGTTGGCAAACCGGCTCTTCCTGCAAAACATCCGCACCTACGGCCGCCAGTACGAGATGCGCCTGGCCGCCGTGTTCAACGTCAAATCCGGTCAGTTTCTGAAGGACCTGATGCTGGGGCCCAAGCTGATCAGCAAGGGCAAACTCAAGATGTTTCACCAGAAAAACAAGAACATGATCGAGATCGAAAAAATCTTCGGCCGCATCGAGGAGATGCGTAAAAACGGGGAGGCCCTGTGACCCCCAAGAAGACCCTCAACTACGCCTACTATCCCGGCTGCTCGCTCCATGCCTCGGCCGGCGAATACGATCTTTCGACCCGGGAGCTGTTCAAAAAACTCAACATCGGCCTGACGGAGGTGCCGGACTGGTTCTGCTGCGGCGCCACCCCGGCCCACAACGTGGACGAACTGCTCTCCCTCTCCCTGTGCGCCAAAAACCTGGAACTGGCCGAACAGGTGGAGGGCGATCTGGCAGTCGCCTGCGCCGCCTGCTTCTCGCGGCTCAAGACCACCCAGCACGTCCTCTCGGAAAGCGATGTCAAGCGCAGGCAGGTGGAAAAGGCCATCGACGCCCCGGTGCCCCTGACTGGCAACGTCAAACACCTGCTGGACATCCTGGCCCGCGACCTGGGGCTGGAACAGCTGGAACAGGCCGTCACCAAGCCGCTTGCCGGCCTGAAGGTGGCCTGCTACTACGGCTGTCTCCTGACCCGCCCCACCGACGTGCCGAACCTGGATTGCGTCGAGGCGCCGACCATCATGGAAGATATCCTGAAAGCGGCCGGGGCTGAAACAGTGGCCTGGAGCCACCGCATGGAATGCTGCGGCGCCAACTTCACGCTGTCGCGACCCGGCGTGGTCATCCAGCTCTCCCACGCCATCCTGGATTCGGCCAAGGAGGCTGGTGCCGACTGCATCATGGTGGCCTGCCCCCTGTGCCACGGCAACCTGGATATCCGCCAAAAGGAGATCGAGGGGGTCTACAATACCGAGTACGCCATGCCGGTTTTCTACATCACCCAACTGGTAGGCCTGGCTACCGGCCTGGGAGCGGACAAACTCGGCCTGGACGCCCTGATCGTCAACCCCATGCCGCTTTTGAAGGAAAAACAGCTTTTATAATCGGTATAATCTGCCACAGAGACACGGAGACACAGAGAACGGCAAAGGCATAAACGAGTGACTTTAGGATTAAACCTTAAATAGTTCTTGAGCCTTCGTTTTTCTCAACAAAAAAGATTTTGATTTTCTCCCGTTTTTCCTCTGTGTCTCTGTGTCTCTGTGTCTCTGTGGCAAAAGCCTTTATGGTAAAAAGGAATCGTAGATGTCCAGAATAGGCGTATTTATCTGCCACTGTGGTGAAAACATCTCCCGGACGGTCGATGTGGAGCGGGTCGCGGCCCAGGTCGGCACCCTGCCCGGCGTAGCCTTCTCCACCGATTACAAATACATGTGTTCCGACCCCGGTCAGGGGCTTTTGAAAAAGGCCATCCAGGAGCAGCGGCTCTCCCACGTGGTGGTGGCGGCCTGCTCGCCCCGCATGCACGAGAAGACCTTTCGCAAGGCGGTGGAGTCGGCCGGGCTGAACCCCTTCCTGTGCGAGATGGCCAACATCCGCGAGCACTGTTCCTGGGTCCACGAGGACCGGGAAGAGGCCACCCAAAAGGCCATCGAGATCGTGGGGATGATGGTGGAGCGGGTCAAGAAGAACCGCGTGCTCCCCACCATCACCGTGCCGGTCACCAAGAGGTCCCTGGTCATCGGCGGCGGCATCGCCGGCATCCAGGCCGCCCTGGACATCGCAGACTGCGGCCACGAGGTGGTGCTGGTGGAGCGGGAGCCCTCCATCGGCGGGCACATGGCCCAACTCTCCGAGACCTTCCCGACCCTGGACTGCTCCCAGTGCATCATGACCCCCAAGATGGTGGACGTGGCCAATCACCCCAAGATCAAGCTCTACACCTATGCCGAGATCGAGCATGTGGAAGGGTACATCGGCAACTTCCAGGTCACGGTGCGCAAGAAGGCCCGTTCGGTGGACGAGGACAAGTGCACCGGCTGCGGGGTCTGCATGACCAAGTGCCCCCAGAAGAAGATTCCCAACACCTTCGACCGGAACCTGGGCATGCGCCCGGCCATCTATGTGCCGTTCCCCCAGGCGGTGCCCAACACGCCGGTCATCGACCGGGAGAACTGCACCAAGTTCAAAACCGGCAAATGCGGGGTCTGCCAGAAGGTATGCGGCCCGGGCGCCGTGGATTACGAGCAGGAAGACCAGTTGATCGTGGAACCGGTCGGCGCCATCGTGGTTGCCACCGGCTTCGACCTCTACTCCATCGAGGAGAAGCCCAAGGGCTCCCCCATCAAGGGGTACGGGGAGTTCGGCCACGGCAAGATCCCGGACGTGATCGACGGCATGACCTTCGAGCGTCTGGCCTCCGCCTCCGGCCCCACGGGCGGCAAGATCCTCCGCCCCTCCGACGGCAGGGAACCGAAGCAGATCGTCTTCATCCAGTGCGTCGGCTCCCGGGCCCGGGAAAAGGGCATCTCCTACTGTTCCAAGATCTGCTGCATGTACACCGCCAAGCACACCATGCTCTACCACCACAAGGTGCATGATGGCCAGGCCTATGTCTTCTTCATGGACGCCCGCACGCCGGGCAAGAGCTACGACGAATTCTGGCGCCGCTCCATCGAGGAGGAAGAGGCGGTCTACATCAGGGGCATGGTCTCCCGCCTCTATCAGAAGGGTGACAAGATCGTGGTCATGGGGAGCGACATCGCCGTGGGGGTGCAGGTGGAGATCGAGGCCGACATGGTGGTGCTGGCCACGGCCGTACAACCCCAGAAGGGAGCCGATACCCTGGCCCAGAAACTGGGCATCTCCTACGACAAGTACCATTTCTATTCCGAGGCTCACGCCAAGCTGCGCCCGGTGGAATGCGCCACGGCCGGCATCTACCTGGCCGGCGCCTGCCAGGGGCCCAAGGATATCCCCGACACCGTCAGCCAGGCCTCGGCCGCCGCAGCCAAGGTCATGACCCTCTTTGCCAAGGACAAGCTGGAGCGGGAGCCGATCGTGGCCAAGGTCAGGGAGGCCGGCTGTGTGGGATGTTTCTACTGCCGGAAGGTCTGCCCCTACGGCGCGGTGGAGGAGAAGGAGATCCGCGACCGCCAGGGCAACCTGATCAAGGTGGTGGCCTACGTCAACCCCGGCGTCTGCGGCGGCTGCGGCACCTGCCAAGCGACCTGCCCGTCCAAGAGCGTGGAGTTGGATGGGTATACCGATGAGCAGATCGTGGCGATGATCGAGTCTTTGTAAGAAAAAATCTGCCACAGAGACACAGAGACACGGAGAACGGCAAAGACAAAGCGTGGGGAAAAACAAAAAACTTTAAAGAGTTATTCCCCCATTCTGCTTTAGCCTTTGGCTTTACCCAAAAACATTGGTTTTTCTCTTTTTTGTTTTCCTCTGTGTCTCTGTGTCTCTGTGGCAAAACGGTTTAAGGATCAAAAATGCACCATACCGAAAAGCACAACTTCGAACCGAAGATCATCGCCTTTGTCTGCACCTGGTGCACCTATGCCGGGGCCGACCTGGCCGGCACCAGCCGCATGCAGTACCCGGCCAACGTACGGGTGCTCAAGTTCCCCTGCACCGGGCGCATCGACCCGGTCTTCATCCTCAAGGCCTTCCAGCAGGGGGCCGATGGCGTGCTGGTGTCCGGCTGCCATCCCGGCGACTGCCACTACATTGCCGGCAACTTCCACGCCCGCCGCAGGTTCGCGGCTTTCCGGAAGCTGTTGGAGTTCGTGGGGGTTGATCTGGGCCGCCTGCAATTCTCCTGGGTCTCGGCCGCTGAGGGGGGCAAATGGGTGGAGATGGTCACCGACCTGACCGAGCGGGTCAGGGGCATGGGGCCGATGCAGGAGTTCAGGGAACTGGCCCTGGAGGAACAGTGGTCCGGGGCTATCGACACACCGGAGTTGAGGGAAGCGTATAATTCTATTTAAAATCAACATCTGCCACAGAGACACAGAGAAATTCAAAAACGAGAGTCCAGAGGGAAAAACAAAAGGCTTTGAAGAATTATACCCCGCAACTGCTTATAGTTTTTGGCTTTACCCAAATGATGATTGGTTTCTTCTCTTTGTTTTTCCTCTGTGCCTCTGTGTCTCTGTGGCAGATTTTAAGGTTTTAAGGGTTTCATATGACAAACAGCATCGACACATCCATCTACACCGCCATCACCGAGGCCATACAGGACGAGGCGCGACGTATTCTGTCGGAACGCAGCGTTATTGCCGTGGTCGGCTACACCGCCGCCCGGCGCAAAGGTTCTGCCCAGCCGGTGGTCATTACTCAGGCCGACGATGCCGGCAAACTGATCTTCTCCGCCGCCTGCGTCAACAATCTGGCCGTCTATCTGACCAAGGCCAAGAAGGAGATTCCCAAGGGCGGGAAGATCGGCATCGTGGTCAAGGGGTGCGACCTGAAGGCGCTGGTGGGGCTGTTGGGGGAATCGCAACTGAAGCGGGAGGAGTTGTACCTGATCGGCGTTCCCTGCGCCGGGGTGCTGGCCTCCACGGCCCAGCCTGCCCGGGAACTGACCGGCGACACCATCGCCCCCAAGTGCCGCGAATGCGATAACCACCTACCGCAGGGATGCGACTTCGTGCCGGATCAGCGGCCAGTCACCCTCGAGTTGGCGGGGAAATACAGCGCCGAGATCGCCCGCCTGGAGGCCATGACTCCGGCCGAGCGCTGGGCCTACTGGAAAGAACAGTTCAAAAAGTGCATCAAGTGCTACGCCTGCCGCCAGGTCTGCCCGTTCTGCTTTTGCGAGCAGTGTCTGTGCGACCGCAACAAGCCACAGATGGTGGAGACCACCCCCCGCCCGGCCGGCAACACGGCCTGGCACATCGTCCGGGCCATGCACCTGGCCGGCCGCTGCGCCGGTTGCGCCGAGTGCGAACGAGTCTGCCCCATGGACATCCCGCTCAACCTGTTGAACCGCAAGATGGCCAAGGAGTTGAAAGAACTGTACGACTACGAGGCCGGGTTCGAGGTGCGGGAAAAGGGGCCGTTGGCGATGTACGACGAGAAGGATGACCAGAGTTTTATAAAATAACTGCGGATTTACCTGCGGTGAAAAAGGTTTTACATGCACAAGTACATCTCGGAAAACAACCTGAAGGCACTCCTCGATCATTTGATTGCCGACGGCAAGCGGGTCATTGCGCCGCGCATGGATGCCGGGACGCCCCTGTACGGTCCGCTGGCGGACTCCGCCGGGATCGTGCTCGACCAGTTGCCCCGCCGTTCGGCCAAGGAGACCTTTTTCCCGGTCTGCGAGGACATCATGTCCTACGACAAGGAGGGGCAGCAGGTCACGCTGAGGGATGTAAGCCCCGCAAACTTCCCGGAGACGATCCTGGTAGGGGTGCGCCCCTGCGACGCCGCCGCGATCCCGGTTTTGGACGCCGTATTCTCCTGGGACTACAAGGACGAGTTTTTCCTGGAACGCCGCAGGAAAACCACCATCGTCGGCCTGGCCTGTACGCAAGCGGACGACGCCTGTTTTTGCACCGCCGTTGGGCTTTCCCCGGCCGATCCCAAGGGGAGCGACCTGTTCCTGACCCCGGTGGAGGGGGGCGGCTACGCCTGCGAGACCTTCACCGACAAAGGTGAGGCGTTAGTCAACAACCACGGGGAACTGTTCGCCGAACCGAACGGCACACCGGCGCTTCCCCTGGCCGAACCGCAGACGGAGAAGTTCGACCTGAAAAAGGTCAAGGCCTGGCTGGACGACCATTTCGAAGACCCGGCCTGGGACAGCATCGCCGTGCGCTGCGTCGGCTGCGGGGCCTGCGCCTTCCTCTGCCCGGCCTGCCACTGCTTCGACATCGTGGACGAGGGGACCGAGAAGGCGGGCAAGCGCCGCAAGAGCTGGGACGCCTGCGGTTTCTGGAAATTCACCCACCACGCCTCGGGCCATAACCCGCGCGACCTCCAGCCCAAGCGCTACCGCAACCGCATCATGCACAAGTTCAAATACTACGACGACAAGTTCGGCCAGACGCTCTGCACCGGCTGCGGCAGGTGCATCCGCTTCTGCCCGGTGGGGATCGACATCGCTGCGATTGTCAACGAGATAAGCAAGAAATAAATCTGCCACAGAGACGCAGAGACACAGAGAAGGTCAAGGACAAAAACGAGGGAAAAACAAAAAAGCTTCAAAGTCCTTATTCTGCCTTTTGTCTTTACCCGGATCGATTTTGTTTTTCTCTCTTTTGCCTTCCCCTGTGTCTCTGTGGAAAAATGAGGTTTCCATGGAACGATTCATCAACATACGGCACGTCATCGCCGCCCAGATGACCACCCCCGAGGACAATCCCCTGGTATCGGACACCACCCGCATGATGGATGTGTGGTTCGGCGGCCCGGCGGTCAGGAAGCAGCTTTTCAAGAAGGTGTCCAAGGTTGAGCAGGAGGCGTTCGTGACGGCGCTCCACGAGCGGGGTTTCATCCAGTCCGGCAACCTGCTGGTGGACCCGGCGGCGGTCCTGTTCGCCGAGATGGAGCATCAACTGGTGGGGGGCGTCATCACCATCGGCTTCGGCGACAACAACCGGCCCGTGGAGTTGAAAGTCAAGGCCCAGGCATTTGCGGAGATGGCCGCCAAACTACAAACATCATAAATCTGCCACAGAGACACAGAGGCACGGAGAAAACCGTAAAGCAAAATGCAAGACGCTTTTGTTTGTGGCGTTCTCCAAGCCTCCGTGGCAAAAAAGGTTTCCTGAATGTGTGATCACAGCAAGAACATCTACCTCCCCCACCTGGCCACCGTTGCCGAGGTCATCGACGAGACGCCGGATGTGCGCACCCTGCGCCTGGTTTTCCAGGATGAGACGGTCAGGGACGATTTTGCTTTCCGGGCCGGACAGTTTGCCGAGTATTCCGCCTTCGGCGCCGGCGAGTCCACCTTCTGCATCGCCTCCTCGCCGACCCGCACGGGTTATATCGAATGCTGTTTTCGCGCCGTCGGCCGGGTGACCGAGGCCCTGCGGCGCCTGGAGCCGGGGGACACCGTGGGGGTGCGCGGTCCCTACGGCAACTCCTTCCCCATCGAGGAGTTCTTCGGTAAGAACCTGGTTTTCGTGGCGGGGGGCATCGCCCTGCCGCCGTTGCGCACCCTGATCTGGAACTGCCTGGACTGGCGCGACAAGTTCGGCGACATCACCATCGTCTACGGCGCCCGTACCGAGGCGGACCTGGTCTACAAGCGGGAGTTGCAGGAATGGCAAGAACGGGCAGACGTGCGGCTGGTGAAGACCGTCGATCCGGGGGGCAACGAGCCGGATTGGGACGGCAAGGTAGGCTTCGTGCCGACCATCCTGGAGGAAACGGCCCCCAGCGCAGAGAACACCATTGCCCTGGTATGCGGCCCGCCGATCATGATCAAATTCACCCTTCCGGTGCTGGAACGGCTGGGCTTCACGGACGAGCAGGTCTACACCACCCTGGAGAACCGCATGAAGTGCGGCTTGGGCAAATGCGGCCGCTGCAACGTGGGCAACGTCTATGTCTGCAAGGACGGCCCGGTGTTCACGGCGAAACAGGTCAAGGCCATGCCTGCGGAGTTTTGAACCGGATGAGCCGGGGGCTGTCTCCCGGCTCATCTCGTGTCATGCGCCCTTCAACCTCGACAACAATCCTGGATATCGTATTTTTTTGCCACAGCCCCGATCCTCCCCTTAAGATCCTTAATCTCGGCTTCAAGCTGGCGCACTTCAATGATCGTGGAATCATACCCAAGCAGTTGGGACAACTCTATTTCCTTGATCCTCACGGCATCGGACAGTGGAGCAGTCTCCTGCTTATACTGCTGCGCGGACGGTTTATCAAAGCAGGCACCCTCATTGCAGCAGGAGGTGGTGGTGGCGGCTGAAGCGCCCGCGACGCCGATTGAAAGCACCCCCAGCGCAATGGCAATCCCCATGACAATATTCCTTTTCATTGTGTCGTTCTCCTTTTCTTGAAAATGTGATCAGTTTGATCCGTTGTCATGGGATATCTCAATTAGCATGCCAAACCGGAGCGATCAGCATAACACGTACTAACGACTACACTATTTCCTAACCACCCATCTTTGCCACCGGTTGTGCCGCTAACGAATATGCGACAACCTGTGGAGAAAATCCTACAGGCAGCTGTTCGGTACGACAAACGGGCGCAAAAAAAACGGGAGCTGGCTCGTAAGCCTGCTCCCGTTGATCTAGCTGCTGAAATCTGTGCCGAATCTATCTGCCCAGCGCCTCCTCGATCTTCTTCTGATCGAAGCCTTCTATAATCCTGCCGAACAGCATGAAGGTGGGCGTGGCGGAGACCTTGTTCTTCTTGGCAATCTCGTACTGTTCCTCCTGCAGTTTGATCCCCGCGGGCGTAATGGCAAAAGTCTGTTGGCTGTCCAATTTGCCCGACATGACGTCATGATAGGCCTTGGCCTTGTCATGCTGGGAGAGGATGAATTGGGCCTTTTCCTTCGCCTTGGGATGGCGGGGAAGAGGCCAGAAAAAGATATACTGGGTGACGTCCGCGCGCCCCGCAAAAAACTTTGCCGCCTTGCGGCAGAAGGGGCAGTCGGGATCTGTGAACTCAACGACCTTCTTGGGGCCGGAGCCGA
The DNA here is from genome assembly GCF_008802365.1 of Oryzomonas japonica. GTDB lineage: Bacteria > Desulfobacterota > Desulfuromonadia > Geobacterales > Pseudopelobacteraceae > Oryzomonas > Oryzomonas japonica. Next base: position 58,576 of record NZ_VZQZ01000006.1, on the reverse strand, counting down.
TGACGATCGCCTTGTCGAAATCTATACCCGAGGCGGACGCCGTCCCTACGTACAACACCAGGGCGGCGATCACAAACAGAACATACTTGAAACAGTTCATGAAACCTTCCTTTTTGTTCATTTTCCGGTACACTCCGTGCCGTTTAAATAGCAGGGCAACAGGATGACGAAGATACTCCCCAGCCCGGCCTCGCTTTCCACCCAGATGATTCCCCCGCAACTCTCCACCGCCATCTTGCAGAACGCCAGCCCCAGCCCGGCACCGCCGCGCTCCCGGCCGACGCCGCTGCGCGACTGGACATACCGTTCGAAGATGCGCCCCAGGTCGTCCGGCGGGATACCGCTGCCGGTGTCGCGAATGCTCACCTGCACGAAACAATCTTTCTCCGCAAAGCCATCGGGTACCGTCACATAGCTTGGCAGGCGCGTCCAAGGGACCTCCGCGCCTTTCAGGCAACGGCAGGACACCACGATCTCGCCACCCTCGGGGGTAAATTTGACGGAGTTTGCCAGCAGGTTGGCGATAACCCGGTTGAAAGCGTTTTTGTCGACGGCAATCCTGGGCGTTTCGTGGGAAAGCCGTTCCCTCAGCCTGATGCCGTCGTGCTCGGCAATCCGCGTGAAGTGCCGCGTAACCCCCCGCAGGATTTCCACGGCGCTGTACGCGGCGATCTTCATCTGCATGCGGCCCGCCTCGAAGCGATGGATGTCAAGGAGGTTGTCGATCATGGCAATGACTTCATTGCAACTGTCGATGGCCGCGTGGAGATACTCCGTCTGCTCCTGGTTCACCGTCCCCAGCCGCCCCTCGCGTATGATGTCGATGGAGCCGATCACGGCGGTCAGGGGGTTTTTCATATCGTGGGAGAGCATGGAGACGAAATCGTCCTTTTCCTGTTCGAGGCGCTGTTTTTGCAACAACACGCGCCGGTTGGTCATGGCGTGCATGACCCGCTGGAGCATATCGTCCATGGCGAAAGGCTTGGAGAGGTAATCCACGCACCCGGCCTTCATGCACTCCACCGCCAGGTTTTCGTTGCCGTGGGCGGTCATCATGATGACCGCCGTATCCTTGCCCGATTCGCGGATATGGCCGACTACTTCGATTCCATTGGCCTTGGGAAGACTGATATCCAGCAGCGCCAGGGAGTAGTCATCCCCGTCCAGCATGCCGATGGCCGCTTCCCCGTCCCCCGCCCAGGCAGCGGCGAAGCCGGCCTCCTGGAGTTGCAGCACGATAAGCTTCGCCATATCGGCCTGACCGTCCACTACCAGGATCTTTTCGGAAGGCTGCTGTGCGGCCATCAGAGAGCTCCATTCTGTCTGTTACCGGCCAGGAACGCCTCGGCCAGAATAATATCTTCGGGCGTCGTAATCTTGATGTTGCGATAGTCCCCGCGTACAATGCGGACCGCGCCGCCGCGCCTCTCAATCAGGGAAGCGTCGTCGGTCCCCGTAAATCCTTCCTGTTCCGCCGCCAGATGTGCTGCGTAGATGACGCCAAAACGGAACGCCTGGGGGGTCTGGGCCTGCCAGAGGGTTTCCCGGTCCGGGGTTGCGATGACGAATCCGTCCCGGACGGTTTTGATGGTATCCTTGGCCGGAACCGCCACCAGGGCGCCGTCGCAGGTACGGGCCACAGCAATGGATTCCTGCAATAGTTCAGGGCTGATGAGCGGCCTGACCCCGTCGTGGATCAATACGACGTCATGTTCCCCCACCCGTCCCTGAAGCGCCCGCAACCCGTTCATGACCGAGTTCTGACGTTCCTTGCCGCCCGGCACGATGTCCACAACCTTGCGGAACCCGTAGGCATCAACCACATGTTCGCGGCAGTAGGGGATCTCGTCGGCCGGAGTCACCAGGAGGATACCGTCGATACAGGGGGCGTTTTCAAATACGGAGAGGGTCCGGGCCACGATCGGCATGCCCGCCAGTTGCAGGTACTGTTTGTTGATGGAAGCGCCCATGCGCTTGCCCATGCCGGCGGCCGGGATCACGGCAAAGGTTCTGGAAGCTGTCATTGGTCTCCCCCTGACAATGAGGCCGCCACCTCGCCGAGCGCGAGTGCCAGGCCGGGAAGGTCGTGGTCGAGGATGGTGCGCACATCCAGCAGAAACCGGTCCCGCTGGATACGACCCACGACCGGGATCGATGTCAGGCGGAGGCCCTGTTCGATCTGCTGCACGGAGGCTCCGGCAATGCGCACCTCGATGAGGCTCGTGGGCAGGCGGAGGAGGGGCAGCGATCCCCCGCCGGCGCTCGACTCCCCCGGTTGTTTCGCCAGGGTGACCGTTTTGGGGAGGCGGCGGCGCAGCATGCCGAGGATGCGGTCGGCCCGCCGCGACAGATCTGCCGGGGTGGCCGTCAGCATGGACAGCGTCGGGATCTCGCGGATTGCGCGCCGCTCGTCGCGGTAGAGCCGCAACGTGGCCTCCAGTGCCGCCAGGGAAAGCTTGTCCATGCGCAGGGCGCGCAGGAGGGGGTGGCGTTTCATGGGCGCCACGAGGTCCCGGCGCCCGGCGATGATCCCGGCCTGGGGACCGCCCAAGAGCTTGTCGCCGCTGAAGGTCACCACATCGGCACCTGCGGCCAGGTAGCGGCGTATGGTCGACTCCCCGGCAATGCCGTAGGGGGCCAGGTCGATCAGACAACCGCTGCCGGCATCCACCATGACCGGGACCCCGGTCTCGCGCCCCAGGGCCGACATCTCCTCCACCGTAACCTCGGCAGTGAAGCCGACCACGGCAAAATTACTGGTATGCACCTTGAGCAACAGTGCCGTGGCATCGTTGATCGCAGCACGGTAGTCCCGGGGATGGGTGCGGTTGGTCGCACCGACCTCTACCAGATGGGCTCCGCTCTGGAGCATCACCTCGGGAATGCGAAACGACCCGCCGATCTCCACTAACTCACCACGGGAGACGATCACGTCCCGCCCCTGGGCCAGGGAAGATAGGGCCAGGATGACCGCGGCGGCATTGTTGTTGACCACCAGGGCGGCCTCGGCACCGGTCAGCTCACAGATCAGTCCCTCCACGTGGACATAGCGGGTGCCCCGCTCGCCGGCGGCGAGATCGAACTCAAGGTTTGAATAGCCGCGGGAGGCCCGGTGGATGGCCTCTTCAGCGGCGCCGGCCAAGGGCGAGCGCCCCAGATTGGTATGAATCACCACGCCGGAGGCATTGACGACCTCCCGCAGGCTAGGCGTGGAACGCTGATCAAGCTCGGCCCCCACCAGAGAGACGACTCGTTCCTCGGAAAAATCGACGGAATCGCCGTTTCGAACGGCAGAGCGCAACCGGTCCAGCACCGAACGTATGGCTGCCAGCAGCTCCGGACGCTGATGCGAAGCCGCGAGCGGCGCCATCAGGTCCCATGACAGGACACGGTCAACCTTCGGTATATGCCTCAATGTCTCTTTTTGCACAGTGGCGGCCTTGATCATGGTGTACTACGGGATTGTGGATAAAACTGGAATATAATCAGGATATACTACAGAGAAACAGTGTTGATTAAATCATACAAATGGGGAAAGTGCAAAAGGAATCGGGGGATAACAGACAAGGGATACTGCGGGGGTGGCACAGCCACGGGAGAATATCTGCGCCGGGTCCGGGCACTGCCCGCCCGGAACGCCCTTTGTCACAGGTCCATCGGCATGGTGTCGGACGGGGAAAGAACCGCAATGCCGCAATCCATAAGCGCCTTGCCGCCGTACACGGCATTCTTGCGCACCAGCGTCTCGGCGGCCTCAGCATCTTTGCTGCGGAAGGCTTCGATGATCTTTTCGTGTTCCTGCACCGAGCTTTCCATGCGGCCGGGCAGGGAGAGCGACATGAGACGCAGCCGCTGAAAGCGGGTCACCAGGCTGTTGATGAGTTCGCGAAGTTTTTCGTTGTCCGCGGCCTTGATGAAGACGTCGTGAAAATCGTTGTGGATCTTGAAAAAGGCCTTGATATCGTTATGCGCAGCCAGTTCCGCCAGACGGTCATTGATAGATTGCAGCCGGTCCAACTCCTTGGGGGTCAGCTTTTCGCAGGCCCGACTGGCGGCATACCCCTCCAGGATGCTCTTAATGGCGTAGAACTCTTCAACGTCCTTCTCGCTGAAGTCGCTGACCACCGCCCCCCTGCGGGGGATTACCGTCAGGTATCCTTCCGACTCCAATTGGCGGAAGGCCTCACGGATGGGGGTCCGGCTGATGCCGTAGCGTTCGGCCAGATCCGGCTCCGAGACCCGGCTACCGGCCTTGAGAGCTCCGGAGATGATGGCGTCGCGGATGTTTTCCAGTATCTTTTCCCGTAGGGTGAGGTGTTTTTCCATCGGTTTTTTCATGGATGACCTGACTCCGAAAAAGTTTTCACGTATTGTATACAGTATGCACCATTTGTCAACCGTAACCTTACGGTATTGCAGTTTTTTGCATGTTTGGCATCACTAAAAAATGATTTTGACCCACTTATTGGCGTAGGAGCCCCCCTTGGCATGGGGAGAAAAAGAATAATCATCCTTGAATTTTACGGGTTCTGCGGGTAATCTTCTTAAAATTTGGCAGGTTGCTGAAAATCGTCTTCGACAACCCGCTTGAGGAGATTCATGGAATGGACCCTGTCAGGCACCTGAAAATATCCGTGCTGGTGCTCCTGCTCTTGGTATCGGCGGGCACCACCGGCTTTATGACCATCGAAAAGTGGCAACCGCTCGACGCCCTTTATATGACGGTCATCACCCTGAGTACCGTGGGGTTCCGGGAGATACACGATCTGTCCGACGGCGGCAAGATCTTCACCATGTGCCTGATCGTGGTGGGGGTGAGCGTCTTGGGCTACATCGTCGGCAGCTTGGCCCAGATCATGTTCGAAGGGCAGATTCAGCGGGTCATCGGGAGGAAAAAAGTGGAGAAGAAGATCGAAGCGCTCAAGGACCATTACATCATCTGCGGCTTCGGCCGGATCGGCTCGCTAATCTGCAAGGAGTTCAAGGCCAATGGCCTTCAATTCGTGGTGGTGGAAAAGGATGGTGATACCCTTGAGAAGATCAAGGAGGAAAGCTACCTGCACATGAGAGGCGACGCCACCCAGGACGAGAGCCTGCTCAAGGCCGGGATAAAGCGGGCCAGGGGGCTCATCTCGGTGGTCACCTCCGATACGGAGAATGTCTACATAACCCTGACCGCCCGCGGTCTCAATCCCGACCTGTACATCCTGGCCCGTTCCGGGGAGGAGGGGTCGGACATCAAGCTCAAACGGGCCGGGGCCAACAAGGTGGTTTCCCCCTACCTCATCGGCGGCAGCAGGATGGCCCAGTCGGTGTTGCGCCCCAACGTGGTCGATTTCATCGAGATCGCTACCGGCAGCGAACATATGGACCTGCAGATGGAGGAAATCACCATCCCCCACCACTCCGCCTTTGTGGGGGAGACCCTGGTCAGTTCGGGATTCCGCAAGGAAATCGGCGTCATCATCGTCGGCATCAAAAAGGCCCAAGGCAAGATGGTCTTCAATCCGCATTCCCAAGCCAAGATCGATGGTGGCGACACCCTGATCATCCTGGGAGAGCCGGGCGCCATCACCAAGCTCGACGACCTGGTGGCGCGACCTGCCACGGATGAGGTTATAAAACAACACCGGAGAGAGCACAGCGACCATGAAAAATAAGATCCACGCCCACGTCCCCTACCCCCAGCTTTCCGAAAACCTGGCCTATCTGGTGGAGCGGCGCATCAACCCCGAGATCTATCTGCCGGCCGAGGCCCTGGACCGCATGGTCTGGGAAGAGCTGGGCGTCCAGGCCCAAACCCTTCATTCGGCGGGGCTTGCCGTCACCATCCATTCCCCCTTCATGGACTTGAACCCCGGCGCCCTGGACACCAGCATCCGGGAAGCGACCCGGCGGCGCATCAGGCAGGTATTCAAGGCGGCGGAACTGCTGCGGCCGCGGGTGATCGTGGTGCACCCCGGTTTCGACGAGCTGCACTACGGCGAGAACCGGCTGGTGTGGCTGAACAACAGCATCGACTTCTGGCGGGAATTCGTCCCCTGCGCCAAGGAACTGGACACGGTCCTGGCCGTAGAAAACATCTTCGAAAGAGAGCCCTCCACCCTGCGGGCGCTCCTTGAAAGCATCGACGCCCCCTGCTTCCGGCACTGCTTCGACGTGGGACACTGGAACATGTTCACCACCGTGCGGATGGAGGAATGGTTTGCCGAACTCGGCCCGTACATCGGCGAAAGCCACATCCACGACAACCACGGCCAGACCGATGAGCACCTCCCCCTGGGCGAGGGGGAGATCGACTTCGACCTGTTCTTCGGCCTGCTGAAGCATTACGCGCCCGGCGCCGTCTGGACCATCGAGGCCCACAGCATCGAACACCAGCAACGGGCGCTGAAGAGTATCCAAAACTACCTGTAAGGAGCCATCTAATGTCGGAAACCATTCTCGTAAGCGGAGGCTGCGGCTATATCGGCAGCCACGTCGTCCGTCAACTCAGCGAAGCGGGACGCAAGGTCGTTGTCTACGACAACCTCTCCACCGGGTCCCGCGACGCCCTGCTCCACGGCGAAGAACTGATCGTGGGCGACCTGGCCGACCGCCAGACCCTGGAGGCGGCCTTTGAGCGCCACCGCTTCACCACGGTCCTGCACTTTGCCGCTTCCATCGTGGCCCCGGAGTCGGTCTCCCAGCCGCTCAAGTACTACGGCAACAACACCCGCAACACCTTGGGACTTTTGGAGACGTGCACGAAGTTCAAGGTGCAGCGCTTCATCTTTTCCAGCACCGCCGCGGTCTACGGCATCCCCGACGGCGGGGCGGCCTCCGAGGAAAGCACCCTGGCCCCCATCAACCCCTACGGCACCTCGAAGCTGATGAGCGAATGGATGCTGCGGGACACCTCTGCCGCCCACGGCATGCAGTACGTGGCCCTGCGCTACTTCAACGTGGCCGGCGCCGACCCCCAGGCCCGCATGGGACAACGCACCCCCGAGGCGACCCACCTGATCAAGGTGGCCTGTCAGGCCGCCCTGGGTTTGCGGGAGAGCGTCTCCATCTACGGCACCGACTACCCGACCCCGGACGGCAGCGGCATCCGCGACTACATCCACATCGAAGATCTGGCGGCTGCCCACCTCTGCGCCTTGCAGTACCTGGAAAAGGGTGGCGAGCCCACCGCCATGAACGTCGGCTACGGCCGGGGGGGCAGCGTGCGGGAAGTGCTTGCGATAGTAAAGGAGGTCAGCGGGGTGGATTTCAAGGTGGTAGAGGCGGAGCGCCGTCCCGGCGACCCGGCCTCACTGGTGGCCCAGGCCGACAAGATCAGGCGGCTGACCGGTTGGCAGCCCCGGCATGATGATCTGCGGACGATTATCGCCGACGCCTGGAGGTGGGAGAGCAAGCTGGCGGGCAGGGGGTAACGGGACGGCATTACCCGAAAAGAGCAACAGGGGCCACAAGGCCGCATTAACCAGCCCCGTGGCCCCTGTGACAGCACTTTCTGTGTGTGGGACTTCGTCCTGTGCGGCTTGGTGTTACTTGATACAGAGCGCCTTGTTGCCCACCAGCGCCTGCACAACCTTGGCGCGGGCCGAAGCCAGCAAGCGCTGGACGGTTCCCCGGGAAACTCCCATCCGCATGCCCGCCTCTTCCTGCTGAAGGCGCTCGCCGTCGCACAGGTAGAGCGCCTCCAGTTCATCGTTGTGCAACACGACCTGTTCCAACTGTCCCAACGGGGTGCCGGCAGGCTTGAAGACCTGTTCGTACTCCGCCCGTAATGGGCACGTACAAATACGCGGTTTTTTCGTACGTGGTGACATTATCCGTGTGCTCCCTGTGCTTGTTCTGACTTCTGCCTAATGGCAGCAGCTGCCCCCATGCCCGTGTCCCTTCTGTCCGTGCCCACCGCAGGTATGCTGAGGAAGAAACTCCGACAGCGCCCCCTGTACAAACCGATCCACATTTTCGCCGATAGTCCCTTCGTAAGCCTGAAAAACCTTGAGCCCCATGCGATGCAGGCCGTTCAGCGCCCCACCGCCGATGCCGGTTACCACGATGCCGTCGAACCGGTCTGTGCCCAGCGCCTTCAGGGGGCTGCAGGCCCCATGCTGATGTTGCTGGTCGTTGTTCTGTAGCGCCTCTGCCGTGCGGGTCTCGGTATCCACCACCACAAACAGCGGTGCAGAGCCGAAATGGTTATAGACAGGGCTTTCCAGGCCCGCGTCGCTCGCTACGGGGAAACAGATTTTCATAATTAACCCTCCTTTTATTTTGTGTATATGCACAAAATAGTATTCATATATCAATATGTCAATATAAATATTCACCCAACCGATTCGGACAGCCCCAAAATCATCGCCGCATCACAGGACGGCCCGGTCAGAACCCATGCCAAATGAACCACCCACCCACCAGCGCGACAGCACCTCCGCTGACCCGCTTGGCCCACAGGGAGAAGTCGATCACCCCGCGAGCCTTGACAAACCCCTCCACGAAACCGGTGAACGTCCCGGCGAAGAGCATCAACAGGCAGTGGCCGATGGCGTAACAGAACAGCAGCGCGATGCCGTAGAGCACCTGCCCCTTGCCGGCCACCAACGTCAACAGCACCACCAATACCGGCGTGGCACAGGGTGATGAAACGACACCGAAGAACAGCCCCAGCAGGAACGCCCCCACAAGGCCGCCCCGTTTGGGCTTGAAATCGCGCCTGATCGGCAGGCGGATTTCGTACAGCCCCATCATCTGCCCACCCATTACCAGTGCTATGACACCGGCAATCAGATACCACGGACCGCCCATGGTGCCAAACATGGTGCCCAACAGCCCGGCCGCCGCGCCGAAAACGGTGAAGGTCAGGGACAAGCCCATGACGAAGGCCAGGGAGTACCGGAACGCCTTGGCTCGGTTGCCGTCGCTGTACCCGCCGACAAAACCGACAACAAGGGGGATGGTGGCCAAGACGCAGGGCGAGGCAGAGGAGAATACCCCCGCCAGGAAGACCGCGCCAAAGGCTAGTAACGGATAAAGGGTGATGATCTGTTCGATGTTATCGAGGAAGGTCACCTGAGCCCCGCAGCTTTAAGCTCCTTCACAATTTCAGTTTTTTCCATGGCGCCGATGTGGCGCTTGACCTCTTTACCCTGAACATTGAAAAAGACCTGGGTGGGAATCATCTGGACGCGAAACTTCCGGGCTGCCGGCTGATCCTTGCGCACATCGATGAAGAGCACATTGGCCTTGTTACGATACTCGGTGGATAATGATTCCAGGATCGGCGCCATCATCTTGCAGGGAATGCACGTTCTGGCGCCAAGGTCGATAACGGTTGGTTTGCCGGAAGTGAGGGCCCGCTTAACAACGGCATCGGTGGTAGACGGGAGTTCGGCGTGTACGGTTGCCGCAAGCATGAGGACGGCGACAAGGGTCGTTATGCGCAGTTTCATTGATATTCCTTTCGAGGTGTTTGCAGTGGAAATTCACGAGGTACGGACTACAATACTCCCATGATTTCGGCCACGGATGCCACTTTGCCGAAAAACTTCACCTCGCCGTCTATTACCAGCGCCGGGGTGCTCATGACGCCATACTTCATAATCGAGGGGATATCCTCCACCTTCACCACCTCGGCGCTCTTACCGCCTTCTTCCAAGGCCCTCTTCGTATTCTCATAGAGGGTTTTGCACTTGGCGCAGCCGGTGCCCAATATTTCGATCTTCATCCACGTTTCTCCTTTCAGGTTGCAAGTATCTGATTGAACAGATACCCGACGATAACAATAGCGACCGCCACGATGCCGAAGAAGGTGACCAGCAGCCGGTTTTTGAGCACATTTTTCAGGATGATCGCCTCGGGCAGCGACAGGGCGGTGACCGCCATCATGAAGGCCAGGGTGGTGCCGATGGGGAGACCCTTCTCCATCAGGGCGTGGACGATGGGAATCACCCCGGCGGCATTACTGTAGAGCGGTACCCCGATCAGGACGGCCAGCGGCACGGCGAAGGGGTTGTCCCGCCCGGCGTATCTGACCAGGAAGTCCTGGGGTGCATAGCCGTGGATAAAAGCGCCGATGCCGACCCCGATGATCACATAGGGCCAAATCTTTTTCAGCAGTCCCAAGGTGTACTCGCGGGCATAGGCAATTTTCTCCCGAAAGGTCTGCTCGACGATCTCGGCGTTACCGACCTTGATCTCCCACACATAGTCCTGGACGTAGTTCTCCATCTTCAGCTTGCCGATGACGATCCCGGCAACAATCGCAACGGTCAAGCCCGTTCCGATATAGATGAGAGCAATTTTCCAACCGAACAAACCCCAGAGCATGATCAGCGCCACTTCGTTGACCATGGGCGAGGAGATCAGGAACGAAAACGTTACGCCCAACGGCACGCCGGACTCGACAAAACCGATGAAGAGCGGTACCGCCGAACAGGAGCAGAACGGGGTCACAATACCCAGCAGAGCGGCCAGGATATTACCCACGTATTCCCGGTTGCGGGAGAGCAGGCGCTTGGTCTTCTCAGGCGGGAACGACGTGCGAACGATCGCCACCACAAAGATGATGGTGGTCAGGAGCAGAAAGATCTTGACGGTGTCGTAGATAAAGAAATCCAGCGCCTCTCCCGGACGAGAACCGGGGGCAAGCCCGATGAGCGTGAAAACCAGATAGTCGGCAAACTGTTTCAGCATGGGCAACTCCATGATTAATTGAGTATGTGCTCATATATCTGCGCAAAAAATTATTTCCCCTTCAACGCCCTGGTACGTTGCTTGGTCTCATTGGCGCAGATGGTCGCCGCCAGGTCGGCTATCTGGAAAACCTCGGGGTGCTTGACGACGTAAAGGATCTTCACGCCGTCCTTGCGGCGGGAGAGGATGCCGTGGTTATGCATGTAGTTCAGGTGACGAGAGGTGTTTGACTGCTCTTCCCCAATGGCGGGGAAGATCTCGCAGACGCACTTCTCGCCATCCCGCAGGAACTCGATGATCTTCAAGCGGGTCGGTTGGGCGATGCTTTTGAGGACATCGGCTAGGTAATGAGTGACTGAATCCATGGGTACGCTCCGTCATGATATGCGCGCATGATCATACAATAGCCTATTTTCGTCAACAACTTTATGACTCACACCTCGCCGGCAAACAGCCGCTTTTGAAACCAGAAGGCCACGTTGACCAGGCCGATCATCACCGGCACCTCCACCAAAGGCCCGATCACGGCGGCAAAAGCGGCTCCGGAATTGATCCCAAATACCGCCACCGCCACGGCGATGGCCAGCTCGAAGTTGTTGCTGGCAGCGGTGAAAGCCAGGGTGGTGGTCTTGCCGTAGTCGGCCCCCAGCCGCTTGCCCATCCAGAACGATACCAGGAACATGACCACAAAATAGATCAGGAGCGGGATGGCGATGCGCAGCACGTCCAGGGGCAGTTGCACGATCAGCTGCCCCTTGAGACTGAACATGACCACGATGGTGAAGAGCAGCGCCACCAGGGTGATGGGACCGATCCGGGGGACGAAGTTCGCGTGGTAGCGTTCCTTGCCCACCAGTTTCAGGCCGACCAGACGGGTCAGGGCTCCGGCGATGCAGGGAATACCCAGGTAGATGAAGACGCTCTTCGCAATCTGGCCGATACTCACATCCACCACCACCCCTTGGAGGCCGATCAGCGGCGGCAGTACGGTGATGAAAAACCAGGCGTAGACGCTGTAGAACAGCACCTGAAAGATGCTGTTGAAGGCCACCAGGCCGGCGGCGTACTCGGTGTTGCCCTTTGCCAGCTCGTTCCAGACGATCACCATGGCGATGCAACGCGCCAGGCCGATCATGATCAATCCCACCATGTACTCCGGCTTGTCCGGCAAAAAGACCGCCGCCAATACGAACATCAGCACCGGCCCGATAAACCAGTTCTGTACCAGCGACAGCCCCAGCACCTTCCCGTTTCGGAAGACCTGGGGCATCTCCTCGTACTTCACCTTGGCAAAAGGGGGATACATCATCAGGATCAGTCCCGCGGCAATAGGGATATTGGTGGTGCCGACCTGAAAGCTGTTGATGAAGCCCTCCACTCCCGGCACGAACCAGCCGAGCCCCACCCCCAGCGCCATGGCGGCGAAGATCCACAGTGTCAGCCAGCGGTCGAGAAATGAAAGTTTCCGGGATACGTGTTCGCCCATGGTGTGCGCTCCTAAAATCGAGATTGATCCATAACCGAGCCTGTCACCATGATGTACATAATTTAGTTGCAAAATGCAAATAAATTATGTAGCGTTATTTCCCAGGAGAACAATGAATGGGAACAATCAGGGAAGAACTACAAATATTCGTGCGCCGTTTCGGCCTGTTGAATGCATCCTGCTGCGACGAATGCTGCGGCGAGCAGGTGTCCATGGTGCAGAGCCACATCCTCTTCGAGATCAGGAGGATGGGGCGACCATCCATGCAGCAGGTGGCCGAGGAATTGGGCATGGACGTCACCACCTTCAGCCGCCAGGCCAAAAGTCTGGAGGGGAAGGGCCTCATCACGCGGCAGGTTTCGCCCGATGACCGGCGGGTAAGCCTCTTGGGGGTGACCGCCGGAGGGAGCGAGGTCCTGAAAAAGATCGACCGTTACATGGCGGCAACACTTGACCGGGTCTTCTCCCACATGAGCGGCTTCGAGCGGGACACGGTGGTCAGGTCGCTGGAGCTTTTGAACGAGGCGGTGGCCAAGGCCGGCGACGACGCTTCACCGCAGGAGGGCAAGATTGCATGTTGCAACTAAATAGCAGGACAGGCGGCCCCATGAAGATCAAGAGTATCCGCAGGGTCACGGAGGCGGACCGTACCCCGGCTGCCTCCACTTGCGGCGACGCCTCCGGTGACGGGCTGGGCAAGCCCCCTTGCTGAGGGCCCCCAACCTCCGCCGGGGGCGGAGCAATTACGGACAAGGTACCCGGTTTCATTGAATGGCTGGAGACCCCGGTCGGGCGGGTACCCAGGATCGCGTCCGAACTCGGATTCAGGGACCGGCTGGGCGCCTGCAAGGCCCGCTGGGGCATCGGCCGCATGAACTACATGGTACCGCCCGGCCTCTACGCCATCGGCCGACCGACGCCGGAAGACCCGGTGCTGGTGACTGCCAACTACAAGATGAGTTACGACATCATCCGTCATACACTCTCGGGGCGCAACCTCTGGATCCTGGTGTTGGAGACTTACGGCATCAACGTCTGGTGCGCGGCCGGCAAAGGCACTTTCGGCACCGGCGAAGTGGTGCGCCGGGTCACGGCCACCGGCCTGGCCCGGGTCGTCAACCACCGCCGCCTGATCCTGCCGATCCTGGGGGCGCCCGGCGTGGCGGTACACCAAGTAGCCCGACGCTGCGGCTTTTCGGTCAGCTATGCCGCCATCCGGGCCGCCGACCTGCCCGAGTACCTGGACAACGGCATGGTAACCACCCCGGCCATGCAGCAGTTGACCTTCACCCTCTACGAGCGGCTGGTGCTGGTGCCGGTGGAGTTGGTCATGGCCCTCAAATCCGTCGCCATCATCGCAGGTGTCGTGTTTCTGCTCGTAGCCGCACTGGCCGGCCTCACGGCGGGCGTTACGGTCCTTATCGCCTATGTGGGCGCGGTCGTGACCGGGACCGCCGTCGGGCCGCTGCTCCTCCCCTGGCTCCCCGGCAAAAGCTTTTCCGTCAAGGGTGTCGTCGCCGGGCTGATCTGGAGCGGGGTATTCTATCCTCTTGCCGGGGGGGGCGCATGGGGCATACCGACAACCATCGCGCTCTTTCTGGCGCTACCTGCGGTGAGCGCTTTCCACACTCTTAACTTTACCGGGTGCAGCACCTACACCTCCCGTTCCGGGGTGAAGAAGGAGATGCGCATCGCCCTGCCGGCCATGGGTGGCGCGCTGCTGGTGAGTATGGCATTGTTGCTGGCGGGAAGATTTCTGTAAGCACCAAAGGAGCGATCAATGAAAGGCTTCAGATATTTGAAGGACGTGGTCACCCTGGAACTTGACCAGGCAGCCTGCATCGGCTGCGGCAGGTGCCTGGAGGTATGCCCCCACCAGGTGTTCTCCCTGGCGGAGAAGAAGGCCTCCATGGCGGACCGGGACGCCTGCATGGAGTGCGGCGCCTGCGCCCTCAACTGCCCGGTCAAGGCCATCACGGTGGACGCCGGGGTCGGCTGCGCCTCGGGGATGATCAACGAGTGGCTTCAGGAGCATAAACTGCGTGCGCCAAGCGGCGGTTGCTGTTCCTGAAGCAGTGCGGGGCTGTCGTCAACCAACATCACACACGGAGGACATCATGTTGCCGGAACAACAGCAGAAGGCGTTCGGAGATTTTTACGATACGGTCAGAGAAAACCGTATCCTCGATCCCAAGACCACGCTCCTGCTCCATCTGGGGGCCGCCATGGCGCTCGGCTGCTCCCCCTGCATGGAGTATTACCTGGGACAGGTGGAAAAGGCCGGGATCACGGCCGAGGAGATCGGCGCCGTGCAGGGAGTGGTGATGGCGGTTGCCGCCGGCAAGGTCAACGCCCAGCTCGGGGAGGTGCAACGGCGCATGCGGAAGGAGCGGCAAGCTTCAGGCCAGTGCCAGGAACACCACGCAAAGGTTGAGTAGCGATGCGGTTTGTTGTAGCGTAGCGGGATATGACATTTTACGGCGGGAACGCCGCAGGAGGCAAGGGTGCCGGAACTCCCCGAGGTGGAACTGACCCGACGCAGGCTGGAGCCTGATCTGACGGGCAAGAGGATCGAGCGGGTGGAGGTGCGGGTGCCGAAGCTTCGCCTCCCTATTCCCGAAGAACTGGCAACGATCCTGCCGGGGCGGACCATCCGCTCCGTGGCACGGCGGGGCAAGTACCTGCTGCTGGACTGCGAGGCCGGCTGGCTCATCATCCACCTGGGCATGACCGGCTTTCTCCGGTTTCTCCCCGAAGCCACGCCACCGGGAAAGCACGATCATCTCGATATCCATTTTTACGGTGGCTCGGCGCTCCGCTTCCACGACCCGCGTAAATTCGGCACCGTGGCCTGGACCACCGACGCCCCGGTACGGCATCCGCTCCTGGCGGGGATCGGCCCGGAACCGCTCACTTTTGCCTTCGACGGCGACTACCTCTTCCAGGTGAGCCGGTCCCGCAGGGTTGCGGTGAAACAGTTCATCATGAACGGGGCAACGGTTGCCGGGGTGGGCAACATCTACGCCAATGAGGCGCTGTTCCGTGCCGCTATCCGGCCCGACCGCCACGCCTCCTCCCTCTCCCTTCCGGAGTGCGAGCGACTGGCCCTCGCCATCCGGGAGGTGTTGCAGGAATCCATCGACCAGGGGAGCACCTACCGGGTGGCGGAGGACTCGGTCGCCTACCATCCCCTGGAGTTCACCGTGTACGGACGGGGCAAAGGGAGCTGCACCCACTGCAACGGGGCGCTGGAAGAGATCCGATTAGGGAACCGGAGTACGGTCTTTTGCCCCCGCTGCCAACAGTAAACCTCGGCTTAAAGCCGTACAACGCCCACACGCCCGCCTCTCCCCCAAAACCCCATAAAATCAACCGAAACGCGATGCACCAACGCCAAAAGGGCTGCCGATCAGGCAGCCCTTGCAGTTTCAGGCGTGACAATCTGCCTCACCCTTGCGCGACAAACTCCTGCAGGCTGGCGATCATGGACGAATCGGGGGTCGGATCGATGTGCGGTATCTTGGTCTGTCCACCCAATTTGCCCCGCGCCGTCTTGGACCACGCGTAGATCGCCCCCTCCCCCGCCGTCAGTACCAGGGGCGGGTTGATGCGCCCCTGGCTGCGGAACGTGGCATAATCGGCGTTCATGTGGCACAAGGCGGCATCCAGCAGGAGGGCGGCCTGTTCCCTGTTTCCCCCCTCTTCCGCCGTGGCCAAAACCCATACGTGCCGCCGGGCCTGCACGTCTGCCCCCACCATGAACTCCCGCACGTTCCAGCTTCCAAAACCATTCAACTCCGCAATGGCCCGCTCCACCTCCCCCTGGGTCACCTTCTCCTCCAGCTTGTCCAAAAAACGATCCCGCCCGGTGAACTCGATGAAGTGCGGGGCAAGAGAGGTAAAGCGGATGGTATCGCCGATGTGGTAGCGCCATAGCCCGGAGCAGGTGCTCAGGATCACGGCGTAGCGCTGGCCCGTCTGCACCTGTTCCAAGGGGACCGCAGCGGCGTCCCGCACCGGCCTCCCCTGCCCGTCCAGGTCCTCGAAGCGCACGAACTCGAAGAATGCACCGTAGAAGGGGGTCAGACGCATCTGCGCGTCACCCTGCTGCTGAAAGGCCATGAAGGCCTCGGAGGAGGGGAGCAGTTCCAACAAGTTGGGAAGCCGGTCGTGGAACAGCGCCTCAAACTCGCTGCGATACGGCTTGATGCTGGTGCCGCCGTGGATGATCAGTTCCAGGTGGGGCAGCAGTTCAACCAGCGGCCTGCCACCCAATTCGGCGCAGCGTTTCAGGAGCAGCAGAATCCAGGGGGGCACACCGGAGATGACCCGGATGTCCGGGTCGTTCAGCAGCAGTTCGGCCATGGCCTGGAGCTTCTCCTCCCACGGGAGGGCCGACACCTGGGCCTGGGGCTCCACAAAGGGGTCGAGCCAGCGGGGGCGGAAGCGGAGCGTGAGGGCGCTCATGTCGCCGGAGCAGATATGGTCGCCCATATCGTTCAGTTCGGTTGAACCGGACATATACAGGATCTTGCCGGAGCCGAGGCGCGATGTGCTCTGAACGGCCAGATAACAGGCGATCATATCCGTGGCCGCTCGGCGGTTTTCCTGGAACATCTGGTCGGAAAAGGGGATGTACTTGGTCGGAGCGGTGGTGCCGGAGGTCTCGCAGAACATGCGCACCCTGCCGGGCCAGGTGACATCATCCAGGCAGATCCGTTTTTTGCCGTCAATGCCGGTGCGGCAGCCAGCCTGGAAGTAGTCGTCCCAGAACTCCTGATAGGTGCGGATCGGCACCAACTGCCGGAACCGCGCATAGGCCTGGTCATAGGGGAGACGCGCCAGAACCGGGAAGTCGTGGTCACGGCCGAAACGGGTCCCGGCTGCCGTGGAGACGAGTTGTTGGAAGATGGCCCGCTGGGCCGCCAGCGGGTCGCGCTGTTGAAAACGCTGGGCTCGGAAGGCGGCCGACCGCCTGATCGCCCCCTGAACGGGCCGTGTCCGCAATGCCTGTTTGAGAAGGGCCATGGGTCAGATCGCCATCTGGAGCAGCGGCGCCGAAAGCTTGCTGTACCAGCTTTCCAAGAGGGGGTTGTAAGCGTCGTGGTGAAAGATCATGGAGGCGTGGGGCACATTGTCCCCTTCATTCTTTGATATGACCTTTTTCACCCGGCAGTTGGGAAACAGCTTGGTGTAGCGTCTTGAATCGGCAAAAAGGGCGAGGGTCGGCGACAATGGCACCAGGATATCGCCTTCGTTTTCCGCCATGAGCGCCAGAACCGGACCGGCGAAGACCGAGCCGTCAAACTCGGGGAATTGAAGCTCCCGCAGCGCCTTGACCCGCTCGTACCCTCCCAGGGCCGAGGTATGGGCCAGCACGTCCATGATCTTGCGGCGAATCGCCAGGTGCTTACTGCTCAACACACGGTTTTCGGCCCCGGCGGCGAACAGGGCCTGGAAACAGCGGCGGGAGCGTTCCACCTGTTTTTCCAACTCGTCCCGTTTGGCCGGGTCGGCGGTGATGATCTTCTGCAGGCTGCTCTCCAGGAAACGGATACCGTCCCGCTTCTCCCCCTTGGGGCGAATCAGGTCGTCGGTGCAGATCACCGGGCTGATCAGGAGCAGGCCGCGGATTTTCTCATGAATCTGCTCGTCGGCCTGCCGGAGAAAATCCACCAGCAGCCCCGACCCGAAGCTGACACTCATGATCAACGGCTTGTTGCCCCCGGCATGGATATCGTCGATCAGGTCGGACAGTTGGGCGGAAAACATCTCTGCCGAGAAGCCGTTACGGGGATAGTTGAAATAGTAGATGCTGCCGTATCTGCGCAACAGCGGGCGTTGGAACTCTATCGTCTCCGTGGAGTCCGGCACGAAACCGGCGACCACGATGGTCGGCATGGACCCGGCCCCCCTTTCCCGGAACAGTTGGCACCGGACGCTGTGCATGCTGCGGACGTTCCTCATCAGACGGAACTCGCGGTGGCGATCCCGCGGGGCGTAGGGTTTGATGGCCATGGAGCGCATGAAACCATGGGCCATGGTTGCTGCCGAAACAAGTACGGGATTGGTCTCTTTTGTCGGGCCGATTTTCAACGAAACGGGTTTCATGTCGCCTCCTGGTCTTCGTGCAAGCTTGTGCCAGTAAAGCATGGCGACGTTACGCGCGGGCGGCGAATGGGAAACAGTTGGTGGAGGATCTGTTGCAGTCGTGAAAAAAGCGCCGGGACCATGACTTCGGTCCCGGCATAACATGGGGGGAACTACTGGTGCAGCACTCTATCTACGGTTAGGCCGCCCGGCCGCTCTGGAGGATGGTACTGTAAGCGTCGCCACTGTCGGGGGCCCTGAGCAGGGTAAAACTACGGGCATTGTGACTCATCTCGGCCAGTACCGCCCGGTTGTTGAGGAAATACCTGATAGCGGCAGCCAGCTCCGCCCCGCTGCCGGCACTGAAGATCATGCCGGTTTCGCCGTCGGCCATCAACTCTTTCGGGCCCCCGGCATCGGACACGATCACCGGCAAACCGGAGGATTGGGCTTCCAGGACCACATTGCCGAAGGTATCGGTAGCGCTGGGGAAGACGAACAGGTCGGCCGAGGCGTACCCATTCTGTAATTCCTCTCCCGCCAGGTAGCCGGTGAAGAAGGCCGGATACCCTTTCAGACGCTCCTCCATCTCCTGGCGATACGGCCCATCGCCGACGACCACCAGGGATGCGTCGAAACCGGAGTCGATCAGTTCGCCGAACGTCTCCGCCAAAAGCTCCAAGGACTTCTCCCGCGATACCCGTCCCACGTACAGGAGCCTGATACCCTCCGGGATGCCCCGTCTGGTCCAAAAATCCGCACTCCGTCTGACCGGGGTGAACTGCTCCGTATCCACCCAGCGCGGCAGCGGTTTCATTTTTTCCTCCGCCAGGCCGCGGGAGAGGAGTTGCTGCCGGGTCCCGTTGGACGGTACCATGACCTCCTCCATCTGGCTGTAGAACCAGATCATGTAGCTCCAGGCGGCCTGCTCCAGGAATTCGTCGTTGGTCAGGCTGCGCACATACTGGGGAATGTCGGTGTGATAGGTGCCGGCCACCGGGATGTCCATGATGCGGGCGATCAAAAGGCCCAAAAGGCCAACGGTTCCAGGGGTGCTGATATGGATGCGGGTGAAGCCCCCCTGCTCGATGTAATCCATGACGTCCAGGATCGGCGGGAAGGAAAATTTCAGTTCAGGGTATTCAGGCAGCACGAAATCACCCACCGATTCGAAGCGCTTGACCCCCTCCGGGAGCGGCGCATCGGCATTCCCGGCGGTGATCACCGTCAACTCCACCCCACGGTTTCTGGCGGTCTGGATCAGGCGGTGGATGGTGATGGCCACCCCGTTGATCTCGTCCAGGGTATCGGTGAACAGGGCGATCTTCTCTCCGTCACCGTCGCCGGCATCGGGAAAGGTCTCCTTGAGGCCGCGCATGATATCCTTGCCCTTGTGCTGGTGATGGAAGGCCAGGTAGTAGGGGGTCACCAGCAGGTGCACCAGGCCGATGGTGCTGAGGGTGGTGACGTAATCGAAGAACCCGGCGGAGAGCGGCAGCGACATCAGACGGTTGGTATAGATGTAGATCATCCGGTTGGCCAGATAGCTGGTCACGGCGAAGATGGTGCGGTTCTGGTCGGCTCCCTTGAGGGATGCCAGGAAAACGCTGTCGTTGAGCAGCACCCGGGCCTCCCGGTCCAGAATTTCCTCGAAGCTGCGGCTCCGGTGGCTCCGGGACTCGGGAATGTTCTTCAGGATGAACAGCCGGAGCTTTTCCACGAACGATTCCCGGGCCGACCCCACATTGAAGAAGCGGTTCAGCAGGGCGCTGATGAAGGGGGTCGAACTGCGGCGGCGGTCGCCGAAACGCTCCCGGTAGAAGCTGTGGGCGATGCCGTACATGCTGTGGGCCATGGTCAGGGGGCCGCCATTATCCCCCTCAGGTCGGCTCTGCCTCGCTTTTACAGCCTCGATGAAGCTGTCCACGCTGTCGGCGCCCTCCGCGGCCGTGTGAGCGCGACTGATGAACAGGCCGCCGTGGTCGTCCGAGCCCCCCACCATCCCTTTGATCCAGGGGGTAGGGCCGTAGGGACGGATATCGTGCCGGTTGGCGAGCCGCTCCAGGATTTCCGGGTCGAGGCTGGTGACGATCTGTTCGGTAAAGGCGTTGAACCGCCGTGCCCGGCAGCCGTTTCTTACCTCGAAGGTGGTGAAGAGCACCAGGGACTTCTCGATGATGGCGGTGATCAGTTTGTCGTTCTGGGCGTAGAGCGGATGGGCCAGGAAGTGGGCCACCCCTTCCTGGTGGAGGTAGGCGACCATCTCGTAGATGTTCCTGCGCAGTTCCATGATCTGGCGGAACTGGGCCTCGGTGATGTGCAGCACCACCACGTGGATCTTGCAGCCGCTCTCCGGGAAGTAGGCGGTGATCTCCGAGCTGACGAACGCACCGGGCAGGTGGGCGATCTCCAGGGCGCCGTTGATGCTGTTGTGATCGCTGATGGTGACGAAATCCATCCCCCGGCTCCGGGCGGTCTGGTAGAGATACTCGGGCGAGGTATAGCTTTCGGGGCAGTTGAACTTGCGCATGGCCCAATAGGTGGGCTTGTTGGAGTGACTCGAATGGACGTGCAGGTCTGCTTTGTAGGTTCTCATGGCTGCGATCCTAGCAGGCAATGATTACAAACATGTGAAGGCTCTGCAATAAGTATGTTGCTGTTCAGGGCGTGGTACGGCAGGGGCATTTTTTCAGTGCCTGTTTTTTTATCCTTGACAGCCAGAATGCCGATCGATATATTGATTTCAGTTTTCAATATCATAAACAAGATCGCCAGCAGCGCCAACGACCCACACCAGAGGAAACGGCAGACATGACCCATCGCATCGACAGGCCGGCATACACGACTGTACGAACGTATGAGGACCGTTGTTGTCAACCGGGCGTGCCGGCCACAGGAATGCCTCGACAGCGAACGGCCACCGGCGGCGGGATGTTCTCCGCCATCGCAGCCAACGACTTCCGCAGCCCCCATCTCACCGACAAAAATCAGAACCGTTAAGCGTACCATGTGCACCATGAAGGGCATAGCTGTCCCTTTTTTGCCAAACTATTGATAATGAATATCAATACCTTGTTTTAAGAAGGAGATAACCATGAGTGTCGTGCTGATCGGCGGGATGGACCGCCTGGAGCCACAGTATCTGCGGGAGGCCGAGAGGGCCGGCGTGGAGCTGAACGTGTTCACCACCGCCCAAAACGGCATCGCCGCGAAACTGAAACATGCCGATGCCGTGGTGATCTTCACCAACAAGGTCTCCCATCGGGCGAAAAACGAGGCTATGACAGCGGCGCGCGCCAACGATATCCCGGTTTTCATGCACCACGCTTGCGGGGTCTGCACGCTCCGCGAGTGTTTGAAATGTATGCATATCATCAATCACACAGGGGGAAGGAACGATGTCTGAGACCATCACCACAGGGGAAAAGGAACGCACCACGGGGAGAACCATGCGGCGGGGGATCACGGCGGCACTGCTGGCGGGCATGGTAACTCTGGGAGCGACCCCGTCCTTTGCCGGGCCGCCGCTTGTCACGGACGACACCGGAACCGTCCTGCCGGGCAGTGCCGAAATGGAGTTGAACGGCGGCTACGCCTACGACAAGGAGTCGGATAATGGGAGCACCACACGCAGCGAGGTCTTCGACGGCGAAATGAAGATCACCACCGGCATCACCAAGGATCTGGGCGTGTCCCTGGCAGTGCCCTATCTCTTCAGCGAACGGGTCAGGGAAGATGGCCAACTGGCCGGGATCAGCGACGGTTTCGGCGACATGGCCCTGGAGTTGAAGTACCGTTTCTTCGAGCGCGATGGTTTGAGCCTTGCCGGCAAGCCGACCATCCTGCTGCCGACCGGCAAATACCGCGCCGGACTCTCGGACGGCCGTTGGGGCTTTGGCGGCGCACTCATCGCCACCAAAGAGTTCGCCGAGGGAAAGTATCTGCTCCATGCCAACCTGGGCTATGAGCACCACAGTTTCCGCACCGACATCCAGAGAGACGAGAACCGCTCCGACCTCTGGTCCGGCTCCCTGGCCGCCGAGGTGCAGGTCATGAAGGGGCTGACGCTGATGACCGACTTCGGTGTAGCCACGACCCGGGAGAGGTCAACCAGCGAACTGTGCAGCTACGGCCTGGTCGGGGCCCGGTACGAGGTCTCCCAGTTTCTGGATGTGAACGCCGGCGTCAAGGTCGGGCTCACCAAACCGGAGGATGATCTGGCCCTGCTCTACGGGGTGGTGCTCAAGTTTTAAAAAGCGGGTAGTCGTCCGCTCCCCCGGCGGGAACGGGCGAGGAAAGGGAGTTATGCAGATGATGCCATTGGGACTGATGGGCCCCGGGGAACGGGGCGAGATCGTCGAGGTGGGGCAAGGCACGCCGGAGTGCGGCGGATGCCGCTGCAAAGAGGAACGCAAGCCGGGAGACGTGCGGGTGGAAGACATGGGGCTCAGGGTCGGCAAGCAGGTGGAGATGCTGAACAACAGCAGTAACCTGGTGCTGTTGAAGGTGGACGAATCACGGATTGCCATTGATCGCGGCGTGGCTATGAAAATAAAGATACGGAGGTAGGGGATGCATCTGGCGATGATGAAACCGGGGCAGCAGGGGAAGATTGTTCACATCGGGACGGCCGTCGGCCCCATAAAGCGGCGGCTGATGGACATGGGAGTACTGGCCGGCGAGCCGGTCAGGGTGGAAAAGGTGGCCCCTCTGGGGGACCCGATCGAGGTGACCATCAAGGGGTATAACCTCTCGTTGCGCAAGAAGGAGGCGGAAGGGATCGAAGTGGAGGTGACGCCATGACGGAGCAGACACCGCACACCGCCAACGACGCAGTTTCGTCCGCAGCGCCACGCCCCCTGGTGGTGGCCGTGGCGGGCAACCCCAACGTGGGCAAGTCCACGCTGATCAACGCCATTGCCGGCACGCGGCTCCAGGTGGGCAATTGGCCCGGCGTGACCGTGGAAAAGAAGGAGGCCCTGTTCGAACACAACGGCCGGAAGATTCGGCTGGTGGACCTGCCCGGCACCTACTCCCTCTCCCCCTACACCCAGGAGGAGATCATTGCCCGGGATTACCTGGTGAAACTGCGGCCCGACCTGATCGTCAACGTGGTGGACGCCACCAACCTGGAGCGCAACCTGTACCTGACGGTGCAGCTCATGGAGTTGGGCATCCCGGTGGTCATGGCCCTGAACATCTACGACGAGGCCGAGGCCAAGGGGTACCGTTTCAACCTCCACGGCATCGAGACGATGCTGGGGGTTGGCGTGGTCCCCACCTCGGCCACCCGGAGGAGCGGCCTGACGGAACTGTTGGACAAGGTGCTGGAGACGGCCGCGCAACCGGCCGACCACGCCCCGCGCATCCTCAACTACGGCGACGACGTCGAGACCGCCGTGGCGCTGCTGGGTGATACGCTGCGCCGGGAGCATCCCGCCCTGTTCGCGTTGTACCCTGAACGCTGGCTGCTGCTCAGACTCATGGAAGGAGACGAACGGCTGCGCCAGGAGATCAACTTGGCCCAGGACGCCCTGCCGGAGGAGATCTTCCACCACCTGCGCCGGGGGCATGGCGAAGACCTGGAGGCGCTCATGGCCGACGCCCGCTATTCCCAGGCCGCCGGACTGGCCCGGGAGGTGCTCTTCAAGAAGGAGGAGCGCCGGGTCGAGATGACCGAGCGGATCGACCGGGTGGTGCTCAACCGCTTTCTCGGCATCCCGATCTTCCTGGCAGCCATGTGGCTGGTGTTCAAGCTGACCTTCGACCTCTCCAAGCCCTTTGGCGACTGGATCAACGACATGGCCGGCGGCCCTTTCAAACACTGGACGACGGTCCTTTTGGGGCTGGTGGGCGCCCCGGACTGGACGGTTTCCCTGGCCACCGAAGGGGTCATCTCCGGGGTCGGCTTCGTGCTGGTGTTCGTCCCGGTCATCTTCATGATGATGTTCTTCATCACCTTCCTGGAGGGGAGCGGTTACATGGCGCGCGCCGCCTTTGTCATGGACCGGGCCATGCACGCCATGGGACTCCACGGCAAATCGTTCATACCGCTTCTGCTCGGCTTCGGCTGCAACGTACCCGGCATCTACGCCACCCGGACCCTGGAAAACCCACGGGACAAGGTGTTGACCGCCCTCCTGATCCCGCTCATGTCCTGCGGGGCAAGGCTGCCGGTCTACGTACTCTTTGTGGGGGCCTTCTTCCCCAACAATCCGGGCACGGTGATCTGGTCCCTGTACGTACTGGGCATCGCCCTGGCCATCGTCATGGGCGTGTTCTTCAAGCGCACCCTCTTCCGGGGCGAGGCCCCCATGTTCATCATGGAGTTGCCCCCCTACCGGATGCCCTCCTTCACCAGCCTCTGCCTGCACACCTGGGAGAAGGGGAAACATTTCCTCATCAAGGCCGGTACCTACATCCTGGCGGTCTCCATCTTTGTCTGGTTCCTCCTGAACCTCCCCTGGGGGGTGGAGCACAAGAAGGATTCCTACCTGGGACAGGCCGGGCAGGTGATGGCCCCGGTCCTGAGCCCCCTGGGATTCGGCACCTGGCAGGCGGCCTCATCCCTGATCACCGGCGTCATCGCCAAGGAGATCGTGGTCGGCACCATGGGCGAGATCTATGCCCCCAAGAAGGGGGAGCAGAAAAAACCCGAGGCAAGTTTCGGAGAAGACCTACAGGAGATTGCCGTCTCTTTTGGCAAGGCGGTCAAGGAATCCGCCTCCAATGTGGTCTCCACCTTCGGCGTCTCCAGCCTGGCGGCGGACGAGAAGGAGGACCGGGGTCCGCTGAAGGCCACGATTCAGCAGACCTTCACGCCGCTTTCCGCCTATGCCTTCATGGTGTTCGTCCTGCTCTACATGCCGTGCGTGGTGGTCGCCATCGCCATGCGCCAGGAGTTCGGCTCGTGGAAATGGTTCGGGGTGGCCTTTGCCTACCAGAGCGCGTTGGCCTGGGGCATGGCGATGATCGTCTACCAGGGTGGGCAACTCCTGGGATGGGGGGTGTGACATGGGAGCATTCGATATCGTGCTGATGATCGTCATACTGGCCGGCGCTGCCTGGCTGCTCTACCGCTCCCTCTGGAAGAAAAAGGGGCATTGCCCCGGTTGCGACGGCGGCGGTTGCGGCGACAAGTGAGAGCGGATGGAAGGCTGCCCGGCGGTGGGTTGCGGACGAATTCTTCCGGGAACTGCGAGCCCACAACCACGCCCTGGCAGCCATCTACCGCAGGAACGACACTATCTTCGGGTAAGCTAAATGCCCCTGTTTCTGCACCGGTAACGGGCAGAAACAGGGGAAACAGGGAAGGCGCTACAGCGTGGGGTGAGGTGTTACATCGGTACTGGCCGGTAACAGCGGATAGACGATCTTGGGCTGCTTGCCGGTCAGGCTGCCAAGAAACGCGACAATGGCGCTGCTTTCCTCATCGCTGAGTTGGATGCCGAATTGGGCCGAACCCATGACGTCAACCGCCTCTTTCAGGCTCCAGACCACGCCGGAGTGAAAATAGGGGGCCGTGATGGCCACGTTGCGCAACGAAGGTGCCCGGAAGACGTACTCATCCGCCGAGGTATTGGTGACGGCAAACCGCCCCTTATCCTTCCGCGGCATGATATTCTCGGCCGGCTTGGCCACCACGCCGAAGGGAAAATAACCGGAACCGCCCAGATTGAGGCCACCGTGGCAGGCAACACATCCCTTGTCGATGAAGAGCTTGAGCCCGGCGGTTTCCCTGGCGCCCAGGGCTTTGCGGTTTCCCTTGAGGTAGCGGTCAAAGGGGGCATCCGGCGTGACCAGGCTCGCCTCGAAGACCTCGATTGCCCGGGCCATGTTGTCGAAGGTCAGCGGCTCCTTTTCACCGGGGAAGGCTTTTTTGAAGAGTTTGACGTACTCGGGGATGCTGCTCAGGGTCTGCAACACCAGTGCAGGTGTGTTGTTCATCTCCACCGAGGCTTGCACCGGCCCCTTGGCCTGCTCGGCCAGGTCCTTGGCACGGCCGTCCCAGAACTGGGCAATATTGTAGGCGGAGTTGAGGACGGTCGGGGCGTTACGCGGCCCCTTCTGCCAGCCGTGGCCGGTGGAGGTCACCTGGAGGTCGGCGCCGCCCAATCCCGCATTATGGCAGGTGTTGCAACTGATGAGCTGGGACCGGGACAGGCGTGGATCAAAGTAAAGCTTGGCCCCCAGTTCAACTTTGGCAGGCGTGGCCGGATTGCCCTTCAGAACCGGCGGTTTGGCCGGGATCGGCTTGAAGAGGGCTTTGGCGCGGGCCTGAAGATCATCTGCGGCAGCGGACTGGCCGGCGACGGCGGCCAGCGACAGCACGAAAGCAAGCGACAGACAAATTCGTTTCATGGGCATTCCTCCTTGAGTTTGGGATAAGACGTCCAATCCGACTACCGTGACAGCCCCCTCACAGAGGCGCACAGTCCACGTCAAAAGCAGCCGCCCACCGGCTTGATAACAACACGTCCGGCAGCTTCTTCGCGTCCCTTGCGCCTCGGTGAGGGGTTCTTCTGGTCGGTCAGTAGTTCTCGGCCAGCAGCTCGAAATGGGCCTTGGGGTGGGCACAGGCGGGGCACAGTTCCAGGGCGGCAGGTCCTTCGTGGAGGTAACCGCAGTTACGGCATCTCCAGACCACCGGCTCGTCCCGCCGGAAGACCCGGTCGTTCTCGATATTGGCCTGGAGGGCCCTGAAACGTTTTTCATGCTGTTTTTCGGCGACGGCGATGGCCGTGAACACGGCGGCCAGCACCGGGAAGCCTTCTTCCTTGGCGATGGCGGCGAATTCCGGGTACATCTCCGTCTGTTCGTGGTGCTCTCCTTGGGCCGAGGCCAGCAGGTTTTCCGCGGTAGTCCCGACCACGCCGGCCGGAAATGCGGCAGTGATCTCCACATCGCCCCCCTCCAGAAATTTGAACAGCCGCTTGGCATGTTCCCTCTCCTGGTTGGCCGTTTCTTCGAAGATCTCGGCAATCTGCACGTAGCCGTCCTTCTTCGCCTGTGCGGCAAAATAGGTGTAACGGTTGCGGGCCTGGCTCTCGCCGGCGAATGCGGTGAGGATGTTTTTCTCGGTGCGGGTTCCTTTTAATGACATCTGTTCGGTTCCTTTCTGTGGTTGGGGTGAGTCCCTTCGAGGAAATGCCGCAGGCAATTTCAACGTGATGGGACGGTACAAAGAGCTTGGTGGCAAACAGGAACGATTCCTGCCTGTTCGATAAAAAAAACTTGCTAGGGCTTACGGCACTGCTTGCACAGCCCGTAGTACTCAAAACGCATATCGTGGGGGGCAAAGCCGGTGTGCTGTTCCACCACCTCGGGCGGCACGGGAACGGCGTCGGTAAAGTCCTCGATCCTTCCGCAGTTGGTGCAGATCAGGTTGAGGTGGTTGGCCGTATCCATATCGTAACGGTTGTCCATGGTCTCGAACTCCAGTTCCTTGATCAGCCGGTGTTTCTTGAGCAGAGCCAGGGTATAGTACACGGTGGACAGGCTTATGTTGGGATATTTCTCCCGCGCCGTTTTAAAGATGGTCAGGGCGGACGGATGACTCTTGTCGCGGGTAAGCACGCTTATGACCTCAAGGCGCTGGGAGGTCAGTTTCAACCCCTTTTCCCTGAGTCCCTGGATGATGTTTTTTTTGATCTGTTCCCGTTTGATGGCGCGCTCCTAATCAGGAATCATTCCTGACAAAAAACAATACGTCCTTGCGGGACGTCTGTCAAGAATCAAAATGAACGGGGCCCGTTAGGCGCAACGGGAGTGGTGCCGACAGGGCCGGTGAAAGACGCCCCAACCGAGGATACAACGGCTACAGAATAAGCCGGGCAAAATCGGCCACCGCCGTGATCCGCGCCGGACCGTGCCCGACGAAATCCCCATCGAGCTGGATCGGCTTTGCTCCACGCAGTTCGATCTCCGTGGCGGTGAGCCAGGTAAGAGCCGCATCCTGCAGCGGCTGTCCCAGGAAGAGGTTGCGGATAATCGCCAGGTATCCCCTCCGATGGTTGCTCGTGACGCAGGCGATCTCAAAACCGGGGCGGAACAGGTCGCTGTCGGGCGAGAGCCTGAAGTTCCCCCCATAGCGCGCGGCGTTGCACACTACCGCCGTGTGGCAGAGACAAAGCTTCCCGTCCGCGACGATCTCCTGCATGCCCCGATCCCACCCAAGCGCCGCCCTGAACGCCGACAGGGCGTAGGCCCCCTGCTTCAGCACCCGTTTTTCCCCCGCCCTGACCCCGCCCACCACGGCGCCGTCCAGTCCGCTGCCCGCCATGAGTGCGAAATAGCGGCGACCCGCTTCGAACTCCAGGAGCCCCACCGAGAGCGGCCCGGTCTTGCCCGCGCAGATCCGCGCGATGCCGTCCTCAAGGGAGGTGATCCCCAGTTCGGCGGCCAGGACATTGGACGTGCCCAGGGGGAGCACCGCCAGGGTCGCCGGTCCGGGGCCGAGCCCGTTCAAGACGGCGTTGAAGGTGCCGTCTCCGGCGGCCACGATGATGAAGGGATGTTCGCGTACCCGGCGGATGGCCTGGCAACAGGGGAGCGCCTCGGAGGGGTTCCTGACCGGATGGATGACGGGGGGCAGACCGGCTCGTTTGAGGCTGTCAACCACCCGCGCAATGAGTCTGCGGCTGAAGCTGCCGGAATCGGGGTTAATGATCAGGAAAGGGGTGGTATGCATGGGTCTGGACGTTTCGCTGCCGGCCGGTGCGGCGGACAGCATACCTTTGGCAGAGTGAGAATCCCCCCGGAGACGGCACCCCGACCGGATGTCGCCCATGGGGTTGTTCCTGCATGATACCAAAGTCGCAGGTTATATCCAGACTTTAAATAGATTTGCGGGGTACGCCCGGTAATCTGCTGTTTCAGCAGAGACCCGCAGCGATGGAGTTGTCGATAACCACGCCCTGCGGGCTGTCGGCCAGACTCATGGGGCGGTGGCAGGCGCCGCAGTAGGCGCCGGCGTGCAGCCGCGCCCAGAGGACAAGGTTTTCCGTGTCGCACCAATCGCAGCACCAGTAGTAATAGTCTTCATCGGGTCGAATTTTCATGGCGAGTCTCCTTTGCATGTTTATAACAACCTACATACATGCGGATTGTTACGAGCAGGTGGAGAAAAGATAACAGGTGGGCAATTTTCACGGCTTGTCAGGCCGGGCAAAAGCAGAACTTGCGAAGAGCCACCCAAGGGGGATAAAATATATCATGGAAAGAGAAAGGGGGAAGGCCATGAAAACGAACCAATACGATCAGGTCTGCTACTGGACCGAGCAGCGCGAAGAACACGTTCCCCTCCGCAACCTGAAAAACGGGCAGCTCGGATACTCGTTCGGTTGCACCTACGAAGGTGAAACCGTTCAGGTACGACTTGAAAACGGTGAACTGGATTCGTGGGAGCGCAAGGAATGCGCCGAGGTCACCCACTGAACACCTGGTAACGATCATCCCAAAGGCCTGCCGCACGGCAGGCCTTTTTCGCGGGCGCACTCCCCGCGGACGTGTTGCTGGCAAAGGTCAGGGAGATGCTGGCGCAGAGTTGCCTGCACCCAAGCGGGCCATCTGCCGGAGCGCCCGGTAGCAGCCACGGGGCGTGCCGTCGAAGGTGAGCACCGGGCGGCCGAGGCGCCCCTGCAACTCCTCCAGGGGCACATCGTCCAGAAACAGCCCCTCCCCCTCCTTGAGCATCACGTCCGGCACCAGAAGCCCCACACCGATATCCCCCCCCTCAAGCGCCGCCATGATGTCGTTACCCGCCACCAGGCCGCTGACCGTCACGCTTTCTCCGAACAGGCGGTTTTTCACCGCCAGCGGTACGATCCGGGCGCCGGTCCGCTCCTCCAACCCGGCCAGGAAGGCCCCCACGAAGCCCACGGCCGAGACGCCGGTCACCACCGTGACCCGCAGGTTGCCCACCGGCCGGGCCGTTCGCAGCACCTGTGCGGCGTCCCGCTGGAACAGAGGCACCATGCCGACCCCGTTCTCTATCTGGGGGAGGTCGCCGTACTCCCGCAGCGGGGGGAACGGAACGCCTCCCTTGAGGTAAAATTCGTCGGCCAGGAAGAGAAACGGCTCGCCCAGGCGTTTTTTCAGGGCCTTGGCCCGCGGTCCCCAGGTAGTTACGAAGGCCCGGGCATAGTCGGTGTCCACCGGTGTGAGTTGCGGCAGGCGCCCCCGGTGACGGGTCAACCCCAACGGCACGACGGCCAGGGATTGCACCGCAGGGTAGAGTCCCGCCAGATCGTCGACGGTCCGCTCCAACTCACGACCATCGTTGAGGCCGGGGCAGAGCACCACCTGGGTGTGCATGCTGATGCGCGCGGCGGCCAACTCCCGCAACTGGTCGAGGATGGGGGGGATGCCCGGCCGGCCCAGCAACTGTTCGCGCAACACCGGGTTGGTGGCATGGACGGAGATGTACAGGGGCGATAGGCGCTGGTCGATGATGCGGGCCAGTTCCGGAGCCTTCAGGTTGGCCAGGGTGACGTAATTGCCGTTGAGGAAGGAGAGGCGGTAGTCCTCGTCCTTGACGTAGAGCGGCTTGCGCAGCCCGCGGGGGAGCTGATGGACAAAGCAGAAAACGCAGTTGTTGCGGCACCGGGCCGGTTCCGGGGCCGGGAAGGTGAGCCCCAACGGCTCCCCCGGCTCCCGCTCGATCTCCAGCTCCCAGACCTCGCCGTCCGGCTTGGCGACCTCCAGCAGCAACTCGTCGTCGGCGGCGGTGTGGTAGCTGTAATCGATGATATCCCGCAGGGGATGATTATTGACCGCCAGTAGCCGGTCCCCCGGCTCCACCCCCATCTCCTCGCAGATAGAGCCGAGTGTGACCGTTTCAACAATAAGCCCGTTCATCATTGCCCCCGGTAGAAGTCGGATTCGCGATACCAAGCGGCCAGGGAGCGCAGGAATACCTGCAGCACGGCGGTGGCCGGCACGGCCAGCAGCATCCCCATGAGGCCGAACATCTCCCCGCCGATCAAGAGCGCAATGATGGCCACCAGGGGGTGCAGACCAACCGTGTTCCCCACCACCTTGGGGGTGATGATCGCCCCCTCCAGGGTCTGGACCAGGCCGAACCACCCCAGGCAGAGCAGGGGATGGAGGATATCGTGGAATTTGAGCAGCGCCATGACGACCGACAGACAGATGCCGATGATGGTGCCCACATAGGGGATAATGAAGGTGATACCGGCCAGGGTGCCGATGGCGATGGCCAGGTCGATGCCGATGAAATACAGGCCGACGCTGTAGAGCACCGCCAGGATGGCGCAGACCGAAAGCTGGCCCCGGATGAACCCGCCCAGCACCGTGTCGATTTCCCCAAGCTTTGCGTTGTAGGCCCGGTGGTGGCGCTCGGGGACAAACGACTGGACGAACGCCTTCAACCGGGGCAGGTCGGCCAGCAGGTAGAAGAGATAGACCGGGATAATGAAATAGCCCAACAATGCCAGGATGAGCGCGACCGTGGAAGAAAACGCCTCCCGCAGGAGATTCAAGAGCGGCTTGGCGATGTCCGGTGCAACGCTTCGGGCCTGGGCCAGGGCATCATTCAGGCGCAGTGAGAGCTTGGCCGGGGTTTCGACCCCCAGGTAGGATTTGACCGCCGCCGGGGTGATCTCGTAGAGGTGCTGGGCATAGGCGGGCAGATTGAGTTGCATGTTGGAGAACTCGCTGCCGAGGGAGACTACGAAGAACACGGCGATGCCGGCGCAGATAACCAGCGCGGTGGTGAAGACGACCAGGATGCTGGGGATGCGCCCTACCCCCTTCCGCTCCAGGAATATCACCGCCGGGTTGAGCATGTAGGCCAGGGCAAAGGCGATGAACAGTTGCAGGAATACGGAGGACGAAAAGTAGAGGATGACCGC
This sequence comes from Oryzomonas japonica, assembly GCF_008802365.1. Lineage (GTDB taxonomy): Bacteria > Desulfobacterota > Desulfuromonadia > Geobacterales > Pseudopelobacteraceae > Oryzomonas > Oryzomonas japonica. The sequence continues at coordinate 26,440 of NZ_VZQZ01000006.1, read as the reverse complement.
AGCCAGGGCCGCGAGGGACAGGGCCGTTGCGAGAAGGAGCTTTGTACTCTTGTTCATGGGAACCTGATTCATACTACCGTCTCCGGGGACGCGGCGCCCCCGGAGACGGTTGAACGGATTATTGGTGCAGCCGGAAAGCGCCGTCAGCCGAGGTTATAGTGGATATGGCATGTTTATAGATAAGGATGTCGCCGTTGTAATCCAGCAGCACGGAGAAGTTGTCGAACGACTTGATGTGGCCTTCCAGCTTATCGCCCGACATCATGGTAACAACCACGCGGACACGCTCCTTACGGGCCTGATTGAGGTACTGGTCCTGAATGTTGAAAGGTGCTTTTGCCATGAGGGGGGTTCCTCCTGTTATTCAAAAAATTCAATAGCATGCTGTAAAATACTAGCAAACTTTCCCGGATATTCAAACCATAATATATCCGGGTCGGCATTGAACCATGTCAATTGGCGTTTGGCATAGCGGCGCGTGTCCCGCTTCATGATCCGCACGGCCTCATCCAGGCCACATTCTCCGGCCAGATACGCGGCCGACTCCTTATAGCCGATGGCCCGCATGGCTTTCAATTGGCGGCCATACCCCTGAGCCAGGAGCCCCTGCACCTCTGCCACTAACCCCGCCGCCAGCATCTGATCAACCCGGGCCTCGATACGTCGATAGAGCTCCTGGCGGTCGATACGGATGCCGATCTGGAGGCTATCGTAACGCAGGGCGCCAAAGGCATGTTCCTGCTGGTGGCGGGAGAGGGGAACGCCGGTCAGGCGGTGCACCTCCAAGGCGCGGATGATGCGCACCAGGTTGTTGGGGTGCATGCGCGCCGCCGACTCCGGGTCCACCTGCCGTAACTTGTCCAGCATGGCCTCGTTGCCCAGCTGCGCGGCCTCTTCCTGCAACGCCTTCCTGACAGCGCCCGCACCGCTGGGGGAATCCACCAGCCCCTTGAGCAGGGCGCGGATGTAGAGCCCGGTGCCGCCGACCACAATGACCCGCTTGCCGCGGCCGGTAATGGCGCGGATGGCCGCATCGGCCGCGTCGGCGAAATCGGCGGCGGAGAAGAGCCGGTCCGGCTCCGCCACGTCGATCAGGTGGTGGGGCACGCCGGCGCGCTGCTCCGGCGGCGGCTTGGCGGTGCCGATGTCCAGGCCGCGATAGACCTGCATGGAGTCGGCGTTGACGATCTCGCCGTCCAGTTCGCGGGCCAGGCGCAGGGCCAGTTCGCTCTTGCCCGAGGCGGTGGGGCCGACGACGACCAGTATCTTGGGCCTGTTGTGAGGATTCATGATTACATACCCGTTGGCAGGGGGTCAGGTCCGCTTGAAGATCTTTTCCAACTCCACCAGGGTGATGGTGTGGGATACGGGCCGGCCGTGGGGACAACTGGCGGCAAAGTCGGTTTCGTCCATGGCCCGCAGCAGCTCAGTGATCTGGCGGTTCTCCAGGGGGTGGAAGCCGCGCACCACCGAATGGCAGGCGATGCGGGCCAGCAGGTCGTCGATGGCGCCGTCGAAGGCGACGCTGGTCCCCAGTGCGGCAAGTTCGGCCAGGATGTCCCGCACCAGCTGCATGCCGTCCCGCTCTGCGGCCAGGCGCGGCAGGGCGGCAACGATAACGGTGGCGCCGCCGAATGGCTCAAGGTCGAAGCCGACCCGGATGAGGTCCTCGCGGAAACGCCCCACCACGGCCGCCTCCCCAAAAGAAAGCTCCAGGGTCTCGGGAAAGAGCAAACGCTGCGACTCCACCCCGCCGGCCCGAAACTGCTGCCGCAGGCGCTGGTAGGCGACCCGTTCGCTGGCGGCGTGCTGGTCGATGATCACCAGTTCGGCGCCCGACTGGCACAGGAGGTACTCCCCGTGGAACTGGCCGATGATCGCCAGTGCGGAAAAATAGCCCATGGATTCCGCTGGTGCGGGCTCCGGGTGAAACGGCTCCGCCGGTTCACGGATCGAAACGGGCCCGCCGGGTGGTACAACGGTAGGGGTCGGTACAGGCCGCGGGCCGGTTTCGAAAACGGAGGCAAGGGGAAAGGACGAACGCGGCGGTTGCTCCACAAACCGCAGGGATGCCTGGGCCGCGGCGGCGATCCGCTCGCGATAGGCCTGACCGGTGGGGGGAGCGGCCTGTGCCGGGGGTGCCGGTTCCTGATGGTGCGCCAGCCAGGGGGAGCGGCGCAGCACCTCCTCCAGAGCAGCCTGGAGGGCGTCGTGTACAACGGATTGGCGGCGGAAGCGCACCTCGTGTTTGGTGGGATGGACGTTGACGTCCACCTCGCCCGGTGGCAGTTCGATGAACAGGGCCAGGATCGGATAGCGACCACGGTCGATCACGCCCCGGTAGGCCTGCATGATGGCGTGCTGTACGACCTTGTCCCGCACGAAACGACCATTGATGTAGGTGAACATGGCCGAGGTGGTGGAGCGAACAGACTGGGGGCCGGAGATGAACCCCGTGACCGTGATGCCCCCCTCGGTGCCGGCGACCTCGTGGAGAGCCGCAGCGGCATCCTTGCCCACGGCCTGGGCGATGCGCCGGCGCAGGTCGCTGCGCTGCACCCGCAGCATCTCCCGGTCGTCGCTGGTCAACCGGAAGGCCACATCGGGACGGGAAACGGCCATGCGGGCTACCGTGTCCCCCACGTGTCCCGTTTCGGTCTCGGCGCTGCGCAGGAACTTGAGGCGTGCCGGGGTGTTGAAGAACAGCTGCTCCACGCTGATGACCGTGCCGGGGGCCATGCCGCAGGCCTTCACGTCCTTGACCCTCCCCCCTTCCACGATGATCTCGGTCCCCTCCAGGCTGCCGGTTTCACGGGTCGCCAGCCGGAAACGGGAGACCGAGGCGATGGAGGGGAGCGCCTCGCCGCGGAACCCCAGGGTCAGGATGCCGTCCAGGTCGCTGTCGGTCCTGATCTTGCTGGTGGCGTGGCGTTCCAGGGAAAGCAGGGCGTCCTCCCGGGACATGCCGTGGCCGTTGTCCGTGATACGGATCAGCCGCCTCCCACCCGCGGCGATCTCCACGGAGATATCGCTTGCGCCGGCATCCAGGGAATTTTCAAGCAACTCCTTGATGACCGAGGCGGGCCGTTCGACTACCTCGCCGGCGGCGATCTTGTTGGTGATGGTTTCGGGAAGGATGGCGATGCGTTGGGACACGTGAAGACTCCGGGGAAGCGTTTTTCACTCGGGATTGCATTACGGATACGTCAAAGCCCGTCCGCCCTGATATGAGGGGGAACGGGCCCTGGGACTGCCGCGGCGTAACGGGCTACTTCTTGGTACCGCCGAACAGGCTGCCGAAGTCATCTTCACGGGGCTTGCTGCCGCCCTTGTCGTCGCTGGCGGAACCAGGCGTGTCGTCCCAGGAAAAATTTTCCAGATCGAACTCGTCGTTCGCGGCAGCGGCAGCGGGCTTGCCTGCCGGCGCGGCAGTGCTCTTGTGCGGGGTCGTCTCCAACAGACTGGAGAAGGCGTCTTCTTCGGCCTTGGCCTGGGCCGACTTCTGTTCCTCGCCGAAGGAGAGGTCGCCGAACCCGGTCCCCAAGGAATCTCCCGGCTCATCGTCGAAGCTGAAGGGGTCATGGACGGCACCGCCCCCCTGGGACGACGCTTCCGGCCCATCATCGCCCAGGTCGAAGGAGAAGATATCGGCGGTCATGTCCGTATCCTCCGCCGAATGATTGTCTGCGTGGGCCTCGCTCGCCATGGCCCGGGCCATCTCCGTCCGGGCCGCGAGGGGCAGCACCATGGCCTTGAGCCCGTAGGTCGCCTTATAGCCGGTGAGATCATTGAGGCACTTGGGGCAATTATCATTGTACTCAAAGCTGTTGTATCCGCACTTGGGGCATTTCATCGGCGGCTCCTTGCGAGCTGTAATTCTCGTTACTGAGTATCCCAAATATACTGTAAAATTGCGGTAATGGCAATAGCGGCGGTTTCGGTCCTCAGAATCCGGTCTCCCAGGGAAACCGGCAGGTACCCCTGCTGGAGAAACTGCTGTACCTCAAGGGGGTCGAAGCCACCCTCCGGCCCCACGGCCACGATGACTGAGGCGGGACAGGCCCGGTCGGCAAGGGCCGCCTTCAGGCCCAGCTTCCGCTCCCCTTCCCACAGCAGCAGGCGGAGTTCCTGGGAGGTGGAGCCGGCCGCCTCGGCCGCCGACGGCGACCAGGAAACGCCCGGAATGGAGCGCCGATTGCACTGGCGGGCCGCCTCGGCCGTTATCCGCTGCCAGCGTTCCAGCTTGGCGGCGAGCTGTTCCTCGCGCACCCGGGCCACGGAACGCCGACCGCCGAACAGGCTGAAATCGTGAGCCCCCAACTCCGTCCCCTTCTGGAGAATCAGATCTATCTTTTCCCCCTTGGGCAGGGCCTGGCAGATGGTGATCCGCGCCCCCCCCTCTCCGGCCGGGGCCGCCTGACGGGGAGCCTCGACCCTGACGGCGACCCACTCCCGGGACACCTGGTCGATAACCCCCTGGTGCTCGTTGCCCGCCTCGTCCACCAGGGTCACGCCCTCACCGGTGCCGAGCCGCAGCACCCGCACCATGTGGTTGAAGAGATCGCCATTAAAGGAAGCATACCCGTCCCGGATATTCCGGGACGATATCATGAAACGCCGCTGACTCATGCCGGTGCGGCATCCTTGCTGTAGAGCATCGCCACCCATTCCCCCTGGTGCGCCGTTTCCCGGTAGACCAGGGGCTGGGCCGCGAACCCGCTACGCACAAAGGCCTCCTTCTCGGCCAGGATACCGGACAGGATCAGCACGCCCCCTTGGGCCAGCCGCTCCGAGAGTTGGGGGGCCAGCCGGACGAGTTCCTCGGCCAGGATATTGGCCAGGATGACGTCGAAGGGGCCAGCCAGGGATTCCAGGGGCGTTGCGCTGCACTCGATCCGCTCCGCCAGGCCGTTGATCGCCATATTTTCCCGCGCCACCTCCACCGCATCCGGGTCGATGTCCACGGCGCAGATGCGGCCCGCGCCCAGGCGTGCTGCGGCCATGGCCAGAATGCCGGAACCGGTCCCCAGGTCCAGCACCGAGGGGGGAGGGGCGGCCGGGCGACCAAGCAGGACCGTTTCCAACTGCTCCAGACAGAGCCTGGTCGTCTCGTGCCCGCCGGTGCCGAAGGCCATGCCCGGGTCCAGACTGAGGACGATATCATCCGGCCCGGCCTCCGCCTCCTCCCAAGACGGCACGATCAAAAGCCGTCGGCCGACACGGAGCGGTTTGAAGTTGACCTTCCAACTCGTGCTCCAATCCTCGCTTTTCACCGTCGTAACGGCAGGCTTCCCGATGGCTGCGCCGGGATTGGCGGCGGCCAGGTCATCCAGAAAGGCCGAGATCTCGGCCAGGCGGGCAGCCATATCGTCGGCGGAGCTAAAGTAGGCCTTGACGGTCATGAGCGGGCTGTGTGCTATTTCTGAAGGGGAGAAGGCATCAACATTCAGGTTTTCGACGCAGACGCCGGCGCCCGAGACGCCGGCAAGGTATTCGGCCAGGATATCGGCAAGTTCGCTGGGCAGCTCGCAGGCCACCTCCAACCAGGTATCGTTCATATACGTCAGGGACTCCTCGATTATTTTCACGTTATTTCGGAAAGTTAGCAGAACAGCCCGTCATTGGCAATAAAAATTAGGCCGCGGTTCCGGACAATTAGACCTCCAGCCGGAGTACACATAGAATACTTGACGGCGTATCCCGCATCACATAAACTGTACGGTCAGGCGTTGCATACCCCTTTCAGAAATCGGGAGCATTAATGCAGATGGATAACGTTGCCGCAATCATCCTTGCCGCAGGTAAGGGAACCCGTATGAAGTCCGGCCTGGTAAAGGTCCTGCACCCGGCGGCCGGGAGGCCGATGATCGACTACCCGGTAACGGCGGCCCGGACTGCGGGCGCGACCCCGGTGGTGCTGGTGGTCGGACACCAGGCCGAGGCGGTGCAGGAGCATTTCCGCGCCGCAGAGGATATCCGCTGCGTGATCCAGAAGGAACAGCTCGGCACCGGCCACGCCGTGGCTTGCACCCGTGAGGCGCTGTCCGGTTTCGACGGCACGATACTGATCCTGTGCGGGGACACCCCCCTGTTGCGGACGGAGACCCTGGAAAAACTGATCGAGTTCCACCGCGCCCAAAGAGCGGCGGTGACGGTCCTGACCGCCACGGTGAATGATCCCTATGGTTACGGCCGGATCGTGCGCGACGACAGCGGAGCGGTGCTGCGCATCGTCGAGCAGAAGGATGCCGCCCCGGAAGAGCAGGCCCTCCGCGAGATCAACAGCGGTATCTACTGCATGGATGCGGCCTTCCTGTTCGAGAACATCGGCCGTATTGGCAGCGACAACGCCCAGCAGGAGTTCTACCTGACCGATCTGGTGGCCATGGCCGTCCGCAAGGGACTGACCTGCCTGGCCCTGTGCTGCGACGATGCCGAGGAAATCATGGGGGTCAATGATCGCAGCCAGTTGGCCGAAGCGGGGCGCATTCTGCGCCGGCGCACCAACCGGGAGCTGATGCTCTCCGGCGTCACCATCATCGATCCCGACCAGACCTACATCGACGATGGTGTCGCCATCGGCGCCGACACCATCGTCCACCCCAACTGCCAGATCAACGGGAGAACGGTCATAGGCTCCGGCTGCGTGATCGAAAACGGCGTCACCATCTCCAACTGCCGTATCGCCGGCAACTGCCATATCAAGGCGGGATCGGTCCTGGAGGATTCGGAACTGCACGAGGCGGTGGCCGTGGGCCCCATGGCGCACCTGCGTCCCGGAACGCTGCTCCACGCCCACGTCAAGATCGGCAATTTCGTGGAGACCAAGAAGATCATCATGGGGGAGGGCTCCAAGGCGTCCCACCTGACCTACCTGGGTGATGCCGAGATCGGCCGCGACGTCAATATCGGCTGCGGCACCATCACCTGCAACTACGACGGGGTCAACAAGCACCGCACGGTCATCGGGGACCAGGTGTTCATCGGCAGCGATGTCCAGCTCGTGGCCCCGGTCACCGTCGGGCGCAACTCCCTGGTGGCGGCCGGGACGACCGTCACCATCGACGTGCCGCCCGACTCGCTGGCGATCTCCCGCGTACCGCAGGTGAACAAGGAAGGCTGGCGGCTGAAGAAAAAATAGTCCCCACAGGGTTCCACGGGTGACGAAGAGAGAGCGCATGACGGGATCGCCTTACACTATAAAGGCCGGAAGCACCGTCCTCATCATTGAGGACGACATCGCTTTTGCCGAACTGACATCGGGCACCCTCCAGGAGCACGGTTTCAAGGCCATTGGGGCGACCAGCGGCCAGGAGGCCATGGAACTGCTCTCCGCCACGATCCCTTCCCTGATCATCCTCGACTATTCCCTCCCCGACATGACCGGTATCGCCATCCTGGAGCAAATCGCCGACCGCGGGCTTTCCGTCCCGTTCATCATGGTGACCGGCCGGGACGACGCCTTGCTGGCGGTTCAGATGATGAAGACCGGCGCCTGCGACTACCTGTTGAAAGACACCAGTTTTCTGGACCGCCTGCCGGCGGCGGTCCTGCGAACCCTCCATGACGCCGAAACCCGCGAACGGCTGCGCCGCGCCGAAGAGTCCCTGCGCCAGAGCGAGACCCGCTTGGCGCGAGCCCAGAAGATCGCCCGCATGGGAAGTTGGGAATGGAATCCCCTGACCGGGGACACCTACTGGTCCGACGAGTTGTACCGCATCTTCGGGTTCACCCCCGGCGAGCCCCACCAGGTGGAGATGGAGTGGTTCATCAACCTCATCAACGAGGCGGACCGGCCGGCCTTCAAGAAGGCCATCACCAACGCCGCCCGGCAGTGTCAGTCGTTCAGCCTGATCTACCGCATCAAATCGTGCAACGGCGACGAACTGGTCGTCAACAGCCAGGCAGAGGTGGAATGCGACAGCGAAGGCAAGGCCCAGCTCGTCTCCGGTACGACCCTCGACATCACGGCCCGTATCAGGGCCGAGAACGAAATCCAGCAACTGATCAACTACGACCCCCTGACCAGCCTTCCCAACCGCACCCTGCTCAACGACCGCCTCAGGCACGCCATTGCCCAGGCGTTGCGGGACCGCCAGATGGTCGGCGTGCTGTTCCTGGACCTGGACCGCTTCAAGGGGATCAACGAGACCCTCGGCCACCGGGCCGGCGACAAGCTGCTCAAGACCATCGCCAAACGTCTCAAGGCCTGCGTCCGGGAAACCGATACCCTGGCCCGCATCGGCGGCGACGAATTCGCCGTCGTCCTCATGGGCGTATCCAACGAAGAGGTCATCACCGCCATTACCAAGAAGATCCTGGGGCTGATCTCCGAGCCGATCTACATCAACGGCCATGAGATCTACACCACCGGCAGCATCGGCATCGCCGTCTACCCCATGGACGGGGAGGACGGCCCCACCCTGCTCAAGCATGCCGACCAGGCCATGTACCAGGCCAAGGAGCGGGACGGCAACAACTTCCAGTTTTTCTCCAGCGAGATGAACATCAAGGTGCTGGAGCGGATGATGCTGGAAAACTCCATGCGCAAAGCCCTGGAGCGCGAGGACTTTTTCCTGCTGTACCAGCCCCAGGTGGATACCCGCACCGGGGAGATCAAGGGGCTGGAGGCGCTCCTGCGCTGGCGGCACCCCGACATGGGGGTGATCGTCCCGGACAAGTTCATCTATCTGGCCGAGGAGACCGGCCTTATCATACCCATCGGGGAATGGGTCCTGCGGACCGCCTGCTTCCAGGCCAAGGCCTGGCAGCAGCAGGGGTTTGCGCCGATGCGCATGGCGGTCAACCTGTCGGCCAAGCAGTTCGGCCAGAAGAATCTGGACGAGACAATCGCCGCCATCCTGCTGGAAAGCGGACTCGACGCCGACCGGCTGGAACTGGAGATCACCGAAAGTACCATCATGAAGAACCCGGACAGCAACACCCGCATGCTGCAGAAGCTCAAGGACATGGGCATCAGCTTGGCCATCGACGATTTCGGCACCGGCTACTCGTCCCTCTCCTACCTGAAGCACTTCCCCATCAACCGGCTCAAGATCGACCGCATGTTCGTGCGGGACATCGCCAACAACCCGGACGACGCCGCCATCGTGGAGATCATCATCTCCATGGCCCACACTCTCAAACTCAGCGTCACTGCGGAGGGGGTGGAAACGCGCCCCCTGATGGAGTTCCTTGCTTCCCGCAACTGCGTCGAGATGCAGGGCTACCTGTTCTCCCGGCCGGTCACGGCCGAAGAGATCACCACTATCCTCGGAAACGGACTGAAATACTGACCCATGGCACACTCCAGCATAATCGTCAAAGGCGCCTGCGAGCACAACCTCAAATGTATCGATGTTGAAATCCCGCGGGACCAGTTAGTCGTCATCACCGGCATCTCCGGCTCGGGCAAATCCACCCTGGCCTTCGACACCATCTACGCCGAGGGGCAACGCCGCTACGTGGAATCCCTCTCGGCCTACGCCCGCCAGTTCCTGGAACAGATGGAAAAACCGGACGTGGAGTCCATCGAGGGGCTCTCCCCGGCCATCTCCATCGAACAGAAGACCACGAGCAAGAACCCCCGTTCCACCGTGGGAACGGTCACGGAGATCTACGACTACCTGCGCCTGCTGTTCGCCCGGGTCGGCCATCCCCATTGCACCTCCTGCGGCAAGGAGATCACCTCCCAGACCGTCTCCCAGATGGTGGACCAGATCATGGCGCTCCCCGCCGGTGCCAAGTTGACCCTGCTGGCTCCCATGATCCGGGGCCGCAAGGGTGAGTACAAGAAGGAGCTCAACCAGTTGCGCAAGGAGGGCTTCACCCGGGTCGTCATCGACGGAACCTTGCGGGAGTTGGCCGACGAGATCGAACTGGACAAGAAGAAAAAGCACGACATCGACATCGTCATCGACCGCATCGTGGTCAAGGAGGGGATCCAGCGCCGTCTCGCCGACTCTCTGGAGACCGCCCTGCACCATGCCGAAGGTGTGGTGAAGGTGGAGACCGTCCTGCCGGCTACGGATGTACCGGACGAGGACGGCGGCAAAAGGCCTCCCAAGCCGGTCACCCACATCTTCTCCGAAAAGCTGGCCTGTGTGGATTGCGGCATATCCTACCAAGAGGTCACGCCGCGGCTTTTTTCCTTCAACAACCCCCACGGCGCCTGCCCGGACTGCACCGGCCTGGGCACCCGCATGTACTTCGACGCCGAGCTGGTGATTCCCAACCCGGAATTGTCCCTACGGGAAGGGGCCATCGCCCCTTGGGAAAAACGGCTCTCGGGCTGGTTCCACCTGATCCTGGAGGCGTTGGCCAAGGCCTACAAATTCGACATCCGCACCCCCTTCAAGGATCTGCCCGAGCAGGTTCGGGACGTGATCCTGAGCGGTTCCGGGGGCAAGAAGATCGAGTTCTGGTGGGAAGAGGACGGCGGACGGCGCCATACCTACCAGAAGGAGTTCGAGGGGGTGCTGAACAATCTGGAACGGCGCTGGCGCGAGACCGAATCGGACGCATCCCGGGAAGAGATGGAAAAGTACATGAACGTCATGCCGTGCCCCACCTGCCAGGGGGCGCGCCTGCGCCCCGAGGCGCTGCACGTGCTGGTGGGGGGGCGCACCATCCGCGACGTCACCGCCTTCTCCATTCGGGACTGCCTGGCCTTCTTCGATAGTTTGGAACTCACCGACAAGGAGAAGGAGATCGCCCGGCGCATCCTCAAGGAGATCCGCGAGCGCCTTTCGTTCCTGGTGAACGTGGGGCTGGACTATCTCTCCCTGGACCGCACCTCCGGCACCCTCTCCGGCGGCGAAGGGCAGCGCATCCGCCTGGCCACCCAGATCGGCTCGTCCCTGGTGGGGGTGCTCTACATCCTGGACGAGCCCTCCATCGGCCTGCACCAGCGGGACAACGCACGACTGCTGGACACCCTCAAGCATCTGCGCGACCTGGGCAACACCGTCCTGGTGGTGGAGCACGACGAAGAGACTATCCTAGAGGCCGACCATCTGATCGACATGGGGCCGGGGGCCGGGGTCCACGGCGGCGAGGTGGTGGCCCAAGGCACACCGGCCGAGGTCATGAAGGACCCGAAGTCCCTGACCGGCAGATACCTGTCCGGTGAGTTGTCCATCCCGGTGCCGAAGAAACGCCGCAAGGGGACCAAGCATCTCAAGATCATCGGCGCCTCCGAGAACAACCTGAAGAACGTGGACGTGGAGATTCCCCTGGGCATCATGACCTGCGTGACCGGCGTCTCGGGCTCGGGAAAATCGACCCTGGTGATCGACACCCTGTACAAGGTGCTGAGCCAGCGGCTCTACCGCAGCCGGGAGAAGGCCGGCGCCGTGAAGGACATCCGCGGCCTGGAACACCTGGACAAGGTCATCAACATCGACCAGTCCCCCATCGGCCGCACCCCGCGCAGCAACCCGGCCACCTACACCGGCGTGTTCGGCGATATCCGCGACCTGTTCTCCAACCTGCCCGAATCCAAGCTGCGCGGCTACAAGCCGGGGCGCTACTCCTTCAACGTCAAGGGGGGGCGCTGTGAGGCCTGCTCCGGGGACGGCATCATCAAGATCGAGATGCACTTCCTGCCGGACGTGTACGTGGAGTGCGAGGTCTGCAAAGGGGCGCGCTACAACCGGGAGACCCTGGAGGTGCTCTACAAGGGCAAATCCATCGCCGAGGTGCTGGACATGACCGTTTCCCAGACCTTGGAGTTCATGGGGGCCATCCCGCGCATCAAGAACAAGCTCAAGACCTTGGAAGAAGTAGGCCTGGGCTACATCAAGCTGGGGCAGTCGGCCACCACCCTCTCGGGGGGCGAGGCCCAGCGGGTCAAGCTGGCCAAGGAGCTTTCCCGCCGCGCCACTGGCCGCACCATCTACATCCTGGACGAGCCGACCACCGGTCTGCACTTCGAGGATATCCGCAAGCTCCTGGAGGTGATCCAGCGCCTGGTGGATACCGGCAACACCATCGTCATCATCGAGCACAACCTGGACGTGATCAAGACCGCCGACCACATTATCGACCTGGGCCCCGAGGGGGGCGACCGGGGGGGCGAGATCATCGCCAGCGGCACCCCGGAACAGGTGGCCAAGGTCACCAAGTCCTACACCGGCCAGTACCTGCGCAAGATGCTGTAGCAGGTTGTTGAAAAACAGCCATCTCGCCGCTGTCCTCGAAAGCTCCTTTGTGCGGCGTAGCGCTGCTACGCCTCCGCGGGGCTTTTTGCGGGTGCGACGATCTGACTATTTTTGAACAACCTGAATTTTTCAATGCTAACCGTTGCGGCGTCGTTCACCGTTTATCTTGTACATAGTTGGCGTCAACATCCATGACAAATAACCACACCATGATGACCTCTGCCTCTGAACAGACACCCTTTCGTATCGGCATCGACCTGGGAGGCACCAAGACCGAGGCGCTGCTCCTTGCCCCCGACGGTACGGTCCTGTTCCGGGAGCGCCGGGCCACGCCCCTTGACCGGGGCTATCCCGCCGTAGTGGCAACCGTGACCACGGCCATCCGGGAAGCCATGGCCCTTGTTCCGGCCGGGGCGCCCTGCACCGTGGGGATCGGCATCCCCGGCTCCAGCGACGAGCGGACCGGGCTGGTGCGCAACGCCAACTCCACCTGTCTCATCGGCAAGCCCTTGCAGGGAGACCTGGAACGGCAACTGGGCCGGGCCGTGGCCCTGTGCAACGATGCCGACTGTTTCACCCTGGCCGAGTGCCGTCAGGGGGCGGGGCAAGGATACGGGCTGGTATTCGGGGTGATCATGGGGACCGGCTGCGGGGGCGGGATTTGCATCGACGGACGGGTACGCCAGGGGCCGCACCGCATCGCCGGGGAATGGGGGCACCTGTCGGTGGACCCGGCCGGGGCGGCGTGCTACTGCGGCAACCGGGGGTGCGTGGAAACGAAGATCAGCGGCTCTGGGGTCGAAGCGGCCTTTGCACGGGAGTACGGCGAACGCTTGACCATGGAGCGGATCGTGGCAGGCGCCCGGGAGGGGGAGCCGCGTTGTTGTGCAGCCTTTGAGCGTTTTCTGGACGACTTCGGCCGTTGCCTGGGGGGACTGATCTCGATCCTCGACCCGGACGCCGTGGTTCTGGGGGGCGGCTTGTCCAACATCGTCGAGCTCTACACCACCGGCATCGAACGGGTACGACGCTCCGCCTTCCACGACGACCTGGCCACCCCGATCCTGAAGAACCGCCTGGGCGACTCGGCCGGAGTCTTCGGCGCCGCCTGGATCGGAATCTGAGCTTACACCGGATAAAACCTCTGAAACGGCCTTTATCCGCCTCAGGTTACGGCGGCTACCGACTCGAACCGTTTCCCGGTTCACCCGCCTCGCCCCCGGACGACAGCATCACGATATCGACTCGCCGGTTTTTGGCCCGGCCTTCCGCAGCCCCATTGTCGGCCACGGAACGGTATTCGCCGTACCCCGCCGCCGACATCGCGGCCGGATCGAAGCCGTAGGAATCGACCAACTTCTGGAGAACATTGGTGGCGCGCATCGTTGAAAGCTCCCAATTGGAACGGAACTGGCCGGTGTGGATCGGTACGTTATCCGTATGTCCCTCGATCCGATAGGGGTTGGCATAATGGGACAGGGATTGGGCGATCACGCTGAAAAGCTCCTCAGATCCCGCCTTGATCCGGGCGCTGCCCGAATCGAAGAACCCCGCCTCCTTGAGACTTACCACCAGCCCCCGGCGGGTGATATCGATGCTCACCTTCCCCCTATTGCCGCTCTTCGTCAGGTAGGCATCCAGGGATGCCTTGATCGTTCCAAAATCCTTCTCCATCGCATAGGCGCGCTGCTTCCCCTGGGCTTGGCGCTGCTGCACCGGCAAGCTTTGGGGTTTGATGCTCGGAACGATGCTGATATTCCCAGACTCGATCACCACCGGCTTTGCCCCGAGGGACGCCTTGGAATACCCGAAGGACTCCCGCAGCGACTCCGCCACCTCTTCAACCTTCTTCTTATCGGCCAGGGACATGGCGTACAGGACCACGAAGACCGCTAAGAGCAGCGTCAGCAGATCGCCGTATGAGACCAGCCAGCGTTCATGATTCGGGTGCTTTTCCGGTTCCCGCTTTAATGCCATGACAAAAATTCCTCGCAGCGTGATTAGGAGTGAACGTTCACTCCTAATTGTGGTAAAAAAATAAGTACTCTATTACTACTGCCGGATCGCATCCCAACAGGTGGTGACCACCGTTTCGATAAGTTGGTCGTCCAAAGGGACAAAGCCCAGGAGATGCTCCCGTGCAACGGTGAATAACGGCCCGAACAACAGGGAAAAGAGCATCATCAGGGGAAGATTCTTTACAACCTGCTGTGCCGTTCCGTCCTGAAAGAGGACCATAAAGACATCGCGATACTCTGTGCGCTCCAAAAGCCGTTCCCTGCGGAATGCGCCACCGTAGGGCGAGATGTGGAACTGTTCGAAATAATGGAATTCCGCCGGATTGCGTATGAAGTAGGAGAGCACTCCGACTCCGAGATGGAGGAAGCGCTCCCTGACGGGACGTTCGGACCGGTACCCCTCCAGGATATGAGCCATGAGCCGTTCTTCGATCTCCAGGTAAATCTCGTTGATCAGGACATCCTTGTTCGCAAAATAGCGGTAGATGGTCCCGGCCCCCACATTGGCCCTGGCTGCGATCGCGGCTATGGGGGCGTCATGGAAACCAAACTCGGCGATGAGTTCCATCGTCGCACGCACTATCTCGTCACGCTTTTCCGATTTTGCCATGGGGTGCCTTTTTACGGAATGAATGTTCCGTTTTCAGTTAATTACAATTAACCGACACTGTCAAGGCGTTTTTATCTGCCAATAAACATATACCGTGTCCACGGAACAGGATAAAAGAGGTATAATTACACTTAAGAAATCAGCAACCGAATCCGGAGAAAGGACCTGGACAGATGAAACGACCATTACAATTGGCACTGATCGGGCTCGTGCTGGCCTTCATGCTCATCCCGGCCTCTGGTGGGGCGGCGGGCGCAGCCCCGGCCCAAGAGAAGGCCACCTTTGCCGGCGGCTGTTTCTGGTGCATGGAACACCCCTTCGACGAACTGCCCGGGGTGATCTCGGTCACCTCCGGCTACACCGGCGGCCAGACCAGGAACCCGACCTACGAGGAGGTCTCCGCCGGCGGCACTGGCCACGCCGAATCGGTACAGATCGTCTACGACCCGGCCAGGATCGGCTACGACAGGCTGCTCACGGTCTACTGGCACAATATCGACCCCACCGTGAAGGACCGCCAGTTCTGCGACAGCGGACACCAGTACCGCAGCGCCATCTTCTACCACAACGAGCAGCAGCGCCGCCTGGCCCAGCAGTCGAAGGATGCACTGGCAAGGAGCAAGCCCTTCCGGGAGGCGATCGTGACCGAGATCACCCCGGCCGGTCCCTTCTATCCGGCGGAGGGGTACCACCAGCACTACTACAAAAAGAATCCGATCCGATACAAATTCTATCGCACCAGTTGCGGCCGCGACAAACGGCTCAAAGAGTTGTGGGGCGGCTCGGCGGGACATTGAGCATGCCACCTCGCCCCCACAGCACGGGAGGTAACCCATGAAACGGCATTACATTCTTCTGGCCGCCATCGCCATCTTCTCGATGGTCGGCGCATGCAGCAACGGCGGCGGCGCGCCGGCGGCCACGACAACCGCCACAACGACCGCGGCCGGGACCTCCCGGGTCCGCCTCTACTCCGTGGCCCAGAAAGGCTATATCATGAGCGACAAGGTCATCAAGAGCGAGGCCGAGTGGCGCAGGCTCCTCACCCCGGAGCAGTACCACGTCACCCGGGAACAGGGGACCGAGCGGGCCTACACCGGCATCACCTGGAACAACCACGAGAAGGGGATTTACCGCTGCATCTGCTGCGGCAACGACCTCTACAGCTCGGACACCAAGTATGAATCCGGCACCGGCTGGCCCAGCTTCTGGGAACCGGTCGCTCCGGAAAACGTGACCCTGCGGCCGGACAACGGCCTCTTCACGAAACGCACCGAGGTGGTATGCAGCCGCTGTGGGGCGCACCTGGGGCATGTCTTCGACGACGGCCCAAAACCGACCGGCCTGCGCTACTGCATGAATTCGGCAGCCATGCAGTTTGTCAAAACGCCGTGAGCGAAGGGGCGGTCATAGCGCCCGACACCCCGGAGAACCGGGAGCTGCGGGAGAATGTCCACCCCAGTGACTGGGTCAATCCCCAGCCGGGGGGATGCTACAACCTGGTGGTGATCGGCGCCGGGACCGCAGGCTTGGTCTGCGCTGCCGGGGCGGCCGGTCTGGGCGCCAGGGTGGCCTTGGTGGAGCGGCACCTGATGGGAGGCGATTGCCTCAACTACGGTTGCGTCCCGTCCAAGGGGCTTATCCGCGCTGCGCGGGCTCTGTTCGACGCGCGCAACGGAGCTCGGTTCGGCATCAGGGGGGGCGCGGAGATCGGCTTTGACTTCGGAGCAGCCATGGAGCGGATGCGGCGACTGCGCAGCTCCTTGAGCCGACACGATTCGGCCCGACGGTTCCGCGATGAGTTGGGGGTTGACGTCTTCATAGGCGAGGCCCGCTTCGTCGCCCGGGACCGAGTGACGGTAGGAGGGCAGGAACTCTTGTTCAAGAAGGCCGCCATCTGCACCGGCGGGCGGGCGGCCGCGCCGCCGATCCCGGGGCTGGCCGAGGTCGGGTATCTGACCAACGAAACCGTGTTCTCCCTGACCGAACTGCCCCCTCGCCTGGCGGTGATCGGCGCCGGTCCCATCGGCTGTGAACTGGCCCAGACCTTCTCCCGCTTCGGTAGCCGGGTGACCTTGATCGAAACGGCCCCCCGGATCATGGGACGCGAGGACCGGGACGCGGCCGAAGTCCTACAGAACGTTCTGATGCGCGGGGGGCTTGACCTGCTGACGGGAACAACGGTCCTGGCCGTGGAACGGCGGGGCAGCGATAAGGTCCTGCGTCTGGAACGGGACGGCACAGAAATAGAGGTGGTGGCGGATGCGATCCTGGTGGGGGCCGGTCGCGCCCCTAACGTGGAGGGGCTGGGGCTGGAGGCGGCCGGCGTCGTCTACGGGCCGGGGGGTGTAGTGATCAGCGACACCTTGCAAACCTCCAATCCCCGCATCTATGCCGCCGGCGACTGCTGTTTTCCCTTCAAGTTCACCCACACCGCCGATGCCCTGGCCCGCATCCTGATCGCCAACGCCCTCTTCATGGGGCGACAGAAAGCATCCAGTCTGGTCGTCCCGTGGTGCACCTACACCGACCCGGAGATCGCCCACGTGGGGTTGTATGAACGGGACGCGCGGGAGCGGGGCATCCCGGTCTCTACCCTGACCGTGCCCCTGACAGAGGTGGACCGGGCCGTGCTGGACGGCGATACGGAGGGTTTCGCCCGGGTCCACCTGCGCACCGGCTCGGACAGGATCATCGGCGCCACCATCGTGGCCCGTCACGCCGGGGAGATGATCAACGAATTCTCCCTGGCCATCACCAGCGGCCTCGGCCTGGGGGCCATCGCCCGGACCATCCACCCCTACCCGACCCAGGCCGAGGCGATCAAAAAGCTGGCCGACACCCATAACCGCACCCGCCTGACGCCGTTCCTCAAGAGGGTGCTCGGCGCCTGGCTGCGCTGGCAGCGGAGCGGGAGTTGCTACGCTATCAAAAGAGGTGAGAAACCATGAAAACAACACTTACGGCGGGACTGGAACACACCTTCAGCTATCGCGTGCCGCGGGAGAAGACCGTCCCTTTCCTGTACCCCGAGTCGGACCTGTTCCGTGAAATGCCCGAGGTCTTTGCCACCGGCTTCATGGTCGGCTTCATGGAATGGGCCTGCATGGAGGCCCTGCGTCCCTATCTGGACGAAGGGGAGCGGACCCTGGGCACCATGATCAACATCACCCACCAGGCGGCCACTCCTCCCGGCATGGAGGTGACGGCGCGGGTCCGCTGTATCGAGGTGGACGGGAAACGCACGGTGTGGGAGATCGAGGCCCGTGACGAGGCGGATGTCATCGGCACGGGGACCCATGAGCGCGTAACCGTCAATCTGGACAAATTCAGCGCCCGGGTGGCGGCAAAAGGCAAGGCGGCAAAGGGCTGAAAAGTGGCTGTCGAGGGAGTGCCTGGTATGTCGTGGAAAAAAGCCCTGATCGCCCTGTCCGGCTGTCTGGCGGTGGGGGCGTTCCTCTGGTTCGACCTGGGACGCTTCCTGACCCTGGAGGCCCTCAAGGCCAACCGCCAGAGCCTGATAGCATACCATGCCTCCCATAGGGCCCTCATGGTAGCAGGCTTCATGGCCGTCTACATTATCCAGACCGCCCTCTCCCTCCCCGGCGCAGCCGTCCTTTCCCTGGCTGCCGGCGCCATCTTCGGCTCGCTCATGGGAACGGTCTACGCAAATAGTGCCGCCACCATCGGCGCCACCCTGGCCTTCCTGGTGACCCGCTATCTGCTGCGCGATGCGATCCAGAACCGGTTCGGCACAAGGCTGGAAACCATGAACCGGGAGTTGGAGACCCGCGGCTTCAACTACCTGCTCTTTCTGCGGCTGGTGCCGCTGTTTCCCTTTTTCCTGATCAACCTGGCGGCCGGCCTGACCCGTCTGCCGCTGCGCACCTTTGTGCTCGGCACCATGATCGGCATCATCCCCGGCGGCTTCGTCTATGTCAATGCCGGGGCCAGCCTGGCCGGCATCACCTCGCTCTCCGGCATCGCCTCACCGCGGGTGCTGGGCTCGTTCGCCCTCCTGGGCCTGTTCGCGCTCCTGCCGGTGCTGTACAACCGACTGAAGGCGGGTAGCCCCCCTCCGAGTCCTCCCCCTAAAAGCTAACCATCTTATTTTTATTGCATTTTTATTTTCGGCGCCGGCACGTCATCACTTCCGGTCGGCATTCTCGATGACTACACCGGAGAACCCCTCAAGAGGCTGCCGGGGATTCCCAAGAACGGCACTCACCGGCTCCTTGGACGAGTCCTGCTGCCAGCCGGGCACGACCGGGGTTGCCCTCACGGGGGTAACAAACTCCTTGCTATGGATTTCATTCCCCGCGGCGTCGACAACGACAACACGGTACCGAAGCGCTGTGGCACCCGGCTCGAGGGCAGGCAGGGTTGCGCTATAGGTGAACTGGCTTCCCGGCACCTTTGCCATCGGCACCGAGGCGTCGCCCCCCTTTTCCCCGGCGCGGAAGCGGCACCGAACTGACTGCACCCCGTCCAGGCTGACCACGGACTTAACGGTGGTCCGTTTGCCCGGCACCACGTAGCTGTACGGTTCATGGCTGATGTTGACGCTGTCTACTGTTTCCGGGGCCGTTGCCTCGTTCTGGGCCACTGGCAACGCAGGGATGGGCGGGGCGGGAGTGCCTGCCGGTTCCGACACCTTACGGGGCGCCGTATGGGTTCGCTTCTTTTCCGCGCGTTTCCTGGTTTCCGCTTTCTTCGGTTTCTTCTTCTCCACCTTCTTAAGCTCGCTCAGGGGGATCTCGTAGACGTTGCCCCCGGCAGCGGAAGATGCCGCCGACAGATCGAGAACCGGCTGAACCAGCATGGATGCCACCACGAGGGGGACGGCAATCCGCCACCTTGAAAACATACTCATACGCCACCTCTTTCTGCTTTGCTGCAAAACAAAGCCAGAATAGCTCAAACAGCGGCAATTCTAAAAACAAAAAATTTTAAAAAATACCGTATGCGGCCAAACGACCACCGGTTCCCCGAACAAGCCGGATAACGACGAACGACAGCCGCGGTTGCACTTGACAATAATTATCACGAGAAGCATGCTGCGTTGTGTTGCAATTCTCTGCACCGGCAGACCTGCACAGCCGGCTTTCATGGCTCGTTCATGGCGGCGGGCGGGCGCTTCAGCCTGCATGGTTCACGCAAGAAAAGGAGACCATCATGCACAAAAAGATCCTGCTCGCTTATGACGGCACCGAGGAAGGCCGGGTGGCGCTCCTCGAATGCGCAGACATTGCCCACCTGCTCCGTGCGGAGACCCACCTGCTGGCGGTCATGCGCATGCCGTCGGGCGTCTTTCTCGCCGAGGGTTTTGTGCCGGAGACGGTTATGGAGCAGGAACAGCGGCACATCCAGAGCACCATCGACGATGGGGTCGCTCTGTTACGCGAGGGTGGGGGTAGCGCTTACGGCCATTTGGCTTACGGGGAGCCGGTTGAAGAAATCTGCCGCCTGGCGGCCGAACTGGAGGTGGACCTGATCGTGCTGGGGCACCGGAAGCAGACATCCTTTGCCTCCCGTTGGTGGAAAGGGTCGGTAGGCGTATCGCTTCTGGAACGGGCTCCGTGCAGTATCCTGGTGGCGGTCGGCGACTAGTGTGCCGTACGTTTTGGCGGCGGGGCTACTCGTTTTCCGCCAGAAGGGTGCGCAACTGGTCCTGCTGATGGGGGTCGAAGACATACATACCCATGGATATGCTGCCGTCAGGATTATAGGAGGAATAGATACACCGGCAGCTAACCCGCAGGCGCGAGGCGTGAAAGACAACCTCGACGGTTTCGGTCTTTCGGGGGATTGTCAGGGGGACGGGGGTCGGGGGGATGGCGAGCTTCATACCCTGACAGCTGATGTCCATCAACTGTGATGTAATCTCGAACCTGTCGGGCAATACGAGCAGGACCGTGGACAGGGAGTCAGGTAACTGGTCGGAGCGGTGGCGGGGGACAAGTCGGGTTTCCATAGTGTATCCGCGGCATTTCCCTTACGGCAAAAGTAGCTGCCGGTTCCCATCGGCAGGTGACAATGCAAGCATGGGGCAACAATGGGATGTCGGCTCGCACGATATTTCAAGTGGTTATCGCACAGCCGGGCTCATTCGGCAATACTAAAATGTGCTTCCCGCCCATTATACCCATGAAATAGCCTTATTTTCCCGATCCGATCGGTCAGGGCATCAACCTCAAATCAAATCAAATCAGATCAGAGCCGAAGCTGCGAACTGCCGGCTACCACCGATAATCAGTTGTTTGCTCTCCCGAGCTCATCGAGCAAGGCCTTATGAAACATTGCCGGGGCTTCGATCTGCGGCGCATGCCCGAAACCGGGGAACTCGATTAAACGGCCGTGGGGAATCGTCTTGATGACTTCCTTGCCCAGCAGCTTGTAGCGGCCGACCTTTGCCTTAACCTCCGGTGGGGCGATATCACTGCCGATGGCGGTGGTGTCGGCATCGCCGAGCATCAGGGTGGTAGGCACCTTCAACAGGGGAAACTCATACACCACCGGCTGGGTAAAAATCATGTCGTAGATGAGCGCCGAATTCCAGGCGACCACTTTGTGCCCCGGCCCCAGGTTGAGCCCTGCCAGCATATCCACCCAGCGGTTGTAGTCCGCCTTCCAGCGCCCGCCGTAATAGACCGACTTCTCGTACTGGCGCACCCCCTCGGCCGAAAGTTTCAGCTCCCGCTCATACCATTGGTCCACGGTCCGGCTCGGCACGCCCAATGCCTTCCAGTCTTCCAACCCGATGGGGTTGACCATGACCAGCTTCTCGACAGCCTCCGGGTACATCAAGGCAAAGCGGGTCGCCAG
Organism: Oryzomonas japonica; assembly: GCF_008802365.1. Taxonomy (GTDB): domain Bacteria; phylum Desulfobacterota; class Desulfuromonadia; order Geobacterales; family Pseudopelobacteraceae; genus Oryzomonas; species Oryzomonas japonica. Next base: position 4,826 of record NZ_VZQZ01000006.1, on the reverse strand, counting down.
CATCCCCCCGGTCGAGTGCCCGACCAATGTGGAACGGGACACTCCCAACTGCTTGAGCAATGCCTTGGTGTTGGCGGCAAGCTGCTGGAAGCTGTACTGGTAATACGCCGGCTTGGTCGAGGTGCAGAAGCCGATCTGGTCGGGAGCGACGACCCGGTATCCCGCGTCGGCCAGGACAGAGATCGTGGCCTCCCATGTGGCACCGCAAAAATTCTTCCCGTGCATCAACACAACCGTGTGCCCGTTGGGCCTGCCCGTGGGCTTTACATCCATGTACCCCATCTGGAGGTCGCGCCCCTGTGAGGTAAACCGGAAATGCTCTACCGCATAGGGATAGGGAAATCCTTCAAGCTCAACGCCATAACCAACCGCAGTGCCTGCTGCACAGGCGGTGCCGGCAGCGGCGAGCAACAGAGCCGCCAGGGATAGGCACATTAAATGTCGCATGATAATTCCTTTGTAACATCCGGTACGTGGTGATAGTCAACCTGCGGGAAAAGGGCCCAAACAATTGACCTGTTATTGAGAAATTTTCGACGGCAACATTGCTCCTGAACCGGCATCGAACTTCTCATGGAGATCCTGCTTCGACTCCGCTGTAATTATACCCCTTCCGTCCTGCTTTTCGCCTTTGGATTCCGCCGGCGGCGTCTCTTTCTCTTCCGTTGCGGCGCCCCGGCCTCTTCGGTGAGTCCGGAAGGAAGCGGCACCGGCGCCTGCTGCCGTGCCTGAGCCGCCCACCAGTCGAGTTGTTTGACGACATCCTGGTTGTCGCCGCAGGTCGCCCGGCAATATTCGACGATGTCATTGAAATCGGGACGGGCGATGAACGACTCCGGTCGGCGGCCGGGGATTTTTTTCAGGCGCATCTGCTGGCTGATGATGTCGCGGAGCGCGAGCTCGACGCGGTTCGAGATCATAATGATCGGGCAGGTTTCACCCATGAACTCCGCAACTGCGGCGTTAACGCTCTGCTGCCAGGGCGCACCCTGTTGGCGGAAATGCGCCGCCTTCCCATCAATGTACTCACCGAAAAGAAGTGCCAGGAGGAGCGGCGGGGAGACCTTGCCCCCCTGCTGGATACGGGAATCGACGTAGCTGAGCATTTCCCCGAACCGGGCGTGGGGAAAGCCTTCGCTTTCGGCGTCGAGCCAGTTCGAAAAATTCGGGAAAAGCGCTGCAAAGAGCCCGGTCTGGCGGAGGAGTTCGTAGCACCTTGCCCCCTCACCCGAGAGGAAAAGCTTGAGTATCTCCTCGTAGAGACGCGGCGGCGCCGCCCTGACAATGGTATCGGTGGCGACGACCAGCGCTTTCCGGGTCTTTTCCTCGATGGTGAAGGCGAGCTGGGCGGCAAACCGCACCGCCCGCAGCATCCGTACCGGGTCTTCCTGGAAGCGGACGGCGGGATCGCCGATGGTGCGGATGATGCCGGCGTTGAGGTCGGCGAGGCCTCCCGTGTAGTCAATGATCGAGAAATCGGCGATATTGTAGGAAAGCGCGTTAATGGTGAAGTCACGGCGGAGGGCATCCTCTTCGGGGGTGCCGTAGACGTTGTCCCGCAGGATCATGCCATCGTCGTCCTTCAGCATCCGCGGATGCCGTTGCCGATGGTCCGGCTCGTTTGTTTCTTTCGGCTCGGGCTCCGGCTCGTTCGAAGCCTGGGACCGAAAGGTCGCCACCTCGATAATCTCATCCTGGAAGTGGATGTGCGCAAGCCGAAAACGCCGCCCGACAAGACGACAGTTGCGGAATATCCGCTTCACCTCGGCAGGGGTGGCGTTGGTTACCACATCGAAGTCCTTCGGTTCCCGTCCGAGCAGGAGGTCGCGCACACAGCCGCCGACGAGATAGCCGAAAAAACCGTTATCTCTCAAGCGGTAGAGGGTGCGCAGGGCGTTCGGGCTCATGAGTTTGCGGGAGACCCCATGTTCCTGCCGGGCGATGATCACCGAGCAGCTTTTTTCCTTTTTCATCCTGTTACCGCCATCCTTCTGCAAATGTGGTCATGACGTTCTCCCCGGGAACCGGTCCGTTCTTGTGGGGAGAAGGTCAATAAAATGGGCCGCAAACATGCGCGACCCATTTCACGAGAGAACTTGATTTCAGGCAGGTTACATCCCGTTATACCCAATTAGCCGTTTTCAGGCTTTTGATCCGGTCGAATTCCCGCAGGTTGTTGGACACAAGTGTGGCGCCGCAGCTTGTGGCGTGGGCCGCGATGAGCATATCCATCGCTCCTACGAGGGTACCAGCCTTCTCGAGGGACACCCGGATCGCTCCATAGTGATCGGCAGCCGCTTCATCCCACGGCACCACAATCAACCTGGCCGCAAAATCGTCGATCTCGTGGCGGATAACAACGCCCTTTGGGTGCCGGGCCGCGCCGTAGTACAGCTCAGCGAGGACGATTGAGGATATGCAGATGTTTTCGGGGCCGACCTCTTCAAACTTCTGCCTGACCGCCGCAGGACGTTTTTTGAGGATGTAGCTGCATATGTTGGTATCGAGCATATACCGCATCAAAACAGCTCCCTTGCTTCAGGCGGCACATCTTTCCGGTCGGCAAGAAAGTCAGCCGGCACCTTGGACGGCCGAGCAAAGAAGTCGTCCCAACTCTCGGGCTTGGGCCTGAGTACGATGGCGTCCCCCTGGCGCTCGATAAATACCTCAGAAGTGGAAAAACGGAATTCTGCGGGGAGGCGTACTGCCTGGCTCCGGCCGTTTTGGAATATTTTAGCGACTCTATTCATAAAGCCCCCTTGATATATACCAATGATATATCACATACGTTGTTTGTTCAAACTATTTTTTCACTTTTTCGTCTCGTGTTGAAGCCGCTACGCGGCATGGTGTCCTGGCAGGGAAAGGCGCGAAGAGTGTCAACTTTGACATTTAAACCTTCAAGTCGGTTTTATCGTCAACACCGGCCAAATGTTCAAGAGTCAAAGTTGACCCTAAAGATTTTCCTAAAGATTTTCTGTGCGTGCTGTCTTGGGGCATTTCAAGCTCGTATACCGGCATATCTTCTGAAGTATCACTTGCCGATAAAGTCAGATTTCCATATAGTTGATCAAATTTGATTCGGAGATTTACCCGCAGGCTAGATGCACCTTAAAATGTCAATACGATTGGACTCCTTGGAAAAAGTGATCTCGGTAACCTCCCATGGTGGGACAATGCCAAAGGCCATACCAAACAGAGATTCAGTTTGCATCAATCAGTAAACCTCCGGGTAATGGAATGAGGGCAAATTATACGATTGCCCATTCAAAGCGATGAAGAGCCATCAAAAAGCGGCCTTTACTGGAGTTACCATGAAAAATGCAATTCTGAGACGCTTAAAAAAAACGGATCATTTGCCAATGCTGTTTGTCGGTTCCGGCATGTCAATCCGCTATCTCGGCCTCGAAAACTGGAAAGGTTTGCTGCGTAAGTTTGCCCGACTGGCGATGGACAATGACTACGCCTACGAAATGTACGAGCAGCAGGCAAAAGGGCTGGAATGTCGGGAAGGTCTGTTGCCGAAAGTCGCGGAACTGATCGAACGTGACTTTAACCTGCGTTGGTTCAAGGACGATCAGTTTATGGATATCCGGGAGCAGTCTAAGGATGAGATAAACCGCTCCGTTTCACCATTCAAAATCGAGATCGCTCGGCATATGCGCCAAAAAAGCAGGGAGCATAATGCAGAGTATACTTCCGAAATCGAGCTATTCAAACAGCTTGAAATGCGAAGCATCGGCGGGGTGTTGACGACCAATTATGACAGTTTCATTGAGGACCTTTTTACCAGTTACACGAAATACATCGGCCAGGAGGAACTGCTCTTTTCCACCCTGCAAGGCATTTCCGAAATCTATAAAATTCATGGTTGCTGTACGAAGCCGGAATCCATCGTTATCAATGAAGCGGACTATGCCAATTTCACTGAAAAGAACGCCTATCTGGCCGCAAAAATTCTGACTATTTTCCTCGAGCACCCCATCGTATTCATCGGTTATTCCATCAACGACCCCAACATTGAAAACATCCTGAAATCAATTGTCAAATGTCTCTCAGTCGAAAATCTCGACAAGATCAAAGAACGCCTCATGTTTGTTGAACGGGCAAAAGGAGGGATGCCGGAGGAAGTCTCAACCTACAGCAAATCTTTTGAAGGTGGCAAATCCATTGACATGACGCGTATCCGCATCAAGAATTATGAGGTTTTGTATCAAGCATTACTGGAAAACCAGGCAAAATACAACGCGCCGATGCTACGACGCCTAAAGCAGGATATTTACGAGCTGGTGTTGACGAACAAACCGACCGGCAAGATCAGGACGGTTAATCTGGAAGATGAAAAACTGGAAGATGTCGAGGTGGTTATTGGTGTTGGCGTAATCGCCGATTTCGGTCAGAAGGGGTATGCAGGTCTAGCTGCAGAGGAACTATATTCTGATATAGTTCTCGATAATCGTGATTTTGATGTTGATGGTATCATTCATTTGGCGTTACCAACCATGTTGGCTCACAACAGCAACAGGTTGCCAATTTACAAATACCTTTCCAGGTATGCGGGAGAACTGCCGGAAAAAGTACAGGATGCGATAAACGATAAAACCAATTATGACGACCTGCTTTCCAATACAATCAAGAAAAATCGTGAAAGGCACCCATGCCATCACGACACGATTGCATCACTCTGACCTTATCCCCTGAAACTGTTCCATTGCAAACTTAGTGATTTCGGTCTAGAAACTCCAAAAGGAGACTAGACATGAAGCCGAGACGTTTCACCGAAGAGCAGATCATTGGCATCCTGAAACAGGCACAAGCCGGTATGA
>NZ_VZQZ01000005.1 GCF_008802365.1 Oryzomonas japonica | reverse complement strand
ATTACAACTCGGAAAGGCCGCACAGCTCACTGAACGGCATGGCACCGACTGAGTTTGCAAGAACATTTGAAAAAGAACAAAAGACCGAAAAACCTAAGCAAGAACTGGTTCTATTGAAGGGGTAAGGTCAACTCCGCCATAAGCTTTCGGATGCAAAGAGCCTCCAGGCCATTCCACATTTAAAAGAAGAAAACATTGATATTACCGAACTGCATGAGTTCCTAATCCATGTATTGAAGGAATATTCTATGGCTCTTTCGAGCGGAGAGGCGAACTTTAAAACCGACCTAAAACGAGCTATCCGCATTTATGATTGGCTGAAATATCGAACATAAAAACAAAAGAGCTCCAACTGCAAGCAAGCAGTAACTGCTCACCTCGCTGGAACCCTTTTAGTTACTATCGGCACTCACACTCCGGGTTGCAAGCAGTAACTGCTCACGCCGCGCATGGCACCACGTCTGTGATCTAACTTTACATGAATCTGATTGATAATTCAAGCCACATTATTATTTGCAAACATGAATCTTAATTACATCCCCCCTACTCCACAGTCACCGATTTCGCCAAATTCCTCGGCTGATCCACATCGGTCCCCTTCAACACGGCGATGTGATACGCCAGGAGTTGCAACGGCACCGAGAGCAGGAACGGGTCCAGGTCCTCGTCGATGCGGGGGATTTCGATGGTATCCTCTGCCCGCGTCTTGACCTCTTGATCGCCTTCGCTGCACAGGGCGATCACCCGACCGTTACGGGCGATGACCTCCTCCATGTTGGACAGGGTCTTTTCGAAGGCGCTGTTCTCCGGGACGAGCATGACCACCGGCATATTCTCGTCGATCAGGGCGATGGGGCCGTGCTTCATCTCGCCGGCCGGATAGCCTTCGGCGTGGATGTAGGAGATCTCCTTGAGCTTGAGCGCTCCCTCCAGGGCGATGGGGAAGTTCTTGCCCCGCCCCAGGTAAAGGAAGTCGCGGGCGTTCATGTATTTGCGGGCGATGCGCTCGGTATCGGCGTTGAGTTTGAGGGCTTCCTCCAGCAGGGCCGGAACCTTTTTGAGGGAGGCAATCATGCTCTGGCCGGTCGGGGCATCGATGGCGCGGACGGCCCGGCCCAGGCGGATGGTGAACAGGTACAGGGCCGTGAGCTGGGTGACGAAGGCCTTGGTGGAGGCCACTCCGATCTCGGGACCAGCGTGGGTGTAGATCACGCCGGCGGCTTCCCGGGCGATGGAGGAGTCCAGCACGTTGCAGATGGCCATGTTCATGGCGCCGCGGGATTTGGCCTCGCGCAGGGCCGCCAGGGTATCGGCGGTCTCCCCGGACTGGGAGATGACCATCACCAGTGTCTGCTCGTCGATGACCGGGTTGCGGTAACGGAACTCCGAGGCGATATCGATCTCCACCGGGATGCGGCAATACCCCTCGATGTAGAACTTGCCCACCAGGGCGGCGTGCCAGGAGGTGCCGCAGGCCACAATGACGATCCGCTTCACGGCCGCCAGTTGCTGGTCGCTGAACTTCAGGTCCTCCAGATACACATCCCCTTCATTCTCCAAGAGGCGGCCGGCAATGGTGTCGCGCACGGCCCGGGGCTGCTCGTGGATCTCCTTGAGCATGAAGTGCCGGTACCCGCCTTTTTCGGCCATGAGCGGCGACCAGTCGATGTGCCGCGCCTTCTTGTCCAGCGGAGCGCCGGCGATGGTGGAGAAGGCGACCGTGCCGGCACGGAACACGACCATTTCCCCATCCTCCATGAAGACCATCTCCCGGGTATGGGCCAGGATGGCGGGGATGTCCGAGGCAACGAAGAATTCCCCCTCGCCCAGGCCGACCACCATGGGGGAGCCCAGCTTGGCGGCGATCAGGGTGCCCGGTTCGCGCTCGTTGAGGATGCAGACGGCATAGGCGCCCCGCAGTTCGGCCAAGGCCTGTTGGACCGCCTGCACGAAGTCGGAGGTTCCCTTGAGTTTTTCCTCCACCAGGTGGGAAATGACCTCGGTATCGGTCTCGCTCTTAAAGATATGGCCGGACTGCTTGAGCGCTTCCCTGAGCGACAGGTAGTTTTCGATGATGCCGTTGTGCACCACGATGACCGGGCCGGCCTTGTGGGGGTGGGCGTTGATCTCCGAGGGGCGGCCGTGGGTGGCCCAGCGGGTGTGGCCGATGCCGATCACCCCGGAGAGCGGCTGCTCGCGCAGCAGTTTTTCCAGGTTGACCAGCTTGCCTTCGCTACGCCGGATGCCCGATCCGCCGCCCGCCAGGGTGGCGATGCCAGCCGAATCGTAGCCGCGATATTCCAGTTTTTTGAGCCCTTCCAGTATGACCGGCGTTGCCTCTTGCCCACCGATATAGCCAACAATTCCGCACATAGCAGATTCCTCCGAAAATTAAGTTAGTTGTTCTATTCTGCCCTCTACCCCGTCCAGATCCGGCACCTGCACCACCAGCAGGAACAGTCCCAGCCTGTTCAGCATCTCGGCGAACTTCTGGTAATCCACCGGCTTGGTGACGTAGCAACTGCATCCCAGGGCGTAGCAGGTGCGGACCTCCCGGGGGTCGTCGGTGGTGGTCAGCATGATCACCGGCATATTCTTCAACTCCGGGTCGGACTTGATCTGCCGGAGCACCTCCACGCCGTCCACCTTGGGCATGCGGATATCCAGGAGCATCATATACGCCAGTCCCTTTTCACATCGGGGCGCATCGCCGTCTGACGCGCCGTAGAAAAAGTCCAGGGCTTCCTGGCCATTGCGAAATCGGATGATCGGATTTCTGAGGCCCGCCTCCTGCAGATTGTCCTGGATCAGTTCGGCGTGGCCGTCATCGTCCTCGGCAATCAGGATGGTGACCTCTTTCTTGAACCTGTCATCGATCATCTCATGCTCCTGTGGTCACATGTCCATCAGATTCGGGTGCGCACGGCAAGACGACATAGAAGCGGCTGCCCACATCCGGCTCGGATTCCACCCAGATGGAGCCCCCCAGACGATCGACGATGCGGCGCGCCATGGTCAGGCCCAATCCCTCCCCCGGGGTGTCCCCCGGATTGAGGCGATGGAAGATCTCCCAGATCTTGTCCTGCTGGTCGCGGGGGATGCCGATGCCGTTATCCTCCACGCAGTAGCGCACCCCCTCGGCAAACCCCTCGCTTACGATATTCACCACCAGCGGGCGATTCGCGGCGCGGTATTTTAAGGCGTTATCCAGCAGATTGCTGAATATCTGGGTAACCTGGACGCTGTCCCCGATACAGGGGTGCAGAAGCGGGGCGACCTCGACCCGCGCCCCCGTGGATTCGATCTGGTAGGTTACGGAAGCAATAATATTTGACATCACAAGGCGCATGTCAAGGGTTTCGAAGCAAATCGCCGTCCTCCCCAGGCGGGAGAGCCGCAGCAGGCCGTTCAACAGGCTGTCCATCTTCTCGATGCTGCGGGTGATGAACCCGAGGGATTTGGGGATGGTTTCCCTGAGTACCGGCTCGATGCGGGCCTGCTGGGCCCCGTCCAGGGCCAGCCCGGCCATGAACTCGTCCAGTTCGGCGCAGCTCTTGGCCAGCTTGCGGCTGAATCCCTGCACATTGACCAGAGGCGAGCGCAGATCGTGGGATGCTACATAGACGATCCCCTCCAACTCCTTGTTCTTCTTCTGCAACTCCACCATCAGATGGTCGCGCTGGCGCTCGGTCGTTTTCCGCTCGGCAATCTCCTTCTGCAACTCTTCGTTGGCCCGGGTCAACTCCCCGGTGCGCTCCGCGACGTGGTGTTCCAGGGTCTCATTGGTATAGGTCATCTCCTGAAAACGCTGGCTGAGGGCGATGGACATGACCTTGAAGTTGCCGATCAACTGGTCGATCTCACTGACCATGCTCTCCGGCCAAGCGCTGATGCTTTCCCGCAGCAGGCGTTTGGGCAGGTCGGTCGTCACCAGGGACAGCCGGTAGAGGGGAGCGGCCAGGCGATGGGACAGGGAGAGGGAGGTTACCAGAACGAACATGTTCAGGCCGAGCACGATCAACAGCGACTTGATATGATCGTAAAGCAGCGCGCGCTGGTAGGGCGCAAACGGCGATTCGACCGCCATGCTCCAGGTGGTGCCCGCCAGGGGGGCGCGGCGCAGGAAGGTCGCGTCGTGCATCCGCTGCAAAAGCGGCACGGGCCTGGTCGCCGTCGGCATGCAGCGGTAGATGCCGCCCTCCCCGACCTGTTCCAGCGAGCCGCCGCGGCAGGGATCGTACTGTGACACACTCCCCGGAACGCTGTCGGTGCCGGCGATGATGCGACCGGCACCGTCCATCAGGGTGATGCGTCGCGGTTCGCTGCCCCGCGCATCCAAAAGGATGCCTTGCAGGGCGCCGGCGACTTCAGCGTCCAGCGGCACGGCTCCACCGGACTTCGCCGCCAGTCCCTGGAGCTTGAGGCGGGCCTCGTAGCCGGCGACCCTCAGGCTGTCGTCGATGCCCGCATACATCTCCTTGAGGCAGCGGTTCTCGCCCCCCTTGCCGTAGATCACCATGACCACGATGGACGGTATCAGCACCACGGCCATCAGGAGATTGAAGATGAGGTGATGGATCGGGATGGTGCGGGACATGTCCAAGCCGTAGAGGGGGGCGATGCGGGGGATATAGGTCAGCAGGAGACTGGCGACCAGCGCATTGGTGATGCCCACCACCCAGTAGGTCAGCATGGCGGCCACGGTTCCCAGCACCGAAACATGCATGACATGCTGGAAGAACAGCCACACGAGGGGTACTCCCACCAACGGCCAGTAGCAGGCGTCATAGAGGAGGATGTTGCGCTTTTTCCCCTTGTGCAGCAGCCAGCCGACAAAGAGCGGTTCGCCGCAGAGCCAGATCACGGCATAGGGATGCCCGTAGAGCGGGACGGTCCATGCCGAGGCGGCCAATCCGGCCACAAGGCCCCAGCGGGTGCCGAACAGGCGGACCACCAGGAGTACCGCTATGCTGCCGAACAGGAAGTTGAAACCGGTGAACAGGCGCAGGGAGAAGAAGTTTCCGGCAAAACCGGCAGCGATCAGAGCGACCAGCAACAGCAAGGACTTGCCGCTGTATGTGAGGCGCCGCCCCTGTTCACCCATGACTGTCCCCCTGGCGCACGGCTGTCTTAATCCTGTTGTCTATATCACACTTTGCCTTTTATGATAAGGCGTTTCCCGGACGACCCGCAAAAAAACGTCAGCACACTTGAAGCTCACGCCATTTGCGGCTATGATCAGGAAATCCAAGCCCCCAAGAAGGAAAGCGCGTGAACATTGCCCAACTGAAGCTGGTTCTGAGAGAAATCCTCGCAAAAACCGATTTGACGCCGTGTGTCGTCGGGCACCGCGGTGTCGGTAAGACCGCCGGGATCATCCAGGTCTGCCGCGAAGACAATTGGCGCTACGCCTCCCTGCGCCTCGGACAGATGGAGGTCGGTGACCTGGTCGGCATCCCCTACCGCGAGGGGGACGTCATGCACTGGTCGCGCCCGTCCTGGTGGCCGGCCGACGACGACCCACCTACCGTGGTCCATTGCGACGAGTTGAACCGCGCCCAGCAGGAGGATACTCTCCAGGCCATCTTCCAGTTCGTCGAGCCCCCCATCGAGGGCGAACCGCGCGCCCTGCACACCCACCGGCTGGCCCCCCGCCACAAGGTGGTGGTGACCATCAATCCGCCCGACGGCAGCTATCAGGTGGCCACCCTGGACCGGGCCCTGATCGACCGGATGGTGATGCTCTACGTGGAGAGCGACCACGCCTGCTGGTCGCGCTATGCCGCCGAGCGGGGGCTGGATGACGGTGTGCGGCAGTTTCTCTCCGCCAACACCAACCTGCTGGCCAGCCAGGGGGCTCCCATGGACCTCCCGGTGGAGCCGACCGAACGGGCCTGGGAGATGATCAGCGTCCTGCGCCGGAACTGCCGCTTTCCCGGCGACCTGGAGATGGAGGTCTATTCCGGCATCGTCGGCCGGGAGGCGGCCATCATGTTCATGCGCTGGCTGGCCGACGAACGCCATCGTCCCCTGACGGCCGCCGACATCCTGAACAACTGGCCCCAGGTGGCCGAAAAGGCGGCGGCCCAGCGCGACGACATCCAGGCCGCCACCATGACCGACCTGACAGCACTCCTCCAGGCTTCGCCGGTGCTGGCACCCGAGCAGGAGGAGCATCTGGTGGCCTACATCGCCTGCCTCCCCCGGGATCTGCGCTTCGGCTTCGTCAAGACCCTGCTCAAGATCCCCGCGGTCGCCCAGGCCATCAGTCAGGATAAATACGACACCGTAGTCTTCGACGCCATCCGGGCCATCAGCGAAGAGGCACAGCGTTAGAAAACCACCCTTTCAGGCCTGTCATGGGCCGGAACATTTATTGACAAGGAGATAACGTCCATGAAAACCCTCATCGCCCTGCTCATAACCCTGGCCCTGGCCACAAACGCCCTGGCGGCCGACTCCCTGGGGATCGGCATCCGCGGCGGAGCCGCCACCAACCGCAGCAGCAACTTCACCGAGGCCTTTGCCGACCTCTACCTCAACCGGCTGGTCTCCATCGGCGCCACCGCGGCCTATGTCATGCTCGATAAGGACAACGCCAGGTCCATCAGACGCGACGAGTCCCTGCCCATCACGGCCCTGTTCAAAATCCACGCCCCGATCCCCTTTTTCCAGCCCTACGCCGGCCTCGGCGCGGCACTGGTGTTTCATGACAAGCGGGGCACCAAGGGTACGCCCGTGGCCCTGGCCGGGGGCGACCTGCTCTTTGGTCCGTTCTTCGTCAATGTGGAATACCGGCGCCAGTTCGACGACGAGTTGAATTTCCTGGGGGGCGGCGTAGGAGTCAGGTTCTGACCCTCTGTACTCATAACGCGACACCCCGCCGGAAGGCTTCCGGCGGGGTGTCGCACATCGTACACTATTTTCACTGCCCAGCGAAGAGCCGGCGCAACCGGGAGACGACACGCCCAACGGCCGCTTCTTCACTGACAAGCCGTCACGGGGCTAGGCCGCCCTCCGCTCAAGGCCGTGGTAATTCGGGTTTTTTCTCCAGCGCATGGGGTCTACGCCGACGGTGACCCACCCCGTGCTCCGCTTGAACTTTTGAACCTTCTTCACCTCCAGCAACCTGTCGAGTTGGAAGCCTTTGACGTAATCATATTTATTGTCGTCATAAAGAACGTGGATAAGCATGGTTGCCTCCGTGCGGATTCCCCCGCTGCTTGTTAAAAACCCTTATTTTTCAGCAGTTACACCAATTATCACTAGACTACTATACCAACCCCCGGCACAAATGCAAGATGGTCATGTCAATCCATGGCCTGAGACCCCCAGGCTCCGTAATGCACGATTTCGTCCAGGGATTTCCGCGAGGCTCCACCTTCGGGTGTCTCCAGGGGATAGCCAAGGGGGATGAGCCCCACGATACTGATGTAGGCCGGAATACCGAGCAGGCTTCCCACCTGCTTCTCGTCAAAGATGCCGACGAAGACGCTCCCCAGCCCCACGGCATGGGCCGCCAGCATCAGGCTTGCCACAGCCATTCCCACATCAGTCATATAGTACTGTTGCCCCCGCGTGTCCCCCGACCGGTTGCATTCGGCGCAGGCGACGACCACCACCGGCGCCTCGGCAAGAGCCCGCTGGGAAGGGTTGGATTTGTACCCCTTGGCCGTGACGAATGAATCCGCTACCGAATGTTCGCTGAGCCTTCGCTTCATGGCCGGGTCTTGCACCACCACCAATCGCCAGCACTGCATGTTGGCCCACGACGGCGCCATCCGGACCGCCTCCAAGACGCTCTGCAGCTTCTCCGCCTCCACCGGCCTGTCGGAAAACCTACGGACGCTTCGCCTGGTCTGTATCGCTTCAAGGGTGTCCATCATCGCCCCATTCCACTCCATGACCGTTTGGTCCATACGGGTGCGGGGCACACGAAACTACCCACGTCACCTCACGCAATCCATGTGAAAATGATACCCCGCCTTGCAGCAAGCGCGCATCTCCCCGGTTGATCAAAATGCCCAGTAGGGGCCGGTCCCCAGGCTCGAACTCGCCCCGTCGATCCCCACAAAGACACTTCGCCCCAGGAAAAAGGGAAGCCCCCAATCAAAGCTATTGGCCGCACCGCCGCCCAGATCGCCGAACACTTGGTTTGACGTATTGAAGTGACTGACGGCATTGCCGATCAGGAACGAAACAATCCCGCTCGGCGAACCGCCGGCCCCCGTATTGGTCGCGGAGAAACTGACCGTGGCCGGCGGGCAGAACCAGGCGGCATTGGGAGAGGGACAGGCGGGAAGCTGGGTCGCCGAGGGGCTCGGGAAGAAGAGCCCGTTCGAACCGGTATCGAGAAAGCTGGCATACCGGAGACCGTTGAAGGTGGTGCTGAATTCGGCACGTTGATCGACACCATAAGCCGTTACCGCGGAAGGCACATTGTTGGACTGGGTGCCGATGCCGAGTATGAGCGAACCGTTGGCTGAACCCGCCCCGTTCGTGGGCACGCCGGGGAGTTGCACGATCACACCGTTGTTGTCCCCGGGAAGGGCGGCAACCGGGTTTATGAGTTGGCTGGCATTCGGCACCGCAGTCCCCGCACACGACGACCCGCTCGCCGCCCCACTACAGGAAAAATACAGTCCGGAATCCTGCGTAAAGAGGCCCACTCCGAGGATTCCATTGTAGTTGGCTTCGGAAGGATTGGTGTTCGGGGTAGAGTTCGGGCTCGTGCAGAGGTTGGACGGAGTACCGAAATTCTGGTTGACGACTTGGACAGGAATCTGAACAGCGGGCTCATTTCCCAGAATGACGCTGGCCATCTGAACCGGCCCCCACATGGATGAGCCATCGCCGAAATTGACGCATTCCGCTAACAACCCGGAACCTGACGTTATTTGAGTCAGCGGAACCGTGAGCGCCTGATTAAAGATGCGGAGCCCGGTGCTTCCGGTATCGAGGAGGATGTCGTCGATTTTCTGGCAGTTGGTCGTGCCGGGGGCACAAATCGTGACGCTGACGCACGGTTCGTTGGGATAGGAGGGGTTACCCGAGCAAAGAGAACCGTTCACGGTCACACTCATCACGTTGTTCCCGGCAACGGGCTGCCCCCCTATCGTGGCGCCCGGCGAACCGGAACCACCCCCGGAGCCGCCACAGCCGGCAAGCCCCATAAGCATTAGCAGCAAAACTACGCCTATCTTATTTGATTTCATCGATGACCACCCCCGAAGGCACCAAGGCCGGGACATAGGCCCGCCCCTGCAGGTTCCGCATATGTCCCCATTTTTCGACAACAACCCGGTTCCCCCTTACCTCACGGCGCCTCTGCCCCATCTGGCGTGGCGTTTTTTGCGCGGCCTGCTGATATTCTCCGGCATATGAGCCCAGAAGTGTCGTAAGGTCGGGATGCATCAGCCCATTCCAGGTGATTGCAAAGACAATCCCGTCTCGCGACACGTATTCCCGCACGTTGGTTGCATCGGACGCGATTTCCTGGACCGTATAACTCGGCCCCACCGTTGTGGTGCGCCGCACGGCTGAGAGCGCCTTGCGGTCCGTAGTGACAGAATCGGCAGATCCGCCCAAGGCGGCCCCGGCCCTCGGAACTATGGTGAAGACCGTTACCAGCATAAGGCCGAGACAGGCTCCTAGAATGTACGCTTTTTTCTTCATTGCACCCCCCTACCACGCCCCTGCCTCAAAAGAATATCTCTGCTCCATCCGGTGGGGCTTAACCGCTTCCGGATATATCGGTTTATGGTTATATTCTACTCTTTTTTCGGCAAAAAAAACAAAAAAGCCGTCTCGCGACGGCTTGCATTGGGATGGTATCTGTGGTGGTAACGCAAAGAGCTACCTTCTGGCCACCATACGGCGCTGCATGCGACCGCCCATGGCCGCCATCTGGTGTTTCTGCAAGGCTCCAAGGCTCTCAAGGTGAAACTGAAACCACATGTCGCCATAGTTTCTCATCTTCATCTTCTTGCCCTGTTCCAGGCAGGCCAGGTTATCCGCGAGCGTCGCATCGCCGGGCAGCTTCTTCAGTCCCTTGCCCAGAACCTCCTTGGCCTTCGACACATCGCCGCACTCGTTGAGGCAATAGGCATACAACCCCCAGAGCAGCGGTTCCTTGACGTTCCACTGGACCGCCTTGTCGAAGGTGCTGATCATCTTGTCCTTCTTCTGGCGTTTCATGTAGCAGATGGCCAACATGCCCATGGCCGCCCAGTTTTTAAAGAACGACTTTTCGAGATAGGGGAAGGCGTTGGAAAAATCGCGTTTCATGTAGTAGATCATGCCGATCTGGGAGTTAATCTGCCCTTCCACATAGACCTGCCACTTGCCGTATTGCAGGGCATCCTTCAATTCGCGGACCGCCTTTTCAAAGCGGGGCGGCTGTGCCTGGAGGTCCTTGCCGGCGGTCTCGATGGAAGCCATGACCTTCTTCATGATAACGCGGGAAATGCCCACGAAGAGAGCGGTGAAAGCTACCAGGCCGACCAGGAGCGCCACCCACCAGGGAAGTTTGACGGCAAAGAGCAGCAGGAACAGGACTGCGCCCGACGCGGCGGAAATGAGGATATTATACATCGGTCTTTCCTTTCATGATGAGGCAGACAGGGCGGAAAACATCAGCTTTTCCGTACTTCAGGTACCATTTCCCCGTTCTTTTCGATAAACTTGGCGATGATGATGCGCCGTCCCGGCTTCAGGGCAACCCTGACCTTCAGGTTGTTCCAGACCGAGAGGAGCTTGGAGGAGACGTTGAAACGCTTGGCGAGAGACGTCAAGGTATCGCCCTTCTTCACGGTATAGTACTTCGCATAGCCGCCCTTCGCAGTACCGGCGGTGGCGGCGGAACGCCCCTCATGGCTGAAATCGACCGTCTGCCGGGCCGGAACAACCAGCGTCTTGCCGGCAATACGGCTCTTCTTGGAGAGCCCGTTCAATTCGGCCAGCGCATCCGGGGTCGTGCTGTACCGGCGGGCGATCCCCTTGAGCGAATCTTTTTTGCGGGCGTGATAGTGGGTGTAAAGCTCCTTTTCAGTGTAGCGCCGGTCCTCGGGGACCTTGCTGTAAGCGGCATCGAACTGCAGCTTTGTCCCCTTGGGTACCTTGAGTTCATAGTCGGGGTAATTGGGAGGAGTGGACCAATGGCGCAGATCCGGATTCAGTTCCTTGATCGTCTCGTAGGTCGTGCCGGTCAGTTTGGCCACCAATTCCAGATCGGTGCGCGAGGGGATCTTGACGATATCGAACTCAATCGGCGACAGGTAGGCCACATCGGAAAAGCCGTAGCGGGCGGGGTCCTTGGCAATTATGGCCGCGGCCAGCAGCTTGGGGACATATTCTTTTGTCTCGCGTTTGAGATAGGAACCGCGGGAAAGTTCCCAAAAGTCGCTGGTATTGTACATGCTGATGGCGCGCAGTATCTTGTTTTCACCGGCGTTATAGCCGGCGGCGGCCAGATACCAGTCGCCATTGAACATGCCGTAGAGTTCTTTCAGGTACAGGGCGGCGGCAACCGTGGCCTTGAGCGGGTCCTTGCGCTCGTCAATCCACTGGTCGATACGCAGGGAATAACGCCGGCCGGTGCCGGAGATAAACTGCCACGGCCCCACGGCATTGGCCACCGAACGGGCCTGCAGATGGAAACCGCTCTCGATCATGGCCACGTAGACCAAGTCTTCCGGCATCCCCTCGCGCTTGAGAATCTCTTTCATCATGGGGATGTAGCGGGACGAACGGGAGAGCCAGCGGGAGAAGGATTGCTTTCCCCTGGTCTGGAAATAGGTGAGGAAATATTCGACCTTGCTGTTGAGGGCCAGGGGGATGTCCGCCTGGGGCAGATCAACATCGGGCAGCGTCAGTTCGGCAGCGTCGCTTCCTTTATCCTTGAGTTCCTCAAGGGTAAAGAGTTCACTCGCGTCCTGCTGCTGCGGCTCCTCCTCGTCCGTCAACTCGTCGCGTGGGACGAGCGCCACCTGTTCCAATGCGGGCAACGCCGGAACAGCGGGGCTGGTCAACTCGGTCAGCAGAGGCTGGACCGGCTCCGTAGCGCCTGCCGGAAGGGAGCACGCTACAAGGGCTATGGCAATAACGATATGTTTCACACGTTTCCCGATGGACACAGCGCCGTGGTGTCGCGCCGTCATACTGAGTTCCGACGCAGAGTTTGATAAAGTTATGAAATTATAAAGGAGTTGCCAAGGAAAGTCAATCCCGGGGAAAGCCTTGCACCATGGGCGTTTGCGAGTTATTGCCCCGCTGGCCGCCCACCACGTCCGCGGTTTGGGCAGGTATGCCCTCCTGAAGATATCTGACAAATTCCATCCCGGCCAGGACGATGATCCAACTGGTGTAAATCCAGACCATGAAGACCGGCAACACGGCTAACGTACCGTAAATGGCGTTATAGCGCGATACGCCGACCTGAAAATGGATATAGACCCACTGGGCCACCTGCCAGACGGTGCCGGCCGCCACCCCGCCTATCACGGCATTGCGCAAGCTCACCTGCACGTTCGGGATGAACTTATAGAGAAACACAAGGGCGATCCAGCTACTCAGATAGGGGACCAGCCCGAACAGCATCAGGAGCAGGTAGCCGAACACCGGCAGCCGGAAGAACCACTGCACCACCCCCTGGTGCTGGAGACTGCTGGTAATACTGACGGCCAGGGCGATCAGGAGCGGCACGCTCAGGATCACGATTACATAATCCCGCAATTTGTGGTGGAGCCGCTTGCCCCGTTCGAGGTTCCAGATCTGGTTGAAAGCGTCTTCAACGCTATCCAAAATGGCCATGGCCGACACCAGCAGGGTCATCAGGCCGGCCGCACCCAACGATCCCACGTGGGTGTTGGCGATGTAATGCAGCATGCTGGTAACGATCTCGTGCGACCCGACCGCCACATGGGCAAGGATCATGGGCGCCAGGACCGCATGCATATTGAGCGCCTTGAAGATGGCGAAGAGCACGGCTAAAAAAGGCACGATGGAGAGCATGCTGGAGAAGGCCAGCGCCGAGGCGTGGGTCGTACAGCGGTCGTCCATGAATCGTTGGACCAGAATCCGGCCCGTGGTTATTATTCTGCGCTGACGCTCCGAAAGCGGCATGGATCTCCCCATACAAGAAAGCCCACCGTAGTGGGCTTTCTCCCTTCGATTTCCCGCTGGAGGTCAGGAGGCGGTGGTACGTTCCTTCTCCTTATGCATCGCTTCCCGGCCGGCTTCGATGGCCGACGCGAGGATGGACTTCTTCTCCACGAGGGTTTCCTTACCGTCCTCGATGGCCGTCTTGATCTTATCCTGGGCGTCCTTGGCGTATTCCTTGATCTTGTCGACCGCATCTTCGGTCAGATCGGCGATGGTCTCACGCATCTCCTTACCGCTCTTGGGCGCGTACAGCAACGCCAGTCCGGCGCCGAGAGCCGCTCCGGCCAGAAATGACACCATCACCGTTCCTGCGGAAATTCCTTTTTCGTCGTCAGACATGGTCATTTTCCTCCCCGTTTTTTGAGATAGCGTTCAAGCAGATATTTCCCCGCCACCTTGGCGCCGATCGCCCAGGTCGAGGTGGCGCTGAGCACCCCGGCAACCATTCCCACCGACCGGTTTATGGTGTTAAGGTTATCGCCGGTCTCGCCCAGCGCCGTCATGAATCGCTTGACATCGTCCGCATGCTCGGCCACGTCGCCGCCAACGGCCCTCAACTCGGTCAAAGCCGCGGTCAGTTCCTGGAGGGCCGGTTTCAACTCCGTATGCACCATTTCCGACAGCGCCCCCAGCGAGATCGCCGCCCGCTTCACGGCCAGCAGCGTCGGAATAAAAGCGAGCACCATGATGCAGAGCGCCGCCGAGATGATGATCAGCACAATTCCGGTCAGGGTCATTTTTTTCTCCGGCTAACGTTTTCAAGCCTTCTAAGCTACATCACAGTATAAAACAAAATCGGAATAATTCAATCTGTTTCAGTCCCGGCGTGAGGCGATTTTATCCAGAATCCCCGCCGCCAGGAGCGGAATCATGATTTCGTGGTGGCCGGTAATCGCCAGACCGCGGCTGTCACCGGCGGTCGGCCGCTTGACCACGTTCTGCAACGGGCGGTAATGTTGCTGCATATCGAAGTTGGCGGTGGTGAAATGGTCCACGTGAAAGCCCATGTTCTGCGCGATGGAGAGCGCCTTGAGAAACACCTCCGGCATGATCACGGCGCTGCCGATGTTGATGAAGACCCCGCCGTCCCCCAGGGTCGCCACCACGGAGGCGAAGAGCCGGAAATCGGTGAACGTCGCCTGCCCCAGCACGGCGCCGTCGGCCTCCGGGTGTTGGTGGATGATGTCGGTGCCCATGGCCACATGCACCGTGGCAGGAATACCCTTGGCATGGCAGGCCGCCAGCAGACTGGCCCCGGCATGGGGGTTGCGGTTTTCGACAATGAACCGCCCGAGGGCCTCGCCGTAACCCAATCCCGCGGCTACCCCGGCTTTGAGCGCCCGGTTGATGTCGCGCCCGGTCTCCTCGGCCATACCGAAGGTGCCGCAGTGCAGCACAGCGCCTACATCCTCGCTGGTCTCGCCGATCAGGGAGATCTCGTAATCGTGGATCGAGGCGGAACCATTCATGGCCACCGCCGTCACGACATCGGCGTCGATGAGCGCCTTCAACACCGGTTGCAGACCGCATTTGATCACGTGGCCGCCGATGGCGATCACCACCGGTTTCCCCTTGCGGCGGGCCGTAACGACTGCATTGATGGCCGCATTGAGGTTCTCGGCGCCCAACTGATTGGGCATGGCCGCCAAAAGGTCGGCAACGGTCATTCCGGGGGTCACGGCAGCGGCAAAATCACGTTCGAGCGAGACTTTGTTCCTGCGCTCGGCGATGGGGTAGGTCTTGACGGCGGCGAGATCGATGGGCTGGAGCTTCATGGCGTAACCTTTCTTACTGAAAACAATCTGCCGCGGAGCCTCAGAGGCACGGAGAAAACCTTATTTACGGGATAAAAGGGATGAACAGAGATAAAGGCTTTAAGATTTTGCTGGTAACAGAATTTCAGGTGTTATCCCCTTCATCATATTCATCCTTGTAAAAATGGTTCTGCTTTTGACGTTCTCCGTGTCTCCGTGTCTCTGTGGCGGAATGTTTTTGAATATTTCCCGAGTTACCCGAACAGCGACCGTTCCACCAGGTCGCAGACGATGTGGATGATGGTGATGTGCCCCTCCTGGATGCGGGGGGTGTCGTCGGAGGGAACCACCAGTGCCACGTCGGAGGCGGCCTTGATGCTCCCGCCGTCGCGCCCCAAGAGGCCGACGGTGCGGCAGCCGCGTTCCCGCGCCACCTGAAAGGCCTTGAGCACATTAGGGGAGTTGCCGCTGGTGGAGATACCGACCACCACGTCGTCCGCCGCCGCAAGGGCCTCGACCTGGCGGCTGAAGATCGCTTCGAAACCGTAGTCGTTGCCGACGGCGGTCAGGATGGAGGTGTCGGTGGAGAGCGCCACGGCAGGCAGAGCGCGACGCTCCAGCTTGAAGCGCCCGACGATCTCGGCCGCGAAATGCTGGGCATCGGCGGCTGATCCTCCGTTGCCCATCACCAGCAGCTTTCCTCCGCTCTTGAGGGTATGGGCAAGCAGGGCCGCCGTCTCGGCGATCAACGGGGCCATATCCCGCTCCATTGCTTCAAACAAAGCGCGATGGGCCTGCAACTGAGCCTTCACATCTCCTACCATGAGTCACCTCCGCACCGTGCCCAGCGGCCCGGCACTGCGCCTTTCTCGTTATTTCGTCATGCGTTCCTGAGTGCGGCGGCCACCTCGGCGAATGGAATGGCCATTTCCATGCCGGCGGCAGACGCATCGTCATTCCAGCGTACCATGATCATCTCAGGGGCGCTCTCCCGGAGCGCTCCGATCTTGCGCACCAGGTCCCGGTGCGGCATGAGCATGGACAACCGAATCTGGTCTATGCCGGTATGCAGGCAATTCCAGCCGCAACGGCGAAACTCCCGGGCCTGGCGGCGGTGCAGCAACAGGGTGAAACGATGACCCCGGCGGGAACCCTCCCGAATAGTTTCCATGGCGTCGGCAAGGGCGGCCACATCCGTATCGGCACCGAAATAAACGCCGTAATGGCGGCTGATGCCCCACTGTTCCCGATAGTGTTCCCAGCTGACACGAGCCTGGCTCTTCCGCCGCGCGTCCGAGCCGAAAACCGGCTCCTGGCCGCAAACCAGGCGAGAGCGCGATGTAACACCGGTACGATACCCCTTGCTCCAGGCGCGGCGAATATAATCGATCAGGCACCATTCGCCGCTATCCAGCCCCTCGTCGAAGCAACCGGTCTGCATACGCATCTCGCTCTTCAGCAACAGGGCCGAAAACGACACCGAGAAGGTCTCGATGAACGGGCAATCGTACCTGCTGTTGATGGCAAGGCGTTGCGAGGCCCCGCTGCCGCTGAAAACCGGCGAGACAATACCGACCGAGGCGTCCTGGGCGGCCGTCCTGAGGGCGTCGAGCCACCCAGGGGTGACAAGGACGTGCGGCCGGACGATGACGGCAAGATCGCCATCGGAACGCGCCAGTCCCCTATTGATGGCCGGCACCAGCCCGATGTTGCGCTCGGACTTCATGAACAGGCCCTGCTCCCCCAGCGGCTCGGAGAACTCCTCCAGCATCAGCTCGGTTTCCCGGCTGCTGCCGTTGTCGACGATGATCATGCGCGCCCCCGGGGAGTGTCTGAGGATCGCGGCCAGACAGGCACGGGTTTCGAAGGGACTGTTCCAGACCGGAACGATTATGTCGATGGAGGGATTTGTCATGTCAGCACAGTAAGACGAAAACAGGGATAAACAGGATGAACAGGAACGACGATTCGCGGCGCATCCTGACTGTCCTGTTCATCCCCGCTCATGGAGAGTTTCTTCACGCCCCTTGGGACCGGCACGGTTACGATGTGACTGCGACCCGGCGGAGAAGGTTCAATTCATCAAGGACCTTGCCGGAGCCAAGCACGACGCAGTCCAGAGGATTCTCGGCAATGAGCACCGGGACCTTGGTAACCTCGCGCAGCAACATGTCCAGATTGCGCAACTGGGCACCGCCGCCGGCGAGAAAGATACCCTTGTCAACGATGTCGGCCGCCAGTTCGGGGGGTGTTTTTTCCAGACAGATGCGCACCGTGTCCACAATGGCGTTGACCGCTTCCTTGAGGGCTTCGCGGATCTCGTCCGAATTCACCTCGATAGTCTTGGGGATGCCGGACACCAGGTCGCGCCCCTTGACGTTCATGGACAGGACATCGGGACCGGGATAGGCTTCGCCGATCTCGATCTTGATGCTCTCGGCCATGCGCTCGCCGATCTGCAAGTTGTACTTCTTACGGATGTACTGGACGATGGCTTCATCCATCTTGTCGCCCCCCATGCGGGTGGACTGGGCATAGACGATGCCGGCCAGGGAGATGACCGCCACCTCGGTGGTGCCGCCGCCGATATCGACGATCATGTTGCCCGAGGCCTCGGTGATGGGCAGGCCGGCTCCGATGGAAGCGGCCATCGGCTCCTCGATCAGGTAGACTTCGCGGGCACCGGCCGATTCGGCCGATTCTTTGACGGCGCGCTTCTCGACCTGGGTGATGCCGGAAGGAACGCAGATCACGATACGGGGGCGCACGAGGGTCTTGCGGTTATGCACCTTGTGGATGAAGTAGCGCAGCATCTCCTCGGTGATGTCGAAGTCGGCGATGACCCCGTCCTTCATGGGGCGGATGGCGGTGATGGAGCCGGGGGTGCGCCCCAGCATCTGCTTTGCCTCCATACCGACCTTGAGCACCCTCTGCTGGCCATTAGGCATCTTCTGGACCGCAACCACCGAAGGTTCGCGAACCACGATACCCTTGCCCTTCAGGTAGACCAGGGTATTGGCGGTCCCCAGGTCAATGGCTAAATCATTGGAAAACATACCAAACAGGTAATCGAATATTTTCAACATTATTCTTTCAATCCTTTCGTACATAGGGTCCAGTTTTAGTTCAGGAAAAGGCTAAATATGCTAGCAGAGGGCGGTGGCAAATGCAAGGGGGAATCTGGTTCCTCAGACTTCAACCTTGAATTCGGCGCCCCCCTCCACATTGCGGGCCAGAAGGCCACCGCCCAAGTTTTGCTCGATGATGAGCTTGGATTTTAACACCGATATCTTCACTGACAATCGACGCACGGTATTTGCCATCTGTCCGGCAACCACAGGGCATTCCTTGACATTTCTCTGCTATCACGATACTTTTGTAAAATTTGCACAACCAGCAGAAGTCTGTGAGGAGACAGCACCATGGATTATAAAGACACACTCAATCTGCCCCAAACCGACTTTCCCATGAAGGCCAACCTGAACCAGCGGGAGCCGGAAATCCTTAACAAGTGGGAAACCGAGGGATTGTATGCCCGCATGGAGGAAGACGGCAAGGACAAGCCGCTCTACATCCTGCACGACGGCCCTCCCTATGCCAACGGCCATATTCATATCGGCCACGCCCTGAACAAGATTCTCAAGGACGTGATCCTGAAAAGCAAACGCATGGAGGGCTTCCGCGCCCCGTACGTTCCGGGCTGGGACTGCCACGGCCTGCCGATCGAACTACAGGTGGAAAAGAACCTGGGTTCGAAAAAGCACGAGATCTCCAAGCTGGAGATGCGCCGCGAGTGCCGGAAATACGCTGAGAAATTCATCGCCATCCAGCGGGACGAGTTCAAGCGCCTCGGCGTGTTGGGTGACTGGGACACCCCCTACCTGACCATGAACTACGCATACGAAGGGCAGACCGCGCGGGAGTTGGCCAAGTTCGCCAAGAGCGGCGGGCTGTATCGCGGCAAGAAACCGGTCCACTGGTGTTCCTCCTGCGTCACGGCCCTGGCCGAAGCGGAGGTGGAGTATGCCGACCACACCTCGCCGTCGATCTACGTCCGCTTCGCCCTGCAAGACGATGTTTCCGCCGCCATCCCGGCCCTGGCCGGCAAGCAGGCCTACGTGGTGATCTGGACCACGACCCCCTGGACCATCCCGGCCAACTTGGCCGTGGCTCTGCACCCCGAATTCGACTACGTGGCCCTGGAGACGGAAAAAGGGGTTCTGATCGTGGCGGAAGGGCTCAAAGACAGCTTCCTGAAAGCCGTCGGCCTGACGGGGGAGGTCATCGCCACCTTCAAGGCGGCCGTCCTGGAGCGCAAGCGCTGCAAGCACCCCTTCTATGATCGGGATTCCATCGTCCTTTTGGGCGAGCATGTGACCCTGGAGGCCGGCACCGGCTGCGTCCACACCGCCCCCGGCCACGGCCAGGAGGACTACGAACTGGGCCTGAAGGAAGGGCTTGATATCTACAACCCGGTGGACAACCACGGCAAGTATATCCAGAACGTGGAGTTCTTCGGCGGCCAGTTCGTCTTTGCCGCCAACCCGGCCGTGATCGAAAAGCTGACCGAGGTCGGGGCGCTGCTCGGGCAGGCCGACATCGTCCATTCCTATCCCCACTGCTGGCGCTGCAAAAAGCCGATCATCTTCCGGGCCACCGAGCAGTGGTTCATCTCCATGGAGACCAACGACCTGCGCAAGAAGTCACTGGAGGCCGTCGATCAGGTGCAGTGGATTCCCAAATGGGGCAAGGAGCGCATCCACGGCATGATCGAAAACCGCCCGGACTGGTGCATCTCCCGCCAGCGCACTTGGGGCGTGCCGATCACCGCCTTTTCCTGCAAGGCCTGCGGCGAATACCTGGCCGACGGCGCGGTCATGGACCATGTGGCCGATCATTTCACACAGCACAGCGCCGATATCTGGTTCGACTGGGAGGCCGCCCAACTCCTCCCCGAAGGGACGAAATGCCCCAAATGCGGGGCAACGGAATTCGAGAAGGAGATGGACATCCTGGACGTGTGGTTCGATTCGGGCGTCTCCCATGCCGCTGTACTGGAACCCAACCCCAGGCTGGCCTCGCCGGCCGACATGTACCTGGAGGGGAGCGACCAGCACCGCGGCTGGTTCCACTCCTCGCTGCTGGAGAGCGTCGGCACCCGCGGCCGCGCCCCCTATAAAAACGTCCTGACCCACGGTTTCGTGGTGGACGGTTCCGGCCGCAAGATGAGCAAGTCGGTGGGCAACGTGGTGGCCCCGGAAGAGATCATCAAGAAGTACGGCGCCGAAATCCTGCGCCTGTGGGTGGCTGCCCAGGACTACCGCGACGACATCCGCATCTCCCAGGAGATCCTGAGCCGCCTGTCAGAGTCCTACCGCCGTATCCGCAACACCAGTAAGTACATCCTGGGGAACATCAACGACTTCGACCCGGCCCGGGACAGCGTGGCATACGCGAACATGCCGGAGATCGACCGTTGGGCCCTGCACCAGTTGGAACTGCTCAAGGAAAAGGTGCTGACCGCCTACGACGAGTATGAGTTTCACGTCCTCTACCATGCCGTGAACGGCTTCTGCACCGTGGAGATGAGTTCGTTCTACCTGGATATCCTCAAGGACCGGGTCTACACCAGCAAGAAGGATTCTCTGGAACGGCGCAGCGCCCAGACCGTCATGTACCGGATTTTGGACACCCTGCTGCGCCTGATCGCGCCGGTGCTTTCCTTCACCGCCGACGAGGCTTGGCAGTACCTGCCGGGCGAGCGCGAGGCCAGCGTCCATTTGGCCGCATTCCCCACACTCCAGCCCGAGGTGAAGGACGACAAGCTGGTGGAACGCTGGGAGCGGATCATGAAGGTGCGGGCCGAGGTATCCAAGGCTCTGGAGCAGGCCCGAGTGGCCAAGACCATCGGCCACTCCCTGGATGCCGGGGTGACCATCAACGCCGATCCGGAACTGTTGGCCTTCCTCCGGGAATACGCCACAGAGTTGGCCGCGATCTTCATCGTTTCCAAGGTCACCCTGGTTGACGCCATGGCAGGCGACAGCTATGCGGCTGAAACCCTCCCGGGCCTGCGGGTGCAGGTATCGGCCGCGCCTGGCGAGAAGTGCGATCGCTGCTGGTGTTACAGCGAGGAGCTGGGACTAGATACGTCACATCCCACCATATGCCCAAAATGCACAACGGCGGTGGCCTAACCATGCGGCGCTGGGCTATCTTCGGCAGTATCGCTATCGTCGGCCTGATCGTCGATCAGATCACCAAGCAGTATATCGACCGGAGCATGCAGATGTTCCAGTCGATCCCGGTGATCGACGGGCTGTTCAACATCACCTATGTGCGCAACAAAGGGGCCGCCTTCAGCTTCCTCTCCCACGCCTCCTGGAGGCTCCCCTTCTTCATCGCCATCTCGGCCATCGCCGCGGTGGTGATCGTGATCGCCTTCAACCGTCTGCGCAAGGACCAGCTATTGGCCCAGGTATCCCTGGCCCTGATCTTCTCGGGCGCCGTGGGCAACCTCATCGACCGGGTCCGCCTGGGCGAGGTGATCGACTTCCTCGATGTGTACTGGAAAGCGCACCACTGGCCGGCCTTCAACGTCGCCGACTCGCTGATCTGCGTCGGCGTGGCCCTGCTGGCGCTGGACATGCTGCGGGAGGAACAACGGCAGAAACAGGCAAAGAACTAGTCCTGAATCCGTAATGCCGGAATACCGCAGTGTCAGGAAGAGCCGGGGCCAGCCCGCCGCCCGGCCGCATCACACAACTCACTTCGTCGGTCCTCCGTCGCCCTGGTGTTTCTCTCCTCAAAGGCAAGGGCAGTGGCCTTTCGGATCAACGAAGGCATGGAGGCGTTACGGATTCAGGTTACTGTTATGGGACGTGGCGTCCCCGGTGGCGGGAGAAACAATGATAACATTTTGGCTTTCGTACGTGGCGCTGGGCGGCTTTGCCGGTATCCTGGCGGGGCTCCTGGGCGTGGGGGGCGGTCTGGTCATCGTACCGATGCTCACCTTCCTGTTCACGGCCCAGCAGTTGCCGGCCGCCTATATCCTGCACCTGGCGCTGGGCACGTCGCTGGCCACCATCATGTTCACCTCGGTCTCCAGCATGCGGGCCCACCACGGCCGCAAAGCGGTTGACTGGGGGGTCGTCCGGCGCATAACCCCCGGTATCCTGGCCGGGACCTTCCTCGGTTCCTGGCTGGCGTCACACCTCTCCACCGGCTTTCTCAAAGGTTTCTTCGTGGCGTTCCTGTACTACGTGGCGCTCCAAATGCTGTTGGACATCAAACCCAAGGCCCAGCGGCAACTCCCCGGCGTGGTCGGCACCTCCGGCGTCGGCAGCCTGATCGGCGGCGTTTCCAGCCTGGTCGGCATCGGCGGCGGCACCATGACCGTGCCGTTTTTGTTATGGTGCAACGTCCCCATGCGCAACGCCATCGGGACCTCCGCCGCAGTCGGTTTTCCCATCGCCTTGGCCGGGGCGGTCGGCTATGCGGTCAACGGCCTATCGGCCGCAGCACTGCCGAGCTACAGCATCGGCTTTGTCTACCTCCCGGCGCTGGCCGCGGTGGCATGCGCCAGCTTTGCCACGGCGCCCCTGGGCGCCAAGCTGGCCCACAGCCTGCCGATCCCAAAATTGAAGAAATTCTTCGCCCTGCTGCTGGTCGCCATGGCCACCAAGATGCTATGGAGCCTGTTATAGCAGATTGTCGAAAAGCTCAGGTTGTTCAAAAATAGCCGGATCGTCGCACCCGCAGAATGCCCCGAGGAGGCGTAGCAGCGCTACGCCGCACGAAAGGGCTTTCGAGGATGGCGGCCTGATGGCTGTTTTTCAACAACCTTCAGAGGTCCCCGGTCATCTCCTGCAACACGTAAAGTTTGGGGTTCAGGCCGCTGACGCAGGCGATCACCTCTTTCAGCCGTTCCTCATCCAACCCGCACTCCTCATCGATCCCCTGGAAATAGTCGAAGCCTTTCGGCAGACTGGTATAGCTGCCGGCGCGGAGCAGCGACACATCAACCATGTCGTTGATCCTCCCCTGGGCCTCCCAAGGGT
Organism: Oryzomonas japonica; assembly: GCF_008802365.1. Lineage (GTDB taxonomy): Bacteria > Desulfobacterota > Desulfuromonadia > Geobacterales > Pseudopelobacteraceae > Oryzomonas > Oryzomonas japonica. The sequence continues at coordinate 219,095 of NZ_VZQZ01000005.1, read as the reverse complement.
CGCGGTAGTTAAACTGGCGCGCCACCACATGCAGCCCCATGCCGTTGGGAAACGTGGCCTTGACCTCGAAGGAAAACTCCCGCGGGGCACCGTAGCTCTCGCTTCTCCCGGAGCGCACCAGCACCTCGGCCCCCGCCTCTTCCAGCAGGCTCCCGACCGATTCCGCGGTCATCGGTTTGAATTCGTCCATATGCAACCTTTCTAAAATAAACATCTGCCACAGAGACACAGAGACACGGAGAAAACCAGGAATAATACTCAATACAACCTAATGATTGCGATTCTGGTTTACCTCAAAAGGTTTTGCTTTTCTCTGTGAACCTCTGTGTCTCCGTGTCTCTGTGGCAGATTTGTTAATTATACATCCAACCGCAATTCTACCCCCCACGGTACCGGCCGTTCCCCTTCGCGGGTCAGCACCCACAGGGTGGGGAACGGCATCGTTTCCGGGGCCGGGCCGATGCCGTCGGTCAGGTAGATGATCGCAGCCGGCAACGGATGCATCCCCCTGGCATACTCGAAGACCGGCCGCAGGTCGGTGAAGCCGCCGCCGTCGTACCGCTGGGCCACGAACGACGAGCCGTTGAACGCCTCTACGCGCTGGATGCGGCTGTTGGCGTACAACACGGTGATGTGGGCGTCCCGGCCCCGGGCGATGTGCACCAACTCGCGGGCAAAGGCCTCGCGCAGCGCCACAATATTGGTGGAGTCGCTGACATCGATGCCCACCAGCAGGTTGAGCCGCCGCCGCTTGCGAATACCGGGGTTCCCCGTGCCGAAACGGCGATGCTCCCGCATCCAGGTGCTCTTCCGCCCCACCCGCCCGGCCGTGGCGACAAACTGCCGTAACAGTTGGCGCCAGGGGATGGGCGATGGCCGCAACAGCCCCTCCACCACAGCCCGGATATCTCCCGGCGCCTCGCCGTCGCTCCCCCGCAGGCTATCCCGCGTGATGCTCCGCACCATCTCCTCGCCCAGGGGCAGGGGGGTGCTGTCGGCGTCGCTCCAGATCTCGTGGTCGTCCAGGGTTGCCCCGTCCTGCACAGCGGCCCGCCCCTGCCCGGCCGCCCCCCGGTCATCCTGCTCACCATCGCCGTAGCCGCTGCCGTCCAGGTTCCCGGTGTCGAAGGGGGGGACCAGCAGGGCATAATACTCCTCTGCCGCCAACCCCGCTTCCAGGCCGTACTGCTCCGGCACGAGCGCATCGTCCGGCAGCCCCTCGATGCCGGGGTTGATGGCCAGGTCGCAGGCCATATCCCAGTCATGGTTGTTGCGCTGTTTGCGCCGCAGGGGATGGAGATGAAGGAGGTGCTTGACCAGATGTTCCAGCAGGGCCTGCTGTCCCTCTCGGGACAGGGCGGCAAACAGCGGGGGATTCAGGGAGAGGGTCGGCACCCCGTCCCGGATGGTCACGCCGGCGGCGTGGTTGGACGTTGGCTGTTCCGCACGGCGCAGGTTGAGGAGGAAATGGCCGTAGAACGGTTTATCCCGCAGCAGGCGGACGATGGCGGTTTCAAGGGTGTTCATGGTTGGCATGATCGGTAGTGTGCCACAGGGGCTTGGAAAATTCAAAGTATTGCCTCAAAGACAGCGGCAAGAGGCACCCTCAGCCGGCAGAGCCCGCATACCGTTCCCCGCCCGCATAGACCTCCTGAACCGCACCCTCGCCCACAAGCCGTTCCAGCACTTTCTCCGCCTCTGCCCCACCGTTCCCCACCACCTGAAAATCGGCGCGCTTTCCCGGTTCCAGCGAACCGCAGGATGAGGCCATACCGAGGGCAGTAGCCCCCCCGACCGTAACCATGCGGAAGGCTTCGGCCGGGGACAGGTCGTGGCGGAACAGATCAAGGGCGAAGCGCATCTCCTCCCACAGGGAGAGAGAGTCGTTGCTGGCCAGGGAATCGGTGCCCAGGGCCAGCGGAATGCCGAGTTTTTTGAACAGATGCAGCGGAGCCTTTCCCACATCGAGGCGTTCGTTGCTGCGTGGGCAGAGCACGACGGCGCAGCCGCGCTCTTTAAGGGTTTCCCCGTCCGATGGGGTGACGTGGACGCAGTGGATGGCCAGGGTGGTGGGGGTCAGCAGGCCAAAGCGGTCCAGGAGTTCGGTGGAGCTGCAATGGCGGGGCGCCATCAGCAGTCCCTCCCACCCCACGAAGGGATAGAACTGCTCCGCCAGGGGGCCGGCGGTATCGAAGATAAAATCGGCCTCCTCCCGGGATTCGGAGATGTGGATCGCCAGGGGGAGGGATCGGGATGTGGCAGCCTCGTGGATCTGCGCCAGGTTCTCTTCGCCGATGGTGTAGGGGCTGTGGGGCGACAGGCCGGCAGTGAGCCGGTCGTTGCTCTCTGCACAGGCGGCAAGCGCCTTGTCCAGCATGCCGCGGAACCGGTCCGGGTCGTGGCCGAGCAGCTCGAAGAAGAGACGCCCCCCAAGGGGCGCAGTCTGGTAGCGCGGCGCCAGGGCGGGGTTGGTGACGATCTCCCCCACGGCCGTGGTGCCGGACTCCAGGCACATGCGCACCCCCTCCCGCAGCGAGGCGAGGATATCCTCGTCCTTGAGGCCGCGCCTGATCTTGATCAACTGGATGATCCAGTCCACGAAGCGGCGCGGGTTGTACTCCACGTGGGTACGCAGCCGCCAGGAGGCGAAATGGGTCAACTCCAGGTGGGTGTGGGCATTGACGAAACCGGGGATGATGGCGCTGCCGGGGAATTCCACCACCGGGGCGGCATGGGCGCTCCGCAACTCGGCCAGCGTGCCGACGGCGGCCACCGTACCATGGCGCACCAGGAGCGCCCCGCCGGCAACGGGGGGGGCGTCGGGATTGATCAGCCATGAGGCGGCGTAGATGGTGGATTCGGACATGTTCAACCCCCAGCGCGGTGTCCGCCGTGAAAACACATGATGCTTTCGGGCGGGAATCCGTCATGAAACGGGACGGCGGTGGTTAATTATACCCACTACCTTTTAAAAAAGAAACAGGCAGAAAACCGAAGTTTCCTGCCTGAATCCCGCTAATCCTATCCGATTACGTTTAACAGGCTATTGAAAAACTCAGGTTGTTCAAAAATAGCCAGATCGTCGCACCCGCTAGACAAGCCCTGAGGAGGCGTAGCAGCGCTACGCCGCACGAAAGGGCTTTTGAGGACGAAGGCCTGATGGCTGTTTTTCAACAACCTCTTAACGTTAGTGCACGCACTTCAGTTTGGACTGCCCCGCATCTTCCTTACGGGTCGGCAGCATGCGGTTCTGCTCGTCCACGAAAACCAGTTTCGGCTCGTGGGTGATGGCCGCCTCGTTGTCCATGTTGACGAAGCTGGCGATGATGACCAGATCCTTGGGGGCCACCAGACGTGCGGCGGCGCCGTTGAGGCAGATAACGCCGGAGCCGCGTTCACCCTCGATGGCATAGGTCTCCAGGCGGCTGCCGTTGGTCACGTCCCACACCGCGACCTTTTCATAGGAAACGATATCGGCTGCATCCATCAGGTCGCGGTCAATGGTGACGCTCCCCTCGTAATGGAGGTCGGCTCCGGTGACAGTGGCACGGTGGATCTTGCTCTTCAACATGATTCTCTGCATGGTTACAGCTCCTCTCCCACTATGGTGTTATCGATCAATCGCGTCTGCCCCAGTTTGACCGCCAACGCCACCAGCGTGCCGCTGTCCACGGTCTGCGACGGTTCCAGCGTGGCGCCGTCGCGCACTTCCAGATAGTCTATTGCGGCCAAGGGCTCTTGGGCGATAACCGCCAGGGCCTCGTTTTTCAGGGTCGCCGCGGAGCGTTCCCCGGCGGCGTACCGATCCCGGACCCGCACCAGAGCGCGGGAGAGGCAGAGGGCCGCCTGCCGCTCCACAGGCGACAGGTAGCTGTTCCGCGAGCTCAGGGCCAGTCCGTCCGCCTCCCTGACGATCGGCATGCCGATCACTTGCACCGGCAGGTTCAAGTCGGCCGCCATGCGCCGGATAATGGTCAGTTGCTGGTAATCCTTGCGCCCGAACAGGGCCACGTCAGGCTGGACGATGTTGAACAGCTTGGTCACCACCGTGGCCACGCCGTCGAAATGTCCCGGACGGCTGGCACCGCACAGGGGTTGGGAAAGTTCCCGCACCGCCACCCCGGTCTGAAACCCGGACGGGTACATGCCGGCGCTGTCGGGGGTGAAGACGATGTCCACGCCGCATCCCTCCGCGGTGCGAAAGTCCCGCTCCCGGTCCTGGGGATAGCTGTCCAGGTCCTCGTTTTGGCCGAACTGGATCGGGTTGACGAAGATGGAGAGCACCAGGATATCGCCCCGTGTGCGCCCCTCTCTGAGCAGCGAGGCATGCCCCTCGTGCAGGTATCCCATGGTGGGGACGAAGGCGATGGTCTTGCCCTGGCGCTTGAGCCCCAGGGCGGTCTGCTGCATTTCCTCTATGGCAGAAATGATCTTCATGGATTTCCTGATTTCCTCGATTTTACTTCCCCTTTTTAAAGGGGATAGTTTCAATTGAACGAATGCTCGGCTGTCGGGAACTCCCCGGCCCGGACCTCATCCACGTAGGTCTTAACCGCCTCGGTGATGATCGGCGTCAGTTCGGCGTAGTGCTTGACGAATTTGGGCGAATACTTTTCGCACAGCCCCAGGATGTCGTGGATCACCAGCACCTGGCCGTCGCAATCCGGTCCCGCGCCGATGCCGATGGTCGGGATGGAGAGTTCGGCCGTGATGCGGGCCGCCAACTGTGCCGGTATCCCTTCCAGGACCACTGAGAAGGCGCCGGCCTCCTGAACCGCCCGGGCATCATCCATGATCCGCTCGGCCTGGTCCTTGCGCCCCTGCACCTTGTAGCCCCCCATGCGGTGGATCGACTGGGGGGTCAGCCCGATGTGGGCCATGACCGGGATATCGATGGCGGACACCGCACGGATGACGGAGGCCATATTCACGCCCCCCTCGATCTTTACCGCCTCGGCGCCACCCTCCTTGATCATCCGGCCGCAGTTGCGGCAGGCATCCTCGATGCCGGCCTGATACGACATGAACGGCATATCGGCCACCAACAGTGCCTTGGGGTCGGCACGCCGGACCGACTTCGTATGGTACAGCATCTCATCCATGGTAACCGGGAGGGTCGTGTCGTGACCGGCCACCACGACGCCGGCCGAATCCCCCACCAGGATCATATCCACGCCTCCCTGGTCCACGAGGCGGGCAAAGGGAAAATCGTAGGCGGTCAACATGGTGATGCGCCGCCCTTCCTGCTTCATCTGGAAGATGTCCGGTATGGTCGTTTTCTTTTGCATAGCATCTCTCCGTCCCCCAGAAACAAAAAACGCGCCGGAAAGGCGCGATATCGTTCAGTGCACAAGCCATGCTCTGCACTGTCGGGTATTCCCTTCCGTCCCGGTTCGTTGCCGAATCCTGGCGGTATATGATCCTGCTCTCCGGTCCCGTGGCTGATCGACCCCCTGCTTGGGTAGCCGTCATAAGAACCGAACATCTATTTATACCAAAAGGCCTATAAAAGGGCTACAAAAAAATACCCTGTTTGTCTGGTGCCGCTGGAAATCCCCAAGGGAGACCGCATCTCACCAGGCTTTCAGGCGTTCTGGCTCCTCAGGGACTCCAACTCCTTGATCACCTCCGCGCTCTGGTCGCGGCGGGTTTCCATGTTGTCGAACATCTCCTTCACCATGCCGCCGACCGCCTCGACGATCCGACTGATGCGGAGGCCGTCTTCCACCTGATGGGAGGTGGAATCCACCATCTCGTGGGCCATCTCCTTGATGGTTTCGATGGAGCGGGCGATACTCCTGGTGGCCTTGGACTGGTCGGTGGAAGCGGCAAAGATCTGGGTGGTCATGGCACTGATGTCTTCCATGGACTTTGCCACCAGATGAACGCTCATGGCCTGCTCTTCCGTGGCCTGCTTGATCTGCTGGGTCATGTCCATGGAGCAGACCGAGCGATCGAAAATGGCCTTGAGGGTTTCACCGGTGGAATTGCCCAGTTCGACGCCGCGCTGCACCAAGCCCTTGGTGGCGGTGATATTGCTGGCGGCGGTCTTGGACTCGGTCATGATCTGTTCGATGATGGAAGTGATCTCGCTGGTGGAATGGCCGGTCTGGAGCGAAAGGGTGCGAATCTCCTCGGCCACCACACCGAAGCTCTTGCCGTATTCGCCCGCCTGGGCGGCAATGATCGAGGCGTTCAGGGCCAGCAGGTTGGTGCGCTTGGTGATATCGTTAATCACATTAACGATATTCTCGATCCGGTTGCTATTCTCGGACAGCCGGGTGATGGCCTCGTAGGAGAGCACGACCGAGGTCTGAATCTCGGCCAGGGAATCGATCGTCTCGGCAACCACGGCGCGGCTCTCGTCCGCATTGGACTTTACCTGGCTGGAGACCTCGTGGGAGATGGCGGCGCTTTGCTCCACGCTGCTGATGGTGTTGCTGATCTGTTCCATGGCCGATGCGGATTGCAGCACGATTCCGGTCAGGTGATCCAGGTTGCGGGTAACCTGTTCGATGGTTACGGAGATTTCGCTGACGGCGGTGCTGGTTTCATCCACCGAGGCCATGACCCCTTCGGCGGCCGAGGCGATGACGGCAGATCCGTCGGCAACCGACTCGACGCTTTCCTCCAGGTTTTTGACGTTTTTGAAATGCTGCTCCCGGCTGCTCAGCAGAAAGGCAAAGGAGTTGTCCATCTCCGATGTCAGGGTGTCGATGGAAGCCAGGAGGTTGATACGGGTGATGGCCGACGCCACCTGATCGGCGAAGAGCATGATCGTATCCACGTCGGAATCGTTCAAGGAACGGCGGCTGGATTTGTTGTCGATGCCGAAGACGCCGACGGCCTCGCCCTTGACCACGATGGGGCAGAGGATGAAGCTCCGGGAGCGGAGCGGCTCCAGGCTGTTGTAAGGGGCTTGCAGGTGGTACTCTTCGGGATAGCGGGAGATGTCGTCCACCAGAAAGACCTTTCTCTCGGCCAGACACTTGTGGACCACGCCGATCCTCCCGTCGAGGGGCAGCGTCACGCCGGCGGCGTCGAAATCATCCGTGCCGGCGGTCGTGACGAAACGGAGCTCAGTACCATTCTGGACCATGAGGATGTTGACCCGCTCATAGCCCAGCACCTCGTGAAGCCCCGCGGCGCACAGCCGCAGGATTTCATCCAAGTCGAGGGACATCTGCAGCTTGCTGCTGATCTGGTGGAAGTTTTTGATGTTGTTGTCGAGAACCTTGTAACGGTTCTCGAATATCTCCTTCTGGGAGGCGACCTCCCTGTGGAGGGCATCCAACTCCGTGGCCCGCTCGCGCAGTTCGTCGTCGTTCTGGCCGATCAGATAGCCCAGGCCGGCCAGGACGATGGCGGTCCCGAGTCCCATGTAGTTGTACATGACAAGGTGTTCGGGCGAAGCGAAGATATCGGCGGAAATCTGCCCCAACAGCGGCTTTCCGCTATCGTAAAAGAAGAGCATGCGGATGATGATCCAGCCGATAGGGGCGCTGCTGCCGAGCAGGAAACCGGACAGCGCCAATCCCTTGGAGCGTTTTTTCGCGATGAGTTCTTTACGCACGATGGTTGTCTCTCACTTTTCCGTGGCAAACTTTTCGTCGATGGAGTGGTAAATCTCCTCCATTGCCTTTTCGGCATCGTCGCTGTTATAGGCAATGATATTCTTCAGGTGTGTATAGGAATCCAGATCTATCTTCTCGAAGGAGAATGCGATGCCGTTCTCCGCCTCCCGGCTTACCTTGCCGCTGAAGCCGACAAATAGTTCGGGGGACGTTCCCGTCAGGACGATGGTGATCTCCACCGGCTCGCCTTCCGGCAAACGTTCCTCGGTGATGAGCAGCATGCCGCTCATGCTGAGGTTCTCCACATTGCCGTAAAACTGACGATCCGCCGTCTTGACGGTTGCATTAACCCGGAAGGGGACGCGGGAAAACTTTCTCGTACTACTCATGGGAGTGTCTCCTGAATTCGTGCCGGCGCGGCCGGTGCATCCACAGCCGCCGACCGCACCCGACATGTCCTTGCGCCGAACAATTCTTTCGATCAGTCCTCGAAGTTGCCTTCGGGGCCCTTGTCGCCGGCAATGGATTTCGCCCGTTCCACGATCTGCTCCCTGGTCCAGTGGGCCGGGTCCTCGATCTGGCTCCCCTTGGGGCCCAGGTCATACGAACCGGCCTTGAGGATCGCCTCCACGGCCAGTGGCGCCGTATCCCGACTATTGAACACCTCGGTCATCATCTTGTAGGCAAAATCCTCGACCCGTTTGGCCATGCGCTCCCTGATTGCCTTGGGCTGTGCCAGGAACTTGTTCTCAAAGGTAAGGTTCAGGTTCTTGTAGTCACCCTTCTTCCACCCTTTGGAGTCGGCATAGGCAACCATCTCGGCCCACAACTCCTCGGTCATCCCCTCGCCCGGCACCTTGATGAAGTTGCCGTTCCCGTCCAGTTGGGCGTTGCCGTAGTCGTTCACCTCCAACCCCCAGGAGATCATCTGCAGGGCGGTGGCCACATTGGCCTTGGTGGTGGCGGTCTTCTGGGCGATCTCCCGCAGACGCTCGGAGCTGTTGCCCGAGGTGCCGTGCTGGGCGCCACTGAGCTTGTAGGGGACCAGGGCGTGGTGGATATCGGCGGTCAGGCCGACCTGGATGCCGGCGTCGCTCGCCTCCAGGCCGTGGGTGGTCCCGTTGTTCAGGGCGATCCAGTCGGGGAAGATCTCATGGGCGTTCAGCCCCTGGATCAGGAACTTGGCCTCGGGGACGGTGGAGAGCCCTTCTTTCCCCTTGATCTCGCCCACCTCGGTCTCAAGCCCTGCCCACTTTGGGATGAAGGGGTTGATCTCCAGGTTGGCCAGCAGATTTTGATCGTCGGGGAGGTGGGAGGCGTCGATGGCGATGGAGGTGATCCCCGCCTCGAACATGGTCGGCACCTCCACCTTGGCTGCCGCCAGGTCCTTGTCGTTCTTGATCCCGTAGTGGTCGGCGTGGATGGCGACCGGCACCGTGATCCCCAGTTCGTTGCAGAGGGCATCGACGATACGGGCTATGTTCCAGTAATTGACGGCGCAGTAGGCTTTCTGCCCCCCCTCGGACTTGGCGATCTCGATGATAAGCGGTGCATTGGCGCGCTGGGCGGCGGCAAGTGCTCCGCGGATGACGAAGTAGTTGCGGCCGTTGGCGGCCAGCGCCACCGCCTTGCCCTTGGCGAGCATGGCCCGGTCAATGACCTTGCCGCTGACGATCAGTGCCTTGGAGTTGGGAAAGAGACCACAGATAGTGGGGGGACGCCCCACCTGAAGTGCTTTTTCGAAATCTGCCGCGTAAGCCATACCACCCTCCTTCTATCGATAGTGTCAGTACCTCTGCATTGCATGCCAGTGCTGTATTAATTTGAAATAACGGTGTTTTTCAGCCAGTATACAGCGCTTTATAAATATCATGTAACCGCCCCGGAATCAAGGAGTAAACAGTGCACTTCCCTGTTGCCAGACCGGGATACATCACCTATAATCGGCCATTCGGAGTAAAACCATGCCCCACGTCATATCGTTCACCCCTTCGTTGTTGGACACGCACTGCATCATCGACGTCCGCACCCCCTTGGAATTCGCCGAGGACCATCTGCCCGGCGCCGTCAACGTCCCGATCCTGACCAATGAGGAGCGTGTGGAGATCGGTACGCTCCACAAGCAGGCAGGCCCCCGAAAGGCACGCATGCGCGGCCTGGAGCTGACCTGCGGCCGCTTTGCCGCCATGGTGCATGAGGTGGTTGACTACGCGGCAGGCAGACAGGTCCTGGTCTACTGCTGGCGCGGCGGCCTGCGCAGCCTTTCCATGGCCATACTGCTGGAGATGAGCGGCTACCCGGTGGTACAGCTCAAGGGGGGGTACCGGGCTTTCCGTAATCAGGTCGTTTCCTTCTTTGAGGATTTCACCCCTCCGGGACCGTTGGTCGTCATCCACGGCATGACCGGCACCGGCAAAACCACGTTCATCAACGGCCTGGACCGGGAAGCGTGGACCCTGATCGATCTGGAAGGGTTGGCCTGCCATCGCGGCTCCGCCTTCGGCGAGGTCGGGCTCGTCCAGGCGATCAGCCAGAAGCGCTTCGACACCCTCCTGTGGGACGCTTTCCGCACAGCCCCCGACGGCCGCCCGGTTATTGTGGAGGGTGAAAGCCAGCGCATCGGCAAGATATCGCTCCCCGGAAGGGTCTATGAGGCCATGGGCGACGGGTGCAAGGTCTGGTGCCACGCCTCCCTGGAAACCAGGGTACACCGGTTGTCCGCGGAGTATGCGTGCGAGGAGTACCGGGAAGCCATGGCTGTGGCCTTGGAGCGGATCAAAAAGAAACTGGGGGGCGTGCGCTACACCGAGATCAAAACGCTCCTGGAATGTTGGGACGTGGAAGGGGTCGCCCGTGGGCTGATAGAACACTACTACGACCGGCTCTACTACAAAAACCGCCCCTGGACCCCGGACGTGGAGATCGACCTGGAGGATTTCGGCCGGGCCGGACAACGCTTGGCCGAGTTCTGGAACGAGCGGCAGGGCCGCCTGTAGCAGGTTGTTGAAAAACAGCCATCAGGCCTTCGTCCTCGAAAGCCCTCTTGTGCGGCGTAGCGTTGCTACGCCTCCGCGGGGCTTGCCTCGCGGGTGCGACGATCTGACTATTTTTGAACAACCTGAGTTTTTCAATAACCTCCGCGTCTCTGCGGCTCCGTAGCTATTTCCGGGTTCAACTTCCCGGTGAAACAACCAACTCCCCTCCGGCGTCCGGCAGGCGGGTGAGGTCAAAACAGCCGACAGCCCAACGGAGGATCTCGTCACAGGGTGCGCCGACCAGGTCATGGGGCGGGTCCTGCCCCAGAAAACGCAGCACAGCCAGCAGCAACCCCCACTCCTTGCCCCGCCAACTCCCCAGATGATGGGAAACCAGATTATCGCGTTTGCTGAGCTTTGCTCCGCCCGATCCGGTCACCAGGGGGATGTGGCAGTAGGCGGGCCGCGCAAAACCGAGCAGCCCCAGGATGTAGACCTGCCGCGGTGTCGAGGGAAGCAGATCCTCACCCCGCACCACCTGGGTCACCCCCGTAAGATGGTCGTCCACCACCACCGCCAACTGGTAGGCGATCTCCCCATCCCCGCGCCGTACGGCAAAATCCCCGCACCGCTCACCCAGATGCTGACAGATCATTCCCTTGTGCAGATCGTGGAAACAGACCTGCTCCGGCGGCACCCGCAGACGCCAGGAACGCACCGCCGCCCCCTCCCGCATCCCGTCCCGGCAAGTGCCGGGGTACGGGAGACAATCGTCGTCGGGATGGGGCGCCGAGGCGGCCTGGGCTATCTCCCGGCGTGAACAGCCGCAGGGGTAGACCAGGCCGGTGGCGAGCAGTTCGTCGAAACAGTGCCGGTATGCCTCCCGGTTGCAACTCTGGCGGGTGACCTCGCCATCCCACCACAGGCCGAAGAGTTCCAGAGTCCGCATGATGTCGTCGGCCATGCCCGGCACCTGGCGCGGGGCGTCCAGGTCGTCGATGCGCAGCAGCCAGCGTCCTCCCGCACTCCGGGCCATGAGCCAACTGGCCACGGCCGTGGCCAGGGAACCGGTATGCAGAGCGCCGGTGGGTGACGGGGCGAACCGGCCCACGGGCGGTTTGGGGGTTTCATCAGGCATGGGGGTATTCCGTTTTTGAGGTTGTGCCGGTCAGAGCAGGGAAGCGCCCGTTGCCACCCACCCCTGCCGGTCAGGCACTATCTTTGTATCATATTTCCCCGTACATGGCGAGATTCGCTGGCTCACCACGACCTTTGTTTTCCCGATCAGCACCGATCCCGCCCCGATGAAGAATGTACTGCCGGAAAGCGGCCTTATGGCGTTTCGGTCACTACGGGCACAAGAAACGTTTCCCCATATGGCCGAAATTCCTTGTTTATTGTCATTGTGCCAGACAGGTTCCTGGGCTAAGGTAGGGGCATGAAACATCAGCCCCGCACATCCACCGACAGGGACACGCCGTTGCTCGTGACGATGGCCGCTTACGACGGTGCCGAGATCCTGGACATAACCGGCCCCCTGGATGTTTTTGCCCTTGCCAACGCCGTACACCGGGAAAATGGCGGCAAGGGACCACTCTATCGGGTCGAAATTGCCGCCGGGGCAAAAGACGCCGTGGTGGCGACCTCGTCCGGAATCAGGCTGTTGGCCGACACGGCCTGGTCAGACTGTTCAGGAACGGATACGCTGCTGGTGGCCGGCGGTCCCGCAGCAGAACAGGCGCCGGAAGAGCTGGTGAACTGCCTGCGCCGGACGGCGCCCCTGGCGCGGCGGCTCGGGTCGATATGCACCGGCAGCTTCATTCTTGCGCGGGCAGGGCTGCTGGAAGGGCGACGGGCGGCCACCCATTGGGCCAGCGTCGAACGGCTTCGTCGCCTCTATCCGCACGTCGATGTTCATGAGGATGCCATCCATATCAAAGACGGCTCCGTCTACACCTCGGCCGGGGTAACGGCGGGAATCGATCTGGCGCTGGCGCTGCTGGAGGAGGATTTCGGCCGCGCGCTGGCGCTGGATGTCGCCCGGTTGATGGTGTTGTATTTCAAACGCCCCGGGGGGCAGTCCCAATTCAGCACCGGCCTTTTGGCCCAATTTCACGAAGAAGGCTCCCTTGCTCCGACCATTCAGTGGATACGCGACAATTATCGGAGCCACCTGAGCAATGAAACGCTGGCCGACCACGCGTCCATGAGCCTGCGCAATTTCGCCCGCATCTTCAAGCGGGAGACCGGCACCACGCCGGCCCATTTTATCGAACGGGTTCGCCTTGAAGCAGCGGTCAAGAGCCTTGAAGAAACGAGCCAGGCACTGGAAACCATCGCCCGGGAGTGCGGTTTTCAGTCTGGTGAACACTTCAGGGTGGCTTTTGTGCGCTTCTTCAGGATCACCCCCGGCCAGTACCGGGAACGGTTCCGGTCAGGAACCGAATAATCAGCAATGGAGGATACGATGAAACAGATGCGCCTTCGGGGTATCGTTATACGCTTATTGATCATGTCGGCGTTCATTGCCACGGCTTTGCCCGCCGCGGCCCGGACAGACAAACCGCCGACAGCGCAGGAGACGCTGTATGAACGGCAACCTGAACCCGCCGCCCGGCAGATAACCGTCGGGGTACTCATTTTCCCCGGCTTCGAGATGCTGGATGCCTATGGCCCCATGGAAATGTGGGGTACCTTGAAGCATGCGCCGGCCAAGGTATGGGGCGGCGAGGAGAAAAGGGTCGGTGTGCGGTTGGTCACCATCGCCGCCAAACGGGGCGAAATTCCCTCGAACCAAGGGCCGAAAACCATGGCCGATTTCAGCTACGACAATGCCCCGCCGCTGGATTTCCTGGTGGTGCCGGGCGGTTTGGGGGTATTACCCCTGCTGAAGGACCCGGCAACCATGAACTGGCTGCGGGCGCAGGCGGGGAAGGCCGGAATCGTCATGTCGGTCTGCAACGGCGCCTCTCTGCTGGCTGCTGCCGGCATTCTCGATGACCGGCCGGCAACGACCAACAAGATGGCCTTTCACCCTTCGACCGCGCCGGGACCCAAGGTAAAATGGGTCAAAAAAGCACGCTGGGTGGACGACGGCACGGTGGTCACTTCTTCCGGTGTCTCGGCAGGGATGGATATGAGCCTGGCGGTCATCTCGCGTCTGTACGGCAAGGATATTGGCGCTTGGCTTGAACGCGTCACCGAGTACGATGCCCACCGCGACCCGTCGTGGGACCCTTTTGCGGCAAAGGCCGGCCTGGTGGAGTAGCCGCCTGCCACGATACGGCTGCGGGGCCTGCCCACCCATACGGCGGCGGCAGACCAGTGGCCCAGAAACAACGAGGCCGTTCCCGGAAGGAACGGCCTCGCTTGCTGCCGTCGATGAATGATACGCCCTAGTTGCCGCTTGCCGCCTTGAAGGCGGCCATAACCTTCTGCATCGGGGCGGACGGCGCGCCGACGGTGATGAAGCCCAGCGGCCGTTCGATCTTCTTGGTGGCGACGATGGTCACCTGGGCCGGATCGACGAACCCCAGACCGAGGCCGCCGATGCCGCTGGCATCCACAGCCACCTTGTCGTTCACCTCTTTCACGAAACCTACCGCCTTGGCGCTGGCCGCATATTCGCCGTTAGCCATGACGACCTGCTTGATCAGCCCGCGGGTGGCGCTGGCCTTGGCATCGGTATAAACGGTAATCGGCAGGTCCTTGCCCCCCACGTCCTTCCAGTTGACGATCTTGCCGGTGTGGATGTCCTTGATCTGCTCCCAGGTGAGGCTCTTCACCGGATTGGAGGGATGCACGACAAAGACCACCTCGGATTTTGCGATGACATGCATCTTCAGGTCCGGCACCGCCTTGGTGAGGCCGGCCGACTTGGCAGCCTTCACGGTGGCGTCCAGGGAGGCCGAGGCCATGGCGGCGTCGCATTTCCCGTCGATGAGATCGATCAGCCCCTTGCCGGCATTGCTCTTGTCCACAACCAACGTGTAGCCGGTGGCCTTTTCCACGGCGGCCCGGTGCGGTGCGACCAGGTCGGTGACAACGCTGGCGGCCCCATTCAGTTTGATATCCTGGGCCAGGGCCGCCTGAGCCAGGCAAAAGGTCATGGCCGCGGCCAGGATGATGCTCTGCAACCGGAAAATATATTTCATGGATAGTTCTCCTTTTTGAGTTGGATAGCAGTGCGCGGGGCCCGGCATCAGAATTTCCGGTGGCACTTCTCGCAATCGTTGAACACCTTCGTGCCGTCATGGCAGGTAAAACATGCCACGGACTTGAAATGGTCATCCATGGTCATCAGGGCCTTCTTTTTCGTATCGAAGATCGCGCTGTGGCAATCCTTGCACACCAGCCCCTTGGAGGCATGGAGCCTCCCATCGAATATAACCCTCCCCTGTCCCGCTCCCCCGTACAGCAGCGCCTTGTCGCTGGTGGCGAACACGACGCTGCCCAGGGTGCAGAGGGTCAGGGCGATTACACCTACTAACACGTTTCGCATGGTTGTCTCCGGACAACGGGCCTGGCGGGGGGCAGCCACAGGGTGCCTCCCGATGTCCCCCCGCCACGTCCATCTGTGTAATGAGTGATTATGCCAGAATATTCCTGCTCACCTTTTTCACGTCCGCGGTGCCGGTGAGGGTCATGGCCACAACCAACTCATCCTGCAGCTTCTTGAGCATGAGCGACACCCCTTCGGCGCCGCCTCCCACCGAGCCGCGGACCAGAGGCCGGCCGACCAGCACCGCATTGGCGCCCAGGGCCAGCATCTTCAAGACATCGGCGCCGTAACGCACCCCGCCGTCGGCCAGAATGACCATCCGCCCCTTGACCTTGTCCGCAATGGCGGGCAGCACCTGGGCGGTTCCCGGCGTGTGGTCCAGGACCCGGCCGCCGTGGTTCGACACCACGATGCCGGCGGCCCCGGCCTCAAGGGCCATGAGCGCTTCCTCGGGGGTCATGACCCCCTTGATCAGAAACGGCAGCTTGGTGGATTTGGCGATCTCCCGGAGCTGTTTCAGGGTCTTGGGCTCCACGGTCTTGCCCGGCAGGGCGCGCCCCGCACGGCCGGCGGAATCGATATCGATGGCAAAGAACGGCGCGCCGGTCTGTTCGATCAGGCGGATGCGCTCGATGATCTCGGCCTGGGTGCGCGGCTTGATCTGGGCCACGGCCTTCCCCCGGTACTTGGCGACGGTCTTCAGCCTGGTCTCGTAGACGGAGAGCGGGTCGCCGATGCCGTCCGCCGCAAAGCCCAGAGTGCCGGCCAGAACGCAACCGCCGATGATCCCTTCGGCGTACTCCTCTTCGCCGACCTTGCCCCCCAGCCCCATGTTGTAGGTCACACCGCCGGTTACGCCGGAGAGGATCGGCATGGACAGCTTGGCGCCGAACAGGGTCAAGGTGGTGTCCGGCTTTTTCACATCGTGGAAGGTGCGCATCTTCAGATCGTATTTGGCAAGGGCCTGGAGATTGTTCCTGAAAGCCTTGCCCGAATCGATGCCGCCCATGCCCGGCACCTCACCGGAACAGGCAACCCCGTCGCACTCGGGACAGACCCGGCAGCGGGGGTACATCTTCTCGCGGGCGACCTTGAGCACGTCGGAAAATTTCTTGGCGCCACCGCCGGCAGCGGCTGCCGAGGCCGCCTTGGCTTCTTTCTTTGCATCTTCGGCCGCGTGGGCCTCCGTGCGGCCGACTGCCTGCACCGCCAGCACGCTGGCCCCGACCACTGCCGCTGTTTTGATGAAATTGCGGCGGCTCACCCCTGCGCCTTCCTGTTCTGCGGATTCGATCAACTCTTCAGACATACCAGCCTCCTTCAATGTGTGGTGACGGAGTACCGGCCGGCGGCCGTTCCTCCAACAAAACCCCTCGTTGCTTGAGACAATAGCCGACTGTAGCGCTGCGGATAAGGTAATTGTAGCGAATGGCACAAATTGATGGCTGAATGGCAAAAATTAAGGTTGAATGGTTCTCCCCCCAGAATGAAGGAGTAGGCATCACGTGAGCGTCCGAAGAGGATGAGGTGCTATTTGCTTAAAATAAGCCGTTGTTTCAGGTCCTTGGCGTTGTATCGACTGACCAGCACCTCGCTGCCGCCATTATCGTTCATTACCAGTTTACAGCTACCGTTGAACCAGGGGATGATCTCGATGATGCAGTTCAGATTGACCAGGGAGTTGCGGTGGACCCTGACGAAGGAGTACGGTTCCAAGACGTTTTCCAGGGTATTGAGGGTACTCTTCGAGGTAAAGACGCCGTCCGTCGTATGGACCAGGGCCTCCCCCTCCGTGGCCCGTATGAAGACGATGCTCTCGGGCGGCACGGGAATCATCTTGCCCCCCTTATGCACGATGATCCGCTTGATATCGGGTTTCTCGGGACTGTGGGCTATCTCCTGGGGAGCGAGGGGTTTCCGTGCCTTCACCTGGGTGTCGAGGGCCTTGCCGGCCTTGTGGATGGACTTGGCCACCCGCTCCAGGGTGAACGGCTTGAGGATATAATCGAAGGCATCCACGTTAAAGGCTTGAACGGCAAACTGCTCGAAGGCGGTGGCGAAGACGACCAGCGGCTTGTCGGGCAACTCCCTGATGACCTGGGCCAATTCGATCCCGCTCAGGCCGGGCAGTTGAATGTCCAGGAATACCAGTTGGGGCTTGGTCTCCCGAATCCCCTGCAACCCCTGGGAAGGGTTGGACGCCTCACCGAGCACGTCCACATCGCCCACCTGCTCGAGCAGGTAGCGCAACTCCCTGCGGGCCGGCGCCTCATCGTCGATGATAAAGACAGTAATCGTCATGCGTTCACCGGCACCCGGAAGTAAACCGTGGTACCCTCACCCGGCTCGCTCTCGATCTTCAAACCATTCTCCTTGCCGTACAGGGTTGCCAGGCGGCTGTTGACGTTTCTGAGCGCCAGCCCCAGCCCGCCGCCCTCATGGGGCACAACCGCCTCCGACAGCAGGCTGCGGATACGCTCCCGGGACATGCCCACGCCGTTGTCCCTGATAGAGATGAGCAGACCGCCCGTCCCCCTTCTGGCTCCGATATGGATCACGCCGCCTCCCTCCTTCGGCAGGATGCCGTGGCGCACGCCGTTTTCCACCAAGGGCTGCAGGATCAGCGAGGGGACGTTGCACGACAGGGCCTCGTCGTCGATCTCGTAGACGATGGAGAGCCGCTCCTCGAACCGAGCCTTTTCGATGGCGATATAGGCCTCGCAATGTTCCAGCTCGACCGACAGCGGCACCTTGTTGGCCGTGGGGCTGATATTTTTGCGGAAAAACTCGGCCAGCTTCACCAGCAGGCAGGAGGCGGTCTGGGGATCGGTCCGGGTATAACTGATGATCGTGGAGATGGCGTTGAACAGGAAGTGGGGATTGATCTGGGCTTGCAGGGCCTTGATCTCGGCCTCGGCCACCAGCTTGCGCTGGAGTTCGATCTCGCCCAGTTCGAGCTGGTTGGAGAACAGGTGGGCAAGGCCGTTGGCCAACTCAACGTCCAGCCGGCTGATGGCGTGCTCCTTCTGGCGGTACAACTCCATGACCCCCACGGTCTTGTCCCATTTTTTGAGCGGCACCACGATGGCCGAACCGAGCCGGCCTACCAGACTGGCGCAGCCGATGGCGTCTTTCGTGGGCGCGATCACGACCGTGCCCGTTTCAAAGGCGCGGCGCGCGGCAGGCGGCAGGGAATGCCCGCCCGGCGTGTGCTGGTCGCCATCCATCCCTTCATGGGCCAGTATTTCATTCTCGCTGGAGATGGATACCGCATCCAGGCCGGTCATCTCCCGGATAATGTGCGACGCCTCCATGGCCGAGTCGCGGTTCAGCCCGTGGCGCAGATGGGGCAGGGTCCTGAAGGCGATATTGAGCGTGGTCTGCGCCTGTTGCGCCATGGCCCGCTCCTGCTCGCGGGCGACGGATGCGAGCACCTCCACGAGCACCGCGATGCCGAAGGCGTTGGAGAGTATGCTGGGGAGGCCTATGGCATGCACCACGCTCAGGGCAGCCTCCTGGGGATGGGCCAGGAGCAGGATCAGCCCCATCTTGATCGACTCGGCCACGATACCGATAAAAAAGGCCATCAACGAGTCGAAGGCCCTCCGGTGCAGCCTGCGGTAGAGAAGACCGGCCACAACCCCCGCCAAGGGCGTCGCAACGGCGCAGGATACGGAGGTCACCCCGCCGATGTCGTAGAAGTAGCGGTGCGCTCCTGCTATAATGCCGGCGGACAGACCTACCAGGGGCCCCCCCAGGATGCCGCCGATGGCGACCGGAACCGTGCGCAGATTGGCGATCGCCCCATGCACCGGAAAGCCGTAGTAGGTTGCAAAAATACCGGCTGCCCCGAAATAAACGGCATGGAATAGTTTCTCGCGGCTGCCCGCCGTGGCGACCTTGCCGGTCAAGAGCCGTCGGAACAGTTCGAACCTCATCATGAGGAAGAAGAGAACCGCTAGAATCCCCAATCGTTCGAAGAGATCAAGGGACAGGCCGACCATTTCATCCATAGAACCACCGAAGAGCCCAATGCTGGTATTCCGTACAAAACCGATTGACTTATAGCACAAATCCTGGTGCCGCAGCGAGTAAAAAGCCTGCCGGGGCAGACCGGCTGCCCCCCTGACACCCCGCGCATCCTGCGTTTCGCGCCTCCGGGGTACCACCATGGGGGCTCCAGGTTCGCGTACCAGCCTTGTCCGACAATTGACCAGGGAACCGTCAACATAGCCGATGGTTCAGGGCCTTCGCATGCCCACCATTGCGGCATACTCGTCCGGCGTATTCACGTTACAAAACGAGAGTTCTGCGCCGGGGATGGAGGCGAGTTCCTCTGGTGTGACATATCGCGTCTTTACACGATCCAGCAGGATCAGGAGCTGCCGGTCGCCCTGGCGGATGACCTGCTCAACCTCCGCCAGGCAGCGCCGCCCGTACAGGGCGTGCAATGGCTCCTTGCCCCCCTCGCTGATCGGCACCACCGCATCATACCCTGCGGAAACGGCGGACAACAGGCGTATCACATCCGGGTTGATGAAGGGTGCGTCGCAAGCCGTGACGAAAATCCATTCCTCGGAACTGGCCGCAAGGCCGGCATGCAGGCCGGCAATGGAGCCAAAGCCGGGATAAATATCCGCCACCGTGCGGCACGGCAGAAAGGCATACGCCTCCGGCGTATTGGTAACCAGCACCACATCCCGGAAGAGCTGGGTCATGGTGCGATGAATCTTCTCGATCAGCGGCATGCCGTCCACCATCAGCAGGGCCTTGTTTCTGCCCATGCGGCTGGATGCTCCGCCAGCAAGGATCACACCGGTTATGCCGTCGAGCGGCCCTCGGGTTTCCTGCATGGGGGGGGATCTATCCATTATGTCTCCTGACGGCCCGGGCACCACAACCGAGGGTTTGGCGCGGCACGGGAAATCTGCCTATTTGTTCACCCAAGCCGGTGCATAATAGCCTATTTGGTTCTTCGTTTCTCTCTAAAAATAGGGTGCGTGATCAACGTCGTTTCGGAAAACAAGGATGTGCCTTTTAAAACGAAAGAACCCGGCAAACTGAGCCGGGTTCTTTCGTGCAATGTATATCTGCCGTCAAGGCAGTTTGTAGATGTGCAGTGCCGCCCTACGGCCTTCACCTCCGATTTTGCGTACATCCTGACGCGGGAAAGCAGGCTGAAGCCGCTATTGACCGGGATCACGATCTCCCCATTTTCATTCACCACGATACGGGCCGGGATGTAGGCAGGGAGGCTCTCCCCACCACTCTGGACCTCCTCGGTCACCTCCAGGTAGGATTCGCTTCCCCCATCTTATCCACGCGGCTTCCGTTCGCCACCCTATCCCGGCCAGAGTTGCAAAACCGGCATCAATGCGAAAATTTCCCGCCGCAATCACTCTCGTCACCGCGGATCTTTTCCACGGCGTGGCCGACAACCGGCCAGACCGCCTCCAGATTTTCCCGAGCTCCCTTGGGGCTGCCCGGCAGATTGATGATCAGCGTCTGGCCGCGGATTCCTGCCATCGCCCGGGACAGCGATGCCATAGGCGTCTTCTCCAGGCTCCTCAGGCGCATCAATTCGCCGATGCCCGGAATCTGGCGTTCAACGACCTTCATGGTGGCTTCCGGGGTTACATCCCGCGGCGAGACCCCGGTGCCTCCCGTGGTCAGGATCAGATCGGCCGTGTCGGCATCGGCCCATGCACTCAGCACGGCCACGATCCGGTCAAAATCGTCGGGGATGACCTCGGTCTGCACCGTCGCTACCCCCCGCTCCTCCAGCCACGCGGCCAGCGCCGGGCCGCTCTCGTCAATGCGCTCGCCCCGCGATCCCTTGTCGCTCAAGGTCAGAATGGCCGCTCTCATTGTCCTGCCTCCCGGCGGTACACGCCACTCTTGCCGCCTTCCTTGTACAGGAGCCGGATGTCGCCGATGCTGATGGATTTGTCGCTTCCCTTGCACATATCGTAGATGGTCAAGGCGGCCACGGCCGCGCCGGTCATGGCCTCCATCTCGACGCCGGTGCGCTCGAAGGCGCGGACGGTGCACTGCACCACGATCTTGCCTGCAGCACTGTCCTGCTCAAATTCCACCGCCACGGAATGGAGGGAGAGCGGGTGGGAAAGCGGGATCAGGTCCGGTGTCCGCTTTGCCGCCATAATTCCGGCCAGCCGTGCAACGCCCAGCACATCGCCCTTGGCTATCGCACTGTTTTGGATGGCGGCCAGCACCTTGCCGGACATATGCACCTCCGCCGCGGCCGTGGCCGTTCGCAACGTTTCCTGCTTGCCGCTCACATCCACCATGATGGCATTGCCGCGATCATCGAAATGGTTGAAATTCATGGTCCTCACCTGTGTGCTTGAATTTTAGACATCAAAAACGTCGAGCCGTGGCCAGCTTGATTGCAAGGCCCGCAAAGATGGTGCCTGCAACGCGGTTTAGAAGCAGTTGCGCCCGGGCGGACTGTCTGAGTTTGTCTCCCAGCGCCCCGGCCAGGAGGCTGACCGCCCCGAACACCAGAATGGTGGCAACGATGAACAAGCAGCCCAGCAGCAGGAACTGCATAGTCAGAGGTCCCCTGCGCGGGTCGACGAACTGGGGGAGAAACGCCAGAAAGAAGATGGATACCTTGGGGTTGGTGACATTCATGATGATGCCGCGCCGGAAGAGCTTGCCCGGGCTCAACCGATCCACCCGGTTTGCCGGCCCGGCCAGGGCGTTGGCCCGGAACGACTGCCAGGCCAGGAAGAGCAGGTATCCGGCGCCGGCAAATTTCAGAAGAGTGAAGGCGGTGGCGGATGCCGCAAAAACCGCCGCCAGTCCGAAGGTGACCGCGGTGGTATGAACCACCAGCCCGCCGCAGAGCCCGAGCGTAACCAGAAACCCGGCCTTTGCCCCTTGCTGTGCCGCCTGCGCCAGGACAAACAGGTTATCCGGTCCGGGCGACAGTGACAGGAGAAGCGATGTTGTGAAAAAGAGCAACAGCATATTTGCTTCAATCATGGGACACTCTCTCTTGCCGGCCCTTGTACTAGAGGCCGATGATGCTGTCGGACTTTCCAGTTTTTTTTGAAAAATGACTTCCAAGTTTATATTCAGTCCGACAGACTCCTCGTTGAGGTTGCAGGCGAAATGCGCACCCAAAACGAGTAAAAACGCAAGCGTAAAACTTGCTGTTCTTCATGATCAAGAGGCATGCTGCTGGTCAAGGTTATGCTCCTTGTCGCGGGGCAGGATGAGGTTCAGCAGGATCGCGGCGATACCGCACAGGCTGACCCCGTGCAGGCTGAGACCGCCAAACTGGAGCGTCAGGCCGCCGATGCCGAATACCAGCACCAGCGAAACGATGATGAGGTTGCGCGGGTGGTGCATATCGACCCGGGCATGGATCAGCGTATTGAGGCCCACGGAGGCGATGCTCCCGAACAGCAGCATCATGATGCCGCCCATGACCGGAGCGGGAATGGATTGCAGGATGGCGTTGAACTTGCCGAAAAAGGCCATCAGGATGGCGAAGCAGGCGGCCCAGGTCATGATGGCCGGGTTGTAGTTGCGGGTGATCATTACCGCCCCGGTCACCTCGGCATAGGTAGTCACCGGCGGCCCACCGATCATGGCGGCGCAGCAGACCGCCAGGCCGTCGCCCAGCATGGTGCGGTGCAGGCCGGGTCGCTCCGTGTAGTCGTGTCCCGTAACGGCCCCGATGGCGACGATGTCCCCCACGTGCTCAATGGCGGGGGCCAGGGCGACCGGGATCATGAACAACACTGCGGACCAGTTCCATTGGGGGGCCACCAGATGGGGAAGGGCGATCCAGGGGGCGGCGGCGATCTTGCCGAAATCCACCAGCCCCAGGGAGACGGAAATGCCATACCCCACCGCCACGCCGGAGAGGATCGGCAGGAGGCGGAAGATGCCCTTGGCCTTGGTCGCCACCAGTGCGGTGGTGGCCAGGGAGGCACCCGCGATCAGGAGGGCGGTGGTGTACTCCACCAGCACCGCCTTGCCGTCGCCGGTCTTGCCCATGGCCATGTTCACCGCCACGCTGGCCAACCCCAGGCCGATGATCATGATGATCGGCCCCACCACCACCGGGGGCATGATCTTATGGATGAAACCGACCCCCTTGAGGTAGATGACGGCACTCAAGGCCAGATACAGCCAGCCGGCGGCAAAGAGCCCGCAGAGCGTCGCGGGGAAGCCCCAGGTCTGGGTGCTGTAGATGATTGGGGCGATGAAGGCAAAGGACGAGCCGAGATAGATGGGGACCGTGCGCTTGGTGCAGGCCTGGAAGATCAGCGTGCCGATGCCGGAGCCCAGCAGGGCCATGCTGGGGCTCATCCCGGTAAGGATCGGCACCAGCACCAGGGCGCCGAAGGCGACGAAGAGGATTTGGGCGCCGGCCAGCGCCTGGCGCCAGACCGGCTCGGGGGAATGGGACATACGGCATACTCCTTGTGGCGGGATAGAGAGAATGAACGAGGTGGCTGTTACTTCGTGCCGAAGATCTTGTCGCCGGCGTCCCCCAGCCCGGGCAGGATATAACCGTTCTGGTTGAGCCGCTCGTCGATGGCCGCCACATAGACATCCACTTCGGGGTGAGCCGCCGAGATACGGGCGAGCCCTTCCGGCGCCGCCACCAGCGAGAGCACGCGGATCTGCCGGCAGCCATTGTTCTTCAGCATGATGATGGTGGCGTCCAGGGAGCCGCCGGTGGCCAGCATGGGATCGATGATCAGGGCCAAACGCTCATCCAGCCGACCGACGAACTTTTCATAATAGGTATGGGCCTCAAGGGTTTCCTCATTGCGGGCAAGCCCCACCACGCTGACCTTGGCGTTGGGGATCATGTCCAGCACCCCGTTGAGCATGCCGATTCCGGCCCGCAGGATAGGCACCACGGTGACCTTTTTCCCCTTGATCTGCTGGATCTGCACCGGGTTGCCATCCCACCCTTCGATGGTCCTGCCCTCCAGAGGGAAGTCGCGACAGGCCTCGTAGGAGAGAAGAGAGGCTATTTCCGCCGTCAGCTCGCGAAACTTTTTGGTGCTGATGCCGGCCTCGCGCATCAGGCCGATCTTGTGTTTCACCATGGGGTGATTGACTTCGTGGACGCTCATAGATAGGTGTTCCTCTGAGATGGAGTTCCCCTAAGGGGTGCCGCGATGATCGGTTACGGCAAATAAGAACAGCAATAATCCACAACCGTTTCCATCCTCATCAGAAACGTGGAGTGGGCGGGCACGTTGAATGCCTGGCCGGCCGAAGCCTTTTTCCACTCCTTTTCACCCTTCACCCGCCATTCCAGGTCGCCGGCCAGGATGTCCATCTCCTCGGCCGCTCCGGTGGAGAATTCGTATTCCCCCGGCTGCATGATCCCCAAGGTTTTTTTGCTGCCGTCGGGGAACAGCACCGTCCTACTGACCACCTTGCCGTTGAAATAGATATTGGCCTTTTTGACTACCGAGACGTTCGAGAACTGCGACATGTACACCCCCTTGATTTTTTCGTGGTATTTACTCACAACCTGCCGAGGGACGCAAAGAAAAAAAACGCCCGTTGCAATTTTGCAACAGGCGTTGGTTTTCGATTGCCATGAATCATGGCATCAGCGGGCCATTATCAGAAGGTTCCCCGCAACAACTCGGCCCGCCAGGTGATGGTTGTCTGGCGCGAGGCCGGCGACTCACTGAGATCGGGGAGGACGGTCGGCAGGGCGAACTTTATGCTGCCGTTGTCGATCTGTGCCAGGGAACGGGTCGATTTCACCAAACCATAGGCGGAACCGACCAGAACGCCGGAAGCGGCCCCATAGGCCATGTAATCCAGATGATCGGCCGGTTTCTTGGCAAAGGCCAGCAGGGCGGCGCCCACCAATGCCCCCGCCGCGCCGCCGTAAAAGGCATCCTCGAACACCTCCCGGAAGGCGTTATCACCGGCAAGGGCCGAGGTCGCCGTCGCCAGAACGGTACAGCAGGTGATCAGGGAGATGAGACGCGCCATTGGTTTCATGCATTACCCTCGCTGGGATGGATTTGTCGCCTTGACAAGATGCAAGGATAACGCCAAAGAGTGCCCCCCCTTCCCAGACATCATAAATAGATCGCATTTACGGAATGTTATGCATGTAACAGCGGCATGCAGCAGCAGAGGACCTGGGCAGCACCAACAGCTTAGTGATGCATTTTTGCAACACCGGCTCCGCTATCTGACGCGATAAGCAGCAGCGCCAGGGCCCGTTCCTGCTCATCATTAACGATCTCGCCATCGAGGCGCGCCACCAGCAACCGATCCATGATCGTGCGAAACCGGGGGCCCGGCGCCAATCCCAGGGCCGCCAGCCCGTCCCCATCCAGGGAGCAGCGGACCTGACGCAAATGAGAAACGTACTGGGAGACAAAACGTCTGACCTCTTCGCGGTTGGCGCGCGCGGCCAGGTAGAGGAGCATCTCCAGCGGCAGTCCGTGGAACCAGTCGTAAATCTCGCTGTTACGAACCTCGGGATTGCGGCGCAGGCGGCGTTGGATGGCATCCAGGGTTCCCAGCGCCTGCCGGCGGTGGCTGAATACCTTGGCCGAGATCCGCCCCGGCACCGCCAATCGGCGGCAGGCGTCATGGAACTCGTCGTTGGTGAGCCGATCACCCAGGGCCAGGAAGTAGACCTGCCACTGTTCACAGGCATCCGGCAGATACAACAGGCGGAACCAGGCCAGGACCCGCCCGGTTTCCTCCACGACCCGCCTGATCTCGGGGAGCAACTTGAGGGCGGGATGGACAAACGGCAGCAGGCCGAAGCCGGCCATGCGGACAATGGCCCCCACCGGCTCCTTTTCCCGCAGGATCTGGATCAATTCGTTCAATAGACGCAGGCCACCGACCCTATTGAGGACGTTCATCCGCACCGCGCTGCGGATCAGGTTCTCGGTGTGGGGAGCGATATGAAAACCGAGGCGCTGTTCGAAACGGATCGCCCGGAAAACCCGGGTCGGGTCCTCCACGAAGGAGAGGTTGTGCAGCACCCTGACCAGCCGTTCCTGAAGGTCCTGCTGGCCGCCGTAGTAATCGGTCAGACGACCGAACGACGCCCCGTTGAGGCACACCGCCAGGGTGTTGATGGTGAAATCCCGCCGGTACAGGTCGTGGCGCAATGAGGAGCGTTCCACGGTGGGCAGCACACCGGGGGACTCGTAGTATTCCAGGCGCGTGCTGGCCACGTCGATCTTGGCCCCGTCCGGGAAGATCACCACCGCCGTGTTGAAGGTCCGATGGCTGCGGACCCGGCAACCGTGGCGGGCCGCAAACTGTTCCGCGAAAAAGATGCCGTCCCCCTCCACCGTGACGTCAATATCCAGGTTTGCCACCCCCAGCAGCAGGTCGCGCACGAACCCGCCGATGGCATACACCGCCAGCCCCAATTCGTCACCGACGGTCCCCAGGTCGTGCAGGAGCTTGCCGGCGGCAATGGGAAGCCGCTTGCCCAGCAGGCCGGCTATGGAGCGATTCTTGGGGGAGAAGCCGAGGGCCCCCACATCGTAGAGCGCCCCCGGTTCGCCCCGGCGGCCGCCGTACATATGGCGCAACAGATCGGTGCGCGTCACCGCACCCGCAAGCTCCTCCCCTTTGAAGACCGGCACGAAACGGCGGTTACCCTCCACCATGTATTCCTGGATGTCGGCGATGGGGGTGGTGGGAGCGGCCCGCATGAATTCGGTGTGCATGAAGTCGATGGCCGGGGCGTCTCCCAGATCGTGGTAGAGCGCCTTCTCCACGATCTTGCGGGAGATGATCCCGATCATCCGGCCGGCGGCAATGACCGGCATGGCGTTGCAGTTATAGCGGGTCAGCAGGTCCCGGGCCTCGGCGATGCTGACGCTGTCCGGCATGGTCTTGACCGGCGCGGACATGATATCACCGGCGCAGAACCGGGGACTGACCTCGACCCGCAACTGCTCCTCCAGGCGTTGCAGCACCTGATGCAACGTCTGGTCACGCACCACGGCCGATGCGGCGGTGGCGTGGCCGCCCCCGTGGAAACGGCGCAGGATCTCCCCCACGTTCACCTCCAGGATACGGCTGCGCGCCACCAGGTAAATGCGCCCCTCCATGGCAACCACGACGAAGAGGGTATCCAGATTCTCCATGTCCCGCATCAGGTGCGCCAGGGCGGCGATGTCGCCCACGTACTGATCGCTCGTGGCGTGGGCGATGGAGATATTGACGCCGTTGATGGTTGTAGTCTTGAGCGTGGTCAGTAGCCGTTTCAGGAGCCCCATCTGCTGACTGCTCAACTCCTGGGAGAGGGCCTCGGCCACCACGCTCACCTGCGCGCCCCGCTCCATGAGCCAAGCCGCCACGCGATAGTCGTCCCGCGTGGTCGAGACAAACAGCAGCCGGCCGGTATCCTCGTGGATGCCGAGCATGATCAGGGTGGCCTCTTCCGGCGTGAGTTCAACTGCCTGTTCCATCAAAAGCCCGCCCAAGATGGTGGATGACGAGCCGCAGGGGCGGATCAGGCCGCCGGTCGGCCGGATGCTCTGTTCCGTGATCGGGTGGTGGTCATAGATATGAATCTCAAGGCCGGGACGTTCCAGGAGGCCGCTAAAACGGCCGATGCGCTCACTTTGCTGGCAATCGACGACAATCAGGCGGGTGATGGCGTCCAGGTCGATATCTTTGGCGCGAACCACGCCGGGCAGATACTCGGGCCGGACGGCCAGGAAGTCGCGCACCGCCTTTTCCTGGGAACCGGGAAAGGCGATCAGGGCGCCGGGATAGAGCCGGGCCGCGGCGACCATGGCGCCCAGGCAGTCGAAATCGGCATTGGTGTGGGTGGTTATGACATCCATCAACGCTCCATCTCCCGAAGACGTCGTGCCGTTTCGGGGGTCGTCGTATCATCGTAAGTATACACGCTGTTTATCCAGTTAGACATACTGTTTTGCATGTGCGGCCAATCCGCGGCAAATTCGGTGTGGGCATGCGCAAGACCCGGGAACCGTACGAGTTGAACGCCACCGAGGGACCCGGCGAAGGCGCTGCAAACAGGTTGCTTGAAACGCGGTGTAATGGTATTGTATCGCTCGTTTCGGACCGATCGCAAGGGAGATAGAGTTATGGCGCTTCACGAGAATCTGAAATCATTGGGGGCCGGGGCAACGGCCTACCGCTACGACCGGCCCGACGCCGGGCTTCTGGAATCATTCCCCAGCCCCTTTGCCCAACCGGACATGAACCCGGCCAAGGCCGTGGGCACGCTGCACATCGAATGTCCGGAATTCACCTGCCTCTGCCCCATGACCGGGCAGCCGGACTTCGCCAAGATCGTCATCGACTACCAGCCGGACCGTCTCTGCGTCGAAAGCAAGAGCCTCAAGCTCTACCTGGGCTCCTTCCGCATGCACGGAGAGTTCCACGAGGCCAGCGTCAACCGCATCTGCAACGACCTGGTGGCGCTGCTCGAACCGGTCTGGCTGACGGTGCGGGGCGAGTTCACCCCCCGGGGCGGCATCCCCTTCTGGCCCACGGCCGAGTACCGTAGGTAATAGTGTTAAAACCTGCCACGGAGACGCGGAGTCACAGAGAAAACCTGGAGTAAGGCAAACAAAGAGCAACAATCCTGATCTTAGTTACCCCCATGATGTTATGCTTTTCTCTGTGAACCTCTGTGCCTCCGTGTCTCTGTGGCAGATGTTGATTTTGAAAGACTATTTACAGCAATTAACAAGGAGAATACCATGTTCACCACATCCGATTTCAAAAAAGGGCTCGTCATCCAGCTGGACGGGGCGCCCTGCCTGATCCTCGACGTCACCTTCCAGTCCCCGTCGGCCCGGGGCGCCAACACCATGGTCAAGACCCGCTACCGCAACCTGATCACCTCCCAGGTGCTGGACAAGACCTTCCGTTCCGGCGATAAGGTGGACGAGGCCGACTACGGCCGCAACAAAGGACAATTCCTCTATGCCGACGGCGCAAAAGGGGTCTTCATGGATCTGGGGACCTATGAGCAGTTCGAGGTGGACGAGGAAGCGTTCGAGGCGCTGGCCCCCTTTCTGCTGGAGGGGACCGAGGTGGTGCTGGGGCTCTTCGAGGGGCGGCTGGTCAATGTGGAACTGCCCATGACCGTGGAACTGATTGTCACGGAAACCGCGCCGGTGCTCAAGAACGCCACCGCCACGGCCCAGACCAAAGAGGCGATCCTGGAGACCGGCCTCAAGCTCCAGGTCCCGCCATATCTGGCAACCGGAGAGAAGATCAAGGTGGATACCCGGGACGGCAGATTCATATCACGGGCTTAGCATCGGAAAGATAGCGCCCTGTCAAGCGGCCCCGGAAAATCCCTCAGAGGGATTCCCGTGGCCGTTTTTGCGTTCAAAAGGGGGGTGCCGTTCCGGAAAGCCCAAGAGGCATCCGCAGGCGAGCAGGTAGCAGTAGGAGAGCCCCAGCATGTCGGCCACCCCCCCCATGGTAAGATTCATCCTGATATACTCCCTGTTAAGACGGTGGAGAAACGGCTCGCAATCCTCCCCCATGGCGATGAGCCGTTCGATCTGCCGGCCATCCCTCCTGATGCGGGAGAGCCCCATGCTGCCGCACCGGTGGAGCGTGGTGGTGTCGTCGACGGTCTGCATCAGGCGGGCCAGCATGGCAAACGAGGCAATTTTGGGATGCCCGTGGATTTCCAGGGCCGCAAGGTAGGCCGGGACCGCCTCATCGAAGAGCGCCGGCAGGCCGTTCATGACCTCCCGCACGATCCCTCCCGCACCGTGCAGAGCCCTCTGCTGTTGCCCATGGGTGACCTGTTCCCCCCGGGCGGCAAAGAATTCCCCGGCCAGGGCGGCGATCCGTTCCCGAAAGCTCTGTTCGTCGGCCGATGGGGCATGCCAGGCTGCAACAAGCAGCAGACCGCTCAGAAAGAGATACCCCTTGTGGGTATTGGTGCCCAGGTCTGCCAGCATGGCCTGTTCGGCCCTCCTGCCGATGGCGGCCTGACGGGCAAACTCCTCGCCGGCAGCCAGGGAGCGGCAGAGCTGGTCGAGATAGTCGGCAATGATATGGATCGAACGTTCCATGGTGGCCAGGGACAGGTCGTGGTGGGAGCCGCAGTCATTCAGGTCCACCAGCCCCGGCTTGGGGGTCAGATACAGTTCCATGGCGACCCCCTTGACCAGAAACATGGCCAACAGTTCAATATCTGAAGTGTGCGAGGAGTTCATCAGTCCTTTCCATTAATCTCGTGGATGGTATGCAGCCCGAGCGCCGACGGCAACGAGTTCGCATGTTCTCGAACATGCCGGCCACGTCGTCGCCCCTCCTCGAAGGCAAGGCCGCTCTGCTCGATAAAATGCTGGCCGCCCTGATATCCGCGGTGCAGTTCAGTGCCACAACCATACGGTCGCATCATACCTGGGCGATATTCGTGAGAATAGCAGAATTCCCCAGCCTGTCCAGCTTGGTTGCGGTATACATGGGCATAGTAGGGTATACAAGGAGTGAAGTGATCTCCAACCCGGGCTTTGGAAAATAATGCCCTCATGGATGGAAACCACGATTCAAAAGTTCTTGACACTCCTGGCACACTTCCGTAGTATTAATTCTTCCGGGCCTATAGCTCAGTTGGCTAGAGCCACCGGCTCATAACCGGTTGGTCCCAGGTTCGAGTCCTGGTGGGCCCACCATTTCATTTACAAGGAAAACGCGCCGGATGCCGGCAATACTACGAACGGGACGCCCCGTACCATCAATTTCGCAAGAGTGCACACCGAAGGGTTGCACTCTTTTTGTTTGTACCCGATGAAGACGCCAAAACTCTCCGACATAGTTGGAATCATTAACAAAATAGCTCCTCCCGGTTTGGCGGAATCATGGGATAACTCGGGATTGCAGGTCGGGAACCCGGATGCCGGGATAGAGCGCATCATGATCGCCCTGGACGCCACCCCGGCCGTCATGGAAGCCGCCCGCAACAGTTCCTGCCACCTGCTCGTCACCCACCACCCCCTGCTGTTCAAACCGCTTAAAACCATTTCAACCGCCACCCCCCAGGGAAAACTCGTACACGACGCCATCAGGTCCGATCTGGCGGTCGTCAGCATCCACACCAGCTACGACGTGGCCGAGGGTGGGCTGAACGACCTGTTGGCCGAACGCCTGGGGGTCTCCGCTTGTCGGCCGCTCCAGGCAACTGCCGGGCAGGAGCTGGCCAAGCTGGCGGTCTTCGTGCCGGGCGACCATCTTGAACGGGTCCGCGGGGCGCTCCTTCCCTGGGCCGAAGCCCTGGGCAACTACCGGGACTGTTCCTTCAGCACCCCCGGCGAAGGAACCTTCACCCCCCTGGCCGGCGCTACGCCCTTCATCGGTGCGGTGGGAAGCCGGGAACAGGTTCCCGAACAGCGCCTGGAATTGCTCCTGGACCGACGCAATCTGCCGCGAGTCGTCAAGGCGCTCCTGGCGGCGCACCCATACGAAGAGCCGGCCTTCGACATCTACCCCCTGCTCAACGAGGGCAAACAACTCGGACTGGGCCGGGTAGGCTCCCTGGCGGAGCAGACGACCCTGGCGGACTATGCGGCGCGGATCAGGGAAATGCTGCATGCCCCCGGTCTGCGCTACGTGGGCGACCCAGCGACTGTGATCAAAAAAGTGGCTCTGTGCAGCGGCAGCGGGGCATCGCTCTTGCGCGATGCGGTCCGTTGCGGAGCCGACGTCCTGGTGACGGGCGATGTGAAATACCACGATGCCCGGGATGCGCAGGACCTGGGCATCACCCTGATCGATGCCGGGCATTTCCCCAGCGAGATCATCATGGTAGACGATGTGGCCGAACGCCTGGGCCGCATGCTGTCCGAGGCGGGTTACGAAAACTGCCGGATACTACCCTGCCGTATCGAATCCGACCCATTGAGAGTCTAATTACCATACAACACAAATTTTTGTACCGGGAGGAAACTGATTTTGAAAAAGAGACTTGAGATGTTGGAACAACTTCAGGAGATCGATTACCTGATCGACAACCTGAAAACCACCCAGAGCGGGCTGACGGAAGAGATGAGCGGGATCGAACAGGCCCTGATCGACGCCCGCCAGGAGCTTTCCGGGCTGGAAGGCCGCGTGGTGCTGCTTGAGCAGGAAAAGGAAGAGCTGGAAAGCAGCCAGACCGTCGAACAGGAAAATATCCGGCGCTCCGAAACCAACATGAAAGAGATCAAGACCAACAAGGAATACCAGGCCGTTGGCCGGGAGATCGCCGCCGCCCGCAAGCAGGCCGCCGAGATCGATGAGCAGACATTGCAGAAGGTGAGCCAGATCGAGGAGTTGAACACCGAGATCGCCACACGCAAGGAGACCCTTGCCGAACTGGAGCAGAACACCTCGCAACGCCGCGACGAAAAGCAGGCCGAGATCAGCAAAATCCAGCAGGATATCGATGCCGACGTCGCCCGGCGCGAAGCCATCACCAAGGAGTTGCCGCCCAACCTGGTCAAGCGCTACAACGCCCTGCGCAAGCAGCGTCGCGGACAGGCGGTCGCCGGCGCCCGGGATGGCTATTGCCTGGGCTGCAATATGAATCTTCCTCCCCAACTCTACAATAGCCTCTATAAGGGCGACGAACTTATCAGTTGCCCGCACTGCCAGCGGGTGTTGATCCTGAAGCTGCAACCGGCGGCCCAGTAACCAAGGCGGCGATGTAGCATCAATAAGGGCTTCGTCCACCGCTCACGCGGACTATGGGCGAGGCTGCAGTTTGGTTGAAGCAGGACAGATGGCCGCTCTTTTTCGAAAGGGAGGAAAGTCCGGGCTCCATAGGGCATGACGCTGGATAACGTCCAGCGGGGGCGACCCCAGGGCAGAGTGCCACAGAGAGAAGTCCGCCTGCTCAGGCAGGTAAGGGTGAAAGGGTGAGGTAAGAGCTCACCGGGTCCGACGGCGACGCCGGATGCCAGGTAAACCCCGTCAGGAGCAAGGCCAAATAGGGAGGCGCTAAGGGCTGCCCGCCCATGCCTCCGGGTTGGCTGCTTGAGGCTGCCGGTAACGGCAGTCCCAGATGAATGACCATCGCCCGGTGAGGGGTAACCCGCTCCGGGAACAGAACCCGGCTTATGGACTGCTTCAACCAAAATTTTCACGAGAACCGCCAATGAACGACCAAGAGGCATGGGACCGGGGGGTGCGGCTCATGGAGAAAATCCATGACCGGCTTCCCCACGACCCGCGGCAGCAACTCGAAGCGGTGCTCACAGGCTACCGGCGGCGCAAGGAAGAGATGCTGGCGCTGACCGTTGCCGGCGGCAGCACTGGGATCTGCCGTGCATGCGGCGGACAGTGCTGCCTGAACGGGAAATACCGCTTCAGCGGACTTGACCTGCTGGCCGTGCTTGCGCAGAAGACGCCGTTGCCGGCGCCCGATTTCACCCAGAAACCGCTCTGCCCCTATGGCGATGCCGGCGGGTGCCGCATGCCGGCGCCGGTCCGGCCGCTCGATTGCGTACTGTTCATCTGCGAGGCCATAGCAGATCGCCTGGAAGAGCCGACAACCCACACTCTGGCCCGCCTGGAACAGGAGTTGCGCCAGAGCGTGAAACGGGCGGAGACCCTGCTGGGGCGGCGACTCGGCCAACCGCTCCTGCTGCTGGCCGAACACCCCGACGGCACGGACGTGGCGCGCCGGGACGTTACCAATTAACAAAACAAAGAATCGCGAGGATGCACCATGGTCACCACCCACGATATCGTCCTGATCAACGTTGACAACAAACCGGGCTTCTATGCCCGCATCGAGGAGCTCACCCCCGACGTAAAGCCGGGATGGTGGCAGGTGCGCCTGATGGTGTTCACCTTTCCGCTCCAGATATTTACCTGGATCCTGGACGAATTCCAACTCGACGGCGCCGACTTCACCATGGGGGGCACCCCCATCCGCATGGAACAGGTCGTCCCGCCGGTTGAGCAGGAGCAACTCCAAGAGGAACAGGGCAAAAAGGAACAACAGGAGCGTGCTACGCATAATTCCGGCAACCCCAAGGTCATCTCCCTTTCGGACCGTCGGAAGAAATAACGGTTCCGACATGCCTGAGACTCTCGACCTCCCCCGGAAACGGGGGAGGTCTTTTGTTGAAGAAACCCACTGCAACCTCACGTTTTATCTTGACATACCCCTTGACCGCCGCTATAAATTTCCCATAAGGTGGAAAAAAGTGGAAATTGGTGGTAAATGACCGAGGCAATCGACATATTCGGGGGGGAAACCCCGAGCACCATCGACGGCAAAGGACGGACCTGTATCCCGGTCAAATTCAGGGATGCGCTCGTCGGCCTGTCGGAAGATGCGCGCTTCATCATCACCAAGGCCGCCCCCGTTGACCTGGGTGACGGCACCTTTGGCCGCGGCCTTTCCGTGTATCCCCTGGACGCGTGGTCCGGGATAAAGAAAAAGATCCTTGCCAACGAGGGGGGGTTCACGTCGACGCAGTTGAACAGCATCAAGCGCCAGATCATCAACCCGGCGGAGGAGTGCTGCGCCGACAAGCTCGGACGGGTGCTGATTCCCTCTGCACTGCGGCTGCACGCCGAATTGGAACGGGACATCTGGTTCGTCGGCATGGGACAACGCTTCGATATCTGGAGCAAGGGGACGTATAGCCGCATCAACGCGCAGGACGAGAAAAACTTCCCGCTGGATTCGGAAGCGCTCGCCGCACTAGGCATTTAAGATGACCTCCTTCCATCACCTGTCGGTCATGCCGGACGAGGTCATCGCCCTGCTACAGCCCCGGCCGGGAGGGATCTACCTGGACGGAACCTTGGGGGGCGGCGGGCACACGGCGCTGATCGCCGAACTGTGCGGCCCCGGTAACGGGATGGTGATCGGGATCGACCAGGATCAAGAGGCGCTGGAGGCGGCCGGCCGCAGGCTGGCTGAATTCGGCCCCGCGGTCCGCCTGGTTCACGGCAACTTCGCCGAGCTCGACCGGCATCTGGACGCAATGGGCATTGCCGCCCTGGACGGGTTCATCCTCGATCTGGGGGTTTCCTCCCACCAGTTGGACAGCGGGGCGCGCGGCTTCAGTTTCCAGCAGGACGCTCCGTTGGACATGCGCATGGATGCCGGCGGAGCGGAAACCGCCGCCGACTTGGTGAACGAGTTGCCGGAGCAGGAGTTGGAACGGATCATCCGGGACTATGGCGAGGAGCGCTGGGCCAAGAGGATCGCCGCCTTCATCGTCAAGGCCCGTGGCGAGCAGGCGATACTGACCACGCTGCAGTTGACGGATATCATCAAGGGGGCCATCCCCAAGGCCAAGTGGGAGGAGCGCATCCACCCCGCCACCCGCACCTTTCAGGCCCTGCGGATCGCCGTCAACCGGGAGTTGGAAAGTCTGGAACAGGGGCTGCGCGCCGCCCTCGACCGTTTAAAGCCGGGTGGACGAGCGGCGGTCATCTCGTTCCACTCCCTGGAAGACCGGATCGTCAAACATATCTTCCGGGAGTACGCCACCGGCTGCACCTGCCCGCGCCAGTTCCCGGTCTGCGTCTGCGGACAAAAACCGCGGGTAAGGGTGCTGACCAGCCGTCCGGTCACGGCATCGGAGGCCGAAATCACCCGGAACCCGCGGGCGCGCAGCGCCAAGTTGCGGGGCGCCGAGAAACTGGATTTAAGCGCGTAGTCAGCCCCTTCTTCTGACGGGGCCGTCGCTTCGAACAGACGCGGATTCAAAGTTCACGATTCACGTCTCACGATTCACGATGTAGGGAGGTACCGCATGGCACAGGCAAGAACCGAATACGGCAAGGTCGTCGCTCCGCGCCCCTTGAGCGGAACCGAACTGGTCACCCAGCGGGTGGACATGTTCAAGTTCCTGATGATCTGCATGGTCCTTTTCACGATCGTTTCGGTTTTCCATGTCTGGTCGCGTTTCAAGCTGATCGACCTGAATCTGCGCATATCCGAGACCAACCGTCAACTGAAGGATGCGGAACAGGAGCAGAAACGGCTCAAGCTCGAAGCGGCGTCCCTCAAGACACCTGAACGTATCGAGACCATCGCCAAGGGCGACTTGGCCATGGGCCTGCCCACCGAGCAACAGGTGATCGTCGTCAAATGAATACTGACCGGGAAAAATGGGCCAGGGTCCGGATCGTCATGATCGGGACCATATTCGGCCTGTTGTTCCTGAGCGTCACCGGCAGGGCGTTCTATCTCCAGATACTCCAGCACGAGGAGTTGGTGAAGAAGGCCGAGCGGCAGCACCAGCATATCGTCCAGCTCACCCCGGGTCGCGGCGTCATCATGGACCGTAACGGCACGCCGCTGGCCGTGTCCGTGGACATGGATTCATGCTATGCCGAACCGCGCCGCATCAAGGACATGGACGGCACGGCCGGGGTGCTGGCGCCGTTTCTCGGGACATCAAAGCAGGAACTACTCAAAAAGCTTTCCTGCGACAAGGGTTTTGTCTGGATCGAGCGGCGCCTGACCCCCGAGGTAGCGGCCCGCATCAAGAACCTCAAGCTGACCGGCATCGGCTTTGTCTCCGAGTCGAAACGCTTTTACCCCAATAGCGAGGTCGCTTCCCACGTGGTCGGATTTACCGGCGTGGACCCGGTCGGGCTGGAAGGGGTGGAGCGCAAATACGATTCCGTCATCCTGGGCAACACCGGCTATATGGTGACCGAGCGCGATGCCTTGGGGCGCGATATAGCCCTCAAGGATACGGTCATCAAAAATTCTTCGCCGGGCAAGAACATCGTTCTCACCCTGGACAAGAACATCGAATACATCGCAGAAAAGGAACTGGCCAAGGCGGTTACGGAGAGCGGCGCCAAAAACGGCATGGCCCTGGTCATGGAATCGGATACCGGCAGGGTTCTCGCCATGGCCAACTATCCCACCTTCAACCCCAACGCCTATGCCCATTACTCCCAGGCCGTACTGCGCAACCGGGTCGTCGCCGACAGTTTCGAGCCCGGTTCGACCTTCAAGATCTTCCTGGTCTCCGCGGCACTGGAGGAGAGGATACTCAGGCCCACCGACCTTATCAACTGCGAGAACGGCCGCTATACCGTCGCCGACCGGACCATCCACGATACCCACAGCTTCGCCCGGCTGTCCGTGAGCGACATCCTCAAGTATTCGAGCAATATCGGCGCGGCCAAGATCGGCTTCAAGCTCGGCGATGAACGGCTCTTCCGCTATCTGAGAAATTTCGGGTTCGGCGAACGCACCGGCGTGGACCTCCCGGGGGAGTCCCCGGGCAACCTGCGGGACAAGCACCGCTGGTACGGGGTTGATCTGGCCACCATCTCCTTCGGCCAGGGGGTCTCGGTCTCGGCCATCCAACTGGTGAGCGCGGTTTCCGCCGTTGCCAACGGCGGCACGCTCATGAAGCCTTACATTGTGGAGCGCATCCTGGACGACAGCGGCCGCGAGGTGCAGAAATTCGAACCCCAGGTGGTGCGCCGCGTGATCTCCACGGATACGGCCAAAAAGGTCACCAGGATGATGGAGAGCGTCACCAGCGAAGGTGGTACCGGCCTCAACGCCGCCATAGACGGGTTTCTGGTGGCCGGCAAGACCGGCACGGCTCAAAAGGCGGACCCGGTGACCCACGGCTACTCCGCCACCCGGAGGACCGGCTCGTTTATCGGTTTCGTCCCGGCCGACAAGCCCAAACTGACGATCCTGGTGGTGATCGACGAACCGAAGACCAGCCCCTACGGCGGCGTGGTGGCGGCCCCGGCCTTCCGCTCCATTGCCGTGAATGCGCTGGCCTATCTGAAAATCATGCCCAAGGGCGAGACCCAAAAGACGCCCAAGGTCGTTGCCGCCCAGACCCCGCCCCCCCCGAAGGCGGATGCAGCGTCGGAGGGAGACGCCCTGGATGCGACTACCGGGGTTGCCGTTATGCCGGATTTCCGAGGCATGAGCATGCGGCGGGTCATGCAGGTGATGGAAAAGCGCGGTATCAATATCAAGCTGATGGGGAGCGGACGGGCCGTGGAACAGAACCCCCCCCCCGGTCAGACGATCCGAGGGGTAGACGAGGTTTGGATAAAATTCACACCTTCCGCATGAACCATCACAACCTGCACCCGTCGGCAGGTTGTGTCATTTTTCGGAGAATAGCATGAAACTTGCCCACATCCTTGCCCCGATACCGGACGCCGAACGCCACGGCAGCGAAGCCATCGAGATCACGGCCCTGAGTTGTGACTCGCGCCAGATCAAGCCGGGCACGCTCTTCTTCGCTCTGCGCGGCACGGCGGCCGACGGCCACCGTTTCATCCGCCAGGCAGTGCAGAACGGTGCAGCCGCCGTGGTGCTGGAAGATGCCGCCTGTGCCCCCGCCGACTGCACTTGGATCAGAGTGACTGACGGCCGTGCGGCCATGGCCCGCATGGCGGCGGCGTTCTACGGCAATCCGACCGCAGACCGGCCGCTGATCGGCATTACCGGCACCAACGGCAAGACCACCACCACCTACCTGATCGAGGCGATCCTGGCGGCGGCAGGCCTGCCCGCGGCGGTGCTCGGCACCATCAGCTACCGCTTCGGCGCAACCACCATCGAGGCCTCCCGTACCACGCCCGAATCCACCGAATTGCAGGCAGCGTTCCGCCAGTTGGCCGATGCCGGCGCCCAGGCGTTCGTGATGGAGGTGTCGTCCCATGCCCTGGAGCAGAAACGGGCCGACGGTTGCCACTTCGATGTGGGCATCTTCAGCAACCTGACCAGGGATCACCTCGACTATCACGGCACCATGGAGGAATACCTGCACGCCAAGCAGCGCCTCTTTGCCGAATTGCTACAGCCCACCGCCGCCAAACCGCGCCGCCGGGCCGCCATCAACATGGACGACAGCTACGGCGCCCGGGTGGCGGACACGGCCGCCTGTCCGGTGATCGGTTACGGCATCGATTACCCCGGCGACGTCCGCCCGGTGGAGGTGGCCATCACCGTTAACGGCATCAGCGGGACCATCAGGACGCCCGCCGGAGAGCTCCCCTTTGCCTCCAAACTATTGGGACGCTTCAACCTCTCCAACATCCTGGCGGCCGTTGCGGCCGGCGTCGCCCTGGACCTGCCGCTCACGGCCATCAAGGCCGGCATCGAAGGGCACGCCACGGTTCCGGGCCGCCTGGAGCGGGTGGGCAATACCTTTGGCATCACCTGCCTGGTGGACTACGCCCACACCGGCGACGCCTTGTACAACGTACTCGCGACCCTGAAGGAGATAGCAACGGGCCGGATCATCACCGTCTTCGGCTGCGGCGGCGACCGCGATCCGGGCAAACGCCCGATCATGGGGAAGATCGCCGCGGAGATGAGCGACCTGGCCATCGCCACCTCGGACAACCCCCGAACCGAGGACCCGCTCGCCATACTGGCCCAGGTCAAGGAAGGCATCACGCCCCTCGGCATACGGGAATACACGCCCGAAGAGTTGACGGCACGGCCCGCATTGGACGAAAAAGGCTTCGTCATGTTGGAAAACCGCCGTGCAGCCATCCGCTTGGCAGCACGCCTGGCCCGGCCGGGCGACATCCTGCTCCTGGCCGGCAAGGGGCATGAGGATTACCAGATCATCGGCACGACCAAACACCACTTTGACGACCGCGAGGAGGCCGCCGCGGCATTCGGGGAGAAAACAGCCTAGATGTTTACCGCACCAGAGATAGCCGCCGCCACCGGCGGCCGCATCATAGGCAGCGCCGGGACCGGCGTATCGGCCGTATCCACTGACTCGCGCACTGTTGCGCCCGGAGAGTTGTTCGTGCCGCTCAGGGGCGACCGCTTCGACGGGCACGATTTCATCGCCGAGGTGACCGCTAAGGGCATCACCATGGTACTGGCCGAAGAGAAATGGCTCGTCCATCACGTGCTCCCGGCCGGGTGTTCGGGCATTGCGGTCAAGGACACGTTGCGGGCGCTGGGCGACCTGGCCGCGGCCTACCGGCAACGCTTCGACATCCCGGTCATCGCCGTGACCGGAAGCAACGGCAAGACCACCACCAAGGAGATGCTGGCCACCATCCTGGAACAGCTCGGACCGGGTCTGAAAACCGAGGGGAACCTGAACAACCTCATCGGCATGCCCCAGATGCTGTTCCGCCTGCGGCCGGAACATCACTGGGCCGTTCTGGAAATGGGCATGAGCGAGCCGGGCGAGATCGACCGTTTGGCGGAGATTGCCCGGCCCCGGGTCGGCATCGTGCTGAACGCCCTGCCGGCCCACCTCCAGAGCATGGGCACGGTCGAGGCCGTAGCCAGCGCCAAGGGAGAGTTGCTCCACCGGATCAGCGATGGCGGTCTGGCGGTCGTAAACGGCGACGATTCCCGGGTCAGCAGCCTGGGGCAGAATGCTTCGGCGCGGCGCATCAGCTTCGGCATCAGCCGCGGCGAGGTCAGAGCCAAGAACATCGAGCATCTGGGGCTGGAGGGGGAATCGTTTCTGGTCGTCACCCCCCGTGGGGAGTTCCAACTTCACCTCAGCGCCTTCGGCATGCACAACGTATCCAACGCCTTGGCGGCCACTGCGGCCTTGCTTGACAAGGTGCCGCTTGCCACCATAGCCGAGGGTCTTGCCGCATTCAGACCGTATAAAGGGCGTTTCCAGTTGGAACGGCTCGGGGAAATCACCCTGGTGGACGACAGCTACAACGCCAACCCGGCCTCCATGAAGGCGGCGCTGGAGACCTTGGCCCAGATCGCTCCCGAGGGGCACCGGGTCGCCCTGCTGGGGGACATGCTGGAATTGGGCGGGCACGAGGCCGAGGCCCACGAAGGGGTCGGCACGGTCGCAGGGAGAAACGTGGACCGGCTCTTCCTGCTGGGCAATCTGATGAATCGCCATGCCGCCCAGGCGGCCATCCAGGCCGGTTTGCCTGCCAAGTCGGTTCACTGCTGCCAGAGTCACGACGAACTTGCCGAAGGGGTGAAGCGGTCGC
The DNA here is from genome assembly GCF_008802365.1 of Oryzomonas japonica. GTDB lineage: Bacteria > Desulfobacterota > Desulfuromonadia > Geobacterales > Pseudopelobacteraceae > Oryzomonas > Oryzomonas japonica. The sequence continues at coordinate 178,095 of NZ_VZQZ01000005.1, read as the reverse complement.
TTCTACCGGGAGACGTGATCCTGGTCAAGGGCTCCCGGGGCATGACCATGGAGCGGTCGGCGGCGATCCTGAGGCAGTCCATGTCACACAACGAAAAGGGATAAACCATGCTTTACCACATTTTCTACCCGCTGGCGGCGAATGTAAAACTGTTCAACATATTCAAATACCTGACCTTCAGAACCATCTATGCCATGATTACGGCGCTCTTGGTCTGCTTCGTGCTCGGCCCCTGGATCATCCGCAAACTGGAGAGCCTCCAGGCCCGCCAGGTGATCCGCACCGACGGCCCGGAATCGCACCTGCAGAAACAGGGCACCCCCACCATGGGCGGGGTGATGATCCTGGCCGCCATCGTGATCCCCACGCTCCTGTGGGCCGATCTCTCCAATCAGTATGTCTGGACGGCGCTCTTCATCACCATCGGCTATGGCGTGATCGGGTTCGTGGACGATTACAAGAAGGTGACGGAAAAGAACACCAAGGGGCTTTCCGCACGCCAGAAGATGTTCTGGCAGGTGCTTCTGGCCGTGGCCGTAGCGGTGTTCCTGTTCCTCAAGCCCGGCTTCAGCGAGGAACTCTACTTCCCCTTCTTCAAACGCTTCCACCCCGACCTGTGGATATATTTCATCCCGTTCGTGGCCCTTGTGATCGTGGGCGCCAGCAATGCCGTCAACCTGACCGACGGCCTGGATGGGCTGGCCATCGGCCCGGTGGCCATCAATGCCGCCACCTATATGCTCTTTGCCTATATTGCCGGTCACGCCACCCTGTCGGCCTACCTGCAGGTCCCCCGGGTGCAGGGGGCGGGAGAGTTGGCCGTCATGTGCGGCTCTATGGTGGGTGCCGGTCTGGGGTTTCTCTGGTATAACTCCTACCCGGCCGAGGTTTTCATGGGTGACGTCGGCTCCCTTTCCCTGGGCGGCACCCTGGGCGTCATCGCGGTCCTGACCAAGCAGGAGATCCTGCTGGTGATCGTGGGGGGGGTATTCGTGGTCGAGGCGTTGTCGGTCATCTTCCAGGTGGGCTCCTACAAGTACCGGGGCAAGCGCATCTTCCGCATGGCGCCGATCCACCACCACTTCGAGCTGAAGGGGGTGGCGGAGCCCAAGATCATCGTGCGCTTCTGGATCATCACGATCATCCTGGCCCTGGTGGCGATCTCGACGTTGAAGATGAGGTAGATAAAAACAACTCCTCCCCCGCTGAGGGAGGGACCCTGTGGCAGATGTAAAGGTTTTGAGGTGTAAAGGCTTTCCTATGGAACTGAACAATAAAAACATCCTCGTCGTGGGCCTGGCCAAAACCGGCGTGGCCTGCGCCCGCTTCCTGGCCGCGCGGGGCGCCCGCGTCACCGTGACCGACATGCGCGATGAAGCGGCCCTGGCCTCCCAACTTGCGGAGCTGGCGGCTTGTGACATCCGGAAGGTATTGGGCAGCCACGATGAGCGGGACTTCACCGGTGCCGACCTGATCGTGGTCTCTCCCGGCGTGCCCCAGGACCACCCCCTGCTGGTGAGGGCAGCGGCAGCGGGCCGGGAGATCGTCAGCGAGATTGAGCTGGCCGCACGCTTCATCGACGTGCCGTTGGCGGCCATCACCGGCACCAACGGCAAAACCACCACCACGACCCTGGCCGGCGAAATATTCAGGGCCAATGGCTATCGCACCTTCGTGGGGGGGAACATCGGCAATCCGTTGATCGAACTGGTGGAGTCGGGCGAACCGGTGGACCGGGTGGTTGCGGAGATCAGCTCGTTCCAGTTGGAATGGATCAGCACCTTTCGTCCCCAGGTGGCGGCCCTGTTGAACCTGAGCGAGGACCACCTGGACCGCTATGCCAGCTATCAGGAGTACATCGACGCCAAGCTGCGCATCTTCGAGAACCAGGAGGCCACGGATTTTGCCGTGGTCAACCGGGATGACGCGCTGGTGTGGCGCTACGCCCAGGGGTTGAAGGCGCACCTCTTCCCCTTCAGCCGCAAGCAGGAGTTGGCCGAGGGGATCTTCCACCGGGACGGCGTGATCGTCTACCGCCACAACGGCCGGGAGGAGCGTTTTCCCACCAAGGGCATCCGCCTCCAGGGGGTGCACAACCTGGAGAACATCATGGCCGCCCTGGCCTGCGCACTGCTCCTGGGCTGCCGGCCGGACGCCAGCTTCGAGGCCGCCCAAGGGTTTGGAGCGCTGCACCACCGCATGGAGTTCGTGGCCGAGAAGAACGGCGTCCGCTATTACGAGGACAGCAAGGCCACCAATGTGGGGAGCGTGGAAAAGGCGCTGGAAAGCTTCGACGCCATCACCCTGATCGCCGGAGGCAAGGACAAGGGCGGTTCCTACGCCCCCCTGGCGCCCCTGGTGCGGGAACGGGTACGGCACTTGGTCCTGATCGGCGAGGCGGCCGGCCGCATGCAGGCCGAACTGGGGGCCTTGACCGACACCCGCCTGGCAGCGACCCTGGAGGAGGCGGTCGCCCTGGCAGCACAAATCACGGAGCCGGGGGGGACCGTCCTCATGTCACCGGCCTGCTCCAGCTTCGACATGTTCAGCGGCTATGAAGAGCGGGCTAAGCGGTATATTGCAGCGGTAAAGGCTCTCTAACCCATGTTCAAAAAACTCGACGAATACGATCTGGTGATCATGCTGATGGCCATTGCCCTGACCTGCTTCGGGGTGGTTATGGTCTATTCGGCGTCGTCGGTCATGGCCGCCAAACGCTTTCACGACGGTTTTTTCTTCCTCAAGCGCCAGGGGCTGTTCGCCCTTTTGGGCTTTGGCATCATGCTGCTGGTGATGCGGGTCGATTACCATACCTGGAAACGGGTTGCCGTACCGGGGCTACTGCTCTGCCTGGTGCTGCTCGCGCTAGTGCTGATACCGGGCATCGGCGGCAAGGCGGGCGGCTCGTCCCGCTGGATCAAACTGCCCGGTTTCAACCTACAGCCGTCGGAGATGGCCAAGCTGGCCCTGATCATGTACATGGCCTATTCCCTGGACAAGAAACAGGACAAGGTCAAATCCCTGACCGCCGGCTTCATCCCCTACATGATCGTACTCATGTTCCTCATCGGCTTCCTGGTCCTCCAACCGGACCTGGGGGGGGCGCTGACCCTGGCGTTCGTGGCCATGGTCATGCTCTTCGCGGCGGGGACGCGGCTGGTGTATATCTTCTCCATGCTGCTCCTGGCCCTCCCCTTCCTGGTGTACAAATTGAGCCGCGGCTACCACAGGGGACGCATGGAAGCGTTCCTCAACCCCTGGAGCGACCCTGAGGGGAAAGGTTTCCAGATCATCCAGTCCTGGCTGGCCCTGGGGACCGGGGGTGTTTTCGGCCAAGGCCTGGGCGAAGGGAAACAGAAACTCTTCTACCTGCCCGAGGCCCACACCGACTTCATCCTCTCCGTGGTAGGCGAAGAGCTGGGGTTTCTGGGGGTGGTGATCATCATCGGCATGTTCTTCCTGCTGGTGCAGCGCGCCATGCGCATCGCCGTGGCCGCGCCCGACACCTTCGGACGCTTTCTGGCCCTGGGGATCGCCGTACTGTTCGGCATCGAGGCCACGGTCAACATGGGGGTCGTGACCGGCCTGCTCCCCACCAAGGGGCTGGCGCTCCCCTTTATCAGCTATGGCGGCAGTTCGCTCTTGATCAGCCTCTTCGCCGTGGGTATCCTGCTCAACATCTCTTCGGGGCTGAAGATCGCACCCATCAGCCTGAAGGAGGAAAAATGAGACTGCTGATTGCCGGCGGCGGCACCGGCGGCCATCTCTTTCCCGGCATTGCCGTGGCCGAGGAGTTCCTTTCCCGCGACCCGGCCAACGAGGTGTTGTTCGTCGGCACCGAACGGGGCATCGAAGCCCGCGCCGTCCCGGCGGCAGGCTACCGGCTCGAACTGATCTCGGCGGCCGGCATCCGCGGCAAGGGGGGGCTGAGCCAGATCAGGGGGGCGGCCATGATGTTCTACGGGTACGCCCAATCCCGCAAGATCCTGAAAGAATGGCGCCCCGACATGGTGATGGGCGTGGGAGGCTACGCCTCGCTCCCCATGGTACTGGCGGCCCGCGGCATGCGGCTCCCCTGTTTCATCCACGAGCAGAACGCCATCCCGGGCCTCACCAACCGCCTGCTGGCGAAATTCGTCGACCGGGTGTTCATCACCCTGGACGAGTCAGCCCACTTTTTCCCCAAGGGGAAAACACTCTTGACCGGCAACCCGTTGCGGCGACAAATCCTGGAGATGGTGGCGGGACAGACTCCCCCCTCCATTGCGGAGATTCACCAACAGCAGTACGGAAACGGGGGGGGCGGCCCCTTTCGCCTCTTCATCTTCGGTGGCAGCCAGGGAGCCCACGCCATCAACATGGCCATGTTGGCGGCGCTGCCCCATCTGGAACGCTACGCCGCCAGGCTGGAGATCACCCACCAGACCGGTGAGAAAGACGCGGCCCTTGTGGCCGAAGCCTACCGCAACCACGGCTTCAACGCCAGCGTCATGCCGTTCATCCAGGACATGGCCGCGGTCTACCAGCGGTCCGATTTGGTGATCTGCCGCGCCGGGGCCACCACCATCGCCGAGGTGACGGCCTGCGGCAAGGCGTGCCTGTTCATCCCCTTCCCTTTTGCGGTGGATGACCACCAGCGCAGAAATGCCGAGGCGTTCCTCAAGAAAGGGGCTGGTTTCATGCTGTTGGAACGGGAGTTGTCAGGGGAGCGGCTGGCCGGGATCATCCACGAACTAGCCGAAAGCCCGGAGACGGTGCAACGCACCGGGGCACTGGCCTTCGGACTGGCCCGGCTGGACGCGGCCCGGATCATCGTGGGCGAGATGATGAAGAAGCTGTAAAAAAACATTAAATCTGCCACAGAGACACGGAGACACCGGGGAAAGCATTACGGCAAAAAGCGTTGTTTGGATGGCTGCTATTCTCCAAGTTTCAATGGCAAAAAGGTGTTAACCATGTACGGTAAAATAGAAAGAATCCATTTCGTCGGTATCGGCGGCATCGGCATGAGCGGCATCGCCGAGGTGCTCATCAACCTCGGCTACAAGGTGTCCGGCTCCGACCTGCGCAACTCCGACACCACGGACCGCCTCGCCTCCCTGGGGGCCGAGATCGGTATCGGCCACAAGGCTGAAAACCTGAAGAGCTGCGACGTGGTGGTGATCTCCTCTGCCGTGCACGACGACAACCCCGAAGTGGTGGAGGCCAAACGGCTGCACGTGCCGGTCATCCCCCGGGCCGAGATGCTGGCGGAACTGATGCGCATGAAATACGGCATCGCCATCGCCGGCACCCACGGCAAGACCACGACCACCTCCATGGCCGCCTCCATCCTGGGCCATGCCGGCATCGACCCGACCATCGTCATCGGCGGCAAGCTGAACGCCATCGGCACCAACGCCCGGCTCGGGCAGGGGCAGTTCCTGGTGGCCGAGGCGGACGAATCGGACGGTTCCTTCCTGGTGCTCTCCCCCACCATCGCCGTGGTGACCAATATCGACGCCGACCACCTGGACCACTATTCCGGCGGCATCGAGGAAATCAAGGACACCTTTGTGGAGTTCATCAACAAGGTGCCGTTTTACGGCCTGGCCGTGCTCTGCCTGGACGACAAGAACATCCGCGAGATCCTGCCCCGGGTGAAAAAGCGCTATATGACCTATGGCCTCTCCTCCCAGGCCGACATCCGTGCCACCCATGTCAGGCACGACGGTTTCAGCACCTCCTTCGTGGCCCATTACAAGGGGTATCGGCTGGGGGAGATTACCTTTCCCATGCCCGGCTCCCACAACGTGCTCAACGCCATGGCCTGCATCGCGGTGGCCCTGGAACTGGACATCCCCTTTGCAGCCATCCAGGAGGGCTTTGCCGCCTTCGGGGGGGTGGGAAGGCGCTTCACGGTCAAGGGGGAACCCCGTGGGATCATGGTGGTTGACGATTACGGCCACCATCCTGCCGAGATCAAGGCAACACTGGCAGCGGCGCGCCAGGGATGGCCGGAGCGGCGCATCATCGCGGCCTTCCAGCCCCATCGCTACAGCCGCACGCATGAACTGTTCAACGAGTTCGTCACCGCCTTCTACGACGCCGACGTGCTGATCGTGACCGATGTGTATGCCGCCGGCGAACAGCCGATCGAAGGGGTGAGCGCCGAACGGCTCTCCCAGGAGATTCGGCGCCACGGCCAGAAGGACGTGACCTACCTCGCCGACCGGGAGTTGATCCCCGAACACCTGGCCGGGATCGTCAGGGAAGGCGATATCGTCATCACCCTCGGGGCCGGGAGCATCTGGCAGCAGGGCGAGGCGCTGCTCAAACGGCTGGAGGCATGATCTGAATCTGGAGAACATCAGCATACGGGGCCAACTGCTGTACGACGAGCCCATGAGCAGGCATACCTCCCTCAAGGTGGGAGGGGCGGCCGACCTGTACGCCGAGCCGGAGGACGCGGACGACCTGCTGACTCTGGTGCGCGCCCTGAAGGAGCGTCAGGCCTCCTGGCTGGCCATCGGCCGTGGCTACAACCTGTTGGTGCGGGACGGCGGCATCCGGGGAGCGGTGATCTCCCTGGCGCGCTTCAACCGCATCAGCGAGGCGGGCGAGCGGTTGATCCGGGCCGAGGCCGGGGTGGAAAACTTGGCGCTGGTACGCTTCGCCCAGGAGCGGGGCCTGGGTGGCATCGGCTACATCTCCGGCATCCCTGGCACGGTGGGTGGAGCGGTCAAGATGAATGCCGGAGCCTATGGCTCGGGGGTCCTGGAACGGTTGGAATCCCTGACACTCCTCTCGGGAGACACGGTGGCCGAGTACCGCAGGGAGGAGTTGGACTACGGCTATCGCCGCCTGACGCTGCCGGTGGGGGCAATCGTGCTGGCCGCCCTGTTCAGACTCGTGGAATACGACCCGCAGCAGACCGAGGAAGAGATTCGCAAGGATACGGAGTTACGGCGCTCGAAGCACAACGTGGGCTTTCCCAGTGCCGGGTCGTTTTTCAAGAACCCTTCGGGCCAGGCCGCCTGGCGCCTGATCGACCAGGCCAACCTGCGCGGTGTCACGGTGGGCGGGGCCCAGGTGTCGGAGGTACACAGCAATTTTCTGATCAACCGCGGCGGGGCAACGGCGACCGACTTCCTGGGACTGGCCACAAGGGTCAAGGAAGCGGTATTCGCGGCAACCGGCGTGCAGCTTGAGGAAGAGGTCAGGATCGTAGGAGAGGAACCATGAAAGACAAAAGAATCGGCGTACTGATGGGGGGGCTCTCGGCGGAGCGGGAGGTGTCGCTAAACAGCGGCGCCGCCGTGCACAAGGCCCTGGTTGCCCAAGGGTACGATGCCATAGCCATCGACGTGGGCCGCGACCTGGCGGCGGTGCTGGAACGGGAGGGGGTCCAGGCGGCCTTCATCGCCCTGCACGGCCGCTACGGCGAGGACGGCTGCATCCAAGGGCTTTTGGAGTTGCTGCAGATCCCCTATACCGGCTCCGGGGTTCTGGCCAGCGCCCTGGCCATGCACAAGCTCTTCAGCAAGCAGACCTTCACGGCAAGCGGTATCCTGACGGCCCCCTTCCGCCATTTCCGCCGGGGCGAGGTGGTACGGCTCCCAGAACTCCCCTTCGGCCTGCCCCTGGTGGTCAAACCGGTGCAGGAGGGGTCTTCGGTGGGGATCTCCATCGTCAGGGAGGAAAAACAGCTGGCGCCGGCCCTTGAATTGGCCTTCCGTCACGACAACGAGATTCTGGTGGAACAGTACATCAAGGGGCAGGAGGTGCAGGTCGGCATCCTGGAAGACCGCCCCGTCGGCGCCATCGAGATCGTGCCCAAGGGCGAATTCTACGATTACGAAGCCAAGTATACCGACGGCATGGCCGAGCATATCTTTCCGGCTCGCCTGTCAGTGCCTCTGTACGAAAAGGCGTTGCAAACCGGTCTGGCGGCCCACCGTTCCCTGGGGTGCAGCGGTTACAGCCGGGTGGACCTGCTCGTCACCGCAGACGGGGAATGTTACGTCCTGGAGGTCAACACCCTGCCCGGCATGACCGCCCTGTCGCTGTTGCCGGAGATCGCCGCCAAGGGCGCCGGGCTTTCCTTTGAGGCGCTGGTGTCACGCATCATCGACGCGGCAACACTCTCAATCAAGGCAGACTGAAGATGCGCGATTTCGCAGCCTCGCCATACCACCGTAAAAAGGTGGCCGCCAACAAGGTCAAGATCCAGCGCCAACCGCTGGACCTGAAGAAATACCTGCGCCCGTTGGGCAAGGTTACCCTTGGCCTGAGCGGCGCGATGTTGCTCTGCGCACTGTTCTTCGGCATCTACCGGGCCTTTTCCTCCGCAACCTTCTTCCGCCTCAAGAATGTGGAGGTTTCCAATTCCAAGCGCCTGACCCGGGAGGAGATCCTGGCCATCGCCGGCGCCGAACCGGGCGGGGACCTGCTGCGCATGAATCTTAAGCTCATGGGCGACCACCTCATGCGGAACCCCTGGATCGAGTCGGTCCGTATCAGGCGCTACCTCCCGGACGGCCTTTCCATCGCCGTCACCGAGCGTGAGCCGCTTGCCGTGGTCAACATGGGCTTCATCTACTACCTGGACACCAAGGGCACTATCTTCAAGGTGCTCAACCAGGGGGACCGCCTGGATTACCCGGTCATCACCGGCTTCAGCGAAGAGGACCTGAACACCGACCCGGCCGGGACCAGGGAAGCCCTCAAAGCAACCTGTGACCTGCTCACGATTTTGCGCGAAAAAGGCGCATTTATCCTTGCAGATGTATCGGAGATTCATTACGATAAGGGCTACGGATTCACGATGTTTACCTCTTCCGGCGCACTGCCGGTGAAGATCGGCTCCGGCGATTTCGCCGCCAAGGTGGATCGGTTTGCCCGCATCTACCGGGAACTCATGGCCCAGCGAGCCACGCTGCACTACATCGACCTCGATTACAATGACAAGATCGTGGTCAAAAAAGGTTAATAACTACAATTTTCATATCAGGCAGGGGGGCGCATGTCAGCAACCAAAAGAGATAATCTGATTGTCGGTCTCGATATCGGCACCACCAAAATCTGTGCCATTGTTGGCAATGTCACGGAGGACGGCATCGACATCGTCGGCATCGGCACCAGCCCGTCAAGCGGCTTGCGCAAGGGGGTGGTGATCAACATCGAGAGCACGGTTGCCTCCATCCGCAAGGCCATCGACGAGGCCGAACTGATGGCCGGCTGCGAGATCAAGTCGGTGTATGCCGGCATCGCCGGCGGTCACATCAAGGGGATCAACTCCCAGGGGGTGATCGCCATCAAGAATCGCGAGGTGGCCCAGGAAGACGTACGCCGGGTGATCGACGCCGCCAAGGCCATCGCCATCCCCATGGACCGCGAAGTGATCCACATCCTGCCGCAGGAATTCATTATCGACGAACAGGACGGCATCCGTGAACCGCTCGGCATGAGCGGCGTACGCCTGGAGGCCAAGGTACACATCGTCACCGGCGCCGTGGCCAGCGCCCAGAACATCGTCAAATCCTGCAACCGGGCCGGCCTGGACGTGGCCGACATCGTGCTGGAGCAGTTGGCCTCCTCCGAAGCCGTTTTGTCGGCCGATGAGAAGGAACTGGGAGTCTGCCTCGTGGATATCGGCGGCGGCACCACCGACATCGCCATCTTTGCCGAAGGGGCCATCAAATACACGTCGGTGCTCTCCTTGGGCGGCAACCACCTGACCAACGACATCGCCGTCGGCCTGCGCACCCCCATGGCCGAGGCGGAAAAGATCAAGCAAAAGTACGGCTGTTGCCTTTCTGCGTTGGTGGGCAAGGACGACAAGATCGAGGTGCCCAGCGTCGGCGGCCGCAAGCCGCGGGAACTCTCCCGCAACGTGTTGTGCGAGATCCTTGGTCCCCGCGTGGAGGAGATGTTTACCCTGGTGAACCGCGAGATCATCAAGTCCGGTCTGGAGGACTCCATAGCCTCGGGCGTGGTCATCACCGGCGGTTCCAGCATCCTGGAGGGAATGCCCGAACTGGCCGAGCAGATTTTCAACCTGCCGGTGCGCCGCGGCCTGCCCCAGCGGATCGGCGGCTTGGTGGACGTGGTCAACTCGCCGGTCTATGCAACCGGTGTCGGTCTCATCGTCTACGGCAGCCGCAACTTCGGCGCCAGGGAATTCCCCACCAGCAAGTCGGAGGACAGCATCTTCAGCAATGCCGTGCGTCGGATGAAAACATGGTTCAGGGAGTTTTTCTAAGGCTCTGCCGTTAACGCGGCAAACCAGAATCGTCTTGTTGACCGAGGGGTTACGATGGCCGTTCGTCAACCACTACAGACCGTAGCTTCCGAGTGCCTCCACTCTCGTCTCCGTCCGATCCCGCGATGTCCTCCGAGATCTGCCCGGCGTGGGCAGCCATCCCTTTCAAAATCCGACAAACCGAATTTGATGCCGGTTCATTTTTACGAAGATTTTAATGATTTTTCCTTTGATTCTTGCGGCAATTGCGGTTACATTTCAGTGTCAACGGGATAAGGAGTATCTGCCATTTATTAAGGGGGAATCACAATGTTCGAATTTGATGAAACGATTGAACAAAGTGCCATTATCAAAGTGATTGGCGTGGGCGGCGGCGGTGGCAATGCCGTCAACACGATGATTGCCAATAACATACATAAAGTCGATTTTATCGTTGCCAATACCGACGCCCAGGCGTTGCGCCACTCCAAGGCACCGGTCAAGGTTCAGTTGGGGGGGCAGTTGACCAAGGGACTCGGGGCCGGCGCCAATCCCAACATCGGTCGCGATGCGGCCCTTGAAGACCGGGAAAATATGACCGAGATGCTCAAGGGCGCCGACATGATCTTCATCGCCGCCGGCATGGGGGGCGGCACCGGCACCGGCGCAGCACCGGTCATTGCCGAGGCGGCCAAGGAAGCCGGGGCGCTGACCGTCGGCATCGTCACCAAGCCGTTCTCCCGTGAAGGCAAACAGCGCATGGCAAAGGCCGAAGAGGGCATCCGCGAGCTGAAAAAGCATGTGGACTCCCTGATCATCATCCCCAATGATCGCCTGCTCAATATCGCACCCCGCTCCCTCGGCATCCTGGATGCCTTCAAACCGTCCGACGACGTCCTGCGCCAGGCCGTGCAGGGGATTTCCGACCTGATTACCACCTCCGGCTTCATCAACGTTGACTTCGCCGACGTCAAGTCCATCATGAGCGAACGCGGCATGGCCATGATGGGCATCGGTATCGCCAAAGGCGAAAATCGCGCCGTGGAAGCTGCCAAATGCGCCATCTCGAGCCCGCTTCTGGAAGATATCGACGTTTCCGGCGCCAAGGGCGTACTGGTCAACATCACCGGCTCGTCTGCCATGACCATGGACGACTTCGACGCGGTCAACAAGACCGTCCACGAAAAGGTCCACGAAGATGCCAATATCATCATCGGCGTCGTCATCGACGAGAGCCTTGAGGATGAGATCAAGGTCACCGCCATCGTCACCGGTTTCGGCGACCGCTTCGACATGGAACGGGGCCGCGAACTGCGCCAAAATGTCACTCCGCTGGGCGAGAAAAGCACGGTCAACAAGAAGTGGCTGGACATTCCCACCCATATCCGCGACCGTCAGCAGACGGAGAACACCACCCGCATCAGACCGGCCGTCTCCTTTATCGAGGACGACGAGGACCAGTACGACATCCCGACCTTCCTGCGGAAATCGGTGGACTAGACAGCGCACCAACAACGAGGGGAGGCAGCGATGCCTCCCCTCCTTTTCTACCCGGCTTCTTCGTGTTCCTCCTGAAGAACCGGGTTTTTTTTATACATCGCAAAGCCGCGCACGGCACGAAGGTTGAGGTATATGAACTGGAGCGGAACCGTACAAGACCGGAAGATGATCTACGTTGCCATCGGCAGTGTTGCCGTGGCGCTGCTGGCGGGCACGGCCTGTGCCGCTCCCGAAATCATCCCCATGAAAAACGGGGTCACGTTCCGGCACAAGGCCCACATGCTCGCCACCCACACCTGTAGACCCTGTCACGAAGCAGGGCCGGGCAAGATCGAGGGTTTCGGCAAGGAGTGGGCGCACAAGAACTGCAAGGGGTGCCACGGGGAACAGAATGCGGGGCCCTACCACTGTGCCGGCTGCCATGTGAAGGTGTATGATCAGGAAGGGCCGAAAGGGAGATAAACGGTTTTAACTATTGTACTCCGGGCAGTACATCATCACCAACCTGGCCCGGTTTTCCAGACAGAGCGGACACAGTTCTCCCGCATCCTGCCACACTTCCCCCGCCAGCCATTCCCCGGCCTCGGCGTATTCCGAACGCTCGGCGGTCTCATCAAACTCCTTCGTGCAGATGGTGCATCGCTTCATGACTTCCTCTCCACTCCCACCATGGCTCGTTCGTACTCTTTCCTCAGGTGCTCCCGGTCCGCCGTGCCGATAACGCTCCAGGGCAGAATCGCATCCTCGGGGATCTCACGGCACACATACCCGTCCGTATCGATCCCGCACTGCTTGGCCGCCTTCTTGAGGGAACTCCCCCCTGCCATGGCGGCCACCAGACCCGAGAGCTGCCGGTCCCCCCGGGAGAGCAGGGCCTGGAGGTAGGACTCCCGCAGACTCTCCACCTTGAGGCGCACGTTGGGCATGGCGCGCACGGCCGTCTCCAAAAGTTTCACCTTGCGCTCCAGGGAAGGGAGCGGCTCCATGCCGCACCACTGGAAGGGGGTGAACGGTTTGGGGATGAAGGGGTTGACCGACAGGATGATCTCGCCGATCCGCTTGTTGGCCCGCGCCCGCTCCAACACCCGCTCGCGGATGGCCGCCACGAGCCGGAGCAGTTCATCCAGATCAGCCTCCGTCTCCGTCGGCAGGCCGATGATGAAGTACAGTTTCAGGTTCAGGATGTCCCGGGAGATCAGCATGTCGCAGGCGTCCAGGATCTGCCGTTCGTTCAGGTTCTTGCGGATCAGGTCCCGCAGCCGCTGGGAGCCCCCCTCCGGCGCCAGGGAGATGGTCTTGTGGCCGCTCAGCGTCAGGGCATCCAGCATGGCGCTGTCCAACCGGTCAATGCGCAGGGACGAGACCGAAACCTTGGCCCCCTTTTCCACTATGTAGCTACAGAGGCGGCCGATATCCCGGTAGTCCGACACCGCCGCCCCCACCAGCCCGACCTTGGAGCGGTGCCTGAGCCCCTCGTCCACCGCGGCCGCGAGGTGCTCGAAGGGCTGCTGGCGAAACGGGCCGTAGATGAAGCCCGCACTACAGAAGCGGCAACCGCGCGGACACCCCCGGCTCACCTCCACCAGGAACATGTCGCCGAATTCCGTGTTGTCGGTCAGGATGAGGGAGGCAGCCGGCCGGTGTTGTTCCAGTACGGGGCAGGCGCGCACCACCGGCAGCGGGGCGCCCGGAGCGCCGTCAAAACCGGTCAGACGGCCATCGGTATCGTACCGCGGCTGGTAGAGGCTCGGGATGTAGAACCCGGGCCGGGCGGCCAAGGCGGACAACAACCCTCCCCTCCCCCCCTGTTGGGGCGACATGAGGCACGACACCAGGGCCGGGATGAGTTCCTCCCCCTCGCCGATGCAGACCACGTCCAGGAAGTCGGCCACCGGCTCGGGATTGATGAAAAACGCCGCGCCCCCCGCAATGACCAAGGGATCGGCGCCGGTGCGCTCTGCGGCCGAAACCGGGATACGCGCCAGTTCCAGCATGAGGGGGATATGCAGGTAGTCCGGCTCGAAGGAGGTGGAAAAGGCGATTGCGTCGAAATCAGCCAGAGGGCGCTGGCTCTCCAGGGAGAGGAGCGGCGTGCCGCTGCGCCGGTATTCTTCCAGATCCTCCCGGTCGGGCAGAAAGGCCCGTTCGCACAGGATGTCGGCAGATTCCGCCAGGAGCCCGAAGACCGTCTGGAACCCCAGGCTGCTCATGGCGGTCTGGTAGGAGTTAGGGTAGACGAGGCAGACGGCGAGCTGCCCGCCCCGGCTCCGCATATCGGGGCGCAGGCTGGTTTCCGCCTCCAGCAGGGCGCGCAATTTTTGTCGGATCTTCCAGGTCATGCGGTGAGTATACAGGCGCGGCGCGGGATCAGGCAAACAAAAAGCACCGTTTCCTACGGTGCTTTTTGTTTGCCTGTGAAGGTCTTAACAGTCTGTTGGAAAACGCAGGTTGTTCAAAAATAGTCAGATCGTCGCACCTGCAGAATGCCCTGAGGAGGCGTAGCAGCGCTACGCCGCACGAAGAGGCATCCGAGGACGGCGGCGAGATGGCTGTTTTTCAACAACCTCTTAGATCAGGCCTTTTCCAGCTTGGCCCCCACCGTGGCGCCCGCCCCCTGGGTCAGCAGGTTCACCTGGGCCTCCCGAAAATGGACAGGGACGAACAGCGTGCCCTCCGGGGCCGTATCAAGCACCCTGGCGGTGAGGATGATGCTCCCCCGGGAGGAGGAAATCTTGACCGCGCTTCCGGTGGTGATGCCCGCCTTGCGGGCATCCGCTGGTGCTATCTCCACATACGCCTCGCCGGCAACGGCCATATTGTTGTCCGACCAGGTGGAGAAGGTGCCGTTGTGGTGCAGCACCGGCCCGACGATGAGGCTCAGGGGGTAGGCCCCATCCCGCCGGGCAGGGGGTGTGGGCGTTACCGGCGCAAACGTCGCCGGCTTGTCGCTGAGGGCCGGCCGGTTCTTGGCCCGCCCCATGCGGCACCCCTCGTGGTCGCACTGCTCGCTGTAGAGCCCGGTCAGCCGGGCAATCTCATGGTGCAGATCTTCCGCCGACGCCGCCGTGATATTCGCTACGGGTGACACGAGATCATGAAGCTTTGCCAGGATCTCGCCGTCGGTGCGGGCATCGCCGGCCGGGGCCACAGCACGGGGGAAACACTGCACCCGGTTGTCCACGGAGGTGAAGGAGCCGGACTTCTCGGCCCCGCTGGCGGCGGGCAGCACGATGTGGGCCAGACGGGCGGTGTCGGTCAGGAACAGGTCCTGCACCACCAGCAGGTCCAGCTTCTGAAGGGCCTTCAGGATACGGTTACGATCCGGCATGAAATGCAGCGGGTCGCTTCCCATGACGTACAGTGCCCGGATTTCTCCCTTTTCGATCCCTTCGACGATCTGAAAGAGGTCCTTGCCGGGTACTGCGGGAACAGCGGCCTTCCAATCCGCGGCAAAACGGGCGGCGGCATGATCATAGCCGTGATAGCCGGGCAGATACTCAGGGCAGACCCCCATGTCCAGCATCCCCTGGGTGTTGTTCTTCTCGTCCAGCGGATAGATGCCGGCGCCGCCCGTGCCGGCCGCCCCGGTCAGGAGGGACAGATTGACCACGCCGGTGACGGCATTGGCCGCATCAACGGAGCGCATGATCTCGGCGCCGTAGATGACCGCCACGCGGCCGTTAGCGCCTATGAGGCGGGCCGCTTCGCGCAACTCGGCCTCGCCGACGCCGCTCGCCTCGACGATCTGCTCGTAGCTGATCCCGCCGAGGGCCGTGGTGAACGCGGCGAACTCCTTGGTATCGGCGTCAATGAAAGCCTTGTTTTCAAGCCCTTCAGCCAGGATAGCCTTGTTGAGGCCGGCCACCAGCCAGGCCTCGCTGCCGGAACGGTACTGGAGAAACGCGTTGGCGAACGGCGTGATCCAACTGGCGCGGGCACCGGCCACGACCAGTTTGGCGTCGTTCCGGGTAACGGCCCGGATCACCCGATAGGCAAAGCCGGCCGATTCGGCCTTGAGGTCGCTCCCCAGGACCACGACCGCCGTGGCCTGCTCAATGGCGTCCATGGCAGCGGTTCCGCCGCTGTAGCCCAGCATCCGCCACTGGATGAGCTGGGCCGGGAAATAGCCGAGACGCGCCTCGGAGTCGATGTTGTTGGTGCCCACGGCGCAACGCAGGAACTTCTGGAAGAGATAACTCTCCTCGTTGGTCACCCGGGGCGAACCGATACCGGCCACACTGGCCCCGCCGCTTGCGGAAACGATATCCTTCAAACGGGCCGCAACCGTGCTCAGGGCCTGATCCCAGCCGACCTCCTGCTGTTTGCCGGCGACGTCCTTGAGGAGCGGTTCGGTCAGTCTGCCGGAAGAGTTGAAGGCGGCATAGCCGAAACGGCCGTTGATACACAGGTTGCCGCGGTTGAAGCCGTCATCGGAACTGGTGACCCGCTCCACGCGGCCGTCGCGGGAGTGGTAGTCGATCTGACAACCGGACGAGCAGAAAGCGCAGACGCTTCTGGTCACGTCGAAGGTCCAGGGGCGGCCACGGAACTTGAACGGTTTGCTGATCAGGGTGCCGGTGGGGCAGGCGTTGATGCAGTTGCCGCAGAAATCGCAATTGAGCGGCTTGCCGTCCACGGTGCCGATCAGGGAGCGGTCACCGCAGTTCTTGACCTCGATGGCATCGGCCCCCACGATCTCGTGGCAGACCTTGACGCACTTCTCGCACAGGATACAGCGGGTAGAGCAGTTCTCGATCAGGGGCCAGTCGTAGATGATGGGCAGAGGCTCCCGCTCGGCGGCATACTCGTTTCGGTCCACCTTGAGGGCAAAGCAGGTATCCTGCAGGTCGCATTCGCCCCCGGCGTCGCACACCGGGCAATCCAGCGGGTGGTTGACCAGCATCAACTCCAGCGTCTTTTTGCGGGCCTTTTCCAACTGCGGCGACGTGGTGGTGACAACGATGCCGTCCTTGACCGGAGTGTTGCAGGCGGTCATGAACCGGTCAACCCCCTCGATCTCCACCACACAAATACGACAGGCCCCGGTGGTGGAAACCTTTTTCAGCCAGCAGAGCGTCGGGATCTTGATCCCCAGCCCGGCGGCCGCGTCCAGGATGGTCGTCCCTGCGGGGACCTGTATCTGTCTGCCGTCAATCGTCAGCGTAACCATGTGCAACTCCAGACTTTAAGTGCTATTTTTCTCTTAGCAGGCTATTCAAAAATTCATAGGTTGTTCAAAAATAGCCAGATCGTCGCCCCCGGAGAGAGCCCTGAGGAGGCGTAGCAGCGCTACGCCGCACGAAAGGGCTTTCGAGGAGGCGGCGAGATGGCTGTTTTTCAACAACCTCCCTACACAACCGCCATGGCCATGCGATAGCAGCGCAGGCACCGGTCGGCCTCGGCCTGGGCCGTGCTGTCGCTGAAGCCCAGTTCGACCTCATTGTAGTTCTTGAGGCTGGCCCGCTCTCTGCCATGGACCTCTTTCTGGTTGGCGCGCCCAGCGGCATCGAGCCAGGGCACTTTCTCACCCTTGTCGTATACCCCCAGGTAGGTCAGGAGGTCATCGAAGATATCGTCCTCGGTGAGATAGGCCTTGCCCTCCTCCAACCAGCGCTGGATTACCCGGGCGGCACGGTGAGCATTGCCGACGCAGGCCACCACGGTCAGGGGGCCGATTTCGGCGTCGCCGCCGGCAAAGACCCCGTCGCAGTCGGTCATGAGGAAGCGGGAGAGCGGGTTGCCCATGCCGTCCTTGAGATCCTTTCCCGCCGCATCCTTGAGGGGCAGGTGCTTGGTGACCACCGTGTTCCACTTGCTGATGTCGATGCCCATGTCGGGGGGGATGAACCCCAGGTCAGCGTCCTGGCCGATGGCCGGGATGACCGTGTCGCACTCGATGATGAACTCGCTGCCCGCCATCGGTTCGGGACGGCGGCGGCCGGAGGCGTCGGGCTCTCCCAGCTCCATGCGGACGCATTCCACGCCGACCACCTCGTGCTGGTCGTTGGCGATGATCCGGGTGGGGAGCACCTGGAATTCGAACTGGACCCCCTCCTCGTCGGCGCCGTCCACCTCCCACACATCGGCCGGCATCTCCTTGCGGGAGCGGCGGTAGACCAGGTAGGAGTCCTGGGCACCTTCGCGCAGGGCGACCCGGACGCAGTCGATGGCGGTATTGCCCCCGCCGACCACCACGACCTTCTTGCCCATGCCGGTCGGTTTGCCCATGTAGGCCTCACGCAGGAAGTCGATCCCCCCTTTGAGGAAGCCCTTGTACCCCTTATCCTCCCCTTCCACACCCATGGGTTTGGAGCGGTGGGCGCCGGGGGCGATGAACACCGAGTCGTGCTTTTTCTTCAGGTCGGCCAGGGAGATGTCCGTGCCGACACGGCAGTTATAGACGATCTCGACCCCCAGGGACTGGATGATGTCGATATCGCGTTGCAGGATCGCACGCGGCATGCGGTAGGCCGGGATGCCGACCGCGATCATGCCGCCGCCGTACCCTTCCGGCAGCACCTCGTAGATGGTGCAGGGGTACCCTTCCAGGGCCAGGTAATAGGCGGCGGCCAGACCGGCAGGACCGGCGCCCACGATGCCGACGGTCTTGCTTTTCCGCGGCTTGGGCTGCATCGGAGGGGCAAGTTTGTGCACTCGCTCGTAATCCGAGGCGGATCGTTTGAGTACCATGATGTTGATGGAATCATCCACGTTCTTGCGGCGGCAGGCGCTCTCGCAGGGATGCGGACAGACCCGCCCGCAGACGGCCGGGAGCGGCATGTTCTCGCGGATGGTGGCCAGGGAATCGGAAAAACGGAGGTTTTTGATATCCTCGATGTAGCGGGGGATGTCGATATGGGACGGGCATCTGTCCATGCAGGGGGCGGTGATCTTGTGGAGGTATCCGTCGGCGCTGTTGACCGCCCGCCGTTCATGCAGGCGGGTGACGAATTCGGCGCGGTAGTGTTGTACCGCATCGAAGACCGGCACCGTGGCGCTCTGGCAGAGGGTGCACTTGCAATTCCTGAGCAGTTCCGCCAGATCCCCGACCTTGTCCAGGTCGGCCTCTTTGGCCGTACCGTCCAACACCCCCTTGAGCAGGTCCATCAACACCTTGGTGCCCTTCTTGCCCGGCGTGCACTTGCCGCAGCAGTACAGGGTCTGGACGCGCTTCATGTACTCGGCCGTCATGGCCGGCACATCAACCGTCTTGTCGAACAGAATGATGCCATCCCACCCCATGAACGCGCGCAACGGACGTTCGCCGTCAAAGGCCGCCGGCAGCTTGAAGGCGACCGCCTGCGGTTCACCGGAAATATTTCTGTTGTCAACGACGTTTCTGCCCCATGTGGAAAAGAGTACTGAAGACACACGAACCTCCGAAAACCGGCCCCCGGGAACCAAGGGGTTAAGCTCTTGCAATTATTATTAAATTTTACATAAGTAAAGTGTATACAGTATGCATGAGTAGCACAATAATGTTCCAGAAATCAAGGGAAAAAAAATCTTTGCATACCGTTGCCTTTCAAGCGGTTTCACCTTTGCGCCATTCTGTGTTATAGAAAGGTGACAGGAGCACCCCAGCAACGGAAGGATACGGCCATGAACCCTCTCGACGAAGCATTTCGTTCACTCTTTGAAACCAACATGGGCATCCGGGCCAATGAACGGGTCCTGGTGTTCAGCGACACGATCCGCGCCGACGAAACGGTCTCCGCAAGCGACCGGGACCGGCGCGTACGCCTGAACGCCACCGCCCGCATGGCGGCGGCATTCGCCGCGAGGACATATGGCAGCGGCGGCTTCGTGGAATTCCCCGCCACCCCTGCCTCGGGAGCCGAGCCGCCCCGGGAGCTCTGGCTGGCGACCTTCGGTGCCGAAGCCATCGGCGAACTGGAACAGACGGGGCTCTTGGCAAAGCTCCTGGCGAAGCAGGCCGCAGCCGACGAGATCGCCGCCGCCCGGGAGATCGTCCTGGCCCACCGGCACGCCGTGGCCGACGTCATCATCGCCCTGTCCAACAACTCCACCAGCCATACCCGCTACCGCGCCCTGGCCTGCGCCACCGGCACCCGCTTCGCCAGCCTGCCCCACTTCGACCCGGACATGTTCCACAGCTCCATGACCGTGGACTGGCAGGCCCTGGCAGACCGCACCGCCCGGCTGGTGGCGGCGGTCAACCGGGCGGAGTGGGTACGGGTCACCTGCCCCAACGGCACCGACATGATGATCTGCAAACAGGGGCGCCACGCAGGAGGAGACGACGGCCTGCTGACCGCACCCGGCTGCTTCGGCAACCTCCCGGCCGGCGAGGGGTATCTTGCGCCGCTGGAGGGCAAAAGTCACGGCATCATGGTGATCGAGTGGGCGCCGACCCGCAAGCTGGACGAGCCGCTGCGTCTCTTCGTGGAGAACGGCACCGTGGCGCGGATCGAGGGAACGGACCCGCATCGCGCCAAGCTTGAGGCAAAATTCGCCGAGGACGCCAACTGCCGGAACATCGCCGAACTGGGCATCGGCACCAACGACAAGGCCAGCCGGCCGGACAATGTGCTGGAGGCCGAGAAGATCCTCGGCACCATCCACATCGCCCTAGGCGACAACTCCGGCTTCGGCGGCCTGGTCAGCGCCCCGTTCCATGAGGATTACGTCTTCTACCACCCGACCGTGACGGCCATCATGGCCGACGGGAGCGAGCGGGTGCTTATCGATGACGGGAAGATGCTGGTTTAGCCGCCGGAGAATGCGATCCGGGCAAACGGAGGGAGTCCGTGTGCCCCCGCACTAACCAAATGACGTCGTAGAAGGTTCGGATGCCGGGCGCACAGGGCGCAACGAAGCGGACGGACCCGATCCCGAGTTATAGAACGGAGTTGCCATGAGTAATCCACTCACCCTAGGTTTTTCCCCCTGTCCCAACGATACCTTCATGTTCTACCCCCTTATCCACGGCCTGGTGGACACCCGCGGCATCTCCTACCGGGAGCGGCTGGAGGATGTGGAGACCCTCAACCAGTTGGCCCTGAAGGGTGAGCTGGACGTCACCAAGGTTTCCTACCACGCCCTGGG
Source organism: Oryzomonas japonica (assembly GCF_008802365.1). Lineage (GTDB taxonomy): Bacteria > Desulfobacterota > Desulfuromonadia > Geobacterales > Pseudopelobacteraceae > Oryzomonas > Oryzomonas japonica. The sequence continues at coordinate 157,304 of NZ_VZQZ01000005.1, read as the reverse complement.
GCATATCCGCGACGAGTACGCTCTGCTCCGCTCCGGCAGCGCCTTGGGCCGGGGTTGCGGGCCGCTCTTGGTGGCAAAGGACCCCATCGATCCCAACGATCTGCGCGGCAAGACCATCGCCGTTCCAGGACATTTTACCACGGCGCTGCTCTTGTTGCGCATGTTCGATCCCACCCTGAAAAACTTCCTGGTTATGCCCTTCAACGAGATCATGGATGCCGTCCTGAGCGGCAACGTGGATGCCGGCGTGATCATCCACGAATCCCGCTTTACCTACCAGGGCTTCGGCCTGCACAAGATGCTCGATCTGGGGGAATGGTGGGAGCGGGAGAGCGGCCTGCCGATCCCTCTGGGGGGTATCGTCGCCAAGCGTTCCCTGGGGGCCGATACCATCGCCGCCATCGAGGGCGCCCTGCGGGACGGGGTGGCCTACTCCCACGCCAATCCCGCCTCTGCGGCCCATTACATCCATGAGCACGCCCAGGAGATGAACGCAGAGGTCTGCTCGGCCCACATCGGCCTGTATGTCAACGACTTCTCCAACGATCTGGGGGACGAGGGGGTCAGGGCCATTCACTGCCTGCTGGAACGGGCCGAGAAGGCGGGCATCATACCGGCCTCCACGGCGCCGCTCTTTATCTAGGAGGTTGCTGAAAAACAGCCATCTCGCCGCCGTCCTCGAAAGCCCTTTCGTGCGGCGTAGCGCTGCTACGCCTCCTCGGGGTCTTCTGCGGGTGCGACGATCTGACTATTTTTGAACAACCTGTTTTTTTCAACAGCCTGCTAGATACGCCTCTTTACAAACAGCTTGGACATGATTATCTTGCATCCGTAAATTTTCATTGTGCAGGAGGAGGGTGTATGGCGGATGAACAGAAGGAAAAATGGCAGGGATGGCTGGCGCTCTCCATGGCCATCGTGGCGGTCCTGGCCGCCCTGACCACCCTCTATATGGGGAAGTTCTCGTCCCGCGCCATCATGGCCCAGGGGCAGGAGAGCGATCAGTGGGCCTTTTATCAAGCCAAGAGCATCAAGCAGCATAATTTTGAGATGAACAAGAAGGCGCTGGAGTTGCAGTACCATGCCCAGAAGGGGCTGCCGCCCGAAGTGGCCGCCGACTATGAGAAGACCCTCGCCAAATACGGCGAGGAGATCAAGCGCTACGATGGGGATAAAAAAGAGATCAAGAACAAGGCGGAAGGGATCGCCAAGACAAAGCTCAAGGCCCAGGAGATGGGAGGGGACTTCGCCTACGCTCTCATCTTCCTCCAGATAGCCATCATGCTCTCGTCCCTGGCCAGCCTGACCAAGCGCCACTACCTCTGGTACATCGCCATGGCGTGCAACCTGGGGTGGCTGTTCTTCTTTCTGGATGCCTGGATGCTCTTTTACTAAATAAGCTCACACAGCCCGGAACAAAAAGGCCGCCCGATCTTCGGGTGGCCTTTTTCATGTATTGCCGTTTTTCATCTCGAAATCCGGATCAACAGATCGAGCAGCGGGGAAGGATAGAGTCCAAGGAAGAGGATGGCGGCGGTGGGGATGGCCAGGGCGACGCCCTCGGAGATGGAGAGAGGGCGCACCGCTGCTTCCATCCCGTCGGCAGGCCGCATGTAAAGCGCCACCACCACCCGTAGATAGAAGAAGACCGCCACCAGGGCAGAAAGAACGCCGACCACGGCCAGGGCGGTTTCGCCGGCCCGCAGCGCGGCGCTGAAGACCGCGAACTTGGCCATGAAACCGGCCGCCGGGGGGATCCCGGCCAGGGAGAACAACGCCACCGCCAGGGCCGCTCCGGCCAGGGGATTGCGGTAGCCCAGGCCGCGGTACTGTTCGATGGCGTCCCGGTCCGTGCCATCCGCAAGGACCGCTACCGCCCCGAAGGAGGCCAGCCCGGCCGCAGCATAGGCCACGATGTAGAAGAGCGCGGCCCGTGCCCCACCGGCCGGCAGGGCCACAAAGGCCAGGGCCACATACCCCATCTGGGCCACGGATGACCAGGCCAAAAGCCGCTTGATGCTGCTCTGCACCAGGGCCGCCATGTTGCCGCAGACCAGGGTGGCGAGCGCCAGGCCCCAGAGGATGTCGTGACCGCCGCGCCATACGGCCGCCAGAGGCAGCACGAGAAGTAGGGCAGCCACCGAGGCCCCCTTGGAGGCGGTGGAGAGGAGCGCCGTCACCGGCGCCGGCGCCCCCTGGTACACGTCCGGGGTCCAGAGATGGGCCGGAACCCAGGAAAGTTTGAAGGCCAGTCCCACGAGGACCAGGCAGACCCCAGCCAGGAACAACGGCTCGGGCGGGGCCGCTTGCAGGGCCAGTTCGGCCAGCTTGAGCGTACCACGGCTGCAATAGACCAGCGCGATCCCCATGGCCAGGATGGCCGCAGACAGGGTGCCGTTGAGCAGGTATTTCAGCCCCGCCTCGCCTCCCCGGACCGAATCCCGTTCAACGGCCACCAGGATGTAAAAGGCAAAGGTAAAGGCTTCCAGGCCGAGGAAGAGCATCAGCAAATCGCTGGCGGCACAGGCCGCCCCCATGCCGGCCAGTGCGAAGAGCAGGGTAGCCGGGTACTCCTCCCCCACGATGCCGCGCCGTTTATTGTAGCCGGAGGCCAACAGCAGGGCAACCAGACCGGTGCCGTCGAGGAAGACGGCGAAGAATCGGGAGAAGGGGGTGACGGCAAGGCCCGGCATGGCTGCTGTTGCCGGGAGGGCAATCGTCCACACCAGGGCGGCGGCGACAAAAGCGAGCGCCAACTCATACAGCCATCCCCCCGGTCGTACCGCCCCCGCCAGTAAGACCACGACGCTGCCGCCGGCCAGGATAATCAAAGGCATGAATGCCATCAGGTCGGCCTTTGTCATGGCGCCCCCCCAACCAGAATCTTCACCGGTCCGTGGATCAGATCCAGAAGCGGCGCGGGGTGCACGCCCATCAAGATCACCAGCAGGGCCAGCAGGGCCAGCAGGCAGATCTCCCGGCGATCCAGGTCCGCCAGCGGCAAGGGCTTGCGTTCCGTCTGAAAGACCACTTCCTGCACCAGCCGCACCGTGTACACCAGGGTCAGGACGATGCCGGTGAAGGCCAGACCCGCCGCCAGGGGGGACTTGGTGAAGGTGCCGGACAATACCAGAAACTCGCCCACGAAGTTGTTCAGCCCCGGCAGGCCGACCGAGGCCATGGAGAAGAGCAGGAAGAAGAACGACCAGAGCGGAATCTTGCCCCACAGCCCGCCGAAAGCGCCGATTTCCCGGGTGTGCGCCCGCTCGTCCAGCATGCCCACCATGGCGAACAGGGCGCCGGTGGTCACGCCGTGGTTGGCCATCTGGATGATGGAGCCGGACAGGGCCACCGGTTGCCAGGCGGCGATGCCGATGGCCACGTATCCCATGTGGCCGATGCTGGAATAGGCGATCAGGCGCTTCATGTCCTCCTGGGCAAAGGCCACCAGCGAGGCGTAGATGATGCCGGCGATGGCCAGGGTGTAGAATAACGGCGTCAGGGTCTGGGCCGCCTGGGGAAAGAGCGGGTAGCCGAAACGGAGCAGGCCGTAGCTGCCGGTCTTGAGCAGGAGCCCGGCCAGGATCACGCTCCCCGCGGTGGGGGCGTCGGTATGGGCGTCCGGCAGCCAGGTGTGCAGGGGAAAGAGCGGGAACTTGATGGCGAATGCCAGGAAAAAGGCGCCGAACAGCCAGAGTTGAGTACCGGCCGGCAAACGGGTTGCGATCAGTTGGTGCAGCCCGAAGGTGGCCACGCCGCTCTGTTGCGCATGGAGCAGGTGCAGGGCGATGATCGCCAGGAGCATCAGGAGCGAGCCGAACATGGTGAAGAGGAAGAACTTGACCGTGGAGTAGATGTGCCGGCCATGCCCCCAGATGCCGATCAGGAAGAACATGGGGATCAGCATCACCTCCCAGAACAGGTAGAACAGGGCCAGGTCCAAGGCCAGGAAAACCCCCATGATGCCGGTTTCCATGGCCAGGAGCAGTGCCAGGAAGAGGCCGACCTTTTCGCCGATGGCGCGCCACGACACCGCCAGGGCCACACAGAAACTGAAGGCGGTCAGCATGACCATGAGGAGCGATATGCCGTCCAACCCCAAGGTGTAGCGGATGCCGAAGGCCCCGATCCACGGCGCGTCCTCCACCAGCAGGTAACCGGGCAGGATCGGTTTCAGCGCCGCCAGCCCCTGCCACGAGGCGTACAGCCAGAGCGCCAGCAGCAACTCTCCGGTCATCACCCCCAGGGCCAGCGGCCGCGCGGCCGCAGGACGCTTCCAAACCGGCAGCACCAGCAGGCAGCCCGCCAGGGGGAAGAAGACCAGGATGGTCAGTAGATGCGGATCGGCCATCATGACAGCGTCACCCAAACGAGGTAAACCAGTATAATGGCCACTCCCGATGCCAGGCCGAACAGGGAGGTGGCCACCCGGCCGGTGCTCCAGGCGGCGGGCAAGCCGCCCAGGCGGGCGGTGAGGCGGGCCAGGCCGTCCAGGGTGCCGTCGATGCCCGCTTCGTCCCACCGTTTCCAGAGAAAACGCGCCAGGTGGTTGAACGGGTTGATGACCAGCGCCCAGTAGAGGTTGTCCAAATACCAGCCGTTCAGGAGGAATCCGGCACCAGACGGACCGGTAGCCTCGCGGGCCAGGGCGTCGGCCCGGCGGCTGCCGGTGTAGCGGGACCAGGCCAGGCCCAGCCCAGCCAGGCTGAGGGTGGCGGCGACGATCTGCAGGGCGATCTCGTCGGCGTGGGATGCCTGCTCAACGCCCCCGAAACCGGGGATCGAGCCGAGGAAGCCGTCCAGAACCCCCTCATACCCCAGATAGGCGGGCAGATTGAGCAGGCCGCCGCATAAGCCCAACAGGGCCAGGGGGACGAGGGTAAGGGTCATGATCTGCGGCAGTGGGCCAGGGGAGAGGGAGTGTTCCTGTTCCCCATGAAAGACCACGAAGACCATGCGGAAAGTGTAGAAGGAGGTCAGAAGCGCTGTAAAGAGGCCGAGGAGCAACAGGCCGCCGTACAGGGCGCCCCCCTGGGCGGCCACCCCGCCCAGGATGGCGTCCTTGCTGAAAAAGCCGCCGGTCAGGGGGAACCCGGCCAGGCAGAGCGCCCCGGCCAGAAACGGCCAGTAGACCGCGGCCAGCTTCGTCCTGAGCCCCCCCATGCGGAAGATGTCCTGCTGGTGGTGCAGGGCGGTGATGACGCACCCCGCCCCCAGGAACAGGAGTGCCTTGAAGAAGGCGTGGGTCAGCAGGTGGAAGGTCGCGCCGGGCAGGGCCCCGACCCCAACGCCGAGCACCATGTAGCCGATCTGACTGATGGTGGAGTAAGCCAGGATGCGCTTCAGGTCGCGCTGGCAGCAGGCGCAGGTAGCGGCGTAGAAGGCGGTGATGCCGCCGGTCAGGGCGATGGCGGCCCGCACCGTCTCCGAGGAGCCGATCAGGGGGAACATGCGCGCCAGCAGGTAGACCCCGGCCGTGACCATGGTGGCGGCGTGGATCTGGGCCGACACCGGCGTGGGGCCGGCCATGGCGTCCGGCAGCCAGACCGACAGCGGCAATTGTGCCGATTTCCCGGCGGCGCCGGCCAACAGCAGCAGGCCGAGGGTTGTCACGACGGCGGCGGGGATGAGCGCGCCCATGGAGTTCAGATGGGTGATGGAGACGGAGCCGGAGAGCTGGTACATCCAAACGATGGCGATGCCGAAGGCGGTATCCCCGATGCGGGTGGTGATGAAGGCCTTGCGTCCGGCGGTGGCGTTCTTCTCCTCCGTGTACCAGAAGCCGATCAGGGCGTAGGAGCAGAAGCCGACCCCCTCCCACCCCAGGTAGAGGAGCGGCAGGTTCTCGGCCAGCACCAGGGTCAGCATGGCGAAGACGAAGATGTTCAGCAGGGCAAAGTAGCGTGCCCAGGCCGGGTCGTCCTGCATGTACCCCACGGAATAGAGGTGGATCAGGCCGCAGACGAAGGTGATCATCAACGTCAGGCCAAGGGAGAGCTGGTCCAGGTACAGGGCGATGGGGGCTTGGAAGCTGAAGGCGGCCAGCCATGAGCCCAACTCCACCCGCACCGGTCCGGTGAAGCCGACAAAGGCCAGCACGGCGCAGGCAAACGCCCCCCAGATCACCCCGCAGGCGACAATCACACCCACGCGGCGCGGCAACAGCCGTCCCAGCAGGGCATTACAGAGGCCGCCCAGGAGCGGCAGCAGGAGTATGAGGGCGAGGTAGATGTTCATCGGTTCTTTCGTTTAAAGTCCGTTCACCACGGGATTACCCTTTCATCTCGCTGAACCGGTCCGTATCAATCGTCTTGCGTCGGCGGTGCAGGTAGACCACCATGGCCAGGGCCAGGGAGACCTCGGCCGAGGTGAGGGCCATGATGAAGATGGCGAACAGTTGGCCGTCCGCAGTGCCCCAACGGGCCGAGCCCCCCACAAAGACCAGCATGACGGCGTTCAGCATGACCTCGATGCAGACCAGCATCATGATCAGGTTGGCCCGCCAGGCCAGCATCCCCCCCATGCCCAGGAAGAAGAGCAGACCGGCCAGGATGAGGATATGTTCCAGCGGGACGATCATTTTGTTTCTCCGCCTTTGGACTGTTTCCCCAAATACAAGGCCCCCACTAAAGCAAACAGAAGCTGCAACGAAACCAGTTCCACCGCCAAGCCGTGATCCTGAAACAGATGCCGCGCCACCTCGCGGATCGGCAGGGCCGGGGCCGGGGCCGGGGCCGGGGCTGCGGCTGCGGCTGCGGATGCATGACGGGAAACGATGACGGCCGCCAGGGAGGCGATGCTCACCCCGGCCAGGGCCAGGGCCGGCAGCCACTGGCGCCACTGGGGCGCTATCCCCTTTTCCGGGTGTCCCAGGTCGAGCATCATGATCACGAACAGGAACAGCACCATGATGGCCCCGGCGTAGAGGATCACCTCAAAGGCCGCCACCAGGGGCGCCGTCAGCAGGTAAAAGATCACCGCGATGGAGAACAGGGAGGTGACCAGGTACAGGATGGCGTGCACCGGGTGTTTCTCGGTAATGGCCAGGATCGTGCCGATAACGGCCACGCCTGCCAGTATGTAGAAGATGATCTGTTCCATAGTTCAATTCATTTTGCCACAGGGACGTTCAACAGCAAAAAAATAACTATACTCGGGAAAAGGCTTTCTGCCTGCTCTGCCTTCGATTCTTGTTTCCTCTGTGTCTCTGTGTCTCCGTGGCAGATTTGATTTCCGCCGTTACGGCATCAAGGACCTGGCATCCACCGGCGGCTTTTCCTCCACCCCCTCGCCCCGGGGCTGGGTCACGGCGATGCCTGCGTGGCGGTAGAAGTTGTAGGAATCGTCCTTGCCGCAGCCGTCGATCAGCAGGTCCTCCTTTTCATAGACCAGATCCATGATATCCCGCTTGCAAATCTCGTAATCGGGCGTCATCTGGATGGCCAGGGTCGGGCAGGCCTCGGCGCACAGGCCGCAGAAGATGCAACGGGAGAAATTGATCCGGAACCATGCGGCGTAGCGGCGGCCGTCTTTCCGCTCGGCCGCCTGCATGGAGATGCAGTCCACCGGGCAGGCGGCGGAGCAGAGGTAGCAGGCCACGCAGCGCTCGCCGCCGTCCGGGTCGCGGGTCAGCACGATCCGCGCCCGGTAACGAGGGTACGGGGTGCGTTTTTCCTCGGGATACTGGATGGTTACCGGCCGGCGCAGCATGTGCGCCAGGGTGATGCGGAAACCGCCCAGGATGGCCTTTATGTCGGAGAGTATCGGCACGGTTTTATCCAGATTCCTTGACAGGCTGTTGAACAACTCAGGTTGTTCAAAAATAGTCAGATCGTCGCACCCGCAGAAAGCCTTGCGGAGGCGTAGCAGCGCTACGCCGCACAAAAGGGCTTTCGAGGACGGCGGCGAGATGGCTGTTTTTCAACAACCTCTTAAACGGGAGACGCCCCGGCGGGGCGTCTCTGCTCGGGAGTTGCGGGATGGTTATGCGTTACCGTGTTTGGCCCGTTCGGCCTTTTTGAGCAATGCCGAGGCCAGGGGGTGGCTGTTGTTGTCCGCATAGAGGCTGGCGGTGTTGCCGGTGGACGTCTTGAGTCCGGCATCGGCACCGCCGTCCAGCAGGGCTTGCACCGTCAGGTTGCAACCGTAGATGGCGGCCAGCATCAGGGGAGTATGCCCCTCATGGTCGCGCACGTCAACGTCGGCGCCCTTGTCGACCAGCATCTTGACGATTTCGGTGTGGCCGTTGGCGGCGGCGTAGTGGAGGGCCGTTTTGCCTTTGTCGCTGCTGGCGGTCAAGTCGGCGCCCCGGTGCAGCAGGTCTTGAACAAAGTCCTTCTGCCCCTCTTTCGCGGCATTGATCAGAGGGGTGTGGCCGTGACGGTCTTTGGCGTTCACACTTTCCATGTTCGACTCCTCCCGTGGTTGATTTATATGCCGGACGGCGATGTCCGTAGTCTCATCGTGATAAAGGCATCATATCCCCCCGCAACGCCAGCCACCAGCCGGTGACCAGGATATTGGCCAGGGCCAGGGGCGTCAGCACCTTCCACCCCAGGTGCATGAGCTGATCGTAGCGCAGACGGGGCAGGGTCCCGCGCATCCAGATGAAGAAGAAGGCAAAGGCCAGGGTCTTGAGGGAAAACCAGATCACCGGCGCCAGAAAGGGGCCGTGCCATCCTCCCAGGAAGAAGGTCGTCGCCAGTCCGCCCAGCACGATGATATTGATGTATTCCCCCACAAAGAACAGGCCGAAGCGCATGCCGGAGTATTCGGTGTGGAAGCCGGCCACCAACTCCCCCTCGGCCTCGGGGATGTCAAAGGGGATGCGTTTGCACTCCGCCGTGATGCTGATGAGAAAGATGAGAAAGGCCAAGGGCTGGTAGACGACGAACGGGATGGTGGCTTGGGCGGCGACGATGTCCGCCAGGCTGAAGGAACGCGCCAGCATGACCACCGGCACCAGGGACAGTCCCATGGACAGTTCGTAGGAGATCAACTGGGCCAGGCCGCGGATGCCCCCCAGCAGGGAGTACTTGGAGTTGGAGGCCCAGCCGCCGATGGCAACGCCGTACACGGCGATGGAGGAGAGCGCCAGGAAAAACAGCAGCCCGACGTTCAGATCGGCCACCAGCATCGGCACCCGGCGGCCGGCAATGGTCACCGGCGCGCCGAACGGGATGACGGCAAAGGTCAGGATAGCCGGGATGGCGGCCATGGCCGGGGCAAGATAGAACAGCCATTTGTCCGCGGCTATTGGGCAAAAATCTTCTTTGGTGAGGAGCTTGATCAGGTCTGCGAGGGGTTGGAGAAGTCCGAGGGGGCCGACGCGATTTGGTCCCTTGCGATCCTGGATCCAGGCCAGGACCTTCCGTTCGGCGAATACCAAGTAGGCGGCCAAGGTAAGGATCACGAAGAAGATCATCCCCAGCTTTGCCGCAAACAGCGCTATGTCCACAGTGGATGCCGTCATCGGTACCTGGTTAGGAGCATGTAAGAGGACACCAACGGAATGGTATTCATATATCACAAAAACGTGTCGAACGCCACCGACTAATTCCAGGGTGCGAATGGCATCGCGGGAGGGACGCCACAGGAAGAACTGCGGCCGAACGCCGGCGTTTCAAGGGGTTGCGCCTGCCCCCCCGGCGCGGATATTCCGTAAAAGGGCGGGCGCTGGTGCGAATAAATTCCAAATTGTCGGCGCCAGAGAAATAAGCGCTTGAACAGCCATGACGCGGCGCACTATAATACGGTGGCCAAGGAGAGTGTTGACATGGATGTACATCAGGCGGAATTCATCAAGAGTGCGGTAAAACCGAAGGACTACCCGGAGACGGCCCTGCCCGAGGTGGCCTTTGTGGGCCGCTCCAACGTGGGCAAGTCGTCGTTGATCAATGTGCTGGTCAACCGCAAAAGCCTGGTTCGGACCAGCTCCACTCCCGGCAGAACCCAGTTGATCAATTTTTTCGACGTTAACGGCCGTTTGGTCCTGGTGGACCTGCCCGGCTACGGTTACGCCAAGGCACCGCCCGAGGTGCGCAAACAGTGGCAACCGATGATCGAGACCTACCTGGCCAAGCGCGAGAACCTGCGGGCGGTGGTCCTGATCCTGGATATCCGCCGCATCCCCGCGGACGGGGATCTGGAGATGCTGCGCTGGCTGGAGACCTATGGTATCCCGCCGATCATCGTGTTGACGAAATGCGACAAACTCTCGAAGAATGAGCAGGCCCGCCAGGCGGGAGTGATCGCTGCGGCCATCGGCCGCAACCGGGAGGATCTGCTCCCCTTCTCGGCCCTGTCGAAGGCCGGGCGCGAGGGGGTCTGGCGGGTGATCACGGAACTGGCCGGGCTGGAGAGCGTCACGACCTGATGGAGAACCCCGTGAATTCGCCGGTGCAGGTCTCACGGCGCAGGTCGAGCCGTTCCACCCAGGCGGTGGGCGGCCCCTGACGGCACCAGTCGACCAGGGCATTCACCCCGTTCTCATCGCCCTCGAACACGCCGGCGACCGAGCCGTCCGGCAGATTCCCAACCCAGCCGTTGACGCCCAACTCCGCGGCGCGGCGGCTGGTGTAGTGACGAAACGCTACCCCCTGGACACGGCCGAAAACCGTGACGGAAACTCTGATATTCATACGGTATCCCCCTTGGATGCTGAACAGATCCCAACCGATCCACAGGACAATCCCATGGTGCAACAACCAACGAAAACGGCCGCGGACAAGACGGCCATGCCGGACATGCAGAAACGTCCCGACCACCGCAGGATACCCATCGCCAAGGTCGGCGTCAAGGACATCTCCTACCCCATCGTGGTGATGGACAAGAACCATTCGCTCCAGCACACGGTGGCGCGGATCAACATGTACGTGGACCTGCCCCACCACTTCAAGGGGACCCACATGAGCCGCTTCGTGGAGATTCTCAACCGCCACCGTGAGCATATCGGCCTGGACAAGCTCGAACCGATCCTGGACGAGGTGAAGGCCCGGCTCGGCTCCGCCAGTGCCCACGTGGAGATTCAGTTTCCCTATTTCATCGAAAAAAAGGCGCCGGTCTCGGGCGCCAAGAGCCTGATGGAGTACAGCTGCGAGTTCAAGGCGTCCATGACCGATATTCTGGATTTCGTGCTGGTGGTCAAGGTGCCGCTCACCTCGCTCTGCCCGTGCAGCAAGGAGCTTTCCCGCGCCGGCGCCCACAACCAGCGCAGCGTCATGACCGTGCGGGTGCGCTACCGGGAGTTCATCTGGATCGAGGATCTGGTGGAGTTGATCGAGCAATGCGGCAGCAGCCCGCTCTACTCCCTGCTCAAGCGAGAGGACGAGAAGTACGTCACCGAGCAGGCCTACGACAATCCGCGTTTTGTGGAGGACATGGTCCGGGAGGCCTATTCCCGGCTCGCAGCCGTGGAAAACATCACCTGGTTCTCGGTGGAGGCGGAAAACTTCGAGTCGATCCACAACCATTCGGCCTATGCTGCCGTGGAGCTCGACCGCCGGGCATGACCAGAGGACTGATCATCTTTGCCCGGGAACCGCTCGTCGGCACGGTAAAAACCCGGCTGGCCCAGGATCTGGGCAGCCATCGGAGCGCAACGGACCTGTATGCGGCCATGCTGGCCGATGTGCTTGCCGCCGCCGTCACCCTGGACGATACCCGCCTGCTGATCTTCTGGGCGTTGGAAAACGGATCCGTTCCCTCTGTTCCGGCCCTGCCCCGGACGGCGATGTTCGAACAGCAAGGGGGAGACCTGGGCGAACGCATGGCCAACGCCTTTGAAACAGCCCTGGCAAGCGGTTGCGAAACATGCTGCATCATCGGCAGCGATGCGCCCGACCTCCCCCCGGAGTACATCCGCCGGGCGTTTGACCTCCTGGAGCAGGGGGAAGCCGAGGCGGTTTTCGGCCCGGCCGAGGACGGGGGCTATTACCTGCTCGGCCTGCGGCGCTTCCAGAAGCGGCTGTTCGAGGAGATCGCCTGGAGCAGCTCGGGGGTTCTGCAAACCAGCCTGGAACGGGCCCGGCTCTGCGGGCTCGGGACCGCCCTCCTGCCGCCGTGGCGGGATATCGACACAGGTGAGGACCTGGAGGCATTTCTGGAACGGCCGGCGCGGGATACTGCGCCCCGGACCCTGGCCGTGGCGCGGCGTCTGAAAGGAAGTGCGACCTAATGTCCGACTATCTGATGGCAATACTGGTCGAGTTTACCGGCGGGGACTTTGCACCCGATCATTTCGTCCGCCTCGGCACGGCGGCCCTGTTCTGGGCCCTGCTCATCGGGGCGGCCATGCGCCAGCGCCGCCACGACCCGCAGCGCAACAGGCTGCTGCTGATCGGCTTCACCCTCGGTCTGGTGCGGGAACTCTTCATGTTCGCCGTTCTGTTCCTCTCCTTCAGCAAGACGATTCCAAACGCGCTCATGCAGCCGTTCACCAAACCGGTGGAACAGCTTTTGACCGGTGTTTCCCTGGTATGGATCGCCTCCGCCTATCTGGACAACCTGCTCGATACCCGCCTGGCCCGGCGCTACCTCAAAGGAGGAGTGACTTGTCTGCTTGCCGCCTATCTGGCAACCTTCCGGGGCTGGGCCTCCTTCAGCAGCAGCCTTCCGGAGGCGAACTTCCATGCCAGCGGATATGGCGTAACCTTCCACCTCGCCGGGGCCCTGGTGCTGGCTGCCGCCCTCGTCTTCCTGTGGCGTGTTTCGGGATGGCGCCGAACGGCGCTCCTGATCGCCTTCGGCTGTTTTTTTCTGGATGACGCCCTGGGCTTGGCATACGGCATCTCATCCGAAAACGCCATCACCGTTCTCGGACCGATCCGCCACGGCCTGCACATATTCGCCATCCCGGTCTTCGGCTATATCTACGGCCGAGAATTGTGGGAACATCACCTGACAGCGGAACGGGAGGCGCTCCGCTCCCGGGAACGCTACCAGAAACTGGTGGATACGATCGAGGGGATCGTCTGGGAGGCGGCTGCGGGTACGCTTCGTTTCACGTTCGTCAGCGCCCAGGCCGAACGGCTGCTGGGCTACCCGGTGTCGGACTGGCTGTCCGATCCGGACTTCTGCCATGACCACATCCACCCGGAGGATCGCGATTGGGTGCTGGATATCTGCCGCGGAATGGGGCACGACGGCGCATCACGACAGTTCGAATTCCGGATGATCGATGCCGGCGGCAGCACCCTGTGGCTGCGCAATGCCGTCTCGGTGATTGCCGAGGAGGGCCAGCAGCCGATCCTGCGCGGGCAGATGTTCGATATCACCGAACGGCGAAAAATGATCGACTCCTTGCGGGAAAGCGAGGCCAAGTTCCGTTCGTATATCGAGTTTGCGCCCATCGGCGCATTCGTTGTCGACCATTTGGGACGGTACGTCGAGACAAACCGCACCGGAGCCGCGATGCTGGGGTATGCCGAAGCCGAACTCACCGGCATGTCCATCACGGATGTGTTGCCCCCCGAATACCGGGAAACGGGACTGCAAAATTTCGAGCGGCTGAAGGAAGAGGGCTCCACCAGCCGGGAGTCGCTTCTGGTGCAGAAAGACGGGGGCTTGCTCTGGGTGTCCATTCAGGCCGTCAAGCTCGACCATGATCGCTACATCGGTTTTTTTCAGGACATTACCGAACGGAAGCAGACGGAACAGGCCCTGATCTCGGCCAGGGACGCGGCCGATGCAGCCAATGCCGCCAAGAGTCAGTTCCTGGCCAACATGAGCCACGAGCTCCGCACGCCCTTGAACGGCATCATCGGCATGAGCGGGCTTCTGATGGATACGGATCTGACCTCCGAACAGCTCGAATACGCCGGGATCGCCCTCAAAAGCAGCAAGGATCTGCTGGACCTCATCGACGAGCTTCTCGACTTCGCCCGCATCGAGGCAGGAAAACTTCTGTTTGAGAAACGCGACTTCAATCTCCAGACCGTCCTCAAGGACACCATACTGATACTGTCACTGCAGGCCGAGGAAAAAAGGCTGCAGCTGGACTGGGAGGTGGAACCGGATGTGCCGCTGCACCTCAAGGGCGATCCGGGCCGCTTGGCCCAGATCATCAGGAACATCGTGGGCAACGGCATCAAATTCACCCGGCAGGGTGGTGTGGCGGTCCACGTATCCCGCGAGGCGGAGGAGGGGGGACAGGTGACGCTCCGGTTTGCCATAACCGATACCGGCATCGGCATCCCCCAGGAGTATCTGGGCCGCATCTTCACCCCCTTCGTCCAGGTCGACGGCTCAAGCACGCGCAAATACAGCGGCACGGGATTGGGGCTGGCCATCAGCAACCAACTGGCCGAACTCATGGGCGGCTCCATCAATGTGGTAAGCGCGGTGGGCACGGGCTCAACCTTCCGCATCGTCCTGCCGTTCGAGAAACAGGAGCAGAAGCCGATGAAGAATCAGGAAGGCGAAAACCGGACCATCTTCTTCAACCGTGACGCCGACGCCCCCCAACGCGCCCGCATCCTGCTGGCCGAGGACCATACGACCAACCGGCGGGTGATCAGGATGATGCTCAACAAGCTGGGCTACGAGGCCGAGGCCGTGGCCAACGGTCGCGACGCGATCAAGGCCCTGGAAAGCACCTCCTACGACTTGGTTTTGATGGACTGCCAGATGCCGGAAATGAACGGCTACGACGCCACCGCCGTCATCCGCGACCCCGCATCCCACGTCCTCAATCATGCAACTCCGGTGATCGCCCTGACGGCCAACGCCATGGCCGGCGAACGGGATAAGTGCATCGAAGCGGGCATGAACGATTACCTCTCAAAACCGGTGCTGGTCCAGGACCTGGAAACGGTCCTGAACAAATGGCTTGAGAAGCGATAGACCCGTAAACAAAGAAAAGAAACAAAGAAAGGCTACTCCCATAGTTATGCAACCGATTCTCATCATGACGGCAGTGCCACAGGAAATGACCCTGTTGGAACACGCCCTGACCAACGCAGTCCGACAGACAGCAACCGCTTTCGAGTATGCCGAGGGGACCATCGGTACGCTCCCCGTACTACTCTGCGCGGGTGGCGTCGGCAAGATCAACGCCGCTGCCGCCACGGCTACCCTGATCGAACGCTGCCGGCCTCACCTGGTTATCAATACCGGCTGCGCGGGCGCCTATCCCGGCAGCGGGCTTTCCATCGGCCACCTCGCCGTTGCCAGCAACGAAATTCTGGGGGATGAGGGGGTCCTGACGACCGGCGGGTGGAGGGATCTGCGCTTCATGGAGTTACCATCCTTCATGCAGGGCAAGCGGGCCTATCACAATGAAATTCCCCTGTCCAAACACGCCGCCGAAAAGGCCATGCAGCTTGCCGATTATTACGGAGTGCTCCTGATGCGGGGGCGGTTCGTGACCGTTTCCACCTGTAGCGGGACGCGTCAGCGCGGCGAGACCTTGGCGCGACACTTCAACGCCATTGCCGAAAGCATGGAAGGGGCGGCCGTAGCCCAGATATGCCTGCGGTCGGGCGTGGACTGCCTGGAGATCCGCGGCATCAGCAATCTGGTGGTCGATCGGGATATGAGCGCCTGGGATATCCCGCGGGCTGCGGAATCGGCACAACGTTTCGTACTCAAATACCTGGAAGACCTGGACCGGCCGGAGTTGAGCGCTTTTGTGCAGGTGGCGCCCGAACGGTAAGACAAAAGCCGGCTCACGTACACAACAAAGGCCCTGGAGGGATACTCCCAAGGGCCTTTGTTTGTTGTGGTGTGTTTATGTGGCCGTCAGGGGACCATTTCCGCAAAACGTTTGCTGCGCCGGGGAAACCCGGAACGGTCCGCGGAAGGGACGCCCGCCTCGCGCACATTTTCGAGGCGCTCGTCGGTTCCGGGATGGGTGGCCAGGATGCCCCCCTTCGACCCTCTGCCCGCCTCCTGAAGCCGATCCAGATACCCCACCAGCCCCTGGGGGTCGTAGCCGGCCGCGGCAAGATACCCGAGAGCGGCCCGGTCGGCCTTTTTCTCCTGATCCCGGCCGTAGCCGTTCACCACGAGGGTTTTGACCACATCGTCGATGGAGCCCTGGAACAGGGAGACCAGTTGCGCGGTATCCTTGGAACTGAACTCCCGGGCAGCCTGGCTGCCGATGATCAGCAGCGCCTGGCTCCAGCGGGAGGACTGGATGGCCGCAATGCCGTCGCGATGGATGACATGGCCCAATTCGTGGGCCAGTACGGCGGCCAGTTCATCCTCGTTTTTCACCGAGGCGACCATCCCCCGGGTGATCAGAACGGTGCCGCCGGGACAGGCGAAGGCATTGATCTCCGGGGTGTCCAGAACGGCAAAATGGTAGCCGCCGAAGGTTGTCGGTTGTTCGGTGTGGAGCGCCAGCGTCTGCCCCACCAGATTCAGGTACTCGGTCAGGCGCTTGTTGCGGTAGAGGGGATAGGTGGCGGTGAGCTGGGCCGCCACGGCCCGGCCGATGTAGTACTCCTCTTCGTCGGCAACGGGACGCGCCGCCTTGCCGATGGTCTGCACCGACGAGGCGATCATGCCGATCTGCTGGGGGGTGATATCCTCCAGCCGGCAGCCTGCCAGGGAGAGGCCGGCCAGCAACAGAAAGGCCATACGGCGGGCAATTGATGGCAGCGGGAGCGTCATGGCTGGATCAGACCTCCCTGCTGGATGAACGTCTCCAGACTCTTCTCGCCCACGGCGAGACGCTCAATCTCGTCCACCGTTCCGTAGTTCAGGTTCTTGTTGGCGTTGCGATACCCCGCCTCGACCTGGGGATTGAACCCCTTGCCGGCCAGGGATACCTCGTCGGCCGATACCCCGCCCGCGGAGCGCCCTCGCCCGGATACCGAGTAGGAACGGGACTCCACGGCGCTCTTGTGGACCCAGCCGCTCACCCCCTTGGCGCTCACCTGGTACCAGTCACCTTTGCGGCCGATGACGGTCAAACGGTCGCCAAAGCGCACCTTGGCCCTGACCGGGGCGAAGAAACGGCTCTCGGAGCGGATGGCGTTGTCCCGGGTGACGACGCTCACCGTCTCGGCGGCGGCATCCACGGCCAAAAACAGGCAGAGGAGCAGTATGTAACGGGCGAATGATTTCATTTCTCTTTCATATGTATCACATTCCAGTCATCAGTCAATGGGGGAGTTTCAAGGCAGCGTCGGCACCAGTCCAGGTAAAAGAGGGCCGGCCCGTCCTGGGGCCGTTGTGAGAGAGCCTCCTCGAACAGCGCTGCGGCGGCCTGCCACTCCCGGTGGTGAAAGGCGTCAACCGCCCGGCCGTACAATGCGACCCATGCCGCCAGTTCTACCGGTGCGCCGTCCCGTTCCGCCAGCAGTTCATGGATGCGCACCGGCAACTCCTTCCCCTTGACGGCGATCAGCCCCAGTTCCCGTGCCAGGAAGCCATCCCCGGCCTCCCGCAGAGTGGCTTCGCTGAGCATGATGCGCGTGGCAAAGAACTTGTTGGCCGATTCCAGCCGGGAAGCCAGGTTAACCGTATCCCCCACCACGGTGTAGTCGAAGAGCCGGTCGCTCCCCAGGTTGCCCACGATGGCGTCGCCCGTATGGAGCCCGATGCGCAGGGAGATCGTCCCCAACCCGCGGTTTTTGAATGAGGCGTTGACCCGTTCCAGGGCGGTCTGGGCGGCCAGGGCCGCGCGGCAGGCGTTACGTTCCGCATCCGGCCGGGCCAGGGGCGCCCCCCAGAAGGCCATCACGCAGTCGCCGATATACTTGTCGATCACCCCCTCGTGGCCGATGACCTCTTCGCTCACCGCGTTCAGCACATCGTGCAGCATGAGGGCCGTCTCCTCCGGCGGAAACTGTTCGGCAATGGTGGTAAAACCGGCGATATCGGCAAAGAAGACCGTCACCCGCCGGCGCTGCCCCCCCGGCTTGATCAGGTCGGGATGCTTCAGCAGGTGGGCCACGACGGTCTCGTCCATGTACTGGGAGAAGGCGCGCCGCACGAAGCGGCGCTCCCGCCCCTCGGTGGCATAGCTGTAGGTGGAGGCCGCGGCGAAGGCGACCGCCAGGGCGACCAGGGGAGGGAGGAGCGGCAGGTAGACCCCCTGGCTGAACAGGAGCGCCGGCACCCCCAGGGAGGCCAGCAGCAGGCCGGCCAAGAGCGCCAGGTTCGCGGCGATGGAGGTGTGGGTCAGGATGAAGGCGCAGGTCGCCGCCGCGATGGCCGCCATGAAGACGATGGAGAGGGCGTCCGGCACCCGCTGGAGAAACGCGCCGTGCAGCAGTGCGTCCAGGGTGGCGGCGTGGACCTGCACGCCTGAGGTCACCGCCGATACGGCCGTGGGCTTCAAGTCATAGAGGCCGGCGGCGGTCAACCCCAGAAAGACCTTTTTCCCCTTGAACCATGAGGCCGGATAGGCACTCCGGCCATCGTCCCGGATCAGCTCCTGGATCGACACGGCCCGGTACGGTTGCGTACCGCGGGGGAAACGGGGCAGCAGGGCGCCCCCATCCAGGGGGAGCGGTGCGGCGCCGCGTACCAGCCGACCCTCGCGCACGGAGACCACCCGGCGTTCCAGAAGATGCCCCAGCACGAAGTGCGGCAGGGTGCGGCCGGCGGCCTGGAACAGGAGCGGCAGGCGGCGGTAGACGCCGTCCCGGTCCGGCTTGATCATGACGTTGCCGCCGCCGTGGGCGCCACGGGCCAGGGGTGCGATGGGGGTGATGGCCGATGGCAGGGCCGGGGCCGGGGCGGGCACCCCGTTGACGGTCATGCGATCAAGGAATGCCTGTCCCGCAGCATCGTTTTCCCGCCGGTTGGCGGTGGCGAAGACCGGGAGGATGACGTTGCCGGCCCTGGCCACGGCGGCAGCCAGGAGTTGGTCGTCCTCCTCGCCGTAGGAGGAGGGCTCGGTGAACAGGATATCCACGAAGACCGCATCGGCCTGGGCGAGCCGTTCGAAGACCGGGGCGTAGACCTGGCGCGGCCAGGGCCAGGTGACCCCCTCGGCGGCCAGGGCGTCCAGGCTTGGCTGGTCCACCTGGACGATGACGATATCGGCGCCTCCCCGCTCAGGGTTGAGCAGGCGCGACAACAGGTCGTAGGATTTCAGTTCAAAGGAGGAAAAAAGCGGGGTAAGGGTAAGGCTGGCGAGGAGGAGCGACGCCAACGACAGAAGGACGATCCGCAGGGATTTCGCCGAAACGGTTCGGGGCGCCGGGGCGGGCATCAGCGTTTACCGAAGATGGCGGTGCCGACCCGCACTAGGGTCGCCCCTTCCTGGATGGCGGCCTCGAAGTCGCCGGACATGCCCATGGAAAGCTCCGCCATCTCCACCCCCGGAATGGCTGCGGCGGCGATCAGTTCCGACAACCGCTTCAGCTCCGCGAAATAGGGGCGGGCCCCCTCGGGGTCGTCGAAGAGGGGGGGCATGGTCATCAAGCCCCGCACCCTGACGTTGGGCAGTTGGGCTATGGCACGCACCAGGTGGAGCGCCCCGGCCTCGGTCGTTCCCGACTTCGTGGCCTCGCCGGCGATGTTCACCTGCACCAGCACATCGCAGCACCGCCCCAACCGGCCCCACTGGCGGCTGATCTCCTCGGCCAGGGAGAGGCGGTCGACCGAGTGGACCAGCGTCACCAGCCCGGCCAGGTATTTGACCTTGTTGCTCTGGAGATGGCCAATAAAGTGCCATTCCAGCGGTTCCGTTATCGCGGCCGTCTTGGCGGTCAGTTCCTGGACGTAGTTCTCGCCGAAGACGACCTGCCCGGCACGGTAAGCGGCCAGAAGGTCCTCCGGGGGGCGGGTCTTGGAGACCGCCACCAGGCGCACCGTCTGCGGGTCACGGCCGGCCTTGACGGCCGCATCCGTGATCCGCGACCGTATCTGATTGAGGCGCTCTGCAATGGACATGGGATTCTTCCTGTTCCGGGCGGATTGCCACCACCGGAATCAAAGATAGTAAGAACTTGTTCGTAAATAATTTTGTTCAGGTATCGCGCCCGGCTTTGGGGGAGATTTTCCTGGCCTGATTGAGTAAAACCGCAGGCGTAGCCCGGCTACGTCGAGGATTTTACGATTGAGGGACAGGGAAAGATGCCCCGAAGACGGGATGCGATCAGGGGAGCGCCTCGACCGTCTGCAGCACCTCGTACAACTCCGCCATGGGCAGGCCGACCACATTGGTGTACGACCCGTTGATGGAGCGGACGAAATGCACGGCCCCCCCCTGGATGGCGTAGGCCCCGGCCTTGTCCCTGGGGCAGCCGCTGGCGATGTAGTCCCGGATCTCTTTTTCGCTGATGGTGCGGAAGGTCACGTCGGTATGCACGCTCCGGCTGAGATGGATGCCGCTCACCGCGTCGAAGACCGTAAAGCCGGTAATCACCTCGTGGTTCCTGCCGGACAGGGCGGTCAGCATGCGGAAAGCATCCGCATCGTCGGCGGGTTTCCCCATGATGGTGCCGTCCAGGACCACCACGGTGTCGGCGCCGATGAAAAACCGTCCGGCAGTCTTGTGCGCCACGGCGTCGGCCTTCTCCCGCGACAGGCGGATGACATGATCGGACGGTTTCTCGCCGGGCAGCGCATCCTCGCAGATATCCGCCGCAACCACCGTGAATTCGATGCCTGCCAGGGCCATCAGCTCGGTGCGGCGCGGCGAGGCAGAGGCCAGAACGATTGCTCCATGTTTCATATCAATCACTTCTCCCGAGGCGGGTCTGAAGGGGGATTTTTCCGCCCGTCGTGGGCCTTCTGCTCCGCCTCCAGATCCTGCCAATGTTTTTGCCAATCCTTCTTGCGGACCTTCATCAGGATGAAAACGCCGGGGATGATGACGACCCCCCAGAGGATGCTGGTCTCCACGCCGTTGACGATGCCGTAGACGAGCGATGCCACCCCCATGAGGAGCAGCATGGTCTCCAGCGACAGGATCCGCCCGACGAGCGAGACCTCCTGGCGTCCCTTACCGCTATCCTGCTGCATGCGTCCCCTCCCCCCCGGGAAACATCTTGCCCGGATTCAGGATGTTGTTCGGATCGAGGGCGTGCTTGACGGCCTTCATGGCCCCGATCTGGTCCGGTGACAGCTCCAGCTCGATATAGGGTGCCTTGGAAAGCCCCACGCCGTGCTCACCCGACATGGTCCCCCCCAGATCCAGGGCGGCCTGGAAGATCTCCTTCACCGCCCCCTCGGCCCGCTCCGGCATGCCGGGAATCTGCTTGTCGATCATGACGTTGACGTGGATGTTGCCGTCCCCGGCATGGCCGAAATTGACGATGGGCACGTCGTACTTTTGCTGGATGGCCTCGATCCGCCTGATCACATCCGGGACCTTGCTGCGGGGCACGACGATGTCCTCGTTGGTCTTGTCGGGATTGATGTCCCGCAGGGACGGCGACACCAGGCGGCGCACCTTCCAGAGCTGCTCCGACTCGACGGCGTTCTCGGCGGCGCGGAACTGGACCAACCCCAGCGGCTTGATGATCGCGTGGATCTGCCCGGCCTGTTTCTCGATCAGATCGCGGTCCCCGTCCACTTCGATCAGCAGTACGGCGCGCCCTTCGGGGGGGATGCCCAGGTTGAAACGGCGCTCGACGCATTGCAGGGTGGCGTAATCCATGAACTCCAGGGTGGTGGGGATGATCTTGCCGCCGATGATGGCCGAGACCGCCTTGGCCGCCCCATCGATAGAGTCGAAGATGGTCAGCATCGTTTTTTTGGCGTCGGGATAGGGGAGCAGCTTGAAGATGATGCGGGTGATGATCCCCAGGGTGCCTTCGCTGCCGCACAGGAGCTTGGTCAGATCATACCCGACCACCCCCTTGTAGGTCTCGCCGCCGGTGCGGATGATGGCGCCGCTCGGCAGGACCACCTCCAGCCCCATGACGAAATCCTTGGTGCAGCCGTACTTCACGGCCCGGGGTCCGCCGGCGTTCTCGGCCACGTTCCCCCCCAGGGTGGAGAACTTGAGGGAGGCCGGGTCGGGCGGGTAGAACAGACCCAGCTTTTCCACCTCCTGCTGGAACAGTTCCGTGACGACCCCCGGCTCCACCTCGGCTATCAGGTTCTCCGTATCGATGCGCAGGATGCGGTTCATGCGGGTGGTGACCAGCACGATGCCGCCCGCCTTGGGAAGCGCGCCGCCCGAGAACCCGCTGCCGGCGCCGCGGGGGAACACCGGGAAGCCTTCGCGGTTGGCCAGTTTGAGCACGGCGGACACCTCCTGGGCATTCGCCGGGTGAACAACGGCAGAAGGAAGGAACTCCATCTGGGTGGCATCGTAGGAGTAGCAGAGCATATCCTGTTTTTCGGTCAGGACGTTGTCAGCCCCGACTATGGCGGCGAGTTCGCCGAGAATCCGTGAATCGAGCATCGGCATACCTTTCGAGTTAGTTTCCATCCGGGCTCTACGATACATGATTACCCCGGTCCGGCGCAAGGCACATTTGCGGCGCTACGGCCAACAATCATGTTGATTACGCATAGTTCATGCCGTAGAATGGATTCTATTTACCGTTATTGGAGGAAACCTACGTGACCGACCTGCTGCTGATAACCGATGTACCGCGCCTCAGGAAGATCTTCAACCGGCTCGCGGACGACAAGGGCATCACGCTGCGTACAGCATCCAGCCTTGAAAAAGGGGGCGAGGAGCTGATCGCCAGGAAACCGGCCATGGTCTTTGTCCAGACCCATCTCTCCGGGCTTTCCGCCGACATCCTGCTGATGCACCTCAAAAAACAGCTCGGCAGGAAGCGCAGCCGCTTCGTGCTGCTCTGCACCCCCACCCAGGTCAGCCCCGAAACCATCAAGCTCTACCAGGGGCATATTGATACCTCGCTGGACGAAAAGGCGCTGTTGGACGCTATCCGAAGCATGATCGCCGCCCCCGCCCGGAAAGGCCAAAGCGGCCTGGAAGCAGCCCTGACGGTGGAGGACATCGTTTCAACCACTGCCGCAGCACAACCGCCCCCCCCCCCGGAACCGGCAGCCGCCGAACCGGAACCGGAACCGGAACCGGAACCGGAACCGGCCGTTGCGCCGGTCACTCGGGACATCCTGGCCATCGCCGCACCACTGACCGCCCCACCAGAACCGTCCCTGGAGGATCAGGGCATCACCTATGCCCCCCGCTCACGGGTCACGGTCTACTCGGAGTTTACCAGCTCCTTCGACAGCGCCGTGGAGAGCATGCAGGAGCAGGAGCCGCCTGTGGAACCGATACGGCAACAGTTCTCCGGGTGGGACGTGGAACAGCTGGAGACCATCGAACCGGAAAAGAAGCTCTCCAAGCGCTCCTCCTTCCTGCTCTGGCTGGCGCCGGTTCTGATCGCCGCCGTGGTCGTTACGGTGATCCAGAACCGCAAGCCGGAGGAGCAGAAGCCGGTCGCGATCATCACCGAACCGCCGGTGCAGCAAGCGAAGCCGGCCCCCCAATCGCCCCCCCCGGCACGACCACCGGTCGTTGTCGCACAGAAACCGGCCGCCGCTCCCGCCCCCCCGGTTGCCGCCGCGCCTCCCGCGGCGGGTGGCGAGGCCACGCCCCAATTGAGCGACAAGGCTATCCTGTCCGACATCGCCGGGAACCGCAGCCCCAAGGAGCAGCCCACCCCGTCCCGGGCAGGCGCGCGCCCCAGCAAGTTGCCGGACTTCATCCCCCGCTACGGCGCGGACAAGACCTACAGTGCCGCCAATCCGGGCTGGGAACGCTACAAGGGACAGGTTACCGAGTTCAAGGTGTTCCGGGAAAAGGAGACCATCAAGGCCATTCAGGTGATCGACCGGGGCGGGCAGGGGGTCCCCGAATCTTTCATGAAGGGGGTACTCCACCAGGTGGTTAAGAAACCGGCCTTTGTCCTTGAAGCGACCGAGAAAAAGGATGGCTACGAGATCCAGCGCGGCCGCATAGCCGACAATCTCAAGGTGGTCTATTACCGGGATGAGCGGGGGGGCCGCTTGCGCGCCTTTGTCATGACGTGGCAGTAGTATAAAGTCTGGATTAGTACATTGGGCTGGGATCAAAAAAACCGCCGCCGGCAAGGGAGCCGGCGGCGGTTTTGTATTGTTCCATGAGTGACGCTGCTACTGGCTGGAGAGCTTCAGATAACACTCCGCCTTGTAGAGGCTGGCATCGGCCGCCAGGGGTGAGTCGGGGTTCTTTGCCAGGAAGCGGTCGAACAGTTCCAGGGCTCCGCGAAAGTCGTCCTGGCGGTAGGCCTTGACCGCCTGGGCGAACAGTTTCTGACCGGCGTCCTCGCCCGTTGCCGCCGGGACAGATGCCGCCGGGGTGCTTGTGGTCACCCGATCCTCGCCAACCGGCTGTTTGGCTTTGGCCTTCTGCCGCCCTTCCACACCACGCTTGCGCGCCTCGGCCTTCTTCTCCCGACCGCTGTCCAACCGTTTCAGGTCGCTGGGGGAAAGCTCCATGGAGTGGTCGCCAGGGGCCTTGCCGGTTGCCGACTGTTGCTTGCGCTTGGCAGGCACTGCGGCGGACGGGGGCTGAACAGCGCGCGGCGCCTTTTTCCCGGCATGCCGGACGCTCTTTTTCCGGGCCGCGGGGGCCGGCTGTGCCCCGGAAGGCTCTGCAGCTGCCGCCTGTCCGGCGCTCACCGGGACCCTGAGGGTCGAACCGGCGTAGATGAGGTTCGGGTTTTTCACATCGTTGAAGAGCAGTATCTGGGGATAGTAGGAACCATGGCCGCTGAACCTGCGGGAAATACCGGAGAGCGTATCCCCCTTCTCCACCGGCACTTCGCGGACCAGGATGCCGTCCTTTCCCTGCCCCTGTTCCTCCGGGCCAACCGGCTTGGGCGTATAGAGGTACTGCTGTTCACCCCACGCCGGTACGACGGCAAGTGAAAAAATCAGCGCTGCTGCGGCAGTTCTCCAGGGGCGTCGCGCCATATCAGTACCTGTTCCCAAGTTGATCTTCATAGGTCATGATGTTCTTGACCTGAATATTCGTGCCGACCCCGATACCGTGCTTGACCCTGAACGAAACCTTGATGGCCTTCTTCTCTCCGGCGCCCAGTTCCTTGAACTTCCAGAGGATATTCCCGTTGGCGGCGGAACTGTTGGCGGGGTCGGCGCCGACCAGTTCAAGCTGCTCGGGCCAGCTGCTCTGGAGTTCCACGATCCGGGCCAGATTGGAGCCGCTATTGGTGATGACTAGGTCGAAGGACGCCACCTCTCCCGGCTTGAGCCGGCCGTCCCGGGCAGAGATAGCAAGTTTCAGCACCGGACGCGAGTAGAACAGGCGGGCTGAGGCCACGGCCGGCCGGGCCGCATCCCCTTCGGGGGTGAAGGTGAGCTGCACGCTGTCTTCCGTCCCGTCGCTGACGCTCCGCGGGGTCTTGACCTCCACAATGATGGCGGCCTCTTCCTTGGGCGCCAGCGGGCCGATCTCGGTGATGGCCGGCTCGTTCGCCTGGCGGATGCCGTCGCGGTTGATGTCGTGGTAGACGACCATGTCCGGGGCCGACTTCAGATTCGAGGTAATCCGGTATTTCTCGCTCACGTTGCCGGTATTGGCCACCACGAACGGAATCGTCGTGGTCTGGCCCGGGATGACCACCAGCCGTTCGGAAGCGGTGTGGACCTTGATGCCGTGCTGCGGATCGACGGAGGCCAGATTGGAGACGAACACCGCCGTGGTCTGGAGCGGGTTGTTCACCAGCTCGGCACGGGTGATCAATTCCTGACCGGCTAGGGAATCGTCCTTCAAACGGAAGGCGACGCTGAACTCCCTGCTTTCCCCTGACTTGATCTGCAGTCCGTCGGTGACCATCACGGACTTCATCCCCTGTTTGAATCCGGTGGCAGAATAATCGAGCGGCTCAAGCTGCGGGGGGTAATTCAGATTGAGGGCAACATCCTTGGCGGCCATGGTCCCGATGTTGAGGACGACGATACGGTAGACGACCTGTCCGCCCGGCAGGAGGTGCGTCTTGTCGGCCTTCAGCACGGCCCGCAGAAGCGGGGCCGATGCGGTCATGGCGACCTCCCGCGACTGGCTTGCCTCGGCCATGAGGGTAGAGGCTGCCTTGACGGGATACGTGATCTTCAAGCCATCGATACTGGCCGGAGGGATCTCGAAACTCACCACACCCCGGAACACCTCGCCCGGAGCCAGTTTCGGCGTTTCCCTGAGACCCTTTTCGGGGGCGCCGGCTGTGGCGAACTCGGCCTTGAATTCAGCCGGGAAGGCCGATTCCAGCACAAAGGAATCGCTGCCGTTGCCCCGATTGATGACCTCGAACGGTATACTGGCCCGGTGAGCTACCTCGTATGCCTTGGGTTGGGCCAACAGGTTGAATTCGAAACCGACGTACTGCCCCACTTCAAATTTCAGGACCTGCGCGTTTTCCTGGCGCTCAACCGCAGCAGCCTGGGGCGGCAGGGCGACCGCGACCCCCAATCCCTTCAGCTTGGCGGCGGCCGTGACGGCCGCGCTGCTGCCGGGATAGGTCTCGATGATTGATTTGTACTGGGCTATGGCCTTTTCACGCAGCAGCGCCTTTTCGGCACGTGCCTTTTCCTCTGCCTGGCGAGTCTGGGTTTGGCGCTGCTCTTCAGCTCTGGCGGCCGCCTGCTTTTGAGCCGCACCCGCCTCGGCAGCGGCCCGCTCTTCCCCAGCCTTCTTCACCGCCAACCGTTCACGCTCGGCCTGTACCGCCGCCTGACGCTGCTGGGCAGCCTGTGCGGCGGTTTTGCTCTCTTCCTCGGCCTTGAGAATCGCCTGGCGTTTCTGCTCGGCCTTTTCACGGGCAAGGCGCATGATTTCAGCCTGTTCGGCTACCTGTTTTTCCTGGACAGCCTGTGCCTGAACATTCTTTTCCTGCGCCAGTTTTTCCTCTTCGGCCTTTTCGATCGCCATGCGTTCCTGGTCGGCCTTCTGCTTCGCAAGACGTTCCATCCCGGCCTGCTGTTTGGCAAGCTGCTCCTTGGCAGCCTGTTCCTTGGCCAAACGTTCCTGCTCGGCCTTCTCGGCTACCAGGCGTTCCTGTTCGACCTTCAGCTTGGCGAGACGTTCCTGTTCAGCCTGCTGCTTGGCAAGCTCGGCCTTGGCAGCCTGTTCCTTCGCCAGCCGTTCCTGCTCCGTCTTCTCGGCGGTCAGGCGCTCCTGCTCGGCCTTCAGCTTGGCGAGACGTTGCTGTTCTGCCTGCTGCTTGGCAAGCTCGGCCTTGGCAGCCTGCTCTTTTGCCAGCCGTTCCTGCTCCGTCTTCTCGGCGGCCTGGCGTTCCTGATCCGCCTGCTGTTTGGCGAGACGTTCCTTTTCAACCTGCTGTTTGGCAAGCTCGGCCTTGGCGGCCTGCTCTTGTGCCAGCCGTTCCTGCTCCGCCTTCTCGGCGGCCTGGCGTTCCTGATCCGCCTGCTGTTTGGCGATGCGTTCCTTTTCAGTCTGCTGCTTGGCAAGCTCGGCCTTGGCGGCCTGCTCTTGCGCCGGTTGTTCCTGCTCGGCCTGCTGTCGGACCGGCGGGGCAACTACCGGCTTCACCTGCGGTGCCTGGGCCTGTTTTGCAGGCGCCTCGCCGGCCGCTATCGTTTCACCCTTGTCATAGCGGGCCGTCAAGGCCAGGAGCTCATCCTCCACGGTCGCCCTCAGGGGATTGTCGGGATATTCCTTGGCGAACCGGGACATGTTGCGGGCGGCGTCCTGAAGATTGCCGTTCTTGTAGTAGGAGCGGGAGAGCCAGAATATGGCCATGTCACGCAGGGGAGAGTCGGGGTACTTTTGCAGCACCTCGTTCATCCTCTTGATGGCGGCAGGGTAGTTTTTCTGCTGGTAGGCGTTGAAGCCCGACATGAAGATCTGGGAGTCTTCAGTTTCCTGACAGAATCCGGGAGGGACAATGAGCGTTGAAATTATTGCCACTACGAGGAAAAACCGAAACAGAATATTGCGGCAAAATTTCATTGAAATCACGGCAAGTAACCTCTTCTTGGCCAGGACGCGGCGCTAAGGCGCACGGAGAGCTGCGAAATGTCAGGTAAAATGCTTTTTAGATAGCATCTCTCCGTGGCCTTGTCAACGAAAGAAAAGGTTATTTCCATGTGTTAGACGGCCCCGAGCGGGAAAGCCGAGCGCGTTCCGGCGATCACCGGACATGGTCCTCCGGGTAGGCGCCGATACTATGGATGGACAGGTCGGCCCCGGCATACTCCTGCTCCTGACTGAGGCGGATACCCACGGTCTTGCCGAGGATGCCGTAGACCACAAAGCCGCTGACCAGGGCGAAGACGATGGCCGAAAGGCTGCCGGCAAGCTGGGAGACAAAGGTCACCCCACCCATGCCGCCCAAGGCCTTTTGCCCGAAGATGCCGGCGGCGATGCCGCCCCACGAGCCGATCACGCCGTGCAGCGGCCAGACCCCCAGGACGTCGTCGATCTTCAGCACCTCCTGCTCGTAGTGAAAACCGTAAACAAAGATGACCGAAGCGACACATCCCACCACGAAGGCAGCCAGGGGGTGCATGATGTCGCTGCCGGCACAGACGGCGATCAGGCCGGCCAGGGCGCCGTTGTGCACGAAGCCGGGGTCGTTTTTGCCCGCCACCAGGGCCGCCAGCACGCCGCCCACCATGGCCATCAGGGAATTGACCGCCACCAGGCCGGAGATCTTCTCCAGGTTGCCGGCGCTCATGACGTTGAAGCCGAACCACCCCACCGCCAGTATCCAGGAGCCCAGTGCCAAAAAGGGAATATTGCTGATCGGCAGCGGATGGGACTTGCCCTGAATGTACCGCCCCATGCGCGGTCCGAGAACGAGCACGGCAGGCAGGGCGATCCAGCCCCCGATGGAGTGCACCACCACCGATCCGGCGTAATCATGGAACTCGGCACCGCCGATGCCCTTAAAAATCCCTTGCAGCAGGGAACTGTTTTTGCCCCAGATGAGCGATTCGAACAGCGGGTAGGAAAGCCCGGCGAAGACCGCACCGGCAAAGACCTGGGGCCAGAACTTGGCCCGTTCGGCAATGCCACCGGAGATGATGGCCGGGATGCAGGCGGCGAAACAGAGCAAAAAGAAGTAATGCACCAGGTCGTACCCCTGGGTCTTGCCCAGCAACTCTTCGGCCGGTTTCAGAAAGGAGATGCCGTAGGCGATCGGAAAACCGATCACGAAATAGACGATCGTGGAAACCGACCAGTCGGTGAGAATCTTGACAAAGGCGTTGACCTGGTTCTTTTTGCGCACCGAGCCCACCTCAAGGAAGGCAAACCCGGCATGCATGGCAAAGACCATCACCGCCCCCAACATCAGAAAAAGTACATCGCCGCTACTCTTCAAGCCAGTCACCGTTGACATGGTCTCCATGCTCGACTACCCCCATTGGTATTCGTGAAATATGCCCGCCGTTGGGCAAACTGTGTGGCGCATGCAAAATAGCGACCATGCCGTTTCACATCGTAACATGCTGTAATAATTATACTCGCCCACACACGCCCCCTCACCAAATGCCTATTTAATAGGCTGTATGCATAATATTTATGCATACAGTTCGTTAAACGAGGGGCTTTTCATTCCGGGCATAAGCCGGTACTATTGCGGCATGAGCCTTGAGGACAAAATACGGCAGCTGCCCACCTCGCCCGGCGTGTACCTGATGCGCGACGGGAAGGGTGTGATCATCTATATCGGCAAGGCCCGCAACCTGCGCCAGCGTGTGCGCACCTATTTCGGCGCAACCGGCGACGGTCGCTACCACGTCAGGTTTCTGGTGGCCAAGGTAGCCGACATCGAGGTGATGCTCACCGACACCGAGAAAGAGGCGCTGCTCCTGGAGAACACCCTCATCAAGCAGCACCACCCCCGCTACAACCTGGACCTGAAGGACGACAAGACCTACTTCTCCCTGCGCCTCGACCCGCGGGAGGAATTCCCCCGCTTCAGTATCGTGCGCAAGGTGCCCCGCGACGGCGCCCGCTATTTCGGCCCCTATGCATCGGCCTCGTCGGCGCGGGAGGTGCTGCGCCAGATCACCCGCATGTTTCCGCTACGCCATTACCCGCTCAAGACCTGCATGGCCCGCAAGCGCCCCTGCCTCTATCATCAGATCGGCCAGTGCAGTGCCCCCTGCCACGGCCTGATCTCCGTGGCCGACTATGCCGCCCTCGTGGAGGGGGCCGCCTTGTTCCTGGAGGGGAAGGGCAAACAACTGGTGGCGGAATTCAAGCGGCGCATGGTCGAGGCGGCCGAGGCGCTGCGTTACGAGGAGGCAGCCCGCTGGCGCAACCTGTTGCGCTCCATCGAGGTCACCGTGGAAAAGCAGAAGGTGGTCGTACGGGGGGGCGGGGACAGCGACGTGGTGGGGTATTTCCGCGACGGGACCCGGCTGGAGGTGGCGCTCCTGTTCATCCGGGGCGGGCTGCTGAGCGGCAGCCGCCTCTTCAACCTGACCTGGGAGTTGGACGATGCCGAGGGGCTATCCTCGTTCCTGCACCAGTTCTATGGCGGCGAAACGTTCATCCCCGAAGAGATTCTGCTGCCGCTGGCGATCGAGGAGGCCGGGACGCTGGCCGAACTGTTGGGTGAGACCAAGGGGAAAAAGGTCGCCATCGCCTATCCCCAGCGGGGCCTCAAACGGGAGTTGGTGGAACTGGCCGGCAAGAATGCCGCGGCCGCCCTGCGCGAACGGGACGAGGCCGCCGCGTCGGCCGAGGCGGTGCTGGAGGAGTTGCGGCAACGCCTGCACCTGGCGCGCCTCCCCCACCGGATCGAGTGTTACGACATATCCACCATCCAAGGACGCCACTCCGTGGGGAGCGGCGTCGCCTTCACCGACGCCAGGCCGGACAAGGCCCATTACCGCCGCTACCGCATCCGCGACGTGCAGGGGCAGGACGATTTCGCCATGCTGGCCGAGGTCTTTTCCCGCCGGTTCCGCGAGGAGAAGGTGGCGGAGGCGGGGCTCCCGGACCTGGTCGTGGTGGACGGCGGCATCGGCCAGTTGAACGCGGCCCAGGAGATCGTCGCCGGCCTGGGGCTGACCGGGCGCTTCGACCTGGTATCCCTGGCCAAGAGCCGCACCGCCCGAGACGCGGAATCGGCCACCATCAGCAAGAGCGACGAGCGGGTCTTCCTGCCGGGACGCAAAAACCCGGTGGTGCTGCGCCAGAACTCGGCCCCGCTGCTGCTCCTGGCGGCCATCCGCGACGAGGCCCATCGCTTTGCCATCGGCTACCACCGTACCCTGCGCGGCAAGGAGGGGCTCGCCTCGGGCGTCGAGCAGATTCCCGGCATCGGCGCCAAGCGGCGCACCGCCCTGCTCAAGCACTTCGGCAGCATGCAGCGGCTCAAGGAGGCGAGCGTCGCGGAGATCGCCGGGGTGGCAGGGATGAATCCCGCCGTCGCCGCAACGGTTTTCGCGGGGCTGCACGGGGAGGACCCACCCAATGACTGACGCCCCTTTTCCCGGCAACCTTTCGAAAAGCCCATGTTGTTCAAAAATAGCCGGATCGTCGCACCCGCAGAATGCCCCGAGGAGGCGTAGCAGCGCTACGCCGCACGAAAGAGCGTTCGAGGATGAAGGCCTGATGGCTGTTTTTCAACAACCTCCCTTCAACCTCCTCACCATCCTCGGCCCCACCGCCTCTGGCAAGACCCGCCTGGCCGTGGCCCTGGCGGGGGAAATGAACGGCGAGATCATCTCGGCCGATTCGCGCCAGGTATTCCGCGGCATGGATATCGGCTCCGGCAAGGACCTGCACGAGTACGGCGCGATCCCCTGCCACCTGGTCGACATCCTGGACGCCGGTGAGGAGTTCAGCGTCTTCGCCTTCCAGCGCCTCTTTATCGAGGCGTTCGAGTCGATCACGGCCCGCGGCCGCCTGCCGCTGTTGTGCGGCGGCACCGGCATGTACCTGGACGCGGCCCTGCGCGGCTACCGGTTGGTGGAGGTGCCCGAGGACCCGGCCCTGCGAACGGAGCTGGGCGCCAGAAGCGATGCCGAACTGGCGGCCATGCTGCGGGAACTGCGGCCGGAGCAGCACAACAGCACCGACCTGGCGGACCGGCAGCGCACCATCCGCGCCATCGAGATCGCCCGCCACGAGCAGAACCGGCCGACCGAAACGGAGCCGTTTCCCCCTGTCCGCCCCCTGGTGATCGGCATCCGCTGGGAGCGGGCCGAATTGCGGCGAAGGATTACGGAACGCCTGAGGCAGAGGCTGGACAACGGCATGATCGAGGAGGTGCAAGGACTCCACAACCAGGGGATCGCCTGGGAGCGGCTCAGCTACTACGGGTTGGAATACCGCTTCGTGGGCGCCTTTCTGCGGGGAGAACTGACGCGGAACGACCTGTTCCAGAAACTGAACAGCGCCATCCACGACTTTGCCAAGCGCCAGGAAACCTGGTTCCGCAGGATGGAGAAGAACGGGGTGGTCATCCACTGGGTGGACGGGGCGGGCGACCCGCTGGCCGAGGCGCGGCGGATCGTCGGGGAGAGGCGTGAATGGTGAATGGTGAATGGTGAATAGTGAAGGCCTGTGTTTTTATTCACCATTCACGATTCACAAAAAAAGGCCCTCCAAACGAAGGGCCTTTTCCGGTCGATCTCAGAAAAAAGGTATTACACCAGCTCGAATGCGTTGAAAAAGTAGGGGATCTCGAAGGCGGCCGTTTCGGGGGCATCGGAACCGTGGGCCGAGTTTTCCTCGATGTTGATGGCGAAATCCTTGCGGATGGTGCCCGCCTCGGCGTTGGCCGGGTTGGTGGCGCCCATCAGGGTGCGCCAATCGGCGATGGCGTTGTCCTTCTCCAGGCAGAGCACGATCACCGGGCTGCGGGACATGAAGGCGCACAGGTCGTTGAAGAAGGGGCGTTCCTTGTGCACGTAGTAGAAACCTTCGGCCTGCTCCCTGGTCATCTTGATCTTCTTCATGCCGCGAATGGCGAAGCCGTTGGCCTCGATCCTGTCCAGAATCTTTCCGGCCAGCTTGCGCTCGACGGCGTCCGGCTTGATGATGGCGAATGTACGTTCCATTGTTTCCTCCAATAGTCTCAAAATGTGATCGAGTTAAATAGCATCGCCACGGCCCACTTGTCAAGTTTATTTAGCCGGTTAGGCCCTCAACGCCCGCCCTCCCCTTGCGCTTTTCGGCGGCAATGTTTATGATGATGGGGACAGATTTGTTCTGCTTATTTTGAACGTTGCGAGGTACTCTGATGAATATGCTGAAGACAACACTGCTCATGGGACTCCTGACCGTCCTCCTGGTGACCATCGGGGCCGCCATTGGTGGCAGGGGGGGCATGACTATGGCCTTTCTGCTAGCCGCCGGCATGAACTTCTTTTCCTACTGGTTCTCGGACAAGGTGGTCCTTTCCATGTACGGCGCCCGCCAGATCGAGGAGGCGGGTGACCCGCGCTTTTACGGGATCGTGCGCCGCCTGGCCCAGCGGGCCAACCTGCCCATGCCCAAGGTGTACCTGATCGATTCCGAAACCCCCAACGCCTTTGCCACCGGCCGCAACCCGGAGCACGCCGCCGTGGCGGCAACCACCGGCATCATGCGCATCCTGGGGGACGATGAACTGGCCGGCGTCATGGCCCATGAGCTGGCCCACGTCAAAAACAGGGATATCCTCATCTCCACCATTGCCGCCACCTTTGCCGGGGCGATCACCTACCTGGCCCACATGGCCCAATGGGCCGCCATCTTCGGCGGCGGCCGGCGCGACGACGACGAGGGGGGCGGCGTCTTCGGCATGATCCTCATGGCCATCCTGGCCCCCATCGCCGCCATGCTGGTGCAGATGGCCATCTCCCGGTCGCGGGAATTCGGCGCCGACGCCGGCGGGGCCAGCATCTCCGGCAATCCGCTCTCCCTGGCCAACGCCTTGCAAAAACTGGAGATGGCCAACCAGCGCATCCCCATGGAGGCCAATACGGCCACGGCCCACATGTTCATCGTCAACCCCCTGACCGGCGGCGGCCTGACGACCCTCTTCTCCACCCATCCCCCCATCCCTGAGCGGGTGGCGCGCCTGCAGGACATGTCGCGGACGCACAGCTATTGAGCGCCCTGGCCCCCAGCACCGCCAACCCCCGCCAAGCCGCCTGCCAGGTACTGCTCCGCATTGCCAAGGAGGGCGGATTCGCCGACCGGCTCATCGACCACGAACTGGAGAAGGGGCACCTGACCGGCCCGGACCGGGGACTGTTCCCGGAACTGGTCTTCGGCGTGCTCCGCCGCCGGGGCAGCCTCGACCACATCCTGGCGCAACTCGTGGACAAACCGCTTGATACGCTCCAGCCCCAGGCCCTGACGATCCTGCGCCTGGGGCTGTACCAACTGACCTGTCTGGACCGGATTCCCGAATCCGCCGCCGTCAACGAGTCGGTCAACCTGGCCAAGGAGACGGTGCCCCGCGCCGGCGGCCTGATCAACGCCGTGCTGCGCAACTATCTGCGCCGCAAGGACGGCCTCACCTTTCCCGATCCCGCCGCCAACCCGGCCGCCTCCATCGCCGCCCGCCACTCCCAGCCGGAATGGCTCGTAGCCCAGTGGCTCGGCCAGCTCGATTTCCCCGAAGCAGAGGCCCTGGCCGAGGCATCGTCCCGGCAACCGCCCCTGACCCTGCGCGCCAACACCCTGCGGACGACACGGGACGAGTTGCTGCGCCTTTTCACCGAGAACGGCGTGTCCGCGATTCCCTGCGCCCACTCCCCCCACGGCATCCAGGTGGAGGGGCGGCACCAGATCCCCACCCTGCCCGGCTACCGGGAGGGCCTGTTCTGCGTGCAGGACGAGGCATCCCAGATGGTCGCCCTCTTCCTGGCCCCGCAGCCGGGGGAACGGGTGCTGGACTGCTGCGCCGCGCCGGGCGGCAAGGCGACCCACCTGGCGCAGTTGCTGGCAAACCGCGGGGAACTGCTGGCCACGGACATCTCCCGCACCAAGCTTCCGGTGATCCGGGAGGCGGCCCAGCGGCTCGGCATCGACTGCCTCGCCGTCGCCACCGTTGACCTGCACCGCCCCGAGACCTTTCCCACCGGGGGCTTCGACCGGGTTCTCCTGGACGCCCCCTGTTCCGGCCTGGGGGTCATCCGCCGCAATCCCGAGGCAAAGTGGCGGCTCACGCCGGACGATATTCAGCGCCTGGCCGCCGCCCAGAAGGCCATGTGCGCCAATGCCGCGACCATGGTGAAAAACGGCGGTATTCTCGTCTATTCCACCTGTTCCACCTCCCGGGAGGAGAACGAACAGGTGGTGCAGGATTTCCTTTCGCGCCACCCCGATTATGTGCTAGAAGACCTGAACGGACTTTTCCCGGACCACCGGGAGCTGTTCACGGCCGAAGGGCTGTTCCGCGCCTGGCCCCACCGCCACAACATGGACGGTTTCTTCGCGGCACGGCTGAGAAGACTGTAAGCACACCTGCCACAGAGACACGGAGACACAGAGGAAACCCAGGAGAAAGACAAACACAAAACGGCAATTCCGGATGAAGATGGCCTTTCTGCTTTTCAGCCGTTCTCCGTGTACCTCCGTGTACCTCCGTGTCTCTGTGTCTCTGTGGCGGATTTTGACTTTTTTGATTTCTCGTGGTTCTGTGGCAAAAACGAATCTGGAGTTTTCCCATGAAAAAAATCGCCCCTTCGATCCTCTCGGCCGACTTTTCCCGTCTCGGTGATGAAATCCGCGCCCTGGAGGCCGCCGGCGCCGATTACATCCATATCGACGTCATGGACGGCCACTTTGTCCCCAACATCACCATCGGCCCGTTGATCGTGGAGGCGGCCCGCCGGGTGACCAGCCTGCCGCTGGACGTGCACCTGATGATCGAAAACCCCGACCGCTACATCCCGGACTTTGCCGCCGCCGGTGCCGACATCATCGTGGTGCACGCCGAGGCGGTCCACCACCTGCACCGCACCGTGCAGTTGATCCGGTCCCTGGGCAAGAGGGCCGGCGTATCCCTCAACCCGGCTACGCCCCTCAACGCCCTGGAGTACGTACTTGGCGACCTGGACCTGGTGTTGTTGATGACCGTTAACCCCGGCTTCGGCGGCCAAAGCTTCATCGAGGCGTGCCTGCCCAAGATTCAGGCTCTGCGCGCCATGCTCGACCGGCGCGGCGGCGAGGCGGAGCTGGAGGTGGACGGCGGCGTCAAGACCTCCAATATCGCCCGCATCGCCCATGCCGGCGCGGATGTCTTCGTGGCCGGCAGCGCCGTGTTCGGCAGCCCGGACTACGCCGCCACCATCGCCGAGATGAAGCGCCTGGCCAGGGAGACGATGCTCTAAGAGGTTGTTGAAAAACAGCCATCTCGCCGCCATCCTCGAAGTCCCTTTTGTGACTGAGGCCTTTGGCCTCACCCTTCGGGCGCCTTCGCGGTCCAATTCCACGAGTGAAATTGTGCGGCGTAGCGCTGCTACGCCTCCGCAGGGTCTTCTGCGGGTGCGAC
Source organism: Oryzomonas japonica (assembly GCF_008802365.1). Lineage (GTDB taxonomy): Bacteria > Desulfobacterota > Desulfuromonadia > Geobacterales > Pseudopelobacteraceae > Oryzomonas > Oryzomonas japonica. The sequence continues at coordinate 120,945 of NZ_VZQZ01000005.1, read as the reverse complement.
GATCTGACTATTTTTGAACAACCTGGGATTTCAACAGACTGCTAATGTCAATTGGCCATAAAAACTTGATTTCAAAGCCGAATATTACGGATCTGCCGGAGCGCGTCCGCGCAGCCCTGGCGGCTCGCAGCCGCAGGACCATGGAGGCGGGGCCGGTACCCGCCGCGGTGCTGCTGCCGCTCTTCCTGCGCAACAACGATTACCACCTGCTCTTCACCAAACGGACCGGTCATCTGTTGCACCACGGCGGGGAGATCTCCTTTCCCGGCGGCGCCCTCAACCCGGAGGAGGAGCCAGAGCAGGGCGCCCTGCGCGAGACCTGGGAGGAGGTCGGCATCCATCCCTCCCACGTGGAGATCTTGGGGGCATTGGACGATTTCTACTCCATCCACCACTATTTGGTTACCCCTCTCGTGGGGGTCATCCCGGGAGACTACCCCTACGCCGTCAATCCGGACGAGATCGACCGCCTCATCGAAGCGCCGGTCGCCCATTTCCTCGACCCTACGGTCCTGCGCATGGAGCCGCGCCAGTGGCAGGGGGAGTCCCTCATGCTGCGCCACTACGACTTTCGCGGGGACGACATCTGGGGCTTGACCGCGGCCATTCTGGCCCAGTTTTTAGAAATTGTGTTTGATGGTAAATTGGAGTAAATATACCCGCATGTCCAACAGCGTTTTGATCATAGACGATTCTGATACCGTTCGCGAACGGATCATCCACACGCTGGAGTCGTATGAGCTGTTCTCCCGCTACCACGAGGCGGACGATGGCTTGGAGGGCTTCAAAAAGCTGCTCTCGTCCCCAGTGGATGTCATTCTCTGCGACCTGGAGATGCCCCGCATCGACGGTTTCAAATTCCTGAATATGATCAAGGCGCGCCCCGACCTGCAGGATGTGCCGGTCATCATCCTGACCGGGATGAACGATCGGGAATTGAAGCTCAAGGGGCTCGAACAGGGGGCCAGCGACTACATCACCAAGCCCTTCGACCCCGAGGAGCTGGTGGCGCGGGTCAAGGTCCATCTCAAGATCAAACACCTGCAGGACGACCTCAAACGGACCAACGAGCTCCTGCTGGAACTGTCCAACACCGACCACCTGACCGGTCTCTTCAACCGGCGCTACCTGATGGAGGCCCTTGAGAAGGAGTTCCAGCGCAGCCTCCGCAAGGGTGGCAATCTCTCCCTGATCATCCTCGACATCGACCACTTCAAAAAGGTCAACGACACCTACGGCCACCTGCAGGGCGATATCGTACTAAACAAGGTGGCGCTTCAACTCCAGAAAGAACTCCGCAGCTACGACATCGCCGCCCGCTACGGCGGCGAGGAGTTCGTCGCCCTCCTGCCGGACGCCATGCTCAAGGAGGCCCTGTTCGTTGCCGAGCGGGTTCGCCAGGCGGTCCAGGGGACCAAGTTCAACGGGGCGCTCTCTTCCCTGGCGATCACCGTCAGCATGGGGATCGCCACGCTGCCGACCCCCGAAGGCGCAACGGTCGACAACTTCATCAAGATGGCCGACGACGCCCTCTACCGGGCCAAGGCCAACGGCAGAAACCGGGTGGAGTACCTCACCAACACCCTCTGAACAGGCTTTATTCGTGCCCAGTGTGCTCAGGTCACCGGCGGGGCACGCCACCACTGCGGCCACCCGGGCAGCAAACCCTACACGATCAAGAAGGAGAGCGGGACATGGATCTGACCATCGACGAACAACGGCTGATTGCCGAATACCGCAGATTGACCGCCACGGGCAGGGACGACCTGCTGGCCTATGCATCGTCGTTGGTGCGCCAGGCCGGGACCGAAAAGAGCAGTGATAACGACACCGCGACGAATCAGTGCCGGCTGAAGAGTGCCGAGCCACATCCGGAAGCGGAGAAAACGCCTTTTTTTACCGAATAGCATCCGGGCGGCCGGACATACGCCAGCCACGGGGCACAAAGCCGGAATGCAGAAAAACGTATCCACTTTTTTTGAACAACCCGCCGATCTGCTGTAACCGAATGCCAACTTCTTCCGTCTTTCCTGCATTCCCTGCGGCGAAGGTGTCTACCGCATGCAGCCATCACCCGTGGCGCAGCATCGGCAGCCCCAACAGCACCATCTGCCCCACCCCTTCTCGAAAAAAGGAGCATTCATGAAAATAGCCCTCCGTGTACTCATTGCCCTGGCCTTCACCCTGGCCGCCGTATTCCCTGCCGCGGCCGACCAGTTCAAGAAACTGGACAAACCGCCGCTTTCGGAACGCTGGTTCGGGATCTACGTGGACAACGAACGGGTCGGTTTCTATCGTCAAGTGATCTCCGAGGCCCCCGATGGCTACCGGATCGAGGGTGACGGCAGTGTACGCATGAAGGTCATGGGCTTTTCCAAGGAATCGTCGATGCGCGAGACCTATCTGGTGGGCAAAGGCCTCGCCCTGCGCTCCTTCGAGGTCGAGCAGGCCGTCAACGGCAGCGCCTCGCGCATCTCCGGCAAGGTTGCGAGCAACATCATGCGCATCACCAGCGTGGCCAATGGCAAGAAAACGGAAAAACTGCTCAAATACAAAGGCGAGGTCTATCCCGGACCGGTGCTCAATCTCTATCCCCTGATGCGCGACCCCTCTCCCGGCAAATCCTTCACCACTCTGACCTTTGACCCCGAGGAGGTCAAGGTTAAGGAGGTCAAGATCAGCGTCCTGGGGCAGGAGAAGACGCCCGACTCCCAACCGGCCCTCAAGTTGCGCAACAACCTGTACCCCTTCGTCAACAACGACGTCTGGGTGGACGACCAGGGGAACACCCTTTTGGAATCGGTGCGGGACGGCCTGGTGATCACCAGGGCCGAGGAGCCCAAGCAGCTCGGCTCGTTTGTGGGAGGGCTGGCCCTGGCCAAGAAGGATCTGATCTATGATTTCAGCCTGGTGCGTGCCGAACCGCCCGTCAAGGATTCCAAGAAGCTGACCGGCCTCAGTGTGGAAATCAGCGGCTGGAACGACAATCTGCCGCTCCGGCAGGATGGCGGCCAGACGGTTGAGAAGAGCGGCGAGGGCAGGATCGTCATCAAAACCGGGCGGGCCGTTCCGGAAACGGCGGCCCAGGGCAAACCGGCGACTCCACAGGAGAGCTACCTGAAACCGGCCGAGAAGATCGAATCCGATGCGCCGGAGATCGCGGCCAAGGCCAAGGAGCTTGCAACCGGCAAGAAGGAACCGCTGGAGATCGCCAGGACCCTGGCCTCATGGACCTCCGACTGGCTGCATGACACGGTGGAAGACGGGGGGGGCGCACTTGCCAGCTTCAAATCCCGCAACGGCAACTGCCAGACCCATGCCCGCCTCTACACGGCCCTGGCCCGGGCGGCCGGCATCCCGACCCGTTTCGTGTCGGGGCTGATCTACCTGGACGGCAAGGGCTTCCTCTACCACAGTTGGGCCGAAAGCCTGCTGAACGGACGCTGGGTGGCCATCGATCCGACCTATGATCAGGTGCCGGCCGACCCGACCCACCTGAAGCTCTTGGAAGGTCACCTGCCGGAGGATATGGCGCCCATCATCACCATCATCGGCAGGATTCATATCAAGGTGCTGGAAGCCAAGTATTAAGAGGTTGTTGATAAACCCAGGTTGTTCAAAAATAGTCAGATCGTCGCACCCGTAGAAAGCCCCGCGGAGGCGTAGCAGCGCTACGCCGCACAAGGCGGCTTTCGAGGATGGCGGCGAGGTGGCTGTTTTTCAACAACCTGCTAGAGGTCAAACCCGCAGTAGGAGAGATTGAAGCTCTTGTTGCAGACGGGGAAATCGGATATCTGCCCGCCACGCAGCGCCATGGCCAAGCCGCTCCAGTTGTGGAACGAGGGGTCCGTGACCTTGTAGCGCAGGAATTTTCCCGCTCCATCGGTGATGGCCACGTGACAAACCTCGCCACGCCATCCCTCGACCAGCGCCACGGCCAGACGCCCCTTCCCCATCTTTCCGCAGGCCGACATGCTGTCACCCCCCGGCAGCGAACCGAGCCGGTCAAGGCTGAACTCCATCGAGACCTGGGACTCCTTCCAGCGCACCAGGGCCCGGGCCAGGACATCCCCCCCCGGTTCTACGCACACGGGCGGATGAAACGACCGGTAGAGGCCGAATGGGTGGTCGTGGCGCACGTCCCGCACGATGCCGCAGGCCCGTGCCGCCGGGCCGACCAGCCCGAGGGCCAGGGCGTCGTCGCTGCCGACCCGGCCGGTCTTTTCAAACCGCGCCATGACCGAGGGTGAGTCCCACAGCAGCTCCACCGCCCCGCCGTAGTCCCGTCTCGCCTCCTCCAGTCGTCGCGCCAGCTCGGCCGCCTGGCCCGGCTCGCAACCGAAGTACGTACCGCCCGGCCGCACCAGCCCCCGCCCGAAGCGACTGCCGCACAACAGGGCGGTCATGTTGAGAAAATCCCCCCTGATCCTGCCGCAGAAGGACATGGTCGGCAGAAAGCCCACATCCCCGGCCAGCGCCCCCATGTCGCCGCAATGGTTGGCAAGCCGCTCCAGTTCCAGGGCAACGGCCCGGATGGTCTCGGCCTGGGGGGACGGCGTCATACCGGCCAATCCTTCCCGGATCATGGCATAGGCCGTGGCATTGCCGACGGTGGTGTCGCCGGCAATGGTCTCCATCTGGGCCATGGAAGTGGCCTGGGGGCCGTTGATCAACGCCCGTTCGATGCCCCGATGCTGATATCCCAGGGCGATCTCCAGGTGGAATACCGTCTCGCCGTGGCACTGGAAACGGAAATGCCCCGGTTCGATGATGCCGGCATGCACCGGCCCCACGGCAACCTCGTGGACCTCCTCCCCGCCGACGCGGTAGAAGTCCCCCACGCCGGGCAGGATCGGCTCGTCATTTCCCCGCCCCCAGGCATCCCGGGCCCGGTCGAGCGACCGCTGGTAACGCACCGGCTTGAACCAGGGGTGGTCGTCCACCGGGATGCCGCACTGTTCGGCGATTTCCCGTTCGAACAGATGCGCTTCGGGGCAGACCGGGGTAATGCTGGGCAGGCGTCCCTCCACCCACGAGCGGAACACCCCCAGGCGCCCCAGGCTCCCCGCCAGGATGCACCACAGGTCAACCCCCTCCCGTTCAGGTACGCCGAAGTAGGAGGCGATGCGCCATCCCATGCCGGTCAAGTCCACGATCCCCTGGAGAAAGACCTCCAGCGCCGTCTCCGGCACATCCCTCACCGGAATGCTCTCACCGTTTGCCAGGGTATTCAGCATGCTGTCGTTGCTCACCGTGCCACCTCCAGGAGCGCCGCGGCGGCGTTCACCAGCCGGTACAGCGGCTGGGGCAGCCAGACCCCCACCACGCCCAGGATCGTCAGCAGCGCCAGGGGCGGGCCTACCAGCAGGGCCGTATCATGGTATTTGGTCCGCTCCCGGTTCTTGGGAGGTTCGCCGAAGACCACCGGCAGCACGGTCATGGCCATCCCCAGGAAGGCCACCATCAGCAGCACCGCCAGCAGGCCCCCCACCAGCGGGTGCCCTTGCGTGAATGCGGCGACAAAGAAGGAGTATTCGCTGGAGAAGATAAGAAAGGGGGGCGAACCGGTCATGGCGAGAAAGCCGGCCAGGAACAGGGCGCCGCTCCACGGGGCGCGTCTGAGGGCTCCGCGGGCGCTGTCCCGGCTCTTGGAGGCAAAGGCCCGGTGGATATTGCCGGCCGCCAGAAAGAGGACCCCCTTGGCCAGGCCGTTGCCGATCAGGTGCAGCATGGCGCCGTAGAGCGCTTTGCCCCCCAGGCCCAACGCCACGGCGAACAGCCCCATGTGTTCGACGCTGGAATAGGCCAGCATGCGCTTGAAGTCGGTCTGGTGCACCAGAAAGGCGGCCGCCGTGAAGAGCGACAGGAGCCCGATCCCCAGGAGGGCGGCGCGGCAGAACGGTGCATTGCCCGAGGCCATGCAGATCTGGTAGATGCGGATCAGCCCGATAAAACCGCAGTTGGCCAGGCCTCCGGCCAGCATGGCCCCCACCAGCCCCGGCGCCTCGCCGTAGGCATCCGGTTTCCAGGTGTGCAGCGGCGCCAGCCCCATCTTGGTCCCGTACCCCACCAGCAGGAAGACAAAAGCCGCATGGAGCCATCCGGCCGGCAGGCGGGGCGCATACCCCTGGAGCGGTTCCAGCAGGAGCGACGGCGGGAGTCCGGCCACCACCGTGGAATAGGCCAGGAAAAAGATGCCCAGAAGCGCCAGGGCGATGCCGACCGAGCAGATCAGCATGTACTTCCAGGTCGCCTCGATGGAGCGGGCGTTGCGGTTGAAGTAGACCAGAGGGGCCATGGAGAGGGTGGTGGTCTCGATGGCCAGCCACAAAAGCCCCATGTGGTGGACCCCCGCCGCCAGGGACATGGCGGCGAGGCAGACCTGCATCCCCATGCAGAGCACCCGGTTGTTCCGTTCCCGGCGGTAGTGCAGGTAACTGACCGAATAGAAGGCGCAGGCCGCGAACAGGGCCGACACCTCAAGCAGGAACAGCTTGCCTATGGCATCCAGATCGATCCATTCGTTGCGGGATTGGAGCGGCGGGGCGACGACGATGGCCACGACGAGGGCCAGGTGCAGGCAGGCCGTCACCGGCATCACCCAAGGGCGCTTCACGTTGGAGGGGATCAGCCAGGCGATCAGGGCTCCCGCCACCGGGATGAGGACCAGGAGGGTAAACAGCACCATTACTCTTCCTCCCGCAGGGCGGTCATGCGGCTGGTGTCGATGGATGAGAATTCACGGCCGATCTGGTTGATGATGATCCCCATGACGAAGATGCCGGCGATCAGGTCCAGGAGCGCCCCCGCCTCCACCATCAGCGGCATGGCTTCCGTCAGGAGCAGGCCGAAGATGAAGATGCCGTTCTCCAGCATCAGGTAGCCGATGACCTGGTTGATGGCCTTGCGGCGGCTGGCAAGGGCGATGAACCCGGCCAGAATGGTGGCCAACGCTGCCGGTACGGTCAACAGCTCCTGGTGGTGGGGGGCCAATGGGAGCCGTGCGGCGAAGGCGAACGCCATCACGGTGGCCACGGCGCCGGCGATGACATTGCCGGCATAACCGAGAAACGGCGGCAGGTCCTCGCTGAATTCGATCTTGCTGAGGGCGCCGAAGAGCAGCCAGGGGATGCAGACCCCCTTTGCCAGCACCACAAACAGGGTGATCAACAGGATATGCCCCTGCACCGGGTGGATCAGGAGCGGCATCATCCCCAGGACGACCCCCTGGAGGGCAATGGCGCGGATGGCGACGCGGGCCCGGTGGGTTCCCAGGATGAGGATGTTGATCAGCAGCACCAGCACCAGCAATTGGTCGGCAAAGGAACTCATAACCTCACCTTACTACCAGGATCATGGCAAAAGCCGCCATGACGCAGGCCGCCAGGAGCATCTGGGGGACGCGGGTCATGCGGAGGCGGGCCATGCAGGATTCCACCACGCCGATGGCAACCGCCAGAAGGATCATGGAGATCACGAAGACGAGCCAGTCCAGGTACGGATCGGCATTCCGCAACGGCAGGGCCACGTGAAGAAAAAGGGCGGAAAGGATTGAGAGCTTGAGCGCCGCGCCATAGGTGATCATACCGAAGGCGGGGCCGCTGTGGTCCAGCACCAGCACCTCGTGGATCATGGTCAGTTCCAGGTGGGTGGTGGGGTCGTCGAAGGGGATGCGGCAGTTCTCGGCCAGGAGGACCATGAACAGGCCCGCCACCAAGAGGATCAGTGAGGCGCCGGAGGCCAGCCAGAGCGTGGTGGAGCTATGGGTCAGGATGCCGGCCAGGGAAAGCGAGCCGGACAGGCGCGACAGCACGAGGAGGGTGATCAGCACCACCGGCTCGGCCAGGCAGGAGAAGGTCACCTCGCGGGCGGCGCCCATCCCCTCGAAGCTGGAACCGGTGTCCAGGGCTGCGACCGTGGTGAAGAAACGCCCCAGGGCCAGCAGGTACACGAACAGGATCATGTCGCCGTTGAACGAGAGGGGGGGGGCATGGTTGCCAAGGGGGATAAACAGGGCGGCGGCCAGGGTTGCGGCCAGGGTCACTATCGGGCCGGCCCGGAACACCCAGGTGGTGGTGCGGCTGAAGACCGTGCCCTTGCGCAGCAGTCGGTAGAGGTCGTAATAGGGTTGGAGCAGCGGCGCACCGGTGCGACCCGCAAAGGCGGCCTTGGTGCGGTTGATCACCCCCGGCAGCAGGGGGGGGATGAGGATGATCAGTACGAGATGGATCAGGAGATCAATCACCCGAATGTGTTCCTCCCGTTGCGATGCTGGTGCCCTGTGCGGCCGGTCTTCAGGGTACTAACGGCGGCCGCGGCGCCTGCCGCCCCCCTCCTGGGCATGACGGAACTCCCAGGGCGGTTGCGGGTTGGCGTCCCGCCAGAGCCCTTTGTGCCGGGCGCGGGCCAACTCCTCCACGCCGATATACTCCGAGGCGTACGGCCCTTGCAGATACTGGCGGTAGGCCCAGGCCATACCTTCAGCCACCATGTCCCGGTTGATGTCACGGTCGGCATAGCGGATGACCGCCACCGTGCGGTGGTACTGGTCGATATCCATGACCTCCACGGAAACCTGGCGGCCCATGATCTTGTACATCAGGGTCCGCCGGGAGATCTCCCCGAAGGGTTGCCCGGGGCTGTCCGGCTTGGTGGTTTCAGGGGCGTCGATGCCGTACAGGCGCACCTTGAGCCGGCTATCCTCCCGCGTGGCCAGCAACACCGTATCGCCATCGTAGACCGCCCGCACCATCCCGTCGATGATGCGGCCCGCATGGGCATCGGCACCGACCGACAGGAGCAGCGCAAGAACGGTGAAAAACGTTTTCATCGAAATCACACCAGTTCCGCAGCGTAGTTGAACTCCGTCGTGCCGGGAATCTCGCGCCCCGCCTTGAAGGCCGCCAGGATCTCGTTCCAGCTCTCCCGGGGCGCCTGGCGCAGGTCGATCACATAGGAGCCGCACCCCGCCCGGCGCAGCTCGCCGTGACGGGCGGTCAGGGAATAGGGTGTGGCGGCGGAGATGGTTTGGAGGCCGTCCCGGCTGGTGACACTATACGCCTCTCCCCGGTCCGAGTGAAGCGGAATGTTGCTGTGCACGTCCTTGATGCGGATCTTGGTGGTCATGACCGGCAGCGGCGCATAGGCGATCACCCGCCGCTCCACGTCGATCCCTGCAGCCAGAAGCTCCGCCAGATTGGCGGCGTCGTCCTCGATATAGAGGGTGCAGATCTCGGCCCCCAACTCCTGCCAGGCGGCCAGGGCCTGGCTGTTGAGGGAAAAACAGCGGTGCCAGGTGGAGATGTGCAGGTCCGCCAGCCCCTTGAACAGATGGAAGTGGGAGAGGTTCGCCGCCTCGAAGCGCCGGAATCCCGCCTGGTGCAACTGGCGCAGGGTATCGCGGTACAGGGGTATGTCCCGGTCGAAGATCATGAAGGGGAGTTGCCAGATCATGCGCTCCTCAAAGCCGCGCATGCGGGGGATAACCCCGGGGAGCTGGTGGATGGCCGCCCGGGAGAGCGGCAGGATCGTGACATCGGCGCCGTTTTGCAGCGGGAAACGCCACTCCTTGGGCTGGTCCATGACCACCGCCAGGGTTTCCTTGGGAGCGGCATGGGGAGAGCCGGCGCGAAACGCCGCCACATCACGCAGGGCCGCGGCCCGGGCCGCGGCGATCCGCTCACGGAACCCCGTGGAAAGCGCCTCGTCCAACTGCCGGTAGAACTGCCGCCGTAGCTCCTTGAAGGTGGCCGACGGTATCAGCACCGCCGGAAAGCCGGGGGCCTCCAGGGATTCCAGCAGGAAAGGGGTCTCGCCGGTCCTGGCAAACTGCCCCTGGAGCACCGCCTGCATGTCGCCGCTACGGGCCGGCTCCAACGGGCCGAGGGGAAATTGGAACGGGTACTGCATGCCGCCGACCTCGGCCTCCAGGTGCATGACGCCGTCGTTCAGGGTGACCCGCAACCGGCACGGCACCTTGTCCCGCTGCACCGACTCCAGCCGCCGCAGACAGGCGTTTTCGCTCAGGGTGAAGGCCTCGCGGGAGGATACCTTGTAGACCGCATCCCCGGCCGTGAAGCGGAAAGGTGTTTCCACCTCCACCACGCTCCCCGCCTTCGCCTCCATCACCTTCTTGCGCCCCACGAACAGTTCGCGCACGGTCCAGGCCTGGCCGGCCATATCGCTCTTGGGCTGGGCCCGCAGCCGATCCCCCACGTACAGGGCGTCCCGGCTCTCGAAGGTCAGGCGGTTGCCCTTGACAGACTTGATCTGGCCGACGAAACGCCCGGTCCCCCCCTTCTGCCACGGGTTGGCGATATCGTCCGGCTGCTGGGAGGCCAGAAAGCCCTTGGTCGGGGTGCGGCCGAAGGAGTATTTCAGGATCTCCTTGGCGGCGCCCAGCGCCTCCTTGCGGGACCGTTCCGGCGCATCCAGCACCAGGCGGTAGGCCTCCACCACGCTGGCCACGTACTCGGCCGATTTCATGCGCCCCTCGATCTTGAGGGATTTCACCCCGGCCCGGGCCAGTTCCGGCAGCATGTCGATGGCCGACAGGTCGCTGGTGGAAAAGTAATGCCCCTCTTTGCCGCGATGGTTATACAGGCGGCGGCAGGGCTGGGCGCAGCGCCCCCGGTTGCCGCTGTGCCCCCCCAGGTAGGAGGAGAAGAAGCACTGTCCCGAGACGGAGAAGCAGAGGGCGCCGTGGATGAAGGTCTCGATCTCCACCGGCGTGGCCGCGGCAATGGCCGCCACCTCGTCCAGAGCCAGTTCGCGGGCCAGTACCGCCCGCTGGAACCCCAGATTCTCCAGCATCTTGACGCCGGCCGTGTTGTGAATGGTCAGCTGGGTCGAGGCGTGAAGCGGTATGGTGGGAAAGTGGCGACGGATCAGCCGGGCCACGGCCAGATCCTGAAGGATCACCCCGTCCACCCGCATCCCCGCCAGGGCGGCCAGGGTATCCACCAACTGGGGCAGTTCCTTCTCGTTCACCAGGGTGTTGAGGGTGATATAGATCCGTCGGCCGTGGCCGTGGGCATAGGCCAGCATCCGTTCCATCTGCCCCAGGGTGAAGTTCTTGGCCCGGGCCCGGGCGGAGAAATCGCGCATGCCGGCATAGACCGCGTCGGCCCCCTTTTCCATGGCGGCAAAGAAGGATTCCAGGGACCCGGCCGGGGCCAGGAGTTCGGGTTTTTGTGGTGAAATAGACATTTGGTTCCTTAGACCTAAGAGAATAGTTTACCACAAAGACACAAAGTACACAAAGTTACACAAATAATGATTCCAGCCAGTTATACGACAATTTCATAATTGGCTGGACTCTCCTTTTGTGTGGGTACCTTTTCGCCGCTAACTTTGTGAATCCTTTGTGCTCTTTGTGCCTTTGTGGTGAATAACTACCGTCTTTAGGTTAAACAGAAAACGCCCCATGAAGGGGCGCTCCGACGTTACCTGAAAAACGTGATTTTTGTGCAAGGTCAAGGCTGCCCGAAGACTTGCTCAAGGCTTGCGCACAAGGCACGTTCTCATTCATTACTTCTCAACGAGGATCCGCAACATGCGCCGCAGCGGCTCCGCAGCACCCCACAGAAGCTGATCGCCGCAGGTGAAGGCCTGCAGGTAGTGGGGTCCCATCCGCATCTTGCGCACGCGACCGACCGGAACCGTCAGGGTGCCGGAGACCGCAGCCGGGGTGAGCTGGGCCAAGGTATCTGCCTTGGTGTTGGGCACCAGTTTGGCCCACTGATTGTCGTTGGCGATCAACTGCTCGATGTCGGCCAGCGGCACGTCCTTATTCAGCTTGATGGTCAACGCCTGGCTGTGGCAGCGCATGGCGCCGACCCGCACGCAGATGCCGTCCACCGGGATCGGCGCGGCCGTGCCCAGGATCTTGTTGGTTTCGGCAAATCCTTTCCACTCCTCGCGGCTCTGGCCGTCCTCCACCTCCTTGTCGATCCAGGGGAGCACACTCCCGGCCAGGGGGTAGCCGAACTCCTTCTTGGGCAGGGCATCGCTGCGCAGGGTGGCGGTCACCTTCCGGTCGATCTCCAGAATGGCCGACGAGGGGTCCTTGAGCAGGTGCGCGACCGAGTCGTGCAGGGCCCCCTTCTGGGCCAGCAGTTCGCGCATGTTGGGAGCCCCGGCGCCGGAAGCCGCCTGGTAGGTCATGGAGGTGAGCCATTCCACCAGCCCGGCCCGGAACAGCCCCCCCAGCCCCATCAGCATCAGGCTGACGGTGCAGTTGCCGCCGATGAAGTCCTTCTGTCCCTTGGCCAGGGCGCTATCGATGACGTTGCGGTTGACCGGGTCGAGGACGATGACCGCCTCCGGCTCCATGCGCAGGGTGCTGGCCGCGTCGATCCAGTAGCCGTTCCACCCCTGCCTGCGCAACTCCGGGTGAACCGCCTTGGTGTAGTCGCCCCCCTGACAGGTGAGGATGACATCGAGCTTTTTCAACTCGGCCATATCGTCGGCGCTCTTGAGGGTGCCGGCGTTCATGGGGGCCGGCTGCCCGGCCTGGGATGTGGAGAAGAACACCGGTTCGATACCGGTAGCGAAATCACCTTCCTCCTGCATCCGCTGCATGAGGACCGAACCGACCATACCGCGCCAACCGACGATTCCGACTTTCATAGTCTGTTCCTTTTTTCCGAAGATGTGATTAGTTACACCTGAATCCGTGACGACTGAACGGTGGAACGAGCGACATGCCGGAACCCAACGCCTCCCATTTAGCGTCATGCCTGCTTTGCCGTGCGTCCTCCGCTACGGCGGAGACATAACCGGCAATGCCTGGGCTGAGGCATGGTAAGCGAGAGGAGCCGTTCAGGCGTCACGGATTCAGGTTACAGTGCCGCGATGATGGCGTCGCCGATCTCCTTCGTGTTCACCAGCTTTTCGCCTTCCTTCTTCTGATAGATGTCGCGGGTGCGGAAGCCCTGGTCCAGCACCGTGGCCACGGCGTTGTCGATGGCGTCGGCCGCCTCGACCATGCCGAAGGAGAAGCGGAGCAGCATGCCCGCCGAAAGGATCTGGGCAATGGGGTTGGCGATCCCCTGGCCGGCGATGTCCGGGGCAGAACCGCCGGACGGCTCGTACATGCCGAAGGTACCCTCGGCCAGGGACGCGGACGGCAGCATGCCCAGGGAGCCGGTCAGCATGGCGGCCTCATCGGAGAGAATGTCGCCGAACATGTTCTCGCACAGGATCACGTCGAACTGCTTGGGCCAGCGCACCAGCTGCATGGCGGCGTTGTCCACATACATGTGGGACAACTCCACGTCCGGGTATTCCTTGGCAACGGTCGTGACGATCTCGCGCCACAGCACCGAGCTGGAGAGGACATTGGCCTTGTCGATGGAGCAGACCTTCTTGCCCCTCTTGCGGGCCGCCTGGAACGCGACATGGGCGATGCGCTCGATCTCCGGCACGGAGTAGCGCATGGTATCCACGCCGATCCGGTCCCGGCCGTTTCCTTCGATACCCTTGGGCTGGGAGAAGTAGATGCCGCCGGTCAACTCGCGGATGACCAGGACGTTGAAGCCCCCCCCGATGACCTCTTCCTTGAGCGACGATGCGCCGGTCAGGGACGGGAAGATGATGGCCGGCCGCAGGTTGGCGTAGAGGCCGAAGATCTTGCGCAGGGGGAGCAGCGCCCCCCGCTCCGGCTGTTCGTCGGGCGGCAGGTTCTCCCACTTCGGCCCACCCACCGAGCCGAACAGGATGGCATCGCTGGCCCGGCAGATATTCACCGTGGTCTCGGGGAGGGCCTTGCCCTCATTGTCGATGCCGGCCCCGCCCACATTGGCGTGGGTCCGTTCGAAGGTCACCTGATATTTTTTTTCAATGGCGTCCAAAACCCGCAGCGCCTCGGCCATCACCTCCGGTCCGATGCCGTCACCCGGCAGAACCGCTATCTTATACGCCTGTGCCATGTAAATCTCCTCTGTAAGTCTCTGTAGTATACTAATTTCTATACCCCTGTTTTGTCAACAGCGGGTATCAGTTTTCGGGCACACTGATGGGTTGTCAAAAATTTAGGTTGTTCAAAAATAGTCAGATCGTCGCACCCGCAGAAAGCCCCGCGGAGGTGTAGCAGCGCTACGCCGCACAATTTCACTTGTGAAATTGGACCGCGAAGGCGCCCGAAGGGTGAGGCCGCAGGCCGAAGTCACAAGGCGGTTTTCGAGGACGGCGGCAAGATGGCTGTTTTTCAACAACCTGCTAACAGAACGGGGCGGTTTCGCAACCGCCCCGGCCTTGACCATCCACTCGTCAGGATGTATGCAACGCTGTGCGGCTCGGGCCCTTAGATGCCCGCCTTGGTCTTGAGAATCGCTGCCTTGTCGGTCTTCTCCCAGGTGAATTCGGGCAGTTCACGACCGAAGTGGCCATAGGCGGCGGTCTTTTTGTAGATCGGGCGGAGCAGGTCGAGCTGTTCGATGATGGCGCGGGGGCGCATGTCGAATACCTCGCGCACCAGTTCGGCCAAACGGTCTTCACTCACCTTGCCGGTGCCGAAGGTATGCACCATGATGGAGACCGGCTGAGCCACGCCGATGGCATAGGCCACCTGCACCTCGCACCGTTCGCACAGGCCAGCGGCCACCAGGTTCTTGGCCACGTAGCGCCCCATGTAGGCCGCCGAGCGGTCCACCTTGGAGGGGTCCTTGCCGGAGAAGGCGCCGCCGCCGTGACGCCCCATGCCGCCGTAGGTATCGACGATGATCTTGCGGCCGGTCAGGCCGCAGTCGCCCATGGGGCCGCCCACCACGAAACGGCCGGTGGGGTTGATGAAGTAGCGGGTATCGGCATCCAGCAACTCGGCCGGGATGACCTTCTTGACCACCTCGGCGATCACCCGCTCCTCGATCTCCTTATGGGTCACGTCGGGGGTATGCTGGGTGGAGATGACCACCGTGTCGATGCGGCTCGGCTTGCCGTCCACGTATTCGACCGAAACCTGGGACTTGGAGTCGGGGCGGAGGAAGCTCAACTGGCCGGATTTGCGCACCTCGGCCAGCTTGGCCACCAGTTCGTGGGCCAGTTGGATCGGCATCGGCATCAGTTCCGGGGTCTCGTTGCAGGCGTAGCCGAACATGAGCCCCTGGTCGCCGGCGCCCTGTTCCTTGTGCAGGCCGTCACCCTCGTTGACCCCCTGGGCGATGTCGGGCGACTGCCGGTCGACGGAAACCAGCACCGCGCAGGTGTCGGCGTCGAAGCCCATTTCGGAGTCGGTGTAGCCGATCTCCTTGATGGTGTTGCGCACGATCTCGGAGTAGTTGATGGCGGCGTTGGTGGTGATCTCTCCGGCGATAACCGCCATGCCGGTGGTCACCAGGGTTTCGCAGGCCACGCGGGCCGTCTTGTCCTGGGCAAGGATGGCATCGAGGATGGCATCGGAGACCTGATCGGCGACCTTATCGGGATGACCTTCGGATACCGACTCTGAGGTGAATATGAATTTTTCGGACATGAAACGGAACTCCTCTCTGATGGCAATTATTGCTCTCTAAAGCCCTGGAACCGACGGATCGGAACCCATACTGAAATACTCGTCGAATGAACCTGTTAATTTATAAATATGTATCTGTTTTGTCAAGTAAAGATAGTCCGGCTTCATTCCGTTTGACTCGCACCCGCAACTTACTGCACAATAGCGCGCATTTTGGGAATTTCCCCCTTTCGGAGCGCCCCTATGGCCGCCGGTTTCAACCTCATACTCGCCGTGGTCGTCTGCCTGTTCCTGGGCGGTGCGGCCGTAGCCGCCGCGAAACGGCCGAATGGTGCCTGGAATTATTACCATTTCGACGGAAGCCGCTTTGTCGCCGGCCTGGCGGCAGACGGGAAGCGCGCCGTGGCGGTGCGGGACGGGGTTCGGCCGGTGGTCGCGCTCCCCGGTGCGAGGATTGAGGCGGTCGCCCTGCCGGCAGGCACGGGGGCCGTGGCCGGCATCTGCTACATCCAGAGTGCGGGCGGCAAACTGACCGGCGGGGCCGGGTACCTGGCCGCCCCTGCCATGCGTCTGCCGATCTCATCGGGCACCAACGTCGTGACAACGGTACAGACCGACGAGCAGGGGTATTTCATCGCCGTGCTCCCAGCGGGGCGGTATGTCGTCGGAGAGGGCCCCCTGGCCAGGAACGTGCGGGTAGAAAGCGATCAAACGTCGCTCATAGCATTGCGCGTGGGCAAAAGGATGGTGGATTGATGACAATGGCGTTCACACGGCTTGCGGTGGCGTTTGCTTGCGTGCTTGGCCTCTCCCTGCCGGGGGCTGCCGGGCCGCTCGACGATTATTACCTGGCCGCTTTCAATGAGCAGGGCGGCAGCGCACTGGAAAAGGCGATTCTGTCCACGACGGCAGAGACGGCCGGAGCCATCCAATGCGGAACGCCGCTCAAACACGAGCTCAGCAGGGACTGGAGCCTGCTGGAACCGGCGACCCGGAAGACGCTGGCCAAACAACTGGCCGCACCGGCGCTGACGGGCGAGGCGACCCTCCTCTCCAGCGGCGGGCACTTCCTGATCCACTATGCCACATCGGGCAGCGATGTCCCGACGCCGGCAGCCGGGTATACCGTCCCATCCTGGGTGCAGGCCGTGGCCGACACCTTCGAGAGCGTCTACGCAACCTACATGACCGCCGACGGCTACCACCCGCCGCCGGGCACCCCGTACCACATCTACCTGCGCAGCCTGGCTGCGTTGAAGATATACGGCCAGACGACATCGACCTCTTCGTCGCCCTCCCCCGGCTTTACCAACGCCTACGGGAGCTACATCGAGATCGACAAGGATTTCACCAGTCCGATATTCCACCCCCAGGTCTACACGCCCCTGCAAAGCCTCCAGATCACCGCAGCCCATGAATATCACCACGCCATCCAGTACGGCTACAACTTTTTCTTCGATATCTGGTACGCCGAGGCGACCTCCACCTGGTACGAAGATGAGGTGTACGACAACGTCAACCAGCTCTACGCCTATCTCGACGCGGCGCTGCTGAACACGAACCTGAGCATCGATATCGCCCCCAGCATCACCACGGGAGGTGGATACGGCCGTTGGCTGTTCAACCGCCATCTTGCCGAGGCCCATGGCGGGCAGAGCATCGTGCGCAGCTTTTGGGAACGCCTGGCGACAACGGCACCAGCCGGACAGGGCGATATCCCCATGATACCCATAATCGACACCTTATTGCAGGCCAGCGGCTCAAGCCTGAGCACGGACTTCCTTGGGTATGCCGGCAAGCTGTACACCGGTGCCTGGAGTACCCACCAGCCGGAGATACCGCTGATCCCAGCGGCGGCCATGACGGGGACCTTTACATCCTACCCGGTTGCGGGTACCTCCACCCCCTCCCCATCCGTAATCCTGCCCCATTACTCGTTTGCTTTTTTCCGCATGGTGCCGTCGGCAACCTCGCCCGCCACCCTGACCATTACCCTCACCGCCGATACCGGCATTTCTGCGGTCGCGTTCAGCAAAACAGGGAACAGCATCAACTCGTTCACCGCCGGCGTCGGCAGCAGCCAGATAACGATACCCGGTTTCGGCGCGACCACCGAGGTTGTACTCCTCCTGGCAAACACCACCGGCAGCGACAACCTCTTTGCCGGGTTCAGCAGCGACGGGAGCCAAGTCACGCGCACGCCCTCCGGCGGCGGCGGCGGTGGTGGCGGCGGCTGCTTCATCGCCACCGCCGCCTACGGCAGCTACCTTCATCCCCAGGTCCGGGTGCTGCGCGAGTTCCGCGACCATTATCTGTTGACCAACGCCCCCGGCCGGGCCTTTGTGGAGTTCTACTACCGCTTCAGCCCGCCGCTGGCGGACTTCATCGCCCGCCATGAGACCCTGCGCTGGGCGGCGCGACTGATCCTGACCCCGGTCGTCATGGCCGTTGCCCACCCCGCAGCCATGGCCGCCGCGCTGATGATGGCGGCAGGCCTGTATATCCCGCTCCGCCGGCGACACAGGACCATGGTCCAGACCGTTTGACACCGGCGGGGGCGCCGTGTCGGAAATGACCGGAAAAGCGGCCGCGGTCGCTTTTCCCCTGTCAACGGCGCGTGCCTTCGCCCGTCCCCGTGGTACACTTGAAACCAGGTACACCCATTGAACAGAACGCCTGGGGGAGGCCTTTGATGCACTGGAAGAAGATGATTATCGCCGCCGTCATTGTCGTTGTGCTGGCAATGACGGTATTTTTCGTCATGCGCCACAGACCAGAGGAGTCAAACACGCTCAAGGTTTCCGGCACCATAGAGGTCACCTCGGTCGAGCTGTCGTTCAAGGTCGGCGGCCGCCTGGCCCAACGCCTGGTGGACGAGGGGGAGATGGTCACGGCGGGTCAGTTGGTGGCGCGCCTGGAGGATGACGAGCTGAAAGAAGACAAAAACGCCCGGGCAGCCGAAAAACGGGCCGCCCAGGCAGCCCTGGCCGACCTGCAAGCCGGCAGCCGCCGGGAGGAGATTGCCCAGGCCGAGGCGGCACTGGCGCGAATGCGGGCCGATGCCGAACGCTTGAGGAAGGATGCCCTCCGCTCGGAGGCGCTCTTCAAGCGCGAGGTAATCCCCCAGAAGGACCTGGATGCCGCCCGGGCCGGGCGCGACGCTTCGGCCGCCGCGGTGCGCGAGGCCGAGCAGCGCCTGAAACTGCTGCGGATCGGCCCCCGGCCGGATGCGGTACGACAGGCAAAGTCGCATGTCGAAGCGGCCGAGGCCGGATTGGCCCTGACCGAAACACGCCTCTCCCAGAGTACGCTCACCGCCCCCCTGGCGGGGCTGGTGCTGGCCAAACATGCCGAGCAGGGGGAGATGCTGGCCGTGGGCGCCCCGGTCGTCACCATCGGCAAGATGGACGACGTCTGGCTGCGGGCCTATATCCCGGAAACCGAGATGGGGCGGGTCAAGGTGGGACAGCGGGCGCGGGTCACGGTGGACACCTGGCCGGGACGGGTCTTCGAGGGAACGGTCTCCTTCATCTCTCCCGAGGCGGAGTTCACTCCCAAGAACGTCCAGACCGAAAAGGAGCGGGTCAAGCTGGTCTACCGCATCAAGATCACCATGGCCAACCCCAGGATGGAGCTGAAGCCGGGTATGCCGGCCGATGCGGTCATCGAGACCGGGGACCGGAAGGGCTCGCCCCAGGGGACCAACCTTTGATTCAGGGCGAAGCGGCATGACTATCGTGGCTACCAAGCTTACCCGGCGCTTCGGCGACCTGACCGCCGTGGACGACCTGACCCTTTCCGTGCCCCCCGGCGAACTGTTCGGGCTGGTGGGCTCTGACGGCGCGGGCAAGACCACCACCATCCGCATGCTGACCGGCGTGATGGACCCCACCACCGGCGATGCCCGGGTGCTGGGCTGTCCCTGCCGCGACCTGGAACCGGTGCGGGGCGCTATCGGCTACATGAGCCAGCGCTTCGGCCTGTACCCGGACCTGACCGTGGCCGAAAACATCCGCTTCTATGCCGACATCTTCGGCGTGGCGCGCCGCAAGCGGCTGGAACGGACGGAGCACCTGCTCGCCTTCAGCAACCTGGCCCCGTTCCGCGACCGCAAGGCCGCCAACCTTTCCGGCGGCATGAAGCAGAAACTGGGGCTGGCCTGCGCCCTGGTCCATACCCCCAAGGTGCTGTTCCTGGACGAGCCGACTAACGGGGTCGATCCGGTCTCGCGCCGGGATTTCTGGCGCATCCTCTACGGCCTGCTGCGGGACGGGGTGACCATCTTCGTGGCCACCGCCTACCTGGACGAGGCGGACCGCTGCCACCGGGTCGGCCTGATCCACAAGGGGCGGCTTCTGGCCTGCGACAAACCGGTTGCCCTGCGGCAACTGACCGGCGGGAGCGTGCTGGAACTGGTCACCCCCGATGCACGCGCCGCGGCCCAGATACTCCGGCAGGAGCGCCCTGATCTCGCCGTCGCCCTCTTCGGCGACCGGCTCCACCTGACCAGCGATGCGCCGGAGCGGGCCGACCAGGAGTTGCGGGAACTGTTCCTACAAGCCGGTATGGAGTTGCAGGCCCTGGAACGGGTCGAACCGTCCCTGGAGGATGTCTTCGTCGCCATGATCGGCGAGGCGGACAGGCAGCAGGAGCCGTCGACTTCCCCCCCTACCAGGTTTTCGGAAAATTCAGGTTGTTCAAAAATAGCCAGATCGTCGCACCCGCAGAATGCCCTGAGGACGCGTAGCAGCGCTACGCCGCACGAAAGGGCTTTCGAGGACAAAGGCCTGATGGCTGTTTTTCAACAACCTCCCGCCGGGGAACCGGCTGTGTCGGTACGGGGTCTGACCCGCCGCTTCGGCGACTTCATTGCCGTCAACGCCATCGATCTGGAGGTGGCCCAGGGGGAGATCTTCGGCTTCCTCGGCCCCAACGGCGCCGGCAAATCCACCACCATCCGCATGCTGTGCGGCATTCTGGAGCCCTCCGCCGGCGAGGGCCGGGTGGCCGGCTGCGACGTGATGCGCCAGCCGGAACTGATCAAGACGCGGATCGGCTACATGAGCCAGAAATTTTCCCTGTACGAAGACCTCACCGTGGAGGAAAACATCGCCTTCTACGGCGGCATCTACCGTATCCCCCCCAAAAAACTGGCCCGGCGCGCGGAGTGGGTGATCACCATGGCCGGGCTGGAGGAGCGGCGCCGCTCCAAGGCGGGCGAGCTGTCCGGCGGCTGGAAGCAGCGCCTGGCCCTGGGGTGCGCCATGCTGCACGAGCCGCCGGTGATCTTCCTGGACGAGCCGACCTCGGGGGTGGACCCCATCAGCCGCCGCTCCTTCTGGGACCTGATCAACCGCCTGGCGGCAAATGGTGTGACCGTATTCGTCACAACTCATTACATGGACGAGGCCGAATACTGCGACCGCCTGGCCATGATCTACCGGGGGGAACTGGTGGCCCTGGGGAGCCCGTCGGAATTGAAACGGGGGCACATGGCCGAAGAGGTTCTGGAAGCGGCCTGCGAACGCCCCCAGGACCTGTTGGAGGAACTGGAACGGCTCCCCTGCGTGCGTCATGCCGCCCTGTTCGGCCGGGGCGCCCATGTGGTGACCGAGAACAGCGCCGCCACCGAAACGGCCCTGGCCGCCTCTCCCCTGGCCGGGCAGGTGCGCCTGCGCCGGGTGCTCCCCTCCCTGGAGGATGTGTTCGTTTCCCTGATCGAGGCGCGGGACCGGGACGAAGGATCGAGCCGGTTGCCGAGGGCGACCCCATGACGGGCCATATCGCCATAAAACTGCGCCGCACCCGGGCCGTGGCCCGCAAGGAGACCCTGCACCTGCTGCGCGACCCCCGCAGTCTGATCATGGGGCTGGCCATCCCCATGCTGATGCTGTTCCTGTTCGGCTACGCCCTCAACCTGGACATCGAAAAGGTCAAGTTGGCGGTCTGGGACCGGAGCGATACGGTGGCCAGCCGGGATTTCGTCGCCAGCTTCGCCTCTTCCCGCTACTTCCAGCTGGTGGAACGCGCTTCGTCCTACGGTGAGATCGAGCGGGCCATCGACAGCCGCCGCGCCATCATCGCCCTGGTGGTGCCGGAAGGCTTCAGCCGCACCCTGGAGGGACGCGGCCGCGCCGATGTGCAGGCCATCCTGGACGGCAGCGACGCCAACACCGCCACCCTGGTGCTGGCCTATGCCGAAGCGGTGGCCCGCACCTTCTCCGCCGAGATCATGGTGCAACGCCTCCACCGGGCCGGCCGCTCCCCGACACCGCCGCCGGTGGACCTGCGCCCCCGGGTCTGGTTCAACACCGACCTGGTGTCGCGCTACTACATCTTTCCCGGCCTGATCGCGGTGATCATGATGGTCATCGCGGCCCTGCTCACCTCCCTGACCGTGGCGCGGGAATGGGAGACCGGCACCATGGAGCAACTCATCGCCACGCCGCTCACCGGCGGGGAGATCGTTGCCGGCAAGCTGCTCCCCTACTTCATGATCGGAACCATCGACCTGGTCCTGTGCGTGCTGGTGGGGTACTTTGCCTTCGGCGTGCCGTTCAGGGGGAACCTGGCGCTCCTGTTCGCCCTGTCCCTGGTCTTCCTGGTGGGGGCGCTGGCCCTGGGAATCCTGATCAGCATCCTGGTCAAAAGCCAACTCCTGGCCAGCCAGTTCGCCCTGGTGACCACCATGCTGCCGGCCTTCCTGCTCTCCGGGTTCATGTTCCCCATCGACAACATGCCCCAGGTGATCCAGATCGCCACCAACGTGGTCACGGCGCGCCATTTCGTCCACATCCTGCGCGGCATCTATCTCAAGGATGCGGGTATGGAGGAACTGGCCCCCCAGGTGCTGGTACTGGCCCTCTTCGGCGTGGCGGTACTGGCGTTGGCGGTGAAAAAGTTCAGGAAGAAGATCGATTAACAGGCGGCTGAAAAACCCAGGTTGTTCAAAAATAGTCAGATCGCCGCACCCGCAGAAAACCACGAGGAGGCGTAGCAGCGCTACGTCGCACGAAGTGGTTTTCGAGGATGCGGCGAGATGGCTGTTTTTCAACAACCTGCAAGGAAACATCACATGTTCGAACGGCTGAAGGCCATGCTCATAAAGGAGTTCATCCAGGTGCTGCGGGACCCGCGCACCCGGTTCGTGATCTTCGTCTTTCCGGTGTTCCAGGTGGTGGTCTTCGGCTATGCGGTCAACACCGACGTGCGCAACAGCCGCACCGCGGTGCTGGATCGTGATAACAGCCGCGAGAGCCGCGGAATCGTGGAGCGCTTCCAGCGCTCCGGGTACTTCGACATCACCGAGCGGGTCGCGGACGAGCGCCGTATCCGCTATCTGCTGGACCGGGGCCAGGTGCGGGCGGTACTGGTCTTCGACCACGGTTTCGAAGGGCGGCTGAAAAAGGAGGGGGCGGCCCCCCTGGCCCTGATCCTGGACGGCAGCGACGCCAACTCGGCCGGGATCGTGCTGGGCTACGCCTCCTCGATCATCGGCGCCTACAACGCCGAAGAGCTGGCCCTTCGCCTGGCCCGCAACGGGGTTGCCGCCCGGCCGGAGGGGGTGACGCTCCGTTCCCGGGCCTGGTTCAACCCCAACCTGGAGAGCCGGGTCTATTTCGTGCCGGCGGTCATCGCCATGCTGGTGATGGTGGTGACCATGCTCCTCTCCAGCATGGCCGTGGTGCGGGAGAAGGAGATCGGCACCATCGAACAGGTGGTGGTCACCCCCATCACCAAAGGGGAGTTCATCCTCGGCAAGACGATCCCCTTCATCCTGATGGGCTACGCCAATGTGATCATCGTGGCCTTCGTGGCGGTGCGCTGGTTCGATATCCCCATCCGGGGGAGCCTGGGGCTTCTGGCCTTCAGCACCGGCCTGTTCCTCATGAGTTCCCTGGGGGCGGGGCTGTTGATCTCCACCGTCAGCAGCACCCAGCAGCAGGCCATGATGACCGCCTTCTTCGTCATCTTTCCCTGCATGCTGCTCTCCGGCTTCTCCTTCCCCATCGACAACATGCCGGTTGCGGTACAGTACATCACCCTGATCAATCCCCTGCGCTACTACATGATCATCCTGCGTTCCATCTTTCTCAAGGGTGTGGGGATCGTGGTGCTCTGGCGGGAGTTGGCGGCCCTTACGGCCATCGGCGTCGTGGTGCTCATGGTGGCGGTGGGGCGTTTCAGAAAGACGGTGGGATAATGGACGGGCGGATGGCCGCCCGTCACTCGTCCGCTTTTTCCTTGCGGTAGAACCGGATCAAAAACTCCCCATCCCTGGGGGAGAGGTCGAACTTGAAGACCGCCTCCTGGAGAAGCGGCGCCAGCGGCTGGCCGGGGTTCTCCAGAAGGTTGCCGGATATCCATTTGATTGCGCGCCGCAGCTCTTCTCCATCCGGTAACAGGTCATGCATAGCGATAACGCTCCTTTACACAATAGGTGATCCCTGCTCTCTTTGCTCTTCGGAGGCCTGCTTGAGCGGCAGGATGACGCTGAAAATCGTGCCCTGGCCCGGCTCGCTCAATACCTCGATCTCGCCGCCGTGGTCCCTGACGATGCCGTAGGATACCGCCAGCCCCAGGCCGGTCCCATGGGGCTTGGTGGTATAGAAGGGGGTGAATAGTTTCTCCACCTGCTCTTCGCTGAGGCCCGGTCCGGTATCCGCGACCGCTACCCGGCACAGCCCGGCCTCCGGGTCGTCACCGATGTCCACGAAGAGCGTCCCGCCCCCCTCCATGGCCTGCAGACCGTTCACGATCAGGTTGGTGAAGACCTGCCGCAACTGGTCTTCGTCCGCCTCGATCATGATCTCTTTCCCGCGGTAATCCCGGGTCACGGTATAGGGATCGAGCAACACCTGATGTCCCACCTGATCCAGGATATCCTCCAGCACCTCCGCGAGGGAAAACCGGCTGAGCTGCTTGGCGCTGCCGCGCGAGAAGGCCCGGAGATTTTTGACGATCCGCTCGATCCGTGCCACCTGGCGCATGATGGTGTCCAGCTCTTCGGGGCCGTGATCGTCGGCAGCGCTGTTCATCTCCAAAAGCTCCACATTGCCCCGGATGATGGCCAGGGGATTATTGATCTCGTGGGCCACGCCGGAGGCCAGAAGCCCGATGGCCGCCAACCGTTCCGCCTGGGCCAGCTCCTTTTGGGCAAGCAGCAGTTGCTCGTTCTTTTCCTCCAACTGGGTGGTGCGTTCCGTCACCTTCTCTTCCAGGGTGTGGTTGAGGGACAGGATCTCCCGTTCCCGCTCCTTCAGGCGGCGTTTCATGATGTTGAACTCGCCGGCCAGCGAGGCGATCTCGTCATGGCTGTCCACGGTGATGTCGGACTGCTGTTCACCGGCGGCGATCCTCCGGGCCCCCTCTTCCAGCGCCTTGATCGGCCGGGCCATGTTGGAGCCGAGCCAGGCCGAAAGCGGGACGCCGAACAGGGTGACGAAGGCCAGGACCCCGGAGAAGATCATGTTGATCTGGGAGCGCAACTCCGCATAGGGCTGCTCCGGCATCCCCACATAGAGCGCGCCGACCACGGTTCCCCGGTAATCCCGGAGCGGTTCGTAGGCGGTAAAGTTCCATCTGTCCACCACGAATGCCTTGCCGTTCCATTTTTCCCCCCGGCTGATGGCGTTATACACCTCGGCCGACATCACGCTGCCGATGGCCCGCTCGCCCCGCTCGTTCATCACGCTGGTGGCGATGCGCACATCATCCAGGAATACCGTGGCACTGCCCACCGGCTGGCCGGCATTTTCCCGCGGTTGGAAAATGACCCGTGTGATGCGGTCAACGAGCCTGTTTTCGCCATTGAGCAACATGCCGCCATAGATCACGCCGGCAACGGTGCCGTCGGCTGCGATGACCGGGGCAGCGGCAATCAGGAACAACCCGCGGTTTTCGACCTGTTTCGTGTAGGTCCGGGCAAGGGGGGTAGGTTTGAGGGGGATATTCATCAGCGAAGGGAGTTGGGGATTTTCACGAACGACCTGCTCGGGCCGCAACAGGAAAATACCGCTGCAGACGATCCCCTTGGCGGCATCGGTGAGGATTTTTTCCGATCGCAGCGCATCGCCCGTACTGCCGGGGTTGGCGGCCCGGTAGCGGACCAAACCGTAACGGTCCACCAGGGTCAGGAAACTGAGGCGATCATTCCTGAGTATAGACTGAAGGGGGATAACGGCCGGCAGGTTTTTGTTGTCGCGCAGGGCGGCCGACAATTCCGGGGAGAGGCCGGCCAAGCGGATGATGTCGCTCAGACGCGCCATCTCCCCCAGAAAGATCTCGTTAGCCGAACTGAGATTGCTCTCCACCGTCTGTTGCGCCTCGCTGATGAAGCGCGTGATGATGATCGAGGAACCGATGACCCAACAGACGGCAATGGCCGCCATCAACGGCACCATGGTGCCCACCGTCAGCTTGAAGCGTATGGAGGTCCGCAGGAACTTCATGCCGCCTCACGCCCATGAGGGCCACGGCCCGGCATTACTCGGCCCGGCCGGCATTGAGGCCGAATTCGACGATCTTGCGGTCCAGCGTCTTGCGCGAGATGCCGAGGATCTCGGCCGTGCGGCTCTTGTGGAAGCCGGTGCGCTTCAACACCGCCTTGATATGTTGCCGCTCCACCTCATCCAGCGCCACCAGGGGGGCCGCCCCATGGAGGGCGGCCACGGTCTCGCGGCGCCTCCCGATGGGGAGCAGGGCGGCGGTGATGGTGTTGGAACGGGCCAGGATCACGGCGCGCTCCATGACGTTCTCCAACTCGCGCACATTGCCGGGCCAATCGTAGTCCATCAGCATCGCCAGGGCTTCATCCTCGAAATCGTGCACCTCTTTCTTCATCTTGGCGGTATAGATATCCAGGAAGTGGCGCGCAAGCGGTTCGATGTCCTCGCGCCGCTCGCGCAGGGAGGGGAGATTCACGGTTATGACGTTCAGGCGGTAATAGAGATCCTCGCGGAAACGGCCGTCCCGGACCTCGTTGACCAGGTCCTTGTTGGTGGCGGCGACAAAACGTACATCCACCTTGCGGGGCCGGGTCGAGCCGACCGCGATGAAATCCTTTTCCTGGATGACCCGCAGCAGCTTGGCCTGCACCGTCGGGCTGACATCGCCGATCTCGTCCAGAAAAAGCGTCCCGCCGTCCGCCTCCTCCACCAGCCCCTTCTGATTGATGACGGCGCCGGTAAAGGCACCGCGCACATGCCCGAAGAGCTGGCTTTCCAGAAGGGTATCCGAGAGGGCGGCGCAGTTGAGGGAGATATACGGCTTGCCGGCACGCGGACTGTTGGCGTGGATGGTGCTGGCGATCAACTCCTTGCCGGTGCCCGATTCCCCCAGGATCAGGATATTGGCATCGCTGGAGGCGACCTGAAGGGTCAGGTCGTACACCTCGCGGAAACAGGCACTCCTGAAAACCATTGTTTCGGAACGGCCCGTCCCCCGCTGCAACTCCTTGCGCAACATGAGATTTTCATTGGCCAGCCGGTGATGGTCGAGCAGTCGGTCCAGCACCGTGAGCAGCTTCTCTTTGGGAAACGGTTTGGTGATATAGTCGTAGGCCCCCAGCTTGATGGCCTGGACCGCATCGTCGATCGTGCCATGGGCCGTCATGATGACCACCGGCACGTCCGGGCGTTCGCTACGGAGATGCTTGAGAACCTGGAGGCCGTCCATGTCGGGCATGCGCACGTCCTGGAGGATCACATCGCACTCCGCGGCATCCGACGCCTTTACCCGCTTCAGAAGCTCGTTGCCGCGCAAAAAGGTCTCGACCTGATAGCCGTTCGCACTCAGGAGCTTATCAAGATAGCGGAGAATATCCGCTTCATCATCACATACAAACACAGTTGGCATAGGACATGCTCCTTATTCACGCGGGTGGCGTCGTTCCCCCCTTGCCCCCAGCGAGACCAGCGGGCAGACAAGCTCGTAATCTCTCTCCTGAACCATGGAGCGGCTGTTTTTTCCCTGTGAGAACAGAGGGAAGCGGAGGGGACTGCCTGGGACAAAAAGATACATCATGTGCCAAAAAGACGCAACCGTTGTTTTGTTTTGTCGTCTGCCCGCCGAGTCGTAAACGCAACGAATCCAGCAATTATAAACAGTTGCAGCAAGTCGTCCCAAACAGCAAGATTGGCACGCCTGTTGCCGTATACTACAAGGTTTTTAACCAGCCACATATCAAGCACATGACAGCGGAGGATGCAATGACAAAAGAGGGCCTTTTCCCCGGCGTTACCCGTCGAGACTTCATGAAGACCTGCATGACCGTATCAGCCATGCTGGGGCTTCCCTACGGGATGGTTACCAAAGTTGCCCAAGCGGCCCAGAAGAGCGACAACAGGCCAGCAGTAATCTGGCTCCATTTCCAAGAGTGCACCGGTTGTTCGGAATCCCTGCTGCGTTCGACGCATCCGACCGTCTCCAACCTGATCCTCGACATGATCTCCCTGGACTACCATGAGACCCTCATGGTCGGCTCCGGACATCAGGCCGAAAAATCCCTGACCGACTCCTTGCTGGCCAACAAAGGGAAGTACATCCTGGTCGTCGAGGGCGCCATCCCCACCAAGGACAACGGCATCTACTGCAAGGTCCACGGCAAAACGGCCCTGGATTCGCTGAAGCATGCCGCCGAGGGCGCTGCCGCCATCATCTCCATGGGCACCTGCGCCAGCTACGGCGGCATCCAGTCCGTCGGCCCCAACCCCACCGGCGCCGTAGGGGTACGCGACATCGTCAAGGACAAGCCGATCATCAACATCCCCGGCTGCCCCCCCAACCCTTACAACTTCCTTTCGACCGTTCTCTACTACGTAACGTTCAAAAAACTGCCCGAGCTGGATCAGATGGGCCGCCCCAAATTCGCTTTCGGCCGCAGGATCCACGAGCACTGCGAGCGCCGCCCCCACTTCGACGCCGGCCGTTTCGCCCGCGCCTTCGGCGACGAGGGTCACAGCCAGGGCTACTGCCTCTACAAACTGGGCTGCAAGGGACCGGCCACCTATGCCAACTGTTCGGTGCTGCGTTTCAACGACGTGGGTGCCTGGCCGGTTTCCATCGGGCATCCCTGCATCGGCTGCACCGAGCCGGACCTGCTTTTCAAAACCGCCATCGCCGACAAGGTTCAGATTCACGAGCCGACGCCGTTCGATAGTTATGCTCCGATCGACCTGAAAGAAAAAGGCAAGGGTCCTGATCCTCTGACCACCGGCGTCATCGGTCTTGCTGCCGGCGCCGCCATCGGTGCGGGTGTCATGATGGCCAAGAAGCTGCCGGATGGTCCGGAGAAGGGAGATGACCATGGGAAAACCGAGTAGACGCCAGTTCCTCAAAATTATGGGCGCCACCGGCGCAGCCCTGCTGGCCGGCAAGAAGGCTGCCGTGGCCAATGAGGGGCACAAGATCAACAATGAAACCATCGGCATGCTGTACGACGCCACCAAGTGCGTCGGCTGCAAGGCCTGCATGTCCGCCTGCAAACGGGTCAACGGCGATTACGGCAGCCTCTCGTACGAGCGCGCCAAATTCGACACCGACGGCCTGTGGGACGCCCCCGAAGACCTGTCGGGCAGCACCCGCACCCTGATCAAGCTCTTCAAACAGTCCGAGCAGGAATGGTCCTACGTCAAATACTCCTGCATGCACTGCCAGAAGCCGTCCTGCGTTTCGGTCTGCCCGGTTGCCGCCATGACGCGCGACCCGGAAACCGGCATCGTGGATTACAACAAGAATACCTGCATCGGCTGCCGTTACTGCCAGGTGGCCTGCGCCTTCAACATCCCCAAGTTCCAGTGGGAGAAGGCGATCCCCCAGATCGTCAAATGCGACCTGTGCAAAAACACCAACCTGCCGAAGAAGGGGATCAGCGCCTGCGCCGAGGTATGCCCGGCCGGTGCGATCATGTTCGGCAAACGGAAAGACCTCCTGGAAGAGGCCGAAAAACGGCTGCGGGAAAATCCGGGCAAGTACATCAACCACATCTATGGCGCAAATGAGCTCGGCGGCACCAACCACCTCTACCTCGCCAGCATGCAGTTCAACAAACTGGGGCTGCCGACACTCAAGGACGAGGCGCCCGCCGAATTTTCCGAAAAGATTCAGCACACCATCTACAAGGGCTTCATCGCCCCGGTGGCGCTTTACAGCACACTCTGCTTCATCGCGCTGAAGAACATGAAGGGGCATGGTGAAGACGAGCATGACACCAAAAACGACAAGGGGGGCCATCACTGATGGGACACGATGAGTACCAGACACATGAAGCGAAAATTCTGACCCCCTCGTTTATCGTTCTTCTGACCCTGACCCTGATCGGGTTTGCATTGATCATTCTCCGCTTCGTAAAAGGGATCGGCACCGTCTCCAACATGAGCGACGGCTATCCTTGGGGCATCTGGATCACCTACGACGTCGCCACCGGCACGGCCATCGCCTGCGGCGGCTACGCCATGGCGATCCTGGTCTACATCCGCAACCGCATGCACTACCACCCCATGATCCGCTCCGCCATCCTGACCAGCATGTTCGGTTACGGGCTGGCCGGTTTTTCGGTCATGGTGGACCTGGGACGCCCCTGGAACGCCTACAACTTCTTCGTCCCTTCCAAATGGCAGGTCAACTCCGCCATGTTCGAAGTCGCCGTCTGCGTCATGGCCTATACGATGGTCCTGATCATTGAGTTTCTGCCCGCCATCCTGACGACGCTGGAAAAGACCGAGTGGAAGACCTTGCAGCATATGCTGGACTTGGTGTACGGCCGTCTCGGCATGGAACGGCCCGAACGGATCGGCGACCGGCTCGACAAGGTCAAGGAATTGGCCGCCTGGGCCCGCCCCCGGCTCGACAAGGTTCTGATCTTCGTCATCGTGCTGGGCATCACCCTGCCGACCATGCACCAGTCGTCCCTCGGTTCGCTCCTTTTGATCGCGTCGACCAAACTGCACCCGTTGTGGCATACCGGCTTCCTGCCGCTCCTGTTCCTGATCAACTGCATGTATATCGGCTACTCCATTGCCATCCTGGAGTCGGTCATCTCGTGCTACGCCTTCAAACGCCCCTTCGAAACCAAGGAGCTTTCGGGAATGGCGCGCATCATCCCCTTTCTGACGGTTATCTGGCTGAGCGTCGTCATCGGCGACCTGGCTTGGCGCGGACAACTGGGCACCGCACTTTCCTTCAACTTTTACTCGTGCTTCTTCCTGCTGGAGTTTTGTCTGATCGCCGCCGGTTCGCTGATCCTCTTCAGCAAGAAAAAAAGGGAATCCATCCGCTGGCTGTTCGTTTCAGCCGCCCTGATCGTGTTCGGCGGGGCCCTGTACCGCTTCAACGTCTATCTGATCGGCTTCAACCCCGGCAAAGGATGGCATTACTTCCCGGCCCTCGCGGAACTGATGGTAACGGTCGGCATCGTTGCCTTCGAGATCCTGGGCTACCAGGTGCTGGTCAAGTTGCTGCCGGTTCTGCCGAGGCTGCACACCCGCGAGCAACACGCGGCAACGCATCCCCTGGGGGAAAAGGCGTAAGGGAACGGCACAACGAGATACAAACACTCGCTATTTGAATCTTATCAATAAAAACCGATAACGGAGGAAATACATGGCCCGCATTACCCTTGACCCGATCACCCGTATCGAAGGTCACCTGAGAATTGATGCTGAAGTAAACGGTGGCGTCGTCACCAATGCCTGGTCGTCCGCCCAGATGTGGCGTGGTATCGAAACCATTCTGAAAGACCGCCCCCCCCAGGATGCCTGGATTTACGCCCAGCGTTTCTGCGGCGTTTGCACCACGGTCCACGCCATCTCCTCGATCCGCTCGGTGGAGCACGCCCTCAAGGTCGATGTCCCGATGAACGCCCAGTACATCAGGAACATCATCATGGCCCAGCACTCGGTGCAGGACCATATCGTCCACTTCTACCACCTGTCCGCCCTGGACTGGGTGGACGTGGTCTCGGCCCTCAAGGCCGACCCCAAGAAGACCGCTCAGCTGGCCCAGTCCATCTCCAACTGGCCGGGCAACAGTGAAACCGAATTCAAGGCCGTCCAGCAGAAACTGAAATCCTTCGTCGAAACCGGCCGTCTCGGCATCTTCGCCTCCGGTTACTGGGGTCACCCGGCCATGAAACTGCCGCCCGAGGCCAACCTCATGGCAGTTGCCCATTACCTCAACGCCCTGGATTATCAGCGCAAAGCCGCCCAGGCCATCGCCATTCTGGGGGGCAAGAACCCCCACATCCAGAACCTGTGCGTCGGCGGTGTCGCTACCGCCATCAACATGGAAAACCTGGCCACCCTCAACATGGAGAAGATCGCCGCCCTGAAGAGCCTGATGACGGAGACCCGCGAATTCGTCCAGCAGGTCTACTATCCGGACATGGTGGCCATCGCCTCCATCTACAAGGATTGGTTCAAATACGGCCGCGGCGTGGTCAACTACCTGGCCGTGCCGGAGATGCCCGAGGACACCAAAAACACCAAGTTCGCCCTGCCGGGAGCCATCATCAACGGCGGCGACATCAAGAAAGCACGCATCATCACCAACCACCAGGACCTGGACCTGATCGCCAACATCAAGGAAAACGTGTCCCACGCCTGGTACGAAGGAAACGGCACCCTGCACCCCTGGGACGGCGAGACCAAACCCAATTACACGGACTTCCAGGATAACGGCAAATACACGTGGTGCAAGGCTCCCCGCCTGGACGGCAAACCGGTTCAGGTCGGTCCACCGGCTCAGTTGTTTGCCGCCTATGCCGGCGGCAACGAAAAGGTCAGGAAACTGGTGGACGCAAGCTGCGCCAAGATCGGTGTGGGCGTGAACGACCTGCACTCCACCATGGGCCGTCTCGGCGCTCGCGCCATCCGTGCCCACCTGATGGCCGACTACTCTCTGGAGTATCTGGACAAGCTGGTGGAAAACGTGGGCAAAGGCGACAAGGTCTACGCCAATCCCACCGAGATCCCCAAAGGCGAGTACAAGGGCGTCGGTTTCCACGAAGCGCCGCGCGGCACCCTGTCTCACTGGATCGTGATCGAAAACCGCAAGATCAAGAACTACCAGGCCGTTGTCCCCTCGACCTGGAACGCCTCGCCGCGTGACGACAAAGGCCAGCTCGGCCCGTATGAGGCCTCGTTGGTCGGCAACCCCGTGGCACAGGCAGACAAGCCGCTGGAAGTGCTGCGGACCATCCACTCCTTCGACCCCTGTATCGCCTGTGCGGTGCATACCATCGATCCGGAAGGGAAAGAGATCACGAACGTCAAGGTAATGTAGTCGTCACGGAGCAACTCTCGCAACAGAAGCACAATGGGCGCTGACAACAGTGAAGAGACTTAGAGCAAACGAGTCGCATGTTCCTGTTGTCAGTCGCCTTTGTGCTCTTTGTGTCTTTGGCAGGGGTTGTAACGTGCTGCAAGCGATTGAAGCGCATCCCAGTCCGTAGTAGTTTGAAACGACCTCTTAGTGATGGAAAAGGATAATACGATGAAAACACTTATCTTCGGCGCCGGCAACCTGCTCCTCTCCGATGAAGGCTTTGGGGTCCACTTTATTGAGTACCTACAGAAACACTACGTTTTCCCCGACGACGTCACCCTGTACGACGGCGGGACGCTCGGCATCATGGTCTGCCACATGTTGGAGGAAGCCGACCAAGTCTTTCTGGTGGACGTCATCGAGGCCAAAGGCGAGCCGGGAGATATCTATCGCTACGAGAAGGATGACTTCATGCTGGGCAAACTGCCCATCAAGATGTCGCCCCACCAGATCGGCATCCAGGAGGTGCTGGCGCTCTCCGAAATCCGTGATCGCTGTCCCGAGAAGGTAACCCTGTTCGGCATCATCCCTGCTTCCTACGAGGCGGGTGCCGAGTTGTCGCCCCTGTTGGCGGGGAAGCTTCCGGGCCTGGCCGAACTGGTTGTTGCCGAGATTACGGCCTCGGGGAGCCCCGTTGAAAAGTGCTGAATGCTAAACTCGGCGGACTGACAGCCGCCGAGTTAGATTCCTTCATCGCGTGTATGGAAGGGCTTTAGCAATCCTGACCATGTTAAATACCTGCGCCTTGTGTCCATCCCTCCGTAGCCGGACGCTCCGAAAACGTGTCTCGGCCGGCCCTTCACCGATCGCGGCGGTGGCACAGCAATCCCAGAATCTCTCGCACGTTGCCGACAGACCGGCACATGAGTGCGGTTCCGCGCACGAATCGATCAACTCCCTCAGCGATGCGGCCATCGCCGACCGGCTCTGACCACGACACAAAGGAGGCGCAATGCCAACCCTCAAACCAAAACTCGCCATGTACTGGGCCGCATCCTGCGGCGGTTGCGAAATCGCCCTGGCAAACATCAACGAGGCGCTCCTGGAGGTCGATAGCCACTTCGATTTCATGTTCTGCCCCTGTCTCCTGGACACCAAACGGGCGGATATCGAGGCGTTGCCCGACAAGGCGATCTTCCTGACCCTGTTCAATGGCGCCCTGCGGACCGAGGAGAACCTTGAGATGGCCGAACTGCTGCGCCGCAAGTCCCAACTGTTCGTCGCCTTCGGCGCCTGCGCCGCCAGCGGCGGCATCCCGGCCCTGGCCAACCAGCACGGCATCGGCCATGTGCTCAAAACCGTTTTCCGCACCTCGGCAAGCGCCGATAACGCCCAAGGACTGATCCCGGGGGCAACCTCCCCCGTACCGGGCGGTGAGCTGGAGTTGCCGGCATTCCTCCAACGGGTGCTGGCCGTGCACGAGGCCGTGACGGTTGACTACACCATGCCGGGCTGCCCGCCCGAACCGGAACAGATCGTCGCCGTCATCCGTCACGTCGCCTCGGGTAAACCGTTGCCGGAAAGCGGTACGCTGCTCGGCTGCACGGCCCGGGCCGTCTGCGACCAATGCAGCCGCGAAAAACGCGGTTCCCTGGCCGCCCGCCTGATACGCCCTTTTGAGGCGCTTCCCGAGGCTGGCTGGTGCCTGGCCGAGCAGGGGTTCGCCTGCATCGGCACGGCCACCCACGGCGGTTGCGGTGCCCTCTGCCCCGCCGTCGCCATGCCCTGTACCGGCTGCTACGGCGCTCTCGACCGGGATGCCGATCCCGGCGCAGCCGCGCTCTCCGCCTTGGCCGCGGTCGTCGATCCCGGAGAGTCCAGCGGCAAGGCGGAAGCCGATATCCACGCCCATCTGCGCAACGCCCTGGCCGGCGTGGCCGATCCGCTCGGGACCTTTTATCGCTACACCCTGGCAACGACCGTGGTTGCCGACCGTAGCCCGGAGATTGAACAATGAATCAACGCATCACCATCGACCCCATCACCCGCCTTGAGGGGCACGGCAGGATCGAGATCTTCCTGGACGACGCCGGCGAGGTGGTTTCCGCCTACTTTCAGGTTCCCGAGCTGCGCGGCTTCGAGTCGTTCTGCGTCGGCCGCCAGGCCGAGGAGATGCCCAACATCACCAACCGCATCTGCGGGGTATGTCCCGAAGCCCACCACATCGCCGCGGCCAAGGCCCTCGACGAGCTGTTCGGGACCCCCTGTCTCCCTGCGGCGGCCCGAATCCGGGAGTTGATCTACAGCGCGTTTTTCGTCACCGACCATACTACCCATTTCTACTGCCTCGGCGGACCCGATTTCATCGTCGGCCCCGATGCCCCCAAGGAAGAACGCAATATCCTCGGTGTGATCCGCAAGGTCGGCCTGGATGCCGGCAAAGCGGTCATCGCCTGCCGGGCGCGTAATCACGAGCTGATCAAGAAACTCGGCGGCCGGGGCGTCCATCTCTGCGGCGCCCTACCCGGAGGCTGGAGCGTGGCGGTCACCCCGGAGATCGCCGACGAGGCCCGGCAGATCGCCCGGCAGAACATCGAATTCGCCCTGTTCTCCCTGGAAACCTTCCATAGGATCGTCCTGGGCAACGCGGCCTATCGCGACCTGGTACAGGGCGACCTCTACGCCCACCAGACCTATTCCATGGGCACCGTAGACGCCCATAACGCCCCAAACTTCTACGACGGCACCATCCGGGTCGTGGACCCGGCCGGCTACGAGTTCACCCGCTACCGCCCCCAGGAGTACCTGGACCATATTGCCGAGCACGTGGAGCCTTGGACCTACGTCAAGTTCCCCTACCTGAAGAAGATCGGCTGGAAAGGGTTCGTGGACGGTCCCGAGAGCGGCGTCTACCAGGCAACGCCCCTGGCGCGGCTCAACGTGGCCGACCGGATGGCGACGCCCCGCGCCCAAGCGGAATTCGAGCGGTTCTTCGATGCCTTCGGCTGCCGCGGCACCGGCCCGGGCGGCCGCAATAGCCCGGTTCATCATCGGCTCGCCACCCACTGGGCGCGTCTGATAGAGCTGCTCTATGCGGCGGAACGGATGCAGGAGCTGGCCGACCACCCCGACCTGTGCGACCCGAATGTGCGACAGGCCGTGTCCTGTCGTGCCGGTGTCGGCATCGGTTCCGTGGAGGCCCCACGCGGGACCCTGACGCACCATTTCACTTGCGATGAGCACGGCATCCTCACCAGCGTCAACCTGGTGGTCGGGACAACCAACAACAACGCCCCCATCGGCATGTCCATCGCCAAGGCCGCCAAGGGGCTGATCCACAAGGGTGTAGTCAGCGACGGCATCCTCAACCGGGTCGAGATGGCGTTCCGCCTGTACGATCCCTGTTGTTCCTGCGCAACCCACGCCATCGGCACCGCGCCGCTGGAGGTCACGGTTCGCCGCTCCGACGACGGCACCATTCTCGACCGGATCAGCCGGGGCTGATGATGGTGGTTATCGGCCTGGGATCACCGTTTCTCGCGGATGACAGTGTCGGCCCCCGGGTCGTCCGCGAACTTGCCGGAGCGGGGTATCCCGGCGTCCGTTTCGTGGAGGCCCATGCCGGCGGCCTGTTGCTGTTGGAGGAGCTGTCCGGCACCCGGGGTGCCATCATCATCGATGCGCTGCTCGACGAGAACCTTCCCCCGGGCGAGGTGGTCGTGAGCGGCATCCAAAGGGCATCCCACAATGCGGCGTGCAGCCACGATTGCGATCTTCCCGAGGCGCTCGACATCGGCCGGGCCATGGGGATGCCGCTCCCCGACGCCTCGGACATCAGCCTGGTTGCCGTGGTCGCCAGGGATGTCACCACATTCAGCGAAGCCCTTACTCCCGAGGTAGAAGCGGCGGTACAGCGGGCTTGTGCCGCCGTCCGCTCCATCCTCGCCCGAAAAAATGCGGGTTCACCCGCGGAGGCGCCATGAACAAGCAACCCAAAACTGCCGTCATCCTGTGCACCTGCAGCGGCATCATCACCGAGAAGATCGATTGGGACACGGTACGGGCCCAACTGGCCGAACACCCGGACACGCCGGTCGTCACGACCGATGAGCTGGCCTGCGGTGCCGAGAACCTGGAAAAACTGGCCACCTGGCTGAAGGAAGAAAAGCCGGAGCGGGTCGTGGTTGCGGCCTGTTCGCCGCGGGAGCACGAGCGGACCTTTCGCACCCTCCTGGCCTCAGCCGGCATCAACCCCTATTACCTCCAGATGATCAACGTCCGCGAACAGGTGGCGTGGGTTACCGCCGATCCCGCCCAGGCGACGCGCAAGGCGGCACGCCTGATCGGCGCGGCCCTGAAGCGGGTCCAACACCACCGGCCGCTTGTGGAGCGCCATGTCCCGGTACGGACCGACGTGGCCGTCATCGGCGCCGGCCCGGCCGGCATCCAGGCGGCCCTTACCCTGGCCCGGGCCGGCCGCATGGTGACGCTGATCGAAAGGGAACCCTTTTTCGGCGGCATGCCGGTGCGCTTCGAAGAACTGTTCCCCAACCTGGAGTGCGGTCCCTGCTTGCTTGAGCCGGGCATGGGCGAACTGCTCCACGGACCAGAAAGCGAGCGCATCAAGCTCCTCACCCTGGCGGAGGTGACCGAGGTCAAGGGGAGCTTTGGCAACTGGCAGCTCTCCCTGCGCCAACAGCCCCGGTACGTCGATCCCGAACTCTGCATCGGCTGCATGGTCTGCGCCGCCGTCTGCCCGGAGCGCCGGGAAAACCCCTGGAACTGCGGCGGTGAACTGGCTGCCGTGGATGGTCCGTTTGTCGGCGCGCTCCCCAACCTTCCCCATGTGGATGCCGGCCGCTGCCTGAAGCTGAACGGCCAGGAGTGCGGGGCCTGCCTGGCCGAATGCCCGCTGGAGGGCGCCCTTGACTTCGACGACACAATCCGTGATAGTGTGGTGGAGGTCGGAGCCATCATCGTGGCCACCGGGGCCGAGGAGTTGCCGGTCGTCCCGCCCACGTTCGCGAGTAAGGACAACGTCTTCTCCGCCTATGCCTTCGAGCGGCTGCTGGCCATGACCGGCCCCAGCGGCGGCGAACTCGTCAAAGGGGACGGTTCCGCTCCCGCTTCCCTGGCCATCGTGCAGTGTGCAGGGTCGTTCGACGACGCCGTCACCTACTGTTCGGGCACCTGCTGCCAGGCGGCCCTGAAATATGCCCATATCGCCGGCGCGAAACAGGAGGGACTGACCGTCACCCGCCTGATCAGGGAGCAGGTGGTTCCCGGGATCAACGCCGCCCGTCTCTTTAGCCACGATCACAGTCATGTGGTCCGCTATGACGGCCTGGGCGACCTGACGCTGGCCGAAACGCCGAATGGCCGTGTTATCGTCTGCGGGTCGAACGGCGCCGAGGTCCCCGCGGACATGATCGTGCTCTGCGGGCCCACGGTCCCCGGCTCCGGGACGACGCAAACAGCGCGCCTCCTGGAGTTGGGCCTGGACGACGCTGGTTTCATCGCCCCCATTCATGCCCTCTCCGGCTCCTTTCTCAGCCCGCTCAAGGGGGTCTATCTGGCCGGCACTTGCCGCGGGCCGGGAGATATCCGCGAGGCCTTTGCCTCGGGTACCGCAGCGGCCGGCGTTGCGCTCTCGGAACTGGTGGAGGGGCGCGACCTGACGGTCGATCCCCAGGTGGCGGTCGTAGATGCGGAGCAATGCGCCGGATGCAAGAGCTGCATCAGGGTCTGCCCCTACAAGGCCATCTCCTGGGATGAGGGCACCAAGGCTGCCGATATATCGGACATTCTCTGCCGGGGCTGCGGCACCTGCGTGGCTGTTTGTCCGGCGGGAGCCATTACGGCCCAAGGGTTTTCCCGCGCCATGCTGCGCGCCGAGATTGAGGGGGTAGTATCATGAGCTGCCAAACAATGCCGAATGTGGCACCACACCCCGCCACGAAGGAGGTGGAGGCCGGCGTCCCGGGCGAGGTCAGGATCGTGGCCTTTCTCTGCAACTGGTGCTCCTACGCCGGAGCGGACAAGACCGGCATGAACCAACTGCCCGTACCTGCCGAACTGTCGGTCGTGCGCGTCATGTGTTCCGGCCGGGTCGAACCGACCCTGATTCTGGAGACGTTCCAGAAGGGTGCCGACGGGGTGATGGTGCTGGCCTGCCACCCGGGCGACTGCCACTATAAGGAGGGAAACCTTAGGGCCTTCTGCCGCGCCGAACTGTTGGAACGGATGATGCCCCAACTCGGCGTCGATCCGGCTCGCTTCTATTTCGATTACGTTTCCGCGGCAGAGGCGGAGAAATTTTCCCAGGTGACGAACGACTTCGTCGCTTCCATTCGCGCGCTGGGTGACACGGCCCCAGGACGATAAGATAAGTGATTGCAGCATGAACCACCCCGCAGACGAATCCACATATCCCGCTTAATGGGGTTTGGTAACACATCACACATAGGGAGGTTAACAATGGCGACACAAACACTTGACTGTCTGGGAATGAAATGCCCCCAGCCAACCCTGAAGGTCAGCATTCTGGCAACAAAGATGAAGCCCGGCGATATCCTGGAAGTCGTCGCCGACTGCTCCACATTCGAAAACGACGTCCGGGAATGGTGCAACCGCTCGAAGAAGACTCTCCTCTGGGTCAAGGATGAAGGTGGCGGCAAGAAACGTGTTCAGATAAAATTCTGATCCGCGGCGGTTCCATTTCACACGCAAAAGGCCGGTTCTCAATGGAGAGCCGGCCTTTTTTCTGCTCAAACACCACAGCGGCGTCACTCCTCACGGACCTCCTCGAGCAGTTCCACCGCCACGCCCCCCTCCTGTTCCAGCAGCATGTCGAAGGGAGGCAGGTTGTGATCGAGTAGCATCCGCAGGATGCGTGCCTTGAGGATACTTTTCTGGGGGACATCGGCATGCCTGAAGAAGGCGCGAATCAGCGATTCCACCGATTCCATCGCGTCCCCCTTGATGTCCATCACCGTACCCTCCTTGGAGAGAGCGAAAAAGGCGGGGTAACTGCCGTCGGGCTGAAAATAGCCCATCACCGTGCGCGTCGGCTCCTCACCCAGCACCGCGCGCACGGCAGCGATGATCTCGTTGAGGGCGGCGATCAGCGCCGGCAGCTTATCGTTCAGGGAGATGATGATATCCAGCCCCACCTGGAGTTGCTCCATGCGATCGAGGAAATCGCCGATCAGGTCACCCTGGATGAGGCCGCCGTGCTGGGGAGCCAGCATGATCGGCTGCGGGTCCAGTGCCCTGATCCTCCGGACCGCCAGCCGGATGGCATCGTTGCTCGGCATGTAGAGCTGATGGAAGGCTTTGATGCCCGCCCAGTTGGTGGCGTCAGCCCAGAGCCCCGAGGCGGCGATTCCACCGAACAGGTCGCCGGTAAAGAGTATCCGCGATTCCAGGTCGTATACCATGCAGGCGCCCCGAAAATGGCAGAAAGGGGTCGGAATGAATTTCAGGCGGTGCCCCGAGGGGAGCGAGATGCGCATATTCCTGAAACGCTCCACGGGGCGGAAATCCCTGCCTTGCAGGCCGTTCAGGCTGACCAGCCGCCAGGTATCCTCGCTGGCGAGAAAAAGAGCGTGGGGGTTGAGCTTGGCCAACAGCGGCAGGCTGCCGACCACGTCCGGGTCCTGGTGGTTGACGAACAGCATGTTGACCTTTGCGATGTCGCCGGCAGCGCTGACCACCTTGGCCACGACCGTGTCGAAATCCGAGGTTGGGCCCGGGTCCATCAGCATGGCGGCATTCTGGCTGCCGCCGTTGAATAACCTCAGGTAACTGTTGCGATTTAAAAACGATTTACTGCCCGTCCCCACCCAAAAAATGCCGTCGCTGATCTCCACCGCCTCGTCAAGGTTCTCCGTCGCTGCTGCCATGCCCGTTCCTCCCACCCATGATAGTCTGGTGCGGCACCTTTGCGACAAGGCGCCCTCCTGGTGCTATTCAAGCACCCTTTTCGGCCTCTCCACCTTTACCACATTGGGACGGTCCTGTTCGCCGGTAGAGAAAACCACCAGCCGGGCCGGCCCATTGCCCACGGTCCTGACGTTCTGGGCAAGATTCTGTACCCCCACGATGGCGTCCCCCTGCCGGAAGACATAACTCCTGCCGTCGGCCATCTCCACGTCCAGGGAACCGGACAACACATAGGCGTAGACCGGCGCGGTGTGCAGATGCCAGCCGGTCTCGCCGCCGGGGGGGAGTTCCACCACCAGCGCCGTGACCTCCGGCTGGTCGGTGGCCAGATAGGAGATCTTCTGACCGTTGCTGGCCGTAGAGGTGGTCAGCAGCTTACGGCTCGTAACACCGGCATAGCCGTCGGCCCGACAGGTAACAGCAACCGCTGTTCCCCACAACGTAATCAGGATGATTGTTACGAATCGAGTCTTCATGCCGTCGCTCCTTTCGTGGCGGTCGTTCCCGGCCGCAGGTCAGTGGCTATACCGGGGCCTCCGCCAACCCGGCGGCCGCCTCGTCACCGATCCCGCCGAACTGTCCGTTGATATCCTCGGCCCGGTGCAGGGCCGAACTGATGTTGGGCAGGATATTACGCGCCCCCAGGAGATGGGGCAGGTTCGAGGTGTAGATCAGTCTTTTGGGCTGGCCCCGGGTGCCGCACAGGAGCAGCGTCCGCCCCGATTCGCGGAGTTTTTCGTTGAATTGTTCGATGGCATACAGGCCGGTGGCGTCGATAGCGGTCATATAGCGCAGCCTCAGGATAACGATCGGTTGCAGGCGTTCCACCGAATTGGCCATGCGGGCCAGTTTTTCCGCCGCGCCGAACAAAAGCGGCCCCTGCACGTGAAACATGCTGATGTAATGGGGGATACTGTGATCCTGCACGATGTGAGCCTTGGCCTTTTCGATGGCCTCGGCCGTCAGGGGCGCCACCACGGTGGTGCGCGAGACCTGGTAGATGTACAGGAGCGCCGCCAGGGTCATGCCCACCTCCACGGCGATGGTGAGGTCGGCCACCACGGTCAGGACGAAGGTGATCAGCCAGACGGATATCTCTTTCCGGTTGAGGCGCAGGATCATGGGTATCTCGTGCCACTCGCCCATGTTGTAGGCCACGACGAACAGCACCGCAGCCAGGGTGGCAAGGGGGATGAAGCGGGCCAGCGGCGCGGCGAACATGATGATGCAGAGCAGGGTCAGGGCGTGGATAATACCGGAGAAGGGAGAGCGCGCCCCGGAACGAATGTTGGTGGCGGTGCGGGCAATGGCGCCGGTCACCGGAATGCCGCCGAACAGCGGCACCGTCAGGTTGGCGACCCCCTGGGCCACCAGTTCCACATTGGAGTTGTGGCGGTCGCCGCTCATGGAATCGGCCACCACCGCCGAGAGCAGACTCTCGATAGCCGCCAGGAGCGCCACGGTAAGGGCCGAGGGAAGCAGTGGAATAATCAACTCCTGGTGAAACTGGGGAATCTGCAGATGGGGCAAGCCGGTGGGGATGCCGCCGAATTTGCTGCCGATGGTCTCCACCGGGAGGTCCAACAGGGCGACACAGGCCGTGGCACCCAGCAGGGCGACGATCGAACCGGGTATGCGGCGGGTTAAACGCGGTACGATCAGGATGACGGCCAGGGAGGCCACGGCCAGCACAATGGCGGCCAGATCAGCCTTATCCAGGTTCAGGACGATGAAACGCATCCGCTCGATGAACTCGCTGGGCACCTTGGCGGCCACCCGTAGTCCCAGGAAATCCTTGAACTGGGTGGAGGCAATCAGGATGGCGATGCCGTTGGTAAAACCGATGACAACCGGCCTGGGTATGAATTTGACCGCATTCCCCAGGCCGGTCAACCCCAGGAAGATCAGGATTACGCCGGCCATCATGGTGACCATCAGCAGGCCCGAAAGGCCGTGCCTGGCGATGATGGCGGCAATTACCACCACGAACGCCCCGGTCGGACCGCCGATCTGGGTCCGTGAGCCGCCCAGGGCCGAGATCAGGAAACCGGCGATGACCGCCGTATAGATGCCGGCCTGGGGCGTGACGCCGGAGGAGATGCCGAAGGCCATGGCCAACGGCAGGGCCACCAGGCCGACCGTGATGCCGCTGGTCGTGTCGGCCGCCAGATCGGCCCTCGTATAGCCCTTGAGCGCCTGGACGGACTTGGGCAGCCATTGCGACAGCTTGCTCTGTTTCATGATATTTTTCGTACCATTCCTTTCCCGATGCTGATTATAGAAACACCAATATGCCTATCGTCTGATTATGAGTGCCGCACCGGCAGCTAAAAGGACGATGCCGAGGAACCGCTGAGGGGTGAACGGCATGTGGCGCAGCCCGAACAGTCCGAAGTGATCCAGGAACGCCCCGGCGGCCAATTGCCCGGTGATGATCGCTGCCATGACGGCTGCCGTCCCCAGGCGCGGCACGGTAATGATCGTCAGAGTGACGAAAAAGGCACCCAGGAGGCCGCCGGTCAACTCCCACCAACTGGCGGCAGTGACGCCGCGCCACGTCCCGCGCCCGGTGAGCATGACCACCACCAACAGGGCCAGCGTTCCCACGGCGAATGAGATCATGGAACTTTCATAACTGCCGACCTTCTGGGCCAGCCGGGCATTGATCGACGGTTGTACCGCAACCGCCACGCCACCGCAGACCATCAGTGCAACAAGTAGAATGTTGCTCACCGCTTTTCCCCTCCATCGCACTCGACGTTCCCCACGCCGATCACTACCCATTCGGGCCAAAACCGTCGCAGTACTCTGCATAGGTACTAGTATGAGAAAACGCCGAATGTCAACAATTTTGGCTCACCATGGCCGGAAAAGTTGACAAGAGCAACACGGAGGCTTTAGAGTTACATGCGTTTGGAGTAACAATGTTCAATAAGAAAAAACTCATACAACGGTTCAAGGCC
Organism: Oryzomonas japonica; assembly: GCF_008802365.1. Lineage (GTDB taxonomy): Bacteria > Desulfobacterota > Desulfuromonadia > Geobacterales > Pseudopelobacteraceae > Oryzomonas > Oryzomonas japonica. Next base: position 77,325 of record NZ_VZQZ01000005.1, on the reverse strand, counting down.
CTCCTGTCGCTGGATGGTCATCCCGCTCATATTGCGGCCGGCTTTGCAGTCGGTGTTTTCATCAGCTTCACCCCCTTCTTCGGTCTCCACACCCCCCTGGCCATCGCCCTGGCTTTCGTCTTTCGCCTCAACAAGGTCAGTTGCATCAGCGGCGCCTGGGTCAACACGCCGTTTACCGTGGTGCCGACCTTGGCGCTCAGCTACAAGCTCGGCAGATACCTGCGGGGAAAGCCGGTTAATGAACTGGCGCTCAAGGGGTTGGAATGGCAGTATATCAAGCCCTACGCCAAGTCCTTGCTGTTGGGGTGTTCCATCATCGGGTTTATTTCGGCAGTGGCGGCCTATTTTCTCTGCTATTGGCTGGTGGTCGTCTTCCGACGCCGGGATGCCTCAATGACGGAGATAACGAGGGAGATGGAAGAGGTAGGAGAAGATTTGGAATAGGGTGAGCAGGCGGGCAGGTGGCCCGCCTTTTTTGTGCATACCGTGAGACCCCCTGTCGCAAAGGAGCGGCCTCTACCTGCCGAGCAGCGGACTCAGTACCTGATAGGCCAGATAGGCCATCAGCCCCGAAGCCGGGATGGTCAGCACCCAGGCCAGCACGATGCGCTGAGCCACCTTCCAGTTGACCGCCGTGAGCCGTTTGGAAAGCCCGACCCCCAGGATGGTGGACGTGATGACATGGGTCGTGCTGGTGGGCATGCCCAGGGCCGACGCCCCCAGGATAACCCCGGCCGAAGCGGTTTCCACGCAGAAGCCGTGCACCGGTTGGAGCTTGACGAAATCACGCCCCACGGTCTTGATGATACGCCACCCCCCCAGGGCCGTTCCACAGGCCATGGCGGTGGCGCAGGCCACCATCACCTCCCAGGGAACCGCGAAGGTTTTCAGAAAACCGTAGCTGACCAGCGCCATGGTGATGACCCCCATGGATTTCTGGGCATCAGCCGTCCCATGGGAGAAGGCCATGAAGGCCGCCGAAAGGACCTGCAAACGGCGAAAATGTTTGTTGAGCGCACTTGGAGCGCTGTTACGAAATACGCGGTAGAGGAACAACATGAAAGCGAAGCCAACGATGGTCCCCAATATGGGCGAGACCAGCAGGGCAAGGACGATCTTTTCCAGCCCCCCCCATTTAAGCGCGCCGAGGCCGGCATGGGCATACACCGAACCCATGAGGCCGCCGATAATGGCATGGGAGGATGAAGAAGGAAGCCCGTAATACCAGGTGATCAGGTTCCAGATGATCGCGCCGAGGATACCGGCCAAAACCACCATCTGGGTGATGTTGGCGCTGTCCACAATCCCTTTGCCGATGGTGGAGGCCACCTTGGTGGAGATCATGGCGCCGGCAAAGTTGAGTACCGCAGCCATGCAGATGGCGGCCTTTACCGAGAGCGCCCGGGTCGAGACACAGGTTGCGATGGCATTGGCCGTGTCGTGAAACCCGTTGATATAGTCGAACAGAAGCGCCGCCAGGATGACCAGGCAAAGCATCACCAAGACCGGATCAAGCATTTTTCACCACCACGCTCTCAAGGATATTGGCAGCGTCTTCGCACTTATCAGTGGCTTTTTCCAGCGTTTCGAAGATTTCCTTCCATTTGATCAGTTGGATCGGGTCCTTTTCCTCGTCGAACAGGCGGCTGATAGCCTCGCGGGATACCCGGTCGGCCTCGTTTTCCAAGGCGTTGATCTCCACACACGCCTCGAAGATATGTTCGTTTGACTGTTTGCCCAGCATGGCGACAGCCTTGTCCACGACCTGGCACGACTGGAGGATGATGAAACCGAGCGACTTGGCCTCATGGGGAATGGTTTCCACGTTATACATGATAATCCGCTGGGCCGAGGCGTCGATCAGATCGAGGATGTCGTCCAAGGCACTGGACAGGGCATAGATATCCTCCCGGTCAAAGGGGGTAACAAAGGTTTTGTTCAGCTTCTGGATAATCTCGTGGGTGAGCGAGTCGCCGTTGTGTTCGATGTCCTTGATTTTGCGTTGGCTGGCAGCGGGGTTCTCAAAATTGTCGAGCATATCCTTGAGGGCCAGGGCACCCTCAATGGTGTTTTCCGTCATCTGCTTGAATAGTTGAAAAAATTTTTCTTCCTTGGGGATCAATCCGAACATTCCGCCTCCCATCGTTGTAGAGCCGTTGCGATTAATGTAAAAAACCTATCATATATATCATGTTTTTATGCCGCTTCCCACAGAAATGTCACGGGGGTGTAACGAGGCTGTCACGCAGCGGTTTAGGCGGTTGCCTTTGGGTCTGTCTTGCAGTATTCTGCCCCTTTCGAGGGGGACGGGCGGATGGGTAGTCAGCCCGGCCCCTTGCCAGAAAGGAATCGTTCATGAACATGTTGCACGCCGTCGTCCTCGGCGCCCTCCAGGGATTTTGCGAAGTACTCCCCGTCAGCAGCTCCGCCCACCTGATCCTGGTGCCCTGGTTTCTGAAATGGCCCGAATCGGGCCTGACCTTCGATGTGGCCCTGCATCTCGGCACATTGATCGCCCTGGCGGTCTATTTCCGCCAGGACATCGTCCAACTGGTGGTCTCCGCCCTTGACGCCATCGCAACACGCTCCCTGGACACGCCGGCCAAACGGCTGCCGTTTTTGCTCCTGGCTGCCACGGTGCCGGCCGGTGTGATCGGAAAGCTTTTCGAACAGACCATGGAGGAGGTCTTCCGCGAGAGCCCCTTGCTGATCGCCGTCTTCCTGATCGTCTTCGGCATCATCCTGGGCCTTGCCGACCGTTGGGGACGCAAACGATACGGCCTGAGCGACGTCAAAACCGGCAGCGCCCTTACCATCGGCCTGTTCCAGTGCCTGGCACTGATCCCCGGTGTCTCCCGCTCGGGCATCACCATCACCGCCGGCCTGATGCTGGGCTTTACCCGCGAGAGCGCGGCCCGGTTTTCCTTCCTGCTCTCGCTCCCCATCGTGGCCGGAGCGGCACTGTTCAAAACGCTGCACGTGGCCAAACACGGCATCCCTGCCGGAGAAGGACTTCCCATGCTGGTCGGCATCGCCGTGTCGGCGGTCACCGGCTACATCAGCGTGGCTTTCCTGTTGCGCATGGTCCAGAAACGGAGTATCGCGCCGTTTGTCTGGTATCGCCTGCTGGCGGGCGGTGTCGTTATCGCCCTCATCATGGCAAGATAACCCCCTTCCCCTGAAGGGAATGTGACACATCCAATTACGGGAGGTAGTCATGAGTGGCGGGATCAAGGAATGGCCCCAGGATGAACGTCCTCGGGAAAAGATGCTCAAACAGGGGGCGGCCGGCCTGACCGATGCAGAACTCCTGGCCCTTATCCTCAGGAGCGGCGACCCGACCACCGGCCAGAGCGCCATTGACTTGGGACGCAAGCTGATCGGCCACTTCGGCAGCAATCTACGGGAACTGGGCAGCGCCGAAATTACCGAAATCACCGCCATCAAGGGCATGGGGCTGGCCAAGGCGGCCGGCGTCAAAGCCGCCTTCACCCTTGCTTCGCGCTTTCAGGCCCGCAAGCTGGAGAGTTTCGACCGTTTCACCTCCCCCCACCAGGTCTTCGACTACTTCCACCACGAATTCCGCGACAGCCGCAAGGAGTATTTCCTGGCGCTGCTTCTGGACGGCAAGAACCGCATCATCCGCCGCGTTCAGATCTCGGAAGGTTCCCTCAACCAGAGCATCGTCCACCCACGGGAGGTCTTCAGCCCGGCCGTCAAGGAATCCGCCGCAGCCATGATCCTGGTCCACAACCACCCCACCGGCGACCCGGCCCCCAGCGGGGAGGACATCGCCGTCACCCGCCGCCTGCGCGAAGCCGGCGACATCATGGGGATCAAGGTGCTGGACCATATCATCGTCGGCGATGGCGAATACATGAGTTTCGTGGAGCGGGGATTGCTGTAACCGCAAGCCAGACAACATGACCGGAGAGTGGTTGACCATGGAGGAGAGAAATATGGAGACGAGGGGAACAACCCGAACGTCAGGGGGGCAGAATGCGCCCGGGGCCGGTGCCGTTATCCGCTGCGCCTGGGCCGGCAGCGACCCGCTCTACCAGAACTACCACGACCGGGAATGGGGCGTGCCGGTGCACGACGACCGGGTGCTGTTCGAATTCCTGACGCTGGAAGGTGCCCAGGCCGGGCTCTCCTGGATCACCATCCTGCGCAAGCGGGAGGCTTACCGGGCTGCCTTTGCCGGGTTCGATCCCGAGGTGGTGGCCCGTTTCGATGAAAATGATGTGGCGAAGCTGCTGGGCAATCCCGGCATAGTCCGTAACCGTCTTAAGGTGGAATCCACCATCACCAATGCCCGGGCCTTCCTGAAGGTCCAGGAGGAATTCGGCTCGTTCACAGCCTACCAGTGGGACTTCGTGGACGGCAGACAGGTCAAGAATGCCTGGAGAAGTATACAAGAGGTCCCGGCCAGCACGCCGCAGTCCGACGCCTTGAGCCGCGACCTGAAGCGTCGCGGCTTCCGCTTTGTCGGCACAACCATCTGCTACGCCCACATGCAGGCGGTCGGCATGGTCAACGACCACACCGTGGATTGCTTCCGCTGGCGGGAATTGAATGGCTAAGCCCCGGATATTTTGATATCCGGGGCTTAGCCATCGCCAAAAACGCGCTACCGCGGAGAGAGGGAGAGGCTTCCGGCATACAGGGGAACGGCTATTTTTCCACCGGCAGCCCTTCGAATTCCCAATCGGCGAAAATAGCCTGGCTAATGGTGGGGTAGGCCAGTTTCTGTAACTTGCGGTAGGCGTTGTAGCTCCTGCCGCCGGAGTTGCAGTAGACGACGATCCGTTTCTCTTTTTCCAGCACTCCCGAGCCGGCGGCGAAATTGGTAGCCGGTATGTTAATTGCGCCGGGGATGTGCCCGGCGGCGAATTCGCTCTTATCACGGACGTCAACGATCACCAGCGTGCCGGGCTTCGTATCCATGAGGGTCTTCAATTCCTTGGGGGAAAGCTTGCTCGTCTCAACCCTCTTTTCGTAGCTGGCGCCCGCGTAGATCGGCATCCCCTTCTCTTCCCAGACCGGCATTCCCTCCGCGTAGATGAGCACATCGCCATAGCCGCGCTCAACGGCCAGCTTGGCCGCCTTCTTACTTTTGCCGCACTTGACGCCGTTGCAGTAGAAGACCAGCTTGTGCGCCCGGTCGGCCGGCAGGAGGGACGGGTCCTTTTCCAGCTTGGATATGGGGATATTGATCGCGCCCTTGATGTGCACCTCCTCGTACTCTTCCGGGTTGCGCGCGTCGATGAGGAGCGGTTTCGGCCGGGCCGTTTCAAGAAGCAGCTTCAATTGCTCCGTTGAGATGCTTTTCACGCCGGCCACCGGTTGTTCGGCGCCAAGGACCGGCATCACCGCCATTACAAGAAGCACTGCCACTATGGAACAAAAATGCCTGATACCCATCATCATACAGCCTCCTTTACCTGCCGTTCGAGTCGTTGGTTCACTGAAACCGGAATGGAAGGTTAAGAGAACGGTGAGCAAAAGGCAAATTGGTATATTAAATATATACCAATAGTTGCATCTTTTTTATAAATACACGTAACCCCAATCAGGTCCGCAGCGAGAAGCTGGCATACCGCCCTTGGCAACGCGGCAGGCGACCAGAGACTGGTCTACTTGTCTTTCCTCGGCACCACCACGATGCCTGATTCGGTTACGGTGTAGCCCCGGCGCAGGTCCGCCTCGCGGTCGTAGCCGATGATCGTCCCGTCCGGGATGACCACCCCCTTGTCGATGATCGTCTTTTTGATCTTGGCGTGCCGGCCGATGTTCACGTTCTCGAACAGGATGGAATCCTCCACCAGGCTGAAGCTGTTGATCTTGCACAGCGGGCCGATGATCGACCTGCGGACCGTGCCGCCGCTGGTGATGCAGCCGGCGCAGACGTACGAGTCGATGTTCTGGCCCCGGCGGTCGTCGTCGTCGAAGACCGTCTTGGCCGGCGGCAGATTCCCCTGGTTGGTGAGGATGGGCCACTTGTAGTTGTAGAGATTGAGCTGGGGCGACACATGGATCAGATCCATGTTGGCCTCGTAGTAGGAGTCGATGGTGCCCACATCCTTCCAGTAGCCCCGCTCCTCGCTCTTCATGCCGGGGATCTGGTTGTCGTTGAAGTTATAGGCGAACACCCGGTCCCCCTTTTCCAGCATCATGGGGATCACGTGCTTGCCGAAATCCAGGTCTTCGTGCTGCTTCTTCCCTTCCAGCAGCACCTCGATCAGCTTCTTGGTGGGAAAGATGTAGTTGCCCATGGACGCAAAGCAGGTTGCCCTTCCGGGGATGGTTTCCGGGGTGTCCGGTTTTTCCGCGAAAGCGGTCACCCGGGAATCGTCGTCCACGGAAAAGACGCCGAACCGCTTGGCCTCTTCCACCGGCACCTCCAGGGCCGCGATCGTGATATCGGCCCGGTTCATGCGGTGGTAGTTGATCATCTGGCTGATATCCATCTTGTAGATGTGGTCGCCGCCGAAGACGGCCACGTAATCCGCATCCGAGGACTCCACGAACCGCAGGTACTGCAGGATGGCATCGGCGGTCCCCTTGAACCACTCCTCGCTCTCGCTGCTGGTTTCCGGCGAGATGGCCACGTAGAACTCCCCCAGCCCGGTCCACTTGCCCCAGGATTCCCGGATATGCTTGTTGAGCGAGTAGGCCCGGTACTGGGTCAGGATATAGACCTTCTTGATGCCCGAGTTGAACAGGTTGGAGAGTACGAAATCGATGATCTTGTATTTGCCGCCGAAGGAAACGCTCGGCTTTGCCCGGCGCATGGTCAGCGGATTCAGCCGTTCCCCCCTGCCTCCGGCCAGTACCATTGCGATCGTGTTCCTGCCGACGTTGTCAGAGCTGTACATGAGGCGCCTCCTTTGGAACTTATGGGGTTGTTATGGGTAAGGGCCAGGTGTATCTCCGGGGCGGATGCATGGTGACGGGGAGCGCCCGGCCGACAAAAAAGCCGCCCGATCAGCAATCTGCTGACCTGAGCGGCTTTTCATCCGGTCTATAGGGCTTCATCCCGTGAAACCATCTCCTCACCCCATGAGAGCGAATCGTAACGCAACTGCCCACAAATTACGCCGGAGAGGCCGGGCTGTCAAGGAGCGGTACGATATTTTCGCGGGAAAGGCGGCCCGGTAATGGAACACCATGGCGGCCCATCCACAAACGCTCGGAGAAAATCCTTTTCCCGTGCCGTGGCGGCAGTGATCTACAACAGTCCCAGCGCCTCGTCCGAGGCCCGCTGGGCTGCGGCCACGCAGTCGTTGAGGCCGATGCCCCGGTAGGAGTTGCCGGTCAGGATCAGGCCGGGATGGGCCGATAGTCCCGCCCCCAACGCCTCCAGGCGTTTGCCGTGCCCCGCCGTGTACTGGGGGATGGCCTGTTCGTGACGGAAGATCCGCACGAACGACGGATCGACGTCGATCCCCATCGTATCCTTGAGGTCCCGCTTGACCCGCGCCGTCACCTCGTCGTCGCTCAGTTTGACATACTCCGGGAAACAGGCCCCGCCCATCATGCTGCGCAGGAGCACCTTGCCTTCCGGCGCGCGGTTCTCGAACATGCTGGAATCCCACAGGGTGCCCAGGATGCTGCGCCCTTCCTTCTTGGGGACCAGGTAGCCGAAGCCGTCCAGGGGATGAGCGATACGGTCGCGCTCGTAGCCGAAGCAGATCACCGTCATGGTGGCGTAGGGGATCTGGCGCAACACGCCGGAAAGCCCCACATCCAGGCCGGTGAGCATCTCGGCCGCGGCAAAGGCGGGAGCGGCGACGATGACCACATCCGCCTCCCGTTCGCTGCCGTCGGCGCAGCGCACGCGGTAGGGGACGCTTTGCCCCTTCTCCACGGCCGCCACCGGGCTGGCCGGTTTGACGATGTCCCCCAGGGATGCGGACAGGGCGTCGGTCAGGTACTGGATGCCTTCGCGGAACGAGGTCAGGACGCCACCCGGGCCGGCGGCGCTGGAGACCGCCTTGCCCTCGGCACGCTCCTTTTTCTTCTTCCTGGCCAGCATGATCATGGCCCGGACCAGCCCGCCATACTCCCGCTCCAGTTCCGCAATGCGCGGAAAGCAGGAGACGAGCGACATGGTTTCCGGGTCGCCGGCAAAGATACCCGACACCATGGGGGCGATCAGCTTGTCCAACGCCTCCTTGCCCAGTCTGCGGCGGCCGAAGGCGGCCAGGGTCTCGTCCACCCCCTGGGGGGCCTTGGCGATGAACGGCGTCGGCTCCAGGGCCAGGCGCAGCTTGCCGGGCCAGGAGATCAGACGGCTCTTCAGGAAGGATGCGCCGTTCTCCGGCAGTTGGTGCAGTTCGCCGCCGGAGAAGATGAAGCGCTTGCGGGCGTTGTCGTTGCTGCGGTGCAAGCTGTCGTTGACGCCGATGGCCGAGCAGAGCTCCAGGGTCTGGGGCTTGCTGTCGAGAAAGCCGTTGGGACCCCATTCGCAGGTATAGCCGTCTGCCTTGATGCTCCAGATCTTGCCGCCGACCCGCTCCTCCTTCTCCAGCAGGGCCAGGTCCAGTTCCACCCCCGCCGTGCGCGCCTTGTCCCGCAGCAACCAGGCCGTCGCCAGCCCCGAAATGCCGCCGCCTATCACGATCACCTTTTTCATCACTGCCTCCTTCTTACCGTCAAAGTCGGTACCTGCCCTATTCCAGCTTGCCGAGAATCTCCGCCAGGTTTTCAAAGGCGACCACCAGCCGCTCCTGATCCCGAGGCGGCAGCCGGTCCAGTAAGGTACGATAATTCTCCACGATCCCCCGGCGCAATTCCCGGATCAGTTCCTCGCCCTTTTCCGTGGTGTAGATCATCACCTGGCGGCGGTTGTCCTCGTCCACGGTCCGGTACACGAACCCCAGGTTGACCAGCCGGTCCACCATCTCGCTGGCCGAGCTCATGGCGATCTGGAGTTCCTTGGCCAGTACGTTCAGGGTGCAGTTGCCCTTGTCGTAGATGGTCAGCAGCATCTTGTACTGGTTGTAGGTCAGGTCCATCCCCTCGTGGACGATGCTCCTGATCCTCCCCATAACCCGCATGATGACCGGGTAGAGCTGGGCTATCCGTTCGATCTGTTCCATGATCCGTCTCTTAAAATAGTTTTCCGAACTGTTCGGATAACTAAATGTTAGTTATATTAATTGTGATTGTCAAGCGGGAAAAGGTGGATCCCCCCCTGCCTCCTTTAGGCCCCAGAGAGTCCTCCTTATCAAGGAAGGGGAAGAAGTCGGGCGTTTTCTCCCCTCCTGATTCAGGTGGGGCCAGGGGTGGTAGCCAGCCTCAAGAAAAACTTGAAACCGTGTTGGCCCACGAAAAGCACGAACAAAGCCTGTTGATTATGGGCAAAAGCGGCTTGCCTTTCGGATGAATGGTCAGCTTTCTGTATCCGCCCCGGTTATTTGTTTTCGTTCGTGTATTTCGTGGACAGATGCCGTTTGGGGTTCGGCTCTTTCGCAGAAGGCAGTGGATCAAAATGACACATAGTGGGGCTTCCCAAGGTCTTCGGGGGGCTTTATTGTATGATAACGAGTGGCTTGGGAGAGGGACGAAAAGTGGTAATTTTTTTAACATTTCCAGAAGAGTGTTAATTGTTTTAACATGTTGATTTTGCGATTGAAATTTGTGTCTTTGGGGAGTAGAAAAGGATTCACTTTAATAAGGATGATTTATAAAACAAAGCGACGAGTAGTAACAGATAAAGTTTTTCTGAAACGCCAGCCTATGAATTCCAATCAACGGAGGGGGATCATGCAAGAGTTTAAGGAAAAACTGTTGGCCCATGTGGAGCACATTAAGACAGTTGGCCACCACTGCTCGACTGAGGAGACCACCAAGCAGGCCTTGATACTCCCCTTCCTCAACATCCTCGACTTCAGTCCTTTTGACCCACAAAAAGTGAAAGCCGAATACGGTGCAAACCTGCCGGGAGTAAAGGCCAATGAACGAGTAGATTATGCTCTCTTCTCCGACGGCAATCCGGTCATGTTTGTCGAAGCCAAGTCATTCAATGAAAAACTGACCAACCATGCCGGACAACTCGCCCGTTACTTCAACTCCACCCCCGGTGTCTCCGTCGCTGCGATCACTAATGGCCGTGAATGGCGCTTCTTCACTGATTTGAAACTACCCAACGTGATGGATGAAAGCCCATTCCTGAAAGTAAATTTTGATGCTTTGTCAGAATCAGATATGGAGCAACTTGCCCAATTCCGTTATGGGTGTTTCCGGCCCGATCAACTGCGAACCTTTGCCGAAGAAAGAGTCTACCAGGAACAGTTCCAGGAAGTAATTGAAAGCTGCCTACGCGATGTGGATCAGGAATTCGTCCGCTTCGTGGCCAACCGCGCAAAACTCGTCGCAAAGCTCACCCCAAGGGTACTGGACACCATAACCCCCTTGATCAAGCGAGCAGTTGCCGATGCCATCAGCAAAATGGTCGTTACCGGACTTTCCGCGCCCCCTGTACCATTCAATACCGCACCGGAACTAGCACCAGTCCCCGAGGATTCCCAGGAGAGCGTTGCCGATCCAAGCAACCCCAGAATCATTACAACCGCTGCCGAGTTGAAATTATTGTCAATTTTGAAAGACATGTTGAACGGCGTGGTCAACCCAGACGAAGTTGTTGGAAAAGATACGGAGTCATACTACACCGTATTATATCAGGGCAAGGTCAACCGTTGGATTGTACGCTATGTGGGCGACCGCGCCAAGCCGCTGGCGTATTTTCCCATTGAGTTGACTGAATTGCACAAGACAGGAATCGCCAAGAGAGGGCTTGTGCTTGGGACAGGCGGCAACAGTATTGTTCTGGATAAGCCGGAAAGTATCATGCGTCTGTCGGAGGTCATCTTTGATGCCTTGGCGTGGTGTCAGGATGATGGGAATTTCAAGAGGGAAAGAAATAACAAAGCAGAAGTCGAGAAAACGGAGACGGGGGAATAATGATGGTGCCACGTCTACACAAGACACCAACACACCCATAATTATCAGCCCAATAGGTATTTAAGTAGCCAAGAAGCTTTATATGGACTTAATTAGGGACACTCCCTATTTTAATCGTGAACGCCGGAGTTCCGGGAATACCTCACGCCGCCTGCTTCATCGGGGTTACGTGCAGCTCAATCTTGCCGCCAACGGCCTGCCGGGCAACCTTCAGGTCGTATGCGGTCTGGAGGTTCAGCCAAAATTCCGGCGTTGTCCCGAAATACCGGGAGATGCGCAGCGCGGTGTCGGCGGTGATGGAGCGGGTACCGTTCAGGATGGCCGTAATCCGGTTTGCAGGCACATGTAGGGCGTGCGCAAAGGCGTTGGCCGTCATGTCGATCTCGGCAAGTTCATCCTTGAGGATTTCGCCGGGGTGTATGGGGCGCATGGCATTCATAGAGATTTTCCCTTTCAATGATAATCGACAATCTCGACGTTGTACGGACCATCCTCCCGCCACTCAAAACATATTCGCCATTGCTGGTTGATGCGTATGCTTTGCCGGCCCTTCCGATCTCCACCCAAAGCCTCGAAGCGGTTGCTCGGCAGGTTCATCAAATCTTCTACGCAGGTGGCGCTTTCAAGAATTTGTAACCTTTTTTCAGCCTGTTGGGCAAAAGTCTGAAAACGCGGGACGTGTTCGCCATGATAGAATTTCTCGGTATGCTTGCAGGCGAATGACCGGATCATGGTAATCAATGTAGTCCGTTTTACGTTTTACGTCAAACATAAAATTAAGCTCACAGGTCGCCCCCTTCGCCGAGCCTTTAGCGGCTGATTCAGCCAACATAAACATACAGGGGTCAGCGCATCCCATTGAAAAAGGCCCACACATGATGACCATGTGCGGGCCTTTGCCCTTGAAGCCGGTGGAGATTGCTATGCTTCTTTCGCCTTGATCTCGATCTCGTCCCTACCTTCTGATGCCTTTTTGAAATTGCGGATGGTCTTGCCCAGGGCACCGCCGATCTCCGGCAGGCGGCTGGCCCCGAAGACCACCACGACGATGGCGAGGACGATGAGCAGTTCCGGTACGCCGAATCCGAACATGGTATCCCTTTCCGCGGCCTAGACGCCGGCCACGGCGGCAAAGTAGCCGTTGTAGTTGACGACCGCCCAAACCGTGCCGCTGGCCGTATCCACACCATAGGTGCCCAAGGTGTAACTGGATTTCCAGGGACCGAGCACGAATTTCTTCGTGCCGCCCGTGCTGCTATTCGCGGCGTTGGTCCAGTTGCCGTTGTCGTCCGGCGTAGCCATGGCGAAAGAGCCGGCCTGGATCTGGGCGTCGGTCACCTTGGTCTTGTCGTAGGTCAGGGAGAGGGCAAAGATATCGGTCTGGGTGCTCCCCAAGGAGGCCGACATGCCCCGCAGCAGCAGGATGTCGCTGGCGGTGGCATTGGCTGCATACCAGCCGGTGTTGACCGTGGCGCTGAAAAAGCGTCCCGACGGATCGGTCACCGTATAGCCGTTTGACCCGGCCAGAACCTTGGCGACCGTACCGCTGCCGGCCGTGCTCGTATTCTGTACCGTGGTATAGGCGGAACCGGCCGCCACCACGAACTGGGTGCCGTTCAGGCTGTACCCGAAGGTCTCCCGCTTGGTGAAGGTGAGGGTCGGCACGGTGGCGATCACCCCGCCGTTGACCGGCGAGGGATAGGCGGGAGCGGAGTAGTAGTCCACCGTCACGTGCGACCCGTCAACGGTCACGAGGCAATAGCCAATAGTGTTCAGTTCCTGTTTGGCAAGGGTCTGGCGCTTGCCGCCACTGTAGGTCACGTCGTTGGAGGGATTGGCGGGATAGTAGAACTTGCTGCTGTTGGAGGCGCCCACGATCTGCATCACCTTGGCGGTCGTGCCGTCTGAGGTCGCCACCAGGCTGCGGTCGTACATGTGGTCGTGGCCGCAGAAGTGATACCCGACGTTGTTGTTCTTCAGGCTGGTGATGAAGGTGTCCAGACCCGGGGAACTGGCGGCCGACGGATCGTTACCGAAGAGCACATCCGTATGGTCCTGGGTGATCATCCCCTTGTGACTGAAGACAAAGGCGTGGCCGCCGGTGGGCTTGCCGGCCAGGGTGGTATCGATCCAACTCTGCTGCGCGGCGATGGTCGTGCCGAGGGCATAGGCCGTGCCGTCGGCGTTAAGATTGTTGGACGGATTAAACTGGTCGAGCAGCACGAAGCGCACGTTGTTGTAGTCGAATGAGTAGGACAGGCCCTTCAGGTTATTCACATCGGTACTGGGGCTGCTGAAGTTGGAGCCAAGGGTGAAGGCGGAGCCGCTCTTGGCTGGGGAGGGCTGGAGGTCGGCATCGGGGTTGGTGAGGCTTAAGACATCCGCCGGCGTTGTGTTCATCTGGCCGTTCTGGGTCTGGGGAAAGGCACGTTGGAACTCGGTAGCCGTGGTTGTCGCACTGTCGTGGTTGCCGCGCAGGGGGAAAAAACCGATCCCGGCGTTGTACAGGGTCTGGGCAAAGACCGCCCGCATGTCCTCGGCAGCGGTGTTCGAGTAGGTGTAGGTCGTGGTCGTGCCGTTGACCGTCTTGGTGGCGGTGGTGGTACCGGTCGAACTTGCCTTTTCCGTCAGGTCACCGGTCTGCACCACAAACTTGACACCCTTGTTGATAAACTCCTGGTTCAGCTTGGCAATGATGTCCACTGGCGTGCCGTTGGGGTTGTAGCCGTCATCGGTCTGGGTCCATTGGGTGTCGTTCATGACGGCGAATTTCCATGCGGTCTTGGACGGCACTACGGCTGCAATCGAACTGGTCGTGGCAGCAGACGACGATGTCCCGCAGCCTCCCATGACCATACCCACCGCGACGGCACCGGCGCCGGCTGCGGTGCGCTTTATGAACTCGCGCCGGTCGATACCCTTTGTCGCACCTGGTTCGAGACCATCGTTCTTGTCGTCGTTCTGTGACATGCGTACGTTTCCTCCTTCATCTGGTATTAGGTTGTGAACTGCCGTCCAAAGCCTCCGGGAAGTGCAGTTGCGCAGTGACGCTCCGACGGATTTAGTACCAGACAATCTCAGCTGTTGGCGTTAAGATCCGGTTAAGAGTGCGTGAACTTTTCCGGGGCTGGTGGGAAAATGTTGGGGCGGTCCCAAAGGGATTCATTGACAGAAGGGCGTCCAGCAATTACATTTTGCTGAGACGATGCACGATAAAGGATGGAAACAACCATGGCACAGACGGATTATTACAAAGCGCTGGGAGTCGATAAGAACGCCACCCCGGATGAGATCAAGAAGGCCTTCCGCAAGCTGGCGGTCAAGTACCACCCCGACCGCAACCCGGGGGACAAGGCGTCCGAGGATAAATTCAAGGAGATCAATGAGGCCTATGCCGTGCTCTCCGATGCCAAGAAAAAGGAAGAGTACGACACCTTCGGCTCAAGCGGGTTCCACCGGCAGTACAGCCAGGAGGACATCTTCCGCGGTTTCGACTTTGGCAACGCCTACAAGGATATGGGGGCGGGAGGCGGCGAGGACATCTTCTCGCGCCTGTTCGGTGGTGCCTTTGGCCGCGGCGGACGGAACGGCTTCCGGGCGGCGCCCCAACAGGGTGCTGACCATGAGATGGAGACCGACGTCAGTTTTCGCGATGCCGCCCTGGGCGCCGAAAAGCTGGTGGCCTTCCGCAGGAACGGCAAGCGGGAGGAACTCAAGGTAAAGATCCCGGCCGGCGTGGAAAACGGCAGCAAGATCCGTATTGCCGGCAAAGGTGGGCAAGGGGAAGGCGGCGGGCCACAGGGGGACCTCTACCTGATCATCCGCGTGCTGGCTGATCCGGTCTTTACCCGCGAGGGAGGCGATCTGTTCGTGGAGCGCTCCATACCGTTCAGCGCCGCCTGCCTGGGAACTTCGCTGGATGTGCCTACCCTGGAGGGGGATAAGCGCATCAAGGTGCCGGCCGGCATTCAGGCCGGTACGAAGATCCGCCTGAAGGGGTGCGGCGTAAAACCGCTGGGATCGAACACTAAGGGTGATCTCTATGTCAAGATCACCATCCAGGTACCGGGGTCCCTGAGCGCCGAGCAGAAAAGACTGGTGGAGAAATTGGCCGAAAACGGGCTGTAGGGCAACGGTCAAACGGCAGGAACAGCGGGAAATGTCAGCAACCCAAAACCGCTTTGGATCCACGAAAGGCGCGAACAAATCAGACCGATGCCGGTAATCGACCATTCGCCCCAAAGGTATACTGACTTTTATCTATAATTAATGCTGATTTTGTGAGTGCATTTCGTGGACGGTTGTTTTTGAGGACCGCTACCCTTCAACGACGAAGGTCACGGTAAAGGTCGTCCCCTCCCCTTCCGTGCTCCGCACCCCGATACTCCCCCCCAGATTTTCCACCAGCGTCTTGGTGACGAACAGCCCCAGCCCGGTGCCTTCACCCGGCTTTTTGGTGGTGAAATAGGGGTCAAATATCTTGGTCAGCGCTGCGGCCGGAATTCCAGGCCCGGTATCGGCGATGACGATGCTCACCTTTCCCGGCTCCGGCGCCAGGGTTTCGACCATCAGGCTGCCCCCATCCTGTTCCATGGCCTGCAGGGCATTCATGATGATGTTGAGCAGGACCTGTTTCAGCAGGTTGGCGCCGACCTCCACCACCGGCAAATGGTAGTCCAGTTTCCGCAGCAGGGTCACTCCGCGCCGAGCCGCTTCGTAGTCGAGAAAGTCCAGCACGAACCCCACCGTAAGGTTGACGTCCGCCTCCCCGCCCGATTCCGTTTCCTCCTGGCTGCTGAAATTGAGCAACCCGCGCGTCATGTGGGAAAGGCGCAGGGCCTCGGAGCTGATCCGGGCAACCATCTCCCGGACGAACTCCGGCACATCGGCTTCCCGCATGATCAACTGGGAGGCCGAGATGATGACGGAAAGCGGCGCGTTCAATTCATGTACCACACCCGCGGAGATCCTGCCGAGTTCGGACATCTTCTCGTTATATGCCAATTGTTTGAGAAGCTCTTGACTGATGGCTCCGTCGATGTGCCTGTCTGCCGGGGTTTCCATACTGATCTCCGGGAGGATCGTCAGAGTGAATGACAAGGGCGGAAGCCGTCCCGGGGGACGGCTTCCGCTTCTTCGTTTGATGCGGAGGTTGAAAGGGCTGTTACATATTGTAGCCGGACTCGGAGTGCTGCGTCTGGTCGAGGCCCATGATTTCGTCTTCCTTATCTACCCGCAGGCCGATGGTCTTATTCAGAACAAAGGCGATGATCAGGGTGACGATGAAGGCATAGCCCCCGGCCGCCAGAACCGCGATCAACTGGATCATGAGCTGCTTGGCGTTGCCGGCCAGAAGGCCGGTTGCGCCGACGGTGGCGAAGACGCCGGTCAAGATGGCGCCAAAGGTGCCGCCGATGCCGTGTACGCCAAAGGCATCCAGGGAGTCGTCATATTTCAGTTTGGCTTTCATCAACACGCCCAGGTAGCAGACGATACCGGCGGCAAAGCCCATGAGCAGGGCAGCACCCGGCTGTACGAAACCGGCTGCCGGGGTGATGACGACCAGACCGGCCACGATACCCGAACCGAAACCGAGGGCGCTGGGCTTGCCTGCGTGGAACCATTCGGCGAACATCCAGGAGAGGCCGGCGGCAGCCGGAGCGATGGCGGTGGTGGTAAAAGCCAGACCGGCCAGGCCGCCTGCCGCATCGGAGGTGTTGACGCCGACAACCGCTGAACCGGCGTTGAATCCGAACCAACCGAACCAGAGCAGGCCAACGCCCAACAGGGTCAGCGGGAGGCTATGGGGAGCCATGCGCTCGGTCGGGAAGCCGCGGCGCTTGCCGAGAAACACCAGGAACGCCAGGGCCGAAATACCGGAGGAAAGATGGACGACCGTACCGCCGGCGAAGTCCAGAGCGCCTTTTTTAAAGAGCCAGCCGTCGGTCATCCAGACCCAGTGGGCCAAGGGGTCATAGACCAGGGTGGTCCAGAGCAGCACGAACAGGCAGAAGGCCGAGAACTTGACGCGTTCCGCCAGGGCGCCGGAGATGAGGGCCACGGTAATCATGGCGAACATGGCCTGGTACATGGCGAATACCAACTCGGGGATCGCGCCGGGCTCCTTGGCGTAGTTCTGGAACAGGGCCCAGTCCACCGTACCGGTGGCGGCATCCTTCATGATGATCAGGCCGTTCAGCATGAACTTGCTGCAGTTGCCCACCAAGCCGCCACCCAGGTCGGGGGCAAAAGCGAGTGAGTAGCCGATAACCGCCCACTGAACACCAACGATACCCATGGCCACAAACGAATGCATCATGGTGGAGAGTACGTTTTTCTGACGGACCATACCGCCGTAGAAAAAGGCCAGGCCAGGTGTCATCAAGAGCACCAGGGCGCAACAAACCAGCATCCAGGCGGTATCGCCGGTGTTGAGCACCGGCTTGACGTCGGGCGGCGTGGCCGGGGCTGCTGCCGCCGGAGCGGCGGCGGGCGTTGCTGCCGGGGCCGCGGCAGGTGCCGCGACAACAGGAGCAGGTGCGGCTGTCGCTGGTGCTGCCGCCGGGGCGGTATCTTTTTTCTCTTCGGCCATGGCGCAGATCGGTATCAGACCGGCCAGGATGACAAGCATAATTGAGGCAAAATACAGTTTGAGCTTCATGATAGTCCTCCGTAGGTAAGTGGTTATATCCGATAATTGTTAGATCGCGTCCGTACCTTTTTCGCCGGTTCTGATCCTTACGGCCTCTTCGAGCGAGACGATAAAGATCTTGCCGTCACCGATCCTGCCGGTCTTGGCCGTATTTTGAATCGTCTCCACTACCTTGGTGACCAGATCGTCGCTCACTGCAATCTCGATCTTGATTTTGGGGATGAAATCAACCACGTACTCTGCACCGCGATAAAGCTCGGTGTGCCCTTTCTGGCGACCGAATCCCTTGACCTCACTGACCGTTATACCTTCGATGCCGATTTCATTGAGGGCATCCTTAACCTCGTCCAATTTGAATGGTTTTATGATGGCTTCGATAAGTTTCATTGCGTCTGCCTCCTTTATTTGCGCGTATATGGGCCACTCCTGGAAAAAGGCGGGGGCGCGGGCAGCCGCCCCCGAATTATAAGGAGGGACAGCTTAGAATGCGATATCCAACTGGGTGGTAAAGGCCGGCTTACCGCCGGGGTTGATATTACCGCCGTTGCCGTTGCTGGGATCGGAAACCGATGTGGTGTAGAACGGGTTGAAAACAACAACACCAACGATCAGCGAGACCTGTTTGGAGAAAGCCCACGAACCGCCCACCGAAACTTCGCCATTGGCATTGTTGCCCCCCATGTAATCGACCGCCAGCCAGAGTTTGTCGGAGATCTCGCTCATGGTGCGGTCCCAGGA
The DNA here is from genome assembly GCF_008802365.1 of Oryzomonas japonica. Taxonomy (GTDB): domain Bacteria; phylum Desulfobacterota; class Desulfuromonadia; order Geobacterales; family Pseudopelobacteraceae; genus Oryzomonas; species Oryzomonas japonica. Next base: position 58,967 of record NZ_VZQZ01000005.1, on the reverse strand, counting down.
CGCCATTACGCCGCTGTTCGCACCCCGGCCGAGAGCACGCTCGGAACCATAGTAACCACCTGCGGAGAAGCGGCCTACGACCGGCAGGGTTTTCCCGACCAGTCCATAAACAATATTCTGCCGAGTGGAGAGCCCTTTCTCCAGCTTTTCGTAGGTGCCGAGATTATACGCGCCGATGGCAAACTGGGGCAGCCCCTTGACGCCAAAGGCATCTTCAGGTGTACCCAATTTGGCGTTGAAATAGAGGGGGGCCCGGTCATAGCCATAGATGGCATCGTTCTGGTAGCCCGACTTAAGAAAATCAACCCCGACCTCCAATTTGACGTTTTCCGACGGCAGTACGCCGGCACTCAGGCCGATATTGTACAAATTGGGGTTGAAGCCATTTTCGGTTTTTCCGGAAAAGCGAGTATAATTATCGATATCGATATGAATTTCTTTGAAGCCTTTGACATCGGGGGAAGGAATCCAAATCTGCGTTGAAGGGGTAGCCAGTGCCGTACCACAGGCAAAGACCAATGCTGCCATTGTTGTTGCTACTACGTTACCAATCCTCATCTTTCCTCTCCTTTTCATCGTTGATTTTGAACGGTGATTGGATGAAAGCGACATTGGTTTCATCGATGCACGTTCTGTAGAGTAAAATGTTGTAAAAATATATATGTGTTGTCCGCTACACCTCGCTTATGGTCATGAAGCTTAAGCACATAATGTGCCATATTGCATTTTGCTGTGATATCAAATATATGCGCCATGTCGACCATAATTCAGTGCGTTTTTAATCCCCTGGGCGCTCGTTACGCTGCCTATTTTTTGATCATTTTTTTGCCCTCTGATATTTTTTTGTGCCTATCGCTCAATTAGATTCTACCACGTACGCCGCCGGTGCTCTTTTCGCCGCACCATGCTTTCCGTCTATGCACGCGCTGAAACCATCTGACGTTCCTTGTTTTTTCAGTGGATTTAAGGTAGGTTAACCAAACACATCATTCACAGGAGGTACTCCCATGACACCGGTGGCAAAGGTCGGCGAGGTTCCCAACTTCGGCAAGAAGGTTGTTTCCGTCTCAGACCGGGAAATTCTCCTGGTCAACGTCAAAGGGACCATCTTCGCCTGTGAGAACGAATGTCCCCACCAGGGGAGCCCTATGAACGCCGCCGTTGTCAAAGAGGGGTATATCGCCTGCCCGCGCCACGGCTACCGCTTCAACCTTGCCGATGGCGGATGCGCGGATCACCCCGACCTCACCCTGAAAACCTTTCCCGTCCAAATCAGCGGAGACGACATCCTCATCGATCCGGCATAGACCTCTCCATGGATCATGCCTTCATCATCCTGTTCGCCCTCTGTGCCTGCCTGCTCTCGCTGGTCACGGCGGGGCACGCCCTGCTCCATAAACGCGATTCCCGTTCCGCCCTGGGTTGGATGAGCATCAGCCTGACGTTGCCGCTGCTTGGCCCGTTTCTGTACTGGTGCCTGGGGGTCAACCGCATCTCCCGCCAGGCCCGGCGCTGGCAGGAAAGTGGCCGCAGACTCAGCGGGAGCGAGATCCACCCTCTTGAGGACCCCGGCAGCGAGGCGGTGCGACTCCCCCTGGCCGCGGCACATCTGGATGACCTGCGCGTGTTGGGGGACCGGGTGGTGCGCACCAGACTGCGGGAGGGTAACCGCATCATCCCGCTGGTGGATGGCGAGGAAGCCTATCCGACCATGCTGGCGGCCATCAGGCGGGCAGAGGAAAGCATCAATCTGAGCAGTTATATCTTCGACGCCGACGGCATCGGCGCCGAATTCATCGATCAGCTCAAGGAGGCGACCAAACGGGGCGTTGCGGTGCGGGTCATCATCGACGCCATGGGGGAGAAGTACAGCCGCCACCTCCCCCGCACGGCCCTCGCAGGCACCCGGGTGCGCCTGGTCCGCTATCTCCCCCTGAGCCGGGGCGCCTACATCAACCTGCGCAACCACCGTAAACTACTGATCATCGACGGGCGCGAGGCCTTCACCGGCGGCATGAATATCCGCAGCCGCCACCAACCGGCCTCCACCGATAAGGACACCGCCATCCGGGACATGCACTTTTCCGTTCAAGGCCCGGTGGTGGCAGATCTGCAAAGGACCTTTCTGGAAGACTGGTATTTCGTTACCGGCGAGCGCTTGGACGCGCCCTCCTTCTTTCCCTCCCTCGCTCCCCAGGGCAGCTCCCTGGCCCGCGCCATCAGCGGCGGGCCGGATAACGAGTTCCGCAAACTCGAGCACATCATCATGGGGGTGCTCGCCTGCGCCAAGAAGTCCGTATGCATCATGACCCCCTACTTCATCCCCGACCGGCCGATGATCGCCGCCCTGATCACCACCGCCCTGCGCGGTGTGCCTGTGCGTGTCGTCCTGCCCGGTCTCAACAACCTGCCTTTTGTCCACTGGGCCACCCGCGGGCTCTTATGGGAGCTTCTGGCCAACGGTATCAGGGTGTTCTACCAGCCCCCCCCCTTTGTCCATACCAAACTGTTTCTGGTGGATGACGTCTGGTCGCTGGTCGGCTCCGCCAATCTCGACTCCCGCAGCCTGCGTCTCAATTTCGAACTGAACCTGAGTGTCTTCGACGAGTCCTTTGCCGCCAGCCTCAAACGGCACTTCGAACAAGCCTTCGCCGCCTCCCACGAGATCACCCAGGAGGAGATCGACGGTCGTTCTCTGCCCATCAGGCTCAGGGATAATTACGCGCGGCTCTTTTCACCCTATCTGTAGAGAGTTCGGCGCCCACTCCGGGGCATCCGCACACAACCCAATAAATCCACGGTATTTTCTCATTTTATTTTTGCAATCATTACTGCCGGTGTGCTATATCTAATAGCTTAGATTGGGCGTATACACCTCCACAATATGCACGGGCGGACAGCGGGAGAACGAATGAAACGGGCACTCATTACCGGCATCACCGGCCAGGACGGTTCATACCTGGCAGAGTTGCTGCTACAAAAAGGCTACGAAGTCCACGGCATGATCCGTCGTTCCTCGTCCTTCAATACCGGCCGCATCGATCATATCTACCGCGACCCCCACGAAAAGGATGTTCGCCTGTTCCTGCACTACGGCGATCTGAACGATGCCAGCTCCATCAATACCCTGCTGCGTACTATTCAACCGGACGAGATCTACAACTTGGGTGCCCAGAGCCACGTCAGGGTGTCGTTCGATGTCCCGGAATACACCGGCGAGGTGGATGCCCTGGGTGCGGTGCGCATCCTGGAAGGCATCCGCGAGACCGGCCTGAACACGAAATTTTACCAGGCATCGTCCTCGGAACTCTACGGCAAGGTGGTGGAAACCCCCCAGAGGGAAACCACGCCGTTCTACCCGCGCTCCCCCTATGCCTGCGCCAAGGCCTATGCCTTCTACATCACGGTGAATTACCGCGAAAGCTACAACATGTACGCCTGCAACGGTATCCTCTTCAACCACGAATCACCCCGCCGCGGCGAGACCTTTGTCACCCGCAAGATCACCCGCGCCGCAGCACGCATCAAACTCGGCATGCTCAGTTGTCTCTACCTGGGCAATCTGGACGCCAAGCGCGACTGGGGGTTTGCCGGCGACTATGTCGAGGCCATGTGGCTGATGATGCAGCAGGACAAGGCCGACGACTACGTCATCGCCACCGGCGAAACCTGGTCGGTGCGCACCTTCGCCGAAAAGGTCTTCGAGCGCCTCGGCATGCCGTTGGAGTGGCAGGGGAGCGGCGAGGGAGAGCAGGGCATCGACCGCACCACCGGCCGGGTTGTCATCCGGATCGATCCCAAATACTTCCGACCGGCCGAGGTTGACCTGCTGCTGGGCGACCCTTCCAAGGCGAAACGCCAGCTGGGTTGGGAACTGAAAACGAGCTTCGATCAGCTCGTGAACATGATGGTGGATGGCGATTTGAAACAGGCGGAGCGGGAAATGCGGGCCAACGGTTAAGCTGCCGCCGGCCGGTCCTACATTGGCTGCAGATTGTCCTTTGGGCAGCGAGAGGTAAACCATGTCCAAGATTCTCGTAACCGGCGCTGCCGGGTTTATCGGCTCTCATCTTAGCAAGCGCCTGCTGGCGAGGGGTGACGAAGTCGTTGGCCTCGACAACCTCAACGATTATTACGATGTCCGGCTCAAGTATGCCCGCCTCAAGCAGCTGGAGACCCAGCCCGGCTTCCGGTTCGTCAAAGCCTCCCTTGAAGACCGGGAGGCTATTGCCCGCCTCTTTTCCAACGAACGGTTCGACAAGGTTGTAAACCTGGCCGCCCAGGCCGGGGTACGGTACTCCCTCCAAAATCCCCACGCCTATATCGACAGCAACATCGTCGGCTTCATGAACATCCTGGAAGGGTGCCGCCACAACGACGTCAAACACCTCGTCTACGCCTCGTCCAGTTCGGTCTACGGCGCCAACACCCTGATGCCATTCTCCGTGCACCACAACGTGGACCACCCGGTTTCCCTGTACGCCGCCACCAAAAAGGCCAATGAGCTGATGGCCCATACCTATTCCAGCCTGTACCACCTCCCCACCACCGGCCTGCGCTTCTTTACCGTCTATGGCCCCTGGGGGCGGCCGGATATGGCGCTGTTCCTCTTCACCAAGGCGATCCTGGAGGGCAAACCGATCGATGTCTTCAACCAGGGCAAGATGCAGCGGGATTTCACCTACATCAACGATATCGTGGAAGGCGTGATGCGAGTCACCGACACCACGCCGGTTCCAAGCCTATCATGGGATAGCGACCAGCCAGACCCCGGCACCAGTTATGCGCCGTACCGGCTTTACAACATCGGCAACAACAGCCCGGTGGAGCTCATGCGCTTTATCGAGGTGCTGGAAGATTGCCTCGGTAAAAGGGCGGAAAAGAACCTGTTGCCCATACAAGCCGGGGATGTGCCGGCGACCTATGCCGATGTGGATGATCTGATGAAGGATGTGGGGTTCAAGCCGGCCACTTCGATTGAGGAGGGGATTGGTCGGTTTGTGGAATGGTATCGGGGGTATTATGGCTCGTGATGCCTTAATGTTGGGAATTAAAGCATTTACACACACTCGAGTATCCGGAACAAGCTATGGAATAATATAAGTATATACCAGAGAGTGCCCCCCCAAAGTGTAGTAGATTCCCCTTACTAGTAGGTACTAGCCTTTCAAACCAAGCAATTTTCTTCTACCCCCTCCTGCTTATTTTAGGGCATTCACCTTGTATCTGCTTTTTTTTACATTATCCTATGTCTCATAAGCAGAAAAGACAAGAGCATAGCACTTTAAATTTCGACTGAAACTGCTTAATTCACAGAGAACAACCGGTATCTGCAATATGCAAGAAAGGAATTCATAGTTTAATGTTGAAAAGCATATTATCTTTCTTCAAGACACTTGCATCTGTGAATATACGAAAATTGGCAGTGATGAAAAATATCCTGGTAAATATTTTACTTCAAGTTATTACCGCAATTACAGGGTTTATACTTCCACCATTGATTATCAAAACCTTTGGTTCTGATATGAACGGGCTAGTATCTTCCATAGGCCAATTTGTTGCTTATTTGAATATCGTAGAAGCTGGAGTTGGAGCAGCGAGTATCGCAGCAATGTATAAGCCACTTGCGGAAGGTAATTTTATCGCACTGAACAATATTCTTTCTGCTACGAGACAGTTCTATAATAAATCTGGTTACATATTTATTTCACTAATATTTTTTCTTGCTGTAGTGTTCCCATTTATTGTTTCTGGGCAAGTTGACCAAACAATAGCGTTCTTGATGGTACTCGTGTTAGGTATAACTGGTGCGGCGGAGTTTTTTCTTATAGGCAAATACCGTGTTCTGCTTATGGCCGACCATAAACTTTATGTTATTTCTTTCGCACAGATCATAGGATTGGTTCTAAGTACGGCCAGTGCAGTTATTTTTATCAATACTGGCTTTTCTATTTTATGGGTCAAATTTTTATCGGCTTTAATATTTTTGGCCCGTTATATGATTATGGCAATCTATGTTAGAAATCATTATAATGGTATCAACTTCAAGTCAAAACCTGATAATGAGGCATTATCCCAAAGGTGGGATGCGCTTGTACATCAAATAGCTGGTTTAATAGTATTTAACTCTCCTATTATATTACTTACAATTTTTTGTGGCTTAAAAGAAGTAAGCGTTTATTCAATATACGCGCTTGTTTTTTCTGCCGTAAACCAACTACTGAGTTCTTTTTCGAGCGGAATACAGTCTTTTTTCGGCCAGTCACTTGTCATGAATGATCAGACGCAGATATGCAGGCAATATAGAAAATATGAAGCTGCTTTCTACGCTCTGATTGGTTGGGTTTATACATGTGCTATAGTCCTCATCATGCCATTTATGAGTATCTACACAAAAGGAATGACAGATACAAATTATTCTAGACCACAATTGGCGATTCTTTTTGCTACTGTTGGTATAGCGAATAATTTGCGGGGGCCAGGCGCTACGCTCATAATTGCTGCGGGGCATTTTAAACAAACGAAATATCGATCACTGCTTGAAGCTGGCATCAACTTGGCAGTAAGTCTTGTTTTAGTTAATATTTGGGGTATTAATGGGGTGTTGATTGGGACATTATGTTCAACACTATATCGCACTATCGATGTTTTAATTTATGTAAGTAAGCATTTTTTGGGACAGTCTGTATTAATATCCACTTTTGACACGGTATTACTTACCCTCACTATTTTTATTTCTTCTTTTATCTTATTGAAATTTGTCCCAATAATCAGCTCAAATTACAATATGTGGTTTTATACGTCATGTTATGTAGGATTAAGTCTTATCGTACCATTTGGTGGTTATGTTTTATTTAAGTGGGGTGGCAAATGGAGATCATCTTCAGTCGCTTGTTGAGCAAGCTATATTTGCGTTTTACAAACAAAAAATATGATCGATTTATTTTTAGCTCAAAGGCTAGTAAAAAAGCGAAGTATGGCATTAAAGTTTTAATAGATAAAGATACATATGTTTCAGATGATGTTGAGATCGGCAATTATAGTTATATAAATAGAAATTCAAGCATTGAATCATGCTCAATAGGTAAATTTTGTTCAATATCTTCAAATGTTTTTATTTCACCATTCAACCATGATTATTCTTTTGTATCGACGCATCCGTTTCTTTTCAACAGCTTTTATGGAATGGTCAATAAAACTGTTAGATTGGATCTGAATGACAAAAAAACAATTATTGGCAATGATGTTTGGATAGGATTGAATGTCATTATTAGGCGTGGAATAACTATCGGTGACGGGGTTGTTATTGCCGCAGGGTCGATTGTGACAAGTGATATTCCCTCTTATCAAATCTGGGCGGGCGTTCCTGCAAAATTTGTTAAGCATCGTTTTCCCGACAATATATCACCGGAGCTGCAGAAATTGAACTGGTGGGACTGGGATGATGCAAAACTAATGAAGTACATGCCTTTATTCAGGGCACCAACCGACCTGCTTGAACAAATAAAGAGAGATGAAAATAATGCATAAGTTTTCAATAATTACTGCAGTCTACAATAGAGCACATTTGCTGCAAAATGTTTATCAGTCTATTGTTAAACAGTCAATAACGGATGTTGAGTGGATCGTCGTTGACGATGGCTCAGAGGATAATTGCAGAGAGGTTGTGAAATCATTTAAATCGTCATTCCCAATAATTTATTTACACCAGAAAAATGCAGGGAAGCATGCAGCACTTAATCGTGGGATAACCAAATCTAATAGTTTTTTTACCGTCATCATTGACAGCGATGATGTGTTGTATAACGATGATACGCTAGAAACAGTTTGGAATTTAAATAATGAACTGAATTTAAAAAAAATGAATTGTTCCAGTATCAGCGGATTGTGCTTGGATAGAAAGCTGGAAGTTATAGGAAATACTTTCCCTTTACGTAAAGACAATAGTTTTATCGTGTCTGACCATATTAATATGCGATTCAACAAAAATATATCTGGCGATAAGTGCGAGTTTTTCCTTACTGATGTTCTCAAGCGCTATCCTTTTCCTCTATTAAAAGACGAGAAATTCCTCACGGAAGCCGTTGTGTGGAATAGGATCGCGCATGACTATAAAACGGTATATGTCAATATACCGTTCAAACTTGTAGAATATCTCCAAGATGGGTTGTCTAGTAAAATTGATCTTTTGTTTACCAATAATATGCGTGGTTATATGCTGTATTTCAACGAAGGTTCAATTAGGCCATTCAAGATCAAGTTAAGGTTATTACATGCTATGAATTATATTAAAGTAGCTCATCATCTTGGCTATTCCTGCCTGAAAATTTTTATTGGAGCAAATAACAAATTGTTTTTTTTACCCGCACTATGTTTAGCTATAGTGCGGGGGAAGAAATCCATTAATATTTAATAGATTATCGACGTATTTTACTCAACAGGACAACGCGGATATGAAGTATTTTGTCCCAATATTTTTATTAACACCTGTTCTGCTTGCGCAGATCGGCATCAATTCAATTACTTATTCTAAAGTTGTAACATTGATAGAATTCTTTTTTATATTTTATAGTGCTTACAAAATTTATAAAAACCTGTTTCACCCGAATGTGTTATTTTTACTTTCTTTTTTTGTCTTTCTTCTTGGGCGTATCTTGCTAAGTTTTTTTATCGGGGAGAGCTTTGCTAAAACCGAGTTTTTCACCAATTATATCTTTTCTGATGAGATTCAATTCAATATGCTGTACTCGTTGCAAATAGCACTGCTTGGTTTTTATCTTGGCGTTTTTCGGATAATGAATAATCGACACAAGATTGTGCCCATAATAGCTAAACAAAAACCAGATAAAGCCTTTAAATATTTAATTTTATTTATTTTTTGGGTATCATCTGCCGCAAAAATGTTTGTCATTTTAGTTTTCATTATGCAGGTATACACACAAGGATATTTATCTTTATACATCTCCCCCCCCCAATTACCCATTGTGGTAAGTTTGCTATCAAGTATGTATTTTTTAGCGTCTGCGGCTCTGTTTACTTTTTTAGACAATAGTGACGAAATCGGTAAATATAAGAAAATATTTTTATTCATTTTAATATTATCTCTATTTACGGGTTCAAGAGGCACTTTTGTAATAGATTTATTAACTTACATTTACTTCAACACAAGGAAAACTGTAAATAAAGTCAATATTGTCAAAACGGTATTTTTTGCAGCTATATGTATGGTTTTATTGCAAATTGTATCCTCTACTCGTGTAGGAAACACTGGCTTAAATTTTGGAAATTTATTAAGTTACTTTTTTTGGGATCAAGGAGGCTCAATAGATATTCAAGGATATACCATGGAGTATTTGTGGTATTTGCCGAAAAGTTTTTTATTGATTTTAAAGCCTATTTTAGATCCATATTTAACCTTATTGGGCTTAAATACTGTTCTTGATTTTGAAAATACCTCTACAGTGATGACAACGTATAGTTTAGGGCACATGTTATCTTTTCTAGTTGACCAAGGCAAGTTTGAGATGGGATATGGCCTGGGTTCTTGTTATATTTCTGAATTATATACGGTAGGCGGCTTTACTTTAGTTTTTGCTGGCAGTTATTTTTATTCAAGTTTTTTCTCTTTTCTCGCGAGGAAATCAATGAATAACAATATTACAGGTTTTTTACTTTTTATGATGATGCCATTCTATATATATGCACCGAGATGGAACTATCTTGGTTTTGCTTCAAATTTAAATTACCTCGTTAAGTACTCTTTTTTATTTATTATAGTATATTTTATTATTAAATATTTACTGTTTAACCGAGGTATCATCTATGAAAAAAAAGATATTATTTGTGATCAATAATTTAAAGGGCGGAGGAGCTGAAAGAGTTTTAGTAAACATACTAAACAATTTTCCGTTTGAAGAAGCTGATGTAGATCTACTGCTTTTCTGGAAAGATGGATTATTTTTAAATGAAATAACAGATGAAGTAAAAATAAAAAATATATTTAACACTATACCGAAGAATGATTTGTTGTTTCTTCTTGAACGAATTATTTTGCGCATGATTCTTTTATTTCCTGCTTTAATATATTTTTTCAAACTAAAAACAGAGTATGATCTAGAAGTTTCTTTCCTTGAAGGCTTACCAGCGGTTTTTATTGCGAAGAGCCCGGTCAAACAGTCAAAAAAGTTTGCTTGGATTCATACCAATGTTGTACATAATGCTACGCGAAATTTTAGGATGGAAGACGCTGCTTATAATAGAATGGATAAAATTATTTTTGTCTCTGATGAGATAAAAGAATTTTTTATGAAAAAGCACCCTCGCATCCCACAATCTTTGCTGACGACATTGTATAATCCAGTTGATACAAACCAAGTAATACAACAGTCTTCTGAACCTTGCCCCGTACGATTTGATGACACAAACTTTAATATAGTGTCCATGGGTCGATTAAGTTTTTCCAAGGGCTTTGATCGTCTTATAAATGTCGCTGATAAGTTAGTTAACGGTAAAGGATTGAATGACCTTAAATTCTACATACTAGGAGCCGGAGAGCTTGAAACTGAGCTACAAAACCTAATACGAGATAAGAGATTATCCTCTCATGTTATTCTTCTTGGATTTACCAGGAATCCTTTCCCATATTTAGTTCAAGCAAAGTTATTTTTTTTATCGTCCCGTTTTGAAGGATTCCCTATGGCGCTTTTAGAATCAAAAATACTGGCAATACCCTCCGTTTCCGCTTCCTGTTCCGGCGTTTCTGAAGCTATTAAAGATGCTTTCGACGGTTTTATTGTTTCGAATGAATCAGACCTGAAATTCATTGATGAAGCAGCAAACATGATATATTCTTTGTATAATGGAGACGAACTTAATAAAATAAAGAAGAACTTAGCAGACGAAGACAAATATAATTGTAATATTTATAAAATATATCAATGTCTTCTTAGTGTATAGCGAGGCGTTGTGTATAATTATATTTTGATAAGCCAATTTGGAATTGATACTCATTTCAAAAAATTACAAGACTCGGTAATTAATGCGAAGTTGAACAATATCAAGGTATTATTGATTTTTGTAAATCAAACATCTGATTTATATAAAAATACCAGTTTTGACAATGCTGACGTTGTGTATATTAATGTTAATAAGCAGTGTTCTTTGTCATGTGCAAGAAATATAGCTATACAGTATATTACAGATAATAGAATATCTGCCGATTACGTTATGATACCGGACGATGACTGCTGGTTTAATCCAGCCTTTTTTGAAGGCATATCATCATTGCCTAAAAACAATTATGCTTTTAGAGTTGTGGACCCATATAAAAAGAGTAATCACTTAAATTTTCCTGTTCACCCCAAAAAACTATCTAAATACGATTATGGTGTAATAATGAGCATCAATCAGATTTTTGTATTTGATCAGTTCATGCAGGAAGGTTTGTTTGATACGAAACTGGGCGTTGGTGCACTATACCCTGGCTCTGAAGATTCTGATTTTTTCTGTCGCATGTGTAAATATGATAACTTCTATTTTGTTCCTGAATTTGAAATATATCATTTAATGCACTTGTCAAAGTTTGCTGAAATTGATTTCATAAAACTTCTAAAACTGATTAATGGCTATGCCGATGGATTATATTATTTTGCCTATAAGAATCGTCTGTTCCATATTATTTTAAGAGCAACATTTGCAACACCACTAAAAGTTCCATATTACTATTTTAAGCATAACCATAAAATGGCTAAGATATATTTGTATAATACTTTTCACAATTTTTCATTGTTTGTCCGATGTTTAAAAAGAAGCTGGTGAAGCTGCATTTGTTCAATTACGGCAGAGGCAGGCATTTTGTAAGGCCATCATTATCAAAAAATGAAATTGTTTCGAACTATCTGAAGTCCAGAAAAGGGCATCACAAAATGAAAATTTGCATTATTACTATTGACCATGGGAAGCCTGCACTAACATCAAAGCTTTATTCCTCGATAGGTGATCAAATACAGCACAATGTCGAGATTCATTTCGTTGTTCTTGAAAACTCCGGAAAAGTGACTAAAGATGATTACCAATTTATGACTATGCCAAAAAGTGAGAACATTCCAACCGAAATTCATTTCCTTGAAAATGATGGATATTTTGGGACAGCATCTTCCTTTATCAAGGGATTCGAAATCAATCAATTTGATTGGATAGTTGTATGCAATAACGACTTATGGTTTGAAAAGGATTTTTTCTTAACGCTTGGTAAGCGGCAGAATGATATTTCAGATAAATATTTAATTTGTCCCGGCATTATTGAACAAAGCCGAAACATAAATCCGCTTAGTCGGAACAAATATCCGCTTTTTAACAAAGTATTTTGGGACTTTTATTATAGAAATCGCCTTTTTGCATTATTTTATGAGGCAATTCGGATTCCAATATCTAATTTTAAATTCTACTTACGATCCAACATTTCTAGTAATTCATCTATTGAGGGTGATATTTACTTGGGTCATGGGGCCATATACTTGATCAACCCGAAATTTATTAATGCGCTTGGCGGACTGCCATCTGAAACTTTTCTGTACCAGGAGGAGTCCGTGATTTGCGGTCATGCCCGAAATTTTGGACATTGGCCGTATTTTCTTCCAACTCTAAAAGTTCATCACGCTTCACATGCAACTCTTCAACATATAGCTTTCGATAGAGACTATCAGCTCCGTCGTGAATCTTGGTGGGCAACTCGGAAGTTCCTTTCATAGTTGTTTACGATTTAATTTGAGGTTATGGAGTGGTGCATAAATACTTGCTGCCATGTGACATAGTCTAGGAGATTGACTTTGAATATATTACCAAAAATATCGTTGATAACTGTAAGCTTTAATAGTGGCTCGACTATTGAGGATACTATTAAATCAGTAGCAAATCAAAATTATCCTAATATTGAATATATTGTCGTAGATGGCCTTTCTACAGATAACACTTTAGACATATTGAAAAGTTATCCAGATGTGGTAAGCAAAGTCATATCTGAAAAGGACTCTGGTATATATGACGCCATGAACAAGGGAATCATGCTGGCGACCGGTGATGTAGTCGGCATTCTCAATGCAGACGATTTTTATGTGGACGAAAATGTAATCACCAAGGTTGTGCAGGCCTTCGTTATTAATCCTATAGATGCTCTCATTGCTGATCTCGTGTATGTCCGACCTGAAAAATTGGATAAAATTGTCAGATATTATAGCAGCGCCAATTTTGCATTGGACAAATTTGAATCAGGATGGATGCCACCCCATCCCACTTTTTTTGTAAAGCGAAAATGTTATGACAATTTTGGTTTGTACAAAACCGACTATAAAATAGCTGCCGACTTTGAACTGCTTGCCAGATTCATGGTAAAAAATCATATTTCTTATCATTATTTACCGGAAGTAATCATCAAGATGAGGACGGGGGGCGCAAGCACAAAAAATCTGCGCAGCAACCTTATCCTTAATCGCGAAATAGTGCGCGCGTGCGCGGAAAACGACATAATGACAAATTATTTCAAGGTTTACTCCAAGTACCTTACCAAATTGTTTCAATTGGTGTGCAGACCCAGATGAGAGCCCTAGTTACCGGAGCCACCGGTTTTGTTGGTCGTTTCCTCTGCACACGACTGTTGGCAGCAGGCATCAGCGTACGCGGCACCCTGCTGGCAGGAGAAAATCCAATCTCTCTCGTTAGAGAAGTGGGGCCTGTTCCGATTGACCCATTGGGGCCTGGAACACCTTGGCAACACGCTGTCGGTGATATCGACACCATCATCCACTTGGCCGCACGCGTACACGTTATGGATGACCCAGCGGCAGACCCTCTGACCGAATTTCGTACAGTGAATACGGAGGGTACCAAACAACTGGCCCATGAAGCGGCCAAGGCTGGCGTGAAACGTCTGATCTTTGTCAGCTCTATCAAGGTAAACGGCGAAGAGTCACCTACCCCATACAGCGAAGATTCCTGCGTTCAACCAACCGATCCCTATGGCATCAGCAAGTGGGAGGCGGAGCAGGCACTCCGTCAAATTGCGGCAGAAACCGGCTTGCAGGTGGTCATCGTCAGGCCGACCTTGGTATATGGCCCGGGCGTGAAAGCCAATTTTCTCAGCATGATGAAGATAGTGAACCGTGGAATTCCACTTCCACTTGCCTCGATCAAAAACAAACGCAGCCTGCTCTATATCGGTAACCTAGTTGATGCCCTGGCTACGTGTGCTCTGCATCCTGCGGCCGCAGGGCAGACCTTTTTGGTGAGCGATGGCGAGGATGTCTCTACCCCGGAACTCATCCACCGCACCGCATCCGCCCTTGGGGTGCCAGCACGTTTGTTGCCGTTTCCTGCTTCTCTCATGCGTCTGGCCGGCAAGCTGACAGGTAAGAGTGCAGCGGTCAATCGACTAACGGGCTCGCTAACGGTAGACAGCTCTAAAATCCGGCGAGAACTGGGCTGGGTCCCTCCCTTTACGATGGAAGAAGGGCTTCGGGAGACGGCAGAGTGGTATAAGCAACAGATAAGAGGCAAGAGGTGAGCGGAGATAACGCCATAATAACGATTCCCGGCTGTGCCCTTTTCCTTGGACTCCTCGGTGCATGGCTCATGTCGCGTTATGCCTATCGCTTCGGCCTGCTGGACATCCCCAACAACCGAAGCTCCCATGAGCTTCCCACACCGCGTGGCGGCGGCATCGGCATCCTGGCTGCACTCATAGTATCGGCACTCTATCTACGAGTTCCAACATTCTTCTGGCTTCCGGCAACCCTACTTTCGCTGGCAAGCTTTTTTGATGACAGGCAGGGGCTATCGCCGCGAACACGTTTGATTCTGCAATTTGCAGCATCTCTCGCCGTGCTGTTTCCGCAGCTCCCTGCCTTTTCCTCCTCACCTGCCACCCCTTACCTGCTGTTACCCATTGCATGCCTATTTATGGCCGGTACCGCCAATTTCTATAATTTTATGGACGGCATCAATGGCATTGCCGGCATAACCGGCTTTGTGGGCTTTGCTCTTTTGGGCATATTTGCCGGTCTGACAACACAAGCAGAACCCTACCGCATGATGGCATTTTCTCTCAGTGCCGCCTGCCTCGGCTTCCTTCCGATGAATATGCCGAGGGCAAGGGTTTTCATGGGAGATGTGGGCAGCGTGCTACTCGGCTTTATGTTTGCTGCCTTTTGCATCTTGCTTTCAGCATCCTTTGGCGATTTCATCGTGCTTGCCGGGTGCCTGTTTCCCTTTTATGCCGACGCACTCACAACGTTGGCGGTTCGGTGGCGCGACGGGGACCGTCTTTCCCTGGCCCACCGCAGGCACCTCTATCAGTTGTTTGCAAACCAGATGAACATCCCTCACTGGCAGGTCGCCGCTGGCTATGGTATATTGCAACTTTTAGTTGGCTCCAGCATGTTGGCCCTGAGAAAAACCGGTTCTATTGCTACAATCCCTTTGGGGCTTGTCCTTTTTGGATGTTGGTGGTTGGTGATGTCACGGGTACGCACCCGTGTGGAGGTTAAATAGTATGTACAATAAGCGCAGAATAATTGTGTTCCTGTGCGACGTCTTTCTCGTCAGCGCCTCACTCTGCCTGGCATTCCTGCTCCGTTTCGATTTTTCCATTCCGCCTCAGGAATTCCACCTCTTCTGGGAGTGCCTGCTCGTCGTGCTGGTAGTCAAACCGCTGGTTTTCATCTCCATCGGTTTCTATAAGAGCATGTGGCGTTATGCATCCCTGCAGGATGGCATTGAAATATTCAAAGCAGCCACCCTCTCCTCCATTCTTTCGATATTTGCGATCGTTTTCTTCCGACAATTCACCCCAATCCCGCGCTCGATTTTCCTACTCGACTGGTTTCTGCTTTTTGCCTTTGTCGCCGCCAGCAGGCTGCTATGGCGCATCTATCGGGAAAGTTACGTCCTTGCCAAAAACTGCGAGGGGCCGCGCACCCTTATCGTTGGCGCCGGAGAGGCCGGCAGCATGCTGCTCAAGGAGATCCGTCGGCACCCCCACACGGCCTATAACGTGGTCGGCTTTGTTGACGATGCTCCCGAGAAGAAAGGCATGAAGCTACACGGCATCCCGGTGCTGGGAGCGACGAGACACCTTAAGGCTCTGATCCGCATGAATGATGTCGAGGACGTGATTATTGCCATGCCCTCGGCCGGCGGGAAGATAATCCGCGAGATCGTCAACTCGTACCAAAACGCCCATGTGACGTTCAGGACCCTGCCCAGCATTGGCGAGTTGATTGACGGAAAGCTTTCGGTATCCCAGATCAAGAAGGTGGATATCGAGGACCTGTTGGGGAGAGACCCGGTTGTGCTGGACAGGGGCCTCATCGGCAACTACCTGACCGGCAGGCACGTTCTGGTTACCGGTGCGGCCGGAAGTATCGGCAGCGAGATATGCCGTCAGGTAGCACACTTCAAGCCGGCCAAACTTATCATGCTCGAACAGGCGGAGACTCCGCTTTACAAGATTGAAATGGAGCTTGCCGCAAACTTTCCGGAACTGCGGTTACTTCCGCTTATTGCCGATGTTCGGGACCGGGAGAAGGTCGAGGCCATATTTGGGGAGTTTGCGCCCGACGTGGTGTTCCACGCCGCAGCGTACAAGCACGTGCCGATGATGGAATACAACCCGGCCCAAGGGGTCCTCAATAATATATTCGGTTCCAAGAATGTCGCCGACGCGGCCCACCAGCATAACGTCAAGAACTTTGTCATGATCTCCACCGACAAGGCGGTCAACCCGACCAATGTGATGGGTGCCACCAAGAGGGCTGCGGAGATCTACATCCAGGCGCTCTCCCGCATCAGCGCCACCAAGTTCACAACGGTCCGCTTCGGCAACGTGTTGGGGAGCAATGGGAGTGTTATTCCGCTCTTCAAGGAGCAGATTGCCAAAGGCGGCCCGGTGACCGTTACCGATAAGCGGGTGATTCGCTATTTTATGACCATCCCCGAAGCCAGTCAGCTTGTCCTGCAGGCCGGCAGCCTGGGGACCGGCAGCGAAATTTTGGTGTTGGACATGGGCGATCCGGTCCGCATCATTGACTTGGCCGAAGAGTTAATCCACTTGTCTGGGCTTACGCCGTACGAGGACATCGACATCGTATTTACCGGCTTGCGGCCGGGCGAAAAACTGTTTGAGGAACTGCTCTTGGATGGTGAGGGTATCATGCCGACCTCGCATGACAAAATCAAAGTGCTTGCGCCGGTGCAGATCGCCCTTGAACCGGTTGTAGAACAATTGGAAGCGCTCTATGCCGCAGCCCGTTCCAATGACGTCATTGCTTTAATGGAAGGGTTGAGACTGTTAATCCCCGAGTTCCGACCCACTTATTCGTTCCAAGGAGAGGCCCCAGCGGCATTTCAGAGGGTGCGCCCCGACCTGTTTGCATCCACCCTGACGAGGAACGCTAAAATTCTGCCCATCAGGAAGTCATAAAGGATTACCGTGCAAAAGTGTTTTGATGCCAAAAGCCGCCTCTTGGTGTGTATGCTCTCAGCGACGGCGATGTTCCTGTTAGTGCAATTGCCCGCGACAACCTGTCTGGCTGTTTCCTCCGCCAACATCCCCCTTGATAGCCCGATCTACCTCTACCTGGAAAAATTGGCCGGGTTCGGCCTGATCACCAGCGACGTGAAGGGGCTGAAACCCTTCAGCAAGGCCGAGGCTGCCCGCCAGATGCTGGAGGCGGAGACGAACCTGGAATCCGGCGGGACCGGGGTACCGGCCTTTGCCCGCGAACTGATCGACCGCACCCGCGAACTGCTCCCCCGCGAGGTTTCCCTGCAAAAGGCCCCCGAACGCAAACCGCAATTTTTGGACCTCAATCCGATCGCATCACTCCGGATGCGCTACCTGCACCTGAACGGGGCGCCACGCAACTATGTCCGGCCGGTGCACGATCCGGGCGATGACGGCGTGTTCGGGATCGGATCGGGCCTGCGCCCGGCGACACCTGGGTTAAACATACAGCAGGTGGGGAGCGAAGGGACGCCGCTGGCCGAGAACAATGACGGTGCGGTCTACCATCAGGGAAGCAACGCTGAGCTTCGCTGGGCGGCCGAGGGGTATGTCAGCGATAAGATGACCGGGCTGCTGGAACCGATGGTGCTTACCTCGGAAGCGGGCACCGCCATACGGCTCAACCGGGGCTATTTCAAGGTCGGTGGGGGCGCTTTGGAGTTGGAACTCGGCAAGGATGAGAACTGGCTGGGACTGGGCTACCGCGGTAATATCACCCTGACCAACAATGCGGAAAACCTCACCATTGCCAAGCTCTCCAGCCCGGAGCCGTTCCGCGCCGGCTGGCTTTCCTGGCTCGGCGACCTGAAATATGCCTTGATCCTTTCCCGATTGGACAAGACCGTCACCGATGGGCAGGAGCGCCGGCCCTGGTTCTATGCCATAAAGCTCAGTTCCAAACCGACCGATAACCTCGAAATCGGCTTAAACCTGGGCCGCATGCAGGGCGGCCCGGGGGTCAATAACAGCATCCGTGACTGGGTGAATGGCCTTGTCGGCGGCACGAGCGCGGACAATTCCAAGGCCAACGCGGGGTTCGAGGCGCGCTACCGCATCCCCTGGCTGCGCAACACCGAATTGTATGGTGAATTCTCCGGCTGTGACGCCGCCTCCGTCTGGCCCATCGTGGAGAGCTACGTCGCCGGCTTCTTCATCCCGCGCCTGACAGCCGAAGGGAGGGATGATTTCCGCTTCGAATTCTTCCAGGGCAACCAGATACTCTACACGAGCGGTACCTTCCCGGCAGGTTTTCTCTACAAGGGACTGCCGCTGGGCGACTCACAGGGGGGCGCCACCCAGGATTTCTTCTCCCGCTACAGTCACTGGTTCAGCACGCGCAACAATCTCGCCCTCGAATACATCTACACCAACCGCGGTATGATCGGACGCGTACAGGGCCAAGCCATCGAGCGCAAGCACGCCGGGCGCGCCTTCTGGACCCTGCCGGTCTATGGCGACGTGGACGCCCAGGTGGAGTACGGTGTCGAGAAGATCAGCAACCTGAATCTGGTTGACGGGGCGCAGCGGACGAACCAGCTGTTCAAAATGGAACTGCGCTATCGCTATTGATTCCGCCCATCACTCCGCCGCACGGAAAGCCCTCCACCATCCCCCGCATCATGAACTAGAGACAAATCGCGAATAATGTGATAGGATTCCGCTCCGGTCGAAAAAGCGTTCCCACGGCGGAAAGCGCTGAACCGTCGGGTAAATAGAAGCCACTGAAAGAGGAATCAATGATCAACGATCCCACCACGCCGCAAAACAAGATATCCGTCAACATCGAAGACGAAATGAAACGCTCCTACATGGATTACGCCATGTCGGTCATCATCGGCCGCGCGCTGCCTGACGTGCGCGACGGACTCAAGCCGGTCCACCGGCGCTGTCTGTACGCCATGTACGACATGGGCAACGAATATAACAAGCCGTACAAAAAATCGGCCCGCGTGGTCGGCGATGTTATCGGCAAGTATCACCCCCACGGCGACACGGCCGCCTACGACACCATCGTCCGCATGGCCCAGGATTTCTCGCTGCGCTACATGCTGGTCGAGGGCCAGGGCAACTTCGGTTCGGTGGACGGCGATTCCCCGGCGGCCATGCGCTACACCGAGATCCGTCTGCGCCAGCTGACCCACGAGCTCCTGGCCGACCTGGACAAAGAGACCGTCAACATGGCGCCCAACTACAACGACGAGTTGATGGAGCCGACGGTCCTTCCCTCCAAGTTCCCCAACCTGCTGGTCAACGGCTCCGCCGGCATCGCCGTCGGCATGGCCACCAACATACCGCCCCACAACCTGGTGGAGATCATCGACGGCATCATCGCCGTGATCCACAACCCGGAGACGAGCTTCGAGGAGCTGCTGGAGATGGTGCCCGGCCCCGACTTCCCCACCGGCGCGACCATCTACGGCCGCCAGGGGATCAGGGACGCCTACGCCACCGGCCGCGGCATCATCCAGATCCGCGCCAAGGCCCATGTGGAGGTCCAGAAAAAATCGGAACGCCAGTCGATCATCATCACCGAGATCCCCTACCAGGTCAACAAGTCCAAGCTGGTCTCCAGCATCGCCGACATGGTCAAGGAGAAGAAGATCGAGGGGATCACCGATCTCCGCGACGAATCGGACCGCGAGGGGATGCGGATCGTCATCGAGGTCAAACGGGACGAAAACGCCGAGGTGCTGCTGAACCAGCTCTACAAACACACCCAGTTGCAGACCTCCTTCGGCATCATCATGATCGCCATCGTCCACAACCGCCCCCGGGTGCTGACCCTGCGGGAGATGATGGACTGTTTCGTCGATCACCGCCGCGAGGTGGTCACCCGCCGCACCAACTTCGAGTTGAAGAAGGCCCTGGCCCGGGCTCATATCCTGGAAGGCCTCAAGATCGCCCTGGACTGGCTGGACGCGGTCATTGAGCTGATCCGCGAGTCCAAGACCCCGCCCGAGGCCAAGCAGGGGCTGATGGAGGGTCGGTTCGCCGACCCGGAATACCTGAAACGCCTCGACCTGCCCCGGCCGGCCGGCTACGAGAATGCGGTGCAGCTGAGCGATATCCAGGCCCAGGCCATCCTGGAGATGCGTCTGCAACGCCTGACCGGTCTGGAACGGGACAAAATCGTTTCCGAATACGAGGACGTGTTGGCCTTCATCACCCGCCTGCGGGAGATATTGGCATCCGACGCCGAGATCCTCAAGATCATCGTGGCCGAGCTGACCGAGATCCGCGACAAGTTCGGAGACAAGCGCCGCTCCGAGATCGTGGACAAGACCGCCGACATCTCCCTCGAAGACACCATCGAGGACGAGGAGATGGTGGTGACCATCTCCCATACCGGCTACATCAAGCGCAGCGCCGTGGACCTGTACCGCTCGCAGCGGCGCGGCGGCAAGGGCAAGACCGGCATGAAGACCAAGGAAGAGGATTTCGTCGAACAGCTCTTCATCGCCTCCACCAAGGACTACCTGCTCTGCTTTACCGATGCCGGCCGCATGTACTGGCTCAAGGTCTATGAGATCCCCGAGGGAAGCCGCACCACCAAGGGCAAGGCGGTGGTCAACCTGGTGAATGTGGCCATGGACGAAAAGATCACCACCATCCTGCCGGTCAAGGAGTTCAGCGAAGACACCTTCCTGTTCATGGCCACCCGTAACGGCGTGGTCAAGAAAACGCCGCTGATCGAATACTCCAACGTGCGCAGTGGCGGCATCATCGCCGTCAAGCTGGACGACGGCGACCGCCTGATCTCCGTGGCCCTGACCGACGGCAGCAAGGATGTCTTCCTGGCATCCAAGAACGGCAAGGCCATCCGCTTCAACGAAGGTGATGCCCGCTCCATGGGGCGCGTCACCCGGGGCGTGCGCGGCATGAACCTGTCCGACGACGACCGGGTGATCGGCATGGAGATCGTGGACAACACCGCCGTTGGCTCGACCATCTTCACGGTCTGCGAAAACGGCTACGGCAAGCGCACCGACTTGGACGAGTACCGCGACCAGAGCAGGGGCGGCAAGGGGATCATCACCATCAAGACCACCGAGCGCAACGGCAGCGTGGTCAACGTCATGCAGGTAGCCGACGACAACGACCTGATGGTCATCACCGACAACGGCAAGATCCTGCGGGTTCCGGTCTCCGGCTTCTCGGTGATCGGCCGCAACACCCAGGGGGTGCGCCTGATCACCACCGAGGAGAAGGAAAAGGTCGTGGCCGTGGCCAAGCTGGCCGAGAAGGAAGAGGACGATCTCGAGGACGGGACGGACGAGGCCGGCGAAGAAACCGAGTAACAATTGAAAAGCTGAAAAGCATTCACCACGGAGGGCACAGGGGACACGGATAAAAGGAAAAGGGAACGAACAAAGCGAGAACAATTCTTGTAGTAGGGAATTCCTCAGATGTTCCTCTGTTGCCTCTCTGCGCGCCGTGGTAAAATAAGAATATTATGACCAGAGCCTTGAAAATTGATAAATCCCTGCGGGAACGGCGGCGCATCATACGCCTTCTGGATTTTCTCAAACGGGACGACCTGACCGGCGACCAGATGGAGCGCATCGGCCGACGCCTGCAGAAATCGGGCAAACGCGCGCTCAACCCGCTGGTCCGCAAACTGTGGCAGGAGCACAACGGCACCGCCATCTACCGCTACACCTGCATGCTGGATTTTTTCGACGCATCGGCCTGGATGGATCAGTTGATCCAGATCACCATCCAGCGCAAGGACCTGGAAGAGGACGGCAAGCTGGCCCTTCTGGACCTGCTGCACGACAGCGGCATCGACGTCACCGCCCCCCCCTTCGCATCCCTGACCGGATACGGCGCCGCATCACTGGACGGGTTCATCGACGATTGCCTCAAGGACGGCGAGCGGGGGCTGGTGCGCTTCATCGACAACTTCCTGGATGTCACCGATGATTTCCGCGAACGGATGATCCACCGGTTGGCCGAACTCAACTCCCCCGACGCCGTGGCCCTGCTCGAGATCCTGCTCTCCTTCGAACGGCCCGAGATCGTACGGGAGGCCATCCTGGCGCTGGGACGGATCAAGAGCGGTTGTGCGCTGGACGTGCTGACCAGAGCCGAGCGGCGCCACGAAGGCGACGTGGCCGACCTGATCCGGCGCAGCATCCGGCGGCTCTCCTTCCTGGGCATCAAGGAGCCGACGGAACTGCCGCAACCGTTCCCCATGCCGCTGCCGTTCCACGATGTCCAGGCCGGCCCCATCGACTTCTATGGCGCGCGGTCGCTCTGGTTCGCCTGGAAGCTGGACGATTCCGCCTTCGCCGCCCTGCTCATCCTGACGGGCGAGTCCGACGGGCTCCTGAACGCGGTCAGCTATCGCATGCGGGACGAAAAGGAATACAACCTCGTACTCAAGGACCTGATCAACGGCGAGATGCTGCTCCCGGTCGATCCCGGCTACGCCCTGGCCTCCCTGCGGGAAGCCCTCCACCGCAGCCGCGAACAGGGTTTCTACCTGCCGCCCGATTTTTACGTGGACATGCGCCTGTTCCGGCCCGATTCCCTCAAACCCGAAGCCTACATCCCCCGTTTCAGCCTGAACCACCTGGACGGCATCGTCGAGAAGATCCCCGGCTACGTCATGACCAGCAACGAACTGCTGGACGACCCGAGCCTGGAAGGGTGGATCCTGTCCGAACCGGCCGTCTACGACGCCGCCGAGCGTTTCATGGCTCTGGAGGAGAAGGACGGCGTGGAGGGTGTGACGGCAGAGGCTCTGGAGGCCGAGATCAACCTGTTCTGCGACGAGATGGTCATTCCGCGTCGCGCCGAGATCATCAAGCGGTTGCTCTTGACCGCCGACTACATGCAACAGACCGGCAGCGAGGACGACGCGGTCCAACGCACCCTGGCCACGGCCTTAAGCCTGGTGGGAGGCTTCCTGCCCGAGAGCCGCCATCCCTTTATCCGGCGCCTGGTGCTGGATAGCGTGGATACGGCCCGCCAGGCCCTGGCAGAAGGGTACGACTTGCGACTGGAGGAAGGCTATACCAACGATGAAGAGTAAGAGCGAGCAGATAGCCGTCATCGGCGGCGGGAGTTGGGGAACGGCGCTGGCCAACCGCCTGGCGGCCAACGACCACGATGTCCTCCTGTGGGCCTATGAGGAGGAGCTGGTCCGGGAGATCAACACCGCCCACACCAACTCCCTGTACCTTTCCGGCATTCCGTTGCAGCCGAAGCTGGTTGCAACCGGGGATCTCCGCGGGGCCATCGACGGCCGCGGCATCATCCTGCTGGTGACCCCCGTGCAGGTCATGCGGGGGGTGCTGAAACAGATCGCCCCCGCTATCGGCGGCGGGACCGTTATCGCCAACGCCTCCAAGGGGATCGAGCTGGAGACACTCCAGACCGTCTCCCAGATCTGCGGCCAACTGCTGCCGCCGGAAGCGGCCGAGGGCTATGTGGCCCTGTCGGGGCCGACCTTTGCCCGGGAGGTGGCCCAGGAACTCCCGTCGCTGATCGTAGCCGCATCCCGCGTCGAGGCCAACGCCCGGCGCATGCAGGCGGCCTTCAGCAGCCCCCAGTTCCGGGTCTATACCAACAACGACGTGACCGGTGTGGAGCTGGGCGGAGCGGTCAAGAACGTGATCGCCATTGCCGCCGGCATCTGCGACGGCCTCGGCTTCGGCCATAATGCCCGCGCCGCCCTGATCACCCGCGGCCTGGCGGAGATGAACCGGCTGGGGCGCGCCATGGGGGCGCAGCCGGCAACCTTCGCCGGCCTGGCCGGCATGGGCGACCTGGTCCTGACCTGCACCGGCGACCTCTCCCGCAACCGCACCGTCGGCTTCAAGCTCGGCCAGGGGATGCGACTGGCCGACATCCTGGGGGAGATGCGCATGGTGGCTGAAGGGGTCAAGACGGCGGAATCGGTCCACCAACTCGCCCTGCGCCTGGGGGTGGAGATGCCGATCGTCGAGAAGACCTACCAGATCCTCCACGAGGACAAACCGGCCCGCGAGGCGGTTACGGAACTGATGGCGCGGGATCTGAAGGCTGAATAAACCTAAAAAGTTGTTGAAAAACAGCCATCAGGCCTTCGTCCTCGAAAGCCCTTTTGTGCGGCGTAGCGCTGCTACGCCTCCGCAGAGCTTTCTGCGGGTGCGACGATCTGACTATTTTTGAACAACCTGAGTTTTTCAAATATCTGTTAAAGGCAGGGATTCATGCGCATAGGGCACGGTTATGACGTCCACCGCCTGGTGGAGGGAAGAAAACTGATCATGGGGGGGGTGGAGATCCCCTGGGAGAAGGGGCTTCTGGGGCATTCCGATGCCGACGTCCTGCTGCACGCCATCGCCGACGCCATTCTGGGCGCCATCGGCGAGGGTGATATCGGCAAACACTTTCCGGACACCGACCCGGCCTTCGAGGGGGCGGACAGCCTCAAACTGCTGGCACACGTCATGACGGTCACCGACCGCCGCGGCTACCGGCTCGGCAACCTGGACGCCACCATCATCGCCCAGCGGCCCAAGATGGCGCCCCACATCCCTGGGATGCGGGAGAACATCGCCCGCGTGCTCCACGCCGACCGGGATCAGATCAATGTCAAGGCCACCACCGAGGAGGGCCTCGGCTTCACCGGAACCGGCGAGGGGATCTCCGCCCACGCCGTGGCGCTGCTGGAGCGCAAAGTGTAATCCTGAATCCGTGGCGCTGACAGCCTTCGTGGCCGGAAGAGCCGGAGCCCGCACGCCGCCCGTGTCGCAGCAAGCCACTCACCACGCCGGTCCTCCGTCGGACGGTCGGTTGTCTGCCTTTATGCAGAGGCAGAGGCCTTTCGGACAAACGGAGGCATGGAAGCGTCACGGATTCAGGGTAATGTCAACCCACCCGTTATCAATAGAAAAGGTTTCCCCATGAGAAGCTTTGAGAGCATAGCCGCAAAAGTCCGCGCCGACCAGCGCATCAGCGCCGATGAGGCGCTGTTCCTCTTCAACTCCAACGACCTCTTGGCCATCGGAGAACTGGCGGCCCTGGCCAACGAACGCAAGAACGGCAAAAACGTCTTCTTCAACGTCAACCGCCACATCAACCCGACCAACATCTGCGTCAACCGTTGCGCTTTCTGTGCCTTCTCCCGTACGCCGGGGGACGAGGGGGCCTATACCCTGGCCCTGGAGGACATGTGCCGCAAGGCCAAGCAGGCCGAAGAAGAAGGCGCCACCGAGGTGCATATCGTCGGCGGGCTCCACCCCGATCTCCCCTTCGAACACTACGAGCGCGTGCTGAACGCCATCCGCCAGGTCGCGCCAACCCTGCACATCAAGGCCTTTACCGCCGTGGAGATCGACTATTTCGGACGCATCTCCGGGCTGACCATCGAGCAGGTCTTCGAGCGGCTCAAGGCCGCCGGACTCGGCTCCATGCCGGGGGGCGGCGCCGAAATCCTGGTGGAGGAGGTCCGCCAGAAGATCTGCCCGGAAAAGATCTCCGGGGCTCGCTGGCTGGAGATCATCCGCCTGGCCCACGAGGCCGGGCTGAAGACCAACGCCACCATGCTCTACGGCCATGTGGAAGGGCCGGCCGACCGGGTCCGGCACATGGAACTCCTGCGGGAGTTGCAGGACCGGACCGGAGGCTTCCAGGCCTTCATCCCCCTGGCCTTTCAACCGGAGAATTCGGACCTGAAACTGAACATCAAGGGGACCTCGGGACTGGATGACCTGAAGACCCTGGCCGTTGCCCGCATCTTCCTGGACAACTTCAACCACATCAAGGCCTACTGGGTCATGCTGGGGGAAAAGATCGCCCAGGTCGCACTGGCCTTCGGGGTCAACGACCTGGACGGCACCGTGGTGGAGGAGAAGATCGGCCACGACGCCGGGGCCCGGAGCCCCCAGTCCCTGACCAAGGAGGGCATCATCCGCATGATCGGCAAGGCCGGCCGGACCCCCGTGGAACGGGATACCCTGTACCGACCGCTCAACAGCTACCTGAATCCGTGATGCCGGAATGCCGCAGTGACCGGAAGAGCCGGAGCCCGCACGTCGCCCGTGTTATATGTCGGTCCTCCGCCGACGTGTCGCTCTCTTCTGAAAGGGAAAGGCTGAGGCCTTCCGGACAAACGGAGGCAGGGAGGCGTCACGGATTCAGGAGCATTTGATGGTCCGCTTCACCCCGTCCCTTGACCCCGGGGTTGCCGATTGCCGTCTCGAAAGGCTCATCCCGTCCCAGCTCGACCCCGTCCCTATCCAGCCCGACCTGGAGCGGCTCCGGCGCATGTCCCTTGCCTGTGCCGCATTCTGTCCGCCCCCCTGGCCAGCCCCCGGCCTCTGCCCGACCCCCGAAATCCATTACCAGAGCGAACTCTGGTTCCCCCTGGCCTTTGTGCGGCCGATCTTCAACCGCTTCCAGCGGGCCGCCCTCAGCTGCCCGACGCCGCCTGCCGCCGGGGTTTTCCGCGACGCGCTCAGTTGGGCCGGCGTGGCGGCTCTCCTGCCGGCGCTCCTCTCCGCCTGCACGACCCCGGCCCGTCTGCTGCAACGGCTGGTGGCGGATAGTGAGGCGCGCAGGAACTACCTCTTCTGGTCCGGCATGCCGAAACGGTTCTACGGGGGGGCCATGGACCGCTACCCGGAGCAGACCGCCGTTATCCGGCGCTGGCTGGAACAACGCCCGACAGGGGAGCAACCGGTGCGCTGCCTGGATGCCGCCTGCGGCGACGGCGCCGCTACCTATGGCCTGGCGCGGCTGTTGCTTGAATACGGCGTGACGCCGGAAGGCTTTCGGGTTGAGGGGTGGACCGTGGATCCGTTGGAGGTGTGGGCCGCGGCCCATGCCGCTTTTCCCCACGACCCGATGCGGCAGGGCACCTTCCGGGAGTGGGCGGCACCGGTATTCGCCGGCGGTGCGGAGCAGTGCCTCTCCTTCCGGCAGGCCGACCTTCTGGCCCTGCCGCCGGAGCGGCAACGCTTCGAGCTCATCCTCTGCAACGGGCTCCTGGGGGGACCGATCATCAACCAACCGGGGGAGATCAGGCAGGTTGTGGAAAACCTGGCGCACCTGCTCGGGCCGGGCGGAGTTCTGCTGGCGGCGGACAGCTTCCACGGGGGGTGGAAACAGAAATGCCCGCACCATGAAGTGCAGGCATTGTTTACCTCGGCAGGACTTGCCCCGTTTGCAGCCGGCGCGGGGGTCGGCGGCTTGAAACGGTAATGTTCAATTGCGGTTCCGTTCGCCCTTCTGGTTCTTGCGCGCCTCCCAATCGGCGACGAGCTTCCGGAACGTTTCCCGCTGGTCCGGCCGCAACACCGCCTCTATGCGCCCTTGCCCCCTCGTGAGCAGGACCTCGATTTGGGGACGAATCTGTTTTTTCAGCGCGCCGATCCCCTCATGGGTTTCATGGGTGATGGCCTTGACCTGCTCCTGCTGGCGGCTGTCCAGGCTAAGCATCTTGGTGAGCCGCTCTACGATGACCTCTTCCCGTATCTTGTGAGTGCCGATGACGGATTGTTCAAAATGGGCTTTCTGAACCAGATAGGTGACCACAGCCCCACCCGCGGCACCGAGGAGGAACACCACCAGGATTCCCGCTATCGCCTTGAAATTCTTCATATCATTCCCCCGTCAGGATGTTCTGCGCCAGATACTCTTCCTGACTGGAACTGATGGCCGCAAACAGGTCGCCGGAGGGCGACGGCCCGAAGTTGGTGCCGTACACCGCGATGACGGCCACCAGAACGGCGAACAGCGGCACCATGCGCCACATCACCGCATACCACGGGATCACCTCCCTGCGCCGTTCCCCCAACCTGGCCATCAGCCTGGTTTCGAAATGATCTTCCAAAACAGAGGTATCCACCGGTACGGTACGCGCCGCCGCAAAAAGCCGGTCCAATCTTTCATCCTCGTTATGGTTCATCGCTTTCCTCCAGTACCCGCTTCAACACCTGACGCGCCCGATGGGCGCGAACCTTCACGTTTGCTTCGCTCCACCCCGTCAATGCCGAAATCTCCCGTACCGAATGCCCCTCCAACTCCAGCAGGGTAATGACGATCCGCTCTTCCGCCTTGAGACGCGTGAACGCCCACTTCAGAAGATCACGGGCCTCGCGCGCCTCGTGACGCGCCTCGGCGGCAGCGTCCCGCACCTCGAAGACATAGTCGTCGAAACCGCTTTGCCCCTTCTCACGCCGCCGGCGGCGGAGCGCATCGTGGCTGGCCCGCACGGCAATGCGCGTCAACCAGTGCTCAAAGGGGGCATCGTGCCGGAACGACGCCAGGTTTTCGAAGGCCTTGATGAATACCTCCTGGCAAATGTCTTCCAACTCGTCGTTGTCACGGGCAAAACGCGCAGCCAGTCCGAAGATGCGCCGCTTGTAGCGGGTGACCAACAGTGCATAGGCCCCATCGTCGCCCGCAAGGGTGGCGCTGATCAGGCTCTCGTCGGAATGCTGCTCTGGCACATTGGTCACAATTGTCGAAATATCCCTGGTCATTGCACGCGGTACGATACGAAGTTGTGTGGGGGACGTCTCCCTTTCGCACCATCCCGGCTCGGTTGTGCCCGTTTTCTGCACATTAGACGGCGGGGACAAGGAAAAGGTTACACCATGGGGCCAAATAGGCAAAGCCACCAGAATGCGGTGGCTTTGCTCGATGGGGGTGACGTCAGACGCTCTGCGCGGTCGGCATCAGAACCTGATCAGCAGGCCGCCCCAAGAGAGGCCGCCGCCAAAGCCCATGGTCAGGACCAGATTGCCCGGCTTGATGGTGCCGTTGCGCAGGTTTTCGTCGAGTACCAGGGCCACCGAGGCGGCCGAGGTATTGCCGCACCGGTCCAGGTTCAGGAGAAAACGTTCCTTGGGATAGCCGCATTTCTTGGCGATGAAATCGATCATGCGCACGTTGGCCTGGTGCGGGATGATGTAGTCGATATCCGAGACCTGGATGCCGCCCCTCTTGCAGATCTCCACGATAATCTCGGGGATCACCTCGGTGGCGAAGATATAGACCTGCTTGCCGGCCATCTTGAAGGTATTCTCGTGGGCGGCGATGGTCTCGGCGGTGACCGGTTTGCGCGAACCGGAGGAGGGAACCTGGATCAGCGGCCAGCCGCTGCCGTCGCTGCGCATGTAGGTGCAGAGCACCCCCTTGTCCTCTTCGGTGGCCCTCAGGATCGCCGCCCCGGCGCCATCGCCGAACAGCGGGCAGGAGGACTTGTCCTCGAAATCGAGGATCTTGGAGTAGGTGTCCGCGCCGATGGCCATCACCGTCTTGTACTTGCCGCACTTGATGAAATTATCGGCCACTTCCAGGGCATAGACAAAACTGCTGCACACCGAATTGACATCAAAGGCGAAGGCATTGACGGCACCGATGTTGTGCTGGACGATACAGGCCGTTGCCGGCAGGATCATGTCCGGCGTCGAGGTGCCCACCACAAGACAGTCTATCTCGGAGGCGTCGATACCGGCCGCCTCCAGGGCCTGCCGGGCGGCAATGGTCGCCAGGTCGGAGGTCGCCTGATCCTCTCGGGCGAACCGGCGCTCACGGATGCCGGTGCGGGAGAACACCCATTCGTCGGCGTTCGGCACCAGATCCTCGAAAAACTCGTTTTTAACCACCCGTTCCGGTGAATACGCCCCGCTGCCGATGACCTGCGCATGAATCATGATATCCCCGATGTCGCACGTGCCGTGCATTTGCTCTCGTAATAAGTAAATCTACTCGAATTTCTCACAAAATAACGTTGTTTGTCAATCGGAATGTTGTATAAACGACACACTCAGGAAGCAGGGGCATCACGCAATCATTCCCCGACGCGGCAGCGCAGGACATCGGCAACGGAAAAGGCCCACACCAAGGCAAATGCGACCAATAATCCCTTTCCGAAACCGGAGACCCCCTTCAAGGCCGTCATGGCTTCGCCGGGCGAGACCGTAACCGCGCCGGCGGTCACCTTGGCGGCAATCACCGGCCCGAGCCCCTTCAACACCACGAACAACGCCAAGAGCAGGAGCAGGTTGAGCACCATGATGATGGCGATGCCCGCCACCTTGCGGCCGAGGTAGAGTTGCCCCAGGCCGGGCAGGACAAGGGCGGAGAGGAGCAACGCGGTCCGTTTGCGCGTCATGGGGCGGTCCCCGCGGCGGATGCGGCGAGCAGGGCCGTCATGTCGTCGTGGACCAGGCCGTTGCTGGCCAGGATGCGGTCATTGAAGACGTCATAGGCCGAGCCGTCGAAGGTGGTCACCATCCCCCCGGCTTCGCGGACCAGCAGGACCCCGGCGGTCACGTCCCACGGTTTGAGCTTCAGTTCCCAGAAACCGTCCAGACGGCCCGCGGCGACAAAGGCCAGGTCCAGGGCGGCGGCGCCGGCCCGGCGGATGCCGCGGGCCGCTTTCTGGAAGGCGATGAAGCTGCCGAAGTTGTTGGCCGGATCGGTGGCGCAGTCATAGGGGAAGCCGGTGCCCAGCAGGGTGTTTTTGAGGGGAGCGTTGGCGGAAACCCGCAAACGGCGGCCGTTCATGTAGGCACCGCCCCCCTTTGCGGCCGTGAAGAGTTCGTCGGACAGGGGGTTATAGATCACGCCCGCCGCCAACTCCCCCTCCGCCTCCAGGGCGATGGAGACGCAGAACCAGGGGAAGCCGTGGGCGTAGTTGGTCGTACCGTCCAGGGGATCGATGATCCAGCGGAACCCGGGGTCCCCCGGCGGATACTCCCCCTCTTCCGCAATAATGGTGTGGCCCGGAAAACGGGTCAGGAGGTGTTCCACGATCAGCCGTTCAGACTCCCGATCCACCTCGGTCACCAGGTTCTTGTCGCCCTTCAGGTCGATCTTCAGACGCGACGCGAAACGGTGGCGCTGGAAACTTCCCGCCGCCATGGCCGCCGTTACGGCGCTCTCAAGGTATTCCCGGTACTCGTTCATCGTCACCCCTCGCCATAAAAAGAAGGCGGCCTGGATGCGCCGCCTTTACCGGAGCTGTTTATACCAGACTCACAGCCCCCTGACAAGTATCTGTCTTTCTGCTTTGACATTACACGTACTTTAAGGCATATTCTAGCCCGTTTATCTTATCAAATCATGCCGACCGGGCACCATACGGAGCGATCAGACGTGGTACTTTTTGCAAACATACTCCTGGCCCTGGCCAAGATCGTGGAACTGGGCAACGGCCTTTTGACCATCTACAAGTACATCCTGCTGGCCAGCGTGATCATCTCGTGGGTGAATGCCGATCCTTACAACCCGATCGTCAACTTCATCTACCGCGTCACCGACCCGCTCCTGCGCAGGATCAGACGCCACATGCCCGACACCGGCATGCTCGACCTGTCCCCCCTGGTAGCCTTTGCCCTGATCTACGTACTGCAGATCGTGGTATTGGATACCGCCTACCAGTACCTCATGACGGCCAGCATGTCACTCAAATTGAGAGGTTAACCAGCGATGAAGATCACCCCGCTCGATATCCAGCAGCAGCAGTTCAAAGGCAAGATGCTGGGAGGCCTGGATCCGGAAGATGTGGACGCCTTCCTGCAATCCGTCGCCTCGGAAATGGAAAACCTGCTCCGCGAAAATAACGAACTGAAAGAGCAGCAGGCCCGTCATAACCGGGAGATGGCCGAGATGGGCGAGAAGGAAAAGGACCTCCGCGAAACCATGCTGGCCGCCCAACGGATCACCGAGGAGATGAAGGCCAATGCCCAGAAAGAGGCGTCGCTGCTCGTTTCCGAAGCCGAACTCAGGGCCGAACGGATCGTGATGGATGCCGAACGCCAGTTGGGCGATCTCAAGGCCCGCATCGAAGAGGTCCGCCGCCAGAAAGTCCAGTTCGAGATCAGCCTCAAAGCCCTTCTGGACAGCTACGCCCGTCAACTCTCCGGCGATGAGCAAAGCTGACCCGCCCCTCTGTGCTGATACGGACGGAGGCATCATCCTTACCCTTCACATCCAGCCACGGGCATCCAAGAACGAGGTGTGCGGCATCCAGGACAATGCCCTGAAGATCCGCCTGACCTCGCCGCCGGTGGATGGCGCAGCCAACAAGCTGTGCCGGGAATTTCTGGCCGAACGTTTTGATGTCGCCAAATCGGCGGTGGAGATCGTCTCGGGAGAAACCTCGCGGCGCAAACGCGTCAAAATCTGCGGCAAGGATCCCGCATTACTGAGAAGAACGCTGGAAGCGTTGATCACCCCGTAACGCTGACCAAACAATACGTATCGGCCCTTACGGATTATGCCTGTTCCCCACCTATCTGTCAGATGGCTGAATTAAACAACGAAAGGAAAGACACACATGGCACAGGCAAAAAACGGCGACAAGGTTCGCGTGCATTATACCGGCACGCTTGAGGATGGCTCCATATTCGACAGTTCGGAAAAGGGTGCCGACGAATGCAGCGACGATTCATGCGGATGCGGCGGCCAGGCCGGCGCACCGATGGAATTCGTCATCGGCGAGGGGCACCTGATCCCAAAATTCGAAGCGGCCGTAATCGGCCTCGAACCGGGCCAGAGGGTTCAGGTTTCCATAGCCTCCGAGGAGGCCTATGGCCCCCGCGCCGAAGAGATGGTAGCCGTGATCGAACGGAGCGAGATTCCGGGCGACATCAACCCGGAACCGGGCCAGCAGATGGAGGTCATCCTCCAGGACGGCTCGGCAATGCCGGTCATGGTAACCGAGGTGACCGACACCACCGTCACCCTCGATGCCAACCACCCGCTGGCCGGACAGGATCTGACCTTCGACATCAAACTGGTGGAGATACTCTAACGGTTCCGGGGCAAGCGCCTCACCGAAAAACAGAAGGGCCGCGGAATTGCTCCACGGCCCTTTTTCTTTCATCCCGCCACGCGGTGAGCGCTAGGGTTGTTTTCCCGTAGCCACCGTGGAACCGGCCGGCTGTACGCCGTAGTCCCTGGCATCCGCTGGCGGCTTGGCGATCACGATCACAAAGGGGATCGCTTTCCCCGGCTGCACCTCCAGATTGTCCAGCGAATCGCCGAACTGGTTGGCCATGGCAGCCTCTATCTTGTCCAGCGGCATACCGGCCAACTGTTCCCTGGTCAAGGGGTTTCCGCAGAAGGCGCTCTTGCTTGCCAGCACCTGTCCATTCGGACCGTAGATCATTCCCTTGACCTGGATGGCGGCCCGCGGCCCCCCAAATTCGTTGACCGCCTCGCCGCTGATCACGACAAGCTCCCCGGCGGCGCTGTTCTTGACAAAAGCGGCATTTATCCCGCGTACCGAAATCCGTCCGCTCTCCTTTGCCACCTTCTCCACGCCGAACATCGAGTACCCGGCATAGCCCAACAGCGCCACAACAGCCACGACAAGCGCGGCGGCCACCCCCATGAAGACGGGGCTCTGTTTGCGGCGCGAGGAGATGGAAAGCGGCGGCAGCTCTTCCTGCTGTGTGGTAAAGAAGGCCGCGGCGTCAGGCCCCTCCCCGACATCGGAGCCCTTCTTTTCCTGCGCTTCCGCCAGGGGGGCAAAGAGCAGTTCCTGGGCGGGCTTGAGTTCCTCGGGGTTGACGTGCTGCACGGCTACGGAGGTCAACTCGTCGCCGAAGTCGATTTCCCCCAGGCTGAAGGGTTCGTCGGCCTGGGCTGCAGCGATACCGCTCACGGCCCCTTCCCCTCCCGGCGCCTCTTCAGACGCCCCCAGGGAATCGGCAAACGCATCGGCCGAAAAATCGAAGGAGATCGGTTCGGCAGGCTCTTCGGGCACAGGGGGTGCGACCGCATCGCCGAACAGATTTTCATCACCGAAATCGAAACCGGAGGCATCCGGGGCGGGGGCAGCGGAATGGCGGCCTTCTCCGCTGAAATCCGGGGCCGGCGATGCACTCACCGGCTCCTTGGCTGCTGCAACATCGCCGAAATCGAAATCGGAAAAATCTGCCTCGTTGGCGGGAGCCGGTGCTTCCTCATGGCCTGCAGAAGCACCCGGCGTCTCATCGGAAAAGGAAAAGCCGAAATCAGCCTCCCCCGTCGGAGCCGGGGGAGGCTCTACCGCCGGCGAAGCGAATGAAACGTCATCACCCAGACTCCCTGCGGCAAACGGATGGCTCGACAGCGCCTCACTCTGGGCAACGGCGTCATGAGCCGGAGCGTCATCCGGGCCAGGCGCAGACGGCAGCCCAAAGCCGGCCGGGGTTTCGCCCGGGGACTCCAGATCCTGCTGCTTCGTGACGGTGAATACGTGCCGGCACTTGGCGCAGCGGACCTTGACGCCCTTGTCCTTGATCTTGGCATCATCGAGCCTGAATTTCGTGGAGCACTGTTCACACTGGATAATCATCTGCGACTCCCCGCTGAATAAGTGGTGGCACAGTACTTAAACACTTGAACCGTCTATGGTCTATATCAAAAAGGGGTAGCGGTGTCAAATTCTTAAAAAGCAGTTCATACTTCGCCCGCCGCGCTCTGTAACCTGTGGGAATCCCGCATGCACTTTTTTTCAATTGACAACCGGCCTGCACGAAATAGTGGTTTTGGTTGAAAGTGGGTGGCTATACGTAGTATATGGTAGCAGTTTAAATCTCTAATGTGGACGGAGAAATCGTTGCGCAGGTTCATCGTATCCATACTCCTCGGCACCGTGATCATGTCCGCACACAGGGATTGCCTGGCTGCCGTGGATTTCCGCGCTCCACGCCAAGCCGCCGCCGTCACGCCTTCGGTTTCCCTCACCCCGGTTGCCGGCATGCTCGTGTTCGACGGCCACAGCAACCTGGAGGCGAGTCCCAGCTACGGCCTCCGCCTGGGATACGACATCATCGGCCGCAACGCCATCGACAGCCTGGGGATCGAAGCCGGGCTCGACGTGGCCATGACCCGCCTGAAATCGAATAAAAGCTCCGTCAATGCCTATCTCCTGCGCACCGAGGCGCTCTATTCCCTCCGGCCCAGGGAGCGGTTCGTCCCCTCTTTTGCCATCGGCGTCGGCGGCATGTACGTGGATGGCGGCGGCAGCCCCTCGTCTGCAAACGCATTTTTCGACTACGGCGCCAGCGCCAAATACTTTCTCAAGGATTATCTCGCGCTGCGGATGGACCTGCGCCACCTCTTCGTGTACCGGGACATGGCCGCCCGCAGCAACTTTGAGGCGTCCCTCGGCCTGTCATTCCTTCTGGGTTATGACAAGTCGCTGAAACGGGTGCCGCCGGTCGATTCCGACAAAGACGGGGTGCCGGACTACCTGGACAAATGCCCGGAAACCCCCAAGGGGGTCAAGGTGGACCGGGACGGCTGTCCGATGGACAGCGACGGCGACGGCGTGCCCGACTATCTGGACAAATGCCCCGGAACGCCGCCAGGGGTCAAAGTCGATAAGGATGGCTGCCCGTTTGACAGTGACGGCGACGGTATCCCCGACTACCTGGACAAATGTCCCGGAACAGCGGCAGACGTCAAGGTAGACAAGGATGGTTGCCCGGCCAAAACGACGGAACAGGCCGAAACCGCCGCCCCCGCAACGGCCGTGCAAGCTCCGGCAGGGGCGGCAGCCGG
Source organism: Oryzomonas japonica (assembly GCF_008802365.1). Lineage (GTDB taxonomy): Bacteria > Desulfobacterota > Desulfuromonadia > Geobacterales > Pseudopelobacteraceae > Oryzomonas > Oryzomonas japonica. The sequence goes on along the minus strand of NZ_VZQZ01000005.1, from coordinate 22,909 downwards.
GGAGAAAACAACGACCAACCTCGCGGCACCTGCCGCCGCGCCGCCAGCCGCCGCCGTTCCCCGGAAGGGACCGCAGCCCGCCCCTGGTACCGCCATGACGGATTGCATCGCCAAGCTCAATGGCGTAACCCTGCTGGATTCCGATTGCGACGGGGTCCCCAACTATCTCGACAAATGTCCCGGAACCCCCTGGGGGGTCCCGGTAGACAAGGATGGCTGCCCGCTGGGGAGCGCCACTGCGGTGCCCACGGCTCCGGCAGTTACCGCTCCGGCCCCTCCTCCCCCGCCGGTTGCTGCTCCCGTGGTTGCTGCTCCGACGGTTGCTGCTCCTGCGGTTGCTGCTCCTGTGGTTGCCGCTCCCGTGGTTGCTGCTCCAGTGGTTGCTGCTCCGGTTCCTCCTGCTGCGGTAGTTGCCGTTCCGACGGTTCCGGCGCCGCGGCCGGCCATGGCGCCCGTACGGTCGACACCACCCGTGGCTGCCGCCCCCATAGCGCCGGCACCTCAAAAGCCGGGACCGGAGCCCGAGCCCCCCGAGGCGACGCCCATACTGATCGATGTGCCCATCAAACCGTTCCTGCCGCGAAAAGGCATGTCCAGCGCAGGCTATTTTACCGCAGCCATGGACAGCTGCCCCGCGACCCCCGACAGCAGGATCGTTTACGACGAAAAACCGCTGATGAAGCTTGTCATCACCTTCAGGGTAGACAAGGCCGACATCAACCCCAAATACTACCAGAAGATCAAGGCGATTTACGAGTTTATGAAGAAGAACCCCCAGGTATCCGCCCATGTGGAAGGGCATGCCGACTACACGGGACCGTTCGATTACAATATGACCCTTTCCCGCGTCAGGGCCGTCAATATCAAGAACCAGATACTGCACAACGGCGACATCGATCCGGAAAGGATCAGCATCAACGCCTATGGCTGTTCCATCCCCGTCGCCAGCAACAGGACGGCCGAGGGACGCCGCAAGAACCGGCGGGGTGTGACCGTGATAACTCTCACGACACAGGGCCCCACCGTGGTACAGTAACCTTTTCCGCGGAATCGGCCCGGGAGTCCCGGCCTGATGCGACGGGAGGCGACACTGCGCCGCCTCATCAGGCCGATAGATGGCAAGCACCGCAGAAGCACAACAAATCTTTTTATGGGAGCCGCACCATGGCACTGCGCGTCTACAACACCCTTTCCGGTGAAAAGGAAGTTTTCATACCGCTCATACCCGGCAGGGCCGGGATGTACGTTTGCGGGGTAACGGTCTACGACTACTGCCACATCGGCCACGCGCGGGCCAACGTGGTCTTTGACGTGATCTACCGCTACCTGGGGTACGCCGGTTACGATGTCACCTATGTTCGCAACTACACCGACATCGACGACAAGATCATCAACCGGGCCAACCGGGAAGGGGTGGACTACCGCACCATCAGCGACCGCTACATCCGGGCCTTCGACGAAGACATGGAGCGTCTGGGGCTGGCCAAGCCGACGGTGGAGCCCAAGGCCACCGACCACATCGGCGGCATCATTGCCATCATCGAGGCCCTGATCGCCAAGGGGCACGCCTATGAGTCTGAGGGGGACGTGTATTATGCCGTGGAGACCTTCCCCGACTACCTCAAGCTTTCCAAGCGCAACTTGGACGAGATGAAGGCCGGGGCGCGGGTGGAGGTGGGGGATAAAAAACGCCACCCCATGGATTTCGCCCTCTGGAAGGATTCCAAGCCCGGGGAACCGTGGTGGCAGTCGCCGTGGGGCAAGGGACGCCCCGGCTGGCACATCGAGTGCTCGGCCATGAGCATGGAGTTCCTGGGTATGACCTTCGATTTTCACGGCGGCGGCAAAGACCTGATCTTCCCCCATCACGAAAACGAGATCGCCCAGTCCGAGGCGGCCAATGGCTGCCAGTTCGTCCGCTATTGGCTGCACAACGGCTTTGTCAACATCAACTCGGAGAAGATGAGCAAGTCCCTGGGCAACTTTTTTACCATCCGCCAGGTGCTGGAGAAGTTCGACCCGGAGACCCTGCGCTTCTTCATCCTCTCGGCCCATTACCGTTCGCCGATCGACTTCTCCGATCAGAATCTGGACGAGGCCCAGGCGGGCCTGGAACGGATTTATTCCTTTCTGGCGGCCCTGGACGAAATCCTGCTTGAGAATCCCGCCCCTCCCGAACTGCCGGCGGGAGAGTCGCCGACCGGTGCCGGGCAGGAGTTGCAGGACAAGCTGGAAAACCTTATCCCCCGTTTCTGTGAAGCTATGGATGACGACTTCAACACCGCCCAGGCTTTGGGCGTGCTGTTCGACGTCGTGCGCGCCGGCAACCGCTTCCTGGCGGAGACGGGCGCCCCCGCCCCAGCCGGCCTGTCGCTCATTGCCCGGACGCGTGATCGTTTTGCCGAAGTGGGACAGGTGTTGGGTCTGTTCGGCAGTCGTCCGGCGGCGTGGCTGGAAGGGATCAAGAGTTCCAAGGCAGACCAGATCAACATCTCCCCGGCGGAGATCGAGGGGCTGATCGTAGAGCGGGCCGAGGCCCGCAAAGCCAAAAATTTCAAACGAAGCGACGAGATCCGTGACCTGCTGCTGGAAAAAGGGGTGCAATTGCTCGATTCCGCCCAGGGGACCACATGGAAAATACGGTAGGCAACGCCACGAATTTATCCGTCATGACTTGAAGACTGCTCGTCTCCTGGTATAATTAACTACGCTTTATCTTGAACGCCTTGGTATAAACGGGGAACCGCGTGGATTGGGAGTGCTGCTGGGACAGAGATGTGATTGCATTGGGTGATTGCCCGAACATCCACGAGGGCGATGAAGACCTGCTGGAATCCCCGCGGCGGCGTATCCTGGAGAAATGCTGCGACTGCTCCAACTTCAGGCGCGACCTGGAACGTTTTCAGAGCAGCGGTCACCCCTTGGGGCCGGTTTTTTCCCTGATCCACGACGAATACCGCCGTCAGAAGATCCATATCCAGTCCCTGCTCAGCTTCCTGGACAGCAAGAGCCTCGAAATCCGCTTCTTCCACGAATTGGGTTCCGTCCTGCAGAGTTCCGTAGACCTGGAGGAGGTGCTGTCGGTGGCCCTGACAGCCATCACCGCTGGAAGGGGTTTCGGCATGAACCGGGCTTTCCTGCTGATGACCGACCACAAGCGGGACCACCTCCAGGGATACCTGGCCATCGGACCGCGTAACTTCGAAGAGGCCCACCAGGTCTGGGACGAGATAAGCCACAACGACATGGACCTGCAGACCCTGGCCCAGAACTTCCGCAAAAACAAGCTCTCCGCCGAGCGGGCCAAATTCCACGACATCCTGGAACAGATCTCGGTTCCGCTCTCCAACACCACCCATATCCTCATCAAGGCCCTGGACGGGAAACAGCCGATCCTGATCGAAGACGCCTACCACCACCCCGACGTGGACCCGGATTTTGCCCGTTTGCTGGGGGTGGATACCTTTCTGCTCATGCCGCTCGTCTCCCGCAATCGCCGGGTGGGCATGATCATCGCCGACAACTGCATCACCCATCGCCGTATCACCGCGGAAGACATGCATTCCCTTGAGACCTTCACTTTTCCCGTGGCCTTCGCCATAGAGCGGGCCTCCCTCTACGAACGGCTCCAGGAGGAACTCAACCGGGTCACGGAAGCCCATACCAAGTTGAAAGAGCAGCAGGAGTTGATCGTCAGAATGGAAAAGATGGCCCTCGTCGGCCGGATCACCTCCAGCATCGCCCATTCCATCCGCAACCCCCTGATGGTCATCGGCGGGTTTGCTCGTTCCATGTTGAAAAACACACCTGACGGCGATCCCAAGCGCAACTTCATCGAATCCATCGTCGGCGAGGCCCGCCAACTGGAGGGGGTCCTGGATGAAATCCTCAACTACTCCGACTCCCTCTACCCGACCAGGGACTTCTGGGACGTGAACCAACTGGTGGAGACCGCGCTCCGGGAATCGGCCGCTGCGTTGCGCACCCGGGGCTACGGCAGCACGTTCTCGGCAGGAAGCGAACTGCCGCTGGCCTATATCGATTTCAAGCAGGTGTCCTACTGCCTGCGCACCATTCTCCAATGTGATCTGAACGGCATCGGGCCCCCGCGGACCATGGACATCGATACCCATCGGGAAGCAGATACCGTCATCATCCGTATCCGGGACCACGGCCGGTATCTCCCCCAGGAGGAGTTGGATACCATCATGATGCCGTTTTCATCCACCCAGGTAATGGGGGCCAGCCTGGGCCTGGCCCTGTGCAAGACCATACTGGAGAAGCAGGGGATCCCTCTGAATGCCCAATCAGTGCCCGAAGACGGCATTTTTTTCACGATAGCACTTCCCATCCGGAAGGAGGATCAGTAAATGAGCAGGTTACTTGTGGTGGATGATGAGGCCAACATCCGGCTTTTGTATGCCGAAGAGCTGGCGGACGAGGGGTATGAAGTGGTGACGGCGGCCGGGACCGCCGAGGCGGTGGAAAAGCTCCAGGAGGGTGCCTTCGACCTGGCGGTGCTGGACATAAAGCTCAAGAACGAGAGCGGCATAGACCTGCTGCAGAAACTGGTCAAAGAGCGCCACGACATGCCGGTCATCCTCTGTTCGGCCTTCTCCTGCTACAAGGACGACTTCTCCGCGTGGCTGGCGGACGGCTATGTGGTCAAATCCGGAGACCTGAGCGAGTTGAAGCAGGAGATCGCCCGGGTCCTGGCCAAGAAGGCCCAACGACAGAAGGCCGGCCTGTAATACCGATTTCAGATCAAGGATGAAATCAGGGCGGCGAGGTGTGAGGTGCCGAAGACGTGCCGTCAGCACGTTGAGGTGCCGAAGACGAGCCAACGGAGATAGCGCCTTGATGTGGAATCGGTGTATAATCCCCTCCTGTGCAGCGGGGAGGGGGGGGCTGGTTCGTTCATGAATACCGGCACCGGCCCGTCTCGTCACAAAGCGTACGAGATCATTATTTCACGCAAGGAGCCCACCGTATGAAAGCCGTCATCATGGCCGGCGGATTCGGAACCCGTATCCAGCCGCTCACCAGCAGCATTCCGAAGCCGATGATCCCCCTCTTCAACCGCCCGATCATGCTGCATATCGTGGAATTGCTCAAAAAACACGATATCACCGACCTGGTGATGCTGCTCTACCATCAGCCGTTCGTCATCAAAAATTTTTTCCGTGACGGCGCCGACTTCGGGGTCAAAATCACCTATGTGACCCCCTTGCAGGATATGGGCACGGCAGGAGCGGTCAAAGCGGCCGAGAAATATCTGGACGAGCGGTTCCTGGTCATCAGCGGCGACCTGCTGACGGACTTCAACCTCAAGAAAGTCATCGATTTCCACGTCGACAGCAAGGCCAAGGCCACCATCACCCTCACCTCGGTCAAAGACCCGCTCCAGTTCGGGGTGGTCATCACCGACAAGGAAAAACGCATCACCCAGTTTCTGGAGAAGCCGGGGTGGGGCGAAGTCATCTCCGACACCATCAACACCGGCATCTACGTATTGGAGCCGGAGATCCTGGCAAGCATCCCCGACGGGGAAAACTTCGATTTTTCCCAAGACCTCTTCCCGGCCATGCTGAAGAACAGGGAGGCCCTGTTCGGCTTCCCGGCCAAAGGGTACTGGCGCGACATCGGCAACACCGACTCCTACCGCGAGGCCTATCACGACATCTTCAAGGGCAGGATCAACCTGAAGATCGACGAGCCCAAACAGGATTTTCTGGGCAAGGACCTGCGCATCGGCGCCGACGTGACCCTGGAGTACCCCACCGGCCTCGAAGGGACGGTAGTCGTCGGCGACAACACCCAGATCTTGGGCGATGTGCGGATCAAGGATTCGGTCATCGGCCGCAACTGCACTATCGAGGCCGGGGTCAAGCTCAACCGCTGCGTGCTCTGGGACAACTCCTACGTCAAGAAAGGGGCCAGGATCACCGACAGTGTGATCTGCTCCAATGTACGCGTCGGTCAGGGGGCCGTACTGGAGGATGGGGTCATCGTTGCCGATGAAACCTCCATCGGCGACGAGGCGGTCATCAAGAGCGATGTCAAGATCTGGCCGCGCAAGATGATCGAGGCCGGCGCCACCGTCACCGCCAACCTGATATGGGGCGAGAAGTGGAAAAAGGCGCTCTTCGAAGGTGCCATGATCAAAGGCCTCTCCAACGTGGAGCTGACGCCCGAATTCGTGGCAAAACTGGGCTGTGCCTACGGCACGACCTTGCCCAAGGGGAGCTTCGTCCTGGGAGGCCGCGATTGCAACCTTTCCTCGCGCATGCTCAAGCGCTGCTTCGTGGGGGGCATCCTCTCGGCGGGGGTCAATGTGCGCGACATGAAGATGACCCCCCTGCCGATCCTGCGCTACAAGCTGAAGACCTTCGGCGAGGTGGGGGGATTCTACCTGCGCCAGGCGCTGGACGACCCGGCCGCCCTAGAGATCGTCTTCCTGGACGGGGACGGCCTGGATTTTTCCAGCGGCATGGCCAAGAACGTGGAACGCATCTACTACAAGGAAAACTTCCGCCGCGCCCACCACAGCGAACCGGGCGCCATCATCGAAATCAACAACGTGGTCGAGTTCTACCGCGAGGGTTTCCTGCGGGCCATCGACAAGGAGGCGCTCAAAAAGGCGGCCTGGACCGTGGTGGTGGATTTCAACTTCGCGCCTGCCAGCCAGATTCTGCCCCTGATCCTCAATGAACTGGGATGCAACGTGATCGCCCTGAACGCCTATGTTGACGAGGGGCGCGGCAGTAAAAAGGCCTTGGATAAACATGCCGGCTTGAAACAGCTCTCCAAGATCGTCGCCTCGCTGGGGGCCCAGGCCGGATTCTGGCTCGACCCCACCGCCGAGGCTCTCGTCCTTTTGGACGAGAGCGGCCGCATCTTCGACGGTGTGGAGTTGCTCTCCCTGGTGACCGCGCTCTTTCTAAAGACCGGCCAGAAAGGGGTCATCGCCGTACCGGTACACGCGCCCTCCACCATTGAACAGATGGCCAACCAGAAGCGCTGCCAGGTCACCCGCACCAAAAGCAGCGACCGGGCCATGCTGGAGGTGGCCAGTTCCTCCGAAGTCATCCTGGCCGGCACCATTGACGGCCGTTTTGCCTTTCCCCGTTTCCAGGCATCCTTCGACGGCATGTTCGCCATCGCCAAGCTGGTGGAACTGGGCGCCGCCAGCGCCATCTCCTTTTCCAGCGCCCTCGCGGAAGTGCCGACGAGTGTATTCCTCCAGACCAGCGTGCCCTGCGCCTGGGAGATGAAGGGTGGCATCATGCGCAAGATGAGCGAAGACAGCCTGGACAAGGAAGCGACCTTCATCGACGGCATAAAGGTGCACTTCGGCGACGAGTGGGTGCTGGTGCTGCCGGACCAGCACACCCCCTACGCCCACATCGTGGCCGAAGCCAAGGACCAGAAGGCGGCCCAGCGGCTGTTATCGGAATATCAGAAGAAGGTGGAGGGGTGGAAGAGGGAGCTGGAATGATCCCGTTTCTGTCTAAGAGGTTGTTGAAAAACAGCCATCTCGCCGCCGTCCTCGAAAGCCCTTTCGTGCGGCGTAGCGCTGCTACGCCTCCTCAGGGCCTTCTGCGGGTGCGACGATCTGACTATTTTTGAACAACCTGTTTTTCCAACAGCCTGCTAAGGGACAAGGAGCCGATTGAGATGCCGACCCCACTCGACGTGGTCATCATATGGCATATGCACCAGCCATACTATAAGGACCCGCTCAAGAACGAGTACGCGCTCCCCTGGACCTATCTGCACGGCATCAAGGATTATTTCGACATGCCGGCCATTGTGGAGGATACCCCGGGGGCAAAGGCGGTCTTCAACCTGGTTCCGTCCCTGATCGAACAGATTTTGGATTATGCCGCCGGCACAGCCGTGGATCCCTTTCTGGAAAGGGGTAAGGCGGCTCCGGCCGACCTGGGGGAGGATGATCGCATCTTCCTGCTGGAGAACTTCTTTTCCGCCAACCGGCAGCGCATGATCGAACCGTCCCGCCGCTACCTGGAACTGCTCTACATGGCGGGCGAAGGGAAACCGGGCAGTGCCCGGGACCGGGTCAGGCACTTCAGCGACCAGGACCTGTTGGACCTCCAGGTCCTGTTCTTCCTGGCGTGGACCGGCGAGGCTTCCCGCCGGCGTTATCCCGCCTTTGCCGAACTGGCGGCCAAGGGGGAGGGGTTCACCGCTGCCGACAAGAATCTGCTCTTTGCCACCCAACGGGAACTGCTGCAGGCCATCATCCCCTGTTACCAGCGTCTGCACCGGGAAGGGCGGATCGAACTGTCCGTTACGCCTTACTTCCACCCTATCCTGCCGCTTTTGTGCGATGTCCGCAGCGCCCAGACCGCCATGCCGCGCGTCACGCTGCCCACAGCCATCTTCCGCCACCCCGAAGACGCCCGCGCCCAGATCAGGCGCGGCATCGACTACTTCAAGCAGGTCTTCGGCTTTACCCCCACCGGCATGTGGCCGTCGGAGGGATCGGTCAGCAACGAGGCGCTGGAGATCATCGCCGAAAACGGTATCGGCTGGATCGCCACGGATGAAGACATCCTGGTCAAAAGCCTCGAAGGGGGCCTGGGGGACCACAAGGAACGCCTCTACCGCCCCTGGCGTTTCGCCTGCCGGCACGGCGAGATCGGCGCCTTTTTCCGCGACCACCAACTCTCCGATCTGGTCGGTTTTACCTACTCCCAGTGGGATGCGGGCAGGGCCGTGGCGGACTTTTGCGGGCGGCTGCACGCCATCAAGGGGCGCGCCAGCGGCGAAGGGCGGGTGATCCCGATCTGCCTGGACGGCGAGAACGCCTGGGAGTATTACCCCAACAACGCCTATGACTTTTTGCAGAGGCTGTACCGTGGCATTGCCGAATCGCCGGCCCTCAATCTGACCGTCTGCTCCGACGTCCTGGCCCGCAGCAGCTTCGACGGCCGGCTGCACGGCATCCATCCCGGCTCGTGGATCAACGCCAATTACGGCATCTGGATCGGCCACCCGGAGGAGAACCTGGCCTGGGACCTGCTGGCCGCGACACGAAACGCCGCCGTCTCCCGCAACCCGGCCGTGGCCGAAGCCCTGGCGAGCGGGAAACCGGCTGCGGATGCCGCAGTGGAGATGATCTGCCGCTCACTGTACGCCGCCGAGGGGAGCGACTGGTTCTGGTGGTACGGAGACGATCATTTTTCACCCCACAGCGACCGGTTCGACCGGCTCTTCCGCCAGCATTTGATGAACGTTTACCGGCTGCTGGGGATCGACACGCCGCGCGAGCTCCTGGAAGCGATCAAGAAAAAGAGCCCGGCCGGGCTGATCCGGGAACCGGCCGGCTTCATCGACCCCGAGATCAACGGCAAGATCAGCGACTACTTCGAATGGCTGGCAGCCGGCCTCTACGACCTGACCCGCCAGGGGTCGGCCATGCACTCCTCGGACCGCATGCTGCAGAGTTTCTATTACGGCTACAACAAGAACCACCTGTTCTTCCGCATCGACGGCATCCAGGAACTCTCCCGGATGCTACGGGAGATCGACGTACTCAACCTGCACCTGATCTATGACCGGGAATACCGGCTGCCCCTGCAGATGCGCACGGACGAGGGGCTCCTGCAGGTCAGGGAAAACAACGTCTGGGTGCCGACCAGCGGCCATTGCCGCTGGAAAATCGCCAAGACCTGCGAGGTCGCTATCCCGCTGGAGGCCATCAAGCCGGCCCCCAAGAGCAAGCTGTTCGCTTCGGTGACCCTGGTGCGCGACAACGAGGAGATCGGGCGCTGGCCCACGGATGCGCCGTTGATGATCTATTATGCGGGGCCGGAAATAGAACTGGACAACTGGCTCATATAGGACAACGCCATATTTGAGCGCTGGGGGCGTTGGCTCGTCGGAAGCTTGTCGGCATAGCGCTGCTATGCCTCTGTCGCTTCCTCCTCGCCGCCACCCCCATCATCTCAAATCTGACGTTGCTGAAGTAGGTAGATGGTTCTGGATGATGGAATTTACTACGATACACGGGTGAGGAGCTTACCATGTCAGAACTTCGCTGGGACCCCATAAAGTTGCACTGGGTTATCATCGCCACCGAGCGCGGCAGGCGGCCGCGGGATTTCCATGTCGAGCCGGAGGGGGACGGCATGACCGCCTGCCCTTTCTGCTACGGCAACGAGGACAAGACGCCGCCCGAGATCTTCGCCATCCGCCCCAGCGGCATGCCCAACGCGGCCAACTGGCGGGTGCGGGTGATCCCCAACAAATACCCGGCGCTGCGGGTGGAGGGGGAACTGAATAACCGCGGCTATGGATTGTACGACGTGATGAACGGCATCGGCGCCCACGAGGTCATCATCGAGACCCCCGACCACAACCGCAGCATGGCCGATCTCACCCCCCACGAGATCAGCGACGTCCTGACCGCCTACCGGGCGCGCTATCAGGATCTGCGCAGGGATTTCCGCTTCCGCTACATGGTGCTCTTCAAAAATCACGGGCTCCGGGCCGGGGCGACCCTGCACCACTCCCACAGCCAGTTGATCGCCGTGCCGCTCCTCCCCCCGGTTGCCGCCACCCAACTCAAGGTGGCGCGCAACTACTTCAGCACCAAGGAACGCTGCATCTTTTGCGACCTGATCGCGTTCGAGCTGGACTGCGGCGAGCGGGTGGTGCGGGAATTTTCCAACTTCGTCACCCTGACCCCCTATGCCTCCAGTTCCCCCTTTGAACTGCGGCTGTATCCCAAACGCCACAGCCACGACTTTGCCCTGATGAACGACGCCCAACTGGCCGAACTGGCCGTGGCCATGAAGGACATGCTGCTCAGGGTCAAGAACGTGCTGCGGGATGCGCCCTACAATTTCATCCTCCACACCGCCCCCCCCATGCACCGGCGGCCGGGGAAACCGACCCACTGGAACTCCCTGGAACAGGACTATCACTGGCATATCGAGCTGGTGCCGCGCTTGACCCAGGTTGCCGGCTTCGAATGGGGCACCGGATTCTACATCAACCCCACGTCGCCCGAGGATGCGGCCCGCTTCCTGCGGGAAGCGGACGTATGATGCGATCCCCCGTAAATAACGTTGACAGCATGGCACAATCGGCATATTGAAATGAGAATCGCACAAAATTGCCCGTCGCGATTCCACTCACAGGAGGACTCGTTATGAATGCACTCACCCTGGTCTTCGTCGCCCTCTGCGTCTTTGCCATTGCCTACCGCTTCTATGGCCTGTTCATCGCCAGCAGGGTGCTCGAACTCAAGGATGACCGGGAGACTCCCGCCGTGACCATGGCCGACGGCCACGACTACGTCAAAACCAACAAATACATCCTCTTCGGCCACCATTTCGCGGCCATAGCCGCGGCCGGGCCGCTTTTGGGACCGGTGCTGGCGGCCCAATTCGGTTTCCTCCCCGGCGCGCTCTGGATCATCGTCGGCTGCGTCCTGGCCGGAGCGGTCCACGACACCATCGTGCTGTTCGCCTCGGTACGCCACAAGGGCAAGAGCCTGGCCCGCATCGCCGAGTACGAAATCGGCAAGACCACCGGCACCGTGGCCTCCTTCGCCGTACTCTTCATCCTGATCCTGACCCTGGCCGGCCTCTCCATCGCGGTGGTCAACGCCATGTTTTCCAGCCCCTGGGGGACCTACACCGTCTTCTGCACCATCCCCATCGCTATCCTGATGGGCATCTACCTCCAGAAGATTCGGCCCGGCGACGTAAAGGGGGCCAGCGTAATCGGCGTTGTGCTGCTCTTCTTCGCCATCGTGACCGGCCCGTTCATTGCCGCCGATCCGGTCCTGGCCGGCCTGTTCACCTTCAGTAAGAAACAGATCGCCCTGTTCATCCCGGTGTACGGCTTCTTCGCCTCGGTCCTGCCGGTCTGGCTGCTCCTCACCCCGCGGGACTACCTCTCCACCTACCTGAAAATCGGCACCATCGTCATGCTGACCCTGGGGATCGTAGTCGTCCACCCGAACCTCTCCATGGAGCCGGTAACCAAATATATCTCCGGCGGCGGCCCGATCATACCGGGCGCGGTCTTCCCCTTCATCTTCATCACCATCGCCTGCGGCGCCCTGTCCGGGTTCCATGCCATCATCGGCACCGGCACCACCCCCAAGATGATCGGCAACGAGAAGGAGATCCTCTTCATCGGCTACGGCGCCATGCTGACCGAAGGCTTCGTGGCGATCATGGCCCTGATCGCCGCCTGCGTGCTGGTCCCGGCCGATTACTTCGCCATCAATGCCGCTCCCAAGGCTTTCCAGGCCCTTGGTATGGTGCCGGTGCACCTGCCCGAACTGGCGGCCGAGGTTGGTGAGCAGGTGCAGGGGCGGCCGGGCGGCGCCGTCTCCCTGGCGGTGGGCATGGCCTATATCTTCTCCGCCGTACCCTTCATGAAGAGCATGATGGCCTATTGGTACCACTTCGCCATCATGTTCGAGGCGGTCTTCATCCTGACCGCCGTGGATGCCGGCACCCGCGTGGGTCGCTATCTGCTCCAGGAGATGCTGAGCAAGGTCGTGCCTAAATTCGGCGACTTCACCTGGAAGCCGGGCATCGCCATTGCCAGCTTTCTCTTCACCGCTTCCTGGGGGTATCTGGTCTATACCGGCGACATCACCACCATCTGGCCCCTGTTCGGCATGAGCAACCAACTCCTGGCCACCAGTGGCCTGATCATCGGCACCACCATGCTGATCCGGCTCGGCAAGGCCCGATATGCCTGGGTAACCGCCATCCCCGGCATCTTCATGATCCCGGTCACCATGTCCGCCGGCTATCTCAACATCACCAAAAACTACCTGCCCAAGGGGCTGACCCTGCTGGCGATCCTCTCGGTGGTCCTGATGGTCCTCATGGCGATCGTCTTCATCTCCGCCTTTGTCAAATGGTATCAACTGATGCGGGTCAAGGAGCCGGTTTCCGACCAGTACGGCGACATGGTGCTCGAGGAGGTGGAGGAGTAAGCCCCCTTCACAGCCCGTGGCGTACAGCCCCATACGCAACGTCATTCCCGGCCCGCTTCCCTCACAAGGGAGCGGGCCGGGGAATTCTTGCCGTTCCCCATCCCGAGTCCACCTGAGTACCCGATGCCACGTACCCTTGACCTAAAAACCTGCCTCGACGACCTGTACGCCGCCCGGTCCACCGTCCACCTGGCCAACGACCCGCTCTCCTTCTGCCACCGCTACGGGGAGCCGGCCGACCGGGAGGTGGCCGCCGTCATCGCTTCATCCTTCGCCTACGGCGGGATCAAGATCATCCTGCGCACCCTTGAGAGGATTTTCGCCGAACTGGGGCCGTCGCCGCGCCGTTTTGTCGAGCGTTTCGACCCCAAACCGGGATTGAGAACGTTCGACGGCTTCAAGCACCGCTTCAACGACGGCCGGGACCTGTGCGCCCTTCTGTGGGCCTGCCGGCTGATGATCGAGGAGAGCGGCAGCATCAACGCCTTCTTTACCCGCTTTCACGATAGCGGGGCCGAGGATGTGACCGCCGCCTTGGACGGCTATGCGTCGGCCGTGCGGGGCCTGGATTACCGGCCCATATTTCGGAAGAGCACCATCCCCGCCGACTCCTACTTCCCCTTTTTCTTCCCCGCCCCCGCATCGGGCAGTGCCTGCAAGCGCCTCTGCATGTTTTTGCGCTGGGTGGTGCGCCCGGCCGACGGCATCGACCTGGGGCTCTGGCAGGGGATCACCCCCGCCCACCTGGTCATCCCGGTGGACACCCATATCAGCCGCATCTGCTCCTACCTGGGCTTTACCCAGAGAAAGAACGCCGACTGGCGCATGGCCCAGGAGATCACCGCCAGCCTGCGGCTGCTCGACCCCAAAGACCCGGTCAAGTACGACTTCTCCCTGGCCCACCTGGGCATCAGCGAAGGGTGCACCGGCACCGATCCCCTCCGCTGCCTGAAGTGCGCCATCACCGGGGTCTGTCCACAGGCGGCCTGAATTCACCGCACTAAACCGATAAATCTTTTGAAACCGGGAAGAAGGGGATAAACACCCATAGATCAAGGTGGGTTCAATCCGAATGATCGATTCGTCTTGTTCGTTTTTCAGGTTGAATCCGTAGCTGAGCGGGATGAACATTTTAGGGCGGCCAACAAAAAAACACCCCGGCAACTAGGAGGGAAAGTCACCAGGGCAAATGAGGGTTCTTAGGGAACCCCCGCAATGTTTTCTGTAACTATATTTTACCAGAAGGCCCCTACCCTGGCAAGCGACAAAAATACTATAACGGTACAGTATCACGGACAAATGCCGGATAAGCCCACTAAATTAGTCAGGGTCAGGCACAGCAGCCGGAAAGGGAGGTGGGGCACTGCGGCGCCAACGGGCAGCCGGCGCACAACGGGCGGGTGCGACAGAAGGTCTTGCACTGTTCCACGATCAGGGCGTGGTACTCGTTGAACAGCACGGCGTCGCAGGGAAGATGTTCCATGAACAGCAGGCGGGTCTCGTCGTAGCCCGCAGCGGCCGGCAGCAGGCCCAGGCGGTGAAACAGACGCCGGGTGTAGGCATCCACCACAAAGGTCGGCTTGTTCCCGGCATAGAGCAGGATCGCATCGCAGGTCTCCGGCCCGATGCCGCGCACCTTGAGCAACTCCTGGCGCAAGTCGCGCCACTCGCCGTTGAACAGCACGTTCAGGGAGCCGTTGTGGCACTCCCGGAGCCACCCCACAAACCCCTTGATCCTGGCGCTCTTGACGTTGTAGTAGCCGGCCGGCCGGATCAGTTCCGCCAGGCGGCCCGTTTCAATCGCCTCTATCCCCTCCATGGTCAGTACCTGGGCCCCCTTCAGGGCGCTGATGGCTTTCTCCACGTTGGTCCAGGCGGTGTTCTGGGTCAGAATCGCCCCGATGCAGACCTCGAAGGGGGTCTCGGCCGGCCACCAGAACCGGGGGCCGAAGTGCTCCAGCAACGGGAGGAAGATCGCCTTGAGCCGTTCCCCGCTGGGGGAGAGGTGTGCCGTTGCCAGGAGGTTCATGCCGCCTCGACCGAGGCGGGCAACCCCTGAGCCATGGTGGGGTAGCGCAACCTGACGCCCAGCTTCTCCAGCATGAGGGAATTGTCCACCACCCGCGACTCGCTCACGTAGGAGAACATCAGGGGGGACATGGCCCGGCGCGCCTCATCCAGGGCCACCTGAGGCTGGCGGGGCAGGCCCAGGGCGTCCGCGGCGGCGTTGAAGTAGCTGGTCATACTGGTTGGATGGCCATCGCTGACGTTGAAGATTGCGCCATTCTCCCCCTTCTCCACAGCCGCCAGGCACACCTGCGCCAGGTCGTCGGCATGGATGCGGTTGCTGGGGCCGGACTCCTCTTCTTTGAGAAGCGGCTGCCCCTGGCTGATCTGCATCAACGGCAGGCGGCCGGGACCGTAGATGCCGCTGATCCGCAGGATGACCACCGCCGTGCCGTGGGCCACCCCGAAGGCCCGGAAGGTCGCTTCGGCATCGAGCCGCCGCTTGCCCATGGCCGATGCCGGGGCGGTGGGCGAACTCTCCGTCACCACGCCGCCGCGGGTTTCGCTGTAGACCGAGGTGGCGCCCAGGTAGACGATCTTGGCAGGGGGCGATGCGGCCAGGGTGGCGCAGAAATTCCTGGCCCGGGTGTCGAAGAGCCCGCCGCCCGGCGGCGGCACGCAATACAGCACCACCCCTCCGGCCGTCTCATCCGGCAACCGTATCCCGGCCGGGTCGTCCAGCGTGGCGATCATCGTCCTTAAGCCATCTTTTCCCAGGGCCTCGCCATGCTCCGCCGACCTGACCAGGCAGGTCGGCTCGTATCCCGCATCCCTCGCCAGGCGGGCGACGCGCGAGCCGATGTAACCGCAACCGATTATGAATATTTTTTTCATGATTCCTCGCCGAATAACGGAATGTCTTGGGACTGACGCCTTACCGTTTTGAGTTGTTGTTTCACAGCGACTTCGACCAGAGCAGGGACAGACTGCTCCCGGAGACGCCGTTCCTGAGCAGACCGCTGTCGTAGGAATATTCCAGGTAGAGCGTCGAATCCCAGGGCAGCCCGCAGGTCAGCCCCGCGGACAGCGCTTGGCCGCGGCTCTCGTGGAACCGCAGGGGATGGGTGGAAAGCACATCCCGGTTGGCCCAGGAAAAGGTGCCCCGCAGATGCAGATACAGGAAAAACAACAGTTCCCGCCGGTACTCGGCTGTGCCGACAACATAATCCGACACCGGGAATTGGTTGAACTCCGCGCCGGGATAGGGGATACGGGCGAGATCGTCGCTTTCGCTGGGAAACGGCCCGCCACCGATGTGGAATGCCGAAAACCTGTCCAGATCTTTTTCGGCCGTGGTGCCGCCGTAGACGCTGAATATCATCCGGTCACGCTCCGAAAGCCCCGGCACCGGCGCGGCAGCCATCAGATAGCCGGACAGCTTGACGAATTCCTGGGTTTCATCCTTTCTATAGTCGGCCCCCCCGTAGTTGGCATCAGCCCAATGGGCCCGTCGCTGCCACTCCACGTCCAGCCCCCCCGCCACCCCCAGGTGCAACAGTTCCATGATATTGCGACGCATGCCGTCATAGCGGCCACGCAGGCGCACGCCGTGGGTGACGGTATCGGGTGGCAACCTGACATCGGCACCGCTGTCCACGGTGCGGGATGAATAGAGGTAGCCCCCTTCGTAGAAAAGTTGCAGCCGCAGGTCATTATCCACCTGAAAGGGCGCGACCGGGAGGCGGTAGCCCGCCCCCACCCAGGCAGCGGCCTGCCCCCAGACGATACTGCTGGCCTTGACCTCCCTCCCGCCCACGATCTCCCTCGTTGGGAAGGGGATAGTCGTATTCTCCAGGTGGGCCAGGGCCTCAAAATTGTTGAATTTCAGGGCATGGTCCAGTTCGTTGACAAAGACGCCGAAAACCAGGCGACTCCGGGAACGAGTGGTCTCCCGCCTCCCATAGAGCGCGGAGACCGGGAGGACGTCCGCGCTGCCTAGGGCAGGCGAGAAGAACGTCCCCCCCACGGTCAGCGCCAGGGTGTTACCCCGGTCCCGGGCCGGAATCCGGATCTGCTGCCCCAAAAGGTCCACCGAACTTGCATCCCCCGCCAGGGGCGTGGCATAGCCAGGCGTGGCAAGTGCCCTCCCTTCCCCGGGCGAAGCACACCAGGCGTTTCCCGCCAAGGCCACGAGCAGCATGAACAGGTGCCCCCCTGCCATACGGATCATGAGATGTCGGCGTCCCATGGGGATCATCAAAACCCTCGCGGCCCCACTATACCAGTTCGTTAACGGCGGAAAAAGGAAAAAGGCCCCGTGCATGCCACGGGGCCTCGTTGTGCTGCGATTTGATTATAACAACCCTACTTTGGTTCGTCGTAGGTCAGCGCCGCCAGCTTCTGGAAATAGGCAAAACGGCTGGCGGTGGAAGCGCTGGCCTTCTTCATCAGTTTGGCCGCGGCGTCGGGATTGCTCTTCTGAAGCACCTTCCAGCGATTCTCCCCATAGGCGTACTCTTCCAGAGTGATGGTCGGCGCCTTGCTGTCCAGCTGCAGGGGGTTCTTGCTCTCGGCGGCCAGGGCCGGGTTGTAGCGGTAGAGCGGCCAGTAGCCGGACTGCACCGCTTTTTTCTGTTCGTCCACGGCGGTGGTCATGTTGATGCCGTGGGCAATGCAGTGGGCATACGCGATGATCAGGGACGGCCCGTCGTAGGCCTCGGCCTCCAGCATGGCCTTGACGCACTGTGCAGGGTTGGAGAGGGAGACCGTTGCCACGTAGACCGAACCGTAGGCCATGGCCATCATGCCCAGATCCTTCTTGGCCACCGACTTGCCGCCGGCGGCGAACTGGGCCACGGCGCCCATGGGGGTGGACTTGGAGGCCTGGCCGCCGGTGTTGGAGTAGACCTCGGTATCGAGCACGATCAGGTTGATGTTCTTGCCCGAGGCGATGACGTGGTCCAAGCCGCCGTAGCCGATATCGTAGGCCCAGCCGTCGCCGCCGATGCACCATACCGACTTCTTCACCAGGTAGTCGGCGATGGGCACCAGGAGCCGCGCGGTCTGATCCTTACTCCCCTTCAGGGCCGCTTTCAGCTTGTCAACGCGGCCGCGCTGCTGCTCGATGCCGGCCTGGGTGGACTGGTCCGCCCCGATGATCTCCTTGAACAGCTTGGCGCTGGCGGCGAAGGCCTTGCTGCCGGCAAGCTCGTTCAAGTACTCCAGGGCCGACTTGTTGAACTGGTCCACGGTCAGGCGCATACCGAAACCGAACTCGGCGTTGTCCTCAAACAGCGAGTTGGACCAGGCCGGACCACGGCCGTCGGCCCGCTGGGCCCAGGGGGTGGTGGGAAGGTTGCCGCCGTAGATGGAGGTACAGCCGGTGGCGTTGGCGATCAGCATCCGGTCGCCGAACAGCTGGGAGAGCAGCTTCAGGTAGGGGGTCTCGCCGCAGCCGGCGCAGGCGCCGGAGAACTCGAACAGCGGGCGCACCAACTGGTTGCTGCGCAGAGTTTCCAGTTTCACCTGGGTTGGGTCCACGTCGGGCAGTTTGAGGAAGAACTCGAAATTTTCGGCCTCCTGGGCACGCAGGGGGGGCTGGAAGTGCATGTCCAGGGCCTTGTGATCCGGGTTCTGCTTGTCCTTGGCCGGGCAGTTGTGGGAGCAGGCGCCGCAGCCGGTGCAATCCTCCGGGGCCACCTGGACGGTGAACTTCTTGCCGGCCATCTCGGGAATCTTGCAATCCGCGGACTTGAAGCTGGCCGGAGCGCCCTTGAGCAGCTTGGCGTCATAGGCCTTCATGCGCACGACGGCGTGGGGGCAGACGAACGAGCAGATGCCGCACTGGATACAGAGCTTGTCGTCCCACACCGGGATGTCGATAGCGATGTTGCGCTTCTCGTACTGCGAGGTGGCGGTGGGGAAGGTACCGTCGGCCGGCATCTTGGAGACCGGCAGGTCGTCGCCCAGGCCGGCCACGATCACCCCGGTGACCTCCTTGACGAACTTGGGTGCCTTGGCGGAGACGGCTGCGGCCATCCGCAGCTTGCTGGTGGCCTTGGCGGGCACCTTGACCTCGTACAGGTTGTTCAGGCCGGCATCCACCGCCTTGTAGTTCATCTCCAGCACCTTCTCGCCCGCCTTGCCGTAGGACTTCTTGATGGCGTTCTTGATGGAGGCCACGGCGGTCTTGAGCGGTATGATGCCGGATATTTTGAAGAAGGAGGTCTGCATGATCACGTTGATGCGGGGTCCCAGGCCGATCTCGTTGCCCAGCTTGACGCCGTCGATCACGTAGAACTTGAGTTTTTTGTCGATGATCTGCTGCTGCACCTCTTTCGGTATGCGGTCCCACACCTCGTCGTGGTCGAAAGGGGCGTTGAGCAGGAAGGTGGCCCCTTTCTTGGCCTTGGAGAGCATGTCGTATTTCTCCAGGAAGGAGAAGTTGTGGCACGCCACGAAATCGGCCTCCTGAACCAGATAGGGGGCGCGGATCGGCTTTTTGCCGAAGCGCAGGTGCGACGTGGTCATGGAGCCGGCCTTCTTGGAGTCGTAGACGAAGTAGGCCTGGGCGTTGTTCTTGGTCTCCTCGCCGATGATCTTGATGGAGTTTTTGTTGGCGCCCACGGTGCCGTCCGAGCCCAGGCCGTAGAACATGGCCTGGTAGACACCGTCCATGGGGTTCTTGTACTCCCGGTCCACCTTCAGGCTGCAGTTGGTGACATCCTCCTCGATACCGACCACGTAGTGGTTCTTGGGGGTCTTGGCCTTGAGGTTGTCGAGCACGGCCTTGGCCATGGCGGGGTTGAACTCCTTGGAGCCTAAGCCGTAACGGCCGCCGACGATGATCGGGTAGCCGTCGAAGGAGAACTTCTTCTCGGCCATGGCCTCGCCGATGGCGGTGCGCACATCCAGGTAGAGCGGCTCGCCCAGGGCGCCCGGCTCTTTGGTACGGTCGAGCACGGCGATCTTCTTGACGCTCTTGGGCAGGGCCTTGATGAAGGCATCCAGCGGGAAGGGGCGGTAAAGATGGATCTTCACCACGCCGACTTTTTCCCCCTTTTTGACCAGATTCTCGACGGTTTCCTGGACCACATCGGCACCCGAGCCCATCACGATCACCACGCGATCCGCGTCCTTGGCCCCCACGTAATCCACCAGCTTGTACTTGCGTCCGGTCAGCTTGGCGAATTTGGCCATTTCCTCCACGACGATGTCGATGCATTTGGGATAGTAGGGGTTGACCGTTTCACGCCCCTGGAAGTAAACATCCGGGTTCTGGGCCGTGCCGCGCATCATCGGGCGGTCGGGGCAGAGCCCGCGCCCCTTGTGCTCGGCGATCAGCTTGTCGTCCAGCATGGCCCGCATGTCGTCGAAGGTGAGCTCCTCAACCTTGAGGACCTCGTGGGAGGTGCGGAAGCCGTCGAAGAAGTGCAGGAACGGCACTCGGGCGCGCAGGGTGGCGGACTGGGCGATCATGGCGAAGTCCATCGACTCCTGGACGTTGTTGGAACAGAGCATGGCCCAACCGGTGGAACGGCAGGACATGACGTCCGAGTGGTCGCCGAAGATCGACAGGGCCTGGGCCGCGATGGCCCGGGCCGAGACGTGGAACACGGTGGAAGTCAGCTCCCCGGCGATCTTGAACATATTGGGGATCATGAGCAGGAGCCCCTGGCTGGCGGTGAAGGTGGTGGTCAATGCCCCGGCCTGCAACGCGCCGTGGACCGCCCCGGCGGCGCCCCCCTCGGACTGCATCTCCACAACGCTGGGGATGTTGCCCCAGATATTTCTCTCGCCTGCGGCGCTCTTGGCGTCGGATATCTCACCCATCACCGATGACGGAGTGATCGGATAGATGGCAATGACCTCGTTGGTGGCGTGTGCCACGTGGGCAGCAGCGGTATTGCCGTCGATGGTTACCATTTTTCTGCTCATGGGTTCCTCCTGTTTGTGATTATCCTGGCTATTCGTTCAATCCGAGGTGTTATCGATATATTTTACCATGCCTTTACCGCTTTATAAGCTATTGAAAAACTCAGGTTGTTCAAAAACAGTCAGATCGTCGCCCCCACAGGAAGCCCCGAGGAAGCGCTACGCCGCACGAAAGGGCTTTCGAGGACGAAGGCCTGATGGCTTTTTTTCAACAACCTGCTCTGCTATAGCTCGTTTCTCCCTTGGAGCGCCCATTGGACCGTCGCCGCATCGACAAATTCAATATCGCTTCCCAGCGGGATACCGTGGGCCAGGCGAGTGACCTTCACCCCGTACGGCTTGAGCGCCTTGGTCAGATAAAGGGCCGTCGCCTCTCCCTCCACCGTAAAGTTGGTGGCAATGACCACCTCATTGACCCCGCCGCGTCCGACCCGCTCCAGCAGTTCGGGGATGCGCAGATCGGAAGGGCCGATGCCCCCCAGGGGCGAGATCGCCCCCTCAAGGACATGGTACATCCCCTGGTAGGCGTTGCTCCGTTCCAGGGCCATCAGATCCTGGGAGTTCTCCACCACGCAGATCGTGCCGCCGTCCCGATTGCCGGTACAGATGGCGCAGGGATCATCCTCGGTGACGGCAAAACAGTTGGAGCAGGCGTGGACCCTGGTGCGGACCTCCTGAAGGGATTCCGCCAGCGCCGTCATGTTGTGGGGAGATTTGAGAAGATGGAACGCCAGCCGCAGGGCCGTACGTTCGCCGATACCGGGCAACTTCTTCAGTTCTCCAACCAAACGCATCAATGAGGAAGATTTTGTTAGCATATTTCCCGACACAAATAAAACATTTTTTTAAAATTATAGCATGGATAAAAAATATGCTCCCCCGACACGGAACGGGCCGGCAGACGACCGAATACCCTGGAGGAGCACATATGAGTGACTTTCATGCCCGCAGTAGTACGGTAACGGCCTTTGCCGTATACGCTACTGACTATTAGCCGAACTAAAACTTTTAGTCAAATTAAAAAAGCTAGTTGCCAACATGCCTGCAGAAACGGCGCCGGACGCCCGTGGAAACTAGAAGAGCCCCGGAATGTTCATGCCGCCGGTGATCTTGGACATTTCCTCGGAGATCTCACTGTGGACGCTTTTCATTGCTTCATTTACCGCAGCGATAATAAGGTCTTGCAGCATTTCCACATCATTCGGGTCAACGGCTTCTTTTTTTATCGAAAGTGAAACTATTTCGTTCTTGCCGTTGACCTGAACGTTCACCGCACCGCCGCCCGAGGACGCTTCGGCTGTCCGCTGGCTCGCCTCTTCCTGGAGCCTCGCCATTTTCTGCTGAATCATCTGGGCCTGTTTCATGATGCTTGCCAAACCTTTTGACATCTGTGCCTCCCTGGGTGTGAAATGCTCTAAAACCTGGTTATATGATTGTTTTCCCGCCGGAACGCTACGCCTTGCGGATATCCGTAACAATGCCGCCGAAGATCCGTGCAGCCTCATTGATCACCGGGTGTCCTGCGACTTCCCGCTTCAGATCCTCCATCAGGTGTTCGTTATCGCTCTTTTTTTTTTCGGCCAGCGACTGGGGGGTCTCACCGGTTTCGGGCCTGATCGCCTTGATCCTGATCACCGTCTCATGCCCCGTAAACTCCTGCGCCAGCGTCCTGATCTCGGCAATGAAATCCGCATCCTGGGCCATGTCGAGATAATAGCCGGCCGGGAAGCCGATCTCCATCTGCCCCGGCTCCAGCTTGAGCGGGCTCCCGTGCTCCAGCACCGACCCGTTGGCCGGGCGTTTCTCGATGCAGAACGCCACAAAACGCTCCCAGTCGGCGTACCCTCCCCGCGCCTGCGGTCGCACCGGCGGCTGTTGGGCGGCGCCGGCCGGTTGCGGCGCCGGCTCGTCACGGGGCGGCGCCGGGCGGTGCGCCGGTGCAGCGGCGGCGGTGGCCGCTGGAGCGGCCGGCCGGCC
>NZ_VZQZ01000004.1 GCF_008802365.1 Oryzomonas japonica | reverse complement strand
ACACCGCGCAGCAGGGCGCCGATGTTGTCGCCGGCACGACCTTCGTCCAGCAGCTTGCGGAACATCTCAACGCCGGTTACCGTGGTCTTGGCGGTGGCTTTGATGCCGACGATCTCGACCTCTTCGCCGACCTTGACGATACCGCGCTCAACACGACCGGTGGCAACGGTACCACGACCGGAGATGGAGAAGACGTCTTCGACAGGCATCAAAAACGGCTTGTCGATGGCACGCTCGGGATTGGGGATGTAGGCATCGACCGCGTCCATCAGGGCAATGATGGCCGGCTCGGCCAGTTCGCCCTTCTCGCCGTTCAGCGCCTGGAGGGCCGAACCTTTGATGATGGGAATATCGTCACCCGGGAAGTCGTAGCTGGACAGAAGCTCGCGAATCTCAAGCTCAACCAGTTCCAGCAACTCGGCGTCGTCCACCATGTCCGCCTTGTTCAGGAAGACGACGATGTAGGGAACGCCTACCTGACGGGCAAGCAGGATGTGCTCGCGGGTCTGGGGCATGGGGCCGTCAGCGGCGGACACNACCAGGATGGCGCCGTCCATCTGCGCAGCTCCCGTGATCATGTTCTTCACGTAGTCGGCATGGCCCGGGCAGTCAACGTGGGCATAGTGACGCTTGTCGGTCTCGTATTCAACGTGCGCAGTGGCAATCGTAATACCGCGCTCACGCTCTTCGGGAGCATTGTCGATCTGGTCGAACGCCTTGAATTCGGCCTGACCCTTACCGGCCAATACCTTCGTGATAGCGGCGGTCAACGTAGTCTTGCCGTGGTCAACGTGACCTATCGTGCCGATGTTTACATGCGGTTTGTTACGCTCGAATTTAGCCTTCGCCATGATAACAGGCCCTCCTCATTCATTGCCTTTTGTTTTGTCTACCTGCACACAGTTATGTTGGGTGTTGCCGAAAAGAAATGGAGCCCACATCCGGACTCGAACCGGAGACCTCTTCCTTACCAAGGAAGTGCTCTACCTCCTGAGCTATGTGGGCGATAACTGGAGCGGGAAACGGGACTCGAACCCGCGACCCTCAGCTTGGAAGGCTGATGCTCTAGCCAACTGAGCTACTCCCGCGCTACCAGATGAAGATTTTTGGAAACCACCCCAACACAATCCTTACCAGTTCAAACGACCTCAGTCTCCTGGACTCACATTCTGCTGCCGGCTTCCGATGATTGTATGGTGGAGGGAGGAGGATTCGAACCTCCGAAGTCTACGACGACAGATTTACAGTCTGTTCCCTTTGGCCGCTCGGGAATCCCTCCAGGGAGAATGATGCTAAAGCCTAATTCATTCTGTACTCGCTGGAGCTGGCGATGGGACTCGAACCCGCAACCTGCTGATTACAAGTCAGCTGCTCTACCAATTGAGCTACGCCAGCACTTGTTTCATTAATCGCGAAACAGAATTTGTTTATTTAAAGAAAGATGCCGACAAAGTCAAGGTTTTTTTCTGATATGCTAAAATAAGTTTTTCAAAATCTCCCCCAGCAAAGGTGCCGCGCCCGGGGGTCACACCGACTAAGCAGCTGATAACATAGGAGTAAGCGCCGTTTTCATCTTTTTCAATGCCGCTTCCTCTATCTGGCGCACCCGCTCTCGGGAGATGGAGAAATGGGTGGCGATTTCCTGAAGGGTCATAGGCTCATCGGCGCTGATCCGTTTTTCCACGATGAAGCGCTCCTTCTCGTTCAGCCCCGCCACGACGCGCGCCACCTGGCGATGGAGCTGCTGGCTCTCTTGGAACTCGGATAAGGCTTCTTCCTGATTTTGCCGGTCGTCCGCCAGATTTTCCAACAGGGTGAAGCCATCGCCCCCAGGAATCTCGGCATCCAGGGATGCCTCTCCATGGAGGCGCTGTTCCATCTCCGCGACCTCCTGATCGCTCACATTGAGCGACAGGGCCGTGGCGTGAAGATCGTCCTCACCATTACCCAACCTGCGGATGGCGTCCTTGGCCTCCCGCAGCTTGAAGAACAGTTTGCGCTGCGCCTGGGTGGTGCCGATCTTGAGGAGGCTCCAGGCGGAGACGATATGATTCTGTATATAGGCCCGTATCCACCAGACCGCATAGGAGATCAGGCGGATTCCCTTATAGGGGTTAAACTTGCGCACCGCCATCATCAGGCCGATATTGCCCTCCTGAATCAGGTCGAGCATCTTCATGCCGTAATGGCGATATTCGGAGGCAACCTTGACCACGAAACGCAGGTTTGCAGTGATCAGCGAATGGGCCGCTTCCAGATCCTTTTCTTCGAAAAACTTCACCGCAAAGCGGTGTTCCTCCTCCTCCGAAAGAAGGGGGACCTTCCTGATCTCCGCAAGATACAGGGTCAAACTGTCGGCTACAACCGGAAGTCGTGTAACCATATGGATTCTCCTGGAAGGGAAATTAATGGCGTTCCAGGGAGAGCGTTAGCACTCTCCTCGCCTGACTGCTAAATACTACCATCCACCCGGCAAAAATGCAAGACCTTCGCCTAAAGGGAATAATCCCAGAGGTTTCAACCATATAAGGCCGGATTGGCGCACCGCTTTCCGACAGATGCGCGGAGCCTGCCGCCCGTGCAACTGCTTACATATTGACCTCATGCGGATATTGGAGTAATTTAGTGTACATCCTTGCATTTAAAGAGACCTTCTTATGCCCCGCCCATCATGGGACCAGTATTTCATGGATATCACCCGCCTGGTCGCAACACGTTCCACGTGCCTGCGCCGACAGGTCGGGGCGGTACTTGTCAAAGACCGCAACATCCTTGCCACAGGCTACAACGGCGTTCCTTCCGGCATCAGCCACTGTGAAGCCACCGGCTGCCTGCGGGAACGGCTTCGCGTTCCTTCCGGCGAACGCCACGAGTTGTGCCGTGGCCTGCACGCCGAACAAAACGCCATCATCCAGGCTGCACGCCACGGCACCAATATCGACGGCGCCACCCTCTACTGCACCACCATGCCCTGTATCATCTGCACCAAGATGATCATCAACGCAGGCATACGCTCCATCGTCTACAGCGATGGGTATGCCGACGAACTTGCTCGGGAAATGACCACCGAAAGCGGCCTGAACGTGGTACAATTTATCGGCGACACCGGAGGTTCCTGACCGTGAAATGCCCTTTTTGCAGCCATCCCGACAGCAAGGTTGTGGACTCGCGCCCCGACAAAGGGGGATCCGCCATCAGACGTCGGCGGGAGTGCGAGGGGTGCGCCAAGCGTTTCACCACCCACGAGCGCATCGAAGAGATGCTCCCACTGGTATGCAAAAAGGATGGACGCCGCGAGCCGTTCGACCGGATGAAGATCGTCTCCGGCATCAAAAAGGCTTGTGAAAAGCGTCCCATATCCATCGACGAAATCGAACGCCTGGTGGACCGGCTGGAGAGCAAGATACAGGAATCTCCCGAGCGTGAAATATCCACGACGGCTATCGGTGAGTGGCTCATGAAGGAGTTGCACGGCATGGATGAGGTGGCCTATGTCCGTTTTGCCTCCGTCTACCGGTCGTTCCGCGATATTGGTGAATTCATGCAGGAGTTACAGGAGCTGCTCAAAAAATGAGTGAACAGGACCAACGCCATATGAAACGGGCTCTCGCCCTGGCCCGCAAGGGGGTCGGCAAAACATCGCCCAACCCAGCGGTGGGATGCGTCGTTGTCAAGGATGGGCGCGTCGTCGGCGAGGGGTGGCACCAGAAGGCCGGTCTGCCCCATGCCGAAGTTAACGCGCTCTCCATGGCCGGTTCCGAGGCCCGGGGTGCCGATGTCTTTGTCACATTGGAGCCCTGCAGCCATACCGGTCGCACGCCCCCCTGCGCCAAGGCCCTGATCGCCGCCGGCGTGCGGCGGGTGGTTGCCGGCATGGTCGACCCCAACCCCCAGGTGGCGGGCAGAGGATTCGCCCTGCTGCGCAAGGCAGGCATCATCGTGGAACACGGCGTCATGGAGGCGGAGTGCCGGGCCATCAACCGCCCCTTCATCAAGCACGTCACCACCGGCCTCCCCTATGTGACCTACAAATGCGCCATGACTCTGGACGGCAACATCGCGACCGTCACCGGCGAATCCCAGTGGATCAGTTGCCTGGATTCGCGGCGCTATACCCACCGGCTGCGGGCGGCCCACGACGCCATCATGGTGGGCGTGGATACGATCATCGCCGACAATCCCCAATTGACGGTCCGCCATGTGAAGGGGCGCAACCCCCTCAGGATCATCCTGGACACCCGGCTGCGGACCCCGGAGAGCGTCGGCGTGCTCAGCGAGAGCATGGCCCACGGCACCATCATCGCCACCACCGAAAGCAATCCCCGGGTGCATCTGCGCTACACCCAACAGGGGGCCACCGTCATCGTCTGCGACGAATACGACGGCCGGGTTTCCATGGTGGATCTGCTGCAGAAACTCGGCAAGCGGGGAATACAGTCCATCCTCCTCGAGGGGGGAAGCAGGCTGGCGGGCGAGATGCTGCAAAACAACGTCATCGACGAGTTCATCTTTTTCCTGGCGCCCAAGATCATAGGCTCCGACGGATTCGCGCCCTTCACCCTGCGCGGAATCACCAGCATGGACCAGGCGATCAAGCTGAAATTCGGCCAGATCGCCCATAGCGGCCAGGACATCATCGTCCACGCCTGGCCGGCGGAGGCAGTGTGTTCACCGGCCTGATCGAAGACATGGGCACGGTGACCTCCTTCAGGCGCAGTGACAGGGCGGCCGTGCTCGGCGTCGCAACCGCCCTCCCCGCCCACGAGATCGCCCTGGGCGACTCGGTGGCAGTCAACGGCATCTGCCTGACGGTCACCAGCATCTCCGGCACGGTCCTGACCTTCGACGTCTCACCGGAGACTATCTCCAAAAGCACCTTTGAGTCACTGAGAACGGGCGACAAGGTCAACCTGGAGCGGGCCCTGCGCATGGGTGACCGCCTGGGGGGGCATATGGTAACCGGGCATGTGGATTGCTGCGGCGCGCTGACAAGGATCGAGCAGGCTTCCGGCTATCATGTTCTGACCTTCACCCTCCCGGCCGGATTCGCCCGTTACCTGGTCAAAAAGGGGTCGGTGGCCATAAACGGGATCAGCCTGACCGTAAACGAGGTGAGCGGCGACGGGTTTACCGTCACCGTAATCCCCCACTCCTTTGCCAAAACCACCTTGGCGGGCCTGACACCGGGAGACAGCGTGAACATCGAAACCGATATCCTGGGGAAATACATCGAGCGCTTGGCCTCCCCCTGGAAGGACGGCGCCGGATTAAGCATGAAGACGTTGGCGGAAAATGGATTTTTGTAAGCAGAAAGGAATCGTGTTCACATGCCGATAGCAACCATAGAAGAAGCGATAGAGGACATCCGGCAGGGAAAGATGGTCATCCTGGCCGATGACGAGGACCGGGAGAACGAGGGCGACCTGACCATGGCGGCCGAGGCGGTCACGCCGGAGGCGATAAATTTCATGGCAAAATACGGCCGCGGCCTGATCTGTCTGACCATGACGGGCGAAAAGTGCGACGAACTCGGTCTGCGCCCCATGGTGCGCGACAACACCTCCCCCTTTGAAACCGCGTTCACCATCTCCATCGAGGCAAAACACGGGGTCACCACCGGCATCTCGGCCGCCGACCGGGCCCACACCGTCCTGACCGCCGTTGCCGACAAGGCGACCTCGAATGACCTAGTCAGCCCCGGCCACATCTTCCCCCTGCGCGCCCGCAAGGGTGGCGTCCTGGTCCGGTCGGGACAGACCGAGGGTTCGGTGGATCTGGCGCGTTTGGCGGGACTGAAACCGGCCGGGGTCATCTGCGAGATCATGAACGACGACGGCACCATGTCGCGCATGCCGGAATTGCAAAAATTCGCACAAGAGCACGGCATCAAGATTTGCACCGTGGCCGATCTGGTCGCCTACCGGTTGCGGCACGAACGTCTCGTGCGCACCGTGGCCGAGGCCCATCTCCCGTCGGTGTACGGCGGAGAGTGGAAGGCCATCGCCTTTGAAAATGATGTGGACCACCTGGATCACATCGCCCTGGTCAAGGGAGAGTTTGCCAAAGGGGAATCCATCCTGGTCAGGGTGCATTCCGAGTGCCTGACCGGCGATGTCCTCGGGAGCAAACGCTGCGACTGCGGGGAGCAGCTGCACCGCGCCATGGAGATGATCGAGCGGGAGGGGAAAGGGGTTATCCTCTACATGCGCCAGGAAGGGCGAGGCATCGGCCTGATCAACAAGCTCCGCGCCTATGAACTCCAGGATCGGGGCCGCGACACGGTGGAAGCCAATCTGGAGTTGGGTTTCAAGGCCGATCTGCGCGATTACGGCATCGGAGCCCAGATTCTGCTTACCCTGGGCATCACCAAGATTCGCCTCCTGACCAACAACCCCAAAAAGCTCATCGGCTTACAGGGCTACGGGATCGATATCATCGAGCGGGTCGCCATCGAGGCCGTCCCCAACGAGAGCAACCGCAAGTACCTCAAGACCAAACAGGCAAAGATGGGCCACCTGCTGAAGAACCTCTGACCCCGGCCCACGTCGTCTATTTCCCGCTCCATTACCAATGCAAAGGGGGGACAGCTTACACAAGCTGCCCCCCCTTTTTTGTCCCTTTGACTGCCGGCATGACGCCGTACGTCGCTGTTACCGCACCAGACGCGAAACCGCGACCAGGGTGATCCCCTGCCCGGCCAGGGTCGGCAGCGCCTCGGCCAGGGTGGCAATGGTTGCCGGGTGCGGGTGGCAGATGGCGATGGCGGCGCCGTTTCGCTTTGCCAGCCGCACCGCCTGGCCAAGTTGCCCGCGGATGTAGGCGCCGTCCTGCTCGTTATCGAGAAACACGTTCCGTTTGCCCGCTTTCACCCCCATCTCACGCGCCAGGCGCAGTCCGACCGTCTGGGGCGTCGTCACGCTGTCCACAAAGAACAACCCCCTCCCCTTCAGCACCCCCAGCACCGTCCTCATCTTGTCCTCGTGCTCGGTGAACTCGGAGCCCATGTGGTTGTTCACCCCCAGGGCCCGGGGGATGCGGAGCGCATAGTCGCCCATATGCTCGCGGATGGCGGCGTCGTCCATGGCGAGCAGGAGCCCGTTGGCCTCCAGCCTGCGCTGGGGCCATCCCTTGGACTGCATGGGGATATGGATCATGGTCTCGATGCCGCTTTGGGCGGCGAAGTCCGCCACCTCCCGGTCATGGCGCAGGCCGGGGATAATGGAGAAGGTCACGGGGAGGCCGATGCCCGCCAGGGCGCGGGCCTCCTGCAGGCTACTCCCCATATCGTCGATGATGACGGCCAGTTGCCCATGGGTGCCCCCCTTTCGCCCTGTGGCCGGCTTTTCTTCCTCTTCTTCGGTGGTGGCGGTTTCCTTCGGATACTCCTTATGGGCCGGCCGTGCCGTCGCGGGCGCCAGCGGAGCCGATTCCGAGGGCCGACGCGCACCTTGGTCCTGAGCATGGGGGGGGGTTACGACATGGGGCGGGGGAACAGGAGGAGGTGCGTTACCCCGGGGGGTGTTCATCAGATAGAGGCCAACGGCAAGTACAATGACCGCCACAACAGCCAGGGCGGCGATACGGCTGCCGCCCTGTTTCTGTTTATATCTATTGTTTCTTGGTTTATTCACCGTAGTGTTGTGGGACGTGAGCCCGCCCGGGGGCGCCGGTTTCCCGCGCGCACCCGGGCAGGCGACCTACTTGCCCGGTCCCATGGTTTTCAGGATGTCCCACCCTTTGAGGAGGTCAAGGGCGCGCATGGCCTGATAGTCGTTCTTCAAGGTATCGTCAACTTTCTGCTGGGCAGTTTTTTCCTTTTTGACGTCCTTTTTGGTGGCTCCCTGGTCGGCCTTATCCTCGTTTTCGAAATGGTGCTCCAGGTCCTTCTCGCGGATATGCATGAACTCTTTCTTCTCCGCGGTTTCCTTGGGCAGTTCCAGACGCTCGACCGTGATGTCGGGGGTTATGCCCTTGGCCTGGATGGAACGGCCTTTGGGCGTGTAGTAACGGGCCGTGGTGAGGCGCAAACCTGAATCGTCCGAGAGTGGGATGATCGTCTGGACAGATCCCTTGCCGAAACTCTGGGTCCCCATGATAATGGCCCGTTTGTGGTCCTGCAGCGCTCCGGCCACGATCTCGGAAGCGCTAGCGCTGCCGCCGTTGATCAGCACGACAATCGCATAGTTCGGCTCCTTGCCGCCCTTTTTGGCCGTGAATTGCATCTTGGAATCCTTTTCACGTCCCTCGGTATACACAACCATCTGCCCTTCGGCGATGAAGTGGTCTACCACCCGCACAGCCTGATCCAGGAGCCCGCCGGGATCGTTGCGCAGGTCGAGGACCAGCCCCTTGAGGTCGCCTTTGTTTTCATCCTTGAGGGATTTGAGGGCTTTGGTGAGGTCTTCGTCGGTCTTTTCCTGGAACTGGGCGATGCGCACATACCCGTAGCCATCGTCCAGCAGGCGGGAACGGACGCTCTTCACCTGGATCACATCGCGCACCAGGGTAAAGTCCTGCGGTTTTTCGAAACCGTCCCGCATAATGGTCAAAACGACCTTGGTCCCCTTGGGGCCGCGCATCCGCTTGACCGCGTCGTTGATATTCAGGTCCTTGGTGAATTTGTCGTCGATCTTGAGAATCTGGTCGCCTGCCTTGATCCCGGCCTTGAAAGCGGGCGTATCCTCAATGGGAGAAATGACGGTCAGGATGCCGTCCTTGGTTGAAATCTCGATTCCCAGCCCGCCGAAGGCCCCCTTGGTATCGATCTTCATCTCCTTGTAGGTCTCGGGGGACATAAAGGAACTGTGGGGGTCGAGGGACGAAAGCATGCCGTTGATCGCGCCGTAGATGAGCTTCTTGGTATCGACCTCGTCCACGTAACTCTTCTTGATGATCGCCATGACATCCGTAAAGAGTTCGATCGACTCGTAATCGCTCCCCTTGCCCTCCGCCGCCGCGTGCCGCTGCGTGCTGATACCGATGAAAACAACGAGGAC
The DNA here is from genome assembly GCF_008802365.1 of Oryzomonas japonica. GTDB lineage: Bacteria > Desulfobacterota > Desulfuromonadia > Geobacterales > Pseudopelobacteraceae > Oryzomonas > Oryzomonas japonica. The sequence goes on along the minus strand of NZ_VZQZ01000004.1, from coordinate 327,268 downwards.
AGCTACCACGAGTGCAAAGCCGACCACCACCTTCTTCTTTCTCCTGCCGATTGTGAACATCTTCTGCCTCCGTTTGTATTGAACAGCGTTAGGATATCTAAAGTAGAGCTACCGCACCCAGCCGGCCGGGTCCACCGGCTTGCCCTGGTGCCTTATTTCGAAGTACAGCATCGGCCCCTTGGCGGAATCCACATCCCCCACCGTGGCCAGCGTCTCGTTTTTGCCAACCTCGGCGCCCACCTTCTTCGTTATCTTCGCGGCGTGGGCGTAGAGGCTGAAATAGCCGCCGCCATGATCGACAATGATCATGTTGCCGTACCCCTTGAAGTAGTCGGCAAAGATCACGCTGCCATCGTAGATAGCCTTGATCTCCGTACCGGCGCCGGCAGCGATGGAGAGCCCTTTGCTGAAGGTATAGGAATTGAATTCCGGGTGTTTGTGTTTGCCGTACGTTTCGATGATGTCACCCCGAACCGGCAACGCCATGCGCCCCTTCTGTGAGGCAAACCCCCGATCGGGCACCGGCGGAAGTTCCGGGAGCGGCTTGAGCTTGCTCCCCGGCTTTTCGTGCCGGGATGAAAGCTTTTTCCGGCTCAGCGCCTCAAGGCGGTTCAGCATGGCCTGCAAACGGGATGCGTTGGCCTGCAGTTCCTTGAGCGACGATTCGTACCCCTTGCGGTCCTGGCGGACCTTGATCAGGTACGCAAACTTCTTGTTCTTTTCCTGTTCGATCTCGCGCTTTTTGGAGGCTATGCCGTTCTTGATGCGTTCCTTCCTGGTCATGTCCTGTTCCAGGGAGGCCTTCAGCCGGCGCAATTCCTCAATCCTGGTAGTATACTCTGCAAATATTTTTTTGTCATTCTCCAGAATGGAACGCATGTAGCGGATGTTCTCCGCCATCTGGGGAAACGACTCGGCGGAGAAGAACATGCGCAGCACGCCCAGTTCGCCCGCCTTGTAGAGCGAGACGAGGCGGCGCTCGATCTCCCGCTTCTTCCGGTTGGTCTCTTCCGTAACCAGGGCGATGGTGCGCCCGGTGCGGTCAAGGTTCGATTCCACGTTCCGCAGGTCGCGGTCGAGGCTGCCCAGGTCGTTCATCTTCCGTTCCAGGGACCGGTCGATCTCCTGGAGTTCCGTGGAGACGACCGCTTCGACCTTGCGGGTCTTGGTGATGAGTTGCCTCTTCGCCTTGATCTCCCGCTTGACCCCCTTCAGTTCGTCCTTGGGGCTGTCGCCCCAGCCAGGGGAAGCCGCTGCAAGCATCAGCAGTATGCACAACAATCGCATCATTGATTTAGACGGTAATAAAGCGTTTGAGAGACGTGAGGCTGCCGACAAAACCGAGCAGAATGCCGGCCACGGCAAGAGCCCCCACATACTCGATTGGGAGAAAGGCCAGCCCGGAGGCCGCCGGGTTGAAGGTCAGAAAACTTCCCGCATTGTGGAGAAACCCCTCGTACAATCCCCACAGCAGGCCAACGGCAAGCGCCGCGCCCACCGCCCCCTGGATGATCCCTTCGATGAGAAAGGGTGCCTTGATGAAGAACCGCGTGGCGCCCACCAGCGCCATAACTTCCAGTTCGTCACGACGGGAGTAAATGGTCAGCTTGATGGTGTTGGAAACGATAAAGACCACAGCTACCACCAGGAAGCCGCCCAACAGCGCCCCGAGCATCCGCATGAAGTTCAGGAAGGTATTGAAACGCCGAACCCACTCCTCGCCGTACTGCACCTCGGTGATGCCCGGAATGCCCTTCAGGGAGGCGACAAACGTCTCGACCCCGCGGGTATCACGGTTCGCCCGTTTGAGGGAGATCTCGAGGGAGGTGGGCAGGATGTCGGACCTGACCCCCTCAAGCAGTGTCTCCTGTCCCCGGAGTCTGCCGACAAAGCGCTTGAACGCCTCATCCCGGGACACGTAGCCGATGCGGGACACACCGCCCAAGGCCATGATTTTGCCGCGCAGCGCCGTCTGTTCCTGGGCGCTCAACTCGCGGTCGAAATAGACCGTCACCTGCACCCGCTCGCTCCAGTTCTCCGCGGCATTCTCCAGGTTGACAAACACCAGGAGAAACAGCGAAACGATCAGGAGCGCCAGGGTGATCGTGCCCACCGTCACCACATTGACAAAGACATTCTGCCGGATGTTGGTCAAGGCGCGGGTGAAATAATAGCCGAGCCGGCCCCCGAACCCTTCGCCAGCAAGATTAGGGCGTATGTTAGGCTGATTCGCCGGGGGTACTTTCTTTTTCCACCTGTTCAACGATCTCTCCCTTGCTGAGGGTTACCAGCCGTTTGTGGCAATTATCGATAAGCCGGCGGTCATGGGTGGCGACCACGACCGTCGTCCCCCGCACATTGGCTTCCTTGAAGATATTAAGAATCTGGTTTTTGTTGGCGTCGTCGAGATTTCCGGTCGGTTCATCCGCAACGAGAATCTTCGGGTCGTTCACCAGGGCCCGCGCCAGGGCCACCCGCTGTTGTTCCCCGCCGGAAAGGCGCTGAGGGGTCATGGCGATTTTGGACTCCATGCCCATCTGTTTCAGCACGTGCATGACCTTTTTGCCGATATCCGCCCTCCCCCACCCCAGCACCTCTAGGGTGATGGAGACGTTTTCGAAGACCGTCCGATTCGGGAGCAGCTTGAAGTCCTGAAACACAACCCCGACGCTGCGCCGAAGAAAAGGGATCTGGGACGGGGTCATGCGGGAGACATTCTGGCCGTCGATCAGCACCTGCCCGCGAGTGGGGGTGAGAGCACCGTACAAAAGACGCAGCAACGTGGTCTTTCCCGCCCCGGACGGGCCGGTCAGGAAGACAAACTCCCCTTTTTCGATCCGCAGGTTGATGCCGTTTAAGGCCGTGGCATCCTTTTGGTATGCCAGGAAAACATTATGTAGTTGGATCATTTCGAGTACCTGGAGCAAAGCTCAACAAAAACAGAATTTGGGGGCATTGGAGTTTCATCTGGAAACAATACGCACTGCGCGGGATCGCGGAGAGTATACCGGAGCCATCAATACTCCCTATAAGGAATACCATTGGTCCCCACCAGATCCGAGTTACTGTGGACATCCCACACATTGCCCAGGCCGGCTCCGGAGCCGCCTCCCGACACAGGCGTGGCACCTCCAGGGACCGACTGCGTATCGGTAGGGGGGGCCTCGGGTTGCCAGTCATCCTTTTTGGTAAAGGGGTCCTTGGGGATGTCGCGCAGATATTGATGTTTCTTATCCGTCAGGTCGCTGAGCGAGTCGGGATACTTCCCCTGATCGGCATAATACTGATCGATGACGCTGCGCAAATTGTGCAGATCCTCGCGCAGCACCGCTTCCTTGGTCTTGATGATGCCCCACTGGTAGTTGGGCACGGCAATGGCCGCCAGGATGCCGATGATCGAGACCACGATCATCAACTCGATCAGGGTAAAGCCGCGGCTGTCGCCCGGAAGGCCGCCTGGAGCCGGCCGGGTACGAAACCACAGTGTGCAGCACTCACCACTCGTTGTATTTCGTCCCATCAATGGCCGTTCCCTCACTCTTTGAGTACACATCGTAGACATCTTCGCCGCCCCACGTGGTGGAATCCGACTTGTCGGCATAGGATCGCATGCCCCACTCAGGCTCTTTCCCCGGCTGGGGTGGATTCATCGGATCGGGCGGTATCCTGCGCAGAAACTTCTTTTTGGTCGAGTACAGGCCGCCGAAATCGTACCCATCCACCAATTGCTGCAACGTTTCCGGACACCCCGACTTATCCAGGGATTTGGGAATTTTCCCTTCCAGTTCGGCCTTTTTGTAACTCCTCTGGAACTCGTCTATGGCGGTGCGGATGATGCGCAAATTGCGGTGCAATTCAATCTCGCGGGTTCTGACAGCGGTCATCTGCATCATCGGCATGATGACCGACGCCAGTATCGCCAGAATGGTCATCGTCACGATCAGCTCAACCAGGCTGACCCCGCGGCATGATATGAATCGGTTCGAGATCACGGCCGCAACGCTACAGTACGTCGACAGGTTTTACGAACGGCACCATCTCGAACGGCACGCCATCGGCAGAGGTGAAGTTCACCGTGCCGAATCCGAAATTTGTTTGCCCCTGTTTTTTCGCCTTGAAAACAAAACTTGCAAGCGTTCCGCCGCCGGAGACCCCACCGCTCCCGGCTACCCGGGCCAGGGAGACCGTGACCGCTCCTCCCGCCGGGTCCACAGCCAAGCCGAAGGTTATCGGCTTTCCATCCTGTTTCAGAAACGCCCCTTCCGTAGCCGAAACGAACTCGACGCTGCTCGGGTCGTAGGTGAGGGTAAAAGGTGTGTGGGCTAGATTCTGCGCAAAACTGACCCTGGCATCGATACTGAACTGTTGACCGACGACTATGCCGCTTGGCGCCGCAATCTGGAGCAGCCCACGGGTGGATGCCGCACCTTGGCCCGGCTGGGCAGGCGGGGCCTGTTCAGGGGCAAGAACCACCGACGGAGGAGCTGCTCCCCCTTTCGCGGGTACCGTTGCGGGCACAGCTTGTTCGGCCTTCTCGGCCGCGATCCGCTCCTGATCGGCCGCAGCCTTTGCCAGACGCTCCTTTTCGGCCTGTTGCAGGGGAACCTGCCCATTCGCGGCAGACGCCTCCGGAGACGGTTTTTCCTGGCCGGCAATCTGCTGGGCAGGGGGGACAGACGTCACCGATTCCTGGGGCACGGGTGCGGGAGCTGGGGAACGACGTGGCGTATTGACCCGTCCGCTTGGCCGCCGCACTGCATTTTTGTCGGCAAGTTCACGCAGCGTTTTATCCGTAACCACCTCGGCCTGGGAAGCGGGCGCAGTGCCATCCGTCGCAAAGACCGGTTCCTCTTCGAAAGCTGCCAGCGGCCGGGACAGGGAAGGATCGTCCTCCTTGCCGGACATGAATGCGGATAGGTCGATCTGGGGCACGGTCACGCCTCGTACCAACCGGGGGGTGATCGCCAGCACCAGCTCCGTCTTGGCTTTGCTGCCGTTGGAATTGGAGAGGAGCGGCCCGATGAGCGGCAGGTCCCCCAGCAGGAACACCTTGCTCTTGCTGTCGCTGTTCGTGCGCGATATCAAGCCGCCGATGACACTGGTTTCGCCGTCTTTCAGGCTGAGCACGGTTTCAAGGTTGCGGGTGCCGATGGTGACGACCTTTGTGGCGCTGTCCGTACTGCCCACGGTTTCGGTGGAAAGGATCGAACTTACTTCGAGGGACAGCTTTATGGTAACTTCATTATTAAGCTGGATGGTCGGCTCGGCATTGACCTTGACCCCCACATCCACGTACTGGACGTTGACGCTGGTCGTGGAGTTGGTGGTGGTCGTAGTGGTGATCGGCACCCTTGTGCCGACCGTGAACTTGGACTTCTCCTTGTTTTTGACCCTGACCTTGGGGTTGGACAGCACCTCGCCCTTGGCCAGTGTCTTGCCGAAATTGTAGGTAGCGTTGGGCACGGTCACGTAGCCGCCATACCCCTTGATCGAAAAGGCGCGGATCAGGCTGCTGATGGTTGACGAAGAAGAGGTCGACGAGGTTGTCGATGCCGATGCTGTCGTTGCAAGGCTCGAAGAGAGCGCCGTGCCGTCCGGCGCAAAGCCCCCCAGCTGTACGTTGTAGGAATTCAGCAGCAGTCCCACGTTTTCCGTGTTCGTATCATTGAGCTCCACCACCTCCACATCAAGCACGACTTCAGGCTCGGGGACATCATGGGCGTCCAGAATCTTGTCCACCACGTCCACCACGTCCTTGGTGTCGCGGACAATGATTGAGTTGGCGTCTTCATTGACCTGGATCTTACGCACCTGCATCATGCCCCGGATCAGGTTGATCGCCTTCTTGGCATCCAGATAGTTGAGGTGGAAGGTGCGCACCTCCATCTCTTCGTACTGTTTGATCTTGTCGGGCAGCTTGGGGTAGATGATCACCGTACTTTCGTTCAGCACCTTGCGTCCCAGCTTGAACATGTTGGTCAGAAGCTCCAGGGCCTGCTGAAAGGTCCCGTTTTCCATGTAGATGCTGATATTCTGGTCCTTCACCCCATCGTCAAACACAAAATTGATGCCGGAAAGTCGGGTGAGGATGCTGAAGACATCCTTGATCTTGGCATCCTTGAACTTGAGCGTAATTGGTTTGCTTGATTTGAGGCTCAGTTCAAAGCCCTCCAGCTTGCTCTTGCGCATACCGGCAACACGCCGCAGAGCGGCCTGATACTCCTTGCTGTCGGGGCGCAACGACACAGCTTGGATAAAGGCGCGGCTGGCATCCTTGAACTTGTTGGACTTTTCGAAGTCCACCCCTTCCTGGAAGGCAGTCTGGGCATCCTTCAGGCGGCCGGTCGTTTCGGCCTGCTGTTTGTACACAGCCTGGCCGGGGTCAAGTCCGTAGGCGCTCTGGAACGCTTCCAGTGCAGCGGCATAGTCCCCCCTGGCGCTTTGCTCAAGGCCATTTTTGTAATGCTTTTCGGCTGCCTTTTGACGAGCATTGAGAAAACGCACCCGGTATTCGCCAACCTCGGGTTCTTTGCGAAAGGCCTCGGCATAGCTGTACATGGCCTCTTCGTATCTGCCTTCGGTCTCGAATCTTTCGCCCGTACTGAAAGCCTGGCGCCCCCCCGTACAACCGGACAGCGAGACAACCGCACCAAGCAGGCAGAGTATGTTCAGATGAATCAGATAGCGCATCCGTAGCGTCTCCTCTGGAACTGTGTTCAAACGTCAAGGCACTGCTTTGAGTGAGAGATTTTCCATGAGCGGTATGACGATCTCTTCACCGGTGTCCGTAACCTGAATAGTCAAAGCCTGGTCGGAAATCGAGGCGGCCCGGTATCGTCTTTCGAAGATATCGCCCTTTTTTACCAGCAATATGGCGCCGTCCTTGGACAAAAAAATGGTTTTTTGCTGGTCCTTGCTGAGAAACCCCTTGAAAATGAATCGTGCCAATTCGCGCCGGTTTTGTTGCGCCCGCTCCTCCGCGGGTGTCAGTGTCGGAACGATCCTTGACGGCGGGGGAGGAGGCGGCAGCGGCGGCAATGGGGGCGGTTTGACCACTTTAAGCGCCGCAGCCTTGTTTTGCATGATCTTGAGCTCATCGACAAATATCGGTCTGAAGATATCGCGGCGATACCCCTTGAATACCTCCTGCCCGCGGCCAAGCAGATCCAGCCTCACGATGCGGCTGTCGCTCGGCAGAGCCGGTGCCGGCGCGGTACGTCCCGATGCATCCCTGGCGGGGGCGCCGCGCTGGCCGGGAGCGTTTTTCGCGGGAGGCGCCACTTTGGGGCGGGGTGTGGCCCAGAAACTCCATATCACGGCCGCAACCAGCGCAACCAGCAGGATGGACAGAATCAACCGCTGTCGGTTCATGGGGCCTCCCGGAGATACACCGTCAGATGAAGGCTCATTATGACGTTTTCCTCATACGGGTCACTGCTTGCCATGGCCATGTTGTTGATGACGACCAATTCGCTCTGCTTCTGCATGTCAGCCAGAAAATTCTTAACCGCGGCGTAACTGCCGCCAACGGACAGGGAGATGTCATAGGCCAGGAGCGCCGTATTCTCCTTTACCAGCGCGGCTTTGTAGGTGACCGCCACGACCTTCACACTGTCGGAAGCCGCTGTGTCGAAGATTCCTCCCAATAACCGGGGAAACTCGTTTTTGCGGGGAATGCGGGTCTGCAACTGCGCAAGGTCGGCCTTGCCCCGCCGGTAAATCACCGAAGCGTCGTTCTGCCCGGCAACCGCCACGCGACGCCGCAGGTCGTCCCACGTGGTTTGGGCATCGCTGATGCCGGAAGCCAGATACCCTTTCAAAACCGCAAGCACGGCGATGTTGAGCAACAAAAGCACCAGGAGCGCCACAAGAATACGCCGCCTCTGGCCAACTATTTCCAGGATCATCTGGTTCATTTCGGCGCCATCCTGCATGAAAGGGAAAATTGCACGCCGCGGGTCTTTTCGCCCATTGAGACATCGTGATGGGTCAAAAGCAGCGTTTTGGTAAAGGCCCCCGATCCTTCGAATTTTTCCATGGAGGCACGAACGTTGGCGAAAGAGTGCGCCAGGGCTTCGATCTTCATTTCGCCGGTTTTCGTGTCAAGGGCCAGGGACGTCAAGGCGACGCCTTCGGGCGTGGCATCCTCCACCTGCCCCAGGAGCCCCACCCAGTTAAAGGCTTTGCGCTCCAACACGCCGTTGAAAAAGGTGATATCCGCCAGCAGACGGGTATAGTCCCGTTCCGGGATGTCCTTGGGCCGGCTGTTCAGGCGCCCCTCGTAGGTGGCAATGTCCGCTTTCAGGCGTTGCAACTCCCCATAATTGCTGAACGCAACCACCACATTCCACGCCAGCACGATGGCAAGCAGGGCCAGGGCGACGTAACAGACCTGGCTTATCAGCCGCTGATCCACATAGGTTCTGGTGGCCAGGTTGATGGTAAAGCGCATCACAGACTCCTCAGGGCGGCGCCGATGGCGGCTGAAAAGAGAAAGAGCGATTCCTGGTCCCCCGGCGCACCATCGCCGGGCGCTACGGCGGTTTTGGTCTCCAGCAGCGTCGCTTCCGCCCCCGTTGCTTCGGCAACCATCTCGCAGAAGGCGTGGGCCGCATCGGGAGGGGCGCAACAGAACACATTGGCCGTATTCAGTTCGGGAAAACGCTCGCGATAGACCAAAAGCGAGTTATTGATCTCCATGAACACGCGGTTATCCACGGCCGGTGTGCCGGCAAGCTCTTTGACCCGGATGAACTCGGGTATGTCGTTGTGATAGGCCATGATGCCGAGGGTGTGGTTGTAGAAAAAGATCAGGATACAGTCGTCCAACAGGCCCAGACGTCGATCAAAGGCCCGGTAGAGGTTGAAGCTGTTGAAATCGATCCGGGCCGGCGTGAACCCCGCCGTTGCCAGCACGTCCTCGTATTGCCCGATGACCGTACGGGAAACCAGGGCCACCAGCAGGGCCATGTCGCCGTTCTCGCGGATCTTCAGCACCTGGTAATCCAGGTGAGCATCGGCGGCGTCGAACGGGAGGTTTTTCTTCAGCTTCCAGCGGATCATATCCAGGCCTTCGGCCCGGTTTTTGAAACGCCCCTCCATATCCACCAGCATGATACGGCCGACCGAGTCCGGCAAGGTAAGGGAAAGGCGTTTGGAACGATGCAGCAGCAGGTTGTGGGCGCTTTGGAAACGATCGACAAGAGCCTGCGGGTCGAGAATATTCGCTTCACGCAACGAACTGCGCACGGTGCCTGCCGCCAAAGGCACATAGGCGGCCCTTTCCAGGCGCGGTGCAGAGGCGGTGCCCCCCAAAAGGGCAAAGGCCACGCCGGTTGGGCTTATTTCGGCTCCGAGTGAGGTCTTGGTAAACAGCATAGTGGTCAGTTCGTCCCCATCATTCCACGAAAGTAACGCGGTTGACTTCCTTGAGCGTCGTTTCTCCGGCAAGAAGCTTTTCAACGGCGGCCTCCCGCAGAAAAACCACCCCTGCTGCGTGGGCGGCCTGCTTGAGTTGGGTTGCCGGTACCCGGGCGATGATCAGGTCCCTGATCTCATCATTGAATTCAAGAAGCTCCACAATGGCAGTGCGTCCCCGGTACCCGGTCCCGTTGCACTCCTCGCACCCCACCGCCTCGTACAGGACGGCATCACGCGTGCACTCCGGGTCGACCCTTGCCTCCCGCAACTCGTCGTCGGTGTACCGAACCGGTCGGCGGCATTTCATGCAGACCCGCCGCACCAAGCGCTGCGCCATGACACAGTTGAGACAGGAGACAAAGTTGTAGGGATCTATCCCCATGTGGATGAAACGCCCGATTACGTCAAAGGCGTTGTTGGCGTGCACCGTGGTGAAAACCAGGTGGCCGGTCAACGCGGATTGCACGGCGATCTGGGCGGTTTCCGAATCCCGGATCTCGCCGACCATGATCTTGTCCGGGTCGTGACGCAGGATGGAGCGCAGCCCCTTGGCGAAGGTGAGCCCCTTCTTCTCGTTGACCGGAATCTGGAGCACGCCGCGCAGCATGTACTCCACGGGGTCCTCGATGGTGATGATCTTGTCCTCGCCCGTATGAATCTCGGTCAGGGCCGCATACAGGGTGGTGGTCTTGCCCGAACCGGTAGGACCGGTCACCAGTACCATGCCGTACGGTTCGCGAATTTTTCTGCGCAGCCGCTTGATCTCCCGCTCGCATACCCCGAGATTTTCCAGGGACAGTCCTTTCATGTCGCTGGCGATGCTCTCCTTGTCCAGGATACGGATAACCGCATCCTCCCCCAGGGCGCTCGGCATGATGGAAACGCGGAAGTCGATGGACTTTTCGCTGAAACGGATCTTGAAGCGTCCATCCTGCGGGATGCGCCGCTCGGAGATATCCAGTTCGCTCATGACCTTGAGACGCGAAATGATCGGTCCCTGGAAATGCAGGTCGATGGGGTCGTTGGCCCGGTAGAGGACGCCGTCGATGCGGTACTTTATCTCGACGCCGTCGTGGCCGGTTTCGATGTGAATATCGCTGGCCCGGCGGTTAAGAGCGTCAAGAATGGTGCTGTTGACCAGTTTGATGATCGGGCTCGTGTCTTCGGAGATGCTCTCCACCGACAGGACCTCTTCGCCCCGGTCGGTCTCCTTGACCAGTTGCAGCATGAAGTCTTCCGAGACCTCGCGAAGCACCCGGCGCGTGCCCTCCCCCGCCTTGGCAAGGATTGCGACGGCAGACTCAGCGGCAATGCGGAGCTGCAGGGGGCGGTCGAACAGGAGTTCAAGCTCATCCAGCTTCACCACGTCCGTGGGGTCGGCAACGGCCACCACCATGAAGTCCTCGGTCATTTCCAGCGGTACAAAGCGGAAACGGTAGAGGGCATCGGGCGGCAGCGAATTGAGCAGATCCTCATCCGGCTTGAAGCTGGCCAGATCGACGTAGTCCAGATTGAACTGCTCGGCCAGGGCATGGGCCAGGTCGTCGTCGCTGATCAGCCCCTCCTGGATGCAGATTTCCCCGAAACGCAGCTTGCTGGTAGTCAATTTATCGAGCACGACCGGCAATTGATCCTTATCGAGCGCACCGCGTTCGATAAGGATCGTGCCGATTTTTTTCCGCCGGTACGACTGCATTGCCGCTCCTAGCCTACCGTGCCTGCGATCTTGAATATCGGCAGGTACATGGCAACGATGATGATGCCGATCACCACGCCGACAACAAGCATGATGGCGGGTTCAATGGCGGTTGTGAGGACGCGCATGCGTTCCTCCAACTCTTCCTCCAGATAGTCGGAAATGTCAACCAGCATATCCTCCAAGGCACCGGTCGCCTCTCCCACCCCCAGCATGCGCAGTGCCAGGGGAGGCATGATATTGATCCGCTCCAAAGCGGTGGAAAGTCGCCCCCCCTCCTCGATGAACCTGACCGTTTCGAAGAGACGCTTTTCCATGTAACGATTATTAAGGGTCCCGATGCACATGCGGAGCGACTCGATGATCGGTATGCCGCTGCCGAGCACCGTCGCCAGGGTGCGGGTGAAACCGGCCACCGAATACTTGGTGAACACGTCGCCCGCCACCGGGATCGTCAGCTTGAAGCGATCGACCGTGTAGCGCCCGGACTCGGTGCCGACCCAGGTGCGGTACGCGTAAACCGAACCGATCACCAACAACACCCCCACCGGGGCGAAATGCCGGAGAAACGCGGTAAAGCCGATCAGCATCCGGGTTGGCGCCGGCAACTGGGAACCGGCGTCGGCGTAAACCTGGCTGAAGGTGGGCACCACGTACAGCAGGAGCAGAGTGATGGCTATGAATGCGAAAACAATGAGTATGGATGGGTAAAACAGCGCCGCGATGACCTTCTTGCGAATATCGTCAACCCGCTTGAGGTATTGGATATACCGCCGAATCGTGCGGAGCAGGTCTCCGGTCCTCTCTCCGGCGCGGATGGAGGCAATGTACAGTTGCGGGAAGGCCTGGCCGTGTTTGTCCAGGGCGGCCGAAAGCGCTGCCCCCCCCTTTACGTCTTCACGCACCTGGAGCAGGATCTCGTTGAGCTTGCCCGCCTCATGCCGTTCCAGAATTGCATCAAGCACCTGCATGATCGGCATTCCGGCCTTGATCAGGACAAGCATCTCCTGGTTCAGGGTCAGAAGGGAACGATTATCGATGCGACGGCGCTTCAGTCCCTTTTCAAAGAGAAACTGTAACGGCTTTTTCTTGACCTCAAAAACAAAAAAACCCTGATCTTCCAAGCTATTACGCAATGCAGACGGTTCGTCCGCTTCGATATCGCGAAACACTACATTGCCGTCGGATGTACCGAGTTTACAGGTATAAATCGCCATAACTGCGTTAAAATATCACATCGCACCTTAAATTCAAACACAAAAACCACCGGCTGATGGCCGGTGGTTTTTGTGTCCAAGCCCTGTCGGGGCCTTGGGTAACGTCACGAGGGAAAGGATGAACAGGGTAGTCAAAGCATACCATGCAGTTATGCCCCAGCTACCCCGACCGTGCGCCGCCGCAAAGACGTCCCGCAGCTCTTTGACACCCCGCCATGCGCGTGTAATTCCGCAATTGCCTCAGGATATCTGGGCGTCCACCACGGCAATGGCCGCCATGTTCACAATATCGTCCACGTCATCGCCCCGTTGCAGGACATGAACCGGTTTCTTCATGCCCATGAGAATCGGCCCGATGGCCTCGGCTTCCCCCAGGTGATGCAGAAGCTTGTAGCAGATATTCCCCGAGTTCAGGTCCGGGAAAATAAGGATATTGGCCGCCTCCTTCAGGCTGGCGAAGGGGAAGCTTTTTTGCAGGATCTCCGTGACCACGGCGGTGTCCGACTGCATCTCGCCATCGATGACAAGCCCCGGTGCCTTTTCCTTGACGATCTCCGTCGCCTTTTTCACCTTGAGAGCCTGGGGATGCTGGACCGACCCGAAGTTGGAGAAGGAGAGCATGGCGATCGTCGGATCGATATCGAGCATCTGGGCCTTTTCCGCGGCAAGGATGGCGGTTTCGGCCAGTTCCTCGGCGGTCGGCTCGATGCAGACCGTGGTATCGGCCAAGAGGAAGATCCGCTTCTTGAACACCATCATATAGAGGCCGTGCACACTGGAAAGGCCGGGCTGCTTGCCGATCACCTCCAGGGCCGGCCGGATGGTTTCGGGATAATGGGTATCGATGCCCGAGAGCAGCGTATCCGCATCCCCCTGGCGCACCATCATGCAGCCGAAATGGGTACGCGATTTACGGGTCAGGATCCGCCGGGCCTCGGTAAGGGTCAACCCCTTCCGCTGCCGCAGCCTGAACAGTTCCTGGGCGTAGTCATCCGCCTGATCGCAGTTGGCAGGATCGATGATCTGCACGCTGCCGTTCAAATCCAGGCCCAGCTCCTCCATCTTGGCGTTGATCTTGTCCCGGTTGCCGATGAGGATCGGCTTCGCGATCCCCTCCTCGATCAGGATCTGGACGGCGCGGAGGATCTTCTCGTTATCCCCCTCCGGGAAGACGATCCGCTTGGGGTCGCTCTTGGCCTTGTTGATGATCAGGCGCATGGTCTCCTTGGCCTTGCCCTGCAGCGACTCCAACTGTTCCACATACTTGTCCATGTCCGCAATCGGCTGCCGGGCAACGCCCGAATCCATGGCGGCCTTGGCGATTGCCGGCGCCACCCGCAGCAGGGCACGGGGATCGAACGGCTTGGGAATGATGTAGTCGCGGCCGAAGGAGAACTTGACGTTGCCGTAAGCCCGGCAGACCGAATCGGGGCATTCCTCCCGGGCCAATCCCGCCAGGGCGAAGACAGCGGCCTTTTTCATCTCCTCGTTGATGGTCGTGGCGCGCACATCCAGGGCGCCGCGGAAGATAAAGGGGAAACCGAGCACGTTATTGACCTGATTGGGGTAGTCGGAACGCCCGGTGGCGATCAGGACATCGCCCCGCACCGCCCGGGCATCTTCCGGGGTGATCTCGGGGTCCGGATTGGCCAGGGCGAAGATGATCGGATTGGCGGCCATCTTGCGCACCATCTCCTGGGTAAACGCCCCCTTGGAGGAAAGGCCGAAGAGCACATCGGCTCCGCTTGCCGCCTCTTCCAGGGTACGCAGCGGCGTATCGGCGGCAAAGCGCTCTTTGTACTTGTTCATCCCTTCGACGCGCCCCCGGTAGATCACCCCCTTGGTGTCGCACATGATCAGTTTTTCCCGCTTCACCCCCAGGGAGATGGCCAGATTGGCGCAGGCAATGGCCGATGCCCCAGCGCCGTTTACCACAATCCTGATCTCTTCGATCTTCTTGCCGATCAATTCCAGGGCGTTGATCAGGGCCGCGGAGGAGATGATGGCGGTGCCGTGCTGGTCGTCGTGGAAGACCGGGATGTTCATGGTCTTCTTCAGTTCTTCCTCAATGTAGAAACACTCGGGGGCCTTGATATCCTCCAGGTTGATGCCGCCGAAGGTCGGCTCCAGGAGTTGGCAGGCGCGGATGATCTCGTCCGGATTTTCGCTGTTCAATTCGATGTCGAACACGTCGATATCGGCAAAACGCTTAAAGAGAACCCCTTTCCCCTCCATGACCGGCTTGCCCGCCAGGGCGCCGATATTGCCCAACCCCAACACCGCCGTGCCGTTGGAGACAACGGCCACCAGGTTACCCTTGGCCGTGTACTGGTAAGCATCTTCGGGATTTTTTTCGATCTCCAGGCAGGGCTCGGCAACACCGGGCGAGTATGCCAACGACAGGTCCCGCGACGTCAAACATGGTTTCGAAGATATGACCTCAATCTTGCCTTTTCTGCCGCTCGAATGATATTCCAGTGCACCGGTAATTTTGGCCATTCCGCCCTCCGAATTTAGTTACAATAAAAAACAGGGGTTTAATACCACCTATATTAGCAATATCTTTTACTTAAATTAAAAAAACCATATCCCTAAAACACCGTATTTGTCAAGAAGTTAATATACGCGGATAAAAAAATATTATATTTATAACTAATGATTTGCCTCGCGCGTTTGTGCTGCTACAATCCGGAAACTGCGCACAAAGGAGGAACCGTCATGGAACGGATCTGGGCTCCCTGGAGGATGACGTATATCAATAACGCCGTCCCCCAGGAAGGATGTATCTTCTGCAAGGCCTGGGAGGAAAACGCCGATCGGGAACGGCTGGTGCTGGCCCGAAGCGAACATTCCCTGATCATGATGAATCGCTACCCCTATTCCGGTGGCCACCTGATGGCAGCCCCCGCCCGGCACGTGTCCGACATGAGCGACCTCTCCGATGCGGAGATGTTGGACCTCATGCAGTGCGTACGCCGGGCCCACAACCTGTTGAAGGCCGTTGCCAATCCCCAGGGCTTCAATATGGGCATCAACCTGGGTAAGGCGGGCGGGGCAGGCATCGCGGACCATATGCACGTCCATATCGTGCCGCGCTGGAATGGCGACACCAACTTCATGTCGGTCGTGGGGGATGTGCGCGTCATCCCCGAAGGGCTCCTGGAAACCTATGATCACCTGGCGGAAGCCATCAGGGCTGGAGTAGCGAAGGGATGAAAACGGCCGTCATCGGCATCGATATCGGTGGAACCAACCTGCGTAGCGCCCTGGTCACGGCATCGGGCGCAATCGTTGAACAGCGGCGCAGCACCAGCGGGATCGAAACAGGGCGGGACCGTTTCTGCTCCCGCCTCCTGGCTTGTATCGACGAGTTGCGTGAAGAGGCGGCCCGGCGCGGCATACGGGTGCACGCCATCGGTGCCGGGGTGCCCGGGCTGATCGGGCGGGATGGCCTGATCCATTCGTCGGTCAACATGCGCCCCCTGGAGGGCTTGAATCTGGGCTCCTTTCTGGAAGAGCACACCGGCCTTCCGGCCGCCTGCGGCAATGACGCCAACATCATCGCCCTGGGCGAACAGCGTTTTGGCGCCGGCAAGGGGCTGTCGTCGTTCCTGGTGGTCACCATCGGGACCGGCCTGGGGAGCGGGCTGATCCTGGACAACAGGCTCTGGACCGGCGCAAACGGTTTTGCTGCCGAGTTCGGTCATGTCACCGTGGACCCGCAGGGCCTCCCCTGCCCCTGCGGCAACAGGGGATGCCTGGAGCAGTACTGCTCGGCAGGCGCCGTGGTACGTGCAGCCCTCGAGTTGATCCCGGCGGGCCTGCTCGCCCCTGCACCCCCGGAGCCGAGCGCGGAGGCCGTGGCAGCCCTGGCGCGCCAGGGGGTGGCTGGAGCCCGGACCGTCTTCGAACGGCTGGGAAGATGGCTCGGTATCGCCCTGGGAAGCCTCTCCAACACCCTGAACCTGCAGGCGGTCATCGTGGGTGGCGGCGTGGCCGCCAGCTTTGATCTGTTGCTGCCGGGCCTCCGGGCGGAGCTGTCCCAGCGCTGCTTCCCCCACATTTACGATGGGCTTGCCATCCTCAAGACCGAGTTGGGGGACGACGCCGGCCTCTTGGGTGGAGCAGCCCTGGCGGAAGAGCGCCTCCATGTCCCGCCCCCTCCCCACACCGCGGCTGATGGTGCGTCACTCCAGGCCCCATAGCGTTTTCCCACCATCGCCACTTTTGCATACTTGAAAATTGTGCATGCTGGCGTACAATGTTTCTCCACGCACCATCAACCATACATTCAACAGGAGTCTCCCCATGGATAGACGCGCGTTTCTCAAGACAGCCGCCGCAGCTTCCCTCTTTACCCCCAGCTTGGTCAAGGAAGCCCTGGCGGCAAAGGAGCAGTCGGTGGTCGCGGTGGCCGAAGGCAAGGATTACAGGGCCATCACCCGCAAGGCGGTCAACGCCATCGGCGGCATGCGGCGCTTCGTCAAGGCCGGCGACGTGGTAGTGGTCAAACCCAACATGGGGTGGGACCGCTCGACCGAGTTTGCCGCCAACACCCATCCCCAGGTGGTGCGGGCGCTGGTCGAGGAGTGTCTGGCCGCCGGAGCAAAAAAGGTCAAGGTATTCGATTATACCTGTAACGATTCGCGGCGCTGCTACGTCAACAGTGGTATAGAAGGAGCGCTCAAGGGGATGCGGAACGTGGAGTGCAAGCAGATCGAGCAGGAACGTTTCAAAAAGGTGACCCTGAACGGCCGGTTTCTCAAGGAATGGGAACTGTACGACGAAGTGCTTTCGGCCAATGTCTTCATCAACGTGCCGATCGCCAAGCACCACGGCCTTTCCAAAGTTACCATGGGCCTCAAGAACATCATGGGCATCATGGGAGGCAACCGGGGTTACATCCATCGCAACCTCGACGTGGCGCTGGCGGATGTCAACGCCCGCGTAAGAAGCCACCTGACGGTCATCGACGCCACCCGCATCCTGACCGCCCATGGGCCGCAAGGGGGGAGCCTGGCCGACGTCAAGGTACTCAACAAGGTGATCGCATCCACCGACATCGTGGCCGCAGACGCCTTCGCCACCACCCTGTTCGGCCTCAAACCGGCCGACATCCCGGTTATTGCCACCGCCCACAAGAGGGGCCTGGGCGAGATGGACCTGGGGCGGATCAAGGTCGTGCGGGCCTGACGCCCGACGAATCGAGCCGTCACCCTTTCCGGGAAACCACAGAGGGAACAACGCATGTCAAAACTCGCCATCAACAGCCAGAGATGCACCCGCTGCGGCCTGTGCGCCACCGCCTGCCCTCTGGGCATCATCAGGCTTCCCGAAGGGGAACAGCCGCGTTACGTGGCGGACGGGGCGACCCGCTGCATCATCTGCGGCCACTGCGTGGCGGTCTGCCCGAGCGCCGCGGTGGAGATCGAGGATGCGCGCCTCGATCCGGCCGTGTACGAAACCGGCGAGGCCGAGATTGCTCCGGAACGCTTGGCGGCCTATCTGCGCATGAGAAGATCAGTGCGTAATTACCTGGACACCCCGGTGGATCGCGACACCATAGAACGGCTCCTGGATACTGTGCGTTACGCCCCCACCAGCGGCAACAGCCAGTCCATACGCTGGCTGGTCATTCACAACACCGGCGAGGTGCGGCGCTTGACCGGCCTGGCGGTTGACTGGATGCGGACCGTCATGGTTTCCGACGCGCCGATCAACGCCTATTTCAACTTCGAGGGGATCATCCGCTCGTGGGACAAGGGGAACGACCCGATCTGCCGCAAGGCACCCCATCTCGTCGTGGCATACGGCCACCGGGAGTCCCTCGTGGCCGGGACCGACGCCATCATCGCCCTTGCCCACCTTGAGATCGCCGCCCCTTCCTTCGGCCTCGGCACCTGCTGGGCCGGTTTTTTCCAAATGGCGGCAGCCCGGTGGGAACCGCTGCAGCGGGCGCTGGACCTGCCGGCGGACCATCTGCCGGTCTATGCCATGATGCTCGGCTATCCGCTGCTGCGCTACCAGCGCCCGCCGAAACGTAATCCGCTTACCATCACGTGGCGGTCATGACCGGGCTCTGAAAAGCGCCCGGGGAACGACCGGGCACCCGGCAGAAATGTATCGAACACGATGCGTGTCCCCCTGCAACGTCGCAGACGGTTCCCCGCACTGATTTTTCATCCCCGACAAGGTGACGACATGAAACCGACCTCCGCCCGTATCAGCCAGTTAGCCTTCCTGGCCCTGTTCCTTATTTTGTTCGTCCAGACCGAGTACCGCGGCCACGACGAGATCAACGCCGCGGTGAACGCCTTTTTCCGGGCCGACCCCTTGGTGCTTTTCAGCTACCTTTTGGCCGCCAAAACCTGGACTTGGCTCCTGCTGCCGGCCCTGCTGATGGTGGTGGCAACGCTCCTTCTGGGGCGTTTTTTCTGCGGCTGGATCTGCCCGTTGGGGACCGTCCTCGATCTGGTGACGCCCAAAAAACGCACACGCCGGCCGATCGCCGCCCTCAAGGGAAACCTGAAATATTGGCTTTTGCTGCCGATCCTGGCCGCCGCCCTGTTCAACCTGAATCTGGCCGGTCTGCTGGACCCCATGGCCATCCTCCTGCGGGGGGTGACCTTCTTTCTCTATCCCCTTCTGGGGCTTGGGGCTCGGGAGGGGTGGGTCGGACTCTACCGCCTGCTGGGTGAACGGCGCGACGCCGTCGCTCCGGCCTACGAATTGCTGCACACCTATCTGCTCCCGTTCCGCGAGACCCTCTATCCCCTGGCCGCCTTTTCGGCCCTGGCTCTCCTGGCGATCATCGCCCTGGAGCAGTTTGAGGAGCGCAACTGGTGCCGGAATCTCTGTCCCCTGGGCACCCTGCTGGGGTGGCTGGGGCGTTTTTCCCTCTTCAAACGCATCCCCGCCGGCCTGTGCAGCGATTGCGGCAAATGCCGCGAACTCTGCCCGACCACCTTTGACCGGGACCTGCTGGCCAAGGAGGAGTGCATCCTCTGCATGGAGTGCCAACTGCACTGCCCCCACCAGCGCATCTCGTTCCGCCTCACCCCCGGGCGCACGGGTGCCGGACCGCTTCTCCCGGAGCGGCGGGTCCTGTTGGGGAGCATGGCGACCGGCTTATTGCTGGCCATCCCGGCGCGCTTCCGCCCGCCCGAAAAGGGCCTGCGCCTGTTGCGCCCTCCCGGTGTGCGCAACGAGGACGAGTTTCGGAACAAATGCGTCCGGTGCGGCGAATGCATGAAGGTCTGCCTGAAGAACGCCCTCTACCCGGCCGCCTGGCAGGCCGGCATGGAGGGCATCTATACGCCGGTAGTCGTCCCGCGCCTGGGATACTGCGAATACAACTGCACCCTGTGCGGTCAGGTCTGCCCCACCGGGGCCATCCCCAAACTACCGGCGAGCATCAAGCAGCGTGAGGTGATCGGCAAGGCGGTGCTCGACAAGAACCACTGCCTGCCGTTCGCCAAACGTATCGATTGTATGGTCTGCGAGGAACACTGCCCCATCCCGTCCAAGGCCATCCGCACGCGAGAGGTGGAGGTTCTGGGGCTGGACGGCGTCCGCAAAAAGGTCAAGGAGCCGTATGTCGTGGAGGAGATTTGCAACGGATGCGGCATCTGCGAGAACGTCTGCCCCTTGGAGACAAAGGCGGGCATCGAGGTCTTCGCGGTAACAAACCGGACGCCCATCGCCGAGTCCCCCGGGGACGCAGCAGATACGACGGGGTCGGGGTCGGGGCTGGGATATCAGTGAGGGGGCATCTAGCATGAATCTGACGGACGACGAGCTTATCCAGGAGTTGAGCAACCGCTTTGCCCGGAGCCGCAAGACCTTTTCGGACCTGAACGTGGTAAATCGCAAACTGGTGGAGATGAACCGGCGGCTGGAACAATCCGAGGCGTTGAAGAGCAACTTCCTCTCCAACATCCGCAACGAGATCAACAACCCCCTCAATGCCATCGTCGGGCTGGCCGGCCAGATCGGGGCCCTTGGCCCGGAAGGGAGCGAGGTTGCCCCGCTGGCGTCCATGATCTGCTCGGAGGCCACCAACCTGGATTTCCAGCTCCGCAACATCTTCATGGCCGCCGAGCTGGAGGCGGGGGAGATCGACCCCCACCTGAGCCGGGTGAACGTTGCCGCGGTGGCGCGGGACGTGGCGGAATCGTTCCGGCACCACGCGGCCCGCAAGTCCGTGGCGATCGAACTGGAGCCGTCCCCGGAATCGGCCCCCCTGCTGTTCGACACCGATGCGGAAAAGGTGCAGATCATCCTCTCCAACCTGGTGGCCAATGCGGTCGAATACAGTCGTGAGGGGGGACGCGTCCAGATATCCCTGAACCTCGCCCCGGACGGCAGCTTGGTCGTCGGGGTACGGGACTTTGGAGCGGGCATCGCCGAGGAAGACCAGAGACGTATCTTCGACCGCTTCACCCAGCTTGAAACCGGCACGACCCGCTCCCACCTGGGACAGGGGCTGGGGCTCAGCATCGTCAAGGCGCTGGCCGATCTCTTGCAGGGGACCATCGACCTGGAGAGCACCTACGGCCAGGGGGCGCTGTTCAGAGTCACGCTCCCGCCCCCTGACGGTGACGCCCCCCTCACCACCTTTGCCGAAGGGGGCAACCTGTTCCTGTTCGACGACATCAGTGAAAAATAGGACCGATGAATAAGGAAGACTCCACAAACAGGCACTTTCTGTTCCCCGGCACCCTCTTCGCCGACGCGCGCGATTACCAGATCAGCACCGTGCTGGGGTCGTGCGTTTCGGTCTGCCTGTGGGACACCGTGACCCACGTGGGGGGCATGAATCACTTCATGCTGCCGCTCTGGAACGGCGAGGGCCTGGCAACACCCCGGTACGGCAATATCGCCATGGAGAAACTTCTGCACAAGATGTTGGCTCTCGGGTGCGTGAAAAAGCATCTCGTGGCCAAAATTTTCGGTGGGGCAAACGTCAATGGCACCGGCAACGGTAACGAGATATTCATGATCGGCGACCGCAACGTCATCCTGGCCAATCAACTGCTGGACGAATACGCCATACCGATCAAAGCCTGTGATGTTGGCGGGCGCCTGGGGCGCAAGATCGTCATGCAAACCGGCACCGGCGTCGTCTGGGTGGGCAAACACAAGGTTACCGCCCAGGCGCCATAGCCGCTGCTGCCGGCATTTTTTTGAGTTAACACTCGAACTCCGTGGAGTTATCTGGTATTATTCACCCAGCCCCCTCGTGCGGTCGGTCCGAAAAAAACGCACGGGAGACTCGCCTGTCCAGCCAATGAACGGATTGACGTTACGACCTTTTTTAGCTATTATGCTTAATCCTGATTTATTAACAATCATTTAGCAAATTACTCATTACCAGGCAAGGACAGCAACCTCGATGCAGAAAATACCTCTCATGGTTGCCAAAGCAGGCATGGTGCTCTCGCGGGACGTATTCCGCACGGAATCCGCAAACGGTATCCCCATTTGCGGCAAGGATACGGAATTGACGGATTCGCTCATTGCCCGGCTGGAAAACCTGAACATTCAATCCGTATATGTCGAGGGGCATCCCGTCTGGACGGAGGGTGACCTCAGCCTTGAAGAAACCCTCCACGATCTTGACAACCGTTTTGAAAAGGTTCGTCACGACCCCCTGATGGCGAAAATCTACGATATCTACGCCGAGCACTTGAAACGCTCCTTGGGAGAATCCGGTGGACGAAAAGCGGAATGAACTGAAAAAAATCATCATGGACACCAAAACACTCCCCACCTTGCCCGGTGTCATCAATAAGCTGAACTCCCTGTCCGATAACGACAAATCCTCGGTGCAGGAGATGGCCAGGATCGTCTCCTCGGACCAGGTGCTTTCGGCGCGCATCCTCAGGCTGGCCAACTCCCCCTCCTACGGTTTTTACCGGGTTTCGACCATCTCCAACGCCATGATCCTCCTGGGGGTCAACGTGGTCAAAAGCCTGGCCCTTTCCTCGTCTATTTTCGAGATCATGGAGAAGAACAGCGTCGGCCTGTGGGAGCATTCCCTGGGGGTCGGCGTGGCCTCCAACCTGATCGCCACCAAGCTTAACCTGCCGGAGTGCGAGGAGATCGCCACCGCCGGACTGCTGCACGATATCGGCAAGGTCATCATCAGCCTTAAATGCAGCGAAGCCGAGCAGGAGGTCCGTCGCGTCATCGATCAAAAGCGGGTCTACATGCGGGAGGCGGAGCAGGAGATCATCGATACGGATCACGCCGAGGTGGGTGGATGGCTCGCCAAGAGCTGGTTTCTGCCGGACAAGCTGAGCGAGCCGATCAACTGCCACCACAATGTGGCGGCAGCGGGGAGTCATCGCATCAAGACCGCCGTGGTGCATATCGCCGACGCGCTGATCAAGGCCAGCGGCTTCGGCGACAGCGGCGACAGTTACGTGCCGCAGATTCAGCAGGTCGCCTGGGACATCCTCAAGCTCAACGAGCAGATCATTGCCGACATCGTCGAGGCTCTGGAGGACAAACTGGTGGAGGTCAAGAACTTCAGCCTCGAACTGCAACAGGGCACCGATGCTGTTGCCTATTAGGATATCCCTCGTCTCCTCCGACGTGCAGCTCATCTCCCAGCTGCAATTGCGCCTGCAAAGCAGGGGGCACCAGGCGACCGGCATGTCGTACATCGACAGCGTACTGGGCGCCTTTTATTCCGACCCGCCCGACCTGCTGATCATCGACCTTTCCTCGGACTGCAACGCGGGGACCACGATCATCACGGCCCTGCGCAGCGACAGTTTCTTCAGCACCATCCCGATCATCGGCCTGGTGTCGAACAGTGATTACGACTCCTTCCCGTGGGAGACCTATCCCCTGGACGACTTCGTCTTCCTGCCGCTCAACTTCAGTGAACTCTTCTGCCGCATCGCGCTCTCCTTCTCCCGCCTCAAGCGCATCTTCGACAACAATCCCCTGACGCGCCTCCCCGGCAACACTTCCATCCAGCGGGCCATCGAGGACGCCATGGGCAAGCCTCAGGCGGTCTGCCATGTGGATATCAACCATTTCAAACCGTACAACGACGCCTTCGGCTTTTCCCATGGCGACGAGGTGCTCCGGATGCTGGCCCGCATCATGTTCAACGCCGTTCGCGATGCGGGAGGCGGCTTCTGCGGGCATATCGGCGGCGACGATTTCGTCTTCATCGTCTCCCTGACTCAACTGGAATCGGTGTGCAAGACCGTCATCGATCATTTCGACCAGATCGTTTTGGACCTGTTCGACGAGGCCACCAAGCGGCAGGGGTATTACAACGGCACCAACCGCAAGGGGGAGATGGAAAAGATTCCCCTGCTCTCCATCTCCATCGCCGCCGTACCCATGAACTCGGACAAGATCCGGCACGTGGCCAAGGTGGCCGAGGTGGCCGCCGAACTGAAGAAACTGGCCAAGGAGTCGGAGAAAAGCCAGTACCTGGTGGACCAGCGCAAAAGCTAGTAACGAGGCCACAGCACGGATACAGAAAGGGCGTCCTCCCCAACCGGGAAGGACGCCCTTCTTATTTCGTCTGCAGCTGTAAAGCCGTTACATCTTGTGACACTTGGCGCAGAACTTGTCGTCCTTGACCGAGAAGGCGTCCTTGTCCTTGTTATGGCAGGTCCCGCAGGAGGCGCCCTTCTCCATGTCGGCCATGGTGGCCTTGCCGGTAACCGCCTTGTAGGGGAACACCTTGGTGTGGCAGTCCGCGCACTTGTAAGCCTGAACATGGAAGTCGTGGCTGAAGGTGGCATCGCCGGCATCGGTTTTGAACGTGATGGTGCGGGGTTTGAACCCTTTGTGGCACTTTTCGCAGTCGCCGCTGGACGCAAAGGCTTCCTTGCCGTCGTGGCACGCCCCGCAGGATTTGCCGTTGGCCATGTCAGCCATGGTGGCCTTGCCCGTAACCGCCTTGTAAGGGAACACCTTGGTGTGGCAGTCCGCGCATTTGAATGCCTGGATATGGAACTCGTGGCTGAAGACGGCCTCACCTGCGGAGGTCTTGAACGAGATCTTGCCCGGCTTCATCCCCTTGTGGCACTTGCCGCAGTCGCCGCTGGACGCGAAGGCGTCCTTGCCGTTATGGCACACGCCGCAGGATTTGCCCTGGGCCATGTCGGCCATGGTGGCCTTGCCGGAAACCGCCTTGTAGGGGAAGGCCCTGGTGTGGCACTCCTTGCAGGAATAGGCCTGGGTATGGAACGAATGGCTGAAGGTCGCCGGTGCGGCACCCTTGAGCGTAAAGGTGATGTCCCGGGGTTTCAGCCCCTTGTGGCAGCGGTTGCAGTTGCCGGCGACGGTGAAGGCTTTGGTGCCGTTGTGGCAGGCGCCGCAGGTTTTTCCTTTTTCCATCTCGGCCATGGTGACGCCCCGGGTTTTGCCGCTGAAGATCTTGCCGCCATGGCAGCTCTTGCAGGCGCCGCCGGTCTTGGAAACATGGAGCGTATGGCCGAATACCACATCGGACACCCCCTTGACCTTGTAGACCTTGTCCTGGGTCTTACCCTTGTGGCACTTGACGCAATCCTTTTCGGTCGCCACGCTGAAAGCCTTGACGCCGCTATGGCATGCGCCGCAGGACTTGGTCTTCTCCATCTCGGCCATGGTGAAATGGCGGCGTGTCTTCAGGTCATAGATGGCGTCATGGCACATCTTGCAGTTGTTGTTATATTTGAGCAGGTGACGTTCGTGGCTGAAAACGACCGGAGTCGCATTCTTGAAGGTAAACTTGATGTCCTTGGTTTCGACTGCAGCGGCGCAGACGGCTGTGAGTAAAATAACCGCGAGAACATACACTGAAATGTGCTTCTGCATTCTAACCACTCCTCAATGATAGGATTAAATGGGTTTTTCAAGCGGTTTACTATACAGGAGGGCGTGTTTCCCGTCAATTGCAAAGTAGACGGGCAAACACGGTCGCGAACGCGCCGGTTTTGCGGTTGATACGCCTCCCTACCTGTGATATAGAAATGGGCACATTTCCCCTATTCAAGGTGGACTCACAGATGATGCTCTCACTCGACAATCTCATAGACCAAGCCCTGCGCGAAGACATTCATACCGGAGACATCACCACCCAGGCGCTGATCCCCGCCGACAGCCGGGCTTCGGCCCGTCTGATCGCCAAAGAGGAGATGCTCCTGGCCGGGCTGTCCGTGGCCGAGAGGGTATTCAAACGCCTCAACCCCGCCATAGAGTTCGAAGCCTGTCTGGCGGAGGGGGCACCAGCCGCCAAGGGGGCCGTCATCGCCTCGGTGCGCGGCACCGCGGCCGAGCTGCTCATGGGCGAGCGGGTGGCCCTGAACCTGCTCCAGCGCCTGAGCGGCATCGCCACCCTCACCTCGCGCTATGTGGCGGCGGTGGCGGGAACCGGGGCGCGCATCGTCGATACCCGCAAGACCACCCCCGGCCTGCGGGAACTGGAAAAATACGCTGTGCGCGTCGGAGGGGGCATCAACCATCGGACCGGCCTCTACGACGGCGTCCTGATCAAGGAAAACCATATCACCGCCACCGGCGGCATCGGGGAGGCGATCGCGCGGGCCCGCGCCTATATCCCCCATACCCTGAAGATCGAGATCGAGACCGAGACCCTGGCCCAGGTCAAGGAGGCGCTGGCGAGCGGCGCCGACATCATCATGCTGGACAACATGAACCTCGCGGACATGCGTTCCGCCGTGACGGCCATTGCCGGCCGCGCGCTGGTCGAGGCATCCGGTGGGGTTAATCTGGAAACGGTGCGCGCCATCGCCGAAACCGGGGTCGACATCATTTCCGTCGGCGCCCTGACCCATTCGGCCCGGGCCATGGATATCTCCATGCTGCTGGACTAACCGCTACCCCCTGCAGGAGTCGTTCAATGCACCAGAAGGCAGCTGTCATCCTGCGATTTTTCCGGCAACAGAGCGGGTTCGTTTCCGGCGAGCAACTCAGCAGGGAACTCGGCATCTCACGCACCGCGGTCTGGAAACACATCTCGGCACTCAGAGGCGCCGGGTACCGGGTGGAGGCGGTTCCCTCCCGGGGATACCGGCTGCTTTCGTCGCCCGACACCCTGGCGGCCGAAGAAATAAGCGTGCAGTTGAACAGTGGGCTCATCGGCACCCGGCTGGTCAACCTGGCCACCACGACCTCCACCAATTTCGAGGCCTTTCGCCTCGCGGAAGAGGGAGCTGGCGAGGGGACGGTGGTAACCGCCGAGGAGCAGAGCAAGGGCAAGGGACGCCTGGGGCGCATCTGGTCGTCTCCGCCGGGGGCCAACCTCTACTGTTCGGTCATCCTGCGCCCGCGGATCAAGCCCTTCGAGGCCCCCCAACTCACCTTCCTCTCCGCCGTCGCCACCGCCCGGGCCATCGAGCAGACCACCGGCCTGAAGCCGGAGATCAAATGGCCCAACGACGTGCTGATCGACGGCAAAAAGGTGGCCGGGCTGCTTAACGAAATGAGCGCCGAGACCGACGGCATCAACGACGGCATCAATTTCGTCATCCTGGGGATCGGCGTCAACCTGAACATGACGGCCGACCAGTTCCCCGGCGACCTGCGCCACCCCGCCACCTCGCTCCTCATCGAGGGGGGGGCCAAGATCAGCCGGGCGCGGTTCACGGCATTTCTCCTGAACGAACTGGACCGGCTCTATGCCGGCTTTCTCGACCACGGCTTCGTCCAGGTGCGTCGTGAATGGCAGGAACGCTGCAACGCCAACGGCCGCGAGGTGGTGGTCAGCAACCACGGCCGTGACGACATCCGGGGGCTGTTCGCCGGCATCGATGGCGACGGCGCCCTGCTGCTGCGCCACCCGGACGGCACGATCGAACGAATACTCAGTGGGGATGTGAGGGTGCTCTGAAATGCTCCTGGTGATTGACGTCGGCAACAGCAATATCGTTTTGGGAATCTATGAGGGGCCGCAGCTCATGCGCAACTGGCGGCTCTCCACGGACAAGTCGCGCACATCCGATGAATACGCGGTCCTGCTCCACAGCCTGTTCGGCCAGGCCGGCCTCGAGTTCCCCGCCATAACCGCCGCCATCATCTCCTCGGTCGTCCCCCCGCTCACCGGCGTGATGGAGGCCATCGCCCGGGATTTTTTCAACCTGACCCCCTACGTGGTCGGCCCGGGAATCAAAAGCGGCATGCCGATCCAGTACGATAATCCCCGGGAGGTGGGGGCCGACCGTATCGTCAACGCCGTGGCGGGATACGAGAAGCACAAATGCGCCCTGGTGATCGTGGATTTCGGCACCGCCACCACCTTCGACTACGTCAACGCCCGCGGCGAGTACTGCGGCGGCGCCATCGCCCCCGGTCTGGCCATCTCCCTGGAAGCGCTCTTTCAGCGGGCCAGCAAACTCCCGCGCGTGGATATCGCCAAACCACCCCACATTATCGCCAAGAACACCGTCAACTCCATGCAGGCCGGTATCTTCTTCGGCTATGTCGGCCTGGTGGACGGGATTGTGGAACAGATGCGCCAGGAATCGAGGGAAAAATTCCGGGTCATCGCCACCGGCGGCCTGGCGGCCCTGATCGCGCCCGAATCAAAGACCATCGACGAAGTGGACGAATTCCTTACCCTGGAGGGACTGAGAATACTGTACGAACGCAACAGCTGATTCCGGCGGCACGGAGAAGCGAGCCAATGCAGGCGCTTTGACGGCTGGACCGGGATGCCTTTTTGAGACTGCAGATACATCTTTCTTGTGCAGACACACACGTTGTACGAACAGCGATGAAGTGGCAGCTACGCAGAGGATATCTCATTTATTAAGGGGGCTATGCAATGGGACAGTACGAGACGAGCAAACTTCGGAACCTGGGGATCATCGCACACGGAGGGGCGGGCAAGACCTCGCTGTCCGAGGCGATCCTGTTCAACGCCGGCATGATCGACCGCCTGGGGCGGGTCGATGACGGCACCGCCACCATGGATTTCGAGCCCGAAGAGATCAAGCGCAAGATATCCATCACCTCGGCCCTGGACCATTGCGAATGGAACGGCCATTCCGTCCACATCGTGGACACCCCCGGTTACGGCAATTTCATCGCCGACACCCGCGCCTGCATGCGGGCCCTGGATTGCGCCGTCGTCATCATTTCCGCCATCTCCGGCATCAAGGCGCAGACCGAGGATATCTGGGGGTGGGCCAACGAGTTCGAGATCCCCCGCGTCGCCTTCGTCAACAAGATGGACCGGGAGCGGGCCAACTTTCTCCGGGCCATCGACGGTATGGAGAAGGCCCTGGGAGCGCGGGGGGTGCCGATCCAGATGCCCATAGGCGCGGAGGACACGTTCGCCGGTGTCATCGACCTGATTCACATGAAGGCCTGTTTCTATCCCAAGGACGGCTCCGGGACCTGCACCGAGGGGGAGATACCGGCCGAATACCGGGATGAGGCCGCGCGCCTGCGCGAGTACATGGTGGAGATCGTGGCCGAGGCCTACGACGCCCTGACCGAAAAATACCTGGACAGCGGCGAACTGACCGTGGAGGAGATCGTCGACGGCCTGCGGGTCGGCACCATGCGCAACACCTTTACGGCCGTCCTGTGCGGCTCGGCCGTGCAGAACATCGGGGTCCGGCAGCTCATGGACGCCATCTGCGACTACCTGCCGTCCCCCCTGGACCGTACCAAGGCGGTGGGAACCGAGCCCAAAAGCGGCGCAATGATCGAGCGCGCCCCCGATGAAAAGGAGCCGTTCTCGGCCCTGGTGTTCAAAACCACATCCGACCCCTTCACGGGGAAGATAACCATCTTCAGGATCTACTCGGGGGTGCTCAACTCCGACTCCACCATCCTCAATTCCACCAAGGGGATCGAAGAGCGCATCGGCCAGATCTACGAACTGGAAGGGAAGAAGCAGCACCCGATCAAGCAGGCGGTGGCCGGCGATATCGTGGCCGTGGCCAAACTCAAGGAGACCGTGACCGGCGACACCCTGTGCGATGCCGCCAAGCCGATCGTGTACGAGCCGGCCCAGCAGCTCCAGCCGGTGATCTCCTATGCCATCGCCCCGAAGACCAAGGCCGACGAGGACAAGATCCACAGCGCCCTGCACCGCATGATCGAGGAAGAGCCGACCCTGCAGTCGCACCGCGACCCCCAGACCAAGGAGTTCATCATCTCCGGCATGGGCCAGGTACACCTGGAGGTGATCGTCGAGAAGCTGAAGCGCAAGTTCGGCGTGGAGGTGGTGCTCAAGACCCCCAAGGTGCCGTACCTGGAGACGATCCGCGCTTCGACCAAGGTCCAGGGGAAATACAAGAAACAGTCCGGCGGCCGGGGTCAGTACGGCGATTGCTGGATAGAGATGTCCCCCACCGGCCGGGGCGAAGGGTATCAGTTCGACGACAAGATCGTGGGGGGCGTCATCCCGCGCCAGTATATCCCTGCGGTGGACAAGGGGATTCAGGAAGCGGCCCTGGAGGGATACCTGGCCGGCTACCCGGTGGTGGACTTCCGGGTTGCGCTCTACGACGGTTCCTTCCATACGGTTGATTCTTCGGAAATGGCCTTCAAGGTGGCCGGTTCCATGGCGTTCAAAAAGGCGATGGAGCTGTGCAAACCGGTACTTCTGGAACCGATCGTGAACATGACGGTGACCGTTCCGGACGAAAGCATGGGGGATGTGATCGGCGACCTGAACTCCCGCCGCGGCAAGGTGGTCGGGGTTGAGCCCAAGGCCAACTCCCAGATTATCCGCGCCATCGTCCCCATGTCCGAGGTGCTGGCCTACTCCAACGACCTCAAGTCCATGACCAGCGATCGGGGCCTGTTCAGTATGGCATTCTCTCACTACGAGGAGTTGCCGACGCACCTGTCCCAAAAGGTGATTGCCGAGACTCAGACGGTCAAGAAGGAATAACCGCTTTCGCGGGTTAAAAATCAACGGAGGTTTTTCATGGATTTCAAGTTTGGCAACGACACCAAGGAGCCAGAGTCGGCGGCACCGGCCGAAAAGGGCAGACAGAATATGCTGCTGGTTGTACTGTTGATCCTCGTGGCAGCTTTCGCGTACCTGTATTTCTTCACCGGCCTGATCAAGCCGCAGGAGGCGCAGAAACCGGCCGAGACCCCGGCGCCCCAGGTGGTGAAAAAACCGCTGCCGCCACGCAACGGGCAGACGGCCAAGGACGAGACGGCAGGCGCGCCGGGGGCGCAGAAGAATGCCGCCGCACCTGCGGCGCCCGAAGCCAAGAAGGTGGCCTCGGCCGAGCCCCCTGCAGCCGTGAAAGCGGCACCCGAGGCAAAGGTGGAACCTCCCAAGCCCGAAGCGGCCAAGCCGGCCAAACCGGCGGCTCCCGAAAAGAAACCGGCGGTTCCAGAAAAGAAACCAGCAGTTCCCGAGAAAAAGGCGGCACCCGCGGCAAAAGAGCCCAAAGCGGCGACCGCAGCCAAGCAGGATGCCAAGAAGGCCGTCCCCGTCACGAAACAGCAACCCGCCGGGGCGGTGAAGAAACCGGCACCGGCACAGGGAAGCGACAAAAAATCGGCCGAAGCCGCCAAAGCGCCCGGCAAGAGTCAGGCCGGAGCAGCGGCAGTCCCGGCAAAGAAGGCCGCGCCGGCAACGGCGAAAAAGGATACGGTGAAGCCGAAGCCCGCTCCCGCCAAGGCTACCGGCCCCTGGACGGTCGTCGTGGGGAACTATGTTCTTGAAGAAGCCATGGCGACAGACCTGTCGCGGGTCAAAGGCGCCGGGATCGAGACGGCCGTCAAACCGGGAGGCCGCAAGAAATCAGCCATGAACCGCCTCCTTGCCGGAGAGTACCCGAGCCGCGTCGAGGCCCAGC
Source organism: Oryzomonas japonica (assembly GCF_008802365.1). Taxonomy (GTDB): domain Bacteria; phylum Desulfobacterota; class Desulfuromonadia; order Geobacterales; family Pseudopelobacteraceae; genus Oryzomonas; species Oryzomonas japonica. The sequence continues at coordinate 296,123 of NZ_VZQZ01000004.1, read as the reverse complement.
AGGAGTTGGACAAATTGAAACGTTACACCTCGGACGCCTTTATCATGGATCAGGGAGGCAAGTTTGCCGTGTACGCCGGTTCCTACCTGCTGACGGCCCGGGCCGGTTCCGAGAAGGAACGCCTGGCCGCGGCCGGCATCAACCTGACCGTAAAACACGCCGAGGTATCCATACCGTCGAAGACCCTTGTCGCCGGTACGTTCAGCGACAGGAAAGGTGCCGATGCGGTGCTCAAAAAGTTGAAGGGGCTTGGTATCAAGGCTTCCCTGTCCCATCCGTAACATAAGTACGGCAGGCGGGGCCGGGGCGTAGTCGCTACGCCCTCCCCCCCTGCCGGGAGCGACACAATCGCACAGGATATAAGGATTATGGCCGAGACGATCAAGCTGAAGATATCGCCGCCCGTGGCGGCCTGCCTCCGTCCGGGGCAGAGCGCCGGGGAACGGCTCCAGGGCATTGGGAATGCCCCTGCACTGGAGCCGTTCGACCGGTTCATGCTGATCTTCTGCCTGATGAAGGATGGCGATGCGGCGGTCAAGGCTGCGGCGCAGGCGGCATTTTCCTCGCTGCCCGGGGAGACCCTGCTCGTCGTGGCCGGTTCGTCCGAGGCCCATCCGGCGCTCCTCGACGCCATCGCCAAGGTCCACCATCAACGGGAGGGCATTGCGGAAGCGCTCCTGGGAAACGAACAGCTTTCCGCACCGGCCCGCTCCTTCCTGGAGAGGATCATCCTGCAGCGCGCCGGCGCTGCGCCGCCTGCCGACAGCCCCCCCCATGAGTCCAAACCCGGGGAAGCGGCCGAGACCGCCCCGCAAGAGCCCGATGTCCCGGTGGATGAGACCGCCGAGGAATTTCAGAGCAAGTATCAAATGGCCCAGGTGCTGGGCATTGCCGAGAAGATCAAGATGGCCCTGACCGGCGACAAGGAATGGCGCTCGATCCTGGTCAAGGATGCAAACAAGCTCGTTTCGGGGAGCGTCGTCAAAAACCCGCGCATGACCGAGGGCGAGGTCGTAACCCTGTTGAAATCCGGCATCCAGAACGACGAGATCATGCGCCTGATCTGTGCCAACAAGGATTGGGTCAAGGTCTACAATATCCGCAAGGCGCTGGTGGACAATCACCGCACGCCGATCCAGAATGCGCTGCGCTACCTTTCCACCCTGAGCGACAAGGATATCGCCGGCTACGCCAAGAGCAAGAATGTTTCATCGGTCATTTCCACCCAGGCGAAACGGTTGCTGCTCAACAAAAAACGTTAGGTGGCCGCTGAAAACGGATAAAAATAGAAACACCTGCACATGCAATGAGGATATTCAATCGACAAACCGGGAGCTGGAATGGCCATTATCAACAACGCCAAACGCGAGATCAACGCCAAGATTGTCTACTACGGGCATGAGGGGGCCGGCAAAGGCACCTCGTTGCGCTACCTGTACGAAAGGATCAAGCCGTCGCTGCGCGGCGAACTGAAAACACTGCCGGCCAGCGGCGGCTCGCTGCTCTTCTTCGATTTCTGCCCGTTCGAGCAACCGGTGTTCGGCGGTTACCGCATCCGTTTCCACATCTATACCCTGCCGGGCCGGGTCGCCAATCCCGCAGCCTGGAAGATGACCCTCAAGGGGGCGGACGGGGTGGTGCTGGTGGTCGATGCCGCAGACGCCACGGCGACGGGAAAGCAGAGTATCGAGCGTTTGCGCGATTACCTGGCCTCATACGGCATGAGCCTGAACGACATGCCGGCGGTCCTGCAGGTGAACAAGGTGGACCGGGCCGGGGCGACGAATGCGACGACAACCGCGGCCCAACTGGAGGTGGAGCACCTCACGGCCTGCCTCTCCACGGCCCTGAACGGCGAGGGGGTGCTGGAAACATTCTCGGTCCTCTCCCGCCAGATCATGGAACGGGTCGGCGCGGAACACACCCTGCAAGCCGAACCGGCCCCCCTCCCCCCCTCCTCCGTGGCCGCTCCCCAGGCCGCGGCCCCGCCCGCGCAGCCCGACAGCCTCCTCGGCGAAGCCTCTGCCCCGAGCCCGCCTCCCCCCACGGACGGTGAAGAGGCGGCCGATGCCCCCCTGCCGTCGGAACCGGAGTCCCCGGGCGATCTCCGGGTGACGCAGGCGGCTGAGGCGGTGCCCCAGGCCGACGGCAGCGTGCGGATTCCCCTCGCCATCTCCCTCCACGGGCAGACGCGGCGGCTCGTGCTGACGGTCGCCGTCGGGCCGGATACCGACGCGCCATGACGCCCGTCGATTTCGACTACCAGATGATGGGGCGCCTCCTGCTGGCGGCGCTGTTCGGCGCGCTGATCGGCCTGGAACGGGAGATTCACGGCCGGCCGGCCGGTTTCAGGACCCACCTGTTGGTATCCCTCGGCTCAGCCCTGTTCGTGGCCGTTTCCATCAGCTTTTATCGCATGTTCGGCAACTTCGGCGGCGTGCTGCCGGTGGGGATTGATGCCGGCCGGGTGGCGGCCCAAGTGGTGACGGGGATCGGTTTTTTAGGGGCCGGCGCTATCATCAGGGAGCGGACATCGGTGCGGGGCTTGACCACCGCGGCCTGCCTCTGGGTCGCCGCGGCCGTGGGGGTCGCCTGCGGCGTCGGCCTGTTCGCGCTCTCGGCCCTGGTGACCGCCATTGCGCTCGTGAGCCTCATTGCGCTGAAAAAGATCGAGGGGATGCTCTCCCGGGACACCTACGCCATCCTCACGGTCCACAGCGACGACTGCGACGGGCAACTCGAACGGATCACCCTGGCGGTCCAGGCATGCGGCTACAAGATGACGCTGCTCGGCATGGAGCGACGCCCGATTGCGGGACTCCTGGTCTACGAATTCCAGCTCAAGCTGCACGGACAGAAACTGGCTGTCGACGCCCTGGAGAGCGTTTCGGCCATAAGCGGCATCAGGGATGTGGCCGTCAAGGTGAATGCGGTCGCCTGACCCTGGCCGCGGGGATGATGAAGGGGGTCTGCTGGCGATACCGGCGGTATTCGTCGCCGAACTCCGCCAGGAGGCGGCGTTCCTCGATCAGGCCGCCGATGACGAAATAGGCGGCCGAAAGGATCGTCAACAGGAGCCACTGGGCGGTCATGACCGGGTTGAGGAGGAGGAAGGCGGTGGAGAAGAGGTACAGGGGGTGGCGCACCATGGCGTAGTAGCCGTCGGTAACCAGGCGGGGGCCTTCGGCCCGGCCAGAACCGAGCTGGCTGATGCCGAGGAAGTCGCCCGCCCCGGTCCGGCGCAGGCAATCCACCAGGATCACCCCGCAGACGAGTTGGCCCAGGTACATGACCAGACTCCAGACGCCGGGGGCGAAGTAGAGCACCGGTGATGAGCGGAAGGCGGCCATCACCCAGCCGAACAGCGCCAGGGAGAACAGGTTGTAGGCCAGGCGGTAGCCCCGTGGTTCGCCATGGCACAGCCGGGCGATGATTTCCTTGATCCCGGTTGCGGCAAACAGGGAATGCGCGGCGGCAAAGATCAGGAAACGGAGTATGAAGACGCAGTAGTCCGGCAGCGGAGCCTCCCCGATGAATCATTTCAGGGCACCAGATTATCACTGTCCTCTTGTATACACAACCCCAACGTGTTATATAGCGCTGGCAACGCTCATCCTGCAGGGAGGTTATTGATGGCAGTCATCACATTTTCACGGGAAATGGGTACCGGGGCGTATCACATTGCGGAAGAGGTTGCCAAGCGACTCAAGTACACCTTTGTGGACGGCGCCCGGATCGGCGCCATCGCCTCCAAATACGGCCTTACGACCGACATGCTCCAGATGGTTGACGAAAAGCCACCCTCCTACATCACGGCCGAAGACCGCAAACGGGCCGCGGCTCTCAACTCGGTGGAACTCATCCTGCTGGATTTCGCCCGCAAGGGGAACGTAATCCTGTACGGCCGCGGCGGCCAGGACCTGCTCAAGGAGTGCCGCAACGTTCTCAGGCTCCGTTTTATCGCCGATTTCGAAGAGCGGGCCGAACGCTTCGCCGAGCGCGAATGGATCGACCCCGACCTGGCCAAGTCCATGATCCGCCGCAGCGACCACCAACGGGGCGGCTTCATCCATTTCTATTTCGACCGGGACTGGCACGACCCGCTGGGATACGATCTGGTGTTCAACACGTCGCGCATGTCGGAAGAGGCCATTGTGGAGTGCATCGTGGCTGCGGCCAAGGATCACCACCTCAAGGAAGCGGATAAGGGCGCAACGGAGTTGATCGACAACACCATCCTGATGAAGAAGATCGAGACCGCCCTGCTGAATTCGGCCGACCTGGACTACCGCCCCTTCACCATCGAGGTTGCCAAGGGAAAGGTGAATCTCAGCGGCTACCTGGCCTCGGAACAGGAAAAACGGGAAGCCATCAGAATCGCCGGGTCGGTCAAGGGGGTCAAGTCGGTGCAGGAAGACATCCAGGTGGTCAATTACAAGGCCTACAAGGATCGAAGCTGATCAGGACCTCTCAACCTTCCGCTGTTCAAGACGAGCCTTCAGGGGGGTGAGCAGGGTATCCTCGAAACGGATGCCGCCTCGCCCCCTTCCCAGTTCCTGCCCCTCTTCGATGCCGTGAAAATCCGAGCCGCCGGTCATCAGCAGCCCCCGGTCCCCGGCAATCCGTTGCAGCACCGACATCTCCTCCGGCAGTGCCATGTTGTTGAATACCTCGATACCGTCCAGCCCCAGCTCCGCCAATTCCGTGATGATGCTGCGCAACTCGGGCCGCAGGGTGCTGACACTGGTCGGGTGGGCGAGGACCGCTACCCCACCCAGCCGCCTGATGGTGGCGATGGCGTCGTCCATGGGCCAGTAGCGCTTGGGAACGTTGCAGGGGACCAGATAACGGCGGAAAGCCTCCTCGACCGAATCCACATAGCCCCGCCCGATCATGGCCCGGGCGATGTGGGGCCGGCCGATGGCGCCTCGGGCATGTATCGCCACCTCTTCAAACCCGATGACCGCCCGCCCCTCCCCCGCCAGGCGTTCGTTCACCGCGGCCAGGATGTCGTGGCTCCGCAACTCCCGCCGTTCGCGCAGAAGGCCCAAGTGCTCCAGAAACCCGCGGTCGCCCCAATCCATGCCGTATCCCAGCAGGTGTACGTCCTTGTAGGTCTTGAACTGCACCGAAAGCTCGATGGCCGGGATCACCTCCAGGCCCCGTTCCGCCCCGGCGGCGATCCCCTCCGGCACGCCGGCCACCGAGTCGTGGTCCGCAATGGCGATGGCGCGCAATCCCTCCCTTGCCGCCCGCTCCACCACCTGGGAGGGGGTAAAGGCGCCGTCGGAAAAACTGGAGTGGACGTGCAGGTCTATGTAGGCAGATGGTTCCGTTGTCATACCGGTATAGTAGCCCGGTGCCGCAGAAAAGTAAAAGCGCTATTGCATGGCCGGCCGCCTTCGGGTACTATTTTGCCATGAAACCGGACGATATACACCGCGCCATGGCCATCCTGCGCGAAGAGGCCCGGGCGTGGCGCACCCCCTCGGTCACCGTGGTTGCCGAAGCCAGCCGCAGCCCTTTCAAGGTGCTCATTTCCTGCATCATCTCCCTGCGCACCAAGGACGAGGTGACGACCCAGGCCTCCGCCCGGCTCTTCGACCGCGCCCCTACCCCCGAGGCGATGGAAGGGCTTCCGGCAGAGGAGATCGCCCGCCTGATCTACCCGGCCGGGTTCTACCGTACCAAGGCCGAGCAGATTCTGGAGATCTCCCGCCGCCTGGTGGCGGAGTACGGCGGCAGGGTGCCGGACAGCCTGGACGCACTGCTCGCCTTTCGGGGCGTGGGGCGCAAGACCGCCAATCTGGTGCTCACCCTGGGGTTCGGCAAGCCGGGTATCTGCGTCGATACCCACGTCCATCGCATCTGCAACCGCTGGGGATACGTGGCGACCAAGAACCCCGACGCCACCGAAATGGCGCTGCGCGCCCTGCTCCCGCCGGAATACTGGATCGAAATCAACGACTTGCTGGTGGCCTTCGGCCAGAACCTCTGCCACCCCGTATCGCCCCGCTGCTCCGTCTGCCGCCTGAGCGATCTCTGCTCGCGCGTCGGCGTTGCCCAATCCCGCTGACGCCGATTACGCCGTTTGTGTGTCACATTGTTTTAAAATACCGTTTGAATAACGATTTGTTGGTTGCCAGCGCTATGATTATTAGGTAAAATCCCCCATCATCTATATAATAACGCTATCTCAGGAGGCGCAAAAATGTTGAGAAAAATCGGATTCATCGGGCTTGGTACCGTTGGCCGGCACATGGCCGCCAACCTGTCCAAGGGAAGTTATGAGCTGACGGTTTTCGATACGGACCCCTCCGCCGTGAGCAGGCTGGTGGAGTTGGGCGCCGAAGCCGCAACGTCGGCCGCCGAAGCCGCACGGGACCGCGACCTGGTTATCGCCATCGTCCCGGAAGGTGAGGAATTGGGGCGTCTCTTCTTCGGCGAGGACGGTATCCTTGCCGGCATCGGCGGGGGGACGATCCTGGCTGACATGGGTTCCCACTCCCTGGATACCACCATGAAGATGGCCGACGAGTGCGCCAAGAAACGGGTTCTGTATCTGGACGCCCCGGTCTGGGGGAGCAAGGAGCATGCGGCCAACGGGCTTCTGACCATCGTTACCGGCGGCGATCCGTCCCTGGTGGGGAGATGCCGCGAGCCCTTTTCCTGCTTCGGGCTCAACATCATCCATGTGGGCGAGGTGGGCGACGCCACCAAGATGAAGTTCATCGTCAACATGGTGCAGGCCGAACTGGTGCAGGTCCTGGCGGAAGGCTTGGTGCTGGGCGACAAGATGGGCTTCACCGCCGACAAGATCCTCGAAGTGCTCGATACCCGGGGTGTCGCCTCCCCCCTGTTCCACCTCAAGGGTCGGGCCATGGCCCGGGGCGATTTTACGCGCAGCCTGGCGCTCAAATACGTCCACGAGCAGCTCCACATGGTCCTGAATGCGGCACGCCTCATGGGCCTGAACCTGCCCACGGCGGAAGCGGCCAGCAAGGTCTACGAAAAAGCGGTGGACGCCGGCTGGGGCGAGGAAGATTTCTCGGCGGTCATCAAGGCGTTGCGCTAGGAGGTTGTTGAAAAACAGCCATCAGGCCTTCGTCCTCAAAAGCCCTTTCGTGCGGCGTAGCGCTGCTACGCCTCCTCAGGGCTTGTCTAGCGTGTGCGACGATCTGACTATTTTTGAACAACCTGAGTTTTCAATAGTCTGCTAGGGCGGTGATACCGGTTCAATGCCAAAGCCCCTTGCAAAAACGGCTTGATAGCGATTGATCTGGAATACGCACGAGGCGTCCGGCTGGCCGGGCGCCTCTTTTCTTTTAGTGCACAAGGAGAGAAACCATGAGCACCCAATTCCGTCCCCGGCAGGTCTATGTGGCCGCCTCCTGGATGGCCCCGGTGGGGCGTTACAACGGCAAGGACAAGGAGAACCTCTCCTTTTTGGAGATGGCCGAACGCTGCGAAGCCGTGTTCGGCGGCAGTCCGGTGCGGCGGCGCGACATCGAGGCGGTGGTGGTGGGGAGCCAGAACCCTTCCGCCTTTTCCGGGGTGGACAACACCGCGGCGAAGATCGCCGGGATACTCGGCATCTCCGGGGCCCGCTCCGTGCTGGTGGACACCGCCTCGTCCTCCGGCGCCTCGGCCTTCGAGAGCGCCTATCTGGAGGTGGCGTCGGGGCGCTTCGACCATGTGTTGGCCATCGGCATCCAGAAGATGAGCGACGCCTCCACCACCGAATCCACCCGGATCATCGCCGGGGTGATCGACCGCGAGGAATCGGAATTCGGCCTCACCATGCCGGCCTGCGGCGCCCTGGTGGCCCGGGCCCTCAAGGAACGGCTGGAGCTTTCCGACGAGGAGTGGACCGCCTACGCGGCCCTCTTGACCCAGCGGAGCCAGCGCTTTGCCGCCCAGAACCCGGACGCACATTTGAGGAACACCATCGAGGTGGAGGAGTACTACCGCCAGATCGCCAGCGGCAAGAACTACCTTTATTGGTATCCCCTGCGTTACCACGACTACTGCCCCATGTCCGACGGTATGGCGGCGGTCATCCTCACCGCCAAGCCCCAGGACGTGCTGGTCAGCGGCGTGGGGAGCGCCACCGACATCCCCACCATCGCCGACCGCAACTACTTCCACTCCTTCCCCGCCACGGTCATAGCCGCCGGATACGCCTACGGCATGGCCGGCCTCAAGGACATACGCACCCTGGAGGGGCGGCTGCACGTGAACATGCATGACCCCTTCAACGGCTTCGGCCCCATCAACCTGGTGGACCTGGGGATCGTCAGCCGCAACCGCCTCATGGACGCCCTGCTGGACGACTCCCTCACCGGCCCCACCGGGGCCTTCCCCACCAACCTGACCGGCGGCCTGAAGGGGCGCGGCCACCCCCTGGGGGCCACCGGCATGATCCAGATCGTGGAGAACCACCGCCTGATCCAAGAGCAGGGGTTCAGCGCCGGCCTGTCCCACTCCATCGGCGGCCCGATCAACAACAACGTGGTGACCCTGCTGGAGCGGAGCGACCAGTACCAGCGCCGTCGCCACGAGGCGTACAAGCCGTGGGGGCTCCCCTCGTTGGGCAAGATCAAGCCCAAGAACGCGACCCTGGACACGCTGCTGGCGGCAACACCGCTGGTGGAAGGCTCCTTCGTCACCTCCACCGCCCGTTTCGACTACAAGACCGGCCGGCCCGAGGTGGTCATCCTGATCGTCGCCTGCAAGCTGGAGGGGGTCAAGTACCGTTTCCTCTTCGGCATCGACGGGGAGCATTACGACCAAGTGGCGAGCATAGAACACGGCGCCCCGATCTCCGTGGAGCGGCAGGACGATAGGGTCCTGGTCAACCGCATGCCGGTGCGCAAGTTTTACACCCGCACCATCAACGGGTTGGTGGAGTTGGCCGGGAGCGGGTGGAAGAGGTTGATTGGGAAGGGGTAGTAGGTTTATAGCAACGATACAGAGGTTTGGAAATTACCGGAACGAAATCAAATGAGAAACCTAGTCCAGTCTTTTATATTCATGTCGTTGTATACTTCTCTCATTGGCTGTGCCCACACCCCAGGTGATGCAGCTTTGCGAACGGGACACCCTGAAAATGCGGCCATGCTGTATAAAGCAGGGGCAGAGCAAGGTGATGCTTCTGCTGCATTGAAACTTGGGCGTTTACTGGAAGAAGGGCGAGTGCAGGTAAATATTTTCGGGAGTCCAGCTTCATGGTATGAACGGGCTTGCAAACTCGGTAGTCAACCTGCTTGCCATAATGTCGGCGTTTCATACGAGTATGGTAAAAATGGCTTAAACAGGAATCTTACGAAAGCCTACGATTTTTATATGATGGCAGCAGAAAGAGGATATATGCAGTCACAGTATAACTTGGCGAGCCTGTATTCAAATCAATATGTCCAGCCTCAAAATGATGTCGAAGGGCTAAAGTGGATGCTATTGGCCCAAGATGCGGCAAAGAGGTGCCAGAATGTTTCGCTCTGCCAATGGGTACTAAGTGATCCGCCAGGGCACAAATCGAAACTCAAAGCCAGACTGTCAGCAGACCAAGTCAAACAGTCGGAATCTCTAGCAATTTCATGGGAGCCCCAAAAGACAAGCGAACCAGCGCCTTACGTTCATTAGATATTTATATCAAAGATCGCGAATTTGGCACAGATAGCTGAAAAACACCGCTCCCATAAACCAAGCGCCCACCTTGAATCTCCTTTTTGTATGCAGCCAGAATAAGCTTCGCAGCCCCACCGCAGAGGCCGTCTTCTCAGCCTACCCAGGCGTCGAGGCGCTTTCGGCAGGCACGAACAATGACGCCGTAACCCCAATATCCGCTGATGTGATCGAATGGGCCGATGTGGTTTTCTGCATGGAAAGAATCCACCGGGACAAGTTGGCGCGCAGGTTCAAAGCCGCGTTCAAGACGACGAGGCTGGTTGTCCTGGATATCCCGGATAACTACGCGTACATGGACCCGGAACTTATCAGGATACTGGAGGCCAAAGTGCCTCGGTATGTCAGGATTTGAGGGGGAGACCAGCTCCAATGATCCATCCGCCCCTCACCTCTTCCTGCCCACATACACAGCGATAGGCACGGTATAGACAACACTGCCGTCCACCCTCCGGGCATTGATGCCGAGAGCGTCAACGCCCACGTCGTCTGTGACCATGTTCCGCAGCACCTCCTCGTCGCCCGGTTTGGGAAACGACGCTTTCAACTGGGTCTCCAGCTCTATATCGACGCCATAGGCGCTCTGGCGACAATCCGCCAAGCCGGAATTCCGGAACAGCGCGGCAAACGCTTCCTGGGTTAAAGCGTGGGTATGGGAAGGGTCTCTCAGCATTTCCAGGCGGTCATACGCTGCTGCTTTCGCGGATTCAACCGCAACATCCGCAACCATGACCCGCCCCCCCGGCGCGCACACCCTCATCATTTCCGCCAACGCCTCTTCCGGCGCCAACAAATGGTGGAAACTGTATCGGGTGATCACCAATGAAAACGAGTTGTCGGCATAGGGCAGCGGTATGGCATTACCCCTGTCCCATGCCAGGTTATCCAGCTTCTGTTCCTGTTGGCGTTGTGCCGCCTGCTCGATCATAGCCGGCGTGATATCGATGCCGGTCACATGCCGAGCGTGCCGGGCAAACTCACATGCAACCATGCCCGGCCCGCATGCCACATCCAATACCGTATCGTCACGGTGCACCCCGGACAACTCGATCAGGATTTGCATCGCATCATAGTGACCGGGGACCCGGGTAAATGGAATGGCTTGGCGGGAGAACTGCTCGATGATGTTCGATTCGTGAGCCTGTTTAATTCCATAATTCATGCTGAAGCCTCCCCGAGGATTGTATTGGCGGATTATAGCTTGTGGAGACAATGGCTGTCTTGCTATATTATGACAATGGATGTCTCAAAACTGACAAAATTATCCCCTATCGAAATCGGCTACATCGTCAATCCCGCTTTGCCGGTCATTCCATTTGCCATGGAGGTTCATCGGGCCGGCTGCGCGGCACCCCATGCCCATCCGCGCGGGCAACTGATATTTGCCAGCAGGGGGGTGATGCGGGTTATTTGCAGTCGTGATATTTGGGTGGTGCCCCCTTCGCAAGCGGTATGGGTTCCGCCCGAGGTGGAACATGAGGTATATTTTCCCGGTGACGCCTCACTGCGTAATCTCTTCATCGACCAATCCGTCTCCCGAGTCCTACCCAATGAATGCAAAGTCTTAAAGGTTTCCCCGCTGTTGCGCGAATTGATTCTGGAATCTGTGAAGGTTGGGGATACCTATGAGTCAGACAGTGCCGGGTACCGGTTGATGATGGTGATTATCGACGAATTGCGAAGCATGGAACCGACAGACCTCCGTCTGCCCATGGGGCAAGATGAACGGCTTCAGAGGGCCATGGATTTTTTGCTAAGCAACCCAGGCGACAAAAGGGCTATTGACGAACTGGCCATTATTGCGGGTGCAAGCTCACGAACCTTGGCGCGCCTTTTTGTGCGCGAGACCGGGCTGACATTTGGAACGTGGCGGAAAAGGCTCATTCTGCAAGAGGCGGTGAAACGCCTTGGCAAAGGCCATAGCGTGACAAGCGTGGCCTTTGACCTGGGATACGGGAGCCTCAGCGCGTTTATCGACATGTTTCGCCATGCCCTTGGTTCACCACCGGGGCAGTATGTGCAGGCAGCGAGACAAACCCTGTAGTTCCCAAGGGCGGACACATTCAACATCGGTCCTTATTGATCTAACAAACATGACTACAGAAAAGTCCATTTGCTTTGAGTGACAATTGCGGGCATAATTATAGACACAAAGGAGGGCAATCATCATGAAATTTTTAAGCGTGCGCGACCTGCGGGGCAAATCGGCCCAGATATGGAAAGATCTCCCGGAAGAACGGGAAATGATCATTACCAGCAATGGCAGGCCCATAGCTATCCTTGCGGCGATCAGCGAGTCGAACCTCGAAGAATCCCTGTCGGCATTCCGCCAGGCGCGGGCCGTCGAGGCGGTTGCAGCGCTTCAGCGCAGTTCCGTTGACCAGGGAGCGGACCGGATAACCATGGATGAGATCAACGCCGAGATCAAAGCTGTCCGACAAAAGCGCACGTCAGCGCGGTGAACATCGTTCTCGACACCAACGTCCTTGTCGCCGGGCTGTTGTCGCCGTTCGGGCCGTGCGGGGAAATAGTCCGCATGGTTTCTTCGGGTGAACTGACCCTTGCCCTGGATGCCCGCATCCTGACCGAATATCAGGAAGTGCTCGACCGCCCCAAGTTCAAGTTCGACAAAGACAAGGTTGCGGCCCTCCTCGACCAGATCGAATACCGAGGACTCACGGTAGCCTCCTCGCCACTCACCCAATCCCTACCCGACATCGACGACGAACCGTTCCTGGAAGTTGCCATGGCCTCCCAGGCAATATGTATCGTCACCGGGAACCGGATACATTTCCCGCCTGAACTATGCCAGGGGGTAACGGTTCTTTCTCCAAGCGAGTTTCTGGCATTCTACAAAAAACAGCGGAGGAAATAGCTCCTCTCCCCCGCTGGGAGAGGAAACGTCCGTTTGTTGGGGAGGCGCAGGCCTGCCCTCACAAACCTCATCACCGCTAAAAATATGGATGGAGACAACAAAGAGCCGCGAGGTGGCCTGCCCTCGATAATACTGCTTTTCAAGGGCTCCCCCCATATTGTGCCAAGGGGTCCAATAAAAGGTTGGCAAAACAATCCTCTGTCGTGTTAGCATAAAAAAATGAACCGTCACGAATTTTACACTGCGCTGATTATTTCCACCATTTCCAAAATGGTGGGATAGCGCACGTTGTCAGATAATATAAGCAACCCGCCCCCACGGAGGCGGGTTTTTTTATTTCCGCTTCCTGGGTAATTTCAAAAAACACAGGAGTGTATCGATGCAGCCACACGAACTCAATCAGGTCATTGAATCAGCAGACAGCGCCATAAATCGTGAAGATTTTGACGCTCTGATGGACTTTTACGCCGAGGATGCCACCCTTGTCGTGCGTCCAGGCTTGAATGTCACCGGAAAGCAGCAAATCCGCGCTGCATTTGTTGCCATTTCGGAGTATTTCAATCATAGCCTCGTGGTGAAGCAAGGAGATATGTCTGTCATCGAAGGTGGCACTAGTGCCCTCGTTTTAGCACAGACACTTCTCAGCGGAAAGCAGAGCAGCGGTGAAGCCTTTGCCATGGAGAGGCACGCCACATACGTTTTCAAACGGGACACAGAAGGCGTCTGGCGCTGTGTCGTGGATAATTCGTACGGGACGGAACTGATACGACCTGAGTCTGCACCAGTCCTCTATCTGGTGTGTGGGAAAATTGGGGCGGGAAAATCAACCCTTGCGCACCGGTTGGCCGCCAACGCTAAAACCATCCTGGTCAGTGAAGACGATTGGCTCTCACAGATTTATGCCGACGAGATCAATAACCTTTCCGACTACGTACGCTGCACCGGGCGATTTCGCAAGGCGCTTGCCGGCCATATTGCTGCGCTATTACAAGCAGGGCTGTCCGTCGTGCTCGATTTTCCGGCAAACACGCCAACCAGTAGACAATGGGCAAAGGCTCTATTCGAGAAGGCTGATGTCGCCCATGAACTTCACTATCTTGATGCCCCGGATGAAACGTGCAAGGCTCGTTTGCATGAACGCAATGCTGCCAGTTCACATCCATTTATGGTGAGTGACAATGAATTTGATGAAATCACCCACTACTTTGTCCCACCATCACCGGATGAAGGCTTCAACGTTATTCGACATACATAAAAGGAAGAGATCCGTTAGAGGGTAACCCTTGAAAAGGGGAAAATTCCATTTTCAAGGGTTACTCTCCAATACGGCCTCAGTTACGGCAAACCAAACGAGCCCACCTTGATTGCAGCCAGAATAAACTTCTCAGCCCGACCGTAGAAACCGTATTTTCGGCCCATCCAGACGTCGAGGCGCTCTGCCCTCCCCTCACAAACTCACCACTTTGACATTTCCCAAACTATCCTACCATTGAAGGCAAATGGTGAACGCATCTTACGCGAGGCCCGGTATTCTGTTAGTTTTCCGTTGATTTGTTTTTGAGAATGCCGTAGAAGAGAGCGTATCGGCTGTCGAGCAGACCGGGCGTGCCGGTAATGGCCCCTGCAGGTGCATTCCCCGCATCAACGGACAGATAAAGGAGAGCACCTTGAAAGAGACCGATCACAAGGCTGTGGTAGTGTCGGATGAGAGGTGGAGGCACTTTGTGCTGGCCCCCCTGGTCGGCGTCTATCTCTTTTCCATGCTCTTGACTCTTTCCCACCTCGGTGAACCGTTCCCCTTTATGGGGAAACTATACTCGGGGGATGCCAGCGAATCCTTAACCTTTGCCGACAGTATCATCTCTTTATACCTCATTGCCGGAATCCTGAAGCGGCAGCGGCTCACCCTCTGGCTGCTCATCGCCTACAATTTTATCAACAGCTTTAATGGGATCGCCAACCTCTTTCTCCTTCCCGTCCAGCAGATCGTCACAACTTCGGGGGCCATCGTCCCCGACCACCACTACCGCCTCAATGCTTTCAGTGTGTTCGTTCTGTTCCTGATGCTGAACGTGTTCCTGTATCTCAACCGGCGCTACTTCGACAACAAATCCATTTACCTGTGGTAGCCGACCGGCCCTGGCCGGTTCGTTCCAGCCTGCCATCACCTCCAGACAGATCGAGAACCCGCCCGTTCAATACCTCCAAGTAGTGGACAGCAATTACTCTGCCCTTCAATGATCGCAAGCCTCGGCAGTATTCGCTCGCTCCTGATGTGCACAAAGAAGATGGGCCATGGTGGTTGCCATGGCCCATCAAACTATTCACAATATGGATGGTTCTACGACGGCCGCTTCGAGGATGCAGCCGGAAGGAGATGCTTATGCGGTAACCTTACTGGCAGCGAGGCTTTCCTCAGCTTGCGCCTTTTCCTTGATCCAGGCCTCGCCGACAGGGAGCTTAATGCCGGATTCGCCATACACGGCAACCGCCATCAGGTACAGCGCGGAAAAGGCGCAGATAAGCAGGTCGTAAGCGGCGAAGGTCCCGGCAAGGGCGCTGCCGGCAAGTTCTTTCAGGTCAAGACCGATAAAGCCAAGGAGCAGGGTGAGGAAGATGAAGGCCAGCGTCGCGTTGTGCTTCATTGAGGCGATGAAGAGGATGAAGGTGAAGATGGTCCAGGCTACCAGGAAGAAGCCGAGATCGTTTGCGGAGAAGGCGAGGGTCGGATAGGCTTTGACCAGGTCCGGGTTCTTTCCGAATATCAGCATCAGACACAGGGAGATCCAGAAAGCGCCATACCCGGTAAAGGCGCAAAAACCGAAGTTGTTGCCGGTTTTAAATTCCATCAGGCCGGCGATGAGCTGAGCGGAGCCGCCGAAGCAGAGTCCGAGCCAGAGGACAGGGGCAATACCGCACCATCCCAGGTTATGGCATTGCAGCACCATTGTTGTCATTCCAAAGCCAGCGAGGCCAACAACCGCAGGATTTCCCAGTTTTACGTCGCTCATTTCTTCCTCCTCATTTCTTTATTATATTTATTTTGCTCTTGGCTACCTACCAGCAACAAACATACCAACGTTATATAATACCGTAATCACAAAAATAATGCGTGTTTTCGAAGTGTTACTCCTTGTTATGCCAACACCCCCTCTCCTGTCTGTTTTGCAGTATTGCAAAATAACTTTCCCGTTTTACTCAATGGGACGATACAAACGACCATAATCCTGCAAGTTCGGGCTGCATGTGTCGCTATGGCGGACGTTTCGCAAAAATGCAAATTGGGTTTTGCAAATATGACAATAATGCCTGCTCAAGGGTTGCGGGCTTCAGCTCGGCCAGGAGCCTTGGCGCCTACGCTTTTTGGGCAACGGCCTTCTTGACCGGGCCGTTCCTGCGGATGGCGGCGGCAAACTCCATCCAGAATACCAGATAGATGGAGATCATCAGCGACAGCCCCACATTCTGGTTCTCGGCACCAAGGGCCTTAGCCAGGATCGGCGAGGCAAAACCGGCTCCCAGGGTCCCGGTCGCCCGCTCCAGCAGGTAAAAGACCGGCAGGGTCAGCAGGGTGCCCACCGCCATGATGGCGATGCCGGTGGGGCGCTTGACCCAGTATTTGGGAGAGAAGCCGTACATGCGCATGAAGATCACGACCCAGATGATCCAGACCGAGTAATCCACCGCCGCATCGGGCAGGGCCAGCTTGTTCTTCACCAAGGCGACCTCCAGGACCGTCACGATCCCCAGCATGGTGAACATCCAGTTGAACTTCTCGTTGGCCTGGGTCTGCCAGTTGCGGCTGTCCGGGGCCTGCACCTCGTTGGAGGAGTGACCGTGGGTGCCCAGGGCCGAGAAGAGGATGGCGAACCAGATACCGGCGTTATGGAACAGGAGCGAGGCATGGTTGCCGGCCACGTTGGCGATGCGGGACATGGGGTCGCGGGCGAAGTCGGCGGCGATGCGCATCAGGAACAGGTTGGCGATCACCGAGCAGCCGATGATCACCGCTATGGTGAAGATCCTGCGTGGCAGGAGGTAGGGGTCGATCCGGTCCGGGAAGCCGATGATAAAGGCGAACCAGATCAGGTACATGATGAGCGGGATGCCGAAGCAGATGCCGTAGACCGACGTGCCGGCAAAGTCGCCGCTCTGGGCGTAGATGATGTACTTGTCCTTGGTGTTGGGGTCGGTGTTGACCGCCTTGACCACATCCTTGGGCACCTTCTTGACGTGGGGCAACAGTCCCATGGCGTACCAGCCGTGGTCGCCCTGGGTGGAATCGATGACCCAATACTGGTCCCCCATCATTTCGTCCAAACCGGAAAAGAGCTGCATATTGAAGGCGGCGCAGACAACGCAGACCACCAGCAGCAGGATTGCGTGAGAGATTTTCATCGGCATGGCGGCATTCCTCCGGAGTTATTCTTTGTGGGTTGTCCAGAACATCGACACCGCATTGGCCGCAAACAGGCCGTAGAGCCACATGGTGTTCCAGGCCGGACCGGACCAGTGGCTGCCGTGCCCGCCGCCCACGACCCCGGAGGCGATCACGAAACCGATCATCGTGGTAAAGGACACCATGGCGACCGCCCGCAGGATGGCGCTGTTACGCCAGGTGTGGCGCTCCAGCTCTTCGATCCGCGACAACAGTTCAAGCTCTCTTTCGCTCATCTCTCTTCTCCTTTGCAAGGATAATGACTATGAACAGCATGGCGACCGTCAGGGACAGTGCAAGATGAAATCCGTTCAGATGAAGCGTCAGGTGGTACAACATGGCAGCTCTCCTTTTTATCGAATGAATCTATCCTGAATCCGTAACGCCTGAACGGCGGCATGGTAAGCGAACAGAGCCGTGAAGCCGTCACGGTTTCGGGGTAGATCAATGGTGGCTCAGCACTTGATCAGGTGAACCAGTTCGTGCGGAAATCTGTCGGCCAGTTCCAGGTACTTGGTGCAGTCGGTGTGGCGGCCGCTGCAGTAACGGATGATCATGTTCACGTCGTGGGGGGAGATATAGCCGCATCCCACATCGCAGTAATCATCGTTTTTCCCGTAAAAGGGACAGATGTTCGTTTTTCCCATTGGCGCCCTCATGTACCGTGTTCAACAGTGTATACGCACAGGATGTGCCAATATCGCGCGTACAGACATTATCAAGCAATTACGGATAGTTGAAAACACATGGCACGTTACCGGGCTGCGGACGCCGGCTACGCTTTGCAGCAATGCAAAAAGCGGAGGTCGGCATCGAGGGCTCCCGGCCCCAGGGCGGCGCCAATGGCGACGTAGATGGTCCTTTTTGATCTACCGTTGTTTCAATAGGTTAGTTGTGGTATGCATGGCCACGGAGGTGTTTGCAAAACTGCAAAACAGCGTGTGACGTTCTTTTGCAGAAATGCAAATATTCGGAGGTGGTATGGAAACGGACAGAATCAAGTGGAACCAGCGCTTCGGAGTGGCCGATGCGTATCAGGGCGGGCACCCCTCCCCCTTCCTGGAGCGGGAGATAGAGCGCATCCTCCGCCTGGCCCCCGGCAGGCGGGCCCTGGACCTGGCCTGCGGCGAGGGGCGCAACAGCATCTTTCTGGCCCGGCACGGCTTCCGGGTGACCGGACTGGACATCTCGGATGTGGGCATCGCCAGGGGCGAGCGCCAGGCCCGGGCAGAGGGGCTGGAGATCGACTTCCGCCGGCAGGACCTGGAGGGGTGGCACATCGGGGAAGAGTACGACCTGATCGTCAACGTCAACTTCCTGCTGCGCCCCCTGATCCCCGAGGAGGTCGGCGCCCTGGCGCCGGGGGGGCTCCTGCTGTTCGACACCATCCTGGAATCGCCCCAGCTCCTGGCAACCCACAACCCGGACTTTTTCCTGCGTCATGGCGAGCTTGAGAGGATATTTGGGGCCTTCGAGGGTGAGGTGCTGTTCAGCGAGGAGATCAGGGAGGGGGATATGCCCACGGCCCGGGTATTGTTCAGGAAGGCGGGCTGAGTTCCCGAGGCGAGACGGCATAAAAAAGGCGAAGCCCCTGATGCGGACTTCGCCTTTTGTTTGTCGTTCAAACTACCGGACAGTCGGGATTATTCGCCCGACGGCTCCTCCGTCGACGGGGCCGAACCATTCGGCGTACCGTCGGGGTTGAGGCCGAGCGCTTCCTTGCGGGAGAGCTTGATTTTGCCGTTCTTGTCGATGCCGATGCATTTGACCAGGACCTTGTCGCCCTCGTTCAGCACTTCGGTAACCGTCTTGACCCGCTTGGTATCCAGTTCGGAGATATGTACCAGGCCGTCGGTGCCCGGCATGATCTCCACAAAGGCGCCGAAGTCCATGACCTTCCTGACGGTGCCCATGTAGAGCTTGCCTTCTTCGGCCTCGTCGGTCAGGCCACGGATCATCTGGATGGCCAGGTCGCAGGCTTCCTTGTTGGTGCTGGCGATGTTGATGCGGCCGGTATCCTCGATATCCACGGTGACGCCGGTGGTCTCGGTGATGTTGCGGATATTCTTGCCGCCGGTACCGATGACGTCGCGGATACGGTCGGTCTTGATCCAGATGGTGGTGATGCGCGGGGCAAAGGGAGACATCTCGCCGCGTGCGGCCGACAGGGTCTCGGCCATCTTGCCCAGGATGTGCAACCGGCCTTCACGGGCCTGTTTCAGCGCCTGCTGCATGATTTCCTTGGTGACGCCGCCGATCTTGATGTCCATCTGCAGGGCGGTAACCCCTTCGGTCGTGCCGGCCACCTTGAAGTCCATGTCGCCCAGGTGGTCTTCGTCGCCCAGGATGTCGGACAGGATGGCGACCTTGTCGCCCTCTTTGATCAGGCCCATGGCGATGCCCGCAACCGGAGCCGTGATAGGTACGCCGGCGTCCATCAGCGACATGCTGCCGCCGCAGACCGAGGCCATGGAGGAGGAGCCGTTGCTCTCCAGGATCTCGGAGACGATGCGGATGGTGTAGGGGAAGTCTTCGTGCTTCGGAATGACGGCCGACAGTGCGCGCTCGGCCAGCATGCCGTGGCCGATTTCGCGACGGCCCGGAGCCAGGCGGAAGCTGGTTTCACCCACGGAGAACGGCGGGAAGTTGTAATGGAGCAGGAAGCGCTTGCGGGACTCGCCGTACAGGGAGTCGATGCGCTGTTCGTCGATGGAGGTGCCCAGGGTGGTGGAAACCAGGGCCTGGGTTTCGCCGCGGGTGAACAGGGCGGAACCGTGGGTACGGGGCAAAAGGCCTGCTTCGCTGGTAATGGGGCGGATGGTGGCCGTGTCGCGGCCGTCGATGCGGATGCCGGTATTCAGGATATCGTCACGGACGCGCTCGTACTCGAAATCGCCCAGGAATGCCTTGATCTGCTTGGTCTTGCCTTCGAACTCTTCCTTGAGGGCCTCGACGGTCTCGGCGGTGATCAGGTCGATCTGATTGTGGCGCTCCTGCTTGGTCTTGATCTTGACCGCCTCGCCCATACGATCATAGGCCAGTTCGCGCACCCTGGCCAGCAGCGCTTCGTCCACGACGGGGGGGGCGATCACGCGTTTGGCGACGCCGGCCTTCTTCTGTAATTCGTCCTGAGCCTCGATCAACGGCAACATCGCCTCTTTGGCAAAGAAGATGGCCTCCAGCATGTCGGCCTCGGAGACGAATTTGGCTTCGCCCTCCACCATGATAACCGCGTCGCGGCTGGCGGCGACCACGATCTCCAGGTCGCTCTGCTCAAGCTCTTCGGCGGTGGGGTTGCAGATCAGCTTGCCGTTTACCCGGCCGACCTTGGCGCCGGCGATGGGGCCCTGGAACGGAACGTCGGACACCATCAGGGCAGCCGAGGCGCCCAGCATGGACAGGATGGCGGGATCGTTGTCCTTGTCGGCCGATACCACGGTGGCCATGATCTGGGTGTCGTTCAGGAAATTCTCGGGAAAGAGCGGGCGGATCGGACGGTCGATCAACCGGCAGGTGAGGGTTTCAGGGTCAGACGGACGTGCTTCGCGCTTGAAAAAACCGCCCGGGATCTTGCCGCCGGCGTAGGCTTTTTCGATATAGTTGACGGTAAGGGGGAAAAAATCCTGCCCTTCCTTGGCCTCTTTTGTCGCCACGGCGGTCACCAGCACCACGGTGTCGCCACAACTTACCACCACGGCGCCGCTGGCCTGTTTGGCCATCTTGCCGGTGGCAATGGTAATGGTCCTGCCGCCGAACTCAACCTGTACTTTTTGTTCCATATCTTCATTCTCCTGTTTGGTTGTGTTGGGGCCGTCGCTACAGCATCCCTGAACGACAATCAATAATCTGCTGAAAAAGCCACGGGAACAGGGCTGGATTGGCTCAAGGCCGTTCTCCGCGTCCCATCGGCAGATGTTCTTTGATCTTCAGGGCAACTCTACCCACGTCCCCAACAAAAAATAAAAGGGCTGTGAAGCCCTCTTGCGAAACGAGCATACCAAAAAATGGAGCAGGCAATATACCCGCAAAAGAGCGGGCATACTGCCTTCCATTACCTGCGTATGCCGAGTCGTTCGATAACCTTCTTGTACCTGTCCAGCTCTTTGCCTTTGAGGTAGTCCAGAAGGCGCCTCCTCTGGCCGACGAGCTTCAGAAGCCCGCGACGGCTGTGGTGGTCCTTTTTGTGGATCTTGAAATGCTCGGTCAGATAGGTGATCCGCTCGGTGAGAATAGCGATCTGCACCTCCGGAGAACCTGTGTCGCTTTCATGGGTTTTGAACGAGTTGATGATTTCCTGTTTTTTTTCGGATGCCAACACTGTCAACACCTCCCTTCATTGCGGTTTGTTATTTGTATGCAGCAGCATAGCAACTTTATCATGGATTTTTTTAAATAGCACATGCGTGCAAATTTGTAAAGCGGTAACTCAGCAGAAGACCCGCTTCAGCGCAATACGAACCCCCTCTCCATCCAGAGAGGAGAGCTCCGCGACCGCAACAAGTTCCTGCCCCTGGGAGAGGCGCACCGTCAGGGGCGCGGCACAT
Source organism: Oryzomonas japonica (assembly GCF_008802365.1). Classification (GTDB taxonomy): domain Bacteria; phylum Desulfobacterota; class Desulfuromonadia; order Geobacterales; family Pseudopelobacteraceae; genus Oryzomonas; species Oryzomonas japonica. Next base: position 274,582 of record NZ_VZQZ01000004.1, on the reverse strand, counting down.
GCCGGCCAGGCGGCAATACCGGTTTCGTCCAGTTCGGGCGCCCTGCCGTGCCTGACCTTGACCACACCGGCATCGGTCAGGGGGATATCCATCAGGTGGCCGAGGACGGCATAGGGGGTTCGGCATACCGCTTCGGTCCTGCCCTCCTGCGCCGCCTCCTGCAATTCGTCCAGGGTCATGCTGGCTGCGATGGTGAACGGCCCGCTGGCCGTCCTGCGCAATTCCTGGAGCGCGGCGCCGCAGCCGAGGGCCGCCCCCATGTCGTCCGCCAGGGAACGCACGTAGGTGCCGCGGGAGCAGACCACCCGCAGGGCCACCAGCGGCAGATCCACGGAGACGATCTCCAGGGAATAGATCTGCACTTGGCGCGCCTGGCGCTCCACTTCCTGCCCCTTGCGCGCCAGCTTGTACAGCGGTTGCCCGTCCTGTTTGATGGCCGAGAACATGGGAGGCATCTGGCTGATCTCGCCGGTAAAGTCCGCCACCACGGCTTCCAGACGGTCGCGGCTCACCTGCGTCCCGTCGGCCTCGTGCAGCACCCGGCCGGTCATGTCCAGGGTATCGGTCTTTACTCCGAGACGCAGGAGCGCCTCATAGACCTTCTGCCCTTCGTCCAAAAACGGTATGGCCTTGGTCCCCTCGTTGACCGCTACCGGCAGGACGCCGGTGGCAAAGGGGTCCAGGGTACCGGTATGTCCTACCCTCCTGGTGCCGAGAATCCTGCGCACGCGGTTGACCACATCATGGGAGGTGAGGCCGACCGGTTTATCGATAACCACGAAACCATTCATAGGGGGCTGGGGGCACCGGTGCTCGACCACGAAAACGGAAGGGGGGCCGGAACGCGCAAGGCGCCGTACCGGGCTGCGGCCGAACGTGCAGGATGTTCCCCGTGGTGCGGACGGTTTTGGGGGGAGCGGGGACGATCTAGCAAAGGGCGGATTCCACGATGGCGTAGACCTTGGCCTTTACCTCGTCCAAGGTGCCGTCCACGGTGCAGCCGGCGGCGTTGTGGTGCCCGCCTCCGCCCATGCTGGCGGCAAACCCGGCCACGTTGACCTTGCCCTTGGAGCGGAAACCGACCTTGTAGCGCTGCTCGGACAGCTGGCGGAAGAAGATCGCCACTTCCACACCGCGTATGGAACGGGGATAATTGATGAACCCGTCCGTCAGCTCGGCGTCGGTAGCGGTTACGGCATACATGTCCAGGGTCACGGCTACCGAAGCTGCCCGGCCGTTGCTGATCACCTCAAGGGTGGGCAGGCACTTGGACAACAGTTCCAAACGCTTGCGGGGCTGATTCTCATAGAGTTGTTCCGCCACATCCCAGGCGTTGATACCGTAGCCGATCATCTCGCCGGCAATGGCAAAGGCCTCGGTGTTGGCGTTGGAATAACGGAAGGAGCCGGTATCGGTGATGATGGAGACGTACAGGCAGAGTGCCGTATCCCGGTCCATGGGGCCGCCCAAGGCGCTGATGACCCGATGAACCAGCACACCGGTCGCCGCGGCCTGGGGATCGATCAGGTTGTGGTGGCCGAAGTTATCGCACCCCAGATGATGGTCCAGATTGACCAGCGTGCCGATGCGTTTGAAGGAGCAGAACTCTTCACCCGCCCTGCTAAACTCGCCTATATCCTGCACAAAGGCCACATCGAAATCCCGGTCGGGTATGTGGTGAGCAACCGTATCGGCACCCGGCAGGAAGGCATACAGATCAGGCACCTGGTCACGCAGATGGACGCAGACCTCTTTGCCGCTCTTCCGCAGGAACGAGGCCAGGGCCAGGGTAGAGCCGACCGCATCGCCGTCCGGGCTTTCGTGGCTGGTGATCAGAAACGAGGTATTGGCGCGGATGACCGATGCGATATCCTGAATGGTTTCATTCATGCGGGGTATCAATCTCCTTGAGGAGAGAGTCTATCCGGGAGCCGTACTCCCCGGAATGATCGTACTTGAAGATGATTTCCGGTGTGTAGCGCATGGTCAGGCTCTTGCCCAATTCGCGACGCAGGAACCCCTTGGCGCTGTTCAGGCCGGCCTCGCTGTCCTTCTTGGCCTGGTCGTCGCCGATGACCGTGAAGAAAACCCGCGCCAGCCGCAGGTCCTCGGTGACCTCCACGGCAATGATGGTGACAAATCCGATACGCGGGTCGTTGAGCCCCCGGGAGAGGATCGAAGAAATCAGCTCATGGATGGTCTCGGCGACCTTATCGGAACGTTTGTGTGCCATAAAAATGCAACCTTTTTCTTTAGGGCGCGAGGGGCCGGCCACAAGGGCAGCCCCCGCAACCCCATGCCTCTGGGGCGGAGTCTATGCCAACGTGCACTCATGACGGCACTCATATCAACCACCTCTCACCCTTCCTTATCAAGGAGGGGTGAGAGGTGGTCAGTGGTTAGGCACCATCAGTTTGAATGCTCTTTGGAACTACAGTTTCGCGGCGATCTTCTCCATCTCGAACGCTTCGATGAGGTCGCCGACCTTGATGTCGTGGTAATTCTCCAGGCCGATACCGCATTCGTAGCCGCTGGCCACTTCCTTGACATCGTCCTTGAAACGGCGCAGGGACGACATCTTGCCCTCGTAGATCACCACGTTGTCGCGCAGCAGGCGGACCTGGGCGTTGCGCAGCATCTTGCCGTCCTGAACGTGACAACCGGTGACGATACCGATCTTGGGTACCGAGAACAGTTCGCGCACCTCGGCGCGCCCAAGGTATTTTTCCTTGAAGGTCGGTTCCAGGAGGCCTTCCATGGCCTTTTTCACATCCTCAACCGCATCGTAGATGATGTTGTAGAGGCGGATATCGACCCCTTCCTTCTCGGCCAGGCCCTGGGCCTTGACCTCGGGGCGGACGTTGAAGCCGATGATGATGGCGTTGGATGCCGCAGCCAGGTTGACGTCCGTCTCGGTGATGGCGCCGACCGCGGAGTGGAGGACGTTGAGCCGCACCGCATCGGTGGACAGCTTGCGCAACGATTCGCCCACCGCTTCCACCGACCCCTGCACATCGCCCTTGACGATGACGTTAAGGTCCTTGACCTCGCCGCTCTGAATCTTGCGGTACAGGTCTTCCAGCGTCAACTTGGTGTGCTTGGCCAGTTCCACCTCGCGCAGCTTGATCTGGCGCAGGGTGGCGATCTCCTTGGCCTGTTTTTCATCCTGCATGGCCACAAAGACGTCACCGGCATCGGGCACGCCGGAGAGGCCAACCACTTCCACCGGCTTGGAGGGACCGGCCACCAGGACCTTCTCTCCGCGGTCGTTCTGCATGGCACGCACACGGCCGGAATGGATGCCGACGACGCAGTAGTCGCCCGCCTTGAGGGTACCTTCCTGCACCAGTACTGTGGCAACCGGACCGCGTCCCTTGTCCAGCTTGGCTTCCACGATGGTCCCCTTGGCCAGCTTGTCGGGGTTGGCCTTGAGCTCCATCACATCGGCCTGCAACAGGATCATTTCCAACAGTTCTTCCAGGTTGAGGCGTTTTTTGGCCGACACCTCCACCATGGTGGCGTCGCCGCCCCACTCGGACGCGACCAGGCCGAACTCCATCAGTTCCTGCTTGACCCGCTCCGGCTTGGCGTCCGGCTTGTCGATCTTGTTGATCGCCACGATGATCGGAACCCCGGCGGCCTTGGAGTGGTTGATGGCCTCGCGGGTCTGGGGCATGACCCCGTCGTCGGCAGCAACGACCAGAATGACGATGTCGGTCACCTTGGCGCCGCGGGCACGCATGGCGGTAAACGCTTCATGGCCCGGGGTATCGAGGAAGGTGATCTTGCGCCCCTTCAGCTCCACGTCGTAGGCGCCGATATGCTGGGTGATGCCTCCCGCCTCGCCGGCAATGACATTGGCCTTGCGAATAGCGTCCAGAAGGGAGGTTTTACCGTGATCGACGTGGCCCATGATGGTCACGACCGGCGGCCGTTTTACAAGGGTTTCGGGCGCATCGGGGGTCGATTCCAGAATCTCGTCCAGGTCAATCGCCACGTTTTCGACTTCATAGCCGTACTCGGAGGCCAGAATGACCGCGGTGTCGTAATCCAAGGGATGGTTGATGGTGACCATCATCCCCATCTTCATCAGGGATTTGATCAGGTCATTGGCCTTGATACCCATACGCTTGGCCAATTCGCCGACGCTGATGCTCTCGGAGATGCGGATGATTCGCTTGATGGCCTTGGGAACGGTAATCTCGGTCTTGCGGGTTTCGACCGACCGCTCCCTGCCGCCTTTCTTCTTGCCGCCCCGATAAACCGGATCAAAGGTGCGTTCACGTTTTTCCAGGATCTCATGTTTTTTCGGCTGTTCCTTCTTGCCCTTGCCGGCAGCAGCGCCGCCCTTCTTGCCCTTGCCGGCATCGGCGCCGCCGTGGCCCGGGCCGTCCTTTTTCCCGCCGGGACGGCGACTGTCGCCGGCCGAGGGGGCTGCCGGCGCAAGCTGCACCTGCTTCATGCGGGAACGGTCCTGTTCGCCTGCGGGAGCGGCGCTCCGGGGTGCCGCCGCGTCATGCCGAGGCGGTGCGTTGCGCGGCGTGGGGGGCGCATCCTTTGTCACCACGCGGGTCGGACGACTGGTAACGCCCGGAATCTCCATCCGGCCCAGGATGCGGGCTTGATTGGGGCCGGCTCTCAGCACTTCGGGCTGCGCCTTGGGTTTCTCGGGGACAACCGGTTCCACAACGGCGGTCGGTGCCGGTGCCGGGGCCGCTGTCGGCGGCACCTCACGAGGAACAACAGCCTCAGGCTCGGCGGGCTTGACCACCGGGGCCTTGGCTGCCGGGGCCGGTTCGGCCTTTTTCTCCGGTTCCACAACCGCGGCGGCCGCAGGAGCAGGAGCAACGACAGTGGCCGCAACTACGGGCGCTGCAGGGGCTGCGGCAACCGGAGCCGGCGCTTCCTCTTCGGCCGGAGCCGCCGGAACAGCTTTGGCGCGGCGCCTGATGATGTTGGTCGTGACCCGCACCTCTTCGGTGCTGGCACTGCTTTCCTTGGGCTGAGGCGTCAGCAACTTCTTGACGGCATCCTCTTCGACCAGGGAGGCCGCCGACTTGGCCTCAACCCCGATCTCTTTGAGCCTGGCAAGGGTCTCACGGGCATCAACACCCAATTTTTCTGCCAGATTGCTCACGCGTATCTTGCTCATACTTACTGCACCTCCCCCAGGAAGTTTCTATATCGTTCAATAGTTTTCAAAAGTTGCGCCACAAAACCACTCGATTTGATACCAATCGCACTGCGCGGCGCTTTGCCGAGCAGAGCGCCGAAATCGTCCTTTGTCAGTACCCACCGGCAGGGCACGTTGTTGCCGGCCGCCTGGGCCGCGATCTTCTCACCGATGGCCTCGGAAACGTCCCGCGCCACCAGGACCAGCCCCGGCTTGTTTTTGCTTTTTAACGCATCGCCGACCATCGAACCGCCGGCAACGATCTTGCCGGCCTTGTTGGCCAGGGCGATGTACCCCATGACCCGTTCGAGCAAAAGCTTCGCCACCTGCGCGGTCATCTCGTCGGGAGCGGGCACGGCCACCTCGCGCTTGAAGGCGCGGCCGAACTGGCGCTGCTTGACCGCCGCAGCCAGACAGGCGGCATCGACACAGGTGTAGGCGCCCCTGCCGGGCAGCTTGGCATCCAGATCCGGCACCACCTCCCCCTGTGGGGAGAGCACGAAACGGATCAGGTGGTCCCGATCCCTGGTTTCGCGGCACGCAAGACAACTGCGCTGCGGCTTTTCTCCACCGTCGTGGCGGGGCATGGCGGTGCGCTACTCCGCCTGCTTCTCTTCGGCATCCGGCGCAGCTGCGGCATCGTTGGTCCCGGCCTCGGCAGTTTCAACGGCTTCGGAGCCTTCAACGGCTTCGGCGCCTTCGGCAGTCTCGTCGGCCGCAGGCTCCTCTTCCCCCTGGGTGCCGTCAAAGGAAGCGAACTGGGCCAGTTCTGCCTCAGCCGCCTTGGATTCGCTCTTGATATCGATGCGGCACCCGGTCAGGCGGGCCGCAAGGCTGACGTTCTGGCCGCGCTTGCCGATGGCAAGGGAGAGCTGATCGTCGGCCACGACGATCTCCAGCACCCGGTTATCCTCATCCACGAACACCTTGGAAACCTGGGCCGGTGAAAGGGCGTTGCAGGCAAAGCGGGCAATATCCTCGGACCAGGGGATGATGTCGATCTTTTCGCCCCGCAGTTCCGAGACCACGTTCTGGACGCGGGCGCCCCGCATGCCGACGCAAGCGCCGACCGGGTCCACATCCGAATCGTTGGAAGACACGGCGATCTTGGCGCGGCTGCCCGGATCGCGCACCACGGCGTTGATCTCCACGATGCCTTCGGCAATCTCCGGCACCTCAAGCTCGAACAGCTTGGCCAGCATGCTGGGATGGGTGCGGGAAAGGATGATCTGCGGCCCCTTGGTGGTCATGCGGATTTCGGTAATGATGGCGCGGATACGATCACCGGGACGGTAAACCTCCCGCGGCATCTGCTCCTTGGTCGGGAGGGCCGCCTCGGCGCGTCCCAGGTCGACCAGCAGCTCGCCCTTCTCGAAACGCCGCACCATGCCGGTGATGATCTCCCACTGGCGGTCGCTGTACTCGTTGAAGATGGTTTCCCGCTCCGCCTCGCGCACCTTCTGGATGATGACCTGTTTGGCGGTCTGGGCGGCAATGCGGGTAAACCCGGTGGCATCAAGCCGTTCCCCCAGGGAGTCGCCGACCTCCACTTCGGGGTCGATCTCGCGGGCTTCTTCGAGGTCGATCTCCTTGTAGGAGTCCTGCACCTCTTCCACAACGGTTACAAACTCAAACAGTTCCACCTCACCCGAGTCAGGATTGTAATGGGCCTCAAGATCCCGCGTATTGCGGTATTTCTTGTTGGCAGCGGTCAAGACCGCCTGCTCCATGGCCTCCATGACCACCTGCCGGTCGATACCCTTTTCCTTGACGATCTGTTCGATGGCATGTTTGAGATTGATGTTCGTATCCACGATTGCTTCTCCTTACTGATGTATATGGAAAAATGAGCTTAAAATTCGAATTCCAGATTGGCCTTGGCGACCTTTTCCAGCGGGATCGAGGCGGACTGCCCCTCGGTGAGCTTTATGACGACGTTGCCGTCCGCCAGCCCTTCCAGCCGTCCCACAAAGGTTTTGCGCTTGTTGCCGGCGTCGTCGGGTAACGCTTCAAAAGTACGCACCTTCACCAACCGGCCAACAAAGCGTTCATAATCGGCCGGTTTCTTGAGGGGCCGATCCAGACCCGGGGAAGAGACCTCCAGGGAATAGTGGCCGGGGATGACATCTTCCACATCCAGGACCGCCGACAATTCGCGGCTGACGTCGGCGCAGTCGTCCAGGTTAATGCCGCCCTCTTTGTCGATAAAGAGCCGCAGCACGCCATCGCGCCCTACTTTGGCGAACTCCACATCGACCAGTTCCATGCCGAGGGATTCCAGAATCGGCAGGGCAATCTCGGTCACCAGCCCGCAAACATCACCTTTGATTGTACTCATATAAAATCTCGCAAAAAAAAAGTGAGCCTTGCGAGCTCACTTTCTAGTGAACAACTTTTTTGTTTTTGTACCACAGCAAGCCATGGAGAAGCAAGTCTTTTTTTGAGGATTTACCGGGCCGGAGCGCTATTTTGTCGGGACCTTGTGGCACCCATGGCACTCCGTGGGGCCCCGCCCCCGCTCCCGATGGCATCCCTTGCAAAAATAGTGGGCAATACGGGTATCGAAGCGGGCCAGGGTATCCTTGCCCATGGGGCCGTCCTTGCGATGACAGGGGGCGCACGATTCCCCTTTGAGTTCATCCACATGCATATCGTGATCGAACACCACATCCCCCCGGGAGGCGGGATAGACGACCTTCTTGCCGATACGGACCTGGGTTTGAGACTTGGAGCGCGCCTCGTCGGCATGGACGCTTACCGCCCAGAGCGGGCAAACGGCGAGCGCAAACGAAAGCAACCGATAGTTTACCATACAAACGACCTCAGACCCATTCATTGTTTTTTTATGCAACAGGCACTCGCCGTATCACGGGAGTGCCTGTCTATACTGGGTGGAGCCATCTGCCGGAATCGAACCGGCGACCTATTGATTACGAATCAATTGCTCTACCAACTGAGCTAAGATGGCAACTAATTGGCGCAACAAAGCGTTATTTGATGCGGGTTTGCGGGGTATTTTTCGCTACAAATCAATCCAGCAACGCTTCAGCGGAGGGTAAATTACCTTAAAACAAGGGCGACTGTCAATCCCTACTTGCGGGATAATCATTCGAGCCGGCGAAACGCCGAGGCCTTGATGGCCGCGAAGAGCCTGCTGCCCCTTGCGATCCCCAACTCGCGAGCGGCCTCGGGCACGACCTCGGCCACGAGTTTGCCGTCGCCGCAGGCCAACTCCACCCCGACCTTGTTGCCGGAGTGGAAGGTGTCCGCCACAATACATTCGAGCAGGTTTCTGGCGCTGATGGCGTCCGGGTGCTGCTTGAGGAGGATGATGTCCTTGGAGGAGAGTTCGAACAGCGCCTCCGGCCGGTCGCCGACGGTGGAGATCACCAGTTCGGTCCCGCCCCAGGCATAGGCGGATACACCGTTGATCCTGCGCGGCTTGTCCAGCCTCAGGAGGTTGATGTAGCCGATTGGGCTCCGCCCCATCTGGGAGCGGGCCAGCTCCTCGGCCGTTGCCTGGGCGGCGATGCGCCCGGCACTCACCGCGAGTACCCGGTCCGTCATGATGCGCATCTCCAGGAGCGAGTGGGAAATAAAGATATAGGGGATACGGAACGCCGCGCTGGCCGCCTTCAGGTAATCGATGATCTGAAATTTGAGATTGTCGTCCAAGGCCGACAACGGTTCATCCAGCAACAGCAGGCGGGGATTGGAGAGCACCGTCCGGCCGATGCCTACGCGTTGTTTCTCGCCCCCCGAGAGGTTGTGCACGCTGCGGGACAACAGGTGGCCGATCTGCAACACCTCCACCAGGCTGTCGAAATCCACCGTGCGGTTTGCCGCGGCGCACCGTTTGAAACCGTACAGGAGATTTGCCTTGACGCTCATATGGGGGAACAGGTAGGGGCGCTGGAAGACGATGCCGATGCGGCGCTGCTCGGGGGGGGCGTTGATGCCGCCGTGGCTGTCGTAGAGCACCTCCCCGTCCAGGCTGATGCTGCCGCTGTCCGGTTGCTGCAATCCGGCCAGCAGGCTCACCAGCGTGGACTTCCCGCATCCCGACGGCCCGAAGACGCCGATGCGCTCCCCCTGGACCGTGAAGGCCATATCCAGGGAAAAGGTTCCGAAACTCTTGTTCAGGGTAACGTGTAGTTCCATGTCAGTCGGCCTTGGCGATGCGACGGTTGAGATATTCGTGGAGCAGGAGCACGACCACCGAGAGGAGGACCGACACCAGGCAGAGGGCCAGGGCCATGCGATCGCCGTCGGGGGAACTGGTGTACTCGTAGATGGCCAGGGGAATGGTCTGGGTTACGCCGGGGATGTTGCCGGCCACCACGATGGTCGCCCCGAACTCCCCCAGGCCGCGGGCGAACATGAGCGCCGCCCCGGCAACGATCCCGCGGAACGAGAGCGGGATGATCACGGTCACAATGGTGTCGAGCCATCCGGCGCCCAGGGTGCGGGCGGCCTGGATGAGCCGTTCGTCAACGCTTTCCATGCCCAGGCGGATCGACCGGACCATGAGGGGAAAGCCGACCACGGCCGTGGCGATGACCGCGGCCTTCCAGGTGAAAATCAGCGTGATGCCGAGCGGCTGCAACAGATGCTGCCCGATAAAGCCCTTCTGCCCCAGGAGCAGCAACAGGATATACCCTATCACCACCGGCGGCAGGGTCAGGGGGAGATTGACCGCCACGTCCAGCGCGACCTTCCCCCGGAACTGCCGGAAGGTCATGAGATAGGCGGCCGCAAAACCGAAGGGGAGCGACACCAGCGTCGCCACGACCGACACCTTGAGCGACAGCAGGATGGCCATATATTCGGCGGAGGTAAAAATCGGCATGCCGTACCCTATTTCACGAGAAAGCCGTGTTTGGCAAGGACGGCCTTGGCCTCCGCAGACTGCAGGAACCGATAGAAGCCAGCGGCCTCGGCCTTCTTGCCGCCGGTCACGGTCAGGGCCATGGGGTAGGTAACCCGCGGGTAGTACTGTTGCGGCACCGTGAACAGGATCTTGGCGCTCTTGGCCACTTGCAGGGCATCGGTTTTATAAACGAAGGCGCCGTCGACCTCGCCCCGGTCGGCGTACAGCAGGCACTCGCGCACGTCCTTGGCCATGACCAGCTTCTTCTCCAGCTGCTTGTCGATCCCGGCCTTCCGGAAGGCCTCGGTGGCGTATTCCCCGGCCGGCACGCTCTTGGGGCTGCCGATGGCGATCTTCTCCAGCTTGGTCACGTCATGCAGGCTGGCGGCCTTCACTCCCGGCCGGCCGGCGAACACCAGGGAATTGTAGGCAAAGGTGGCAACGCTCCTGTCGTCGGCCAGTTTCTTTTTCTTCATGTAATCCATCCACTCCACGTTGGCCGAGATGAAGATATCCGCAGGAGCGCCGTTCTCGATCTGTTTGGCCAGGGCACCGGAGGCGCCGTAGTTTTTCTTGAAGGTAACGCCGCTGTTCTTCACGGCAAAGTCGGCGGACAGTTCATTGACGACCTCCCGCATGCTGGCCGCCACAAACAGGTTGATCTCGCCGGCCAGGGCAGTTACGGGCAGCAGACAGGCCAGTGCGACAACTAGGGTAGATACGATTCGATTCATGATGGTCTCCGTATAAAGGCGTTAGTGTTGTAGTAATTTCTGACCCGCAGGGCGTAACGATGCCCCCTCACTCCCCGCGGGGAACCAGTTGGACGCCGATGTCCGCCGGCTTGCCGAAGTAGACCGACGACAGGACGATGATGTCCACACCGGTGGCGGCATATTCCGCCACGTTCCCCTCGTTGATGCCACCTGCCGCGGAGATCTTCGCCGCCCGGTCCACCGCCCGGATGTCGGCGACCAGTGGCCGCAACTCGGCGGGCGGCAGTTTGTCCACCTGGATCACATCGACCCCGGCCCCGGCGATACGCAGCGCCTCCGCGGCGTTCTCCGCCTCGACGATGATCCGGTTTTCCGGCGCCCCGACCCGCAGGTCGGCAATGCCTTCAAGAAACGCATCCAGCCCCCCCAGGAAGGCGGTGTGCTGCCTGAATACCAGCACGGTTTCCGACAGCCCCAGGCGATGGGGCAGCGCCCCGCCGGCACAGATGGCTTTGATGGCCACCTTTTTGGTGCCGGGAAAGGATTTTCGGGTGGTCACCACGACGACGCCCGAATTCATCTCCCGGGCGGCCCGGACGATCCTGGCGGTCCGGGAGGCGATGCCCGAGGCGTACTCCAACAGATTCAGGGCGACCTTCCAACCGGCATGCAGGGCCTGTGCCGTTCCCGTGGCGGTGAGGAAGACCGTGCCGGGGGCACAGCGCGTCCCGCTCGGCTCCAGGGTCGAAATGCGGCAGCCGCATTTCTCCAGTACCCGCCCCGCCTCCTCGGTGCAGCAGAGGGTCGTGTCCTCGCGGGTGGCAAAGGCGATGGTGCCCGGCTGGTGGCCGATGCCGAGCAAATGGGTGGTCAGATCGCCATAGGGGAGATCCTCTTCCAAAAATCGTTCGATCTCACCGTCAGGCAGACAGGCAAGCATGGCACCCTCCTTCGCTTGTTCGTTATAGTGCTCAAAATATAACGGAATGCACAAAAAAGGGGCAGCGCCGTTGATGCCCCTCGTGGATATTGCTTGCGGCGTATGGCTCAGCTCACGCCAATGATGACACTGGATGCCTTGAAGATGACGCAGGCATGGCCGCCCACGGCCAGCCCCAGGTTCTTGCTGCTCTCATGGGTGATGACGGCGCTGACGGTGTTGCCGCCCCCCACCTCCACATCCACCTCGGCGCTGACCGGCCCTTCGATGACCTTGGCGACCGTGCCGCACATCAGGTTCCGGGCGCTGAGCTTGGCATCGTGCAGATCGGTGCCGACGATGACCGAACTGGCCTTGATGATGGCATAGGCCTCTTTCCCCACCGCCAACCCCAGGTTATCGACGGCGCCGTTGGTGACGACAGCCGCGATGGTGGCTCCCCCCTTGAGGGTCAGGTCGACCTCGGCATTGACCGCACCCTTGACGATCCTGGCCACGGTTCCGGCAAAGACGTTACGCGCACTGACTTTCATGGCAATCCTCCTCAGTAGTTGGTACAGACTGTCCGCATCGCCCAGTTTCTCGGCGATATTGCCCAAAAATTTGCGATGCTCTTCCTGGATGATCTGAAACTCCCGCAGGACCTTCTTCCCCTCGGCGGTGAGGGTGGTCCCTCCCCCGCCCTTGCCCCCGGTCAAGCGATCGACCAGCGGCTTGTCGGCCAGGTTGTTGATCATGTTCACCAGGTCCCAGGCGGTTTTGTAGCTGACACCGACCGCCTTCGCGGCCTTGGTGATCGAGCCCAGCTCGCCGATCTGCTCCAGCAGGCTGATCCGGTCGCCCCCCAGGAACTTCCGGTCTTCCTTGTTCAGCCAGACGGCCCCGGAGAGCCCCAGCTTGGCACCTTCCTGTGAACATTTCATAACACGATCACACCCCTGTGCGCAAAAAACTCGCGGCGACCGGCACGGAATTTCGTGCCGTATCGGTTAAAATTATACAGGGATCACCACCCATGTAAAGCGCATGACTAAAATTCAATCCGGCAGACTGCCGAACGTGGCGCAGCCTGCCGGACCTCTTCCCGACAAGCCTGATCAAAAGAGCATCTGGACCTGGAAGCGCACCTGCTGATCGTCGGTGGCGTTCTTGCCGCTCGTGGAGGCGATGGCCGCCTGCTTGTGGACATTGGTGTAGTCCGCCTGGACCTTCAGGTTTTGGTTGTTCACGTACCACGACACCGCACCGGCATTCTCAACCCACAGGTCGTTCACCGCGTCGCGGTTCGGGTCGATGTAGGAATAGCGGTAGGCCAACTCCACCTTCTTCGGGATCACGAAGTAGCCGGCCTGGGCGTAGAAGCCCTGGCCGCGCAGCTTGTGGCTGGTCGTCTGGCCGTCGGCCTCGGCGAAGAAGTACTCGCCCGTGGCCGAGAAGCCGCGCCATTTGAAGGCCGCATCCACGCCGGCCATGTTGAAGTCCAGCGCCTCACCGGCGCTGAACGCCCTGGCCGCGGGCAGGAGGCCCTTGCCAAGCCCGTACCAGCTGGTGCTCTTGGCAAAGCTGAGGTTGTTGCCGGTGGCGGTGTTGGTGGTATTGGCTTCGGTGGCGCTCAGGGTGTTCCGGTAGAAGTCGGCGCCCACGGAGACCAGCGGTTTTTTGCTGTACTCCACGTCGGATTCGGCGTATTTCACGTCGCCCAGGGGGTTGACGGTGAGGCGCGCCGCAAAGGCGTTGTCCGTGGTGCTGCGGTAGGTGTTCTGCCCCACCCCGCCGTAGCCGGCGATGTTGTAGTTGACGAGTCCGCCGGCGATCTTGCCGTGGATCATCACCCCGGTGTCATACCCGGGCACGAAGGCGTTGGTCACCGCCGAGGCGTCCACGAACTGCTGGGCCGCGGAGGAGGTGATCCACTGGCGGCCGAACTGGACCTTGTCCTGGCCGAAACGGAACTGCACCTCGTCCAGCAGGCGGTAGTTGACGAACGTCTCTTCCAGCAGGCCGCCGTTGCTGGTGGCGCCGCCGGCGATGTTGGCGAAGTTGATCGTCATCTTGTAGGTCAAATCGGGAGAATAGGCGTAGCCGTTGAAAACAAGCTTGATGCGGCGCAACTCGAATTTGCTGGAATCCTGGGCCTGCTTGGCGGCGGTGTTGTTGACGTCGTCATTGTCCATCAGGGTGTAGCGGAGCTGATACACACCGCCGATGGAGGTGCTGAACTTCCCGTCGGCCGAGGTTAAGTTGAACCCTTCGCCCAACTTGTACTTGATCGGGCTGCTCTTCTGAATCTCCTTGTAATCCTCCTCGGTGATGACCCCCTTTTCCTTCAGCACGTCCTCCAGACTCCGTGCCGAAGCCGTGCCGGCCTGGGCCGCCATCAGGGCCACCCCCAACAAAATTCCCAACCTTTTCATACCAACCTCCCTTGTTTTATACGCGCCCGGGGGCGCGCCATTCATACTGCGAAATGCGCCCGCCGCCCCTGCATGAAAAAGAGGGGATCGCTCCCCCCACCACATGAAGGAGGCCCCCAAAGTGAGCCTTGTACGGCGTGCGTACAGCCTAACTCAATCCTTGGGAAAACTCCCCTGAGCGGGCATGTCCCCCCGCAACAAAGTCGTTCCCGATCTGCGCCTTGCGAATCCAGGGTGCCGGGGCCCCCCGCAGCACGCTCTTCAACCTGCCGATGATCTCCTCCACGGGGGTGGCCACGCCGGTCTTCAGAGGGTGGATGTTCCCGGCCGCCAGCTTGGCCGCCGCCGGGCCATTGATCTCCCGGGCGCACACGATGGAGCATCCCCTGAGCGCCTTGACGCGGATGGCGATCCTGTCATCCTCGCACCCCGCATCGTCTGCGATCCGAACCGTTGTTACGTAGTACGCCTCGTCCGGCCTCACGTCCCAGACGGTGAAACTGGTGGACGTGCGGAAATTCAGATCGACTTCGACGCCGGTCGATGTGGTGAAAGCGACCTTCATACTGCCTCCTTTCCAAGGCATTACGCCGCCGGTGCCCCTGCAGTGCCGCAGTTTGCCACCAGCCGCTCGTGCATTTCCCTTTTGCCCACGCAGACTCGGTGAGCATGGTACATCGTGCATATTCGGAAAGAGGCGCTCCATTCATCCATGGCAACGCCGTTACCACACCCACCGACGGCAGCGCACACCAACGGGCGCCGCGCGCGACCTCCCTGTCGCCTTACCGGCACCCGAATCATGTTGCGGTGGAATACATCCATTCTCGCTCGCAACACCTTCGGGTGTTATATAATTAATTACATAACACATGCCAAAATTATATTGGCACAATTATCCTTTATATTCGACTAGTTAAAAAAACAAACCGACTTTCGTTATGTTATAAATTGCATAACGAATAGTCAAGTCCCGGATACGTGCCCCATTATCGGGCAGCCTTGCTGTCCGCACGGCGCCCGGGGCGTCGTCGAAGAAACCGTATTCAAAAGGCATCTCGGCCGACATGTTGCATATAGTCATAGTAACAACAAATGAGCACCCGCTTGCAAGGAGACGCAACATGGTACGCGCACGACAGGGCAGCACCGTAACGGTCCACTACATCGGGACCCTCGACAACGGCCGCATCTTCCACAGCACCCCGGACGAAGAGCCGCTCGTCTTCACCATCGGCCAGGACCAGGTCTTTCCGGCCCTGGAACGGGCCGTGGTCGGCATGGCCGTGGGAGAGACGGTCAATATCCTCATCCCGGCCGCCGAGGCCTATGGGCCGCGGTTGCCCGAGAACATCCTCCGGGTGGACCGGGCCCGCTTTCCCGCTGAAAAAGAGATCATGGTTGGTCAAAAACTCAGCATCGGCTTTTCGGGAGGCGGGGAACGGGTCATGCTCATCGCCGGGATCACCGAGACCGAGGTGACTCTGGACGGCAACCACCCCCTGGCCGGGCTTGACCTGACCTTTGCCCTGCGGTTGGACGGAATCAAATAGTGAAACAAATAATCTGAAAGGATGCATTTATGGAGGCAACAGCAGCAAAACCGGACCGCTACGTATCCTTTATCGGCATCAACGGCGACGAGAATTCCCGGGTGCTGATGGCGATGCTACGGCGGCACATCGACGACCCGGAACGGACCGATCCGTTCTGGGAGAAATTCAAGGAAAAGCTGGACAGCGTGGGAGCGCCGGACAAAACCAGCGGCCGCTGCCTCGACGAGCTGTTCCTGATCCACTCGTACATCAATAACATCAGGGAACTCTTCGAGACCTACGACGACCAGGACGCCCTGGAGTTGCTGGAGAGGATCGAGGAGGAAAGCTGCTGAAGCACATATAAAAAATCCCCTCCCGTCAAGGGAGGGGGGACTCTTTCAAAGCTGTTCCATATTCCAACGTGCTACGCCGCCTCTGCCTTGCCCACATTGCTCTCGTCATCTGGCTCCATGATACCGAACTCCATCAGCAGCTCCTCCAGCTCTTCCATCTCGAGCGGCTTGGGGATGACCAGCATCTTGTTGTCGAGGATCTTCTTGGCCAGGGTCAGGTACTCATTGGCCTGGGGGTGTTCCGGCGAATACTCGATGACCGTCATGCGTCGCAGTTCGGCCCGCTGCACCTGATTGTCACGGGGCACGAAGTGGATCATCTGGGTGCCGAGCTTTTTGGCCAGGGCGTCGATCAGCTCGTATTCCTTGTCCGTCTTCCGGGCGTTGCAGATCAGCCCGGCCAGGCGCACCTTCCCGGAGGTGGCATACTTGAGGATCCCCTTGGCGATGTTGTTGGCGGCATACATGGCCATCATCTCGCCCGAACAGACTATGTAGATTTCTTCCGCCTTCCCCTCCCGGATCGGCATGGCAAACCCACCGCAGACCACGTCGCCCAGGACGTCGTAGAACACGAAATCCAGGTCGGGCGCGTAGGCACCGTTTTCCTCCAGGAAGTTGATGGCGGTGATGACGCCGCGCCCGGCGCAGCCGACACCCGGCTCGGGACCGCCCGATTCGACGCAGGCGATGCCGTTGTAGCCGACCTTCATGACATCTTTCACCTCAAGGTCCTCGACCGTGCCGAGCTCCCGCACCAGGTCCATGACCGTTGCCTGGGCCTTGGCGTGCAGGATGAGCCGGGTCGAGTCCGCCTTGGGATCGCACCCCACGATCATGACCTTCTTGCCAAGCTTGGCGAGACCCGCCACCGTGTTCTGGGTTGTGGTCGATTTGCCGATGCCGCCTTTGCCGTAGATAGCTATCTGTCTCATCGAATCTCCTTTCATCCACCTGTTGGATTGACTGCTGTTTGCGAGGTAGCGGACCTGGGCGCTGCACGGTTGCCACACTCCTCACCATGCTCCCCGGCCCCGTGAGCTGTATGCTCCCTTCAATTCCCACAACGGGTTGTCGTCATCATCTCCTCGCCTGCAAAAACAAAACGCCCCGCGTCTCATCTGCGAGAGCGGGGCGGTGGCGCCGATTGCACGGGATTTGTGTGAATGTCGGTGACATGGTAAGCCATGCCATGGGGAGAGAGGGTACACAATACGTGCCAAGAGATTTAAAGGGGCTCAAGGCGCGCTACCAGGGCATTTTACCCTAGCGGTCCGCATCTGCTGCGCCGGCAGATGATTAATAAACAGGCAGACGATGCGCCCTAGGGAGCAGCAAACTCCGGAGCGGCCATCAGATGTGGTCGATCTGTTCCCCGTTGCGCAGGGCGTTACGCACGGCGGTCAGCCGGGCGTCCATCTCCTCGAAGGCCGCCATATTGGCCCGCTCGGCAGGCGTGGTGGCGATGACTGCGCGCACGCCGCCGTTCTTGAACACCAGTCGCCGGTCCCCCATGAGGGCCAGGATCGGGTCGTGGGTGGCCATGAGTACGATCTTCCGTTCGTCCACCAGGGTTCGCACCGCACGCTTCCTGTCGATGCCGGCGTTTTCGATCTCGTCGATGAGCACGATGGGCGAGGTGCTGAGGCAGGAGGTATCGGCGATCATCAGCGCCCGCGACTGGCCGCCGGACAGGGCCGTGACCGGGGTCTGGGACGAGAACTGTTCCCCGGCCAGTTCATTGGCCTTTGCGATGATGGTGCGGGTGATCCCGGCCACGTCGTTCACCATGCGGCTTTCGGCGTGCATGGCGATGAACTCCTCCACGCTCAAATCCATGACGAAGTTCATGTTCTGGGAGAGTTGGGCCACCAGCTTGTATTCCAGGGAAAAACGGCGGGACGGGTCGGGCACGGCGCCGTTGATCAGCACCCGGCGCTTGGTGGGCGTGTCCCCCTGGGCCATCCATTCGATGTCGGCCAGGAAACGGCTCTTGCCGGAGCCGGTGGGGCCGACGATGGAAACCACCTCCCCCGGCGCAACGGTCAGTGCGAATCCCTCGGCAGCGCCGCTCTTGTCCACGCCCCCCTGGATCGTGATGGAGTCGATGGCCGGGCCGGTACGCTTCTCCTGGAGCGAAGCCAGGAGGGCCATGAAGGCGTCGAACCGCTCCCCCAACTCGTGGCGCTCCACCCCCAGGTCCTCCAGCGTATCGGCAGTAATGCGCCCGAAATAGGCGCCCACCGACTCGCCGGGAGGCGGTAGCGCCAATCCCAGGGAGGTGAAGAAATCCTCGGCATAGGGATGTTTGCGCAGCAACTCCTCGCTCGGCATGGCGCTGTAGGGTGGTGTATCGCGATCGGTTTCCATGAATTCCCTTTACGAAAAATCCATTTTCCTGACGTTGCCCATCTGGTAATCGCTGCCGATCTTGCGCTGGCCGAGGCAGTAGGAGCAGAGCGCAGCGGGCATGGTAAAACGCAGCAGCCTGCCGGTAAGGGAGACCGTCTCCTCCGCGGCGGACAACAGCCGTCCCAGTTCGTACCCCCCCTGGCCGGTGAGGCCGTTGACGTTGATGATGACCGCCCCCGGATTGACCTGGCGCACCCGGTAGGCGAACACCTCCCGCTCGGCCTGGGAGACGATGTCCCCCTTGGTGACCACCACGATGTCCGCCATCTTGAGCATCGGCCCGATCTTGCGCGGCGTCTCCACGCCGCTCAGGTTGTCGATCACGCAGACCGCGCACACGTCCTTGATATGGGGGGCGCAGCGGTTGCACAGGCCGGCGCTCTCGGAGATCAGCAGGTCGAAACCGCTCTGCTCGCCCCATTGCAGGCACTCCTGTATATTGCTGACAAAGAAGTGGTCGGGACAGAGGTTACCGGACAGCCCGGTCTTCGCCGCGATGCCACGGCGTTCGTACAGGACCTGGTCGCCGGTGGAGAGACAGTCGAACTTGATGACCCCCACCGTGACCCCCTCCCCGCGCAGCGCCTCGGCCGCCTTAATGATCACGGAGGTTTTGCCGGATGACGGCGGCCCGGCCACCGTAATGAGCCTCATGCCCCGCCCCCGTTGAAACCGTGGAGGAAGGTTTTATTGATCTCCGTCAGCATGGCCTTGATGTCATGGTTTTTCACGTACTCCCAGCCGACCCACTTGAACACGGCGTCGTCCGGCAGGTGGTTGTCCACGGCGGGATGGACCGCTGGGAACGAGGCTTCGGCGCAGATTGCGGCCACCTTTGGCCCGGCCAGAAAATCGATCAGCGGTTGCAGCGCCTCCCGTTTTCCGGTCTTGACCAGCATGGTCACCGGGCTGACCAGGGCGCCGTCCTGCGGCCAGACGATACTGACCCCCTTCCGTTCCTTGAGGTGCCGGGCGAAGAAATAGGGCATGGCGCTGATGGCCGGTGCCTCCGCGCCGCCGCTGGCTGCGGCCTTGACCATCTGGGAGGGGTGCCAGCCGTAGCGGACGTTCTCCCCCAGGCGGAACACCCCGTCAAGGCCGAACTCCTTGTGGATCGTCAACAACAGGGTCTCGCAGAAGGAACCATCGTGGTTGCCGCGAATGGCGACGCTCTTGTGATACGCAGCATCCAGCAGGTCCCGCCAGGCCGCGGGAACCGGACGGTCGCCCAGGCGGGCATGATCGACCACCATCACCAGCAGGTTCATGGCCAGCATGGTGTACTGCCCTTGGGGATCGATTACCCCCAGCCGCGCCAGGTGTCGGTCTCCGGCAAAGGTGGAGACGCTGGTGAACAGGCCCGGCTTGATGAAGCGCTCCACGAACGGGCGGTGGAAAAAGCTGTTGAAGCCGGGGGTGACGATGATGTCCGGCATGTCGTCGATGGACTCGAAATGCTCCACCAGGGCGTAGTAATCCACGTCGTGGTTGGCGTTCCCCTCCAGGCAATAGGTGAAGGAGGCCCGTTTCTCGGGAGGAAGTGTGCCCAGGTAGGCCTCGAAGGCCTCCTCCAGGGGTACTTTCAGGGGACAGGGGAGCAAGGCGAACAGGTTGAGGGGGGTACCCGCCGCCGTCGCGACCGCCTGTTTGCGGGCCGTGCGGGCGGCCTCGGCAATCGCATCGTCCAGGCGGCGGCAGAAGAGATCGGCGTTGAGATCCCGCGCCTTGAGCAGGGTGCGCAGGGTCACCACCGTGCCGAATGATGCCCGGAGCCCTTCATCCGCAACCACCCCCAGTCCGGCGTCGGCGAACACCGGCAGGGTTTCCGGGTGCCCGGTGAGGATATGGTTGAGGGTGGCGTTGAGCAACCCGGCGCTGGCGGCTGTGGTCATAGAAGATTCCTCGTACAGGTGTGGGATGTCATTACCCTCACCCCTCCAAGCATAATGCTTGCCAGATATTCGGGAACGGAGCTTGACCGCGAGCCGGGCGAGTTGTTGTCGGCCCGGGCCTTGCTATGGCTCACACACCATAACGACCGCCCTATGCGCCCATGGCGGATACCGGCAGGCAGCTTCCTGGGCACAAGGTGACTAATTAATGGGCAGGAACGGTATGGAGTGAGACAAACGGCACGCTGCCGGACGTCATGTCCAGCATGTTGCTACTTTTCCCAATATTTTACCGCCTGCTCACAAACCGAAACGGGCTGCGCCATTATGACGCAGCCCGCTGTGTGTACCGAACCACCGTTCCTGAATGCGTGGCTCTTCAATCGCACCGTTCTTCCAACTCCAGTATGGGCGCTACCGCGACCCGGTAGGCGCCCGCAAGGGAAGAAGCCACAAAAGCGCCTTCCCACTCCTGGTACCGTTCCTGCTCCCCCTCCAACGGCACCGGTTCCCGGCCGCCGTACCGGGCCGCTCTGGCCACGAAATCGAAGGAGCTATCCTCCGTCGCTTCGGAGGAAACGGCGGTATCCGAGAAGCCGGTAATGAAGATGATGGTGCCGTCGGTATCGATGGCGATTTCGGCCGGATGGTGCCCGGCTGCTGGGGTGCGGCATTGAAAGGTAATGACGCAGGCCGTGAAACGATCGGAGATGTGGGCGTGGATGACGGTTCGCAGCTCTTTCGAGATGAGCCACGGCAGGTTATTGGTATTCAAGAACACGATGAAATCGACCCTATAGTGGAGAGATGGAGTTCCGTACCTTCAGATAATCAGCCGCTTCGACCGAGCCGGTTGCAACATTTATGAGTTGGCGTTCAATGGTATCGATCGCATGGGACCGGTCATCGTAGTTTCGCGAGAAGTTCATCAGAAGGATGTGGGTCGCGGTAGTCTCCGCACCGATCTTTTCCCGCAAATCCCCCGGCACAAAGGCCAGGTTGCTCGACTCGTATTCGTTAAGGACCCGGTTGACCTCACGCCTGTTGACCAAATTGAAGGCATATTTCTGAAAATACTTGGAGAGATCGAGCAGATGATGCTCGTAATCGGTAATCAGTTCCTCGGTGGTTACCGACACAAACTCCTGATAACCGTCATACCCCTCGTAATTGTTATCAATCTTGACAGTACCGGCGACGACGGCAATCCTGATATTCTGATTGCAGGAGAGATAGTAGAGCTTGCTGTCGATGGGAAATTCATTTTCCGAGACTTTGTTATGCGAAAGGGTCGTCAAGCCGTAGGACCTGGAAAGATTGCTGCATGCCGACAGCACCAGAAAAGACGTTATGAGGAATGCCTGTAAAAACTTCATAACAATACCTGAGCACAGGAATAACAGCGGGGGGTGCCGCTCCGGCAACGAGCAGCAGCACAGTAGCAAATTCCGCCAAGGCTTTCAAGCGTTGTGATATCGCTTCCCTCGGGGGGTGACGGAAGAGCGCCGAGGCATGCGACGCTACTCCATGGTACGAATCAACTCTCCCGTTTGCTCGTCCACGGTAATGACGAGGCGCTTGCCGTCGCTCGGCTTCTTCTTTTCAGCAGCCTTCCGCTGCCTTTGTTCCAGTTCTTGTCTCTCCTGCGCCTCTTTGCCTGCCGCCCACCGCTTTTTCAGCGAGTCACGGGCATCCAGTTGCTCGTCCAGGATGACTTTGTACTGCTTACGATATTTTTGCGGGACATTTTCCAGTTTATCGGTGATCACGATCGCCCCGCTGCTGTCCCGGTACTTATAGAAGGTGGCACCGGCATCCAACGACGCCATCACCATGATCCCCACCACCAGGCATATTACCCTCATCGTCCCTCCTGTCCCCGTGATCGAAACTGGCCGTGATTTTCGCTTTTTCCCCTTGGAGCGGGCCACGCAGCCGTTCTCCGCCGCAGCCCCCCCCCGCGCAACAGCAGCGCGTTACGCCCAATTGCGCACGATTTGTGCCCGCGCCTACATTCTTACCCCATGAAAATGAGAATTTCAACTGCAATTACGGCATGTTAAAAATATTACCACTATTCAGAACGTGTAAAAAAAAGTGACACCTCCGGGTCATTTTACAAACATCCCGGTATTACACGGAAAAAAAGCAGATAAACGCGGGACGCCGTGTGGTAGAGTGGCGTGGCGGCTCAACTTTCACACCAGCAGGGGAGCGGACATGATACCGTGGGAACTCATCGACAGCGCACAGGCGCCGGGGGGCGGCGAACTGTGCCTCTACAGGCGTGGCAGGGAGTATTCGATCCAGGTCAACGGCAACGAGCTCATGAACAGCCGGGTTCACGGTTCGGAAGAGGCGTTGGCAGAGCTGGCCTGCGCCCGGATCGCCGCCCACCACGCCCCCCGGATACTGATCGGCGGAATGGGCATGGGGTATACCACCGCTGCGGCGTTGCGGCGACTCGGTGCCGACGGCCGGGTGGTGGTCGCCGAACTGGTGCCGGCCGTGGTGGAGTGGAACCGGGGCCCGCTCGCGGACCTGGCCGGGTTCCCCCTCGACGATGACCGGGTCACGGTCCGGGAGCAGGATGTGGCCCAGGTCCTGCGTGCGGAGCACCAGGCCTACGATGCCATCCTGCTGGACGTGGACAACGGCCCCGAAGCCATGACCCACAGGGGCAACGAATGGCTCTACAGCCGGGCCGGCCTGGAGGCTTCCTTCGCCGCCCTGCGGCCTGAGGGGGTGCTGGCCGTATGGTCGGCCGGTCCCGACCGGGCGTTTACCGAACGGCTGCGCCGGGCCGGTTTCCAGGTGCATGAGGTCCGGGTGCCAGCCCGGGGCAAGGCGCTGGGGGGGAGACAGCACACCATCTGGCTCGGCGTGCGGGGGCCCAAAACGACCGGTTCAGTTACGTAACACGGGAAACGGGCACTCGGCTGACAGACTTTTTCGAGTGCCGGGCAGCCCGCAGCCGCGAATCCCCTCTATCGCGTCACACCACTGTAAAAAATTCCGACAAACGGGCTGTTTGCAGCGTTCCACGCCAACGGCACTTGATATTTCGCCATCATATCATCTGATTACAACACCCGGTACACATTATGCTTTACTCATCCCATGGGTTTCGATTTCACCCGCCCACCGGAGGGCGGGGGTATTGAGGTTGGCAACACGGGCGTGGAAAGGGGTTGATGAACATGCCGTGGTACATTAATCCGGCTCTGACCTGCAAGGTGCTCAACAGGATTGCTGATCGTATATCCCGGACAAACCTTCAAGACCTCAATGCGACTCTGGATCGTGCCACTGAATTGATCTGGAGCAAGCAGGAGTGCTACAACAACATGCGGAATGTACGTCGCAAGGAGGGGTGAGCGATCCTGTGCGAGAGCACCACTTACAGTTCTTGATGAAGCTGCTTCTGCTGTGTCAGTCTTTTCCGCCCGCCAGCAGTGCCAGCAGCTTTTGCGCCGCTGCCTCGGATGAGGCGGGGTTCTGGCCGGTGACGAGCGTGCCGGCGCACACGACATACGACTGCCAGTCCGGGCCTTTGGTGTAGATGCCGCCCTTCTTCTGGAGCTCGTCCTCCACCAGGAACGGCACCACGTCGGTCAGGCCGACGGCGTCCTCCTCCGTGTCGGAAAAGCCGGTCACCGCCTTGCCCTTCACCAACGGAGTACCGTCCGGCGCCGCGACGTGGCGCAGCACACCCGGCGCATGGCACACCGCAGCTACCGGCTTGCCCGCGCCATACAGGGCTTCGATCAGCGCGATGGAGTCCCGGTCTTCGGCCAAGTCCCACAGGGGGCCGTGGCCGCCGGGATAGAAGACCGCGTCGTAATCCGCAGGGGACAGGCCCGAGAGCTTCAAAGTTGCGCCCAGGGCGCGTTTCGCCGTGTCATCGGCCTTGAACCGTTCGGTTGCCGCGGTCTGGGAAGCCGGGTCGTCGCTCTTCGGGTCCAGCGGCGGCTGCCCCCCCTTGGGGGAGGCCAGGACGACCTCGGCCCCGGCGTCCTTAAAGACATAATAGGGAGCGGCAAACTCCTCCAGCCAGAAACCGGTCTTGCGGCCCGTAGCGCCGAGCGTGTCGTGGGACGTCAGTACCATCAGGATTTTCATAGCTGCCTCCGGGTATTTCGGGTAAGTCACTGATTTAACAATACACCCACGGCAACGGTCCGACAAGAAGCAATGTCATACGATGATAGTTTGGCAGATCGGAATCATATGACAGGGCCGCCCCGTTGTTTTCCGGAGGGTGCTGAAAACACCTCCACACGGTCCGTCATATATGGCGTTTACGTCAAATAGCGCGGAATATGCTGACGGCCCCTCCCCTGCCCCTGCGTATCTTTTCCCCTTTCACCCGACACCATTACCCTCTTGCACACTCTGAACACCCTATTTTTTTACTGGCGCGTTAGTTGCGTAGCACCTTATCATAGTCGGAACAGATGCACAGTCGTGCCGTATGCGTGGAGAGGGCTCATGGCGGAGATCAGACAAGCTATACCGTGGGGCAAGGGGGTGCTGAAATCGAGGCTGCTCCGCTGGGGGGCCGGCATACCGGCCGCCCTGGCCCTTATTCTCTTTATCGCCTCTTACACCCTTGATGCGCCTTTGCGCAGCATGATGGAAAAGAAATTGAACCGCGACCTGAAAGGGTACTCGGTGCGGCTGCCGGGGGTGCATGTCCAATTGCTGGGCCTCTCCCTGACCTTGAAAGGGCTGACCGTGATGCAGCAGGCCCATCCCGAGACTCCTGTCGCCTCTTTCCCCGCTATCAAGGCCAGCATCCACTGGGGAGGACTCCTCTCGGGGAGGCTCGTTGCAGAATTCTTGCTGACCCAGCCGAAGATCGTCATCAACCTCCAGCAGTTGCGCAGCGAGGCGGCCAGCACGGTTCCGCTCAAGGAACGCGGTTGGCAACGGGCGGTGGAAGATATCTACCCGCTCAAGATCAACACGCTGAAAATCAAAGACGCCAACCTCACCTATATCGACCAGGACCCGAAAATGCCGCTCGTCCTGAGCCATGTCAACCTCCAGGCCGTCAATATTCGCAATATCAGGCTGCCGGATCAGGTCTATCCCTCCACCTTCCATCTCGACGCGGCAATCTTCGGCACCGGGCGCGGCAGTATCGATGGAGCGGGAAATTTTCTCGCAGAGCCGTATCCCGGCATAAAAGGCCGCCTGAAGCTGGAAAAGGTGCCGATCGATTATTTCAAGCCGGTGTTTGCCCGCTCGAACGTATCTCTCCAAGGCGGTATTCTCCAGGCCGCCGGCGAGGCGGAGTATGCACCCAAGGTAAAAATGGCCCACCTGGAAAGCCTGACGATCCAGGGGATGAAGATCGACTATATCCATTCGCCCCGGACCGCGAAAGTTGAAAAAAAACGCGCAATCAAAGCGGGAAAGGCCGCCAGGGAACTGAGCAACAAGCCCGGAGTCCTGATCCGCGCCGATCAGGTGAGCCTGACGGGGTGCACTCTGGGTCTGGTGAATAGGGCGGAGAGCAAGCCGTACCGCATATATCTTACCGATACGGACTTGCAGATGAACAACTTTTCCAATCATTTTTCCCAGGGACCGGCGAAGGTGCACCTGAAGGCTAAATTCATGGGCAGCGGCCCCACAACGGCATCCGCCACGTTCCGGCCGAATAAAACAGGACCCGACCTCGACCTCTCACTCAAAATAGAGGAGTCCCGGTTGACGGCGATGAACGATGTACTGCGCGCCTACGGGGATTTCGATGTATCCGCCGGTTTTTTCACCCTCGTCACGGAGTTGCACATCAAAAACAACGCCATTACCGGCTATATCAAGCCGTTCTTTCGGGATATGAAGGTGTATGACCGACGAAAGGACAAGAAGCGAAGCATCCCCCATCAAATGTACGAGATACTCGTCGGCGGGGTCGCCAAGATTCTGGAAAACAGGCCGCATCAAGAGGTTGCCACCAAGGTGGATATCACCGGTTCGGTGGGAAAACCGGAAACAAGCACCTGGCAGATCGTTACCCAGCTCATCAAGAACGCGTTTTTCAAGGCGCTCCTCCCCAGCTTCGAAAAGGAGGCGCCCGGAAAAGGTAAGCGCTGAGCAGCCTGCGGGAAGGTGCGGTGTAGAGGAGGATTAATCACCGTACTCCCTACCGGCTGGTTGGCGGTACGATTCGGCGCGATTCGCGACTTTGCAGGAACCATGGCCCTGTTCGAGATCTTCTCTGCCGTGGAGGGCTTGTCCCCCCTTCATCTGTGATGGCTGAGCGGAAATCACCGGGAAATTACCGGTGAAAGGATAAAACGCCGGTAATTGCCCTTGCAGCCGCACAGCATCTCGGGTTATATTCTCCAGAAGCCCACTCTCGGGCAAACGACAAAAACTGGAGGATGACCATGACCAAAGCAGAACTGGTAAAAGAGATAGCAGAGGAAGCGGGACTGACACAGGCCCAGGCCGCCGAAGCGCTGAACGCCTTCACCGGGGCCGTAACGAAAGCCCTCAAGGCCGGCGACAAGGTTGCGCTGGTTGGCTTCGGCACCTTCTCGGTGTCCGCCAGGGCAGCCAGGGAAGGCCGTAACCCGCAGACGGGAGCCCCGCTCAAGATTGCGGCTTCCAAGAGCGGCAAGTTCACCCCCGGCAAGGAATTGAAGGGGCTGTAGTCTTTCGCGGCACCATGGCTATAAAAAAAGGCCTGCCTCCATGCAAAGGAGACAGGCCTTTTTGGTTTCTTTCAAAGTAACACGGGGTCTAGAAAATACGATCACTTACCCGTCATAATCAACTGTTTCGTCGCCCGCGTCATAGCCACATACAGAAGCTGCGCCTCTGCTTCATCCGCCTTTGATCCCTCTGACGGAAAACAAACCCCCGGAATCGCCACGAGGGGAAACTCAAGCCCTTTGCTGCTGTTGTACGACAAAAACGATACACTTTTTGCGCTGGCGCTAAACTGAATAGTTTTTTTCCCACTAACAGGAATTCCGGCCTTAAACATCGCATTGCAAATTTCTTCCCCCATTGGCTTCCAATGCCGGAATAAAACCGCCATGTCTTTCCACTCGTGCCCCTGCTGGTGCGCCTCTTTCAGCTTGGCGACAATATAATCCACCTCATCCTTCAAGGTCGGCAGCTTGATCAAGATCGGCTTTTCCCCGCTCTCACCGCCTGAAATCGGCGCAATACGCGGGATTGAATCATCGTCCGAATCCTGCGCTATCAGAAGCCCCTGGGCAAACCGCGTCGCACAATCAAGGATCTCCTTGGTATTTCGATAATTCACCTTTAGGATCGTTGTGCGCCCCGTCGCCTGAATATCGACACTCTTAAAGCTGAACCCACGTTTCTTCTTGTTGTAGATAGACTGTGCGTCATCGTACAGCACCAGCAAGGAATTTGAGCGCGGATTCACCATCTGCACAATGAGCTTCAACCACTCCGGCCGGAAATCGTGCCCCTCGTCAATCAACACCGCATCATACTGGCCTGCCGGGATATGTTTACTATCCACCGCGCGAATTACCGCATCCACCAACTCATCGCTAAATTCATCGTCGCTCAGACCTTTTGCCGGCAGCCCCACATGGAAAGCGTTCAACTGGTCCCGGCACCACTTGTGGAAATGGCGCACCTGCACCTTTGCCCCGAGTCCCCGTGATTCCATCAACTCTTCCAGACGCCGGGCAAGAACCTTGTTGTAACAAAGAATCAGAATCGGCCGTGAACAGACCTGCGCCAGATACTCCGCCCTGAACCCCAGGATCAGCGTCTTGCCGGAACCCGCCACGCCATGAATCACCCTGTGGCCTTCCCCCAGGCTCCGGGCAAGTTGTTCCTGCTGCAAATCCATCACCTTGATAATATCCGGTGGTGTTATATCCGCACCGTCCTGGAAATCGAAAAGAGATGCCTGTTTGTAAGGAATGCGTATTTCAGGGAAGAGATGCCAGCGGACACGTTCTATCTGTGGAAGGGTCAGCATCCCCTTGTTGTGGTAGGTAAACATCCCCCAAAGCTGTTCCTGAAACACCAAGGGGTCAATCGTATCGAGCATTTCATCCTGGCAAATCACCCGATGGGACGGAATCACATTATCCATCTCGTGCAGGTCGAAAACCTTGCGGCTGATATTGGTAAGGACAACACCCCACGTCCAGGGGAAAAGCAGCTTGCCGTTCTCCGCACACACCAACTGCGGATCACGCTTAAGGATATTTATAATCTCGGTAATATACTCATGGGCCTGTTCAAAGGGATTCTTCTCGTCCTTGACGGCGTCATTGATCAGCAGTTTGAAACTTGTCGGGCTGATGTCCTGGATATAATCAACCCGCCAGTCCTTGACCTCAAGAACGATAATCCCTCGTTGCGGATGCAGAATAATGAAGTCAGGATAGCGGCTTGACCGGCCAATTGGCACGTTGTACCAGCAGAGATAGTCGTCATCCAGCTTGCTCTCAAGCCGGCCGGCAAAACGTTTTTCCCCTTGCGTCATTTTCTTTAAGCAGGTGCTTAAAGCAGGAATGAGGGTAGCCATCCGATTGTTTAGCTCCTTTTCTTGGTTCAACGACGAATATCCTAAAAACGGTAATCACCCATGAATTCTGCGGGTGAAGCAAGATATGTTTACGCCACAAAAGTCCACAATTCAACTGTAATATCAGTATGTTAAAAATATTAACACTATTCCGAAAATGTTAATAAAATTACCATTCCGGGGGCTCTTGCAAAACAACCTGTTATCATACGAAAAAAGGCACCTGGAATAGTTCCAGATGCCTCGTTTTGTGTCGTTTTGCTACAGCGTCAAATAATCAGATAAGCTACATCCATCAGGCAGGGGGGTGTTGTTCCACAAAACGTCCCGCAACAAACAAAAAAAGGGCCAGCCGATCAGGCTAACCCTTTGAATTTGTTTGGAGGCGACGGGCGGATTTGAACCGCCGAATAAAGGTTTTGCAGACCTCTGCCTTACCACTTGGCTACGTCGCCACGATGAAATGTGGACGTTTCTTATATAAAATTAGCTCAGGCCTGTCAATCCATTTATTTGAACTTGATCGCCACCCCGGTGGCGCGGTACTCGGTTGAGGGTATCACAACCGACATGATATAGGAGCCGTTGATCTCGGGGAAGATAATGGCATCCGCCCCCATCTTGGCCGCCTCCCGGCGCAGGGCCGCAGTGCCCC
This sequence comes from Oryzomonas japonica, assembly GCF_008802365.1. Taxonomy (GTDB): domain Bacteria; phylum Desulfobacterota; class Desulfuromonadia; order Geobacterales; family Pseudopelobacteraceae; genus Oryzomonas; species Oryzomonas japonica. Next base: position 245,074 of record NZ_VZQZ01000004.1, on the reverse strand, counting down.
AGTCGTAGACGTCGGTATTGTTCAGGGCGTCGGTTTTGAACACCTCGCGGGTGATTTGAATCCTGCCGATCTTGACGTAGGGACGGATAACCTCGTCCTGGGTCAGGATCGGGGGAAGAGTGGAGGCATCGTCGCGGGTGTTGGAATCCACCCCGGCGCAGCCGGCCAAAAGCGCCACCGTGACAAGCGACAGGAGCCCGAATCGTCTGAGGTAGCATATGATCGGCATCATATTTTTGCCCCCTTTGTGCAGTTTTTCCCTCTGGACAGTAGCGTGGTCGCCATGCTAATGTCTGTCACTTTTTATAGCAACAAAAAAAGCTACACCACATTTTTTCGAAGGAGTGGGAAGGATGTCAGGTCATAATAAATGGAGCACCATCAAGCACAAAAAGGGCGCAGCGGATGCCAAAAGGGGCAAGGTATTCACCAAGCTGATCAAGGAGATTTCCGTTGCCGCCAAACTGGGGGGCGGCGACCCCAACGGTAACCCGCGCCTGCGGACCGCGGTCGATAAGGCCAAGGCCGAGAATATGCCCAAGGACAACATCGACCGGGCCATCAAGAAGGGTACCGGCGGGATGGAAGGGGTTACCTACGAAGAGATCGTCTACGAGGGGTACGGCCCCGGCGGGGCGGCGGTGCTGGTGGAGGTCCTGACCGACAACCGCAACCGTTCCGTCTCCGATATCCGCAGCATCTTCACCAAGAACAACGGGAACATGGGCGAGGCGGGCTGCGTTGCCTGGATGTTCAGCAAAAAAGGGCTCATCGTCTACGACAATTCGGTGGATTTCGAGCAGTTGTTCGAGGCCGCCATCGAGGCGGGCGCCGAGGACGTGGCCGAGCAGGACGACCAGATCGAGGTCACGACCGAGCCGGGCTCGTTCATCGAGGTCAGGGAGGCCCTGGCGGCCAAGGGCTTCAAGATGGTCAGCGCCGAGATCACCATGATCCCCCAGACCCAGGTGGAGTTGGAGGGGAGGCACGCCGAAACCATGCTCAAGCTGATGGACAAGCTGGAGGACAACGACGACGTGCAGAACGTGTACGCCAACTTCGACATCTCGGCGGAAGAGATGGAAAAGCTGGATATGTAGGCAGAGACAATCAAGGGGGCTTCGGCCCCCTTTTCTTTTGGGAGGCCGCATGGAGATAGCAACCTTTGCCGCCGGCTGTTTCTGGGGCGTGGAAGACGCATTCATGGATGCGCCCGGCGTCGTGGCCACCAGGGTCGGCTACACGGGCGGCCGCACCGAAAACCCCACCTATGGCGATGTATGCAGCCATGCCACCGGCCATGCCGAGGCGGTGGAGATCACCTTCGATCCCCAATTGACAACCTACGACCGGCTCCTGGACCTGTTCTGGGAGTGCCACGACCCGACCCAACTGAATCGCCAGGGGCCGGACGTGGGCGACCAGTACCGCTCGGCCATCTTCTACCATTCCGAGGAGCAGCGCCAGGCCGCCGAGGCGGCCCTGGAGCGCCTCGACCTTTCGGGCAGGCTGCGCCGCAGGATCGTGACCGAGATCGTCCCCGCCACCACCTTCTGGGAAGCGGAGGCGTACCACCAGAAGTATCACCAAAAGCAGGGGGGCGGCTGCGGGTTCTGACGCCCCCTCCCCTCCGGCCGCCCCTTTCATTCCATTTAGCCTCTAAGAGGCTGTCGAAACACTCAGGTTGTTCAAAAATAGTCAGATCGTCGCACCCGCGAGACAAGCCCTGAGGAGGCGTAGCAGCGCTACGCCGCACGAAAGGGCTTTTGAGGACGAAGGCCTGATGGCTGTTTTTCAACAACCTCTTAAACTTGTGTCAGGGGATCAGCACGATCTTGCCCAGGGTGTTGGCCTCCATGACGGCGTGATGGGCCGCCGCCGCCTCGGCCAGGGGGAGTTCCCTGCTCACCACCGGCCGCAGGGTGCCGTTTTCCAGGCCGGCCACGAATGCTGCATGCATGGAGGCCAGGTCCTGGGGCGTGGCGTTGAACAGGGTGACCCCCAGGATCGAGGCCTCCCGCCCCATGGCGTCCCGCGGGTCGATCTCGATCCGGCCCCGGCTGCCGATCACCGCGACCCGGCCGCCCGTGGCCAGCACCGTCAGGTCCTTGGCCAGGTTCACGTTGGCCAGCATCTCCAGGATCACATCCACACCTTTACCGCAGGTCAGGCCGGCCAGTTTGTCCAGATAGCCCGGCTCGTGGTGATTGAGCACTAGGTGCGCCCCCTGGGCCTGTACCAGCGCCCGCCCCTGGTCGGTGCCGGCGGTGCCGATCACCCGCAGCCCGGCCGCCCGGGCGAGTTGCACCGCACCGAGCCCCACCCCGCCGCTGGCGCCGTGCACCAGCACCGTTTCGCCGGCACAGGCATGGGCCCGCTGGAACAGGGCGCGATAGGCTGCGCCGTAGGGAACCCCGATGGCAGCCCCCTGGCTGAAGGTGATCCCGTCGGGCAGGGGGTGGGTCTGGAACTCGGTGCAAAGCACCTGCTCCCCATAGGTGCCGGAGACGGACCAGGCCACGTACACCCGGTCCCCCACCCGGCGATGCTTCACCTCCGGCCCCACCGCAGCGATCACCCCGGCGCCGTCGATCCCCGGCGTATAGGGCAGTTCCGGGGCGTGTTTGTACTGACCGGAACGGATATAGGTATCCACCGGGTTGACCCCGGCAGCCTTGACCGTCACCACCACCTGGCCCGGCCCCGGCTCCAGGTCGGCCACCTTGTGCAGCGCCAGGACCTCGGGAGGCCCGAATTGAGCAACGCGTATCGCTTTCATCCCATCCACTCCTTTCCCTAACGTGTCATTTCATACTTTCTATTCTACCTCACTCCGCCGGGCCGGGAAGGGAAAAAATGAGCGGGCTTGCGGGGCAGAGCGACGTTCCCGGGGGGTAAACAGCAGGAAAGTATCGCAAATTGCGGCAAAAAAGCATATCATGCGGCTCATAACGCACGAACTACCACACGACGATGGGATATACTTATGACGGTTTCAAAAAAACAAATTCTGGCGCTCCTCAAGGAATACGGGGGGGCGGTCCTGTTCTCGACCCTGCTGCGCGACTTCGGCGGCCGCCACCTGAAGCGCGAACTGAAGAACCTGCTGGAGGAGATGGCGGATAACGGCGAGGTGACCCGCCTGCGGGGCAACAGCTACGTCCTGCCGGGCCAGGTAAAGACCGTGCGCGGCCGGATCTCGGTCCACCGCGACGGCTACGGCTTCGTTGCGCCCGAGGGGGGCGGCGAGGATATCTTCATCCCGGCCAAGTTCATGAAGAACGCCCTGCACGGCGACCTGGTGGAGGCGACCGCCAACCAGAGCCGCATGGGGGGGAGCAAGCTGGACGGGCGGATCGTGAACGTGGTGGAGCGGGCCACCACCCGGATCGTGGGGCGCTTTGAGGAGAGCCGCCGCGGCGCGGTGGTCATCTCCGACGACCAGCGCCTCAACCTGGCGGTCGTCATCCCCCCCAAGGGACGCGGCAGGGCCGAGGACGGCCAGCAGGTTGTGGCCGAACTGACCGCCTACCCGATCGGCGGCCGCCCGGCAGAGGGGCGCATCGTGGAGATCCTGGGATGGCCCGACGACCCGGAGGTGGAGGTCCAGTCGGTCATCCGCCGCTTCGACCTGCCCCATGAGTTCGGCCCCGACGTGCTGGCCGAGGCCGACGCCGTGCCCGAGGCGGTTACCAAAGGGGAGTTGAAGGGGCGCGTGGACCTGCGGGGCATGGCCACCGTCACCATCGACGGCGAGACGGCCCGGGACTTCGACGACGCCGTCGCCCTGCGCCGGGAGGGGGGCAATTTCCGGTTGTGGGTCTCCATCGCCGACGTCTCCGCCTATGTGACGCCCGGCAGCCCCCTGGACCGGGAGGCCTATCTGCGCGGCACCTCGGTCTACTTCCCGGACCGCTGCATCCCCATGCTGCCCGAACGGCTCTCCAACGGCATCTGTTCCCTCAACCCCCAGGTGGAGCGCCTGACCATGACCGCCGAGATGCTCTTCGACGCCACCGGCCGCATGGTGGAGAGCGCCTTCTACCCCAGCGTCATCAAGAGCACCGCCCGCCTGACCTACACCATCGTCAAGCAGATCATCGTGGACAACGACCCGGAGGTGACGGACAAGCACCGTCCCCTGGCCCCCATGCTGGGCGAGATGAAGGAGCTGGCCCTGATCCTGATGGCCATGCGCAAGAAACGGGGGAGCATCGACTTCGACCTGCCCGAGCCGGAGATCATCATCGGCCTGACCGGCCGGACCGAAGGGATCGTCCGGGCCGAACGCAACCTGGCCCACCAGTTGATCGAGGAGTTCATGCTGGCGGCCAACGAGGCGGTGGCCGCCTTCGTCACCTCCCGGGAGATCCCGTTCCTCTACCGCATCCACGAGAACCCGGACCCGGCCAAGCTCCACGACTTCCAGGAGTTCATCTACGGCTTCGGCTACGAGTTCGCCCTGGTGGAGGACCGGGTCAACCCCTCAGAATTGCAGCGGCTTTTGGCCCAGGCCGAGGGGCGGCCCGAGGAGCGCATGCTCAACTACGCCCTGCTGCGCTGCATGAAACAGGCCCGCTACGCCGCCGAGAACCTGGGGCATTTCGGCCTGGCCTCCCCCTGCTACTGCCACTTCACCTCCCCCATCCGGCGCTACCCCGACCTGGTGGTGCACCGCATCCTCAAGGCGATCCTGGCCCTGGACGAGAAGAAAGAGGACAAGCGCCGCGGCAAACAGCTCGCCATCGCCACCGAACACCTGGGGGAGACGGCCGAGCACACCAGCAAGCGGGAGCGGGTGGCCATGGAGGCCGAGCGGGACGTGGTGGAGATGAAGAAGGTCCAGTACATGCAGCAGCATCTGGGCGAGGAGTTCGACGGCTATATCACCGGGGTGACCGGCTTCGGCTTTTTCGTGGAGCTGGAGGAGTTGTTCGTGGAGGGGCTGGTGCACATCTCCACCCTGGACGACGACCAGTACACCTTTCAGGAGAAGCAGCACTCCCTGGTGGGCAGCCGGCTGCGGCGCGTCTTCCGCATCGGCGACAAGGCGCGGGTCACGGTGGCGGCGGTCACCCCGGCCACCCGGCGCATCGAGTTCACCCTGGCGGCCCATACCCCCTCCGCGCCGCCCAAGGTCACGGCCGGCGCCGGGCCGGCCGAGGAGTACCCGCGGATACCGATCAAAGGCAAGCGGGTGAGCGGCCCCAAGCGGGGCGGCGGCGTGGAGCCCAAGGGGGCTGCGCCCGGCACGGGCAAAGGCCGGGGCGGCAGGAAACGGCGCTGATCCCGCGGTTACCGCTCCGGCTGGTCATATGCGCTACCGTCTCTCAAGGCCTGCATGCGCCGACAATGCCACTTGCTTTGCGGATGTTCTTCGTATAGCATTGCCGCGTTTTGCCCTAATTGCTTTGCCCAACAATCCACACCGTTCAACAGGGGCGGCAGAGGCGTCCGCCCAACCGGGGACAAGGCCGCCGCCCCCCCCAAAAAAACGTGCAGCACGAAGGCCCGTGGAGCTATTTTTCCTTTCTCCAGGGGCCTTCTGCGCCGTAATAAACCGATACAAAGGAGATCACAGATTATGTTTGGTTTTGGCACCCCGGAATTGATTATTATCGCGGCCATCGTGATGCTGGTATTCGGCGTGGGGAAACTGCCGCAAATCGGCACCTCCTTCGGCAAGGCCATCAGCAACTTCAAGAAGGCCGCCGACGGCAAGGATACCGTCGAGCTCCCCCCCCAGAAAGAGTCGTAACCGGGTTTACCATCACCCCTACGGCCGGCGTGACGCCCGGCCCGCCCGGCAAAAAGCGGTTGCGCAACCGCGTGGCCCTGTGGTAGGAAAGAACCCCATGAGCGAAGACAAAGAAAAAGTTGCCCCCTTTATTGAACACCTGGTTGAACTGCGCAAGCGGCTTGTCATCATCGTCGTCGCCGTGGTTATCGGCATGGGCGTGGCCTGGAACTTCTCCGGCCCGGTCCTTACCTTTGTGGAAAAGCCCCTGACCGGCAAGACCTACCTGACCGAGATCAAGAAGATAGTCTATGCCAAGGTCAAGGAGCGCGCCCCCCAACTCTATACCCGCTACAAGCTGGACCAGGAGATCAACGCCCCGGAGAAGAAGCGCCCGCTCAACTACAGCGCCCCCCTGGAGCCGTTCTTCATCCAGTGCAAGATCTCCATGCTGCTCGGGTTCGTGCTGGTCCTGCCGGTGGTCTTCCTGCAACTCTGGATGTTCATAGCGCCGGGGCTCACCCGCAAGGAACGACGCATGGTGATCCCCTTCATCACCGCAGCCACGATAACCTTTTGCATCGGCGCCATGTTCTTCCTCATCGTGATCTGGCCGGTCATCATCAACTTTTCCCTCTCCTACGAGGCCGAAGGGTTGCAGAGCTGGTTCAACATCAGCTCCTACATCAACTTCTGCCTGCGGCTCATCCTGATCTTCGGCCTGATCTTCGAACTCCCGATCCTGACCCTGATCCTGTCCCGCTTCGGCATCGTCAGTTACAAAATTCTGGCCCCCAAGCGCAAATACGCCCTCCTGGCCAGCGCTATCGTAGCCGCCTTCCACGCCGACCTCATCACCATGTTCGTCATCATGCTCCCCATGTACATGATGTACGAGATCAGCATCTGGGTGGCACTGATCTTCGGCAAGAAAAAGGTTATTGCCCCACCCGAACCGGAAGAGGGCGCAACGGCCGCATAGGTTCTGTCACGGCCGATGGCGGGGACCGGCATTTCCCGCCCTCGGCCGCTGGTGCGGTCATATTCCCCACACCATTCTCCATAGCCGCCCTGCGGCAGACACGGGAGGTTCTCCATGACGCAAACTATCGGCATCCTGACCGGCGGCGGCGACTGTCCCGGCTTGAACGCCGTTATCCGCGGTGCGGTCAAGAGCGCCATCATCGGCCACGGCTGGCGGGTGATCGGCATCGAGGACGGTTTCGACGGCCTCCTGAACCTCGATAAATGCGCGCCGCTCACCCTGGAAAGCGTGCGCGGCATCCTCCCTCGCGGCGGCACCATCCTGGGTACCACCAACCGCGGCAACCCCTTTTCCTATCCGGTGGAACAGGACGGTGTCATCGTTCACGCCGATCGCTCCGACGCGGTCGTCGCAAACATCAAGACCCTCGGTATCGATGCCCTGGTGACCGTAGGGGGCGAGGGCTCCCTCAAGATCGCCCTGGAACTGTGCAAAAAGGGGGTGCCGGTGGTGGGGGTGCCCAAGACCATCGACAACGACCTGCGGGAGACCGATTTCACCTTCGGCTACAACACCGCCCTGGAAACGGCAACCGACGCCCTGGACAAGCTGCACACCACCGCCGAGAGCCATCACCGGGTGATGATCCTGGAGGTGATGGGACGCTATGCCGGCTGGATCGCCTTGGAATCGGGCATTGCCGGCGGCGCCGACGTTATCCTCATCCCGGAGATTCCCTTTCACATCGACCGCATCTGCTCTGCCGTCAGCAGCCGCTCGGCCCGCGGCAGCCATTTCAGCATCGTCGTGGTCGCCGAGGGAGCCTTCCCGGCAGGCGGCAGCAGGGTCGTGGCCCACGAGGCGGACGAACGCCAGGCCATCGAACGCCTGGGTGGCATCGGGCAGTTCGTGGCGAAGCGCATCGAACAGTGCCTGGATATGGATGTGCGCGTCACCGTGCTGGGGCACCTGCAACGGGGCGGGTCCCCCACCACCTTCGACCGGGCCCTGGGAAGCCGCTTCGGCACCAAGGCGGTGCAGATGGTGGCCGCCGGGGAATTCGGGCGCATGGCCTGCCTGAAGGGGCGCGCCATCACCTCGGTCCCCATCGAGGATGCCATTCGCGACCTGAAGCTGGTGGACCCCACCGGGGAGATCGTGCAAACCGCCGAAGAGTTGGGCATCATGCTCGGACGCTGACCCCGACTCGTCAGCCGCGCGACACGAGCAGCCCCGTCGGAATGCCCACAAAAAATTCTGTTGACAAACAACGGAAAAAACCATAAAAAGATAAAAAAAGTCTTCTTGAGGTTGTATCCCATGATGGAACTTACCCGCAAGGGTGAATATGCAATTCGCGGTATTGTCTATCTGGCATCCCGCCCTACCGATCAAGTCTGCCTGCTGAGCGACATCGCCGCGGCAGTTGACGTCCCCCCTACCTTTCTTGCCAAAATCTTCCAGCAATTCAGCAAAATCGGGCTGGTCAAATCATACCGCGGCACCGGCGGCGGCTTCATCCTCGGCCGCCCGGCGGACAAGATCACCCTCTTGGACGTGGTCGAGGCCGTAGAGGGCCCGATCATCCCCAACAGATGTGTCATCAACGGAATAGATTGCGATCGCAGCAGCAGTTGCAACGTGCACCCGGTATGGATGAACGTACAATCCCAGGTCCGGGGCATCCTTGACAAGGTCACGCTGAAAGAGTTGGCTGAAGGGTAATCTTCGCCCTTTCGGCCCCGGCCAAAAAAATTTTGTCCAAAATAGGACAATTAGGGTCTTTTTATTCATAAAAGGATTGCATTTCAAATAAAAAGTTATAGACTGGCAAATAACAGTTTGATTACACCAAATTACGATTTGCCTCGAGAAAACACCTCACAGCACCACTATCTTAGCAAGGAGGAAGTATGGACGTACTAACCCTCAGTCAGCTGCAGTTCGCGGCAACCGGCATGTTCCACTGGATTTTCGTCCCCCTGACGCTCGGCCTCTCGATCCTGACCGCCTGGATGGAGACCAAGTATGTGACCACCGGGGATGAGATGTGGCTCCGCATGACCAAATTCTGGGGCAAACTGTTTTTGATCAACTTTGCCCTGGGCGTCGTGACCGGCATCACCATGGAGTTCCAGTTCGGCATGAACTGGTCCGAATATTCCCGCTACGTGGGCGATATCTTCGGTGCACCGCTGGCCATTGAGGCGACCTTCGCCTTCTTCCTCGAATCGGTCTTCATCGGCGTCTGGATCTTCGGCTGGAACAAGGTCTCCAAGAAGGCCCACCTGACCGCCATCTGGCTGGCCTCGGTCGCCACCAACATCTCAGCCCTGATCATCCTCCTGGCCAACGCCTGGATGCAGAAACCGGTCGGTTACGTGCTGCGTAACAACCGGGCCGAGATGGAGAACTTCCTGACGGTTCTGCTCAACCCCTACGGCTGGATCAAATTCACCCACACCCTGCTCTCGGGTTATGCCCTGGCCGCATTCCTCATTATGGGGGTTTCCGCCTGGCATCTGCTGCGCAACAACGAGAACGACTTTTTCAAACGTTCCTTCAAACTGGCCGCGGTCTGGGCCTTTGTCGCCTCCCTCGGCGTTGCCCTGACCGGGGACTTCCACGCCGTGGAGATCGCCAAGACCCAACCGACCAAGTTCGCCGCCATGGAGTCCCAATGGGAAACCAAGCGGGGTGTCGGCATGAACCTCTTGATCCTGCCGAACGTGGCCCAGGAGTGCAACTCCGTGGAAGCGCTCTGCGTACCCAACGCCCTCAGCATGTTGGCCTTTCACGATCCGAACGCCGAAATCAAAGGGCTCAAGGATTTCCCCAAGGAACTCCGTCCCATGGTTACCCCGACCTTCCTCAGTTTCCGCCTCATGGTCGGCCTGGGTAGCTTCATGATCCTCGCCAGCCTGGTGGCGATCTTCCTGTCGCGCAGACAGAACCTGGAGCAGCAGCGCTGGTTCCTGACGCTCATGGTGTTCGCCATCCCGGCCCCCTACCTGGCTGAGCAGTTCGGCTGGCTCGTCGCCGAACTGGGGCGCCAACCCTGGATCGTCTACGGCGTGCTCAAGACCGCCGACGCGGTTTCCAAGTCCATCTCCACCACCCAGGTGGCCCTATCCCTCTTGGGCTTCACCGTCCTGTACGGCCTGTTGGGCGCCATCGACATCTTCCTGTTGATAAAATACGCCAAAAAAGGGCCGGACAAGAATATTTCCACTATCATCAACGTTCAGGGGAGGGCATAAACTATGGACATCTCCGTATTCCAGACCATCTGGTTCGTACTGTGGGGCGTTTTGTGGGCGGTCTATTTCATGCTCGACGGCTTTGTACTCGGCACCGGCTTCATATCGGGATTCCTGGCCAAAAACGATACCGAAAAACGGGTCCTGATCAACACGGTCGGCCCGGTATGGGACGGCAACGAGGTCTGGCTGGTTACCGCGGGCGGCGCCACCTTTGCGGCTTTCCCCACCACCTATGCCCTGATGTTCAGCAACCTGTACTCGGCCCTGCTGCTGCTTCTGTTCTCTCTGATCGTGCGCGGCGTCTCCTTCGAATTCAGGGGCAAACTGGAAAGTGCCGCCTGGAAGGGGGCCTGGGACAAGGCCATCATCGTTTTCAGCTTCCTTCCGGCCCTGCTGTTCGGGGTGGCCTTCGGCAACATCTTCAAGGGTATCCCCATGAAGAACGATTTCGCCGCAATAAATTTCACCTATGACGGCACCTTGATCGGCCTGCTCAACCCCTACGGCCTGGTGACCGGCGTGCTGTTCGTCCTGCTCTTTGCCGTGCACGGCTCGCTCTACGCCGCCATCAAGACCACCGGCGACCTGAGCAAGCGAGCTGCCGCCCTGGCCAACAAACTCTGGCTGCCGCTCCTGGTGGTTGCGGTCGTCTTCTTAGGCTACACCTATCCGGCCACCAAGCTGTACGGCAACTTCCTCAAGGCCCCGGTACTGTTGATCATTCCGGTCATTGCCGTGGTTTCGCTCCTCCTGGTCAAGCTCTTTGCCGCAAAAGGCGAGTGCTACAAGGCCTTCACCTTCTCGTGCCTGACCATTGTCTTCGTGGTCTTTACCGGTGTGACGGGGCTGTTCCCCAACCTGATCCCCTCCAGTATCGACCCGGCCTCCAACCTGACCATCTTCAACTCTTCCTCCAGTCTGCTAACCCTGCAGATCATGACCGTGGTGGCGCTGATCTTCGTCCCGACCGTCATCGCCTACAAGATCTGGGTGTACCGGATCTTCAGGGCACCCGTCAGCAACGAGGACGTATTGGGAAGCCATGATGCGTACTAAATCGGCACATAACATGCTGATATAGCTCAACAGCCCCCCCTCGGCTTGACAAATCGACGATCGTGAAGTATAAGTATTACGTACCTTGAGCAACGAACCAAAGTCCCGGCCAACCGGGACTTTGGCGTTTCAGGGTAACTACAGCGAGAAAGGAGCACCCAGCCGGAGCCCCCCGACAACACTTCCAGGCGTGTACGCCATTCCGGCAAAGCCGATACAACCGACCCCACTCTTTCTTATGCGAAAAAAACTACTCTGCTTAACATGCCTGCTGGTGCTCGCAGGCTGCGAAAACACTCCGATCAAAAAAGCGGAGCCGCAGGCTGCTGTCGTCACCACTCCCATCGAATCTCCGCTGGACCGGGAGATCAAGAGCCTCTTGGAGAAAGGCATCTCCATGAGCGAACGCAAGCGTCAGGTCAGCGCCATAGAAGCCGCTTTCACCCGCCGCACAACCCCTCAACGAGCGCGCCAACTGGCAGCCCTCTGTTTTACCAAAACACTCAGCACGCCTTTCATGCCCTTCGACCTGGCCGAGATCGCCTTGGCCGAGACCGGCGGAAGCCGCCTCTCCGCGGTGGCCGTTTCTTCCAAGGGAGCGGTTGGCGTGTGGCAACTCATGCCGCAGCGGGCCAGAAGTCACGGCTACACCCCCCAGGACATGGAGAACGATGAAAAGTGCGCCGAAGCCGCTGTCCGCGAACTGTTCACCAAGCTGGAAGTCGCCGCAGGAAATCTGGAACGGGCTAAAAAGCTCTACTGCGGCCAAGGCCCCCAGGCCAATGCCTATCTGAGAAAGATCCGGCACGTCCGCCAGGAGATGCTGGCCGAACTGGAGCACCAGACCGAACGTCTCGCCATGGAAGAGTCCGGCACCAAAACCCCCTGATGACAGCCATGGGACGTCTCATCACCCTCTCCATCGCGGTTCTTCTGTTGACGGCCTGCGCCGCCTTCGTCAAGGACCCCCAGGTAGCAATCAAACGTACGAATATCGTCGGTCTGGACACCACAGGCTTCGACATGGAATGCTACCTGGGGGTTACAAACCCCAACTCTTTCGACATCTCGCTCTTGGGATATACCTACGACCTCCGGGTCATGGCCCTGCCGCTGGCCGCCGGCGGCCTCCAACGGACCGTCGCCTTTCCGGCGGGCGGGGAGACGGAGCTGCGCCTTCCGGTGCGGATACGGTACAACGACCTGATCGAGATCCTCAAGCGCCGGCCCGACCCGGACAAGATTCCCTACCGCCTGGAGGCCCGCCTGCAGCTGGCCACTCCCCTGGGGGAGATGATCATCCCGGTCGTCAGCGACAGCACCCTTTCCCTGCCGGAAGCATACCGGCCCGACACCTACCTGGACCGCATCAGGGACCTCCTGCGGGGCCTGCGCTGAAAACCTGCCGGAAGCGTGCCGCGCAGCGGTTTTCGGGCGTTTTTGCTTGATATGAAAGCGCGTGCTCTGCTATAGTTGGCCGGATTTCCCCATGCTGCCAGTATGCGCACGGGCCGCCGCACGGTAATGCGTGCCCCGTATGGTTAGTTCGTACCCGTACTTCCCACGACGAACCGCACGGGACACGAACCGACGAAAAGGCGGCGGACCGCGAACATCCCCTTGGCGTTTCAACCATAAACTTCGCAGAGCAAGGAGCTTGCACAACGTGGAGACCCCATTGAATCCGACCAGCGGCAACGGTTTCAGCCTGCGCGCCAAGATGATGCTGCTCTCGACGGCGGCCTTTTCCGGCATCCTGCTTGTGGCCATTCTCAGCATCCTGCTCCTCAACGAGGTCAGGATCGGGGGAGCGACCTACCGGACCATCCAGGCCAACAACAACGCCCTCGAAAATATCGCCCTCCTCAAGTCCGACCTCTACCAGATCAGCAACGAGATGCAGAACTTCATGCTGGAAACCGATGTCGCCGCCATCGACAAGATCGTTACGACCGTGAAGCGACTCACCCGTGATATCGACAGCAAATTCGGCGTTGTCCAGAAGTCGGTGAACTCGTCCGAGGAACGGGAGACCATCAACAAGGCCTACACCATCTGGTCCGATTACAAGAAAACGCTATTGAACGAGGTCCTGCCCGCCGCCGAAAAGGGGGACGTGCTCAAGGCCAGTTACCTCATGACCGGCCTTCAGACGCAGCGTTTCAACAGCTTCAGCACCACCGTCGCGGCCATGGTGGAAACCCTCCACCGTGACGTGAACGCCGCCGAACAACGGGTGGCTACCAGCATCGCGCTCAAGATCATGACGACCGCCATCGTCGGTCTCGTGGTGATCTCCCTGATCGCCCTGCTCTCGTACCTGATTACCCTGTCCATCACCAGACCCCTGCGGGCGTGCGTTGTTTTTGCCGGCACCGTGGCGGCCGGCAAGCTCGACACCCGTCTCGAAACCAAGGCCGGGGGCGAGATCGGTGCCCTGGCCGTAACCATGAATACCATGGCCGAGAACCTGCAAAATATGGTTTCCCGGGTCACGACCGCCTCCGATGAGCTCACCTCCATCGACAACAACATCGAGAAGGCCTCCCGCCAAGTGGTCAACTCCGCCAAGCTCCAGGAGGAAACGGTCGCGGAAACCTCCCAGGCGGTGGAACTCATCAACATATCGATCCAGGACATTTCCAACGACATCGACAAGCTCGCCGTCTCGACCTCGGAGACCTCCTCCTCGATCCTGGAGATGGCGGCCAGCATTGAGGAAGTGGCCATAAACGCCGACAAGCTGGGGGTTACAGTCAACGAGGTCAGTTCGTCGATCATCGAGATGGCCACCTCCATCAAGGAGATCGACGTCAGCATCGCCAATCTGCTGGACGCCTCCAGCACCACCGCCTCCTCCGTCGCCGAGATGGACGCCACCATCAAGCAGGTGGAAAAGAGCGCCATGGACGCCTCGGCCATCTCCGAGGGGGTCAAGAACGACGCAGAAACCGGCAAGCAGGCGGTGGAAGAGGCCATAGCCGGCATGCAGGACATCCGCCGCTCGTCCCACATCACCGCCGAGGTCATTGAGAACCTGTCCGTCAAGGCCAACGACATCGGCGCCATACTCTCGGTCATCGATGAGGTGGCGGAGCAGACCAACCTGCTGGCCCTCAACGCCGCCATCATCGCCGCCCAGGCCGGAGAACACGGCAAGGGGTTCGCGGTGGTGGCCGACGAGATTCGCGAACTCTCCGAACGGACCAGCAGTTCCACCCGGGAGATAGCCGCCGTCATCAAGGGGGTGCAGAACGAAACCCTGCGCGCGGTCGAAGCGATCGGCCTGGCGGAGCACTATATTTCGGAGGGTGAGAAGCTCTCCCAGCGTTCCGGCACCGCCCTGGAAAAGATCGTCAGCGGCGTCCAGAAGGCCAGCATCCAGACACGGGAGATCGCACGCGCCACCGTCGAACAGGCGCGGGGCAGCCAGAGCATCAAGGAAGCCATGACCAGCGTGGAGGAGATGGTCGGTCATATCGCCACCTCGGCCCGGGAACACACCAAGGGGAGCGACCTGATCTCATCGGCGGTAGAGTGCATGAATGACCTGACCGTCCACGTGCGTACCTCGACCCGCGAACAGAGCCGCGCCAGCAGCCTGATCGCCCGTTCCACCGAAGACATGACCTCCATGGTCGATCAGATCCGCGATGCCTGCCGTTCCCAAGGCCTCAACAGCGCCCAGATCCTCAAGGCGGTCGGCAACATCCAGCTTTCCTCCACCACCAACGCCAAGGCCGCCGATCTCATGGAACAAGCCGTCACCAGCCTTTCCAAGCAGATCGACCTGCTGGAAAAAGAGATGGACGGTTTCAAAATCTAGCCGCATACCACCCCGGAGACTGCAACATCATGGACCGACTTACCCAACGACTCGCCACACTGGGCGAACATAACGACAAAGCGCTGGTGACCTTCGTCACCGCCGGCGACCCGGACCTGGGCACCACCGAAGCGGTGATCCACCTGCTGGCGGATGCCGGCGCGGATATCATCGAACTGGGGGTTCCTTTTTCCGACCCCATGGCCGATGGGCCGACCATTCAGCTCTCGTCCGAACGCGCCCTGGCGGCCGGCACCACCCTGGAGGGGATTCTCGCCACCGTAACAAAGGTGAGGACCTCACAGGACATACCGATCATCCTCATGGGCTATCTCAACCCCATCCATGCCTACGGCTACGAGCGTTTTTGCCGCGACGCCGCGCAGGCGGGCGTGGATGGCGTTCTTTTGGTGGACATGCCCCCCGAGGAGTCCGGCGAATTTCTCCGCCATGCCGCTCCGAGCGGGCTGAACGTCATCTTCCTCCTGACCCCGACCTCGGACAAGTCGCGTATCGCCACCGTGGACAAGCTGGGGCGCGGTTTCGTCTATTACGTCACCGTCACCGGGGTCACCGGCATGCGCCAGCAGACCTCCGCCACCCTGGCGACCGAACTGGCCAAGGTGCGCAAAAAGATCCGCCTGCCGGTCATGGCCGGGTTCGGCATCTCCACCCCGGAACAGGCCGCCCAGGTGGCGGCAATGGCCGACGGCATCGTCGTCGGCAGCGCCATCGTCAAGCTGTTCGAGCAGCATTCCGGCGCCAAGCTGAAAAGCGAACTGCGCCGGCTGGTCGGCGAGCTGAAAAAGGCCATTTCTCCCGGCCCAGCCTGAGATGTGCGCTTGACAGGCCGCCGCATTTTTGCTACCACCCCCATTCACTTCAGTACGTTTTCAACAGATCGCGAGGTTTATTATGAGCTGGTTCAATCGGGATAAGGCAGGGATAGAAAAGCACACGGAAAGGAAGGTCAAGGTTCCCGAGGGAATGTGGGTCAAGTGCCAGGGATGTTCGGAAACCATTTTGGGCAAAGAGATCGAGAACAACCTCAACGTCTGTCCCAAGTGCGGCCACCACTACCGCATCCCGGCCCGCAAGCGCCTGGAGATCCTGTTGGACAACGGAACCTGGCAGGAGTATGACGCCGACATGAAATCGGTGGACTTTCTCGACTTCAAGGATGCCAAGAGCTATCAGGAGCGGATCGATGCCGCCTTGGCCAAGGGGGGGTCGAAAGATGCCGTCATCTGTGTCGAGGGGGCCATCGAGGGAATCGGCGTGCAGGTAGCCTGCTTCGATTTCGCCTTCATGGGGGGAAGCATGGGGAGCGTGGTGGGGGAAAAGATCACCCGCTCCATCGAGCGCGGCCTCAAACAGCGCCAGCCGGTGCTCATCATCTCCGCCTCGGGTGGCGCGCGCATGCAGGAGAGCATCCTGTCGCTCATGCAGATGGCCAAGACCTCGGCCGCCCTGGCCAAACTGAAACAGGCGGGCATCCCCTTCATCTCCATCCTGACCGATCCCACCACCGGCGGCGTCACCGCCAGCTTCGCCATGCTGGGGGACCTGAATATCGCCGAGCCCAAGGCCCTGATCGGCTTTGCCGGGCCCCGTGTCATCGAGCAGACCATCCGCCAGAAGCTGCCGGAAGGGTTTCAGCGGGCCGAGTACCTGCTGGACCACGGCATGGTGGATGCGATCATTCCCCGCATGGAGATGCGCCCCAAGCTGGCTTCGATCCTGAAAATGCTCCACCACTCCGCTGCCTGAGATGTCCCTGGCCGGCATACTTGAGAAACTCTACGCCCGGCGGCGCTTCGGCATTCGTCCCGGCGTGGACCGGGTCCGGCTCATTCTGGAGCGCCTGGGGCACCCGGAGCGCTCCTTCCGCAGCATCCATGTGGTCGGCACCAACGGCAAAGGCTCCACCTCGGCCTTTCTCGCCGCCATACTCGGCGCGGCGGGACTGCGCACCGCCCTGTTCACCTCTCCCCATCTGGTAAACTTCAGCGAACGTTTCCGCATCAACGGCGAGGAGCCCACCCGGGAACGCCTGGAAACGCTCCTCGCCACGGTTCTGGCTGCGGCCCCGGCAGAGGCGACCTTCTTCGAGATCGTCACCGCCCTGGCCGCCCTCTGTTTTGCCGAAGAGCGGGCCGAGGTGGCGGTCATGGAGGCGGGCATGGGGGGGAGATCGGACGCCACCGCCGTCATCCCCGCCCTGATGACCGTCATTACCCCCATTGCCCTGGACCACTGCGATTATCTGGGGGCAACCCTCGCCCACATCGCCGCGGAAAAGAGCGCCATCGCCGAACCGGGGACCCCGGTGGTCGCCGCCCGCCAACCGTCCGAGGCCCTGGAGGTGATCCGGCGGGTCTGCGCCGGAGGAGGCAACCGGTTCATCCACGAGGGGGATGACTTTCGCGCCTCCTGGGGAGGCGACGGTTCCCTCGACTACTACGGCCTCGGCACGGAGCTGTCCCACCTGATCCCCGGCATTCCGGGGCGCTATCAATCGCACAACGCTTCCCTGGCCCTGGCCGCTGCCGAGGCGCTCGGCGCCGCCGGGATCACCATCGCCACGGATGCCCTCTCGACAGGCATCGGCGCCGCCCGCTGGCCCGGCCGCATGGAACTGATCCCGGGCCCTCCCCCCCTGCTGCTGGATGGGGCCCACAACCCGGCCGGCGCCGCCGCCCTGGCCGAGGCGCTCGACGATTACCACTACCGGAGGCTGCTCCTGGTCACCGGCGTCATGTCCGACAAGGATGTCCCGGCCATATTCGCGCCCCTGGCGGGCAAGGTCCACCAGGCCTACACCGTCTCCCCCGCCGTGGAGCGGGCGATGAATGCCGACGCCCTGGCCGGCATTCTGGGCGGGCTCGGCTTCCGGGCCACGGTCTGCGGGAGCGTCGGCAACGGCATAGAAACGGCCCGCCGCGAGGCGGGGGCGAACGACCTGATCCTGGTGTGCGGATCGCTGTTCACGGTCGGCGAGACCAAGGCGTGGCTCGCCGGACAACACTTCGAAGGGATACGCGGCTAGTGACCCACACACGCCTGTTCATACTGCTGATCTGCCTGGTCGTGCTCCCCGCGACTCCGTCCCTTGGGGCGGTCCCCATGCCGACCGAAGGCAACATCTCCATCAACTCCGACAGCATGAGCCAGGACACGGCCAACGAGGTGTTCACCGCCACCGGCCACGTCACCATCAGGTGGCAGGGGATGACCCTCACCGCGGACAAGGCGACCTACGACCGCAAGACCAGGGTGCTGAACGCCACCGACAACGTCCTCGTCGTCAAGGGGGACGAGACCCTACGGGGAAACTCCATCAAGCTGGATATGGACACCGGCCGGGGTGAACTGGAAAAAGGCACACTCAACTCCACCACATCCAACGTCACCTTTGTCGGCGAGAAGATCACCCGGATCAACGATAACGAAGTGGAACTCACCACCACCGAGCTGACCACCTGCGACCTCCCCGATCCAAGCTGGAAATTCGGCGCTGACCACCTCAAGGTCAACCTGCTGGGATACGCCATCGGCCGGGGGGTGACCTTCTACATCAAGGACGTGCCGGTGCTCTACCTCCCCTGGATGGCGTTTCCGGTGGTGCGGGAACGCAAGACGGGGCTCCTCTTTCCCCGCATGGGCTACTCCAGCAATCGCGGCGCTCAACTGGACATCCCGCTCTACCTGGTCATCTCCCCCAGCCAGGATCTGGTGCTGGACCTGGATTTCGAAACCAAGCGCGGCGTCGGCACCGGGGTCGATTACCGCTATATCTGGAACAGGGGGAGCGAAGGGCGTTTCGGGGGCTACCTGATCTACGACCTTTTGAAGGATCGCTGGCGGGGCCAGATGAACCTCAACCACAAGGAAATATTCTCCCCGACCATGAACGTACGGGCGGATATCAACCTGGACAGTGACCGGAGCTTCCAGGGGGATTTCGGTGAAAAGAGCGGCGACTACAACCGCCAGTCCAACGACACCGTCGTCAACGCCCTGAAAACCTGGCAGAATTATGCCCTCTCCGGTTACCTGCGCTTCGCCGAAGACCTGTACGCCGCGGACAACAGCCATACGCTCCAGACGCTCCCGGAGGTTTCCCTGGCCGGGGTTCGCCAGCAGATTCCTTCGATTCCGGTCTATTTCGACCTGGACTCCAGCGTCGCCAACCTGTACCGCGAGGTCGATCCCACCGGCCAGCGTCTGACCGCCTTTCCGCGCCTCACCTACGTGACCGGCCTGCCCGGCTACCTGAACGCCTCGGCCTATGCCGGCCTGCACGTGCGCGGCTACACCACCCAGGACAGCCCCGGCGGCACCACAAAGGAAAACGACGGCGACCTGCTGCCCGAACTCGGCGCCCGCGCCGCCACATCCGTCAGCCGGGTCTATGACATAGGCGGCACATCCCTCAAAAAACTGCGCCATGAGATCACCCCGGAGATATCCTACACCTACGCACCGAACCACGACCAGTCCCGGCTCCCCTTCTACGACTACAACGACCGCCTCGTGGGGCAGAACATCATCTCAGCCTCCGTGACCAGCTTTCTGGGGGGCAAATTCCAGACGGGCGACACCACCACCTATCGCGACATCTCCCTCATCAGGTTGACCCAGGGGTACAGCGCGGGGGGCACGCGGCGCGACCTGCTGACCATGGTGGACGCCAACCGCCCTTGGACCGACCTGACCCTGCAATCGGAGACCTGGCTGCATCCCCAGGCAAAGTTCACCATCGACGCCCGTTACAACCTCTACGACAAGCGTTTCTCCAGCACAGCGCCGGGGGTGGAGTTGGACGACAAGCAGGGGAACAGCGCCGCCCTGAGCTACCGCATGGCCCGCAATCAGGTGGAATACCTGGAGGGCAAGCTGGCCACCAAGTTTTTCACCCCGTGGACCCTTGGCTATACCACCCGCTATTCCTTCGACCGCCCCGGTTTTCTCGAATCGGTCTACAGCGTGGAATACCGTCAAAAGTGCTGGAGCGTCAACGTTTCCATCGGCGACCGGCCGGGAAGTCACTTCTCCTTCCACTTCGGTTTCAACCTGGAAGGATTGATGGCGAGCAAATGATCAGGGACCGGCATATTTTTTCTTGACAACCATGGCGAAGATGAATTAAAAAGTAAGACCTTACTCAATGATTTTGGCGGCGTAGCTCAGCTGGTTAGAGCACACGGCTCATATCCGTGATGTCCGGGGTTCAAGTCCCTGCGCCGCCACCATTTAACGAAAAAGCCCGGTCAGCTGTCAAAGCTGCCGGGCTTTTTCGTTACCAACTGTCTTTCATCTCACGGCCCCGCCTGCCGTTCATACAGATACCTCTGGAAACCCGCAAACACTTTCCCAATGTCCTCCGGCCTGCCCAGGTCGGCCACGGCATCGGCGATGGAGTCGTGATACTTGAGCTTCAAGAGCGGCGTCAGCTTTGACTGGTCCAACTCCTCCACGCCGATATTCACGTAATGGGAGAGAACGAAACCGAGGAATACCTGCTGTTTGGTGGTGAAGTACTGGGTGATGATCACCCTGGCCTTTGCTGCCCGCTCCTCGCGGGTGAGTGGCGACAGGGCATAGGCGACATTTGCGAGCACGTCGAACAGGTCGCTCTTCTCCGCCTCAATGATCTTCTGCATCTCGGTCAGTTGGTCCCTACCGAACCCCTTCTCGGCCAACCCTTCCAGCAGTTTTCTGCGCGTGTCCGGTCTGCTCCATAGCGCGCGCAGCTCTTCCTCGTTCTTGAAGAACTCGGGCAGTTTGCCGAAGAGCGCTTCCATGAACTGCTGTGCCGACATGGGTGTACCATCGGGATGCCAGAAACTCGTCAACGTCATGTGCTGAATGGTGCGTTCCTTGCCGTCGGCCAGTTTCACCTTCGCCCTTTTCTTGCACACACATGGCCGCTGGCCGCATTTATCACATGGCTCTGGTGGTGTTTTTTCACAAACACAGGGACGCTCTCCGCACACTGGGCAGGGTTGTGGGGGCTGTTTCTCGCATACGCACGGGTAAGAGTCGCACGTGGGGCACGCCTCCGGCTCTATCGGCTCGCCGTCCCACTCCGGGTCGCTAAAGAGGTGGTGCGCCTTTACGAAGTCATAGATAGTGAAGTAATCCTTGCCGTCGTAGAGGCGGGTGCCGCGCCCGATGATCTGCTTGAACTCGATCATGGAGTTTATCGGACGCATCAGCACGATGTTGCGGATGTTGCGCGCGTCCACGCCGGTGGAGAGCTTCTGCGAGGTGGTCAGGATGGTGGGGATGGTCTTCTCGTTGTCCTGAAAGTCGCGCATGTGTTGTTCGCCCAGCGCGCCGTCGTTGGCCGTCACCCGCTGGCAGTAGTTTGGGTCGCTGCTGGTCTTGATCTGGTTGATGAGGTCGCGCACCGCCAGGGCGTGATCCTGAGTGGCACAGAAGACCAAAGTCTTCTCCCTCTGGTCGATCTGCGCCATGAATATCTCGACACGCTTCTTCTCGCGCTCCTTGATCTCGATGATCTTGTTGAAATCCGATTCCTCGTACAGCTTACCGGCTTCGATCTCGCCTTCCACCACCTTGTCGTCGGGGGTATAGATGTACTCGTCCAGGGTGGTGGAAATCTGCTTTACCCGAAACGGTGTGAGATAGCCGTCATTGATGCCGTCCTTGAGGGAGTAGATGAAGACCGGCTCACCGAAATAGGCGTAGGTGTCCACGTTGTCCTTGCGCTTGGGCGTGGCGGTCAGACCGAGCTGCACGGCGGGCGCGAAATAGTCCAGGATGTCGCGCCAGTTGCTCTCGTCGTTGGCCCCACCTCTATGGCACTCGTCGATGACGATGAAGTCGAAGAAGTCCTGCGGGTAGTCGCCGAAGTAGGGCGTGTCGCCCGGCCCGCTCATAAAAGTTTGGAAAATGGTGAAGAAGATACTGCCGTTAGTTGGCACTCTGCCCTTCTGCCGGATGGAGTCGGGCGCTATGCGTACCAGCGCGTCTTCGGGGAAGGCGGAAAAAGCGTTGTAGGCTTGGTCGGCCAGGATGTTGCGGTCGGCCAGGAATAGAATGCGCGGTCGGCGGGTCGGTTCGCCTTCACTTTTCCAGTCGGTCAAGTTCCAGCGACTGTGAAACAGCTTCCAAGCGATCTGGAAGGCGATGAAGGTCTTGCCCGTGCCGGTGGCAAGCGTCAGCAGGATGCGCGGCTGGTTGTCGGCAATGGCCGCCACCACTCTTTCAACGGCAATGTCCTGATAGTAGCGCCCCTGGAAGTAGCCGCCGCGATCCTCGAAGGGTATGGCGGCAAAGCGGTCGCGCCATGCGTTCTGTGTGGCAAAGGTGCGGCTCCACAGTTCATCCGGCGTCGGGTACTGCGCTAGCTCGCCCTCTGCGCCGGTCTGCATGTCGATGCCGTAGATGCCCTGCCCGTTGGTCGCATAGGTGAAGCGGACAGCCAGCTTGCCCGCATAGTCCTTGGCCTGTCCTACACCCTCTGTCAGCGGCTTATCCCACGCCTTGGCTTCCACAACCGCCAGCTTGGTGTTGCGGTACTCCAGAACATAGTCGGCCGTCAGCGCCTTACCGCGCTTGCCGTGGCCCTCAATGCGGCCAAGGGTGATCGGGTACTCGCGCCGGATGCGGCTCCCCTCGACCACGCCCCAGCCAGCCGCTTTAAGGGCAGGGTCGATATGCTCGGCTCTGGTTTCGGCTTCGTTCATGCCACGCTCCTAAAGCTGGCCGGTGAAGGCCTGGTGCAACAGGGATTTCTTCAACTCCTCCAGCTTGGCGAGTTTCCGCTGGTAAATGGATTCGAGGCGTTTGGTGTTTTCAGCAATAGCATCGAGCTTTGCAACGCTTGACAGTTGACGGGTGAGAGATATTTTCGGCACCTCAAAACCTCGCAGTAGCTTCAAGGAAACCGTTTTCTGTGCAGCCCCGTTCGCTCCATCGTTTGCCTGTTTAAAGACCTGTGGAGACATCAGTAGGTAGTAAAGCCAAGAGCTGTCCACCTCTGACTTCGGGCGAACCAGTCCTATATGGCGCTGGAAACAGAAATTGAGGCTATCGGAAACCAGGACTGGAATACCGAATGATCCGGTTACAGTGTAGAGAACGTCCCCTATCTTTGGTTTTTTATTGGGCTTCAGTCCATCGTAGTATTCCTTTGGCACCATGAATGTATTGGCAAAGTCTATCGTGCGAGTATCCTTGATAATATTCCCAATAGTAATGAATGGAACACCGCTTGGGGCTTTTGGTGGAGGCATGTGGTCGCCGTCTGTGATGTCAGTTGCTAAATCTGTAAGCGTTACCAGTTTGCCAACTTGCCATGCCTCAGCAAATTCCGCTTGCAGGTGACTTTCAAAGAGCGCGCGCGCGTTCTGGAGGTTCTTTTCGGCGTTGGCCTTTGCGGTGGCGATGCCGTCAAACGCTTCATCGAGGATGCCGACGATGCGGTGTTGTTCTGGGAGCGACTTCGGGAAACTAATTTCAACCTTTGAAATATCCTGCTGATTGACGCTTGCCTGATTAACTGACTGTTTACATACACCGTGCCAATAGCCACTTTGGAAAAGATATTTCAGTGCATGATTCAAATAGTCAGATGTGACCACCTCTTTGGGGCGCATAAGCAGTAGGTTCACACCATGATACACGGGTTCATCACAATCGAATATTGCTGTTTTTCCTACATGAGCAGGGCTGTTAATATGGCTAAACAGGATGTCGCCACGTTTTAAACGATACCGGTGCTTATCTAGCTCACTGAGGTTGGCATAGCCGACCTTCTCAATGTCAAACCATGCACCAGATATACTTTCTATGCGGGAAATTTTCTCTCCGATACCACTTTTATCTTGTTTACAGTTGACTCCGTTACGAAGGACATCGAGTACATCACCTAAGGTGCTTGTTTGCCAGCCAGTCTTCATAGTAACGCCTTGATATTTTCCAGCACCTCGGAAATCTCATCATCCAACAACACTATTTCTTCCATGATGTCCTGCGGGGTTCTATGCAAGATTTCCTCGTTAACGTTTTGGTTCTTGGACGAGAGTTCAAATGTAGTGGTGTCGATACTGGAAATGTCAACACTCCAACTCTTCGGCGAGACGGCAAAGGTCTTTTGCAGCTTGATAAACTCGGCCAGATCGTCGTCATTGAGCGGGTTAGTCTTGCCCAGGTTGCGGCCGGGGTCGAGCTGGTAGTACCAGACCTTGCGCGTCGGCGCGCCCTTCTCGAAGAACAGCACCACGGTCTTGACGCCCGCGCCCTGGAACGTGCCGCCGGGGCAGTCGAGGACGGTGTGCAGGTTACAACTCTCCAGCAAGAGTTTTCGCAAGCTCACCGAGGCGTTGTCGGTATTGGAGAGAAAGGTGTTCTTGATAACCACGCCCGCCCGTCCTCCGGCCTTGAGCATCTTGATGAAGTGCTGGAGGAAGAGGAAGGCCGTTTCGCCGGTGCGGATGGGGAAGTTCTGTTGCACTTCCTTGCGCTCCTTGCCGCCGAAGGGAGGATTCGCCAGGATCACATGCATGCGGTCCTTCTCCTGAACATTGGCAAGGGGCTCGGCCAGGGTGTTGGTGTGGACGATGTTGGGCGCTTCGATGCCATGCAGGATCATGTTCATGATGGCAATGACGTAGGCCAGGGACTTCTTCTCTTTTCCGTAGAAGGTGCGCGTTTGCAGCGCCTTGAAATTGCTGGTGGTGAGGCCGCTAAACCCCTTCATGTAGTCGAAGGCCTCACATAGGAAGCCCGCAGAGCCGCAGGCGCCGTCGTAGACGCGTTCCCCTACCTTGGGCTTAACCACCTGCACGATGGCACGAATCAGCGGGCGCGGGGTGTAGTACTCGCCGCCGTTTCTCCCCGCGTTACCCATGTTCTTGATCTTGGCCTCGTAGAGATGGGACAGTTCGTGTTTCTCGGCCTGCGACCGGAAGTGCAGTTCGTCGATATGGTCGATGATCTCACGCAGGTTGTAGCCACTCTGGATCTTGTTCTTGATCTCGCCGAAGATCTCGCCAATCTTGTACTCGATGGTATTCGGCCCGCTGGCCTTCTGCTTGAAGGCGTGCAGATAGGGGAACAGCTTGCGGTCAACAAAGTCGCGTAGATCGTCGCCGGTAAGCGCCTTGTTGTGGTCGGGCTTGCCGTCCCGCTTTTTTGGTGCGGCCCAGCTATCCCAGCGGTATTGCTTGTCGAGGATGAAGGAGTATTTCTTGCCCTCCAACGCGGCCACCGTCACCCTCTCTTGCTCCAGGTCATCCAAATATTTCAGGAACAGCAGCCAGGAGGTCTGCTCCGTGTAGTCCAACTCTGTCGTGCAACCCGCTTCTTTTCTCAGGGCGTCGTCGATGTTTCTGAAGGTTTGCTCGAACATTGGTTCCTATCTGTTAATTTAGTTGCAGGTGCATTTGCCAGCCCGGCATTTCAGTATGTATTCATAGCAGATTGCCCTGGTAGAATCCAACGGAAAAAGGCTCCATAAGAAGGGGTTCATGCTTGGTGGATTGCTTACCGTCACTCCACCCCGCCCCCCACAGCCAGCCGCCGGATCTCCTCGTTCAGCACCCCGATCTCCAATGGTTTCGCCACATAGCCGTCAAACCCCTGGGCGAGGAACCGCGCCCGGTCCTCATTGAACGCATGGGCCGTCAGGGCGATGATCGGGATATGCCCTCCCCTGGCCGCCTCGCGCCCGCGGATGATGCCGGTAGCCTCGATGCCGTCCATGACCGGCATCCGCACATCCATCAGGATCACGTCGAAACTCCCCCGGTTCCACTTCTCCACCGCCTCCCTGCCGTCCCGGGCCGCCTCCAGGGTGTGCCCCATCTTTTGCAGGATCTTGACGGTGAACCCCCGGTTGCTCTCCTGATCCTCGGCCAACAGAATGCGCAGGGGCGGGCCTGCCCAGGACTGCACGGAATCGTCGTTTCTGCGGTCGTGGCGTTCCAGGCGGGACTCGTTGACGGCGAACGGGATCGTCACCTGAAACAGGCTGCCGTTCCCGACCCTGCTCTCCACCCGGATGTTCCCTCCCATGAGCTCTACGAAACGCCTGCTGATGGAGAGCCCGAGCCCGGTGCCGCCGTACCGGCGGGTGGTGGATGAATCCGCCTGGCTGAAGGGGGCGAAGATGGCATCGATGGCGGCCGCGTCGATACCGATGCCGGTATCCGCTACGCTGACCCGGATGAGGGCCGTATCGTCGCAGGTCTCCAGGAGGACGGCGGAAACCTTGATCTCCCCCTGTTCCGTAAACTTGGCGGCATTGCCGATCAGGTTGATCAGTACCTGTTTCAGCCGCAGTTGGTCACCGGTCAGGGCATCGGGCACCTGGGCCGGGATATCGGTCTTCAGCGTCAGACCCTTGGCGTGGATGGTCGTTATATGGACCCGGACGGCATCGCTGATGCAGCCCCTCAGGCTGAACGGGGCCAGCTCCAGCACGACCTTCCCGGCCTCGATCTTGGAAAGGTCCAGGATGTCGTTGATGAGCGTCAGGAGGTTTTCCGAGGAGAGCTGGATGCATTCCAGATACTCCTGCTGCTCGTCGCTCAAATCCGTCAGCGTCATGAGGCTGGCCACCCCCATGATGCCGTTCATGGGGGTCCGCATCTCATGGCTCATGTTGGCCAGAAACTCGCTTTTGGCCCGGTTGGCCGATTCGGCCTGTTCCTTGGCCTGCCTCAGGTCCTCCTCCTGCCGCTTGCGTTCGGTGATATCCGTGGCGATACCGCAGATGGCAAAGGGGGAACCGTCGGAGTAGTACAGCGGAACCTTGATGGCGGAGAAGATGCGGGGCTGCCCGTCCGAGGAGCCGCTCGTCTCGTACTCCAGGGAACGGTTGGTGGCGAGCGCCTCCCGGTCGGCGGCGCGCATGGCACCGGCCTCACCCGGTGGAAAGATATCGTAATCGGTCTTCCCGCACACCGTGGCGTTGGTGACATGAAACATCTCCTCGAAACGGCGGTTGACCATCACATAGCGCCCCAGAGGGTCCTTCATAAAGATCTGCGCCGGCACATGGTCCAGGACCGTCTGCATATGCCGGCGGTCCTCCTGGATTTCATAGTTCAGGATCAGCCCCATGACGATGATCATGCCCAGGTACGCCAACGGCCCGAGGGGAGGGATGCCGCCCACCCCCAGCCGGAACAGGAAACCGACCACGGAACCGGCCAGGGACAACCCGACGGCAGCCATCATGAACAGGGCCGTGCGCCGATGGTCCCGGCGGAAGCGGACCGCCAGGGCGTAGAATCCGTAGGCGTACGTGGAGAGAAGGGCCGCCACGATCATCGGCTTCCAGATGCCCCTGGTGCCCAGGGGACGGTAGATGCTCTCGCCCCAAGGGAGCGGCACCCGCTCCACCCCGCGGAACTCCGAAAAGGTGTGAGTGTACGGCTGAGTCAGGTTGGCAAGGAACAACAGGGCGAACATCCCGGTGATCCCGGCCAGCACCCACCGCGGGCGCACCCCGGTATACTCGGCGATAAACCAGGGCCACAGGGCGATATACAGGTTGAAGATGGCCAGGTTCAGGCGGAGCGCCTGAAAGTTGGGGGACACGTCCGCTATCCGGAAAGTCTGGATGCTGGACAAGGCGAACAGCGCCATGAGAAAGGATATGGCGGCGAACAGGTAATGGACGCGGCGCTGCGGCCGGTGCTGCGCCAGGGTGCAATGCTGGATGGCCGTATAGGTGCAGATGCCGGCCAGAAAGATCTGGAGAGATATAAACAAACTAATCGCCATTGGCGTTCATCCCGAACTCTGGGTTACCGGACAAGGATACCATGGGAAAAAAAGGCCGTCGATCGAGCGCACTGAATCCAGAGGGCGCATGGCCGGCCATTATTCTACCAGAAGCGCTTCGTAGTCAATTTTTATCCTGCGCCTTCACTCCACAGCCGCTATTTTTTCATACCCGCGCGGTTCACCTGGCCGGAGCGGATGAAATCTCTGCCCCCCAAACAGCCCACCCCCAGGCCAGCCTGTTTGTCAGCTCACGCCGCTTCGTGCCGTCTCCCTACGGCTTCAGACAACGCTTATGATAAAGATTATCATTATCATTTACATCGGTACACGAATTGGTTACCATATATGCATATGAAACACATGACAACGGATGGAGGTGTGCCATGACAAGGACACGCGGAATATTTTCAGTGCTGGCGGCAGCCATGGTCTTCTCGGCCGTGCCGCTCCTGGCTGATGACTATACGGGCGCAACCATGGACCCGGATATGAAAGCGATACAGGAAACGCAGAAGGACGAGTGCCTGCTGGTGGCCATGAACTGCCCCACCGACCGGGCCGATACGGTCCAGCAGAGGATCGACAGACTGAACAGGGAGATCGACAAGGGGTCGGCGGTATACACCGACCAGGAGTTGCAGCAACTCAAGGAACAGTTGAAATGGCTCAACGAGGATAGCGATAACATCTACATCTCCGAATGACCCGGCTTCAAGCTCCCGCAACAGGAAAAAGAGGCCGTACGGTTCACTGCCGTGCGGCCTCTTCTCTTGGGGAAAGTCCCCGGGAGAGCGGAGCTCAGGAGAGCTTGAACTGCCCGACCAGCTTGCTCAGTTCATCCGCCAAGTGAGCCAGTTTGTCGGCGGCCCTGGTGGTGTCGTGGGTCGATTGGGCCGTGGCGTTGATTACCTCGGTGATCTGGTGCATGTTGTTGCTGATTTCACTGCTGGTTGAGCTCTGCTGCTCGGCCGCGGTGGCGATCTGGTTGATCTGGCCGGTCACCTCGTTGACCTGATCGAGGATTTCCTGCAAGGCGCTCCCCGAACGTGCGGCCTCGGTGGTCCCCGCCTCCACCTCCCGTACACCGGCTTCCATTGAATCCACCGCCGTTCGGGTCTCCCCCTGGATCGCCCGGATCATCCCGGCGATCTCCTTGGTGGCGCGGGTGGTCCGTTCGGCCAGGGCGCGCACCTCGTCTGCCACAACGGCAAAACCGCGCCCCTGCTCTCCGGCCCTGGCGGCCTCGATGGCGGCGTTGAGCGCCAGCAGGTTGGTCTGGTCGGCGATATCCTCGATGGTGCCCACAATGGCGCCGACCTCATCGGAGCGCGCGCCGAGCCCTGCGACCTGGCGGGCCGTTTCCTGAACCCTGGCGGCGATCTTCTGCATCCCCTCGACCGTCTGCATGACGATCCCGGCCCCACTGCTGGCGAGGGTGCTTGCATGGTGTGAGTTACCGGCAGCGGCATTGCAGTTGTCGGCAATGCTGTGGGAGGTAGCGGCCATTTCCTCGCCCGAGGTCGATACGGTAGCGGCCTGGGAGGCCAACTCTTCGGCGCCGGTGGCGATCTGGGTGGCGGTATCGTGCAGATCAGCGGATGCGGCAGCCACATCGTGGGTGCTGTCGGCCACCTTGCGTATGACCGCCTGCAGCTTATCCACAAACCGGTCGAAATACCCGGCCGCCTCGCCGATCTCGTCGTTCGCCGTGATGTTCAGCCGGACCGTCAGGTCCCCTTCACCCAGGGCGATATCGTGCATCAGGGCAACCATCCGCCCCAAGGGCTGCAGCGCCCTGCGGACAAACAGGAAGGAGAGGAAGGAAAACAGGGCGGCCAGCAGGGCGGCCACAGCTGCGGTGACATACTTCAGGCGGTCATAGACGGCCAGGTACTCGCTCTGCTTTTCTCCCACATAGAGGACACCCACCACCTCGCCGGCGGCGTTTTTCAACGGATCGTAGGCGGTGAAATACGGGACGCCCAGGATGGGCGCCGCGCCGCGGTACGGCTTGCCCTCCTTGATGACGGCATCATAGGCCGGACCTTGGAGTTTGGTGCCCACGGCGCGGCTGCCGTCCGGCTTCATGACGTTGGTGGAGACGCGGACATCGCCCATGAAGATGGTGGCGGCCCCGCCGAAGATCTCCTTGATGCTGTCCGGCAGTTCAAAATTGTCGTTGATGACATAATCGCCCTGCTTAAGCTTGCCGTCCGCCACCCGCAGTTCCGCCCCCTTGAATTTGAGCAGCTGGTGGAAGGTCTTCATGCGCGCCTCCAGGTCCACGGACGCCTTGCGGATGAATTCCTTGCGCATCTCATAAAGACCCAGCGACGATGTGGCCGCGACGGCCAAAAGAACGACAATTACGTTGGCGATAAAAAACTTGTGACTCAACTTCATACTGGTTTCCTCATAGTCATGGAGTGATAGCGGAGCGACAGGATGTCGCCGCCATATCGCGTAATAAAAGTTTGTTACAATACCATTAAATTTCCTTACTGTGTTCACTGTATACACGATATCAAGCAGGCCACCGGTGTCGTCTTTGTCGTCACATCATATGTTTATCATTGAAATTTAAGACTAAACTGGCTTCTGCTGGAGCTTTTCCCGTCCCGGCACAAAATAAACGGCCACGCCGGGACGGTGAGCCGTTTTTCCCGGGCGAGATCAAAAGAAAACCATCATATGTGTCAAATAGCCGAAACCACATTCCTAACAACGGCGCCACATGCAAGATGTGCTCTCTGGCATCGATGAACATATCTGGTGAAGGAGCGAACCGGGGCGGCCAGAGACCGTACATCAACCGTGCGCCAGGCCACCGTTATTTTTTAAAAGAGAATGCGGTCAAAAAACTGAAAAGGCTTTACAAACCAACAATTTCTAGTAAATAACAGTATAATGGAACAAACGACCCAAAACGCCGTTCTCATAAAAAGAGGTGTCGCGTGGCCCACCACCAGGTAACCAATGATTATATGGCCCACGGTTTCTGCTTCTCATGGGAACCGGGGTTGGTCCGGCTCCATGTCGTTTCCGATATAGCAACCGGAATCGCCTATTATGCCATCGCGTTCGCAATGCTTTATTACGCCTACAAGCGGCGTGGCATCACCTACTACGGAATGCTGATAAGTTTTGCGGCGTTCATTCTGGCATGTGGCACGACCCACTTTTTCGCTGCCTATACGATCTATGACCCAGCCTATTGGCAAGAAGGGTATGTCAAAGCATTTACCGCCGTGATATCCATCGCTTCCGCCATCTACTTCATCCCCCAGATTCCTAAAGTCCTTACCATGCCCAGCCTTGCAAAATCCCTGGCCGAGAATCGGGAACTGAACACCCAATTGACCAGGACGGTCCAGGCATTACGGGAAAGCAGCGCCTTGAATCAAAGCATTATCGACAGCAGCACCGATTGCATCAAACTCCTGGATCCGGAGGGGCGCTTGCAGTACATGAGCCCCGAAGGGCAGCGCCGACTCGGCATCAAAAATATCGATGAGTTTCTGAACATGCCCTACGAAAACTTTTGGCACGGGGAAGACCGCGACGCGGCACGGGCTGCCGTCGCCAACGCCCGGCAGGGCCATCAAGGGAGTTTTGAGGGGTATTGCCCAACCCAGGACGGCACACCGAAATGGTGGGAGGTCATCGTTACACCGGTTAAAGGCGAAGCCGGGAATCCGGAGAAGCTGCTCGCCGTATTGCGGGATATCACCGAACACAAGTCACTGGAAGAGAATCTGCACAAACAGACACTCCAGCTCGAAGAGGAATTGGCGGAACGCCAGATGGCCCAGGAATCCCTGCAGGAACAGGCGGCCATGCTCGAGGAGGAGGTTGAGGAGCGCAGGAAGACGGAGGAGGCCCTCCAGAGGAGTGAAGACACGGTTAAAAATAAACTCCGCGCCATCCTGGAGCCGGAAGGCGATATCGGCGCCCTGGAACTCTCCGAAATTATCGATTGCGAAATGCTGCAATCCATGCTGGAAGATTTTTACCGGATTACCGGCATGCTGGGTGCCGTGCTCGATGTTTCGGGAAAGGTCCTGGTTGCTGTCGGCTGGCAGGATATCTGTACCAAGTTTCACCGGTGTCATCCCGACACGCTCAAGAATTGCATCGAAAGCGACATCAATCTCACCCATGGCGTACCGGTAGGGACATTCAGGCATTATCGCTGCAAGAACAACATGTGGGACATGGTAACCCCTCTTGTGGTCGGGGGGAAGCACATGGGAAACGTATTCATCGGGCAATTTTTCTATGAGGATGAAGTACCCGATGTGGAACTGTTCCGGGAACAGGCCCGGCGTTACGGCTTCGATGAGGCGGAATACCTTGCGGCGCTCGACCGGGTGCCGCGTTTCAGCCGGGAAGCAGCCGATGCGGGCATGAAGTTCTACGCCAAACTTACCAGCATGGTTTCATCCCTGAGCTTCAGCTCGATCAAAGTATCCAGAATGCTCAACGAGCGTATCCACCTGGAAGAGCAACTCCGGCAATCGCAGAAAATGGAGGCGGTGGGACAGCTTGCAGGCGGGGTTGCCCACGACTTCAACAATATCCTGCAGGTAATCAGTGGCTATGGGAACATGCTGAAGATGGACGTCAAGCTGGATGACCGGCAACAAGGCGAGATAGATCATATTCTTGCCGCTTCGGAGAAGGCGGCGCAGTTGACGAAAGGCCTCCTGGCTTTCAGCCGCAAGCAGGTCATGGCCCTCACACCGGTCAATCTCAACGACATCATAGAAAATGTTAAGAAATTCCTTACACGGATCATTGGAGAGGACATACAACTCAAGACCATAATCTGTGAAAACAGGCTCAAAATTTATGCCGACTGGGGACAGATAGAGCAAGTCCTGATCAACCTGGCGACCAATGCCCGCGATGCCATGCGAAAAGGCGGCCTGTTGACCATAGAAACCGGATTCCAGACGGTCGAGGCTTCAACCGACCATGAATCCGGTCGTGCCGAGCCGGGCAGTTATGCGGTGATGACCGTATCCGACACCGGCATCGGCATGGACAAGGAAACCTGTAAAAGGATCTTCGAGCCGTTCTATACCACCAAGGAGGTCGGGAAAGGCACCGGCCTCGGCATGGCGATCGTGTATGGGATCGTCAAACAGCACAACGGTTTCATCGATGTCTACAGCGAACCGGGTCAGGGCACGACCTTCAGGATATACCTGCCGATCCATGGGATCGAACAGTCCGGGCAGGCGGAAACAATCGTGCCGGTCGCCCCGCCCAAGGGTGGCACCGAAACCATCCTGGTGGCCGAGGATGATGTGGATGTTCGCAATCTCGTGGTATCCCTGCTGACAAGGTTCGGTTATGACGTGATCGAGGCGGTGGATGGGCAGGATGTGGTCGATAAATTTACCGAGCACGGGGACAAGGTAGCCATGATCCTGATGGACATGATCATGCCGAAGAAAAACGGCAAGGAAGCATATGAAGAGATAGTTCTGCTCAAGCCCGATGTCAAGGTGCTGTATTCCAGCGGCTATACCGCTGACTTCATTCTGAATCGCGGGGTAACCGGGGAAGATATCGAGTTGATCATGAAACCGGTCCAGCCGATGGAACTGCTCCGGAAGATACGGGAGATACTGGATCGTTCGTACCCATGATGTTGCTCAGACACCCCAAATCGCCTGTGCCCCATCCACGTTACGGCAGGGTGTTCCCCGTAATGCGACCGGGGTCAGCACGCCGCCAAGCCGATGGGGGCCTTATGGGGCACACCGCCAGCCACGGGCAACTCGCCCAGACGGATCTCGGCCGGCTTCAGGGCCTCCACCAGCGCGGCCTGCCCCGCAGCCACGTCGAAACAATCCCCCACAGCGATGAGGTAATCCGCGGCATCGCCCCGGGTCAGCCACACCGTTCCCGACGAACAGCGTACCCGCAATCCCGCCGGCCCACCGTTGAGACGCAGCAATTCTCCCTCTGCCAGACAACACTCCATGACCCCACCTCCTCTTCTGATGCTGCGACCTTACCCCTTCCCACGTTAAAAAAACAGGCACAGAAATTCTGATTTGTAACCATAACAGTTGCATGATACAGTATCTGTATCCAAACAAAACCAGCTCAACTGTACCTATTCTCTTACCAATACAGTAAGGTATCCTGGCACCATGATAAACGCGACCACGATTTCGGACAGCATGGCGCCGCTCTACGAGCGGGTCGCCGTAGAGATGGCGGGCCTGATCGGGCAGGGCACCTTCCGGGCCGGCGACCGGGTGCC
Organism: Oryzomonas japonica; assembly: GCF_008802365.1. Taxonomy (GTDB): domain Bacteria; phylum Desulfobacterota; class Desulfuromonadia; order Geobacterales; family Pseudopelobacteraceae; genus Oryzomonas; species Oryzomonas japonica. The sequence continues at coordinate 211,159 of NZ_VZQZ01000004.1, read as the reverse complement.
GTCGATCCGGCAACTCAGCCGGCGCTTCGACGTCAGCATCAATACGGCCATGCAGGCCTATGCCCTGCTGGAAGACCAGCGACTGATCGAGGCCCGCCCCCAGTCCGGCTATTACGTGCGTGCCCGCGCCCCGGAGATCGCCTCCCTCCCCCACTCCCCCTCGGCACGGATCAGGCCGGCCACGGTCACCATCAGCGAGCTCTGCCATCAGGTGATCCGCAACATGATGAACCGGGACCTCCTGCCCTTGGGGGGCGCGATCCCCAACCCGCGCCACCTGCCGGTGGACAAGCTGAACCGGATGCTGGCCAGCGAGACGCGCCGGTTCGGCGACCTGAGCGTATCCTACCTCATGCCCCCTGGTTGGGAGCGGCTCAGGGTGCAGATCGCCCGGCGTTCTCTGGAGACCGGAATCAGCGTCACCCCGGACGGGGTGCTGGTCACCGCAGGCTGCGTCGAAGCGGTCATTCTGGCCCTGCGGGCGACCTGCCGCAGCGGCGACACCATTGCGGTGGAATCCCCCTTCTATTTCAACTTCCTCCAGATGATCGCCGAGTTGGGGCTGAAGGCCCTGGAGATCCCCGCCACCCCGCGGGAGGGGATCAGCATCGAGGCGCTGCGCTACGCCATCGAACACAACCGGGTGAGCGCCTGCCTGGTGATCCCCAACTTCGGCAACCCGTTGGGGAGCCTCATGCCGGTCGAACGCAAGCGCGAACTGGTGGAACTCCTGGCCAGCCACGAGATCCCCCTGATCGAGGACGACATCTACGGGGACCTGGTGTTCGGCAACGAGCGCCCGGTGGCCGCCAAGTCCTTCGACCGCAAGGGGCTCGTCATCTACTGTTCCTCCTTCTCCAAGACCCTCTCCCCCGGCTACCGGGTGGGATGGGCCATTGCCGGGCGCTATCAGGAGCGCATGGAACGGCTCAAGATGATGATGAACCTCGCCTGTTCCTCCCCCACCCAGCTCGCCGTCGCCGAATTCCTGGCCACCGGCGGCTACGACCATCACCTGCGGACGGTGCGCCGCCTCTACAGCCGCAATATGTCCCTCATGCGGGACGCCGTGGTCCGCTTCTTCCCCGAGGGGACCCGCATGACCCACCCGGCGGGGAGCTTTATCCTCTGGGTGGAGATGCCGGAGCAAATCGACTCCATCACCCTGTACCACCGGGCCCTGGAACAGGGGATAGGTATCGCCCCCGGCTCGCTCTTCACCCTTACGGAAAACAAGTACCGCAACTTCATCCGCCTCTCCACCGCCACCTGGGACGACGGGATCGAACAGGGCGTGAAAAAACTGGGCGAATTGGCCCACCAGCTATTGGGGGAGTAAACCATGCGAGCAATGGTCATGGAACGTCAGGGAGGTGCGCTGGAACTGCGGGAGGTGCCGGTTCCCCAGCCGTCGGCCGGAGAACTGCTCTTGAAGGTTGCGGCGTGCGGCATCTGCCGGACCGACCTGCACGTGGTGGATGGGGAGTTGACTGAGCCCAAACTGCCGTTGATACCGGGGCACCAGATCGTGGGGGTCGTTGAGGCCCTTGGGGAGGGCGTGGCCGGATTCCGGCCCGGCGACCGGGTCGGGGTCCCCTGGCTGGGCGGCACCTGCGGGGAATGCGACTACTGCAAGTCGGGGCGGGAAAATCTCTGCGACCGGGCGCTGTTCACCGGCTACCAGAAGAACGGCGGCTTTGCCGACTACTGCACCGCCGAAAGCCGGTTCTGCTTCCCGCTGCCAGCGGGGTATCCCGATACCCAGGCCGCCCCGCTCCTCTGCGCCGGGCTGATCGGCTACCGTTCCCTGCGCATGGCCGGGCAGGGAAAACGGCTCGGCATCTACGGCTTCGGGGCCGCGGCCCACATCGTGACCCAGGTGGCGACCTGGCAGGGACGGGAGGTCTACGGCTTCACCCGGCCGGGGGACACGGCGGGACAGGCATTTGCGCGGGAAATGGGGGCCTGCTGGGCGGGCGGCTCCTTTGATGCACCGCCGCTGCCCTTGGACGCGGCCATCATCTTCGCCCCGGCGGGGGAACTGGTGCCGGCAGCGCTCCGTGCGGTGGCCAAGGGGGGGATCGTGGTCTGCGGCGGCATCCACATGAGCGACATACCGTCCTTCCCCTACGACATCCTGTGGGGGGAGCGGAGCATCGCCTCCGTGGCCAACCTGACCCGCCGCGACGGGGAAGAGTTTTTGAAGCTGGCACCCCAGGTGCCGGTACGGACCGAGGTGCAACGTTTTCCCCTGGAACAGGCCAACGAAGCGCTGGCGGCCCTGCGGGCGGGGAGGATCAGAGGGGCCGGGGTGCTGGTGCCGTAACTTGGAATCAAAATCTGCCACAGAGACACAGAGACACGGAGAACGTCAAAGACAGAACCAGAATGTTCCTCCCCCCAGCGAGGGGAGGGAACTATTCAGGCTCCTTTTTGGGTTTTCTCCGTGTCTCTGTGGCAGATGTACTCTTGTCTTGCTTAACGTCCCTTGCGCGGCCCTTTCCTGTCGCCGCCCGGACGGGAGGGCCTGCCGCTGCGGTCGCCGCTGCCCGGCCTTGCCCCTGCGCCGGGCCTCGCCCCGGCATCAGATCTCGCACCGGCACCGGATCGTGCTCCAGCGTCGGACCTTGTTCCAGCGCCAACCCTTGATTCCGCATCAGACCTTGTTCGCGAAGCAGACCGCGTTCCCGCGCTGCCCCTCGCTCCGGCCTCAGATCGCGCTCCGGGTCTTGCCTCCGCAGCAGGCCTCGGCCCCGCGGCAGACCGTGTTCCGGCACCCGGCTTCGCGCCCGCTGCCGGCTTCGGTTTAGCGCCGAACTTTGCCCCGGTCCCGGTTTTGGCCCCGGCGCCTGGTCCCCGTCTTCCGGCCCCGCCCGGTTTGCCCGCTGTGCCCGGCTTGTCCGGTTTCTGCTCACGGGCGATACTGACCGTGATGACCCGGTCGATCAGATAGGCGCCGTCCAGGGTCTCGGCCACCTCCTGGGGGTCCACACTCGCCGCCATGCGCACATAGCCGCAGCGTTTGAACTCCTTGGTCTCGGGGTCGATGATCAGGTGCACGGAGGTGACCATCCCCATCACCGAGAACAGCTTGTACAGGTCCTCTTCCGTCACCTCTTCCGGCAGGTGTCCTACGTATAATTCCTTAGCCATGCTCTATCCTCTTCATCCTGCGGTTGAATATGCGAATCGTAGGGGCGAACCGATGTTCGCCCAATCCGGGGCGTATGCACTACGCCCCTACAGCCCCTCCCGGTGGATCGCGAACGGCGCCCAGGCCTGGTCGATGGACATGACCTCCAGGGTGTTGATGTTCACGTGGGGCGGGCGGTTGACCGCCCACAGCACCGTCTCGGCGATATCTGCGGCCGTCAGGGCCTCGACCCCTTCGTACACCTGGGCCGCCTTGGCATCGTCACCCTTGAAGCGCACCTTGGAAAACTCGGTCTCGGCCATGCCGGGCTGGATACAGGTCACCCGCACCTTGGTCCCCAGCAGGTCGCAGCGCAGGTTGCGGGAGAACTGGGTCACGAATGCCTTGGTGCCGCCGTACACATTGCCCCCCGGATAGGGCCATGAACTGGCGGTGGAGCTGATATTGACCACGTGCCCCCGGTTGCGGGCCACCATACCGGGCAGGATCAGGCGGGTGCAGTACATCAACCCCTTGATATTGGTGTCCACCATGGTATCCCAATCGTCCAGATTGACCTGGTGAGCCGGTTCCAGCCCCAGGGCCAGGCCCGCGTTGTTGATCAGCACGTCGATCTCGCGGAAGGCCGGCGGCAGAGAATCGACCGCCCCCTTCACCGCCTCCCGGTCGCGCACGTCCAATGGGATGATGTGGATATCGGCCGTGCCGGCCAGCTCCTTCTGCAAGGCCAGCAACGGATCGATGCGTCGGGCCGTCAGGATCAGACGATTGCCCGGTTGGGCGAAGATGCGGGCGCAGGCAGCGCCGAAGCCTGCCGATGCCCCGGTAATGAAAATGGTCTGTCCACTCATGATTGCCCCTCCTTCGGTGTATGCTGTCTGCTTTGTACTACATAACGGGCAGGGATAAAACAGAAAAAGCCGCACAAAAGATGTGCGGCTTTTCCCCTACAGCGATCAGTGCCAATACTGAACGCTTATTTTTTCATGTCCTGCATATCTTTCATGGTGCCTTCCTTGAGATCCTTGGCATCCTTGGCCACGGCGTCTTTCTTTTTCTTGGTGGCGTCTACCTTGCTGTCGACCTTTTGTTTCTTGGCCTTGGCGGCATCGGTTTTGGCCTTTGCCTTCTCCTTGACGTCGGCCTCTTTCTTGGCAGCCTTGGCTTTCACGTCTGCCTCTTTCTGGGCGGCCTTTGCTTTCACATCGGCTTCTTTCTGGCCAGCCTTGGCTTTCACATCGGTTGCCTTGGCTTTTGCATCGGCTTTCTTCTTAGCGGCCTTATCCACGGTTGCGGCGGACTTGTTCAGCACGTCGTCGGTCTTCTGCAGCGGGTCGGCAGCCATGACACCGGCGGCAAACATAAGGTTAACAAGAATTGCGGCACAAACAGCAGTACTTCTTTTCATCGTGATTCCTCCTTAGGAATGGATTAAAATTATATGTTTATAATCCAATCTGCCCCATCGATCAACCGGAAAATACCCACAGCCTGGTGTGGAATCTCACGTTTGACACATTTTGTGCACAAATCGAATGATTTACGCGGCATAAAAAAATTAGCAATTGACATCCGCCACTGAGACACGGAGGCACAGAGAAATCCATTACCCCCATCGGCCCTCGCGGCCTAAAGCCCGTTAAGCAGCCGGTAATACTCACTCAGGCTTTTCATGGATTCCAGGGTCGCCTGGTACAGGTACCAACTGAGCACAAGGGTTGCAATGGTGAGCCCGATCTTCCAGGTGCGCGACGTATTGGGGCGGAACCAGATGAGCGGCAGGGCGAACGGCCCCACGCTCAAGAGCGCGATGACGATAAAGCCTTTGCGGAAATACCACTTGGCGCCGGTGCCTTTGGAGAGCAGCCGGGCGGACGGGTCGAGGAACTCGCCGCAGTGCTTGCACTTGATCGCCGCGTCCTGGATCTCTTCGGCACAGAAGGGGCATTTCTTCATTGTTTCTTCTTTCGGGTGGGGCGGTTTGCGTCGTAGCGCAAGCATATATTCGCACCGACCGCCTTAGTTCAGCTTATAGGCAAATAGAGAATCCAGCAATTACGCCCCTGCCCCGCCCCCAGCCAGACACGTATCCAGCCGCGCAATGACCGCCTCCGGCGGCTGCCCGAGATACCGCTGCGCCAGCCCCCAAAAACCCTCCGGCAGCGGCGCGCAGACCGTCAGCGGTCCCACCTCCGGGCGCTCCACGACCGTACGGAACGAATGGAGGGCAAACCCGTCGTAATCGGCTAGCTCGCCCATGCCGTAGCGCTTGTCCCCCAAGACCGGGTGGCCGATCATCTCCAGGTGCCGCCTGATCTGGTGCATGCGCCCGCTGATGGGGGTCACGGCCAAGAGGGCGTTCCCCTCCCCGTGCAGCAAAATCTGGTAGCGGGTCTCCGACTCCTTGTCGTCCAGCGGCTCGGCAATGACGCCGCTCTCGTCGGGAATCCCCGCCACCAGCGCCAGGTAGAGCTTGTCCAAGCCGGTTTCCTTGACGTGGCGGCCGTACATGCCGGCTGCCGAGGAACTCTTTGCCAGGATCACGGCCCCCGAGGTGCCCCGGTCCAGGCGGTTCACCGGGTAGAGCTTGCACGGGGTGCCGCGCCAGGCCATGTAGGCCATCCCCGCGTCCACCAGATTGGCCTCCTGCTCCGCGGTGCGGTGCATGGGAAGGCCGGCCGGTTTGTTGACCATGGCCACCAGATCGTCCTCGTAGAGCAGGTCCAGCGCCGGGCGGGTCTGGCTGATGAGGGAGGCGGTGGCGGCGCTCTCCTTGAGGGTCACCCGATCGTTCACGGTCAAAAGGGTGTCCGGCGTTGCGGCGGCGGCGTTGAGCTTGGCCGCGCCGTTCTTGATCAGCTTGCGGCAATAGCCGGGGGAGGCGCTGGGCATGAGGGTGCGCAGGAAACTTTCCAGCCTGCGGCAATGGTCGATATGGGTGATAGTAAAGGTGAGCATAGTATGGGGTACCGATTTTAAATCCCCCTCCTGGCTCAGGAGGGGGTAGGTGGTAGCATTTCTCCCCTCCTAGTTTAGGAGGGGCCGGGGGTGGTAGCCTGTAAATCAAATTCTCAACCACCCCCTGCCCCCTCCTTATCAAGGAGGGGGAAAACTGGGCAGCCCCCTTTTACAGGGAAATCTTGCGGTCCCGCATCAGGTTGGCCAGGGAGCGGTCGTAGCTCTTCTCGCCTTCCGGGGTGAACATGCAGGCGGTGGCCTGGCCCCGTTCGCGGTGAAAGGCCACGCACTGGCAGCAGTTGCCGCGTCGCGGGCAGGCCGGGGTGTAGGTGCAGCGGCAGTCGTCGCCGGTTCTGGTACAGGTTGACATAAAGTTTCTCCTTAGATTCTACCTACGGAACGCGATTTTTTTGCAAGGCCAAGGCGACCGAGGGATGCCGAGGAGACGTAGCAGCGCTACACCGCACGACAGCATGCCGAAGGTCAACGCCGGGATTGCGGAAAGGGCGCGTTCCTCTACGCTAGATGATTTTATTGAGGGGATATTCGATAATCCCTTCCGCCCCCAGCTTCAACAACTCCGGCACCACGCGGCGCACCTCCTTCTCGGACATGATGCTCTCCACGGAGAGCCAGTCGGAGTTGTACAGGTGCGAGATGGTCGGGTTCTTCAGGCTGGGCAGGACCTTGGTGATGGCCTCGATCCGGCTGGCCGGGGCGTTCATCTTGAGGCCCACCATCCCTTCGGCGGCCAGGGACGATTTGAGCAAGGTGGCGATCTGCTCGATCTTTTCCCGTTTCCAGGGATCGGCCCAGGCCGACGTGCTGGCGAGCAGGACCGGCACGGACTCCATCAGGTCGCAGACGATGCGCAGGCCGTTGGCCTTGATGGTGGAGCCGGTTTCGGTCACCTCCACGATGGCGTCGCACAGGCCGTCCACCACCTTTGCCTCGGTGGCCCCCCAGGAAAACTCCACGTTCACCGGGATGTTGCGCTCGGCAAAGTAGCGCTTGGTGAAACCGACCAGTTCGGTGGAGATGGTGGCGCCGTGCAGGTCTTCCGGCCCCTGGACCTTGGAGTCGCTGCCCACCACCAGCACCCAGCGGGCCGGGCGGCGCGACACCTTGGAGTAGACCATCTCGCAGACCTCGACCACGTCCGCCTCGTTCTCCCGCACCCAGTCGCGGCCGGCGATCCCGGCGTCGATGGTGCCCCGCTCCACGTACTTGCCCATCTCCTGGGGGCGGATCAGCTTGCAGTTCATCTCGCTATCGTCAACGCCGGGGAAGTAGCTGCGGGAGGAGATGCTGATCTGCCAGCCGGCCTTTTTGAACAGCTCGACGGTGGCATTCTCAAGACTCCCTTTGGGAATGCCGAAGTTCAGAACATTGTTCATATCAACCTCGCATGATGTCGATTTTGATTTTCCAAGTGGATGCGATTTTTTCGCAAGGCCAAGGCGACCAAGGGATGCCAGGGAGGCGTAGCAGCGCTACGCCGCACGACAGCATGCCAGGGTCAATACCGGGATTGCGGAAAGGGCGCATTCATCCCTCCGCATTCACCCCTTCTTATATACTTCCTTCGGGTCGAAGAGCGGGTTGCTGTGCTCCACCCACTGGCCGTTCTCCCATTTGACATAGAAGCAGCTGCGGTTGCCCGTATGGCAGGCGGCCAGGCCGTTCTGCTTCACCTTGATCACCACGCTGTCGGCGTCGCAGTCGGTCAGGACCTCCACCACCTCCTGGGTGTTGCCCGACTCCTCGCCCTTCATCCAGTACTTGTTGCGGGTGCGGCTGAAAAACCAGGTCTTGCCGCTCTCCAGGGTCAGGTCCAGGGTCTTTTTGTCCATGAAGGCCACCATCAGCACCTCGCCGGAGACGTGGTCCTGGATAATGGCCGGGATCAGGCCGCCCATCTTGTCGAAATCGATCTGAATCATCTGTTCCCCCACAATTTTTGAAGTGCTGAAGTATACGAAACTACCCCGCAAAATGCAATTGGCAAGAAACATTAGCCTATAATCATTAAGTTAATTATTATTGACTGCCGCCCGCCGGAGCCCTATTTTGGTGACCCAAATATGAGTCTTTGGAGGGAGCTGCATGCAGGAAGTTGTTCTTGTCGTGGATGACGATAAAGCCATTTTGGGCTATACGGCCGAACTGTTGACCGGCATAGGCGCCAATGTCCTCTCCTGCGACTCTCCCGTCGAGGCCCTGGCGATCATCAGGGAAACGCCGATCGCCATCGTGGTTTCGGACTACTACATGCCCGAGATGACCGGGCTTGAGCTCTTCAGCCGCATGCGGGAGTTTTCCCACAGTATCGTCAAGATTCTCATGACCTCCAAGGCGGACCTCGCCATGGCGGTGGGCGCCATCAACGGCGGCGAGGTGTTCCGGTTCCTGTCCAAACCGTGGCAGGATGCGGAGATGGTTGCCGCCGTGCGCGACGGGGCGCGCCGTTACCGGATGATGCTGGCTTCCAGCGAGGACATGGAGTTCCTTCTCCACGCCCTGGGGCAGACCATCGAACTGAAGGACCCGCTCACCAAGGGGCATTGCGAGCGGGTCGCAACCTATGCGGAGATTATCGCCCGCCGGATGGGCCTCGATATGGAGGCAAAGCACGACCTCAAGGTGGGGAGCTGGCTCCACGACTGCGGCAAGATCGGCGTCCCGGAAGCCATCCTGAATGCCGAGCGGGGCCTGACCGACGGGGAGATGGAGGTGATCCGCAAGCATCCCCTCTGGGGGGCGACCGTGGCCGAGGCCGCCAACATGCCGGCGGTCGTGGTCAACATCATCCTGCACCACCACGAATACTATAACGGCAGGGGATATCCCATAGGGCTCGCGACAGACGCCATCCCCCTGGAAGCCCGGATCGTGGCGGCGGCGGACGTGTATGACGCCCTGCGTTCCTCGCGCCCCTACCGCCCCGGATTTTCCTACAGCGACACCCGCGGCATCATGGCATCCATGTCGGGCAATCAACTGGACCCGGCCATCCTGGCGACCCTCTTCGAGGGGCTCGAAGAGTACCGGGACGAGGAGGGCGATCATCCCCTCCCCCCCCTTCTCTAGCAAGGATATAATGAGAAAGGCCTTCCCGTTGGGGGAAGGCCTTTCTCATATACAGACTATGCCGGGCGGGTCTACTTGATGCCGTACAATTGCCGGTAGGTGGCGGCCGAGGCGTAGACCTTCTTCACGTAGTCCCGGGTCTCCTGATAGGGGATGCTTTCGATGAATTCGTCCTTCTTCAGCCCCTTGAAGTTCTTCCTCCACCGTTCGACCGCCGCTGCCCCGGCGTTGTAGGCGGCGATGGAGTAGACCACATCCCCGTCAAACCCCTTGAGCAGTTCCCGGAGATGCTTCGTTCCCAGCTTTATGTTGTAATCGGCCGCAACCAGCCGTTGGGGGTTGAAACTCCCCTTTTCCCGCGCCGTCTGCTTGGCCGTGGCCGGCATGAGCTGCATCAGGCCGATGGCCCCGGCCCCGGATCTGATGGTCGGCGAAAAACCGCTTTCGGCCCGGACCAGGGCGTAGACCAGCCCTTCCGAGAGGGAGTTGGCGGCGGCCTGCTGGCCGATGTGATCCGCATAGGCCACCGGATACCCGACCGTCCAGAGCGGCAGGCTGGCCTTCTCCCACTTTATCGGCCGGTTTTGCAGGAACAGGGCGATGGCGGAACCGTACTCCCCCATCTCCAAATAGATACGGGCCAGGCCGGGAAAGGGGGCCTTCCTGTCGCCGTTTTTTTTGCGGGCGGCCGCCATCTCGACCCGGGCTTCGTCCTGCATCCCCAGTGCCGCCAGGAGGCGAGGTTTCTCGAAGCCGGCAGGCAGGGGCAGCTCCGTCAGGGCGTTGCGCTTGCCCAACGGCTCACGCGGGTCGGCGATCCCCTTCCGGTCCCGGTACCAGGTGGCATAGAAACCGGCCGGGCATTCGTCCAGAAGCTGGCGGTAATAGAGGGCGGCATCGGCCGGGGCGGTGTTTTCCAGGGTCCGCGCCAGCCAGTACAGCGCCTTTTCCCGCACGCTGTTATCCTTGAGCTGCGCCTTGAACGCTTCGGCGGCCACGGCATACTCGCCGGTCAGATAGTGGCACCAGGCGGCCTCCCAGGTGGAGCGGGACAGGAACTTGGAGCCGGGGAAGTTTTTGGCAAGCTGTTCGTACAGGCGCGCCGCCTCGGCAAAGCTCCCCATGTTCTTGCGCAGGCCGGCCGCCTCCATCAGGGCGTCGTCGGCAAACTCCTGCCGTTTCCCTTCGCCCGCCAACTCCCTGTAGAGGGCAAAAGCCTGCTCGTTCTGCTCCTGCCCTTGGCGCTCCAACGACTTGGCCCGCCAGAAACGCGCCTCGGAACGGATGCTCGGCAGGGAGGAAGCGGTTGCCCGCAGAAAAGACTTCTCGGCCAGCTTGAAGTTCCGCAGGCGATACTGAACCATGCCGGTTCGGAAATCCACCCGGCTGGCAAAACCCTCGGGCTGGCCATCGGTCTGAATTGCCGCCAACGCCTTCAGGGCCGCGCTGAACTCGTTCTGGGTGTACAGGCTGGAGGCGCGGCGCAGGAGTTCCTCGGGGGTGAACGGGGCGCTCTTGACGCCGTTCTTCTCCAGGTCCGCGAGCCGGTCCCACGCCTGTTTCGCCTGGGGTGCGGTCGGATTGTTCAGCCAGATGCTGCGATAGTTCTGGGCCGCGCCGCTCTTGTCGCCGTTTTCCTCCCGGCTGCGGGCCGCCTGGAACAGGGCGTCCACCGAGTCGCTACCGGCCGCGTACCGCTCCACAAAGGCCTGGTACGCTTTGAACGCCCTATGGTAGTCGGCGGCCCCGAACAGGCTGTCAGCGGCCAGCTTGTCGGCCCGGCGGGTCAGCTGGGAGCCGGGGTAGGTCCTGGCAATGGCCTGCGCCTTGGCAGCGGCCTCGGTGTACCGTTTCTGCTTCAGCAGCGCCTCGGCCTGGTACAGGGCCGCATAGTCCCCCGCCAGGGGGAGCTTCTGCTCGACACCGGCCAACAGGGGCAGGGCCTCGTCGGCCTTGCCCAGGCGCAGGGCGGTCACGCCGAGCAGAAAGGTGCGCTGGGGCGATTCGGCGCTTTTCTTGGCCAGGGCGTAGGCGTCGTTGTAATCCTTTTCCCGAAACTGGGCGGCAGCCTGGGACAGGAGATCGTCGGCACGGGATGAGACCACGGACAGCGAAAAGAGGGAAACGCCGGTGATGGCGATAAGGAACGGTTTATACGGGAGCTGCAATATGTACCTGCCTTTCGTGAAAAAAGGCCGCGGACGGGTGCCCATGGCCCTGCTGTAATAGATTCGATGTACCCCTACGGTTTAACTCTGTCTGGCTGTTCTCGGTGGACCTCTGTGTCTCTGTGGCGGAAGTCGCCTTTCTTTCTCTTGTGCCTAGCCTCGGGCCAAAAGCCGCTTTCCCACCCAATGGCTGGCGAACTGGTAGGCGATGCGCCCGCTGCGGTCCCCCTTTTGCTGGGACCAGAGGATGGCCGCCTGCCGGGCCTCGTCATCCCAGATGGACGCCGTGTCCCGCTTGGCGCAGAGCTTGCCGACCCACTGGCGGACGACCTCCACGTACTGGTCCTGGCTGAAGGGATGGAAGCCCACCCAGAGCCCAAACCTGCCGGACAGGGAGATCTTCTCCTCCACCGCCTCGCCGTGGTGGACTTCATTATTATAGAGCATGGCCCCGCGGTTGTCGCTCTCGTACTCGGGCAGCAGGTGGCGGCGGTTGGAGGTGACGTAGATCAGCACATTCTCCGGCGGCGCGTACACCGAGCCGTCCAGGGCGCTCTTCAACATCTTGTAACTGGACTCCCCGGTTTCGAAGGAGACATCGTCGGAGAACACCAGGAAGCGGTACGGCTCCGTCGTGATGGCGTCCACGATATCCGGCAGATGCACCAGATCGTCCTTGTCCACCTGGATCACCCGCAGCCCCCGGGGGGCATAGCTGTTGAGGATGGCCCGCACCAGGGACGACTTGCCGGTGCCCCGGGTCCCCCACAGCAGGCAGTTGTTGGCCGGCAACCCGGCCAGGAACTGCCGGGTATTCTCCTCGACCACACTCTTCTGCTCGTCGATCCCCAGCAGGTCGTCCAGGCGGATGCTCTCCACCACGTCCAGCGGTTCCAGGTATCCGGCAAAGGAATGGCGGTGCCAGTTGGCGGCGGCGGTGACGGACCAGTCGATGCGTGGAATCGGTCGTGGCAGGAGTTGTTCAATCGAGGTCAGCACCCGCTTGAGCTGGGCGGTCAGTTCGGGATCGAGCATGGGCTGTGATCTTTCCGTTTTGTGTAGGTCTTAACAGGCTGTTGAAAAACTCAGGTTGTTCAAAAATAGTCAGATCGTCGCACCCGCAGAAAGCCCTGCGGAGGCGTAGCAGCGCTACGCCGCACAAAAGGGCTTTCGAGGACGAAGGCCTGATGGCTGTTTTTCAACAACCTCTTAAAGATGCCGCTTGGCCAACTCTTCCTGATAGAACTTCTGGTAGAGGAGTTCCCAGTCCCGGCTTCCTTGGGCATGGTTCCTCAGCTTGGCGCGCACCGTGCCGTCGATCTCCTCGACGGCGCCGAAGAAGGCGCCCAGGGATTGTTTGACCCGTGCCAGGGCCCGGCTTTCGTCGGTCACATCGGCCAGGTCGTCGCGCCAGATACAGTTGATGACCTCGTGGGCCATGTTGGATACGCGGTCTTCGGAGAGGCTCATAGTACGATCTTCCGTTCTTTTGCCAGTTTTCCCTTGATCATCCTGAGCATCTTGCGCCGGTCGATCTCCGCGGCGCCCCGCCCCATGGCGGCGACGGTTTCGTCCAGCAGCCGTTCGGCGTCACGTTCCAGCAGCTGCTCGCGGGTCAAATCGTGGCTTATGGCCTTGGCGATCCCGGCAACCACGGCGCTCCGCTCGCCCTTGGGCGTGATGAGTCCCTCGGCGGCCAAGTCGTTGTACACCTTTTCCGCCAGGCGGTGTATCTGATCCTCCCTCAGTCGCATAAGCCTCCAAAGAAAAAAGGCCCGCCTCGCGGCAGGCCTTTCGATGCACCGGTTATTTCAAGGTCTTCAAATACCCCAGCAGGGCGTCCATATCGGCCTTGGGCAGGGTCTTGAAAGAGGGCATGGTGGTGGAGGGGTTCCTCTTCTTGGGGTTTTCCAACTGGACCTTGAGGTCGCCTTCCTTCAGCTTGGCGGCGATCTTGGTCAGTTCCGGGCCGATGGAACCGCCCTTACCCTTGACGACGTGGCACATGGTGCACTTCTGCTTGAAGATCTGCTCGCCCTTGCTCTCAGCCTGGGCCGCAACCGTTACGAACGCTACGGCGACAAAGGCGACCAGGATGGCAACTGCACGTTTCATGACGAATCTCCTTGAAAGTAATTTGAAAGTGGACACATTGTACCCAATCCGGTTAAAATTGCAATCCTTAACCGTCTCACCGGCAACAATCCCGTTAGTCGGAACAGAAACATCACGGTCCCTACACAATCTATATAATATGTTCACACGCCTGTACCTCCATATCCCCTTCTGCCGCCGCAAATGCCCCTACTGCGCCTTTGTCTCCCAAGAGTCCACCGCCGCCGGCCTGGACGTCTACGCCCGTACCCTGCTGGCGGAGATGGGCCTGGCGGCCCACACCTTCACAGCGGAGAGGCCGCTGGAGTCGGTGTACTTCGGCGGCGGCACCCCCTCCCTGCTCGATCCCCGGCAAATCGGCCGGATTCTGAAACGGGCGGGCGACCTGTTCGGCCTGGATAGGGAAGCCGAGATCACCCTGGAGGCCAATCCGGGCACCGTGGACATGGAGCGGCTGGCCGCCTTCCGCAGCGCCGGGGTCAACCGCCTCTCCCTGGGGGTGCAGTCCTTCCACGACCCCATGCTGGCGGCCCTGGGGCGCATCCATAGCGCAGCAGAGGCCAGGGAGGCCTTCCGGGCCGCGCGGATGGCAGGTTTTACCAACATCGGCATCGACCTGATCCACGCCCTGCCGGAGCAGACCCTCCCCATGTGGCGCAGCGAACTGGAACAGGCCCTGGCCCTGGGACCGGAGCATATCTCCGTGTACGGTTTGACCGTGGAGGAGGGGACCCCCTTTGCCCAGCGCTACGACGTGGACAGCCCGCTCCTCCCCGACGAGGACCTGGCGGTGGCCATGTTCGAGGAGGCGGACGACGTCTTGACCGCCGCAGGCTACGAGCATTACGAGATCGCCAACTACGCCCTCCCCGGCCGCCGCTCGGCCCACAACAGCGGCTACTGGCGCCGGGACGGCTACCTGGGGCTGGGGTGCGGGGCCCACTCCTTCCTGCGGCAGGGGTACGGCGTCCGCTTCGGCAACCCGGCCGACCTGGACGCCTATACCGATGCCGTGGCCCAGGGGCATCTGCCCCACGGGGAGGAGCAGCGCCTCACCCGGCAGGACGCCATGGCCGAATTCATGTTCCTGGGGCTGCGCATGGCGGACGGCATCGGGGAGAGCGGGTTCCGGCAGGCATTCGGGATCGGCCTGAATGAAACCTTCGGGGTAGCCCTGGCCAAGCTGACCGCCCAGGGGCTGCTGGAAGCGGCCGGGGACCGGGTCTGCCTCACTCGGCGCGGCATGCTCCTCTCCAATCAGGTCTTCGCGCATTTTCTGCCGTGATTTCCCCTTGCCACGGCCCGCAAAGCATCTATAATCTAGCACCATGATCCCAACACACCTGAGACAGGAACTGGAACAGCGCGTGGCCCACGCTATCACCCCCCGGGAAGCGGCGGTGGACGTGATGAAGGAGTTGCAGCGCCACTACGGCTGGCTGACCGACGAGGCCGTGGCCGAGGCCGCCGCCATTTTGGGGCTCTCCCCCCTTCAGGTGGAGGAGCTGGCCACCTTCTACGAGATGATCTACCGCCGCCCCGTGGGACGAACGGTGGTCCACGTGTGCGACTCCATCTCCTGCTGGGCCATGGGGGGCGAAACCCTCCTGCGCCACCTGGAACAGATGTTGGGGATCGAGGCGGGCTCCACCACCGCCGACAACGCCGTCACCCTGCTCCCCTGCTGCTGCCTCGGCAACTGCGGCAACGCCCCGGCCCTGATGATCGGGGACCGGCTCTTCGGCCCGGTCTCACCGGAACAGGCCGCAGCCATCATCGCCGACCACCGCACTCCCCGCCCCGCTGACCCATGACGGCACACCCCGCATAAGGGGGCTTACAACTTACACAACTAGGCCAGCCTGAAGTGGCCCACCAGACTGCGTAAGTCCTCTCCCAGGCGGGAAAGGCCGGATGATGCGGCAGCCGTGTCCTGGGCCCCCCGGGACGCGTCCATGATCACCTCAGAAATCTTCTGAATGTTATTGGTGATCTCGTTGGTCGTGGCGGTTTGTTCCTCCGTTGCCGTGGCGATCTGACTTACCTGCATGGTCACGGCGTTCACCTGCTCCAGGATCTCCTGCAGCGATGTCTCCAGTTGAGCCGCCTCCTGGGCGCCCTTCTCCGTGCCGACAACCCCTTCCTCCATGGAGACAATGGCACTCCTGGTCTCCTGCTGGATCGCCCGGATCATCTCGCCGATTTCCTTGGTGGCTCGCGTGGTACGTTCAGCCAGGGCCCTCACCTCGTCGGCCACGACGGCAAACCCCCGCCCCTGTTCGCCGGCCCGGGCCGCCTCGATGGCGGCGTTCAGCGCCAGTAGGTTGGTCTGGTCGGCAATGTCCTCAATAGTGCCCACGATCTGGCCGATTTGATCGGAACGTTCGCCCAGGGAGGCGATTGTCCGGGCGTTGGCCTTGGTCCGTGCACCACGCTCGCGGATGCCGTTAACGGTGTTCCTGACCACCTCGAACCCTCTCTGGGTCGTTGCCACCGCGCGGTTGGCACTCTCGGCGGCCATATTGCAATTACTGGCGATATCCTGGCCCGTGGCAGCCATCTCCTCACTGGCCGTCGCCACGGTGCCCGCCTGGGCTGCAACCGCCTCAGTACTGGCGGCCATCTGCTCGGCGGTGCTGTTCAGTTCAAAGGTGGCCGAGGCCAGGGTGGAGGTGGTGCCAGCTACTCCGGATATGGTCTGGGACAGCTTGTCCATGAACTGGTTCAGCCAATGGGCCGCTTGGGCCATCTCATCCTTCCCCTTGATCTCGATGCGTTTGCTCAGGTCTCCCTCGCCGGAGGCGATATCCCGCAGACGGCCAGTCAATTCATTGAACGAGCCCTGCATGACCCGCCAGAAAACGAGCAGCAGCACATTGACCAGCACGACGGTCAACACTAGGGTGGCAACGGTCATGGTAAAAGTTTTCACCGTGAATGCATCAAGGGATGCCCGCTCGGCCTTCATATCCTTCTTTATGTCGTTCTGGGTCTCGATGATCCGGTCTTTTATCCGGCGCCACTGGGGGGTTTCCTTCTGCACCAGAAGCTCTATCGCCTCCGGTTGCTTGCCGTCCCTGGCCAGACGGATAATCTCATCCTTGATGACCGCCGCCTCCTGCCAGAGGGGCGGCACCTGCTCTAGTCTCTTGGCATAATCCTTGATTCCTGCGGCGGTTGCGGTCGCCTCCTTGTGTAATTTGAGAAACTCCGCTGAGGCTTTCTTGTAGTTGGCCAGGGCCTTGTCATCGCCGGGATTGAGGATCACGTTGCGGATAGCCTGTTCTGCCTGGAGCCCCTGGGCCTGCATCTCGCCCACGGTGGAGCCGAGGGTCTGGTACTTGTCGGCATAGAGTTCGAAACGTTCGTTCGTCCCCCGCATGCCCCGGTAGGAAACCACCATGGCAATCAGAAGAAACAGCGTGGCAAGTCCGGCAAAGATCGTGAATTTCCAAACCAGATTGATATTCCTGAACAACGTCATGGCGCCCCCCTCACGGCACGTAAATTTTATGTTATTAAACGTACATCATTCCAATTCATTTAGCAAAATTTACATTAAATTTCTATTAAATAGCAACAAACCTCTTACCACGTTACTTGCAGAATATACGTCATTTAGCGGTACATTTCAGTACCTGGGGACGATATGGCATGACCGGTTACGGGGCGCCGGTAACACGGGAGGTGAATTCGGTGTGCCGCGCTTGCCATGCCGGGACTATGATGGTAATTTAAAGCACGAGCAAACCATGAACGATATCCTCTTCAGACATAATCGCCCCGACCGGGCCGTGACCTTGGACGAATACCGGGCCGAGGGTGGATTTCAGGCTCTGCAAAAAGCCCTGGCCGACCTCTCGCCCGACGCCGTGCAGCAGACGGTGATCGACTCGGGCCTGCGGGGGCGCGGCGGGGCCGGGTTCCCCACCGGCAAGAAATGGTCCTTCGTCCCCCGCAACCTGCCGGGGCCGCGCTACCTGATCTGCAACTGCGACGAGATGGAGCCGGGCACCTACAAGGACCGGGTGCTATTGGAGCGCAACCCCTACCTGCTGGTGGAGGGGATGGCCCTGGCCTGCTACGCCCTGGGGGTGGAACGCGCCTTCATCTTCATCCGGCGCGGCTATGAACTGGCCGCCCAGAACCTGAAGGGCGCCATCGCCCAAGCCCACAAGGCCGGCTTTCTGGGCAGCGCCATCTGCGGCAGCACATTCAATCTGGAGCTGGACGTGCACCAGTCGGCCGGCCGCTACATCTGCGGCGAGGAGACCGCCCTCATGAACGCCCTGGAGGGCATCCGGGCCAATCCCCGCTCCAAGCCCCCCTTCCCCGCCGTCAAAGGGTTGTGGGGCCAGCCCACGGTGGTCAACAACGTGGAAACCCTCTCCAACATCCCGGCCATCGTCGCCCACGGCCCGGCCTGGTTCAAGGCCCTGGCCGCCACCCCGGAGGGGGCCGGCACCAAGCTCTTCTGCGTCAGCGGCCATGTGCAGAAGCCCCTCTGCCTGGAGCTCCCCATCGGCACCACCCTGGGGGAGATCATCGACACCCACTGCGGCGGCATGCGGGCCGGCAGCACGTTCAAGGCCTGTATCCCCGGCGGCGCGTCCACCCCTTATTTCACCAGGGACCACAGGACCGTGCCCCTGGACTTCGACCCGGTGGCCAAGGCCGGTTCGCGCCTGGGCACCGGCGGGGTTGTGGTCTTCGACCAGACCACCTGCATGGTGGCCGCCACCCTCAACCTGGTCCGTTTCTTCGCCCGCGAGTCCTGCGGCTGGTGCACCCCCTGCCGGGAAGGGCTCCCCTTTGTGCAGCATATCCTGGAACGGATCGAAGCGGGTCGCGGGGAGATGGCCGACATGGACATCCTGCGGGAACACGTCCACAAGCTGAACTACGCCTTCTGCGCCCTGGCCCCCGGCGCCATGGGTCCGGTGGAAGGGCTATTGAGATTGTTCGAGGACGAGGTACGGGAACATATCACCGGGGGGAAGTGCCCTCTGGGGAATTGAACATTGGAAATGATCAAACTCATTATCGACGACATACCGGTTGAAGTCCCCGAGGGCACCACGGTGCTGGAAGCCGCCCAGTCGGTGGACATCCCCATCCCCCATTTCTGCTGGCATCCCGCCCTGGGCAAGGCCGGCGCCTGCCGGGTCTGCGCCGTGAAACTGCTGGACGGCCCGGTCAAGGGGGTGCAGATGTCCTGCATGCTCCCCGCCCAGGACGGCATGGTGGTCTCCACCACCGACGCCGAGGCGGTGGCCATGCGCAAGAGCGTCATCGAGTGGCTGATGATCAACCACCCCCACGACTGCCCGGTGTGCGACGAGGGGGGCGAATGCCAGTTGCAGGACTACACCATCGCCGGCGGGCACGGCATCCGGCGCTACGACGGCAAAAAACGCACCCACGTTAACCAGTACCTGGGTGAGTACATCGAACATGAGATGAACCGCTGCATCCAGTGCTACCGCTGCGCCCGCTTCTACCAGGAATACGCCGGGGGCACCGACTTCGGCGTCATGGGCAGGGCCGCCACGATCTACTTCGGCCGCCAGGAGGAGGGACCGCTGGAATCCCCCTTTTCCGGCAACCTGGTGGACATCTGCCCCACCGGGGTCTTCACCGACAAGACCGCCCGCTTCCGCGCCCGCTACTGGGACTACGACATGGCCCCCTCCATCTGCCCCCACTGCTCCCTGGGGTGCAATACCGTCCCCATGGCCCGCTACCGGGAGCTGCTCAAGACCACGGCCCGCAGGAACGACCGCGTCAACGGCTGGTTCATGTGCGACAAGGGACGCTTTGCCAACACCATGGTCAACGCCCCGGACCGCCCCCGCCAGGCATTGGTGGACGGCACGCCGGTCACCCTGGACGAGGCGTTGGATGCCCTGGCGACCCGCATCGACGATTTTCTGGAACTGCACGGCCCCCAGGCCCTGGCCATCGTGGGCTCGCCCCGCATGGACCTGGGGGGAAACATCATGGCGGCGCGCCTCGCGGAACTGCTGGGTGCCGGGGCGCTCTGCTACTTCGATACCCCGGACCAGGCCCACCTGACCGGTGAGGCGGTGGCTCTGCTGACGGCGGAGAGCAGCGCCTCCCAGGAGGACGTGCGCAAGGCCGACCTGATCGCCCTCGTGGGATGCGACCTGCTGAATGAGGCCCCCATGATGGCCCTGGCCGTGCGCCAAGCGTGGCGGAGCGGGGCAAAGGTGTACGTTATTGCCCCTCATCCCGACCTTCTCCCCGAGGGGGAAGGCACAAATCATACCCTCGCCCCAGGGGAGAGGGTGGCCGAAGGCCGGGTGAGGGGACAACTTCCGTTCCCATTCGAGCACGTCGCCACCCTGGCCGCAGTGCCCCTGGCGGAAGCCAAGCGCCCGGTCGTCATCTGCGGCGCCACCACGGAAGGAGTGGAGGCGGTGCAGTCACCCCCCCGCACAGCCAAGCTGGCCTTTATCCTGGACGGCCCCAACGCCTTCGGCTGCGCCGAACTGGCCCGGCAACACAACACTGTGGCGCTCTCCACGGCCCTGGCCGACAGCCGGATCAGGGGGATCATCTCCTTTGAGGCCGACCTCCCCCGCGACCTGTCGCCGGTGATCGACGTGCTGGCCGCCGCCGACTGGCGGCCTACGAGGCTCACGGCACGGGCCGGGGTGTTCCTCCCCACCACCGCCTGGGTGGAGCAGGAGGGGATCTACGTCAATAACGAGGGGCGCGCCCAACGTTTCAACAAGGTCATGAACCCCGGCCTCCCCATCAAGGGGCTCACCCCCGAACTGCACCCGCCCCGGACCCACGGCAAGGCCGCCCCCGGCGGCAACGTGGCCCCGGCGGAACGGCTCATTGCCACCCTCATGCAGCGCCTGGGGGAGGCAGAGGTGGAGGAGTTGGAGTTCCCCCTCCTTGATAAGGAGGACCCTCTGGGGCCTAAAGGGGCCAGGGGGTGGTCGAGCAGTTGCTTGGGATTAAAGGCTACCACCCCCGGCCCCTCCTAAACTAGGAGGGGAGAAAACCACCCATCATCCCCACTCACCTACAAAAGCGAGGAACAATGAAAACCGCAATTCTGCTTATGGCCCACGGCAGCCGCATCCCCCAGGCAAACGACGCCGCCCGCGAGGTGGCGAAGATGGTGCAGGAAATATCCGGCTTCGAGATCGTGGAGGTCTCGTTCCGCGAGATGCACGAACCGAACATCCAGCACGGCATTGACGCCTGCGTGAACCGCGGGGCCGAGCGCATCCTTCTCATGCCCTATTTTCTCTTCATGGGCGCCCATGTGGTCCACGACCTGCCCGAGGAGATCGAGGCGGCCCAGAAACGCCACCCCGGCCTGATCATGGAGATGGGCCCGCATCTAGGGGTGCACCGCAAGCTGGCCGAGGTGGAGTGCGAGCGCATCGACGAGGCGCTGGACTTCCTGGGGTGGCGCTGATGGACTCCCTGACCATGAAACCGGAGGCCATCGAGGCCGAATCGTTCCGCATCATCGACCAGGAGGCCGGGGAGCACGGCTGGCCCGAGGCCGAGTGGCAGGTGGTGCGCCGCAGCATCCACACCAGCGCCGATTTCGAGTATGCCGGTTCCATGGTGTTCTCCGACGGGGCTGTGGCAAAGGCGGTGGCGGCCATCAAGAGCGGCTGCGCCATCGTCACCGACACGAACATGGCCCTGTCCGGCATCGGCAAGGCCCGCCTGGCCCCTTTCGGCTGCCGTGTCTCCTGCCACGTGGCCGACCCGGACGTAGCCGAGGCGGCCCGGCACGACGGCATCACCCGCTCCATCGCGGCCATGCGCAAGGCGGTGGCAACCCTGGACAACCGCATCTTCGTCATCGGCAACGCCCCCACGGCCCTGTTCGAACTGCTGCGCCTCGTCGGGGAAGGTACAGCCCATCCGGCCCTGATCATCGGCCTGCCGGTCGGTTTCGTGGGTGCCGAGGAGAGCAAGAACGCCCTGGCGGCCACGGACGGCTCCATCCCCTTCATCACCAACATGGGACGCAAGGGGGGGTCCAACGTGGCGGCGGCGGTGGTGAACGCCCTGGCGATCATTGCCGCAGGGGCGTAGGAGGTTGTTGAAAAACAGCCATCAGGCCTTCATCCTCGAAGCCCCTTTCGTGCGGCGTAGCGCTGCTACGCCTCCTCAGGGCCTTCTTCGGGTGCGACGATCTGACTATTTTTGAACAACCTGGCTAGTGCAAAGCGCCCAGAGAGCCCTCCTAAACTAGGAGGGCAGAAAATCTCCGAAATATTTAAACCTACAAGGTACCAGATGAAAAAAACGCTGCGACACGGCTACACCACCGGCGCCTGCGCCGCTGCCGCCGCCAAGGGCGCGGCCCTGATGCTCGTGCGCCAGGCGGAGGTTGCGGAGGTCGCCATCGACCTGCCCGCCGGGGTCTCGGCCACCTTCCCGTTGCACGGCCAGCGGTTCACCGCCCATGAGGCCTCCTGCTTCGTGGTGAAGGATGCGGGGGACGACCCGGACGTGACCAACGGGGCCGAACTGCACGCCAGGGTGGCGGTCATCCCCGCCCCGCCCCACTCCTCCACAAGCGGGCGTGAGATTGTCATCGAGGGTGGCACCGGCGTCGGCAAGGCCACCAAACCGGGCCTAGCCGTAGGGCCGGGAGAGTGGGCCATCAACCCGGTGCCCCGCCGCATGATCGAGCAGGCGGTACGCGAAGCGATTCACGACGCCCAATTCACGCTTAAAGATTCACCATTCACGCTTCGCCATTCACGATTCACGCCTCAAGATGCACCACCCGCGCTCCACGTCACCATCAGCATCCCGGACGGCGAACTGCGGGCGCAGAAGACCTTGAACGCCCGCCTCGGCATCGTGGGGGGGCTCTCCATCCTGGGCACCACCGGCATCGTCCGCCCCCTGTCGGCCAAGGCGTGGACCGATACCATCGACGCGGCCCTGGACGTGGCCCGCGCCTGCGGCTGCCAAAACGTGGTCCTCTCCACCGGCCGCACCAGCGAACTGGCGGCCCAGCACCACCTGAACCGCGCCGCCGATCCCGCAACAGCCCTCCCGGAGGAGGCCTTCGTCATGATGGGGGACCACGTGGCCTATGCCCTGCAATCCTGCGCCCAACGGGGCTATGACCAACCGTTCGTGGCCTGCCAGTTCGCCAAGCTGCTCAAGATCGCCTGCGGCCACGAAAACACCCACGCCGCCGCTTCGGAGCTGGACCTGTCCACCCTCCAGGGGTGGGCCGGTGAAGCGGGGCTGCCCGAGGCCATCACCGCCACCATCGCCCCGGCCAACACCGCCCGGGAGATCGCCATCGCCGCAAACTTCGACCCGAGCCTGCTGAAACTGGTCTGCGGCCACGCCATCACCGCCGCCCAACGCCATGCGCCGAATCTCAGACCCCAGTTCCTGGTGGCCGACTACGACGGGGCCATCGCCTTCCATGGCCGTATCGCAGGGCTTTGAGTGCACTTTTTTCTCCCTTGTCGCAAAAAATTATGCTAACATTTGTGTTTCTTTACACCACACATCCCGGTTGTGGAAAATCACCCGAATGGAGCGGTTTTTCGGCACCCTGCACAAGGAGATCGTCATGCCACAATTCTTTGAAGGTAACCTCGATGCCAAAGGCCTGAAAGTCGGTATCGTCGTCGCCCGTTTCAACAGCTTCATCTCCGACCGCCTGCTGGAAGGGGCCCTGGATTCCCTGATCCGCCACGGCGCCAGCGACAAGGACATCCACGTGGCCCGCGTACCGGGCGCCTTCGAGATCCCCCTGGCCGCCAAGAAGCTGGCCGAGTCCCGCAAGTACGACGCCATCATCTGCCTGGGCGCGGTGATCCGCGGCTCCACCCCCCATTTCGACTTCGTTTCGGCCGAGGTATCCAAGGGCGTGGCCATGGTCTCCCTGGAGAGCGGCGTGCCGGTCATCTTCGGCGTTCTGACCACCGACACCATCGAGCAGGCCGTTGAGCGCGCAGGCACCAAGGCCGGCAACAAGGGCTTCGAGGCCGCCGCAGGGGCCATTGAAACCGCCAACCTGCTGAAGGCCCTCAAATAATGGGCATCCGACGGGAAGCACGCGAACTGGCGTTGCAGATGCTGTACGCCCTGGATGCCAATACGACCACGGGGCTGCGCGAAACCCTGCAGACATTCCGCGAGGAGCAGCATGAAACCCCGGCCTCGATCAGGGAGTTTGCCGAGGGGCTGGTGACCGGGGTGCAGCAGCACCGCGAGGCCATCGATGCGGCCATCAAGGCCCGCTCCAAGAACTGGGCACTGGCCCGCATGCCGCGGGTGGACCTGAACGTCATGCGTCTGGCCGTCTTTGAGCTGATGTTCAGAAGCGACATCCCCAAGAAGGTCACCATCAACGAAGCCATCGAGATCGCCCGCCGTTTCGGCGACAAGGACTCGCCGGCCTTCGTGAACGGCATCCTGGACGAGATCGAGGCGTGCGCCAAGACCGAGGAACCGGCGGAAGAATAAATACTTCAAATCTGCCACAGAGACGCAGAGACACAGAGAAAATCTTTTCGTAATTCAGATCTTGAATCGTATTCAAATTACAAAAGTGCCCCTTCTCGTAATCTATTTTAAAAATCTTTTGGTTTCCTCTGTGTCTCTGTATCTCTGTGGCGGAATTTGATTTCATACGAGTACGAGGTTTAGTCAATGAGCGACATCAAGGTAGGTCTGATAGGATACGGCAATATCGGGGCCGGGGTGGTCAAGCTGCTCCAGCAGAACGCGGACGTCATCCGCAGCAAGGTCGGAGCCGGCATCGCACTGAAGAGGATCGCGGACCTGGATATCACCAGCGACCGCGGCGTCACGGTCGATCCCGCCTGCCTGACCACCGACGTCAATGCCATCTTCGACGACCCCGAAATCTCGGTGGTGATCGAACTGATGGGTGGGTACGAGCCGGCCAAGACCTTTGTGCTCAAGGCCATCGAGAAGGGCAAGCACATCGTCACCGCCAACAAGGCGCTCCTGGCCCTGCACGGCGACGAGATCTTCGCCGCCGCGGCCCGCAAAGGGGTCGAGGTGCAGTTCGAGGCCTCCGTGGGGGGCGGCATCCCGGTGCTCACCTCAATCAAGGGGAACCTGGCCGCCAACCGCATCGATTCCGTGTTCGGCATCATGAACGGCACCTGCAACTACATCCTCACCCGCATGACCCAGGAGGGGGCGGATTTCGCCGACATGCTCGCGGCGGCCCAGAAACTGGGCTACGCCGAGCCCAACCCGACCTTCGACATCGAGGGGGTGGATACGGCCCACAAACTGGCCATTCTGGTCTCCCTCTGCTTCGGCACGCGCATCGACTTCAACAGCATCTACACTGAGGGGATCTCCCGCATCAGCGCCCTGGACGTCAAGTTCGCCAGCGAGTTCGGCTACCGCATCAAGCTGTTGGCCATCGGCAAGCTGAACAACGGCCAGGTGGAGGCGAGGGTCCACCCCACCATGATCCCGCTGCAGAACCCGCTGGCCGAGGTGAACGGCGTGTTCAACGCCATCCGTCTGCACGGCGATTTCGTAGGTCCGGTGATGTTCTACGGCCGGGGCGCCGGGCAGAACCCCACCGCCAGCGCCATTGTGGGCGACCTGATCGGGCTTTCCCGCAGCATGATGGCCGGCGCGGGACGCAGGATGGCGCCGTTGGGCTTCATGGACGACCAGGTGGCCACCCTGCCGCTCAAGCCCATGTCCGAGATCGTCAGCAAGTATATGCTCCGTTTCAGCGCCCTGGACCAGCCGGGCGTGCTGTCCGCCATCTCCGGGGCTCTCGGCAGGCACGGCATCAGCATCGAATCCATGGTGCAGACCTCGCACCAGGCCGACGACGCGGCGCCGGTGCCCATCGTGATCATGACCCACGAGGCCCGGGAAGGGGCCGTGCAGGCCGCCCTGGCGGAGATCGACCGTTTCGACGTCATCAGCCAGAAGACCGGCTTCATCAGGATCGAGGATAATCTGGAGTAGCGGCTGCAAATTTTGCCAGGGAGAGATTGGAGGGGATGGGTCTCATGGGACTTATGAGTCCTATAAGTTCCATGAGACCCATAAGTCCCATAGAACCTCCCCCCTCTCCCTGGTTTGACTTCAATTCAGGAGCAACCACATGAACACCAAGATCCTCCTCAGCGAAGACCAAATCCCCCGTCAGTGGTACAACATCATCCCCGACATGCCCGGCCCCCTGGCCCCGGTCATCAACCCCCAGACCCTCAAGCCGATCACCCCGGACGACATGCTGGCCATCTTCCCCATGGCGCTGATCGAGCAGGAGATGTCCCCCAACCGCTGGATCGACATCCCGGACGAGGTCAGGGAGATTTACAAACTGTGGAGACCGTCGCCGCTCTACCGCGCCCATCGCCTGGAAAAGGCGCTCGGCACCCCGGCCAAGATCTATTACAAGTACGAAGGGGTCTCCCCGGCAGGCTCCCACAAGCCCAACTCGGCCATTCCCCAGGCATGGTACAACAAGCAGGCCGGCATCCGCCGCCTGGCCACCGAGACCGGCGCCGGCCAATGGGGCAGCTCCCTGGCCCTGGCCTGCTCCCTGTTCGGGCTTGAGTGCACGGTGTACATGGTCAAGATCTCCTGCACCCAGAAGCCGTACCGCAGAAGCATGATGCAGTTGTGGGGCGCCCAGGTCATCCCCTCCCCCTCGGAGTTCACCAACGCGGGGCGCGCCATCCTGGCCCACGACCCGGAATGCCTCGGTTCCCTGGGGATCGCCATCTCCGAGGCGGTGGAGGACGCCGCCACCCACGCCGACACCAACTACGCCCTGGGGAGCGTGCTCAACCACGTCTGCCTGCACCAGACCGTGATCGGCCAGGAGGCGCGGGAGCAGATGAAGATCGCCGGCGACTACCCGGATGTGGTCATCGCCTGCTGCGGCGGCGGCTCCAATTTCGCCGGGCTGGCCTTCCCCTTCATCGCCGACCGGGCCGCCGGCAAAAACGTGCGCTGTCTGGCCGTGGAACCGGCCTCCTGCCCGACCCTGACCAAGGGGATCTACGCCTTCGACTACGGCGATACCGCCAAGATGGCGCCCATCTCCATGATGTACACCCTGGGGCACGACTTCATGCCCCCCGGCATCCATGCCGGCGGGCTGCGCTACCACGGCGAGTCCCCCCTGGTCTCCCAACTGCACCACGCCGGGCAGATCGAGGCCAAGGCCTACAAGCAGAACGCCTGCTTCGAGGGCGCCCTGCTCTTCGCCCGCAGCGAGGGGATCGTCCCGGCCCCCGAGTCGTCCCACGCCGTGCGCGCCGCCATCGACGAAGCGGTAATGGCCAAGGAGGAGGGGAAGGAACGGACCATCCTGTTCGGCCTCTCGGGTCACGGCCAACTGGACATGGGCGCCTACGACGCCTATCTCTCGGGCAACCTGGAGGACTACGAGTACCCGGAGCAGAAGATCCGCGAAGCGCTGGAGCGGCTGCCCAAGGTTGAATTGTAAATAACGGACAATCTGCCACAGAGACACGGAGACTCAGAGAAAGTCAAAAGCGTATCTACAAGGATGGAGGGGATGAACAGGATAAAAGCATAAACAGTTTTTAGGCTTTTGTCGGTAACCGTATTCAAGGTTTTATCCCCTTCATCCTGTTCATCCATGTAAAATCTTTTTGGCTTTGACGTCCTCTTCTGTGTCTCCGTGTCTCTGTGGCAGATTTGATTGTGTCTGTTTCCGTAGCAGGATTGATCGTGGCAAAAACCATATGATAAAAGTCAAGATCTGCGGCATAACCAACCTGGAGGACGCCCTGACGGCCATCGACGCCGGGGCCGACGCCTTGGGTTTCGTCTTTCACCCCCAATCCCCCCGGCACGTGTTTCCCGAACAGGCCGCCGCCATCATCCGCCATCTGCCCTCCTTTGTGCAGACCGTGGGCCTGTTCGTCAACGACCCCCTGGAGCAGGTGAATGCCACCGTGGATCTGTGCGGCCTGGACCTCGTCCAGCTGCACGGCGAGGAAAAGCCGGGGTACTGCGACTCGGTCAGGCGCAGGGTCATCAAGTCCTTCCGGGTGAAGGACATCACCTCCCTGGAATCGATGCGGGATTACCGGGTGGCGGCGTTTCTGCTGGACGCCTGGTCCCCGGCCGCCCACGGCGGCACCGGGCAGACCTTCAATTGGGAGATCGCCGCCTGCGTGGCCCAGTCCAACCGCATCATCCTGGCCGGCGGACTGACGCCCCTGAATGTGGTGGAGGCGGCCCGCCAGGTGCGTCCCTATGCTGTGGACGTTTCCAGCGGAGTGGAATCCGGGCCGGGCAAGAAGGATGCGGACAAGATACGAGAATTCATCAGATTGGCTAAGGAGGCTGTTCCTTGAAACTCCCCGATAAATATGGACACTTTGGTGCATTCGGCGGGCGCTACGTCCCCGAGACCCTCATGCCGGCACTTTTGGAACTGGAAAAGGCCTACGAGCACTACCGCCACGACAAGGAATTCAAGGAAGAATTCCAGTACTATCTGCGTCAGTACGTGGGTCGCCCCAATCCGCTCTACTATGCCGAAAAACTGACCCGAAAACTGGGGGGCGCCAAGATCTACCTCAAGCGGGAAGACCTGAACCACACCGGCGCCCACAAGGTGAACAACACCATCGGCCAGGGGCTTCTGGCCAAACGCATGGGCAAGAAACGGGTCATCGCCGAGACCGGGGCGGGGCAACACGGGGTGGCCACCGCCACCATCGCCGCCCTGTTCGGCATGGAGTGCGAGGTATTCATGGGCGAGGAGGATACCCGCCGCCAGGCCCTCAACGTCTTCCGCATGCGGCTTTTGGGGGCCACGGTCACGCCGGTCACCGCCGGCACGGCGACCCTCAAGGACGCCATGAACGAGGCCATGCGCAACTGGGTGACCACCATCGCGGACACCTTCTACGTCATCGGCACCGTGGCCGGCCCCCACCCCTACCCCCAGATGGTGCGCGACTTCCAGTCGGTCATAGGCCTCGAGGTCAAGAAGCAGCACCAGAAGATCGAGGGGCGCCTGCCCGACTACCTGGTGGCCTGCGTCGGCGGCGGCAGCAACGCCATGGGCCTGTTCCACCCCTTCCTGAAAAACCACAAGGTCAAGATGGTCGGGGTGGAGGCGGCCGGCTTCGGCATCGAGAGCGGCAAGCACGCGGCCTCGCTCAGCGCCGGTTCCCCCGGCATCCTGCACGGCAACAAGACCTACCTGCTCCAGGACGGGCACGGCCAGATCACGCCTGCCCACTCCATCTCCGCCGGCCTGGACTATCCCGGCGTGGGGCCGGAGCATTCCTGGCTGAAGGAAACCCTGCGCGCCGAGTACGTCTCCATCACCGACGACGAGGCCCTGGAGGGGTTCAATGTGCTGACCCGGGAGGAGGGGATCATGCCGGCCCTGGAGTCGTCCCATGCCATCGCCCACGTCCTGAAGCTGGCCCCCACCCTGTCCAAGGACAAGAGCATCGTGGTCTGCCTGTCGGGCCGGGGGGACAAGGATATCCATACGGTAGCCGACGCCATGGGGGTAAAATTTTAGCAGGTTGTTGAAAAACAGCCAGCTCGCCGCCATCCTCAAAAGCCACCTTGTGACTGAGGCCTTTGGCCTCACCCTTCGGGCGCCTTCTCGGTCCAATTTCACCAGTGAAATTGTGCGGCGTAGCGCTGCTACGCCTCCGCGGGGCTTGTCTAGCGGGTGCTACGATCTGACTATTTTTGAACAACCTGTGTTTTATAGTGACCTATTTAAAACTCGGGTTATTCAAATTACGGAAGCCTGATTGGTCAGGCTTTTTTGTTTGACCGCTGCCATGGTTTCAACTATACATATACCTCTGTTCTATTCACAACCGAGGAGGTTATTCTCATGCATCTTGTCGACCAGATCAAGGATAAGGCCCGGAAGAACCAACAGACCGTGGTGCTGCCGGAGAGCTACGACGAGCGGATGCTGTTCGCCGCCGAGAAGGTGACCAGGGAGGGGCTGGCGCGGATCGTCATCCTGGGGGACCCGGCCAGGATCCTGGCCGATGCCGCGGCAAAAGGGGTCGACCTGACCGGGGTAGAGCTGCTCAACCCGGCCACATCCCCCAAGCTGGAACAGTACGTGGCCGATTTCGTCGAACTGCGCAAGGCCAAGGGCATGACCCCCGAGGAGGCCCGCGCCCTCCTGACCGCGCCGGACAACCTGTACTACGCCGGCATGATGGTGCGTAACGGCGACGCCGGGGGGGAAGTGGCCGGAGCCACCGGCACCACCGGCAACGTGCTCAAGGCGGCCTTCCAGACCGTCGGCCCGGCCAAGGGGATCAAGACCGTCTCCTCCTTCTTCCTCATGATCACCAAGAACGAGAACTTCGGTGAGAACGGCATCATCCTGTTCGCCGACTGCGCCGTCAACCCCAACCCGGACGCCCAGGCCCTGGCCGAGATCGCCGTGGCCACGGCCGGCAACTGCAAGGCCTTCCTGGACGTGGACGCCCGGGTGGCCCTGCTCTCCTTCTCCACCAAGGGGAGCGCCACCCATCCCGACTGCGACAAGGTGACCAAAGCCCTGGAAATCGCCCGGCAACTCAAGCCGGATATGCAGATCGACGGCGAGCTCCAGGCCGACGCCGCCCTGCTCCCCAAGGTGGGCGAGAAAAAGGCCCCCGGCAGCGC
This sequence comes from Oryzomonas japonica, assembly GCF_008802365.1. Taxonomy (GTDB): domain Bacteria; phylum Desulfobacterota; class Desulfuromonadia; order Geobacterales; family Pseudopelobacteraceae; genus Oryzomonas; species Oryzomonas japonica. The sequence continues at coordinate 180,985 of NZ_VZQZ01000004.1, read as the reverse complement.
CGTGGCCGGCAAAGCCAACGTGCTGGTCTTCCCGGACCTGGACGCCGGCAATATCGCCTACAAGCTGGTGGAACGGGTGGCCGGCGCCGAGGCGGTCGGCCCGATCATCCAGGGGCTGGCCAAGCCGGTCAACGACCTGTCCCGCGGCTGCTCCGTGGACGATATCGTCAACGTCGCCGCCATCACCGCCGTCCAGGCGGCCCAGGGCTAACGGGTACGGAGGCGGCCCGGCGCACCCTTGAGGCCAGCCGGGCCGTCGCCCCTCACCCATGATCGCTTCCCCCGGCAGCCGGCACATACCGCCGGACCATCTTATCATCCCCCCCCCTCGCTCCACCCAACAGAAACAGCAATTTATCGAGTTATATCATCATGTTAGGCCATATGGAGTTTGCCATGTCACGTACCATTTTTGTTGATTTTATGGGTGGAGTGGTGTAAGCGATATTCAGTCACACTCTACACGGTTTTAGTGTCGCGAAATATTTTCCCAATGCTCCATGCCCAACAGGGACCGCCATGCCGTGTATTTCGATCAAAATCCTCGTTATTTCCCCAATCATCCTGGGGGCCTGCATCCTGACCCTTTCCCTGGTACCGGTTCAGGGGCTCATCCGGGGGTTGCCATCCAGCAGCAAGATCCGACACAACTGGTATACCCTGACCAGCCTGATCATCTTCTTCATTGCAGGGTATCTTTTTTACGCCTTTGAGCTGTGGCGCGGCACCTGCCGGTTTTCCGACCTCATCGTCTCGGTCGTCTTCTTCCTGGGCGCATGCTTTGTCCTGCTCGTCAACTACCTTTCCCATCAAACGGCCCGGGGCATCCGCCGTATCACCCTGCTGGAGCAGGAGAATATCACCGATGCGACCATGGGCGTCCATAACCGCCGCTATTTCGAACAGCGGCTGAAAGAGGAGTTCGACCGGGCGCGACGGTACAAGCTGCCGCTCTCGCTTCTTCTCATCGACATCGACAATTTCAAGCAGATCAATGACACCAGTGGCCACCTGGCCGGCGATATGGTCCTGAAGCACCTGGGGCGCCTGCTGGTCGCATCCGTCAGGGATACGGACATCATCACCCGCTATGGCGGGGATGAGATCTGTATCATTGCAACCCACACCAACGGTGCCACGGCCCTGGAACTGGCGAAACGGGTTTGCTCACTGGTGGAAAAGAGCGCGGTGACCGGCGAAGACGGCCAGGAGGAGATCCACACAACCGTAAGCATCGGCGTAGCGTCCCTGGCCCCTGGGCTCACCGAGGCGGCCGAGTTGGTGGACCGCGCCGACAAAGCCCTCTACCGCTCCAAAAACGACGGGAAAAACCGGATTGCCGTCTACCTCCCCCCTTCCCCCGGCGGCGAAACGAACCTGTGTAGCACCGACCAGCCCTGTTTCTAACGGTACCGTCCTGACCCGCGATGATGTTTTGACCTCTCCCCCCATCCCTGATAGAATTTGAGTGAAGAGGAGACGCCCATGAGAGGAAGATGGATTGTCGCCATACTGCTCATAGCGCTGCCTGCCGTTCCCTGCCGCGCGAACACCCCCATCCGTGAGAAGGGCAGGGAGGTCGGCCAAGGGTTGAAGAAAATGGGCAAGGACACGGGAAAGGCCATGAAAGAGGGGGGCAAAGAGGTGGGCCACGCCTTCAAGGAAGGGGGCAAGGAGGTCGGTCAGGGCTTCAAGAAGCTCGGCACGGACACCGGACGGGCCTTCAAGGAAGGCGGCAGGGAATCGGGCCAGGCCGCCAGGAAGACCGGCCGTTCCATGGGTGAGTGGTTCAGGGATACGGGACACTCCATCAAGGGCTTTTTCCACGACCGCTTCACCACCACGAAGTAGTCCGCAGGTTCACTGTCCCGCACAACACAAAAGGCGCACCCCGCGATGGGATGCGCCTTTTGAGTCGCCGCGCCGTGGCGGGCAAATCCTACCGGTTCACATACCCGAGCGGGTCCTTCAGCCCCGCCTCGGCAAACCCCTTCAAGCGCAGCCTGCAGGAATCGCACTCCCCGCAGGAGAGCCCTTCCGGCGTCGGATCGTAGCAGGAATGGGTCAGGCCGTAATCCACCCCCAACTCCATCCCCTTTTTGATGATCTGGGCCTTGGTCAGGTCGATGAGCGGCGTATGGATGCGAAAATGCCCCGTTCCCTCCACGCCCGCCTTGGTGGCCAGGTTGGCCATGGTCTCGTAGGCCTCGATATAGGCGGGGCGGCAGTCCGGGTAGCCGGAATAATCCAGGGCGTTGACACCGATGTAGATGTCGAAGGCCCCCAGCACCTCGGCCCATCCCAGGGCAAAGGAGAGAAAGATGGTGTTGCGGGCCGGCACGTAGGTGACCGGGATCTCGTCCCCCACCCCCGCCTTGGGCACGGCGATATCCGCCGTCAGGGCGCTCCCCCCCATCAGGCGCAGATCGAAATCCACCACCAGATGTTCGGCCGCCCCCAGGCGCACCGCATTGGCCTTGGCCACCTCCAATTCGTGGCTATGCCGCTGACCGTAGGAAAAACTGATGGCGTACGGGGTGAAACCCTCGGCCTGGGCCATGGCCAGACAGGTGGTTGAATCAAGACCGCTGCTATAAAGAACGACCGCTTTGCGTTGCATAGTATTCTGTCCCCTCTATTTTTGAACTGCCAGTTATCATGCTTTCGTGATAGTATCAAAAAATTCGAGTTGGTAAATTCAAAAATGAGGACCACATGAAAAAGAATTATTTTCTGTCTCTTGCGCTCATCGTTTTTTACTGCGCCGCCTCCGCCGCCCTGGCCGCAACTTCCACCCCCAACGTGCCAGCCGGCCACCCGAAGATCGACTATCCCGCCCAATCCACGACCCACCAGCAATCGGCTCAAATCTCGGGCAAGGTGCTGCAGGCCATGAACAGCGGCGGCTACAGCTATATCTACCTCCAGAAGAACAACGGCGAGAAGGTCTGGCTGGCCGTGGCGGAAACCAGGGTGAATGTGGGCGACCGCATGAGCTTCAAGGAAGGCCTTGTCATGAAGGACTTCGAGAGCAAGACCCTCAAACGCACCTTTGCTTCCATCATCTTCTCCAACGGCGTCATCCCCCAGGCGAAAGCCGCCGCACCGGCGGCGCCGGCAAAAGTGCCGGCGGCACCGGCGGTTCAGCCAAAGGCGCAGACGGCCCCCCTCGGCAGCAAGGTTGCCGTAAAGGCCAAGGAGGTGAAGATCTCGGTCAAAAAGGCAAACGGCCCCAATGCCTATACCATTGCCGAGGCGTACCGCAACAGCGCCAAGCTCAACAAGAAGCAGGTCTCCATCAGGGGCAAGGTGGTCAAGGTCACCCCCAAGATCATGAAGAAGAACTGGATACATATCCAGGACGGCAGCGGCTCCCAGGCCAAGGGGACCCATAATCTGGTCTGCACCACCACGGCAACGGCCCAGGTGGGCGACGTGATTACGGTCAAGGGAACCCTGGCCAAGGACCGGGACTTCGGGTACGGCTATCGCTACAGCGTGATCATCGAGAACGCCACCATCGGCAAATAGCAGCCGCTCAACAGAGCCCGTCACACCAGCCCCTCCCTCACCGGAGGGGCTTTTTACTTCTATCCCGCCACAAGACGCAGACGTTGAACCTGGTGCCGAGAAAAAAGGCAACCCCCGCCAGAATGATGCACCCCTGCATCATTTTTACCTCGTCCCCCACCCCTCACACCGCATAACATCATCGCAACCGTTCGGCATCATTAGGTTTAACAATTTGCCCCATCCCGGCACGCATTATGTATATCCGTTAATTATCCTTGTATATCATGGCGACTTTGATTCAAAATGATAGGCAAGCGACAGGAGTCATGTTCAACACCGTTGCACCAGGGAGCATTACCATGAATACCAATCTTATCGACGAAGCCATTGACCGATATGTCAGTGAACGCATGACGGCAGGACGGGAGCACGCCAGTTCGCGCTTTCTCAGCTACGCCCATCTCAAATGCACCGGCAGCGAGATCGGCGAATTCATGCGCCACGTGACCGGGCTGACCCGCTATTACATAGACGTGACCAAGGTGTTCGAGAATCCGTTCCGCGGCATCGAGATGGCCTTTTTATCCACCATGCTGGTGGTTGCGGTGGTCAGCTGCTGGCTGATGCAGGACGAGGCCACCCGCCTGTGCGGCATCTGCATCTTTGCCGGCACCATCGTCCACGGCTTCGCCCTGATGCGGCACATCGCCCGCAAATGGCTCGAATCGGGCGTGATGATCGCCATGTACGAGGAACTCGTCGCCCTGGTGGAGCAGGAGGAAGCGAGCCTCCGAGGGTGACCCCCGTGCCGTCCTGACTCGCCACCCCGGGCAGCACGCGCTTGTCAGGAACCGCGAGACTTGCTACAGTGGGGCATGGCCGACGACGTACGCACCCATTACGAGCTCTACCCCTATCCCCACTACCCCCTGCTGGCCTCGGTGCGCCGCTGCGATACCTACGCCCTTAACCTGACCGCCGTATGGGCCCGCTTCAACGGCGCCCTGCCGCCCCCCGAGGCCCAGCGCATCCTGATCGCAGGATGCGGCAGCTTTTCCCCCTACCCCTTTAGCCTGGCCAACCCCCATGCCGCCATCACCGCCCTCGACCTGTCGGAGCGCAGCCTCCGCCGCGCCCGGCTGCACTGCCTGCTCCACGGCCGCACCAACGTCACCTTCTGCCGGGGCGACCTGCTGGACGCCCCCCTGACCGGCGGCCCCTTCGGCCTGATCGACGCCTACGGCGTGCTCCACCACCTGGACGACCCCTTGGCCGGGCTCAAAGCCCTGGCGGGACGCCTCGCACCGGGAGGGGTGCTGCGGCTGATGGTCTACAGCCGCTACGCCCGCCGGGAAGAGGAGTCCATCCGCCGCGCCTTCCGCCTGTTGGGGATTACCGACCCGGCCGCGGCGCGGCGGCTCATCACCCGGGCCAAACCGGGGTCGCGCCTGCGCCGGTTCGTGGAGGCGTCCGACGAGGCCGCCTTCGACAACGGGCTGGCCGATGCCCTGCTCCACCCCCGGGTCCATACCTTCCGGGTCGGCGGGCTGCTGGACCTGGTCCGCCAAAGCGGCCTGGAGCCGCTCCTGTTCGCCCACCACGACGCCCTGGAGGATGTGGGGCTGGAGGCGGGACGGCTCACGGCCCTGGAGGCCTCCCGGCGCTCCCCCGGCAACTTCATCCTCTACGCGGGCCGCAACGTTTCCGGCCCCTGCCCCGTGGACCGCGGCTCCCTCGTCATGCTCAACCCCTGCCTCTCCCGGGCCGTCGCCCCGTTTAGCCTGGGTGCGGTGCATATCGCCCCGCGCCTGGGGGGCGCCACCCCGGTGCTGACCCGCACGGAACGCGCCCTGCTGCGGGGCCTGCGCAACCCCAAACCGTGGGACGCCCTCTCCCCCGCCTGCCGCGCCCTCCTGCCGGCCTACCGCGAGGCGTTGTTCCTGCTCCAGTTCAGGCGCTGACCGAAACCGTCCCCCGACACGCCACGTTCTGAGGTCGCTGCGGGCTTCACTCACCTTCGTGCAGAACAAACCGCACCGGCACCAGGACCTGGGACGATACGCCTCTGCCGTTTTTCACCGCCGGCGCAAAGGACGATTTCCTGATGGCGGCGCTCGCCGCTTCGGCAAAACCGAAACCGTTTGCCTCGACGGTCTCGATCCCCTGTACCCTTCCCTGGGCATCCAGCGACAGCCGCACGACGACCCGCCCCTCTTTCCCCAGCCTACGGGCAATGAGCGGGTAGAGCGGCGCTTCCCGATGGATGAAGCGCGGCGCCCCCACATCCCCCAACGCCATGACCCGCCCCGCTGCCGGCTCCTGCCCGGTCGGCCCGGGCGGCGCGCCTCCCGGTTTTTCCCCGGGGGGACGGGCGGGCAGCGGGCCGGCCGGTATGCCAACTGGTATGCCGACGGATACGGCGCGGGGAGCCGGCGGCACCGGAGGGGCGGCCGCCATAGGGACTTTTGCCCCTGCACTCCGGTCGTCATGGAAGGCAGCAGGCTTGACGACCGGGGGCCGCGGTTGCTCCCGGTCCGTTTCCGGGCCGGGCCGTTGCGGAGCGTTACCGCTATGCGCGGGCTTCGAGGCCCCCGTCCTCGGCAACCGTGAGTCCGACGGCTCGACGGCAAAGACCTCGACGGCACGCACCGCGGCAGGCGTCCCGGGCGGCCTGCGCGTCGCCAAGATACCCAGGGCGAGGTGGAGGAGGAGCGACCCGATCAGGCAGGTGCCGAGCCCTTTGGCCGTCATCTCGTCCTCACCGGGGTTGCCGCTCAAGGGCCAGGCCCACGGCGCGATGCGCCGCCGTGTAGCTGTCGGCGGCATCGTCCAGGTCGAAGGCGTCCCGCACCATCTCATCCGTGAGGACGCTGCCCGGATCGCCCTCGGCGACCACCCGCCCGCGCTTGAGCAGGAGGAGCCGGTCCAGCAGGGCCCCCATGCCGATATCGTGCAGCGACAGGCATACGGACACGCCTTTATCCCGGGCAATGTCCTTCAGAAGCCGATACAGGTCGAACTGGTACCTGATGTCCAGGCTCGCCAACGGCTCGTCCAGGAGCAGCACCCGCGCCCCCTGGACCAGGGTCATGGCGATATAGGCCCGCCGTTGCTCCCCGCCGCTCAGTTCGGTAAGGAACGCCGTCGCCTTGCCCCCCAGCCCCGTGAGGTGGAGCGCTTCCCCCACGGTGAGCGCCGCCTCCCCGCTACGGGGGTACGCCCCCATCCCCACGAGTTCGGCCACACGGAACGGGACCTGGGTATCCAGTGTCTGCGGGAGGTAGGCCACGAGCTGCGCCCGCTCGTTCCCGCCATAGGAGCGGATCGCCCGTTTGCCCACCAGCACCTCCCCCTGTTGCGGGGAGAGAAGCCCCGCCGCAAGCTTGAGGATCGTCGACTTCCCCGCGCCGTTAGGCCCCATGAGACCGACCAGTTCCCCACCGGCCACGGCAAAGGAGAGCTGCTCCATAAATCCGTGCGGGTTGTAGGAGAACGAGACGTTGGCGAATTCGAGCGTGGTCATGGCGGCATCCTCCGGCATCAGCAGATCCTCCTCCGCCCCAGGAGAAAGATGAAATAGGGGGAGCCGATAAGCGCGGCGATCACCCCGGCGGGAAGTTCCAGCGGCGCGGCGACGGTCCTGCCGACGGCGTCGGCGACGCAGAGCAGGGTCCCCCCGGCAACCACCGAGAGCGGCAGCACCACGGCGGCGTCCGAGCCCACATGGCGGCGGACTACATGGGGGACCACGAGCCCGATGAAGCCGACAACGCCCCCCAGGGCGACCGACGCGGCGGTCATGAGCGACGCGGCAATGAAGAGAGCGAGCCGCTCCCGCGCCGGGTTGAAGCCCAGGCTGTAGGCGATGTCGTCCCCCAGGGTCAGGGCGTTCAGCCCCTTGCGCCGTGCCACGGCAAGACCCAACCCGGCAAGGATGAAGAGAAACCCCACGGGGAGCAGCCCCCAATCCACCAGGGAGAGATCGCCGGACATCCAGAGGATGGCCCGCCTGAGGCCATCGTCCACGGAAATAGTCATGACCAGCATGAGCAGGGCGGAGAGGAAGAACCCGACGCCCACACCGGCCAAAAGGAGCCGGTCGGGCTGCAACCCTTTCCAGCCGCGCCCCAGGATGACGACGGCGACGCCCGTTGCGATGGCCCCCAGAAACGCCAGCAGGGGAACGCTGAGCGCGAACAGGGAGAGGCCGAACATGAGCCCGAACGAGGCGGCCAAGGATGCGCCGCTGGAAATGCCCAGGATGTACGGGTCAGCCAGGGGGTTGCGGAAGATCCCCTGGAGAATGGCGCCCGACGCCCCGAGGGCGCCCCCCATGAGCAGGGCGGCGGCGGTCCGGGGGAGCCTGATGGCGAGGAGTGTCCGGCAGGTTTCCCGGTCCATGGTGAAGGGGTTCAACAGTCGCGGGCCGCTGGCTATCGAGATAATGATGACGCACAACGAGGCAACGCACAGTGCCGTTGCCACGAGAGCGGTGCCACGGGCGCGCTTCACGGCATCCTCCCGCAACGGTCCAACTCCGCCAGACCCGTGGGTATCCTCGGGCCGGGGCGATACAGGGCGTCGTCCATGAAGCAGACCCGCCCCTTCTGCACCGCTTCGAGCATGCCGATACTCTTCAGGAATCCCTTGGAAAGCGCCCGCATGTCGTCGTGCCCCTTACCGATCAGGATCACATCGGGCCTCCGTTCGATGACCGCCTCCAGGGAGAAGCGGGGATAGGCGGCCTTGGCGTCGGCGGCGATATTGTGCAAACCGCTCATCCGCATGGCATCGTCCAGGATCGTACCGGGCCCGGCCACGATCAGGGGACTGGGCCAGATGACGAAGATCGCCTTTCTGCCCCCCCCGCCTGCGCCTGTTTGCGGCGGCTTCCCCCAGTGCGACGCCGCGACGTCCCGGATTGCCGTCTCCAGTTGTCCCGCAAGGCGGTTGGCGGCGGGAGAGGCCCCCAAAGCCCGGCCCATCTCCCGGATGCCGCCGGGCAGTTCGGTCAGGCGCCGGGACGTGAAGACATAGGTTCGGATACCGAGCCGGGCCAGCCGTTCGGCCACGGCCTTCGGGTTCCCGTCGCTGGTCATGACCACCAGATCCGGCTTCAGGGCGGCGATCGCCTCGATGGACGGGTTCGCCATGCCGCCGACCTTCGCCTTGCTCCGGGCCGCGTCGGGCCGGTCGCACACCGTGGTCACCCCCACGATCCGTTCCCCCACCCCAAGGGAGAACATGATCTCGGTCATGGCCGGGGCGAGGGAGACGATCCGCTGCGGGGGCCGAGGAGTGCAATACGCGGCCCGATGCCATCCGCAGAGGACGAGCAGGCAGAGAGCCCACCGCGTTACGCCGCACAGCTTCCGCGCCATTAAAACGCAACCTTGACGCCGCCAAAGGCGGAGATTCCGGGAGTGCCATAGCCGCCGGCCTCCTCGTACGACTTGTCCAAAAGATTGTCGATTCGTGCAAAGAGCGAAAGGTTTTTGTGCAGGAGATACGAGCCCTTCAGATTGACAAGGGCATAGGGGGACAGGTCACGGTTCAGCGTCGCATCGTACCGTTTGGCAACATACCGGTATTCACCGATCACCGTCAGTTTGGCCAGGGTATATTCAACGGATGACGTGAATTTGTTCCGTGGGCGGAGCGTAAGAGAGGCACCGGTGTCCTTGTCGACCGCGTTAAGGTAGGTGTAACCGGCATTCAATTTCAGATCGGCGAGAGGAAGGGCGGTTGCCGTGACCTCCACCCCCTCGGTCAGAGCGTTTCCGATATTGACGGCAGTGAAGGTAGTCGGGTCCGACTGGATGAGGTCATGGTAACGCTGCCAGAACCAGGTCGCGCCGATCACCAGCTTCTTGCCGAGCAGGTCCTTTTCGACACCGACGTCGTAGCCGATGCTTCTTTCCGGTTTCAGATCGCGGTTGCCGTAGTTCGGATAGTAAAGCTCATTCAGCGATGGCGCCCGAAATCCGCTGCCGAGATTTGCCTTGAATCTCATCGCCAGCGGCTTGAGGTTATAGAGCACGCCGGTCCGGTAGGTCACGGCATCGCCAAAGGCCGAATGGTCGTCATAGCGCAACCCGGCGTTGAGAATCAGGGCATCGTCGATCAGGCCGAGTTTGGCGTTGAGATAACCGGCCCTGTTGTCAATCGACTCGTCGAACGCCCCCTCATTGTTGGCCGATTCGTAGCGGTAGGCAAATCCCCCGGTTATGGTCAACGGGTGCAGATCAAGCGTGTGTTGCCAGTCCAGGAGTTCGGTGGTCGCGTTGATCCGGTAATTATTGTAGGCGGTGACAGGGTCCGTGGTGTTCAGGTTATCGCGGAGATATGAGAGGGTCAGGCTCTGTTCGTACTTCTCCCAGGGAAAGATTTTCCCGGTGGCGGCCACGAGATAGTTCTCGTGCTTTTGGATGTAGTTCCGAGTGTCCACCGGCCCGGTTCCGAAGGCGTAATTGTCGAGCTGCGTCTTGTCCGCCCCGTAGCGCAGGTTGAGTTCGATGGAGGCGTTGTCGGCCGGGTTGGCGCCGAGCCGGGCCGATACCGACTTGTTCGTGGTGCCGTTCGGCATTGAGCCGTTTTTGGCTGTGGGGATGCCGTCGGTATCGAAGTAGGTGGCGGACAGCCGGTAACTCGTCCTGTCCGTGCCACCGGAAACCGACCCTGCCGTCCTGACGGTGGAAAACGAGCCCCCCTCGACGCTCAGGTCGGCCTTCGGTTTGCCTTCCCCTTTTTTGGTGATGATGTTGACCACGCCGGCCATGGCCTCCGAGCCGTAGAGGGTGCTCTGGGGGCCTTTGATGATCTCGATGCGCTCGATATCGGTGGTCAGCAACGTGGACAGGTCCGCGGAACCGGTGGAGGGGCTGTTGAACTTGATGCCGTCGACCAGCACCAGCACCTGATTGCTGCCGCCGCCACGCATGAGCAGGGTGGCGTTCGTACCGGGGCCGCCGTTTTGCACGACCTGCACATCCGGCTGGAGCCTCAAGAGGTCAACGACAAAAGGGACGCCCCGTTTCTCCAGATCGGCCCGGGTAATGACGGCCATATCCTGCGGGACGCGCTCCACGGACTCTTCCCAGCGGGAAGCGGTTGCCACGATCTCCGGCAGGACGGCATCGGGCGGTTCGGCAAAGGCCGGGGTAGCCAGCAACAGTACGCACAACAGGTTTACAACGTTCTTCTTCATGACATTCCTCTCTCGAAGGTGCGAATGGAGCGGTCTTCCGGCTCAGGGCCACCTACTCGCCCGCCTTCCCGGGATTGCTCCCCGTGGCTGTTTCGCGCTTGGCGCGACGGGTTACGGCATAAAAAAAGTCCGCATGTGCCGAAGCATCAAGCGGACTTTTCGTATTCAAAGTCTGGTAATGGATTCACTCTTCCCTTACCACGGGGAATTTTCGAGTGCTGAGATCAGGGCAGGTCTTCTGGCTCGCGATTCATCCTCCGGGCGCCTTCCCGATCTTTCGACCAGTGACGTATAATACCCTTCGTCATCGCTTACAGCGGCGGGTCCGCGGGGGAATGGCTCTTCGAGCTGCACCCCTCTTCCCTATCAAGCCCTTGCGGGCACCGTGATCCGGTATTCGTTTTTTGTCTTTATCGGCTATATTTAGCGCATCATCAATATCACAGCACTATATGATGTGTCAACGGCCATTATTGGAACTATTCTGGTGGAGACACGGACGTCAGAGGCATGCCGGGCGAGAGGAGCCGTGAAGGCGTCACGGCTTCAGGACTCCTCCCCGCCGAACTCAACCAGGTGGGCGCGGAAACGCAACGGCACGAGTTGCTGCTGGAGCCGGGGGTTGTGGCGCTCCGGTATGGCCATGCGCTGGAAGTAGCTGCGCCAGAGGCGGCTGCACACCTCCTCGTCGGCGGTGTAGCCGGGCGGGCTGGTCAATTCCACCTCCCTGACCAACCGCCACGTCTCCCGGTTGAACACCGCCGCCTGCGAGCGGCGCAGGTCGTGGATCATCCAGTCGCGGTCGTTGAGCCGCTCCGTGAAGAAGGGGGCGATGAAGGCGAGGATATCGACCGCCGGCTCGATCCGGGCGTAGAGGAACGTAGTGCCCTTCTCCCCATCTCCCTCACCCCACGAATCCCCCACAGGCCACGCCACCTCCCGGAAACGCACGAACCCGGTGAACCTGTGGGCCTCGTGGGAGACCGCGCGGGCCAGCCGGTTCACCGTGCAGACCGGCTCCTGGGCCAGCATGCGCTCCAGACGTTTTCCCTGTTTCAACCCCGCAAGCACATAGCGCCACAGCAGCTCCTCCACCCCGGCCGCCTCGCTGTGAAAGGCGTAGCGCAGGGTGGCAAAGGCATCCCGGGATACCGCTGTGACAAACCGCTCCCGGAAGCGGAGCGCCGTTTCCCGCTCCGTGACCACATCGCGGGGGACGCCCGCGAACAGCCCCGCCCCGCTCTCGGCCCCCGGCCGCAGGAACTCCGCCTCCCCGCCCCCGGATTCGAGGCACAGAGCCAGGGCGCAGAGGAACCCCTCCAGGGTCCCGTCGTAGCGGTAGCACGCGGTCACAACTCCCCCGTCAGGGCCGAGGCGTCGGGGGTCTCCGGAAACAGTTCCAGTTGATCCAATCGGGCCGGACGCCGCTCCGGCGCCAGAAGCCGCGCCACCAGGGTGGCCCCGTCCAGGCGGATTCCCCCCAGGTAGCGGCCGCCGGCGGTCAGGAAATAGCGCGCCCGCTTGAGCACTACACCCAACCGCTTCAACTCCGCCTCCCCCAGCCGGGCATGGCGGCGGGCGGCGACGATGCGCTGGGCCGAGCGCACGCCGATGCCCGGCACCCGGAGCAGCACCTCGTACTCGACGCTGTTCACCTCCACCGGGAACAGGCCCAGGTGGCGCACGGCCCAGTCGCTCTTGGGATCGAAACGCATGTCCAGGTTGGGGCGTTCCTCGTCCAGCAGCTCGTGGGCGGCAAAGCCGTAGAAACGCAGCAGCCAGTCGGCCTGGTACAGGCGATGTTCCCGCAACAGTGGCGGCGTGGGGAGCGCCGGCAGGCGACGGTCGCTGGAGCCGGGCACAAAGGCCGAGTAGTAGACCCGCCGCATGTCCAGGCGGCGGTAGAGCCCCTCCGCCAGGGTGACGATCTCCCGGTCGCTCTCGGGGGTGGCCCCCACGATCAACTGGGTGCTCTGTCCGGCCGGGGCGAACTGCGGCGCCGTGCGGGATTTCTTGCGCTCTTCGCGGGCCGAGGCGATGAGGCCGCTCACCTGGCGCATGGGGGCGATCACCGACTCCCGCGGCTTGTCCGGCGCCAGAAGCGCCAGGCTCTGGCGGGTGGGGAGCTCGATATTGACGCTGACCCGGTCGGCGTAGCGACCCGCCTCGGCCACCAGCAGCGGGTCGGCCCCCGGCACGATCTTGAGGTGGACATAGCCGTTGAAACGCTCCTCGTCCCGCAGCTTGCGCACCACCGCGATCAACTGCTCCATGGTGTGGTCGGCGGAGCGGGTGACGCCGGTGCTGAGGAACAGCCCCTCGATGTAGTTGCGGCGGTAGAAATCCATGGTCAGCCGCACCACCTCCGCCGGGGTGAAGGCGGCCCGGGGGATGTCGTTGCTGCGGCGGTTGACGCAGTAGGCGCAGTCGTAGATGCAGGCGTTGGTGAGCAGGATCTTGAGGAGGGAGATGCAGCGGCCGTCGGCGGTCCAGGTGTGGCAGATCCCGGCGACGGCGGTGCTCCCCACCCCGCCGGGCGCGCCCCGGCGGTTGCTGCCGCTGGAGGAGCAGGAAACATCGTATTTGGCGCTGTCGGCCAGTATTTCCAGGCGTTGTTCGAAAGTCCGATTGTTCATGGGGGCCCCGCATTCGTTGTGCGGAGGAGTATGGTGGAGAAGTACGACAGGATATGTCCTATTGGTCGATGTTTTCCTGAAAGACCACCCGCATGCTGTTCAGCTCCAGGGCCGCCAGGTATCCCATGTCGGGAAACCGGGCGGTGACGCAGCCGTTGTCCAGCATGATCTTGTCGCTTTTCAGGGAGGCCTCCAGCCGCTGGCGTGTGACCATGGTATGGCCGCAGATGAGCCGCCTGCCGCCGATGCGCTGCCGTTCCACCACGTCGGAGCGGGTCCAGAGCATGGCCTCGGTATCGTCCAGGGGTCCGAAGGGAGGCTCCCGGTCGAAGTTGAGCCCGGCATGGACGATGACGAAGTGGTCCAGCAGGATATAAGGGGGAAGGGAGCCGAGATACTGGAGGTAGCGGTGGGGAATGTCCCCCGGACCGTCGGCCAGGAAACTGGCCAGGGTGGTCAGGCCGCCGTTGGAGGTCCACATATCCATGGCCGGCCGGCCGTAGGGGGCGCGCAGGCACATCTCCTCGTGGTTCCCCTGCACCGAGGCCACGTTGTAACCGGCGGCGGTCAGTTCGAAGATAAAGTCCAGCACCCCCTTGCTGTCCGGTCCCCGGTCGATCAGGTCTCCCAGCAGGTAGAGGGTGTCGCTGGGGGTAAGGCGGACCCCCCTGATGACCAGCTCCCGCAGGGTGCGGGCGCAGCCGTGCACGTCGCCGATGACGAAAACGCGGCGGCTCATGGCGTCACGCTCCCGGCGGTGATGAGAACCAGTTGCAGATCCATCACATTGGTCCCGGTCGGCCCGCATTTCAGCAGTGCGCCGCAGGCATCCAGCAACGGGTAGGCGTCGTTGTCCGCAAGGCTGGCCACGGGGTCCAGACCCGCCCGCCGGGCCAGGGGGACGGTATCACCATCCACGATCGCCCCGGCCGCGTCGGTCGGCCCGTCGATGCCGTCCGTACCGGCGGACAGGAGGGTGATGCCCGGCGTACCGGCGACCTCCAGGGCAAAGGCCAGGGCCAGCTCTTGATTGCGCCCTCCCCTGCCCGTTCCCCGCACCGTGACCGTGGTCTCGCCGCCGCTCACCAGGCAGACCCGCTGCCTCGCCGGCAGGTTCGCCCGGCAGCGCAGCGCCTCGTGGGCCAGTCGCCGGCCCGCCTCCCGCGCCTCACCGGCCACGATCTCTTCCGAAATGTTCACCTCCAACCCCAGGGCCTGGGCGGTCCCGGCGGCAGCGGAGAGGGCGTCCCGGTTGCGCGCCGCGATAACACTCTCCACCCGGTCAAAGAGTGGGTCACCCGGCTTGGGGGTCTCGGCCACCATCCCGGCGTTCCCCTGCTCCAGGCGCAGGCGGACGGCCGGGGGCACCCGGGCCGTGAGGCCGAAGCGTTCCAACACCCCCAGGGCATCGCCAAAGGTGGTCGGGTCGGCCACGGCCGGGCCGGAGGCGATCACGTCCAATCGGTCCCCCGGCACGTCCGAGATCATGAGGGCCATGACCCGGGCCGGGAAGGCCAGGCGGGCCAACTGCCCCCCCTTGACGGCGGAGAGGTGCTTGCGCACGCAGTTCAACTCAAAGATATCGGCCCCTGCCGCCATGAGGAGCTGGGCCGTGGTCCGCTTCTCCTCCAGGGTGATCCCCTCGGCCGGGGCCGCCAGCAGGGCCGAGCCGCCGCCGGAGATCAAAAGGAGGAGCAGGTCGCGCTCGCCGCAGGTGTGGGCCTGGGCCATGATGCGCCGGGCCGCCGCCTCCCCGGCGCTGTCCGGGTGGGGATGGCCGGCGAAGGCGACCTCCATGGTTTCCAGTTCCCCTTTTTTAAGGGGAGGAGTGCCGTGGGGGGCGATCACCAGCCCGGAGGAGATGAGGTCCCCCAACCGTTCCTGGGCGGCCAGGGCCATGGGGATGGCCGCCTTGCCGAAACCGGCCACCACGAGGCGTTGGAGCCCCTCGTTGCGCAGGCGCTCCCCCACCCGATCCAGGTGCGGGGCTAGGGCCGCACCCGGCTCCACCGCCCCCAGGGCGGCCTTGAAGATGGTGTGCAGGGTATGTCCGTCCGTTTCCATCACGGGCAGAACGGTCCTTCGCATACGGTCTGGGTCGGCTTGCGCCGGTCGCCGGGGGTATCCCCCCGGCGTTTTTCACTCCCCTTTATCATGGCGATATCCTTTCTATCAGCTGCCGGAAAGCAGCCAAGACGAGCGATCACCCCCGGCTGAAATACTGCTTCACGGCACGGACAAGGGCGTCCATGTCCGTTACCGTCACATCCAGGTGGGTGACCAGGCGGGTCGTGGGGGTCACCTGCACCAGTATCCCTCGCTCGGCCAGGTATGCCTGCAACGGCGCGCACGCCTCTTCCGGGAACCGGGCGAACACCATGTTGGTGTCCTGCCCCGTTACCGTGACCTGGTCGACGGCCCCGAGCCCCCTGGCCAGATGCTCGGCATTGGCGTGGTCCTGGGCCAGCCGGTCGAAGTGATAGTCCAGGGCGTACAGGCATGCCGCGGCCAGAAAACCGGCCTGGCGCATGCCGCCCCCCAGTACCTTGCGCCAGCGGTGGGCGCGCTCGATGAAGCCGCGCGAGCCGACCAGCACCGATCCCACCGGCGCCCCCAGCCCCTTGGAAAAGCAGATGGATACGGAATCGAAGGGCGCGCACGCCTGGGCCAGGGTTTCATGCCGGGCCACCGCGGCATTGCAGACCCGCGCCCCGTCCAGGTGGATAGCAAGGCCACGGTCACGGGCCAGGGCAGCGGCTTCGCGTATATAATCCGCCGGGAGCACCTGGCCGTTGAAGGTGTCCTCCAACGCCAGAAGCCGGGTGCGGGCAAAGTGCACCCCCATACCGGGACCGTGATGTTTGATGGCCGCCGCCACCTTGTCCAGCGGCAGGGTGCCGTCGGCCGCGTTCTCGATGGGCTGGGGCACGATGGAGCCGAGCACCGCCGCGCCGCCCCCCTCGTATTTGTAGGTATGGGCCACCTGGCCCACGATATACTCGTCGCCCCGTTCACAATGGGCCATCAACGCCGCCAGGTTGCTCTGGGTGCCGCTGGGCAGAAACAGGGCCGCCTCCTTGCCGCTCCGTTCCGCCACCACGTCTTGTAGCCTGTTGACCGTGGGGTCGTCCCCCCACACGTCGTCCCCCACCTGCGCATCCATCATGGCGGCCCGCATCCCAGGCCCGGGCCGGGTCACGGTGTCGCTACGCAGGTCGATGATATGTCCGGTCATGGATGATCTCCTTGTAAATAAGGTTATACGACCATTGACTGGAGTGCAAGCCGGTATGTGGGGATAGGTTGCCAAAGCGGGTGGTGCGTCGATGGCTCAGACAGGATAAATTGTTCGTGGCGGCTCTAATAATTGCGATATACTCTTTCGATAGAAAGCGGTATATGGTTCCAGAGTGGCTTGTCGAGTAATCAATGTAACATGGTCATATCTAAGGCGGGGATGGTCATTTAGTGAACACCGTCCATGATATACTGTGGATTATGGGTAGTCTAATTACCGGTTATGCCAAAAAAGAGATGAATAATGATTTTCAAGTCTAAATTACAGGCATTCGCAATTGTCGTATGGATACTGGCGGTTAGTGTGGTGACGTATGGAGCATATGATCAATACAAACAGGCTAATAAAAAGCCACCTAATGCTATAGAAGAGAAAAAACATATAATCGAAGGCTACTTACAAGCGATGGGAATTACAACAGGAGTATGTTTATTGGCTTGGGGGCTTCCTGTTTTGCCAGGATTGGGGCAACGGCTCTTTTCGGGACAGCCGATGAGATCATTTGAAGTTTGCAATCCAAGAAAAAAACGCAAAAAAAGGAGCCTGTAAAAAAGATTGTGTAAATGGCCAAAATCGGTTGAAATCCCCAAAGGAGCTCCCCATGCCTCTCGTCACCCTCACCGTCCGCAAACCCAAATCCAGCGAGTTCAAATCAACGGTGCTCGACCTGGTCCACGCCGCGCTCGTTTCCTCGGGCGTTCCTGAATCGGACCGGTTCCAGCGGGTTCTGGAACTGGACGCGGAGGATTTCCTCTTTGACCCGAGCTATCCCGATCTGAAAACCGAGCGCAACGACGACTTCGTCCTCATCGAAATCCTCTGGTCCGTGGGGCGCAGCGTGAAGGTGAAGAAGAAGCTCCTTGCCGAACTGATGGCAAGCCTGGAACATGCCAGGGTACACCCGGAGAATGTGATGGTCTGCTTCAAGGAAACAACGTGGGGAAACTGGTCATTCGGCGGGGGGCGGTTGATTCATGTGTGATTTTGCATCTACGCCGCAAGCGGAAGTGAATGCACCTCTTTATCAAGCCTGTCCTCCAAAGCTTCCAACGCCACTTCCATGTCATAATGCGTCTGGAGATTCAGCCAAAATTGCGCCTCCATGTTGAAAAAGCGTCCCAAGCGGAGCGCGGTGTCGGCGGTTATTGCCCGCCTGCCATGGACGATTTCATTGATGCGACACGGGGTCACGCTGATGTCTTTGGCCAACCGGTACTGACTGACCCCCAGGGGCTCCAAAAACTCCGCCAATAGGATTTCACCGGGATGGATAGGTGGAAAATCGCGCTTTGTCATACTGTCACCTCTCAAATATCTCGTCAAAAACATCCCCTACCCCACCGCCTGCAACACGAAACACTTGAGGTACTCCGACTCCGGGAAGGAGAGCAGAACCGGGTGGTCCGGGGCCTGGGCGCGGGCCGAGACCAGGCGCACCTCGCGTTTGGCCAGGCGGGCGGCCTGGGTCAGCAGGTCGCGGAACGGCTCCCTCCCCATGTGGAAGGAGCAGGAGCAGGTGATCAGGTAGCCGCCCGGTTCCAGCAACTCCAGGGCGCGGCGGTTGACGGTGAGATACCCCTTGGTGGCCTCGGCGATGTTCTTGCGGCTCTTCACAAAGGCGGGCGGGTCCATGACCACCACCCCGAAACGCCGCCCCTCGTGGTGCAGGGAGCGGAGGCGTTCGAAGGCGTCGCACTCCTCAAAGGTCGCCCGGCCGGTCAGTCCGTTCAGCTCCGCGTTGCGGGCGGCCTGGGCCACGGCCCGGGCCGAGATATCGATCCCCAAGGCCGACGCCGCGCCGAAGGAGGCGGCATGCACGGCCCAGCTCCCGGTGTAGCAGAAGCAGTCCAGCACCGCCTTCCCTGCGCTGATACCCTTGAGCAGCAGGTGGTTCTCCTTCTGGTCCAGGAAGCCGCCGGTCTTCTGCCCCTCCCGCAGGTTCACCTGGAAGCGGAGGCCGTTCTCCTCCATCTCCACCAGGTCGGGGATCTCCCCCGCCAGCAGTTCCACCCGTTCCTCCAGCCCTTCAAGCTGCCGCACCCCCACGTCGTTTCTGGCGATAATCCCGGCCGGGGCAAAGACCCGCTGCAGCGCTTCCACTACCAGTTCCCGGCGCACGTCCATGCCGGCGGAGAGGAACTGCACCGACAGGTGGTCGCCGTATTTGTCCACCACCAGGCCGGGGAGGAAATCGCTCTCCCCGTACACGGCACGGAAGGTGGCCATCCCGGGGTAGAGAGCCCGGCGGTGGGCCAGGGCGGCGGCCACGCGCTGTTCGTAGAATTCGGGCTGGTCCAGGTCCGCCTGCCGGCGCGAGAGAAGGCGGAAGGCGATGAGGGAGCGGGAGTTGTAATGGCCGCAGCCGATGAAACCGCCGCCGGCGTCGTACAGTTCCGCCGCAGCGCCGGGGGCCGCGCCCTTGTCGGACACCTCGCGGATCTCGTTGCTGAACACCCAGGGGTGGCCGGACTTGA
Organism: Oryzomonas japonica; assembly: GCF_008802365.1. Taxonomy (GTDB): domain Bacteria; phylum Desulfobacterota; class Desulfuromonadia; order Geobacterales; family Pseudopelobacteraceae; genus Oryzomonas; species Oryzomonas japonica. The sequence goes on along the minus strand of NZ_VZQZ01000004.1, from coordinate 161,857 downwards.
TGCGTTTGTCCTCGTTCTTATTCAAAACAATGCGAATCATAAGGTATCCTTGGTTGAGATTGGCAATTGCCGCCGAAAGGGGCGCGGCCGCTTGACAGCCTGTCGTTTGTACACCATTATTGATGATAAATCAGCACTTATCGGCGATACGCCGGAAAGGCAGGACGGCATGAACGGCGTATGCGCCCCCGGTTTCGACCGGCTGTTGGATTTCATGGAAACAGGATGGCAGGGGGACGGCACCGAGATCATCTACGGGATTTGGCCCGATTTCAGGCTGGCGTACTTCAACGAGGGGTGGGTGCGCTTTGCCCGGGAAAACGGCGGCGCCCCATGGCTCATGTCCCCGGAGTGCCTCGGCAGGTCGGTGCTGGATGTCACCACCCCGGAGTTGCGCCCCTTCTACCGCGAACTTTTCACCAGGGCCATTACCACCGTAACGGCCCGCCCCTACAGCATCAGCCACGAGTACGAGTGTTCAAGCGCCGAAGTCTACCGGAAATTCGCCATGCTCCTCTTTCGGCTGGAGGGGGGCCAGGGCCTGTTGATTGCCAACTCCCTGGTGGTGGAGATGCCCCACGCGGTCCGGGGCACCGTGCCGGTGGAACCGGGCGCCGGTTCGGTCCCCTACCACAACGAACACGAGTTGGTCATCCAGTGCGCCGCCTGCCGCCGCATCAGGCACCAGCAACTCGAAGGCCGCTGGGACTGGATTCCCGCGTGGGTCAGCCAGCCGCCGGAGCGGACCAGCCACGGCCTGTGCGACCTGTGCATGAGTTACTATTACCCGGCAAAGGTGTAAAACAGGTCAACGGGGATCGGTGCGTTTCAAGAGCGCCTCGACGATGGTGAGCCGTTCGGGCGTATCCAGGGAGTCGGACTGGGACAGGAAGAGCGCATTGACCGCCACCAGGAGCGAGTTGAGGTTATCCAGGTCGATGATCACGGAACCGGGGAGCGATTCGCTCTCGGTCAGATTGAGGGGGCAGTAGTCGATGCGCCGCTCCTGCCCCGTGCCGTAGATAATGGGGAGGCCGTGGGTGCGGCAGACCACCGGACGGGCGGCGTACAGCAGGCAGCGGTGATTGCGGAGCAGCGGGCACCGCTCATCCTCCGCGTGTTCGGCCACGTAGCGTCGGATCTCCTCCGCCTCCTCCTCGGGCAGCGCTTCCAGGGCCGCGGCCAGCGAGGCCGCCTCCACCGGAAAGAGGTTGATGGACGTGCAGCAGTCGCTACACCCCTCGGAGCAGGTGATCTGCTCCCCCAGGGCGTCCACGATGCCGCGGCAGAGGGCGTCGATGCGCGCGATCAATTGGCGGTAGTTGTGTAAGAGATCATCCATAGGCAATGAGGTACCACATCCTTTGAAAAATAAAAAGGGCTGTTGGCCTGAATCCCTGGCGCCTGAACGGCGGATCGAGCGACATGCCGGGGTCCATCGCCGCCCATGAAATACCAACCAGCCAGTGTCGTGGGTCCTCCGCCGGGGAGCAGATGCGGCCGACAACGCCAGGACAGAGGCATACGAGCGAGAGGAGCCGCGAGGGCGCCACGGATTCAGGCCAACGGCGCTACTGGATCTTCAGTACGATCTTGCCGAAGTGCTTGTCCTCTTCCATCATGCGGTGGGCATCCACCACTTGGTCGATGGTGAAGACCTTCTCGATGATCGGCACAATGGTGCGGTCGGCGAACTTTGGCAGGGCACGGCGGGTGAACTCGGCCACGATCTCCCCCTTTTCCGCAACCGGCCTAGACCGGAGCACCGAACCGATGATCTGCTGCCGCTTCACCATCATCAGGGCCAGGTTGAGCTCGGCCTTGATGCCGCTGACCACCCCGATGATCACCAGACGCCCCTTGTAGGCCAGGGAGTTCATGTTGGGCGCCAGGTACTTGGCCCCCACGTGGTCCAGGATCAGGTCCACACCCTTCTTGTTGGTGTACTCCTTCACCACCTCGGTAAAATCCGGGGTCTCCCGGAAATTGATCAGGAAATCCGCGCCCACCTGACGCACCCGCTCCATCTTCTCCGGCGATGCGGTCACGATCAGCTTGCTGGCCGGGGCAAGGGCCCGGCAGAGCTGGATGGCCGCCGTGTTGACGCCGCCGCCCCCGCCGTGCAGGATGGCGGTCTGCCGGTCCTGGAACTCGCCGATCATGAAGACGTTCAGAAACGCGGTGATGTAGGACTCGCAGATGCAGGCCGCCTCCTCGAAGGACATGGACTCCGGGATGGGCATCAGGTGGCAGGCATAGGCCACGGCGTACTCGGCATATCCGCCCCCGCCCACCAGGGACACGACCCGCTGCCCCTTCTGCCAGCCGGTGACGCCCGTTCCCAACTCCTCCACCGTGCCTGCGACCTCCAGGCCCAGAATTTCCGAATCCCCCGGCGGCGGCGGATATTTCCCCTCGCGCTGCACCAGGTCGGGACGGTTGATGCTGGTGGCATGCACCTTGATCAGCACCTGCCCCTCGCCCGGGACCGGGCGTTCCACCTCGCCCACCTTGAGCACCTCCACACCGCCGAAACCTTCCATCAAAACCGCTTTCATAGCCCTAACCTCCCGATATGCGTATGGATGTCCCATCCTTCAAAACCATGTTTGCTTCCGAATGTACCCAGTTAGGATTATTTTGTAAACACAAAAACGTGGACCGGGTTCGTCACGGCAGGCCTGAACCCGTGGCGCCCGAACGGCGAAGCGAGCGACATGCCGGGGTCAAACGTCGCCCATGAATGGCAATATCTCCCGTGCTGTTCGTCCTCCGCCCTGGAAGAGATATGGCCGACCACGCAGGACAGAGGCATGGGAGCGAACGAAGCCGCGAGGGCGTCACCGGTTCAGGCGCGGCTTCCGGCGCGGGCAATCCACACCTTGATTTATGCCCCGTTTCTGTGCGATAACTATTTGGTCTCGCAACACGCCACACAGGATCTATTCCATGCACATCATGGTCACAAACGACGACGGTATCAACGCTCCCGGCATCATCGCCCTGGCTGCGGCCTTGGGCGAACTGGGGACCGTGACGGTCGTCGCCCCGGATCGTGAGCAGAGCGCCGTCGGCCACTCCCTCACTCTGCACGCGCCGCTGCGGGTCTTCGAACTGCGCAAGGGGTTCTACGCCGTGGACGGCACCCCCACCGACTGCGTCAACATGGGTATCCACAGCCTGCTCCCCCATCGCCCCGACCTGGTGGTCTCCGGCATCAACCACGGCGCCAACCTGGGGGACGACGTGACCTATTCGGGCACGGTAGCGGCCGCCATGGAGGCCAACCTCATGGGCATCCCGGCCATCGCCGTCTCCCTGGCCACCCTTGCCTTCGAACGCCAAGGGCACTTCGACAACGCCGCCCGGGTGGCCCTGGGCATCGCCCGCCAGGTCACGGCCAACGGCCTGCCGGCCGATACCTTCCTCAACGTCAACATCCCCAACTGCCCGGCCGAAGAGATGCAGCCCACCCTCATCACCCGCCAAGGCAAACGCTCCTTCGTGGGCACGATCATCGACAAGACCGACCCCCGGGGGCGCAAATACTACTGGATCGGTAGTGTGGAGCCGGCATTCAACGACGAAGAGGGGACCGACTTCCATGCCGTCAACCGCAAGCACGTATCCGTCACGCCGCTCCATCTGGACCTGACCAACCACGACTCCATGAAGGTTCTTTCCCAATGGCCCCTGTGACGCGACTGGACATACCCACCCGCCTTTGGTATAGTGCCGCCTTCTTACGGGGCGCACAACCATGAACTACGATATCGCCAGAAAACGGATGGTCCAGGAGCAACTCATCGCGCGCGGCATCGACGACCGCCGGGTCATCGACGCCATGCTCAAGATCCCGCGCCACATCTTCGTCCAAGAGGCCTTCGCCGCCCAGGCCTACAGTGACAACCCCCTGCCCATCGGCGAAAAGCAGACCATCTCCCAGCCCTTCATGGTGGCCCTGATGACCGAACTCCTGGCCCTGACCGGCACGGAGAAGGTGCTGGAGATCGGCACCGGTTCCGGCTACCAGACCGCCATCCTGGCGACCCTGGCCGACCGTGTCTGCACCGCCGAACGCATCCGCCCCCTGGCCATGCGGGCCAGAAAATGCCTGGATTCCCTCGGACTTTTCAATGTAAAATTAAAAATTAACGACAGTCACGACAGCCCCATCGGCTGGGAGGAAGAGGCCCCCTTCGACGCCATCATGGTGACGGCCGGGGCTCCCGACGTGCCGAGCGTGCTCACCGACCAGTTGGCCGTGGGGGGCAGGTTGGTGATCCCGGTGGGAAATGAGATCGAGCAGCGCCTGTTAAGAATCGTGAAGGAGCCGGACGGCACCCTGGTGACCGAATCATCGGTCGGCTGCCGGTTCGTCCCCCTGATCGGACGACAAGGATGGCAGATAGAGCGCACGTAAAAGAGCGAGGGGCGACCATGCAACGTGACCACCTTCTGGATATTGAAAGTAGCGCCTTCCTGGAAAAAGAGCCCACGGTCAGTGTGACCCTGGCTCTGGACGATGTGGACGAGCCGCAGGTATTCCCGGACGACGAGGCGGCCGACGAAGAAGAGGAGGCGGTTGAAGAGAAGCTCCCCCCGGAAGAGCTGGAAAGCTTCGACGACGCCATCAAGATCTACCTGCGGGACATCCAGCGCACCCCCCTGCTGACCGCCGAGGCGGAGAAGGCGTTGGCCCGCAGCATCGAAAAGGGCGACAAGGCCGCCCGGGACAAGATGATCGAGTCCAACCTGCGGCTGGTGGTCAAGATCGCCAAACGCTACATCAACCGCGGCCTCCCCTTCCTGGACCTGATCGAGGAGGGAAACCTCGGGTTGATCAAGGCGGTGGAACGGTTCAACCTGGCCAAGGAGTGCCGCTTCTCCACCTACGCCACCTGGTGGATCCGCCAGGCCATCGAACGTTCCCTGGTCAACCAGTCACGGACGATCCGCCTGCCGGTACATGTCTCCGACGACATCAACCGCATGCTCAAGGTCACCCGCGCCCTCTCCCAGACCCTGCAACGGGAGCCGTCCGTCCAGGAGGTGGCCGACGCCATGAAGGCCAAGGTGGCCTACACCCGCCGGCTCATGACCCTGCTGCGGCGCACCTGTTCCATGGAGACCCCCATCGGGGACGGCAACGACTTCTTCCTCATCGACACCATCGAGGACAACTCCCTGGTGTCGCCGTCGGACCTGCTGGAGAACGTCAACCGCTTCGAGCTGATCTCCCGCCTCTTCGAGGATCTGACCGAAAGCGAGCAGAAGATCCTGACCCTGCGCTTCGGCCTGGACGACAAGGAGCCCCAGACCCTGGACACCATCGGTCAGAGTTTCGGCGTCACCCGGGAGCGCATCCGCCAGATCGAGGCCAAGTGTCTGGAAAAACTGCGCAAGCTCTCGGAGAGCTGAGACCTGGAGAAAAGAAAAAGGCTGACATCTGCCACAGAGACACGGAGACACAGAGGTCCACAGAGAAAGCAAAAAACTTTTGGATAAAAGTACCATTCCAACCAGATATTTTTGGAGTTTCTTGGATTTTACCCCTCTCTCCGTGGCAGATGTTTTTCCCGGATAAACCGTTTGGCACTACGCACACGTAGCGAATTTACCTACCGATAAGGAGCACAAACCTGATGGACGAGTTGAAGAGCATCATCCGCGACATCCACGACTTTCCCAAGAAGGGGATCGTCTTCAAGGATATCACCACCCTGCTGCAGGACGCCAAATCCTATCACCGCATGATCGACCTGCTGTCCCACCACTACATCGGCAAGCACGTGGACAAGGTGATCGGCGTGGAGGCCCGCGGTTTCATCATCGGTTCGGCCCTGGCCTACAAACTGGGGGCCGGCATCGTGCTGGTGCGCAAACCGGGCAAGCTCCCCTCGGAGACCTTCAGCAAGACCTATGCCCTGGAATACGGCACCGACACCCTGGAGATCCACAAGGACGCCATCAAGCCGGGCGAGCGCATCCTGATCGCCGACGACCTGTTGGCCACCGGCGGCACCATGGCCGCAGTAGTGGATCTGGTGCAGAGCATGGGGGGGGAGTTGGTTGATTGCTGCTTCATGGCCGAGTTGGAATTCCTGGAAGGGCGTAAAAGACTGCCCGAGGGCAAGGTTTTCTCGCTGCTCAAGTTTTAGGGGCAGTACGGGACACCGGACGAGCGTTTTGCTTGAAACCGGGGCGTAACTCTGCTATAAAAGTTCTTTATTTCTATCTGTCCCCGTAGCTCAGCAGGATAGAGCACTTCCCTCCTAAGGAAGGGGTCGGACGTTCGAATCGTCTCGGGGACGCCAATAAAATAAGGCACTTACATTGATTTGTAGGTGCCTTTGTTTTTGTTATTTATAAAAACGTTGCCGCTTTGTTGCCGTTAATTGCACAGCTTTTGCATAAGAGACTGTAGCCTTTTGGGGCTGTTGTGGCCGTAATAGAAGGGATGATATGGGGTGCTTCTGGTAAATGCTCTGGTTGTCAAATTTGGCAGCTTAACCCCTCTTTTGTGAAGATAGTAGTATGTCTCATGGCAGTCCCCCACGGTTTCAAGTCTCTTCCATTGCAAAGATTGTCAAATAATCGTATTGTTACGCGCTGACTCTCCATGATTTCAGAGGCGTAATTGATGGTTTGCCAGAATTCCCCCGTAAAAGTTCTGTCTGCTGATCCGATCATGCGTAAACTGATTGGCGCACATGATCCCCCACGAATCGGACAAAATCCGGTTTTCTTTTCTCTGGTGCGGGCGGTAATCAGTCAACAGTTATCAGAAGCCGCAGCGTCAACAATCTTCAAGAGGTTGTGCGCCATTGCGGAAATTACCCCTGATGCTCTTATTGCTCTGGATCTGGAGTCTATAAGGAAGTGCGGTATCAGTTCTTCAAAGGTCGGTTACATCAAAGGAATATCTCAAGCTGCATTAGATGGAACACTGAATGATATAGAAACGCTCTCAGATGATGAAGCTATTAAGGCAATGGTCAAGCTGAAGGGGGTTGGTCGCTGGACTGCGGAGATGATTCTTATCTTCGCTTTGGGCAGAGAAGATGTTTGGCCTTGCGATGATGCAGGACTATTGAGGTCAGCAAACAGGCTGTATGGAATTCAAGGTGTTAGTGAATTTATGGCTCTTGGAGAGAGATTCATACCTTTCAGGACGCATGCGGCATGGTATTTATGGAGCATATTAGATAGCAAATAGGGGGCAAGATAACATGCCATCACATATGGGAGTTCAGACTTTTGCAACAGAGCGCAATTCACAAGTGGAATATTTTGTTCACTTCATACTTGATTATTTTTGCAAATGTTTACTAGAAAGTAAGGCTATTTTAGAATACGAAATAACGCAGCAAAAACAGTTCAAATCGGATATAGCGAGTGATATTTGGGATCACTATATATGCTTAAAGCGTTTCGATGATGGCCCTCAAATGCAAATTTGGTGTCAGACAACATGCTATAAAGGTAATGGTACAGGCAAACCTGAGCCAAATAAGACATATGAAGTTCGTGAAACACTAGTTGAAGCAATATCTATTCGACAACTAGCTGAAACTGATTCTAATATTGATTTAAGAACTATTCATTTCACGGTAGGAGATAGTGATTATACATACAAGTGGTTTCTTGGACTAAAAAACGCATCTTTTGATAAGTCTCTATATATTGGTCAACGTGGTTTTGACATTTTTAATGCTATTAATGGTGCGCTAGGACAATCATTTACTGAGGAAGAAAAATATGATGCGTTAAAATATTGTGTTGAGCAGAAAGATGAAATTGGCAAGTTTATATATTCTACAATCAGTGAGCTGAAAAGTTGGTGGTTCACAGACGGTTTTCCAAAATCTATTATGGCAGATCTCCAATGGAATATGGTCGGTAATGAATTAAAGCAACATTCCATAAATTGGCCTGATTTTTCAAGCATTCACGGTGCTGACATAAAAGGGCGTACAAACAAATTTATCTTTGATGAAGAAATTACAGAGACGGACCCTCTGATTCCGAAAACCGCGGCAAAATTACTACAGAAAAATCCTTTCTTGGCTGCTGCTATCGAAGTTATTGGAGAATGGGACTTTTTCATTGCAAAAATATATGAACTTCAAACAAAAACATCATCACTTGAAAGTTTCGTCCAAGAAATTTGGGATACTCCAGCACCTTTACGACTTGTTACAAGAAGACTACTGCTTAGGATACATGCTAGCGAAGCAATAACATATATTCAAGACATGGATATCGACGGAGTAACAGAGCATAAATTGTATGCTGGTGAATACTCTGATCTTATAACACGACAAATTGGTGCAAAAATTGTGACCGGCTTGATTCGTGCGGGTATATCAACTCCAGAAATACTCTTTGAAAGGATACGCTCAAGAGGTAAGTTGATAGTTAATCAAGCACGGTGGTTTGAATCTAAAAATGGCACTCAATTAAAGCCAAGTTTTGATTATGTTGAACTTGCACTTGTTTCTGCGGGTTTTAATGTTCTGTCACCCACACAAGCTGGGTTCAATGCTATCGGCTATCATTCGCAAATAGTTCAAGATACAGTGAAGCCATATACTAATCTGAAGATCATTCGTGATCAAAATTCTAATAATTTGTGTGTGCTTAAAGCTAAATATCTGAGGCAACAAGAATTTCCGAGAAGATGCAAAGAAGAGGCATTTGTCGGATTGACACTGAAATATTCATTTCACGATAATTTCATCAAAAAGCTAAATATTCCTCTAATCATGTTTATAGACATGGCTCCCGATTGTAATGTGCCTGAATATGCAGTTAGAAGATTGATGTGCTTCGGTTGGGATATCACTTTCTCAACTGATAATTTAATAAGCTATCTTAAAAAACAGAGATCGGTATCATATTAAGGATGTCAATAACGTTAAAGACATTGAGAGATGCTGCAGCTGTTTTTTGCCCTGAATTAGCGGCTATCATTGAACATGACTCAGAGATTACTCAATCTACATGGTTAACCAGCTTACAAACTGGTAAGGCAATTGAGATGCTGAGTTTGTGTGCCTTAGCATCGTCAGCAAAGAATCTTGGGGCAAATATACATGTACCTTATCTGTTCGTGAACAAGCCTGATTTATATTATGTGAGAAATGTTATCCCACGACACCATGGTGCTCAGCCTGGGCATGAAGCTACAATCGAAAACTTGTTATTGGAAGATAGGTTCGTTGCAGCAATGACTCCTAGATTGTTGGTCGAGATAGGATCTCGTGTATATGGAGTTTATAGGGAAGGATTTCCAATTCATCTGATTCATACATTGAGGAATAAAAAAGCTGAATATTTTGATCGTCCTGATATTTTAATAGTTGAAGGTAGTGTGGCTGCTATATTAGAGAGTTCGGACAAAGTAAATTTTACTTACGCATGTTCGCTGGGTAAATGCAATGGAACATTAAGGGTAAAAAACGATATATCATTACCAATAATATCGTACAACTCGGACTTACTTGGTGTGCTGCCGATTAAGGGAATTATTGAATGTAGTGTCGGTAAAGGGAATTATCACGCAGAAAAACAGCTCAATAGATATTTGGAAATATTTTCTGGCAGCGACATCCCACTGTCATTATTAGTAAATGGCAGAAATAAACGATGTGATTCATATGATTTTGAATCATGTGTGGACATGGCAAGTACAAGCATTGATGACTTTTGTAGCATGTTGTCTGGCACTATGGATTCGTATGCAAGCAAACTTTTCAATTGATTTACATGTGACTAAAAATCTCATTGAACAAGTGAAACGCAAAGAGTGGCGGTACGGCATTGCCGATTTGTCTCGCCTGTGAAGTTATTTTCCCTTCAAAAGAAACCCAATCTGGGAATGTCTGAAGTCTGGCCTGTTCACGAATTGTTAGTCTCCGTGTCCCTTTAAGCTCTGGTAAAGTTGTCTGACGTGAATTAGCTACTTTCGATTTCTGAATCCAAGGTGGAATTATGTTGCGCAAACATTCCTGTAATTCGTTTTGTGGTTTGCGAAACTTTACTTCTTCTTCAGGAATTGGCCCAGGTATGAAAGCTGAAGTGGCAGGGAGTTCACATAACGCAAACTCGTCACCTCGGACACGAAGGGTAAAAGCTGGCTCAGTGTGGGCATCACGATTTCTTGGACCTCGCATTTGAGAGTTTGCTCTGTGTGCGAAATAATTGCCTTGAGGTAGTAGCAGATCGCTTAGAACAGAATTAACTGAGTTGAATGGTTTAAGATCATTATTGAAAAGATTTTGCTGTGTGGTCGCTTTCTTTTTGTCATAAAAACAAGGTTCAGGCCATTTGAATGTTTTATTCAAATTGTTTCCCACGAAAACGGCTCTTCTACGCAATTGGGGCACACCGTATTCGGCCATATTGACAACTTTGTAATCAAATGAGTAACCAGCCGTAGCGAAATCCTCATGAATTTGCTTCAGAATTACGCCATTTCCTATGTTTATAATTCCTTCGACATTTTCCATTACAAACCAAGTTGGCTTGTAGTAGGCAACCATACTTACAAAATGTTTATATAAATGATTTCTAGGATCGTCCACAAACCGTAATCCACGTGCTAATGAAAAGCCTTGGCATGGAGGACCTCCTATAATTACGTCAACTTCACTAGGGCTACTTTTGGGTCGCCATTGTTCAATATCGCAACATGCAACATCTATAGCGTCAGGGAATAGCCTACTATAGGTGTCTATTGAGTCTTTATCAAAGTCAACAGCACCTAGAGGGCGGCCACCAGCCATAGCAAATCCAATACTAATGCCACCGGCTCCTGAGAAGAGGTCCAAGCAGGTCGGTACTTTAGCACTTGAAGTATATTTTATCCGCTCAGCTAGGCTACTCATTGGTTTCCATCCATATAAAATTCCTCTACGAGCTTATCTAGCTTATACGTATCATCCAACGTCTCACCACTATTTAAGATATTGTTAACTTGATCAATTATACGTTTTCTCAAATCAATTCGTTCAAACAGATCTGATGGTAACGGAAAGTCTTTTACAAAATTCTTTTTAAATCTAAATCTACCACCTGAAGATAGGTTCCCAACGCTAGAACATATATTAACAAAATATTTTTTAGCTATACTGCTGTTCAATATTGCAAGTAATACCAAATCATCAGAATCAATAAAATAGGACCCATCAATGACAAGCACATTACTAGAGCAAATAGAGAAACGCTGTTGAGATGACAGATCAGGGAAAATTATTTTGTTATGGAACATTTTTTCATAATAAGCACAAGTTCGTAATTTGTACCAATCGTCAGCATTTTTTACCTCTGGTCGTTGTAACAGCTTATTTTTAAAGCCAACCAAGTAGTTTATTATCTCATCTGGTGGAGCGTCTGTTTTTTGAGGAGTAAATATCAGATAGCTCATTTTTTTAGATCCACACCAGCGATTTATATCTGCAGGTAAAACAATGGGCTTGAGCCATTTTTCTTGGATATCTTCTGAAAAGTTGTTTAATTCATCCGATGTGAGAATGAATGCCTTAATACATCCAGGCCTTATCCCAGAATATACGTTTAGGCCAAAATCACTTAATGGCTTACAATTTCTATAAGTTTCATTGTATTCAGAGAGAACCTCTGAAGATTCATGTATGGACCATCCATAAGAATCGGGTATATCAGCAATTGCGGTACCAATTTGTAGCTTGCCAGAAGATAAGAGTTTAAGCGTATCTAAGTCATTAACGTGCGAATAACGTATTAAATGTGGTTGCTCAGTTTTTTTGCGAAGGGTGTAAATAGCAGAATGGATAGAAACATTCTCAAACACCTCTATTTCATCAAGATCAATTAAAGCAGTTATTGCAGATGTTTTCTTTAAGAATGTCCTCAATCGTGAGCCGCTTTTTGTTTTAGTAAAACCAATAGGTGATATAAATGAAAGCACCCCTTTTTCTACAAGCGACTGAACGCCACTTGCAATAAAATACATGTAAAGATCTGCAGAACCATAATAACAACTCGGAAATTGGCCTTTTATAAAATTTCTATAGCTATTTAGTATTCTGGTTGCACGTACGTATGGCGGGTTTCCAATTACTATATCGTATTGTTTGGTATCGCTGTTAAACCCATAATTTTCACTATGGATTTCGAGAGTATCTCCAATTGAATAAATAAGCCGACCTGAATCTAGGTACTCAGATAAAGATAGCTCTTTTTCACTCAATGCAATTTTTATCGCACAAAGACTTAAAAAAACACCTGCTGGCGATGTATCAGTAATTGAGATCCATGGAAGTTCATTGACACTTGATAGCTTACCAAATGCGCCTGAATACACGTCAATTATAGCAACTGGAAAAGATCCAGCACCGACACAAGGGTCAAACCACTTCAACAAAAGTAGTGACTGCTTATCAATTTCTTCAAATTTAGATTTGAAATATTCTTCTGTAGCGAGTTTGACCATAAACTCGGCTACATAGCCAGGTGTCTCAACTACGCCATCATCATATTTACTATTATCTATCAATGCCTGATCAAAATAAGTGTGTGATAAATCGTATTGGCTGATATCTGTAATATCAACTGATTTGCTCAAGTCTCCAATTTTTATTATTGATGGCTCTAAATCTTTAGAGACTGACAGTTTACTTATAATATCAATGGCATGAGTCATTTTCATTTAATTTACCCTGCTTTCAGAAATGAAGTATCTCTATTACTTAGTATACTAAGGGGGATGTTCATTTCAGAATACCATCGAGGTGTGACAAAATAAGTCATTTGAAAAATTGCACGTATATTCAAATGTCAGAATCTGCAGCTTGCCGAGGAGCCACTATAGCATTTTTTCACACGGTTTCCCATTAGAAAGCCTCCCTGCCGGTTCTGTCTTTTAAGTAATCTCCATTGATAAAGGCCTCTGCCTCACCCATGCTTCGGTATGTGGAGAGGTGCCGATACTCACTGGCAACATTGTCCCATTCCTGAACGGCAACCCATCCGATACCTGTTTGAGGTAAGGAACTGGGTCAGCCCTTGAATTTGGAATACTTGAAGGTATCGTAACAACAAAGAAACATCGACGCGCCCTAAATAACTAGGCAGGATGGTCATGTGCGGCGGCCAATAGGGGGACAGGCAACATATACGTCACCGAGGTGCCAATAAGTAGCCTGTCCCCTTATTGGCTCTCGCCTCGGTGGGTCAAAATCCAATGCCGATTGACATCGGTGTATTCTGAGATAATCATTAATCAACTATTTTCCCACACCATGCTGCCTCTGTAGCACTTTTCATTGCTCTCGTACATGCAGATGAAGGGAGACGTCTTATGCCTGAAGGCCCAGAGATCGAAACTGAAAATTTGCACGAAGCAATTAAAGAAGAACTGGAACGGGAGGGGGGAACATTTCTCAGGCTCATTTCAATTACCACTGCAATTCTGGCAGTTCTCGCCGCTATTGCATCGCTTCAGGCCGGAGCTACTGTCAACATGGCACTGGTACTGAAGACGGAAGCGACGCGACTACAATCCGAGGCATCGGACCAGTGGGCCTATTACCAAGCCAAAGGCATTAAGGCAGCGGTCCAGGAAGCGTCACGCACGGCCTGGTTGGCCATTGGCAAAGAACCTCCCGCCGCTTATGAAGAAAAAATGCACCGCTACATCGAAGAGCAAAAAGAGATTCAGGGCAAGGCACTGGAGAAGGAACGAGAACGGGACGAGCGGCTAAAGGAATCCGATCACCTTCTCCATAAACACCATGGCTTTGCAAGTGCGGTCGCCCTCTTTCAGGTCTCTATTGCCTTGGGCGCCGTGGCGGCACTTACGCGCTACAGATTGGTCTGGTTTGCTTCGCTGCTCGCCGGTGGAGTAGGCGTAATACTCTTTGTCTGGCCAATGTTTCAATAAAGAGGCAAACGGCCCGGCCAATAAGGGGACAGGCAACAAATACGTCACCGAGGGGACCATAAGTAGCCTGTCCCCTTATTGGCTCTGCGAAGATACCAATCCGCGCCAGGTATCGCAAGAGAGGGATGGCCGTTATGACAACGTTTAACTGCCTGATTCGTCTGACTATCCTCGCGCTCGTTCTCACGTCATGCAGCCAATTAAGGATCGATGTTCAACAGAACAGCGATCCGGCCGCCAAGGCACCGCATTCCGACTGCCTGTATTGCCACTCGGTTGCCAAACCGGAAGGGGAAACGGCGCTTTTCCCTTCCTACGTCGACCCCTCGCATTTTTGTCTCGACTGTCATAACTACACGACAAACCACCACCCGGTAAACTTTATCCCAACCATGCAAATCAAGCCGCAGTTTCCACTCTATCTCGGCAGAATCGAGTGCCTCACGTGCCATGAAATGCATGGCGGCCCGCAACACAAGGGGACACCGATGCTCTTACGGGGAGGCCCGTACACTGACGTGAGAACGATATGCTTCAATTGTCATACTGCTGAGCAATACGCCACGATAGATCCTCATGTCATGAGGCAGGATGATGGAAGTCAAACCGTCGTCAATGGCAAGGTGGTATGTCTATACTGCCATGAATTGGAGCCGGACCCTTCGCAGGACCGGGCGAATATGGTGTTATTCAAAGCAGATGTGTCATTTCTCTGTATGAGGTGCCACACTCTGATGCATACAGGCTATTTTGAAAAGCATTTCCTGCTAACGCCACCGGACGAAATCAAGAAAAACATCGCCAGACCGGAAATCCAGGAAAGGTTTTCGCTGCCGCTGGTCCCCCGGGGACGCATTACGTGCACAACGTGTCACAACCCCCATCAGGAAGGTATCATTTCCTATGGGCCTTCAGCCGCGGGGGCGGATTCGGTCCACAGGCTCAGGGACGAGAACGTTTGCATAGGGTGCCATTAGTTTGCGGCACCCCGGCCCTCCCGGGGGATCGGGCCTCATGGAATCATAACGGCGCTTTCCTGCCGGCTTTTCAGGCCAGGGGCAGATCGTCAGGCGCATGGGCAGGGACCACCGGACAGTAGATGTGTTCCCGGTCATCGTTCATGCCGAGCGGTTTCTCCGTCTTGAGCAGGGTTATCCAGACGCGCACATTTTCCACGATGATGATCGTCACCAGAACGATGATGACGGCACTGAGTATGGTGTTGAGTATCATGCCCTGGGCCAGGTAGAGCTGGATATTCATAAAGGCCGCCGCGAAGGTGGTCACCGTGACAAAGGCGCACGGCACCGCAGTGATCAGCGCATACCGCTTCTTGGCCGAGGTCCTGAGGATGATCGTGGTCCCGATGGCCAGCGCCAGCGCCGCCAGCGTCTGGTTGGTCACGCCGAACAGGGGCCAGATGGAGGAGACATCGCCCGTGTAGAGGATATACCCCCAGGCAAAGGACACCCCGCCGCTGGTCAACACCACTCCCGGTATCCAGTCGGTCTGCTTGAGCGGGGCATAGACCTTTCCCAGAATATCCTGCAGGATGTAGCGCGCCACCCGGGTTCCCGCATCTATCGTGGTCAGAATGAACAGCGCCTCGAACATGATGATGAATTGAAACCAATACTTCATCGTATGCTGCAACCCCGCCCCAACGTGGGAGAATATGTACGCCGTGCCGACCGCCAGCGAGATCGCGCCGCCGGGGCGGTGGGCAACGTCCAGGCCCACCAGCCGGCACAACTCGGGCAGGTTCTGCACCGGCATGTTGAGCTTGGCAAAGGCTGCGGCCGAGGAGTTGATGGCGAAGTAGTCGTTGGGCACCAGCGTCACGGCGGCCAGGAGCGCCATCACGCCGATGAACGCCTCCGTCAGCATGGCGCCGTAGCCGATCAAACGGACCTGCCCTTCCCTCTCCAGCATCTTGGGGGTCGTGCCGGAGCCGATAAGGGCGTGGAACCCGGAGATGGCGCCGCAGGCGATGGTGATGAAGACGTACGGCCAGACCGGGCCGGGGATGATCGGGCCGCCGCCGGCAATGAAACGGGTCACGAAGGGCATCTGCACGGTGGGATTCACAAAGAACAGCCCCACGGCCAGCCCCCCGATCACGGCGATCTTCATGTAGGTGCTGAGATAGTCGCGCGGCGCAAGCAAAAGCCACACCGGCAGGGCCGCCGCGCAAAAGCCGTACAGCGGCAGGATGATCGACAGATTCTGTTTGCTGAAGGTAAACCATCCGGCAATGGATGACTCGGCGATCGGTCCCCCGAAATAGACGGCGGCCAGTATGGCGACAACGCCGAAGGTCGTCCCGGACAGAATGGCTCCCGGTCTGATCCGAAACATGTAGACGCCGGTGATCATGGCGATGGGGATGGTCATGGCGATGATGAAAACGCCCCAGGGGTTGTTGAACAGCGCATTGGCCACGGCCACGGCCAGGCCGGCCAGGGCCACGATGATGATAAACAGGGTGACGAATGCGGTGGTAATGCCGGTGAGCCTGCTCACATCCTTTTGGGCGATGACCGCCAGGGACTGCCCCTGATGGCGGACCGAGGCGAAGAGTATGATCATGTCGTGGACGCACCCGGCGAAGACCGATCCCAGCAGAATCCAGAAAAATCCGGGCCCCCAGCCGTACTGTGCCGCCAGCGTCGGCCCGATGAGCGGCCCCGCCCCCGCAATGGCGGCGAAGTGATGGCCGAAGACCACCCATTTGTTGGTCGGGACATAATCCTTACCGTCGTTGCAGGTAACCGCCGGCGTAATGTTGCGGTCGTCGAGCATCAGGACCCTGGCGGCAATGAAGGCGGAATAGTAGCGGTACGCCAGGGCGAGGATACAGAGGGAGGATATGAGGAGATAGAGGACACTCATGGGTCAGACCTTTCGTGCGACGTTTTGGGAGCTTTACCCTGCTCCCTTATTTGGGGATTGCACTTACGCGGTGATGAACAATTCGGCAAAGCCAGCACGGCACTAACGTCGAAATTCGGTTAACGAGTGTTCATCCGTGCAGGAGGAGCATACAACTGTGAGATGAATGTGTCAAATTGGCACAATGAAAGGCCTCTGGAGATGTTCCAAGGGGCTTTCTTTGTGTGATAACAGGGGGTTTGGTGGATCGGCATCCGGCGGTAATTATTTCAACATTTTCTGGATCGGGGCGACATTTCTAACATATTGAAACTGCATTTGAATTCAGTACTTATATGGGGTAAAATTAATAGCCATGAGTTTGATGGGCGGCAGGGGGTGATGGGGGCAGCTCAAAAATGGCCCGTCATCGGCGGCTATCCCGATAGAAGTACTTATGGAGTAAGCGAACCCTTAACAGGCAAAAAGTTTGCAGGTGTGTGGGAGGGGAAAATGGCTCGATGGTACATGACATCAAACGAGAATTCACATCGACAAGCCGAAAACGCATGCAGGAGAGCGGGACTGAACTCCTCAGGGCATCGTTCCACCCATAATTGCCATGTTCAGGCATACCTAAAGCGTGCCGTTGACACCAACAACCTTGTGACATGTGGAGAAGACGATTGGATCTGCTCAGCCGGCACGATCATTTACCGGTCCAGGCTTGGTCCTTCGGCGCTTCGAGACTTCTATTCCGATTTCGTCAACAGTGGCATTGAAGCTGTACGCTCAAAGGCAATCGGCCACTACGCCGTCGCGATCAGGCATAACAATAAAATAACCGTCTTCACCGATCCTCAGGGTGCGATTTCTCTGTATTACTCAAACATGGATTCGTGCTGGAATATTTCAAATTCGCTCGATATCTGTGCGCAGATGTTGCCAGAGCGAAAAATAAATCCAATAAAACTGGCCATGACCGCATTTGAGAGCTGCACCCTGGGAGAAGAGACTTTCTACAGGGGAGTGAGACGACTTTTCGGCACCCAGACGATAACTGTCGACCTCAACGATGGAGTATTCAAAGTAAATAACCTGCCAGATACCCATACCGCCAAGCAAAAATATTCATCGATTTCCGATGCGGTGGAAGGTTATAAATCTGAGGTTCAGGCGGTGTTCCGCGAGATAACGGCGGTCGGCTCTGTTGGGCTTTTCGGAACGGGTGGACGCGATTCAAGAACCGTCCTGGCGGCATTATTGGATCAGGGGGCGGCTCCTAAAATCATGTATGGAGTCGGAAACAGCGACCTGACTGACGACCGCCCAATTGATCTTGAGATTGCAACAAAAATCGCCGAAACATTCAACCTCCCTTTCCAGCTACTGGACTGGTCCGGGGAACAGCCATACGATCAAAACATTTTACAAGAGTTATTCCAGACTTACGGCTTCCAGTATGAGGTTTATGGAGCTTCCCGGTCGTTGTTAGAGGAATTAAGCGGCGGCATTTCACCTTATCCTGATCTCCTGCTCGGTGGGCGTGGCGTTATTACGGCATGCAGGAGACCATGGGCACAAGCGCAGAGAAACTATACGATCAACGACCTCATTGAATTCAATATGTCTTCCGAAGGCAAGAGCCCAGATCTTCCTTGCCGGGAGCTATATAGATCCGAATTCATCCAGGATCTGAGAGAGGGGTTGCGCCATGGCGGGATAGAATTTCCTGATGAAGCACCATTAGAAACGTTCGTAAAAGCCGCCCTTTTCCTTTACATCCGCACCGATGCAAGGTTTCTGAACTTTGCCAATGAGTTTTGCCACTATATTGACCCACTAGCGTTGAAGTGTCTGCACGATTCACTGTTAGAGATGCCATTCGAGTATCGATCGAACGATGCATTCCAGATACGGCTCATTCATACCTTGATGCCAGAGCTCTTAGAGCTGCCCGTATGCACTACGCATAGGCCGGCAAAAATTAATCTCAAGACTTTCGAGTTGGAATTCCTGGATGTTTATAAGCAAGCGTTTCTGTCTCGCCTTGCACATGCCGTTTTACCTTCAGCCTGTATTGAACCGGCAAAAAAGGTGTACCACTTTGTAAAAGGTAACAAGGAACGCGAAAAGGTGCTATTGCCAGATGACAGGAAGCTCAAGAGCAATAAGATTATGGAGACGTATGGTAGACAGGTGCTGAGCGACCCGTTGTCCACGCATTATTTGACGACCACAACTTTCCTGAAAATAAAAGCGGCGGAGAGATTTGCGCACTATCTGGCCGGGGTGAATGCTCTGGGGTATCAGGAATAGCCTTTCAGGTCTGTCCCGTTAGGCCCGCGGATACACGGCATATTCAACGCCGTTTTTCCCGGCACGTTTTACGTCGTACATGAGTTTGTCCGCCGTCGATATGAGGTCATCGAGTTCGCATGCCCCGTCCGAACAGGTTACGACTCCCATGCTGATGGTGGTGGGCCACTTGTTGAGTTTCGCCAGCCGGTCCAGTGCCTTCACCAGATCCAGCGTTACCGTCTTCACCGCCTCATGGTCCGTCGAGGGGAAAAAGATGGTGAATTCGTCCCCGCCCAGCCTGGCGATGATATCCGTCCTCCGTATTTTTTCCCTCAGGCAGTTTACCACCGACTTGAGCAGTTCATCGCCTTTCCGGTGCCCGTACCTGTCATTCACCTTTTTAAAGTTGTCGATATCGAAATAGGCAATGGAAAAGGGTCTGTAGTCGCGCCGCAAGCGCAATATTTCATACTCCACAAGCTCGGTGAAGGCTCGAAGGTTCATTGCCCCGGTCAGCGCATCGGTGCGGGACAGAATCCGTTCGTTGTCCAGAAGCTGGTGGATCTTGCCTACCATGACGGCGACGACGCAGAAGATGCCGAGCGTCGACAGGTTGTTCCATACGGCGGCGAGCATGTTCGCCTGATAGTTGTACCGCGTCAGAATGGCGGTGCACAGTATGGAAGCCAGCAGCCCCCCGCGTTTGCCGGCAAACCAGGTGGTAAAGGAGATGGGGAAGAGATAGAGAAAGGAAAACATGTATTCCGGCGGCGTCAGAACGTCCAAAGCCCCGAGGAGCCCACAGCATATGAGCCCTATAACGGCATTGACGGTGCTCCCCAGCCGGTAGAGGTAGTCGAAAAAGCGGGACGAGATGGTTTCCTGTTTATGCACCATGTTCACCCAGAGAGGTTATTTGGATAAATCATGCCATGTTTTCCCCCTATTTCAATCGATGAAACATTTTAAATGTATCAACTTAAATCTTACAACACCACCCGGCGGGCGCGGTCCCGGCCTTTCAAGCCCCGTCCCCATGCATGGCAGCCATCTCATGGAGCGTCCTTCTTCATCGAGGTGTAGGTGGGGCCATGGCATTCCTTGCAGTCCACCGGCCCCTTTTTGCCCTGGTCATGGCAGGGGATGCAGATTTGGTGGGCGACCTCCTTGTCCCAGTTTTTGATCTTCCACTCCTGGGCCGTATGGCAGCGGAGACATTCACGATTGCTCCACTTCTGATGCCGCCAGTGTTTGAAGATCAGATAGAGGTCGCCCATCTTGAGCTTGATGATCTCAGGACCGGCATTTTGGGGCGCATCCGCCGCAACAAGGGCGGCGGGCGTCCCGGCCGTCGCGAGAACCACGGCGAGAACCACGGTGAGCTTTTTCATGATGTGACGCCTCCTTTCGGGGCTCGGTATGAAAGCGATGTGCTAATTGTAATGCACAAATGAAAACTCGCAAGAAAGCGCGGCCGGTGCGCCTTGCCCGGCCTCATGCGGGACATGGCCGATAAGGCCGGTGGAGCGGCAAGCGGGTGCGCCGTGAAGGGATGTCCCTCTGGATGTGTCCCGGGAAGGGGGACGCACATTCTCCCAAAATGTGACGGCCGTCACATAATATCTACCCGGGCAGGGGTAGAGTGAATCAACAATTGCATAGGGTATCGACAATACTAAACCATCCGCGAGGGTGGGACGGAAAGCCCACGGGTCTTACAGAGACAGCCGGGTCGCCGAAATATCAGAATGATGATATCGGCGACCCGGCTTTTTTTGTGCCCACAGATGGAATAAGGAAAAGGAAGAACGTATGCAAGCACACCACCAAGCAACACCCCGCTTGTTCCTGGCCGCTGCGGTCTGTGCCCTGCTCTCCCTGCTGCTCGCCCCCCTCCCCGCCCGCGCGGAAAACGTGCTTTTCCTCCAGGCCCCGGATCAACAACTCCGGGAGCAACCCGCTCCCCAGCTCCCTGCCGCGAAAAAAGCCCTCCTGACCCTGAACGACGACGGCAACGTCATGGTCCACTACAACAACGGGGTATCGCTCACCTTCAGCTACGAAGCGGGGGGCAGTCCCCAGGAAAGCCGGATAAAAGCCCCTCCTCCCCGCCAGGAGGTCGCCAGCTTGGGCGGCCTCAGCGTCAGATTCGGCGTCGCCTTTTAGCCGCTCCTTCCCCCCTCCCTGAGCTACCGCCCCCCCCGAGTCCCACCCGCAGAACCCGCCTGAGGGAACACACAAATAGACTTTGTTAATGGAAACCTGGTGTGGTATAGCAGAAGGCATACGGTTGCCCGCACCAGGGACAATCGTACGATCTTCACCGGCAACGGATGCCCGCGGCCCAAGGGCTGAGACCCGGGCCGCGGGCGTTGTTTCCCCACAGAGGCGTTATGGGCGGCAAATCAACCTTAATAGCGACAAAATTGAAGAATTTCCGCGAGACGTTCATGCGGCAGCTCCCCGCCAAGCTGGACGCCGTCGGGGAGGCGCATGCCGCCCTCGGCCAGGGGGTACCGGCCAACGAGGCGGTCAACGAGTTGTACCGCTGCTTCCACACCCTGCGGGGGGAGAGCGCCAACTTCGGCCTGCACGCATTGAGCGACCTGGCCGCGGAGGGGGAGCGGCTGGCGCGGCAGGTGCGCAAGGGAGAGGCCGGCCCCGAGAGCGCCTGGCGCCCCCTGCTGCAGGAGCTTGTCGGCCGGATGGAGCGCGAGGCGGCCCGCACCGATGCGCCCCGGGCCATGGACCTGCAAGCCCTGGAGGTCGTGGCGGCCGCCGAGACCTTCCACGGGATGGAGCGCCGGGTCGTCTACCTCTGCGAGCACGACCCCCTGCAACGCCTGAACCTGGCCACCCAGATCGGCTGTTTCGGCTTCGAGGTGCTGACCTTCGGCGAGCTGGAGCAGTTCCGCAACGCCGTCCGCGGCGGGCACCCGGACGTCATCGTCATGGACCTGGTCTACCCCGGCCAGCCGACCGGCGGGGCGGATGTGATGAAGGAGATCCGCCCCGAGCTGGAACGGACTATCCCCACGGTCTTCATCTCCTCCCTGGGCAACCTTTCTTCCCGTCTCGCGGCGCTCCGGGCCGGGGCCGACGCCTATTTCGTCAAGCCTGTCAACATCACCGGCCTCTGCACGACCCTTCACGCCCTTACCACCCGGGAGGCCCCCGAACCGTACCGCATCATGATCGTGGACGACGACCCGCTCCTGACGGAGATGACCGCCCTCATTCTCCAGGACGCGGGCATGGAGACCCGGAGCCTGAACGACCCCTTGCAGGCGCTACCGCTGCTCTTCGAATTCAAGCCGGACCTGATCCTCATGGATATGTACATGCCCGGCTGCAACGGCACGGAGTTGGCCAGGACGATCCGGCAGATCGAGGCCTACTTCAGCATCCCGATCATCTTCCTCTCCAGCGAAACCAATGCGGACGCCCAGTTCGAGGCGCGGCGCATGGGGGGGGATGAATTCCTGCTCAAGCCGATCACGCCGGATCACCTGATCTCCACCGTGACCGTTCTGGCCGAGCGGATGAAGGTCATACGCTCCTCCATGACCACGGACGCCATGACCGGGCTATTCAACCACACCGCCACCAGGAAGCATCTCGACCTGGCCATCGAAGACGCCCTCAAAGGGGAGGAGGCGCTCTGCTTCGCCATGATCGACCTGGACCGTTTCAAGGAGATCAACGACCAGTACGGCCATGACGCGGGGGACCGGGTCCTCATGGCCCTGGCCCGGCTGCTCAGGCAGCGGCTCCGCACGTGCGACGTGGTCGGCCGCACCGGGGGCGAGGAGTTTGCCGTCATCCTTCCCGCCTGCGACATCATGGAGGCCGGGCACCTTTTGGAGCAGATCCTGGAGAGCTTCGCCGCCATCGGCTTTCCCGCCGGCGAGGAGTATTTCAACTCCACCTTCAGTTGCGGCGTCGCCTCCCTGGACAAGTTCGGCACGGCGGAAAAGCTCTACAAGGCCGCCGATGAGGCGCTCTATATCTCCAAGGAAGAGGGACGCAACCGGGTCATAGCCGTCGGCTGCGAGGATATGGCGTAAACCATCCCCCCTCCCGTCAAGGCCGGGAATCAGTTCCCTGCCCTCCTACGCACCACCGGGTCCGTTTACAACACCGCTTGCAAAAGTGCCGCAACTGAGTGTATAAGAAAGCCCTTCCCCAATCGTGCGGGCCGATTGCAGCCGGCTCGTCACAACCTCTTCGGAAGCACGTCGGTCGCTGGTGGGCCGCCCGGTCTTCAAAACCGGTGGGGGGGATGAGAAATCTCCCCGGTGGGTTCGATTCCCATGTGCTTCCGCCAATTATCTCTTCACGTATTTTCGATTATTTTGTAACGATGGCCGGTTGTGGGGGCGTGGATGGCTCTGCATTGTGGGGTGAGGTGGGTTATGGGAGGGTGCAATATACTTGATGTCAATGTGCAGACCTGACACCTAAATTTTTCTTCGAACAAAAGTACGCCCTTGATACCAAGCTTATAGCCGACAAATCTTGGGTCTCTTTTGTTAGCTGCTATGACTAAAAAAGAAACGAAAGCAACAAACCCGAATCCAAATATTATCAATTTCATGTAATGTGCCTAACGATTTTGGCAGTGACCGGCTTATCAGTCTGCCGCCGGTTGTTAGACTATCTTCAACGTCTTCCTCAACTCTTCAGCTTAACTCTGTTCATATCAAAACTTGTCTCCGATATGATCGCACTGTAAATTGTGATTTTAGCTTTTTCCCGTAGTCTACTATTTTGTCTATCAGGTCTTGGGTTGCATTCGCTCCGATTATTATTTCTTCAATAGAAGAATGTGGAACTTTGAATAAATATATATCGTATGGAATTGATGGCTTTTTTTGATATGACAGGAAAATCAAAGGGTCGCGTCTCCAAATTTCAAATTTGAAGAATGGAGACCTGACCCTCATCTTTCTCCGATCACCGGCCACGGGTTCAGAGCAACCGCCCGGACGATCCTTGATGAGGTGCTAAACCAGCGCGTTGATTTCATCGAACACCAGCTTGCACATGCTGTAAAAGACCCGAATGGGCGTGCTTATAACAGGACTGCTCACCTCGCGGAGCGCAAGAAGATGATGCAACTTTGGGCCGATTACTTGGATGGATTAAAGGGAGGGGCAAAGATGACACCACTGAAGCGGTCGGTGTGATTGGTAAAGCAAGGTTGGGCCTATGGAAACGGGGTCCGAAAAAAGAATAAAAATAAACTAATTACATTACAGCAAATCAATATAAATATAATTTCAAATAATTATTAATCTCTACGGTGTGTCAGAATTCATATAAGTTCAAACAAATTCATACCAGTACAGGGATTATAGGAACAGCTTTTCAATCGGCAACTGGCCCCACAACGCAATCGAAATAAAGTATTGAAAACAAAATTTGTTGATTTATTTCAGTCAAAACGATTTGATTGTTACTTTTGTGGAATTATGTCCTTAAAGAATTCAAATCCTTTTTCTGTTTCGCGTGACAGTATAGCCTCATAAACTTTTATCAATACCTCTTCAGCAGTGCTATTACTCATACCATCAACTGAAAAAACTATATTTCCTTTTCCATCGAGCACCTGCAAAAGATGTTTAGTGATCTCTCTTGGGACTCGACGCCCCATTACGATTACAAAGGCACGCTTATTAACACGTTGAATAATTACCTTCCCTGGCTTTGGGGTATTCGTTGTCCACATGTAGGTTGTTGGATTAGCTTTAAACCATTCCATACTTTTGTCAACTGTTGCTGATAACAATCGATTTAAATAATCGAGAAGTTCATTTTTTGCTTCCATCATTATCTCCAAAATCTATAGTTCTTCTTTCAAGAAGTCCAAGTACGTCAGCAATTCTATCATTAATATCTGAAATATCAGACTCAATAGCGTTATAAACAGCAAGGGGCGTCTCTGACTCAAGCTCAATGTTCGCTGGCTTAACTGCCTTAAGAGATTGTTTTGCGTTACTCAATGCTTCCCAAAGCAAATTAACTGGTTCCGAAAGACCGTTATCGCTCTTGAATGGAGACGTAAGTCTTCTTATTCGTCTCGACATTTCAGCCATCATGTCCCGTGCTTCTGTAAATTTGATGTCAGGGCTTAGCTTGTCGAGTCTCTGTGAGAGTTCGGTCAAGTCTATGGTAATGGTTTGAATCCTAACGTTCCTTGCTGCTTCCGTAGCAGCCTGCTTTGCACGCCTTGCCTCAATGAATGCCATTACCGAGAAGAGAAGACCAAACACTCCAATCACTAAGAAAATCCAAAAATCCCCTTTTACCCAAAAAGGAACATTGATTCCGCTTATAATAGATTTTAATAATGTTTCAATGTGTCCGGGATCAGTCGGCATTCTTGCCCATCTCCATATACCCAGTAGCGCTAGCACAGGGGGATACAAATGTCCTTTCAATATCATAGTAGTCTCTAAATATAAAGAAGATATTCACACTATCCGTGGCCGTCCTGCTAGCGTGCGGAGGCCGAGCGGGGCCAGAGCTTACTCCCTGGAGTTTTTAAGCCCGAATGCAAGTAGATGCAAGTACCGAGGCGCAAACACAAATATAACCTATTCTTTGCATTGATTTGTGGTATTCATAACTAGTCTTGATAATGCCTCAACGAATCAAGGAAATTTTATGCTTGCTGTAGAAAAATGGTCACAGAACAGACATCCTCTCATCGCCCTGTGTGCTCCCCAGATAGCCGCCTTCGCCCGCGAGATACCAGACATCCTCAAACACCAGAAAAAACACCGGCTCTTATCGCACACCTTTCCAGTCCCCGACCTGCCGTCCTGGCAAGGAAAATCAAAGGGCCGCGTCTCCAAATTTCAAATTTGAAGAATGGAAACCTGACCCTCATCTTTCTCTCTAATCTTCCACTGAAAAAGCCGGAGGGTGATAATAGAAAATGAACCGATTAATCCCCATAACCATCTTGTCGCTTTGTCTATGTGGCTGTATCAGTGAATATGGAGCACCGTCCGCTGGTGTTCCAAGCGTTCCATTAGCTGATCTTCTTAACAATCCCGCAAAATGGAATAAGCAGAAAATTCGAGTTGATGGTTTTTTTATCTACGAACTAGAAGGGGATGCAATTTACCTAACAAGGGCCGATCTTGAGAAGAAAAACTCAAATAAGGCTGTATTTCTGGGGCTTGACGATCCTGCGCTCCGAATTCCATACGCCACTGATGGCATTGCCAATAAATGGAGGCAGTTTATAGTGACAATGTCTTTAAACAGGCATAGGGGAAAGACTGCGTCTGTGACAGGATTTTTTGAGGTTATGCCTTATGGAGGACTTAATCTCGGCCATATTAAAGTATCGCAAATGACTCTAAAATAATCGCACCCAATCAAGCCCTCGAAGCGTGATCGGGCAAGAAACCGCCCGGCAACGCAAGACCCGAGGCGGAATTATCTGGGTAACTTTCCGGGTAAGTGCAAAAATCTTATTTAGTTTTATTTTAAAATTACGCATATTTATTATTTTTTGTATTCCCATGTGCTCCGCCAATTATCTCACCAGTTTTTTTCGATTATTTTGTAACGATGGCCGGTTGTAGGGGCGTGGATGGCTCGGTAGAGTGGGTTGAGGCGAGTTATGGGAGGGGTGCAATATACTTGATGTCAATGTGCAGAGCTGACACCTAAATTATTCATTTATTGGTCAGCAGAGAAGAGGGAATTTTCTTGAGACGAATGTATTTTTTGATTTGTTTTATTTTGCTTATGGTTACAGGGTGTGCAAGTTCCATAAGAACTTTTGCTAAGACCGCTGAAGGAGAGAACAAAGTTTACATTGGTACAAAAGAATGGATAGATACCTATTCTGACCCAAACCCGCCAGAAAGCACAAAATGGCAGGCATATTTTCTTGGACTTGTAGATATGCCCTTATCACTTGTTATGGATACCTTGTACCTTCCTTACACAGTTCCGGCTAGCTTTGTTAAACCTGATAAAACAGTAGATGGATCAAGTCCCGAAGAAAATAAGCCAAAATGAAGCAAAGCCCAAGCAAGCGGCGGCGGGGCGGGGCCGCTTTCGAACTTATTGGATAAAACGGGCTATTTTGTACGTCTCGCCCATGATGACATCATCATCATACTTTGCAGCGACTACTTCCCTAAGCCTGACAAACGAATGCACATCAATAGTATTGATTGACAGGCTACCCCGCCCCTATCGGTGCGAACGGTGCTGGCATACAGGTTTATCGACGATGCGGCAGACGGGCAGATGGTAAGCATGACCGGCGTATTCAGCGGTACCTCGTGGGTGGTCTTGAAGTAGATTCCCCCCAGGCTGACATTCCCCGTGTTGCCGGAGACGCGCTGTCCATTATATGCTAGCGAGGCTTCTCCAGAGAAATCCACCCGAACAAATCCTCTGTTTTCCATCTACGCCTCCAAACCGTCTGCGCTCAAAGAGCCCCACAAAGAAGGGCTCCCTTGTGGAAGCCCTTTTAAGTTGCATCGGCGTCGGCCAATCTAAAATCACCTACCCGCTCTACGCCGAGCCAGGGCGGCCGCACCGAAACCGCCGCCCAGGAGAAGGAGGGTGCATGGCTCCGGCACCGGATTCGCAGGATACCCTCCTCGACTCGTACCATACTGGAATTTAACATTTGAGATATCTGCCAGGGTGAAATCGTTGCCGGTTGTGAAGGTAAACTGCACCGCATCCTGAATCAACTGTGCATTGCCCAGGTCGCCGTTTTTGAAGTTGATGGTGCCGGTACCGGCGATGCCGTAGGGAAGGCCGGCCGGAGCGTTGCCGGGAGCGGAGATGAGACCAGGACCACCAATTATGTCGTGTGGGCCGAAGATACCAAGACCGGCACTTGAAACGCCGTTGTCGTTATAGGCCCATTGGCTGCCGACGTTCGTGCCGGCAGGGTACAAGGTCCCCTTTTTAGTAATGACGGTGCTGCCGCTCGGCACTATCGCAGACAGCGCCGTCAAGGAACTGCTGGTGCCGAACAGCAGCGCGGTCAGGATATAGGTCGGATTGGGAACGGCCGAGGTCGAAGTGTTGGTGAGCAGCAATGTGAGGTTTGTCCCGTCCAGGGTAAAGTCTGCGGTTGCCGCACGGCCGGACGCATCGGAATACGCATAATCGCTGTACGTCGTTGCCCACCCGCTTGTTGCCATGCCCAAGACGACCAGCATGCCGATCAGTGTTTTTCTCATTATATTCATCCTCTTTTAAACGAGTCTACCAATATATTCTTACTGGTAATTTTTAAATGCAGATATTGTACCAATGCAAAAAATCAAACAATAACAAGCATCTTACAAGAATGGCCCAGAGCATGTAAAATATTTCGACAAACATTTTTTTAACATCTGACCGGCTATTTCAATACTATCAATTACTTAAATCATACCAAGACATGAACTGCACAACACGTGTAAAGTTCTGAATATTTGTCGCGTGTTATTGCCCCGGGGATTCCAGATAAGAGCATATCAGGCTCACCCGCCTTCGCGTGGATCGGCCCGTTCGGGCGGTTGCGCAGCCACGATTGTCTGCTATCCTTTAATCATACAATGGCAGCCAGGCCCAGAGCCACGAAGGCGCAGGGAACATCGCCGGGGCGGGGGCACCCCACCACGACATGAGACGACATTTGCGGCCTCGGTGGCTCTGTGGCAAATATCTTTCTACTTGGAAAGGAGATTAAACAGATGTGCAAGGTACTCATCGTCTATTACAGCATGTATGGGCATATCTACAAGATGGCCGAAGCGGTAGCCGAGGGGGTTCGCGAGGTGGCGGGCTGCGAGGCGGTCATCAAGCGCGTGCCGGAGACCCTGTCCGATGAGGTATTGGGGATGATGGGGGCGTTGGAAGCCCAGAAAGGCATGGCCCATATTCCGGTGGCTACGGTGGACGATCTGGCTGGGGCCGATGCCATCATTTTCGGCACCCCGACCCGTTTCGGCAACATGTGCGGCCAGATGCGCCAGTTTTTGGATGCCACCGGCCAGCTCTGGATGAGCGGAGCGCTGGTAGGCAAGCCGGGCAGCGTCTTCGCCAGCTCCGCCACCCAGCACGGCGGACAGGAATCCACCATCTTGAGCTTCCACACGACCCTGCTCCACCAGGGGATGGTGGTGGTCGGCCTCCCCTACGCCTTTGCCGGTCAGATGGGCATCTCCGAGATCACCGGGGGGAGCCCCTACGGCGCGTCAACCATCGCGGGGGGCAAGGGCGAGCGCCTGCCCAGCGGCAATGAACTGGCCGGCGCCCGCTACCAGGGCGCCCACGTGGCGCGCATCGCCCTCAAACTGAAGTAGGACCGCCCCGCGCACGCAACAGCCGGAGGCGTCACCCCATGGTGCGCCTCCGGCGCGTGTTTCTACCTGTTTCATTCCCGGAAAAAGCTATCTCCAGTGACGCGGCCCGTACCAGTAGGGGCCGCCCCACCCGTAGGGATAGGCGGGGCCGTAACCGTAATAATAGTACGGGGGATCGTAGTACCCCGGCGGGTACGGATACAGGTCGGACCGTTTCCAGACATGAATCTCCACAATCGAGACTACCGGGTAGGTATAACTGATCTCGCCCAAGGGCAGGACCTTTTCCCCCTTCACCTCTCCGATGACTGCAACCGGCCGCCCCGCCTTGAAGACCAGGGCATCCAGATAGCCGGGGCTGGTGGCCAGGAAACGCCCGCCCGAGGCATGTTCCTCATAGGGCATGTCGTCGTTTCCCAGGTCAAATTGCACCACCTCGATCCGGGACCCTTCCTTGGTATTCTTGGTGGACGCGATGATTCCGCCGAACTTCACAAACTTGCCCACATAGGCCTTGGGATTCAGCTTGAACTGTTCGTAGTCGATGGTGCGGTCCACCATCAGGTCTGCCCGTTCGCTGAAGACATGGACGCATCCGCTCAGGAGCACCAGGGAACACACCGATAACAGTAATGCTTTCATGGGTATTCGCCTCCTTTATTTCAGTATACCCCCTTTTGCGCGGGCGGGACAAGGAGGAGCCCCGCCCGCTCCGGGCAGCAAAAATACCGCACTAACAGGGATATACCCTTGCAGACGGATAAAAAATAGTATATTTGGAAAAGGCAGGGGAGCGCACCGCTTCCCGCGGACGTCGGCAGCCGTGTCCGCAGAGCACCCCAAACACAGCCAGGAGGAGATTGGCCCATGAAACAGACCGCTGCTATCCTGCTTGCCCTGCTTGCCTTCTCGGGATCGGCCTTTGCCGCGCCCGAGGTGATCAATTTCAAAAACAAGGTGACCTTTCCCCACAAAGACCACATGGCCATTACCGGCACGTGCATCACATGCCACGTGGAGGGTGTCGGCAAGATCAAAGGGTTCGGCAAGGAATGGGCGCACAAGAACTGCAAAGGGTGCCACGTGGAGATGGCAAAAGGCCCCGTCAGATGTTCGGGTTGCCATAAATGGAAGGATTAGCGTTCTTTTTTTAAAATTATATTATTATAATCTCTAACCGCTTGACGCTGCAATTTAATTAGTGGCAAAATTCAGCACATGCCGACGATACGGACACATTGCAGCCATTGCGGAGCAGCCTTCGATGCCGGCAGCACCGCTGGTATTTATTCCGTCCGCGTGGACCGCAACGGTTACCTGTTGGAGGTCATGGATGGAGTGATCATCCCCGGCGCCCTTCACTACTGCTCGCCGAATTGCATGTTCAAGCGCGAGCAGGGCGTGGCCCCGGAAAACAATATCTTCGATTTCATGGGTCTCGCATGTGACACGCTGTAACACGCCCCCCTGTCCCCCCCGGCCAGCCACCTTTTTCCCAATCATCCCCCTCCCGCTGCCAGCTTCGCAACACTCCGCAATCATTAAATAAAATTGTCAGGCCGGAAGATCAACCTCAAGGATTGTCTCTCAACCCATGACAACGCGGCGCATGTGTAGTATAGTGATGTATCAAACTATTGGTTAGCCTTGCACCGCCACATCGGCCAGGCAGGCTGTCGAGATCGATGCCTGTCGAATCCAGAATGCACAAAGGAGAGACAAACCATGAAAAAGACATTGACCACCCTTGCACTCCTCATAACCGTTGCCATCCCAGCCGCAAGCCAGGCGGCACCCATGCGGCCGGGTCCCTATGTCACCGGCTTCCTCGGCATAACCGTGCCCCGGAGTACGGACTCGTCAACGACTGACTTCTTCAACAACACAACCTCCGACGAACGGATAGAATTCGACCCGGGCATTTACGTCGGCGGTGCGGGCGGATACGATTTCGGCTTCATGCGCCTGGAAGGCGAACTTTCGTACAAACAGGCCGATATCAAGTCGATTACGGACAATGCCGGCGGCGGTCAGTTTCGTAATATCGACGGCAGCCTGGGGGCGCTCGCTTTCATGGCCAACGCATTTTTCGACATCCACAACGACACCCCCGTCACCCCGTACCTGGGTGGCGGCATCGGCTTTGCGTCGCTGTATATGACCGACACCTTTGCCACCAGCGGCACGAGCCGGCTTCACATGTACCCCCAAGATAACGACACCGTCTTTGCCTATCAGGTGGGCGCCGGTCTGGACATCGCTCTCAACCGCAGATACTCCCTGGATCTGGGCTACCGCTACTTCAACACCGACCGGGCCAGCTTCAACGGGGACCTGCTGACAACCAGCGGCATCCGCTTTGAAAGCCACAATGCCATGGTCGGCTTCAGGGCAAAGTTTTAACCCCGGCCGTTCCTCGGTAACGACGCCAGCCAAACGCAAAAAAAGCCCCGGACCTCAATCCGGGGCTTTTTTGTCGGTACAATTCGCCACCCACGTTCTACCGCACACGAAACCGGCCGCAGTTCAGCAGCAGCGCCCGCCTCCCCCCTTGGCCTTGAAAAGCCGCAGGCCGTGTGCTACAACCACCAACACCCATTTTACGAAACGGAAGGTTCACAACGCATGGCAGACCAGACCCCCATGATGCGGCAATACCTGGAGATCAAGTCGGGATACCCGGACGCGATCCTCTTCTTCCGCATGGGGGACTTTTACGAGATGTTCCTGGACGACGCCCTGACCGCCTCCCGCATCCTGGACATCGCCCTCACCTCGCGCAACAAGGGGAGCGGGGACGAAATCCCCTTCTGCGGCGTCCCCTTCCACTCCGCCTCCCCCTACATCGCCAAGCTGATCGAATCGGGCCGCAAGGTGGCCATCTGCGAGCAGGTGGAAGACCCCAAGCAGGCCAAGGGGATCGTGCGGCGCGAGGTGGTCAAGGTGGTCACGCCGGGGCTCCTCATCGAAACCGAAAGCCTGTCGCCGGACGAGAACAACTACCTGCTCACCCTCTCCATGGGTGCCAATAACACCTGGGGCTGCGCCTGGCTGGACCTGTCCACGGGCGAATTCCGGGTAACGGAGCTGGCGGGCGCCACGGCGGCGGCCGGCGAGGCGGCCTGCATCAGCCCCCGCGAGGTGCTGCTGGCCGACAATCTGGAACTGGACGACCTGCCCGCCGACCTGCGGGCCTTTCTGGGAGAGCGGATCGTCTCCCGCGCGCCCGGCTGGGTCTTTGAGCGGGACTATGCCACGTCGCTTCTCTGCGGCCAGTTCGGCGCCGCCTCGGCGGAGGCCCTGGGCCTTGGCGCCATGCCGGCGGGCCTCACGGCGGCCGGGGCGGCCCTGTACTACCTGCGGGAGAACCGCAAGTCCGCCATCCCCCATATCCGGGATATTCAAGTGTACGAGCGGACCGAGCACTTGGCCCTGGACCCGGCCACCCGCCGCAATCTGGAGATCACCGCCACCATGGCCGAGGGGAAGAAAGCCGGATCGCTCCTGGGGTGCCTGGACCGGACCGCCACCGCCATGGGGGCGCGCAGGCTCAAACAGTGGCTCAGCTACCCCCTGGTGGGACTGGAGCCGATCCGCCAACGCCTGGCCGCGGTGGAGGAATTGCTGGAGGCTGCGGAGGTACGGGAGGAGTTGACGGCCCAACTGCGGGAGATCGCCGACCTGGAACGGTTGAACGGTCGCATCGGTATGGCCTCGGCCTCGGGCCGCGACCTGCGGGCCCTGCACGATTCCCTGCGCCGCCTCCCGCAGCTCCTGGAACGCCTCGCCCCGATGCAGTCCGGGCTCCTCCACTCCCTGTCCGGCACCATCGACCCCCTGGACGACATCCGCAGCCTGGTGGAACGGGGCATCGTGGAGAACCCGCCCTTCTCCCTGCGGGAGGGTGGCATCATCGCTCACGGGCATAATGCCGAACTGGACGAACTGCGGGCCATCAGCAGCGAGGGGAAGGGGTTCATCGCCCGCCTGGAGGCCCAGGAGAAGGCGCGCACCGGCATCTCCACCCTCAAGATCCGCTACAACCGGGTCTTCGGCTATTCCATCGAGGTGACCAAGAGCAACCTGGGCTCCGTGCCGGCCGACTACATCCGCCGCCAGACCCTGGCCAACGCCGAGCGCTTTATCACTGAGGAGTTGAAGAACTACGAGGAAAAGGTGCTGGGGGCCGAAGAGCGCATCTGCGACCTGGAATACACCCTGTTCCAGGAGATCCGCGAGCAGGTGGCGGCCCAGGCCGAACGCATCTGCCGCACCGCAGACGGCCTGGCGGTGCTGGACGTGCTCATCTCCCTGGCCATCGTGGCGGGGGAACGGAACTACTGCAAGCCCCAGATGGACGATACGGACGTCATCGACATCAAGGATGGCCGCCATCCGGTCATCGAGGCCATGAAGCTGGGCGAACGCTTCGTCCCCAACGACACCCGCCTGGACGCCGACGAGAGCCAGATCCTCATGATCACCGGCCCCAACATGGCCGGTAAATCCACCTACATGCGCCAGGTGGCCCTGATCTGCCTCATGGCCCAGGCCGGCAGCTTCGTCCCGGCGACCGAGGCCCGCATCGGCATCGCCGACCGGATCTTTACCCGCGTCGGCGCGGGGGACAACCTGGCCCGGGGCCAGTCCACCTTCATGCTGGAGATGATGGAGGCGGCCAACATCCTGCGTAACGCCGGTCCCAAGAGCCTGATCGTCATGGACGAAATCGGCCGGGGCACCTCCACCTTCGACGGCGTTTCTATCGCCTGGGCCGTGGCCGAGTACATCCACGACACCCCCGGCTGCCGGGCTCGCACCCTGTTCGCCACCCATTACCACGAACTGACCGAACTGGCCTCAACCAGGGAGCGGATCAAAAACTTTACCGTGGCGGTGCGGGAGTGGAACGATCAGGTCATCTTCCTGCGCACCATCATCCCCGGCGGCGCTTCCCACTCCTACGGCATCCAGGTGGCTCGGCTGGCCGGCATGCCGGCGGACGTGATCGAGCGGGCCAAGGAGATCCTGCGCAACCTGGAGCACGGCGAGTTCGAGGAGGGTGCCCCGCGCCTGGCCAAGAGCAAAAAAGCCCCACCCAAGGAACCTTCGCCCCAGTTTTCCCTGTTTGAGAGTACGGAAGACCAGTTGCGCCTGCGCCTGAAGAAGCTCAACATAGCCACCCTCACCCCTTTGGAAGCGCTCAATTTATTGGATGAGTTGAAGCGGATGGTGTAAGAAGGTCGAGGTTGCTCTCGAAATTGTATTGCACAACAATACAATTGTATTAAATGACAGCAATGTCCCGTTAGGTTTTTGCGGCAAGTCAAAATACCCCTCATCCACCCCTTCGGGGCACCTTCTCCCTTAGGGAGAAGGGATGCTCATCTTCCCCTCTCCCAGGGGGAGAGGGTGGCCGAAGGCCGGGTGAGGGGATAAAACAGGCTGGTCACTACTATTGCCACCCTCTCTCCAGACTAAACCGGACAACATGGACAGGCCTATGAAATTCGAACATCTCGCGGGAAAACGTGCGCTCGGTAGCGCCCAAGCGAAGGACTACACAGATTGGGCTGTGTCATTACTCTGTGAAGGATGCGATTCAGAAAGCGTCGCGATTCTTGCAGGTATTGGTTTGGATAAAGAAACGGGCTCAGAGGAGATTGAAAAGTACTTCCAAAAAAGCCTGAAAGAGTTGGCTTTAAGTCTGCCTCCTCACGAAGAGAGCTTGAGAATCTATGCCGAGTACCTCTGTAAGCAAATTGTTGCCGGAGAGCTTGAGCCGGAGAAGGGCCTCAGCATCTTGGAAGCTTTCTATTCCTGTAGCAACTATGATGAACCAATATACAGCATCTGGGATACGCTGGGCGAAGATGTGTGGTCGGTTAACAACAGGTTCGACTGCACATTTAATTCCGACCTCACTAGAGAAAACTTGGGATCATACATAAGGGATGTTGCAGGACTGTTTCTGAGACTTACCAAGGTTGAATTGCCCAAAAATCTTTTCAGCATGTATCTTTGCCAAAAATGCGGATATTTGGGGGAACATGCATTGGAACAAATCGACAAACCATGGCTGCCGGAAAAACTCTATCGTTTTTTCTACCGAAGAGGGCCGACATATCGCTCCGTGTGCGCGAAGTGTCGTGAGCCATATCCCAAAAGCATGAGCAACTTTGAGGGGCTAAAACTGTATCTGGATCAGCGCTAACCAGGACTCGGGGCGCAACCGGGCGTTAAGAATATCTGTCCACGCATGCGAGAACCGTTTTAATAAAGGATTAGTCGTCATGAAAAGCATCTGTGTCTATTGCGGTTCCAACCCCGGTCGCCGGGAGGCCTATGCCAACGCCGCCCGCGACCTGGCAAAATCCCTGGTGGAGCGAAACCTGCGACTCGTCTACGGCGGTGCCAGTGTCGGCATCATGGGGATAGTGGCGGATACGGTGCTGCAATTGGGCGGCGAGGCGGTGGGGGTCATCCCCGATGCGCTCATGCGCAAGGAGATCGCCCACCCGAACCTGACCGAACTCCACGTCACCCGCTCCATGCACGAGCGCAAAACCATGATGGCCGAGCTTTCCGACGGCTTCATCGCCCTGCCGGGAGGGATCGGCACGCTGGAGGAGATCTTCGAGATCTGGACCTGGGCCCAACTGGGCTTTCACGCCAAACCGTGCGGCCTGCTCAACATCGCGGGGTACTACGACGCGCTGATTGCGTTTCTGGATCACACCGTGGCGGAACAGTTCGTCAGGGAGCCGCACCGTTCCATGCTGCTCGTGGAGCAGGCCCCCGAGGCGCTGCTGGACCGGTTCGCCGGTTACAAACCGCCGACTATTCAAAAGTGGGTGGAGAAAGCGGATACATGAAACCGGCTGTCGGGGCGCATTGCATGCGCCCCGATTGGGCGAACAGCAGCGCGACCCTGCGATCAGCCCATTCGACCGCCTGAGCGATAATAATAGTGAGATTACCGAACCACCGCCCCCTGAAGGTTGAAACATTCAATTATTTCTGTTAAAAGAATACGTTACTTTTTCAATCCGATTCCGTTGCGGCACAAAGCGACCCAATGACCCGATTTCTTCACATAGTTGCAAACCTTCTCATCCTCACGCTCCTCCTCCCCTACCCCGCCCTGGCGGCCAAGAAAAAGACCAACGGCGACCAGACGGCCGACAGCCGCCCCTTGGCCTTGCTGAGCGAGATGAAGCACTGGTCGAACCCGGACTACACCCGCATCTCCCTGGAGTTCGACCGGGACGTCACCTGGGAGGCCCATGAACTGGGCAAGGGGAGCCGCGGTAAGCCGGGCCGGGTCTACATCGACATCAACCGGGCCAAGCTGGGGTCGGGGGCGAAGGACATCACCATCGGCGACGGCCTCCTGAAGGGGGTCCGGTTGGGCCAGCACAAGCTGGACGTGGTGCGGGTGGTGCTGGATACGGAGAATATCAAGGACTACAAGATCTTCCCGCTCTCCGAGCCTGCACGGCTGGTCATCGACGTTCGCGGGGAGCGGCGCGCCGAGATCTCCCGCCTGGAGAACACCATCGCCGCCAAACCGGCCCCGACTCAATCTGCGGTTGCCCCGCCGGCCCCGGAGCCGAAACACGCGACCCCGCCGGTTGTGGAAAAGAAGGTCAAGCCCCATAAAAAGCCGCTCATCGCCAAGATCCGCCGGATTGTCGTCGATCCGGGGCACGGCGGGCATGATTCCGGGGCCCTCGGTCCCAACGGGGTCAAGGAAAAGGACGTGGTCCTGGCCATCGGCCTGAAGCTGCGGGACCTGCTGAAGGATGAACTGGGGCTGGACGTGGTCATGACCCGCGCCACCGACGTCTTCATCCCCCTGGAGGAGCGCACCGCCATCGCCAACAAGGTGAACGCCGACCTGTTCGTGTCGGTGCACGCCAATGCCGCCTTGAACCGCGGGGCCTCGGGCATCGAGACCTACTACCTCAACCTGGCCAAGACCGAGAAGGCCGCCCAGCTGGCCGCCAAGGAGAACGGCACCACCCTGGAGAAGGTCAGCGTCCTGCAGGCGATCCTCTTCGACCTCATGGCCAATTACAAGCTCAACGACTCGGCCCATCTGGCGGACGAAGTGCAGCGGTCCCTGCACGGCAAGATCAAAAGCCGTCACGCCGACGTGAGAAACCTGGGGGTCAAGCAGGGCCCCTTCTACGTCCTGGTCGGCGCCACCATGCCGAGCATCCTGGTGGAGACCGCCTTTGTCAGCAACGTGCAGGAAGAGTCCCGCCTCACGGACCCCGCCTACCAGGAACAGACCGCGGAAGGTATCATGGAAGGCATCCGCGCCTATATCACCAGCCTCAAATAGATGGCCGGCACCCTCTACATCATGGCCACGCCCATCGGCAACCTGGAGGACATGACCTACCGGGCGGTGCGCATCCTGGGCGAGGTGGACCTGATCGCCGCCGAGGACACCCGCCACTCCCTCAAGCTGCTCAACCACTTCGGCATCTCCAAGCCGCTCACCTCCTATTTCGACCACAACCAGCAGTTCAAGGGGGAGCGCATCCTCCAGGCGCTGCGGGATGAACGTTCGGTGGCCCTGATCTCCGACGCCGGCACCCCCTGCATCTCCGACCCCGGCTTCAACCTGGTGCGAGCCGCCGTGGCCGAGGGCATCCGGGTCATCCCCGTCCCCGGTTCCTGCGCCGCCATCACCGCCCTCTCCGCCTCCGGGCTCCCCAGCGACACCTTCACCTTCGCCGGTTTCCCGCCGAATCGCCAGGGCAAGCGCCGGGCGTTCCTGACCGCCATGGCCTCCCAGCCGGGGACCCTGATCTTCTACGAGGCGCCCCACCGGCTGGAGGAAACCCTGCGGGATATGGGGGAGGTGCTGGGCGAGCGGCAGATCGTGGTGGCCCGGGAGCTGACCAAGATCTACGAAGAGTTCATGCGGGGCACGGTGGGCGAGGTGCTGGCAACGGTCGCCCAGGGCAAGGTGCGGGGCGAGGTGGTCATACTGGTGGCGCCGGGCGAAGCGGTGGAGCAGGAGACCGAACCGCTGCCCGAGCTGCTGCACCGCCTGCTGCACGACGAGGGGATGACGGTCAAGGATGCCGCCCGGAAAGCCGCTGAAATGACCGGGGTTTCCAAAAACACGGCCTATTCCGAGGCCCTGCGGGTGCAAAATGGCATGAATGAGCATTAGTTGTGCTGGAATTACAAGTGGATATGTGTTATAGAAGAGCAATTAACCTAACTGTCCGGAGCAATTGAATGAAAATTTGTATCTTTGGTGCCGGCTATGTTGGCCTTGTGGCTGCGGCCTGTTTTGCCGAAAGCGGCAACAGCGTCATCGCCGTTGATGTGGACAAATCCAGGATAGACGGCCTTAAAGAAGGCATCATCCCGATCTATGAACCGGGCCTGAAAGAAATGATACTGCGCAACCAGGCCGAGGGTCGCCTTTCCTTTACCACCGAGATGACCGAGGCGGTCCAGGCGTCCCTGGTCTGCTTCATCGCCGTGGGCACCCCTCCCGGCGAGGACGGCTCCGCCGACCTGAAATACGTTCTGGGCGTTGCCCGCAATATTGGCCAAGCCATGAACGGCTACAAGATCATCGTGGACAAATCCACCGTCCCGGTCGGCACGGCCGACAAGGTCCGGGAGGCCGTCAAGGCAGAACTGGCCTCCCGCAAGGTCGCCTTCGAGTTCGACGTGGTCTCCAACCCCGAATTCCTCAAGGAGGGGGCGGCCATCGACGACTTCATGAAACCGGACCGGGTAGTCATCGGCACCGACAACGTGCGCACCGCCGAGATCATGAAGGAGCTGTACGACCCCTACATGCGCAAGCAGAACCGCCTGATCGTCATGGACATCCGCAGCGCCGAGATGACCAAGTACGCCGCCAACGCCATGCTGGCCACCCGCATCTCCTTCATGAACCAGATCGCCAACCTGTGCGATTGCATGGGGGCCGACGTGAGCGCCGTGCGCGAGGGGATCGGCTCCGATTCGCGCATCGGCTACGACTTTCTCTTCCCCGGCCCCGGCTACGGCGGCTCCTGCTTCCCCAAGGACGTCAAGGCCCTGATCAGGACCGCCGAGGAGTGCGACTACGACTTCCTGCTGCTCAAGGCCGTGGAGGACGTGAACGAGCGTCAGAAAGAGGTCCTGGCGGACAAGCTCATCACGGCCTTAGGCTCCCCGGACGAGGAGCAGCCGCTCACCGGCCGTACCGTGGCCTGCTGGGGCCTTTCCTTCAAGCCGCGCACCGACGACATGCGGGAAGCGCCCGCCATCACCATCATCGAACGTCTGCTGGCCGCCGGCGCCACCGTGCGCGCCCATGACCCGGAAGCGCTCAAGGAGGCCAAGAAGCACTTCGGCGACCGCATCGAATACAGCACGAACCAGTACGCGATCCTGGAAAACGCCGACGCCCTGACCATCATCACCGACTGGAGCGAGTACCGCAACCCGGACTTCGACCGCATCAAGAGCGCGCTGAAGAGTCCGCTCGTCATCGACGGCCGCAACCTCTACAAGCCGGACCGCATGGCGGCCGCCGGCTTCCGCTACCTCCCCCTGGGGCGCTGCGGCGTCGGGATCTGCGGAGAGGTGAAATAATGCGTATCCTGGTCACCGGCGGCGCCGGATTCCTCGGTTCGCACCTGTGCGAACGGCTCCTTACCGAAGGACACGACGTCATCTGCCTGGACAACTTCTTCACCGGCAGCAAGGACAACATCATCCACCTGATGGACAACCATCGCTTCGAACTGGTCCGCCACGATATCGTGGAACCGATCCTTCTGGAGGTGGACCGCATCTACAACCTGGCCTGCCCCGCCTCGCCGGTGCACTACCAGTACAACCCGGTCAAGACCTTGAAGACCAGCGTCATGGGCGCCATCAACATGCTGGGAATGGCCAAACGGGTCAAGGCCCGCATCCTCCAGGCATCCACGTCCGAGGTCTACGGCGACCCCCAGGTACATCCCCAGACCGAGGCCTACTGGGGCAACGTCAACCCCATCGGCATCCGCAGTTGCTACGACGAGGGGAAACGGGTGGCGGAAACCCTGATGATGGAC
Source organism: Oryzomonas japonica (assembly GCF_008802365.1). Lineage (GTDB taxonomy): Bacteria > Desulfobacterota > Desulfuromonadia > Geobacterales > Pseudopelobacteraceae > Oryzomonas > Oryzomonas japonica. The sequence continues at coordinate 121,331 of NZ_VZQZ01000004.1, read as the reverse complement.
TACCACCGCCAGAACAAGGTGGATATCCGCCTCATCCGCATCTTCAACACCTACGGCCCCCGCATGGCCGAACACGACGGCCGCGTGGTGTCCAACTTCATCCTCCAGGCGCTGCGCAACGAAGACATCACGGTCTACGGCGACGGCTCCCAGACCCGCTCCTTCTGCTACGTTTCCGACCTGGTGGAGGGGATGTGCCGCATGATGGAGTGCGACGACTTCACCGGACCGGTCAACCTGGGCAACCCGGTTGAAAATACAATCCTTGAGTTTGCCGAAAAAATCATTACAATTACAGGATCAAAGTCCAAGGTGATCTTCAGTCCCCTCCCCCAGGACGATCCCAAACAGCGCCGGCCGGACATCTCGCTGGCCGGGGAGCGGTTGGGGTGGAAACCCCAGGTGGAATTGGACGCGGGGCTGGCCAGGACGGCCGAGTATTTTGCCGCGCGGATCGGCAAAGGATGACCACGTGAACCTGCCTTTCCAGAAAAGGATGTACCTCTTTCCCGCCGGATGCCTTGCATTCATCCTTTTCTTTACCGTTTTCGGCGACAAGGGACTCCTGCGCATCTACGAGATTCGCCAGGACATCGTCGGCGTCGAGGAACGGCTGAACGGCACCAGGCTCGAAAACGAAACCCTGAAGCGGGAGATCGTCGCCCTCAAGTCCGACCGCCGTTACCTGGAAAGCATCGCCCGCAAGGATTTCGGGTTTGTGCGTTCGAACGAAGTGATCTACCAGTTCCCCCAGGAAAAGAAATAACCGAAATCCACCGTTTTTCAGGATAGGTGCCATGTCACGACAAAGCTGCGCCGTCTGCGCCTGGCGCGAAACATGCGCCAAAAGATTCAGTGTCTCCGACGGAGGAGCGCACTGCCCCGACTTCTCCCGCGACGTCAGTATCCGTGACTGCGGCGAATAAACATACAACAAGCCGATCGTAAGGAACCACCCACACAATGATGCGAAACAGAATTGCCGCCCTTGTCGAAACCGCCCTACAGACCGCTGCCGCCGCAGAAGAACTTCTCTCGTCCCCATTCCCCGCCGTTATCATCGGTACGCCGGACAACCCGGATCACGGGGATTTTTCCTGCAATATCGCCATGCAGATGGCCAAGGGCGAGCGTAAAGCCCCCCGCCAGGTAGCCGAGATCGTCATCCGCCACCTGGGCGACGGTGGCGGCCTCCTGGCCAAAGCCGAGATCGCCGGCCCCGGCTTCATCAACCTGTTCGTCGCCCCAGGGGCCTGGCAGTCCGCACTCCTGGAGATCGAGAGCCAGGGCGCAGCCTTTGGCCGCACCGCGACCGGCGCCGGGAAAAAGGTGCAGATCGAATTCGTCAGCGCCAACCCCACCGGGCCTTTGCACATCGGCCACGGCCGCGGCGCCGCCATCGGCGACACCCTCTGCCGCATTATGGGGGCCGCCGGCTGGGCGGTGACCCGTGAATTCTACTACAACGACGCCGGTCAACAGATCAGCAACCTGGCGCTCTCCGTCCAGGCCCGCTGCCTCGGCATCGAGCCGGAGGACCCCCGCTGGCCGGCCGACGGCTACCGGGGCGAGTACATCAAGGACGTGGCCAACGCCTATCTGGGCCGGGAGACCGTGGAGGCCAGCGACCAGCACACCGTCGCCAACGGCGACCCCACCGACCTGAATGCCATCCGCACCTTTGCCGTGGCCTACCTGCGCCGGGAGCAGGACCTGGACCTGGCCGCCTTCGACGTCGCCTTCGACGTCTACTCCCTGGAATCAGCCCTGTACGCCGACGGCAGCGTGGACGAGGTGGTTGGGCGGCTCATCGCCAACAAGCACGCCTACGAGCAGGACGGCGCACTCTGGCTGCGCACCACCGATTTCGGCGACGACAAGGACCGGGTGATGCGCAAGAGCGACGGCGCCTACACCTACTTCATCCCGGACGTGGCCTATCACCTGGGCAAATGGAAACGGGGCTTCACCCGGGTCATCAACGAGCAGGGGGCCGACCACCACAGCACCATCACCAGGGTGCGGGCCGGCCTGCAGGCTCTGGACATGGGCATCCCCCAGGGGTGGCCCGAGTATGTGCTGCACCAGATGGTGACCGTCATGCGCGGCGGCGAAGAGGTCAAGATCTCCAAACGGGCCGGCAGCTACGTCACCCTGCGGGACCTGATCGACGAGGTGGGACGCGACGCGACCCGTTTCTTCTTCCTGATGCGCAAAGTGGACGCCCAGCTGGTGTTCGACATCGACCTGGCCAAGCAGCAGACCAACGAGAACCCGGTTTACTACGTCCAGTACGCCCATGCCCGCATCTGCAGCATCTTCGAGAACGCCGCCGAAAAGGGGTTCACCGCCCCCGAGCAACCGGCAGCGGAGGCGCTGGCCTGCCTTTCCACCCCGGAGGAGTTGCAGCTCATCAAGCTTTTGTGCGCCCTCCCGGACACCATCGACGACAGCGCCGTCCACTTCGAGCCGCATCGCCTCACCTACTACCTGACCGAACTGGCCGGCTGCTTCCACAGCTTCTACAACAAGAACCGGGTCATCACCGAAGACACCGCCCTGACCGCCGCGCGCCTCTACCTGCTCAAACGCACCGCCCAGACCCTGAAAAACGCCCTCACGGTCCTGGGAATATCAGCACCTGAACGGATGTAGCGGAGTCTCCCATGAGGATCGATTACAGCGAACCAAAAAAGTCATTCGTCACCCCCCCCACCGGCAACCGTCCCCGCAAGGAGCCGGTTGCGCGGTTCTCGGTCATCATCGTCGTCACCGGCCTGGCCACCTTCGCCGCCGGCTTCGGCAGCGGCTGGTTCCTCTCCCAACGGGCAGCCAAGAAATCGTTCCAGGCCGCCATGGAGCAGACCAGCCTGGAAAGCTCGCCGCGCCAGGACGCTAGTGCGGCCAAATCGGCGCCGCCCCAACCGGCCGCACCGACGCCCACCCAGCCGCCCCAGGCGGGTGCAACCCCGCCCCCCAACGGCCAGACCATGCCCGAGCCCCCTTTGAGCTTCTACAAGACCCTGCCCAGCGGCCAGAAGAGCAACGTCATGGGGAGCGGCGTCAATACCAAGGAAGAAAAGGGAAAACAGCCGCTCCAGGCCGCCATGCCGACGAACGTGAACAGGCAGCCCCAGCAGGACGGCGGTGACGCCGCCAAACCGGCCGGGGAGAAGGCTCCGGAAAAACCGGCACGGCGCGATGCGGGCGGCTTCACGGTGCAGGTCGCATCCTACAGCCTGAAATCCGAGGCAGAGGCCATGCGGAGCAAACTGGCGGGTAAGGGGTACAACGTCTTCCTCAGCGAGTCCAACCAGGGGGACAAGGGTACCTGGTACCGGGTACGGGTCGGCAGAAGGCTGGATCAGGACGCGGCCAAGGAACTGTCCGGCAAGGTCGGCAAAGGAGCCATCGTCATCCCGGACAAGGATTGACGTATACCGCTTTTTTCGCCATCAACCATTTTTTCCATTGACAGCGAATCCAGTTTGGACTATAAATGGGATTCTTCAATTGACGCGGGGTGGAGCAGTCTGGTAGCTCGTCGGGCTCATAACCCGAAGGTCACAGGTTCAAATCCTGTCCCCGCAACCAAAAAACTCAAGCGATACGGCACCTTGCCGTATCGCTTTTTTTGTTGTGGTTCACTCGTTGTGGTGCACTTTGGTGCACTTCTCACCATACTGTATACTGCGCCTTATCCTGCTGATTCTCCCTTATCCCCGAAATTGGCACAATATACGCCCACGAAGCCGGCGGGTCGGAAGACGTCCATACGAATGTCATATTTTTTTCCGTGCCCGTGGTGCTGGTGGGAGAAATCACGGCACTTCCTGTATCGCCAGTGCCAAAAAAAACGGTGGGAGTCGCGCTCGAACCATAACTGACCCCGCCCATGGCGTCCTGGATGGGTGTAACAATTATTTTTTTCTCCGACGTCGCTCCATTGAAACCACCGATCATGCTTACCAGGCTAACAGAGGTCGAACGATATTCAGGGTGTGCCGTAGCATAACCCAAACCGTCACCGACAGTAACCAACAAGAAAGTTAAAATATCCCGGTTTGGAACGGTGGTAGACGCCGAGTCAAAGAAAATGGGGATTGTAACCTTGACCTTATTTGTCCCTGCTCCAGGGGCATTTACCGCCGCGAGGCGATAGTCAATGTTCTTTGTTATGCTCCGCTTGTACTTACTTGTTTGAGAGGTCGTATCGTAAGTAAATGGCTCAAGCAGGGGATCAATGAGCGAAGCAGTATTATTGGAATTTGCTTGTGACAACCGGGTAGCTTCGTCAATCATAATAACGTGACCCACCGGGCCGGTGCTTGGGACGGTAGGTTTTGGATACGTCGTGTTTGCCGGATCTACCGCAACAATCTTGCTAGATCTTACAGCCTGACAGTTGCGAAGATTCACACTACCCGGATACCCGGTTTTATACGTGACAACCGGATATCCCCCGACGCCGCCTAAAAATGAGTCCTGAACAACGACACTTGAGGTGTTGGCACCGCCCGATAAAGGGAAGGACGAATTATCATAAGTCCATATAAAAGCCCGCGAACCTTCTGCACCGACTCGGCTCCCAGTTACTATCACGTTATGGAGTGATCTATTCCCGCCAGTACTCTGCGCCGTATCATTGACAAAATCTATCCAGCGGGCAGACGATGAATTTTCCCCAATATTTGGGATAAAAAACGAATTTTCCAGTTTTACCAGACCTTCACCCGAAAGATACAACAAGGCGTCTGGCGATGTAACTCCGTTTATACCTGCATAGATCCAGCTATTACTTATAGTCATGCCATCGGTATACGATTTTACAAAAACCCTAGTAGACCAAGCGTCTGTTTTTTCTATAGTGACAATGGTACTTCGAGAATTTTCAAAGCTAACCGTATCAAGGAATGTATCGTTAAAATTGCTCTCGCAGTTTTCTATACTCAAAAAGCTTTGGTCCCTATTCGAACTGTCAAACTTTATGGCAGTACCGAAACCACTAAACACCAACTTCCTGAATATATTTTTAAACGCACTTCCCTGGAAATCGAACCCCTTATTAGTCCCTGTAGCATTACTTGCCGCATTGCCCACGATATTGGCGCCCTCATCAGACTCGACTGCGAGGTTGAAGAGAAACCCCCCTGGGTTTTGCACCACTACACCGTCCGGTTCAGGGATGGAGTACCTTCCTCCTGGCAGTTTTATTGTTACAAAAGGCGCGCCCCCTCCTATGGCCGTCAGTTGCGGGGCCAGGCGCAGCGCGACACCTATGGATTTAACAAACGCCGCTCTACTGGAAGTTGCCCCCGTAGGGTCTGCGCCAAATATCAGCGGGTTGATATATTTTGCAGCCTTGGGCCCAAACGTCACCAGCCCCCCGCCAGGAAACACATCGTACTGACCCGACTCAAACGAACCGTTGATGGTGACCCTGCCCGTGCCTCCGAACGTCCCCCCATTCATATTGACATGTCCAAAAGTGACGAATGACGTGGTGTTGTTTATGGAACCTCCCTTTTCAACCCGCAGGGATCTATCGGCAGGCCAGCCATGGAGTGTCGCGCTGGAAATATTGGACTGCACCGCCGACAATGCAGACGTGACAATGAATGTTTGCCCGGCGCCGTCCTTCGATTTTGCCGCTGTGGCAAGATCGGGCTTGGAAGTATAAATACCCTCTTTGCTGATAACCTGAATAGCGGCGTCGGCATATCCGGCCAGCATGGTTATGAACAGGGCGACAAGTAAAAAGTGTTTCATACGATCTCCTTTTTTAGTTGCAAGTGCATGACCCGTCAGAAGTTATCACTGTGGAGCAGTACCCGAGGACTCCCCCCGTTTTCCAGCACGCGCCATGGTTTGTCAATCCGCCAACCGTGGCGCTCAAGTGCCCTGTCACGTCAATGCCTGACGGTGTGATTGAACCGACAAGGTTATTTTGGGCATATAACCCGACTTGGTTCTTTGTGAGGCTTATCGAGTTGAAGGTAGAAACATCGTCTGATACCTGAAGATAACCCGCTCCGACACTGACATTGTAAAATTGCAGGATTCTCCCGAACAACAAGGTAGAAGCATTCCCGGTGCCCTGGCTCACATAGCCGAAGGCCAGGAGTTTCGCCGTTGAAAAATCCTGCGTCGAACTTCCGGCCAGGGCCGCCGCTCCCACGTCCGAAGGAACGAGCGCAGGAAGTTGACCGCGTGGCAAGACCCCGCTAGTTAAATCGCTGGCAGATATTGTAACATTGCCGGAAAGCGGATGGCCGTTGACGGTGCGGGACGCAGGAACTCTGGAAACTCCTGTGTACAAGCAAAAAACAGCCTTATCCAGCTTCCCCTGGCTTATGATAGCGTCTGCCGCCATTAAGTGATCCGCGTAAAAACAGAAGAATAACAACGCCAGTAATTTGTACATATCCCCCCCTATTTAAACACGATACCAATTCATGCCGTCCGCCTTAAGCCTTAGCGCCTCATCCTGGACGGAAAGCTCAACCGACGCTTGCCGCAAAATGGTCTTTCCACCGGTCGCAATAATAATCACAGGGTTAGCCGTGTCATCGGTTTTTATGACAACGACCTCGCCGGATTCAGGCAAATCAATATTAACCGGGCCAGCGGATGCATCAGCACGAATAAGTGTCGCCGCCTCTGCTATCCCCTGCTGGACGACAACGGTGTATGACGCATCAAACAGCCCGAATTTACCATTGATATCGAATCCGAGCAGCTTTGACTTTCGCGTGGCCAGGGGCGGCAAGGTAAGATCATCGGCATTCGCGTCCGGCGGAACCAACAGCACCCGCCGCAACGTGAATTCCATCTGCTGCAACAAGGCCGTTTGATAGTCCTGGTCCGCATCGACCGTCTGCGGTCTGAAATCACCATTTTGGATATACGACACTGCCCGCTTGTAAGAAAGCACGCGCTGCAATTCAACCACGGCGCCATTCACGGGTATGGCGGCAGCGACAAACGTAACTTCCCCTCCCTGGACGTCATCGATACCCGTAATGGTGTAGTCAACCCCAAGGGCTTTGACAACACCATCCACCGACACACGCAGATCGTTGGCCTCAAAGATCCGGCAGCCGTAGGCAAACTGCGCGATTACACCATTTCCGAGGTAGGAGAAATAAATCTCCTGCTGTTCGATCATATCCAAACTCCTTTCTCAATAATCACTCTGGGCCTCGTGGGTACCGCTGCCCGGCCGCCAATCGTCGCCAGCATCTCCAACAGGCGGGACATGGTTGCCGATCCTCACCGGAGTAGTTGAAATCGCCCCGCTTGCTGCGTCGAGATAATCATCCTCATTGTCCGGGTTAGTTGCATCCCACTCCCGCATTTGCGCCGGTACCGGCCCCTGTAGCACGCTCTGGTGAGCATAAAGGAAGCTGCCCGACAACGGGGTTTCCAGGGCGTCCAGGATACGCAGATTTTTATTCTGCTTGCTCCACTTCGGCACTACGGCGCAGGCCAGGCCGGCGGACTTAAGGTGGCGCCGCAGGATCGCCGGGACGAATCCACCGGGTCCGTTCGTTTCCACGTCGATGCTCCGCAACTGGAACGCTTTGACAACCGGAACGACCTGCTGGCATTGTTCATCGATCTCCCCGGTCATGCCTTGGGCAACCTGCCAATACAGGTAACCGGCGGCACACGTGAAGATCACCGCCAGAGCGCTGGCGTCGCTGTTCACTTTACCCAGGGAGCAATCCCACCATGCTTTCGCGCCCACCATGCGAATGCCGTTGATCCAAAGAGAAATAGAGCCGTTGGCGCTCCTGATTTCCGGCATGGCGTCATAGGGGATCATGCGGGCCGGGTCGAGGCGCACCTTCGTCAACTGCGCCGGCTTAAGCATGTACTGACTGTCCCACTCTCCCCAGGTGCGGCAACGCTTGATACGGAAGGTAATTTCCGCCCGGGTGAAACGCTTCGGCCAGATGTTCCCGCTGTAGATGCTGACCCGTTCATCAGGCGCGGGCGCGGTTTTCAGCTTGATGAACCCGCCCTTGAAATCCCGCAGGCCGTGCACCTGGTATTCATCATCGCCCAACAGGCGGGGCTTATTGATCCCGATGCACACATACAGGTCGCTGGCCGTCTGCACCCGGAAGTCGAAAAGAAAGCTGTCGGAAAGCCCATCTTTCGAGATATGGGTGATCCCCTTGCGGAAAAGGGGGATTTCCAAAAGGTCGGCACCGTCCTCGATCTGCTCCTTATAGATGCTATCCACGCAATGGTCGGTACCGACATAGAGGATCTTCCCGCCCGGTACCAAAATATGCGTTTCCTCGCTCAACTTCTCGCGGATCGCCTCGCGCAACGCCGGGGTGCGGATCGTCTTTGGCACCTCCACGTCATCGTTGATAAATTCATCGGCGCGGCCGCCGGTCAGGTTGCTGTTGATACCGTAGGCCACCACGGACGGGTTGCGCGGATCGTCGGACCCTTCAACCTCGAAACTATGGGATTTCCAAAGACCGCCCTTGCCGCGCATCCCCTTGCACCACGGATGACGGTTTATCACGTGCTGCGAGTCACGGGACATCTTGGCGCCGTCCTTGTCGGTGGCGGAAAGAAGCTGGAAGCGGTATGCCGAATTTTTTCTTAATTTGTCGGAAACATAGCGCCCAACAATGGTTGACTTGCTGAAACCACGCAGCGCCTTGAACACCGCTACTCGGCCCGTGCGGCCATGTTCAAGCCAATCGCAGGCCTCCAAATGCACATCCGGCACATCCCAATGCACCAGTTCGCCCCATTTCAGGTAAAAGGCCGGAAAACTCCCTTTTTCGCTCACGCATCACACCGCCCGTTTCTTTACCAGCGACAGCCGGGCGCTACCAAGACGTTCCTTAACCTTCTTTTCCGCCGCTTTCATGTCGGCCTTCATCTGCTTATCATCATCGACCGCCGAAGATGCCCCGCCTGTCTCGGTTGATTTGGCGCGATACGCGACAATGCGGGTCAGCAGGGCCATGGTCTGGTTGGCAACCTTGGCCTGCCAATACCGGTTACCACGGGCAAATTGTTGTTCCTTGACCGGATCATCGGCCTTGATCTGCGTCCACTTGTCCGGGTCGGCTTCCTCAAGGAATACGTCAAGCAGTTTACCTTCAATTGCGGCCAGTTTCTTATTCTGTAGCGGCGTCATCTAGTTGCCTCCGATTGCGGTTTCAAGACTCGGCCCGCTTTCCGGCAGCGGGCTATTCGGGTCCCACCAGAAGGTTTGGTTATTCTCCGAGCGGGTGCGTTGCTTCATGCGGTGCAGGTAGCCGGGGTTGATGGACTCCTGCACCTGGTAGAAAAACAGATGATCCAGCGCCAGGCGCGTGTACCACAGGTTCATCATCGGCGCGTAGTTCTTGGCAAACTGGATCGCATCACCGGCAAAATCCTGGTTGAAACTCTTCTTGTGCTGCTTGCCGTCCATGGCCGTCTGTGCGTTGCCAAGGGTCAACCGTTGCGTGTCCTGGATCAGACCGGCCACCGGGCCGCCCACGCTGGACACAAACCCGCCGCCGAAACGGTTGGCGTCGGCCAGGAAGAAATCACCGAAAATTCCCAAGCCGCCGGCCTGCATAAAAGCGGCATACCAAAAGGCCGGATCGGTCATATCGCGGGGGTTCTTCCCCTTGAAAATCTCCTTAAGCTGCACGGCCAGGCCTCCGGTCAACATCATTCCCACCAGCAGCTTTGCCCCTACCTCGGCGCGGGAACTTGCCGGGCCATACTCACCACTGAACACGCGCGGCACATGCCGGGTCAACAGCGCCAGGCTGAACGATTTGAACAGGAACACCGAACGCATAAATTCGCCGGGAGTTTCACCGGCACGGGTGGCGCCCTTGATGTACGCTTGATCCTTCTTGTTGGGGTGCAGGATGGCAACGCGGGATTCATCGGACAGCAGGGCCGCGTACCGTTCGGCAGCCTCCTGCACCATGCGTTCGGCGGCCACGTCCGCCCGCGCCCCTGCCGCCCCTGGGATACTGGCGGCGCTATCCATCTGCCGGCTGGTGGCGCCCTTGACCGCCCAGGGTGTCACCGCCTCAAAATCCCCGATCTTGGCCGCCTCGGCCGACCGGATAATGTCCCAATGTTCCGGGGTGATCCCGTTGCGCTCCATCATCAGCCGGAATTGCGGGTCAAGCTCATGAAAGGCAAGATCCCGCGCCCCGGCAACGTGGCTACCGATCAGCAGTTGAAACGCCTGTAACATGCTGTCGGTCCAAAACTTCGCGCCGCTCCAGGTCACGGTTGCATCTGCGGCCCGGCTGGTCCAGCCAACGCCGCGCGTTTCGTCGCCGTAGCGCATGGCAACGTCATTGATAACCATGCTTGCCAACAGGCCATGCTTGCGTGCCAGCTCGCGGTCTGCCTTGTTCAGGGGGTTCAACATCTGGAGTATGGCGCGGTATCCCTCCCCCATGCCTAGGCCGTCGCTGGTGGCAATAGCATGAAAGCCGGCCACGTCCACCACCTGTGAAAACGGCAACATGCCCAACTTCGCCGATGTGATCATATTCCGGGCGCCCTGCATCACGCGGGCAATCAGATCAAACTTGTCCTCGGCAATCATGTTGCTGCGTCCGGTGATTTCATCCCATATATGCGTCGCCAGGGTCGAACCTTCCCGACCAAAGGTGGTTTTCTCGGCCCCGAACCGCTGGCCGTAGGCAAGAGCGGTTCTGAATCCCGAATCAGGATTCGGACCCAAAGACTCCAGCATGGCTATTTCGTTCGCATGGCGCCGGACGTTGGACACCATGGCGGTGAACAGGTCGCGACTGCCAAAGGCGTTGTTGGCTTCCAGAAACGCCGCCGGGTCGCTAAAATGGATCTCGCGGTGTGCGGCCAATTGTTTGGCAAGAGCGGTTTGCCCCCCACCCCCCGCCGTGGCCGGATCAATGCCGGAAAGGCCATGACTGGCGATGGTCTGCCACACGTTACCCATGACCTCCCGCACCTGGTCATCGTTCAACGGCTGGCCGGTGGTTTCATCCACATAGCGGCTCCGGTCCAGTTTTGGCATAAGATAATCGACCCAGGCGGCACGGGCCTTTTCCCGCATCCGGGCGATGGTGGCGGACTTGCCCCCCGCCCATTCCGGGCGAAAATCAAGTTTTTGTTTCCAGTCCAGACCGAACCACCTGACGCTGTTTGGTTCCCACGCCTGGGGGAAATGGCCGGGGATATACCCGATATCGGCCCCCGCCCCGTTCTTCCGGGCATGTACTCGGTCTTCCATGCGGCGAAAGGCACGCGCCAGCAGTTCCGCAGGGCTGGCGTCCGCCGTGGCGTCGCGCCTGTGCAGTTCCGGGTCGGCTATGAATTTCAACACCTCAAGCTGCTGGTCAACGGCCATCTTGTGCCCGGTGGCGGTCATGTACGGTTCAAGGCCCTGGTACAGTTCGGCCATCAACAGTTCCTCGATCCCCTTGGCCTTGTTCGCCACGTCGCGCAAAAGGTATTCCTGCACCCCTTTCGCCCCATGGCCGTACTGCGCGATACGCTGCTGCGCGTCGGCCTGAATCTTTACCTGCAACTGCGCCCGCTTGACGGTGTTCTGTTTTTCCTTGAGAGTGTCGTTAAACGCTTCCTCGGCGGCCAGCACCATGCGTTCCTGCGTAGTCATGGCCGCAGGATCTTTTTTCAGGTCCATGCGCCGGGAAAGCGAAACATCCTTTTTCGGCATCTGGGCGTTGAAACGCTTTTCGATCTCCGCAATGATCGCCTCGGCTTCTTTGCGGGTAATGGCCCCCTTGGCCGCGTTCAGGATCTCGCCAATACACTTGATCATGCTGTGGCCTCCATGGTCGCTTTAATAGCCGCCATTTCCGAATCGGACAGCTTGCCGTCTACGGCGGCCTGGTGGACCATGGCAATGATGCTTTCCGGCTGGCCGTCACGGCGCAGCCATGAAACCAGGAACTGCACCTGTGACGGGTTATCGTGGGCCTTGTCAAGACGGTACTCCCCGGCGATATCCTCCATGCGCTCCAGCAGTGCGGCAGGATCGGCGGAATTGATGGCGGCCAGCGAAGCCGGGCCGATCTTGCCGTCAGGCTTTACCTTGGCGGCCAGTTGCGCCCACATGACGCCCCGCGGCCCGGCGTTCACCACATGGTCGTAAATCCAGGCGGCAACGTGCGAATCGGTTATCTCTCCCAGGCGGTTGGCGTCCCAAAAGTTTTTCCGGTAAAAATCGACCACCATTTGCTGCAATGCGGCCAACTCGGTAAGCTTGCCATTAAGGTGTCGTACCCAATTCGAGTGCCCCGTGGTGCCGTATTCCGGCATCGGGACCAGCAAAGCAATCACCCCGGCGATATACTTCCAGCCCCCCCATGCAGGCCAATACGCTGGGGCGATGCCTTTGTAGGTGGGCAGGGTGACGATCCCCTTCTTATCCACCACATTCCCCTTGTCGGCAGGATTAAAGCTCGCTCCCCCCTCGTAGCCCATGGTGGCGGCGTGAATCGCATTGAAATCAGTCATAATCAAAACTCCAGTCCCATGCAGGCGGCGGCCCGGTCGTACAGGTGCTTCCGGTTCTCCGCCGCTGCAAGGTCGTTTTTCGCCGTGTCGATAAATTCACTGGCGGGTTGCGTTATGTCGTTGCCGGCGGCGTCCTTGCCCGTGACAATGAGAATGTCGCCGCGCTCCTGCAAAATGCTCTGCACCTGGTAATCAAGCGCATCATAGCCCTTTTCCGGCGGGCGGCCGCTCTGGTCGATCTCCCCGGCAATGCGCAGGGTGCCGTCGATACCGAGAGCCTTGCCGTTGTCCAGGATCAGCTTGCCGTCACGCTCGGCCACCACCGTGCGACGGTCAAGCGTGCTGTCGCTGAACGAATCACCCACCTGGAGTTCCTGAGCGTCGATCTCGCGCAGCATTGGTTCGGCCCGGCGGGCGATGCTATCCAGGGCATGTTCCACCATTTGCTGCTGTCCGGCGGTAAGAGTTTGAAACTGACCCTCGGCGGCCTTACGCAGAGCATTGACCACACTCTGCTTGCCGATAGCCCCCTGCCCCTGCCGGTAAAAGCGGTTCAGTTCCTTGTACCAATCCTGCGCCGTGGACCAGCTTGCCTCCTTGGCGTGACCGTCGATCACCACCTTGCCGAAATCGGCCTTTTCCAGAAGATCGGCCTCGGCCCGCAGCAGACCGGAAAGGCCCGGCGTAGGCCGGTCCGGTGCGGCAATGAAGCGCTTGACCATGTTGGACTCGCTGTACAGGCTGGCATCGAATTGCGGGGGGGCGGGTGCCGGGGCGGCGGGGGCGGGTGAAGGTTGCAGATCAAGGTGCGCCGGCGGATCTCCGGCCAGGGCGGTCAGGTCGTTTTGGTTCTCGGCGTGGGCAGCGGAGGCCAGGGTGTGCAGAGCCGCCATTTCCGGGCGGGCTTGGCGGTTGACGGTGCTGTCGGCCAGCATGGCATCAAACAGCCCTTTGACGTTCGAGTTCAGGCGCATTTCCAGCGGGCTGTTCTTGATGTTGCGGTAAATGTCCACCAGCCAGGACTTGAACTTCTCGAAAGCGCCCTTTAATCCTTCCGTGGGGGCTTCTCCATCGGAAAGGTACTTTTCAAAGGCCTGGGCGAATTTCTCAGAATGCTCACGAGTCCATCGGCTTCCCGGCACCTCGGAAAACAACCATTGGGTAAACTCATTTTTTTCGCTACGGTCAAGGGTCCGCTCGAACACATGGCCGAGCTCGTGAACAGCGGTGGAAAAGTCCGGCGACTCCAGGGCGTGTATCACGGCGCGGCCATCACGGAGGAACGATACGGCGCCCTTCTCCCCCTGAAAAAGCGGCTGTCCCTCGTACAACAGGCTATCTCGCATGGCTTCGGTGATCGGGATGGAATGGACGGTCTCGCCTTTTGCCAATGAGGCGGCATATGCTTCTAACGGGTTGGCCTCCCCACTTAAATCAGCAAGGGTATAGGCACCCGTTTTTATATTTATGTCCTCGACCTTGGCCCCGAACTTCTTGCCAAACTTATCAAGAAACTGCGGCAGGATGCGGTCGTAAAACCCCTTCATCCCCTCCCCGCCTACCTTCAGGTCAAGCCCGGCCAGCTTCGTCCATTGGCCGTCCGGCTTGCCATCTCCGGCGGTGATCTTCTGCGACAACTCCTTGCCTACGGCATCGGGCAACTGCTTTTCGGTGAAATCACCCAGGGCGTGTTCCTGGCCGTTCTTGTCCACGCCGGAAATGATGAACTGCTCACCATCCTTGCGATAACTGACCGACTCCATTTTTTTGCTGATATCGTACCGCTCGGCCTGCTGCTCTCCCGTGGTCCAGGTCATACGGTCAAAATCGTTCTCGGCGGCATAGCGCAACATGCGCCGGATCGCCATACCCGCCCACTTCTCGGTCGAATCGATCAAGGGGGCATCGGGTACGCGCTTCCCGGCACGTTTGGCTTGCGCCCAATCGCTCTGCACTTCCTCCAGGTGCAGGATGCGTTCACCGTCCGGGCCGGGGCGCTCGTTGAAACGGACGTGGGCCAGGATGTTGGGTTCATTGAAATGGCTGGAGCGATATGTTCCACTGCCACCGGCATAACCTCGCAATGAATCAAATTCTGCTTGTTCTGCCGGATTAAGGGGCCTTTCACGATCCAAGGCGGCTAGCTCCGCCCTTCGGGACACTTTACTTGTTTCAGAGGTAGGCAGCGTCAGTAGCAGTTCCCGGTAATTTTCTCCGCCGGGGGTGACATAGCTGCCGTATTTCGCATCGCCAGAAAGCTGGACCTCCCGAACCTGCACCTGGTTTTCATCGAGAAAAGCGCGCACCTCGGCGCGGGTAACGGATTTCTTCCCTTTCAGGAATTCATCCAAACCGGTCCAAGCTATTTCCTCTTCTTTGACTCCGGGGGTCTTACGGACTTTGTTCAACAGGTCGCTGGCGTTCCACTTCTCTTGCGGCAGGGCGTCAACCTCACGGAGCAATTTGGAGTAGAACGGCTGTACTACGGGGCGGGATTGGTATAAGACATTCGGGTCTGTTGGATCAGACGTTACGCCGCTTGGTCCTCCAGGGACTTCATTATTTTGGCTTTCAGATCTTCCGGCACCTTCGCCCAATCCTCCGGGTTGTCCCTCACGGACCGCAGATGGTCTTTCAGTTGGGCGGAATAGTTCTCTAATTCCGAGGGCGGCCAGTGCTTCATTGATTCCATCGTCGTTGCTGATATCATGGATTTTTGCCTCATTACTCTTTGCAATTTCTTCGGATTTGGCCTTAAGCGCCAAACCATGGGAACGTACCGTGGCCGCATCGGTATTGACGGGGGAGTCGGAAAACAGGTGAAAGATCGGTTTCCCGTCCCGGGCCGTACCGACGCGCATTGCAACGAAATCTCCGCCGATATCGGCAGGTCTTACGCCATAATGTATCATGGCGTCATTGCCGGGCTGTTCGTGCAATTTCGTATGGATTATATCACGTTCGCCATTAACTGCAAATGATGTTGCACCCCGCACCGGCTGGTTATCGGTGGTTTTGAATCGGTGCCCGTACTCCGGGTTGCCCCGGTCCTGCCCGGTTTCAAAGAAGCGACGGTCCGTCACTCGATCAATCGTGCCATTGCCGTAGGTATCGGCCAACTGTTGGGCCTGTTCGGAGGTCAAGCGGTATTCTTCCTTGACGGGCATCTTGTCAAAGGGCACATCAAGGGGTTTGAAGCGGTCAAAGGTCCGGCCCTGGTAATAACTCCCCTCCCCTGGCGGCTCGGTGGTAACATCCGCGAAATACCTGCCCACGAATTCATCGACCGGGATCTTCATCTTTGCCGCCCGTGCCTGGATCAGCGCGGATACCCCCGCCTCTTCATCGGGCGCCATGCCGTACTTTGCGCTCCACTTATCCATCAGGGTTTGCAGTTCCAGCGGCTTGGGAGCCGGTTTCAGCATACCCCCGGCGTGGTCGGCAACGTCCACAGGCTTGCCCTCGGTAACACTCCCCAAAGCACCCTTAAGCATTTCAATGTGGCGGTCCACGCCAGCCAGGGCATCTTTGTTGAAGGGATTTGTTTCAAGGGTTTTTAGATAGCTGCGGACGGTATCCAGAGAGTCCACGGTTTCAACCGGCAACTGCTCACGCAGGGCCGTTTCTCCGCCGGCTTTCTGGATCAAGTCGTGATACTCGGTGGCGCGGGCCGCCACGTTCTCCAGGGCGGTGGCGTTGGCCCGTGCCGTAACCCGGTTGGCGTGGTAGCCCAAAGCGCCAAATACGCCGCCCAAGGTCAAATCGGTCAGGCGGGAGACCGGGTTAAGGGGGTCGATGGTGGCGGCCTGCTCGGTGTAGCCCTGGGATTCCAGGCCCGTTTTCAAAGCGTAATCCTGCCCGGCTCCGATCAGCGGCATAAGCGTGGATGCGCCGGCAGTTTTCAGAAGGGTGCCCCCGGCCTGGGGGATCTTCATCATCAGGGCATTGGCGACGCCCGCCCCGGCACCGGCCACGGCCGCAGTAGTCGGGTCCACGCCCTGTTCCACCAGTTTGCTGCCGGTGTTCAGCCCGGCGGATACCGCCATCAGGCCCGGACCGGCCCCGATCTGCACCGGAAGCCCGGAAATATTACCAATAAGTTCCCCGGCCCACCCGACGCTTTCCGGGTCGGGAGTCCAATACTTTTCCGCATCGTTTAGCTTGGTGTCGATGAACTTGAAAAAATCCTCTTTGCGCGGAATGATCCGGGTGCCGTCATCGGGGGCAGACTCATGGGGGAAAAGAGTTGAAGCGGCCAAGGCCGTGCCGCGAGCCAGCGCAACGCTACTCCTCATGGCCCCCATGCCGGCCGCTTTTAAGAGGCCGGTTTTCTCGGGTGGCTGCGGGCGGGTACGAGCCGCCGCGTAATCCTCTTCAAGCCCCGAAGTTTCACTATCCCAGATGATCGGCATTATTTACCCTTGCACTCGTTGAGCGCCTTTATCAGCAATTCGTTATCGCGGTGGAGGTTGTCAATAGTGCTCTTCTTCACTGTCACCGATTGTTCCCCGTCCACCACCACCAAGCGCGGAGAGCACCCGGTCATGCTGGTCAGCGGCAGCAGCATCGACAGCAGCGCCGTCATTATCAGCAAGCGCCTTGCGCATGGTCTGGATATTGGTCTGGTCACTGTTGGCCTCCTGTTTTGCTTTGTCTGACAAATATTGCCGCAGAACAAGGGCGGCGATCCCCAGGACCGCAGATATGACCGCCGCCCACTCCATTACTGTTGCACCGTCCCGCCGGTCACGTTGCTGTCCTTCGCCAGGAAACCGAGAACCAGCGTAGGGATACCCAACGCCCACGCTTTCCAGTCCCATGCATTCCCGCTCTGTACTGCGGTTACGGTGTACGCCACTACTGCGCCAATAATCCCCGCCAACGTTGTTTTCCAATTCTTTGTCATGGTCTTTCTCCTTGCTGAATTCAGCGCCGAAGCGCTGTTACTACTTTCTACCGCGCCCCAATCCCATCATCCAGGCGGAACACGAACGGTCTGCCACTCTTGCCGTACAGCGGCTTGCCATCCCTGACGAAGGTGTACCCCCCATTCCATTCGTGCCATGCGGAAGATTTAAGGAAGCGGGCCGCATCGGCGTCGTTCATACCGTCGATCCCGCCGCGCTTGGCGATATCCTTGGGGGTTATCGCCTTGATCGAGTTAAGGAACTGGTCACCGTTCATGCCGTCCGGCACGATGGTGGTTTTTCCGCTGCCGAAATACGCGGCGCCGGTATGTACGGTATTCCCGGCAACCCGCCTTACCACATCCGTCAACAGGTCTTTGTCCACACTATCCAGGGGCGCGTTGCGCCGTTGCGCCTCGGCCAGGTAGACGGTGGCAACGGCATCCCTGGTGGTGTTCCTCGCCTCGGGCATTGCGGCCAGGGCGCTGCCCAGTTGTTTATTGATGCGGTCGGTCATATCCTGCTGGATCGCCCCGAATTTATCCTTGAGAAAATCCTTCTTTTCCCCGTTCAGGTAGCTGCGACCCTCGGCGTACAATTGAGCCTCCGCCGGTTTCCCGCTGGCATACAGCTTGAACATGACCGCCTGGTCCGGGTGCGCCAGCCGTACCTGCTCGGCGGCGCTGTTGAAGGTGGCGGAGGAAATAGCCGGCCCCAATGGCCGGGAAATAGTGGATATCAGCTTGACTTGATCACGGGCCGGGAGGGTTTGCAGGTACTCGGACAGGGCCTTGATTTCGTCGCCCCGGAATACCGCATTGACGCCAAGCTGTTTCGCCACGGCCAGGCGCCCGGCGATTTGCTTCGGCAGGTTCGTAACGTCAAGCATGTTGAGCGCCGGGAGCTGTACGCCATGTTCCGCCGCCGCGACCCCCAGCGGATCGGCCTTTTTCAGTTCCATGCGCTTGCCGAAATCGGTGGTGTACGACATGGCGTCCGAATACTGCCGGGACAGGCTGGGCGACAAGGCGGAGTATTTCCGCACCGTGGCCACAAACTTGTAATCTGCGGCCGTAGTCGGTATCCAGCCGGTTTTAACCTTGTCCTTAAGCTCCATCACCAGGTTGGTGGCTTCCTGTTTTGCTTGGGTATCCCGTTCCCGGCGCAATTGCTCCGCCTGGGCCTCAAGGGCCTGTTTCTTGGCGAGGGCCATGGAAACATATTCTTCACGGGTTTTCTGGTCCCATTCGGGGTTGTAGGTATATTGGCCGTTGGCGTCGGTGGCGGTGATCTGCTGGCGGAAGGTATCCAGCATCGAGAGTGACGCCTTGATCGGGTCTTTTGCCTTGGTGTTCGGTTTCAGAGCATTGAAGCGGTGCGCGGCGTCTTCGGTAATGATCTCCTGTATGGCTTTCTGGCGGGTGTCCTCGATATCATGAGCCGGGCGGCCGGTATCGCCGAAAAAGTTGTCATCCTTGATGATGGCGATCTTGGTGCGCACGTCCTTGGTCGGATCGTTTTTGAGAGCGTCGAGGGTGGCGATGCTCTCCGCCCATGCCCCGTCGTTGATCTCCTGCTGGCCCGTCTTATAAATTTGCTCCGAGCCCTGGTTGATATGCTCCATCACCTGGGATTCAATGGTATTGCGCTGGTGTTCGTTCAACTTGGGATAAAGCGTATCGCTTGCCAGCTTCTGCGCCTGGTCGCGGAACGCTGCCGGATAGTCCTCGGGGGCCGTGTCGGGATCATCAACGATCTTCTGTTGCAGGGCCGAAAGCTGCGGGGCGAAGTTCAGGTATTCCCTCTTCGCTGCGGCCAGTTCCCGTTCCTTGGCCTGGGCCTTCAACTCGGCCTCCTGTTCGCGCTGCTTCCGCTCCATCTCCGCTTTCAGGTCATGGGCCTGTTGCAGGTCGATACGCCCCTGGAATTCGTTCTGGTCCGTGGCGGTCTGCAACAGGTTTTGCCCTAGGAGCTGCGCAGCCTGTCCCACGGCCACGTCGCCGGAAGCGTCGGTATGCAGGGCGGGCGCCGGTTGCGCCACACGCTGCCCCAAACCTCCCCCGAAATATGCGTCAGGAATCTTCATTGCCGTTATCCCCAAAAGCGCCATGTTGGCCCGCACACCGCAACTCCAGCGCTCTCAAGCGTTTAAACAACTCGCGCTGGCTCCTATCGGAACGATTCAAAAGGAATATGGCGTATCCGCCGATTGCCATCTTGAATATGTCCCACAACTCAGGCGGAATAGTCATTAGCCCCCCAGCAAGGTGTATTTTGGTGCTTTCCGCTGATAAAACGTGTCGGCGTTCAATGAATTTGCAAGGTTGGTGTTTGACTTGCTTTTTTGATAAGAGTTGTAGCCCCCGATCAGGCTTGACCCCACATTAAACCCGCCGGAAATAAGCGATGACGTAGCCTTATCCCGGCTGATAGCCGCCTCCCCCTCCAACAGCTTGGCCCTGTTATTCCCGGTGGTGAGCGCCGCCAAGGCGTCCTGTTCGGTCAATTTGTCGGTTTCCGCCAGAAGTGCCCCGCCGCTGCCGTTGGCATCGAGCTTGACGCCGCTCCCGGCCAGGGCCGCTTCCTGGGCGGCGGCAGTACGCTGCCCCTTCTCCCGGATCTTGGCGGCCTCGGCCTCGGCGGCGGCCTTTTCCTGGGCGGCCTGTTCCTCCTGAAGCTTGGCCTGTTCGTCTGCGGCCTCACTTTGGGAATACGCGCTATAGGCAGCCCCACCAGCGGATGCAACGGTTGCCGCTATTGCAATAATCGTCGCCGTTTCCAGTCCCATATCAAACCTCCATCACGGCGCAGGGAATCGTGATACCCCCTGGAGCCTGAACGTCATAAAAGATTTTGAACCCCATCATCCGCCAGTAGTGGCCCATGGTGACGGTATAATGATCGGAACAGACCATGACCAATCGAATGCCAAGCTCCTTCAATTGCTCACGGACCCGGCAATAAATGGTCTGGTATTCCCGGCACAGCGACTTGTTCCAGAGGTACACCCGGTTGTGCAGCACGGCGTTGTTCCCGTCGATATCGGCGGTCAGTTCGGCGGCCAGCACGCCCCGGTAGTTTGCCCGCCAGCGCAGGCGGTTATCACCGTGATCGGTGATGAGCGTCACCTTGTCATCCATTAACCGTTACCTCCTTGATGATCGCCAGCACAGTGAGTGAAAACGGAAGATCCTGCTCAATAGAAACCTGCGTTTGCGACGGGTCGGTGCCGCGTCCCAGGTTGAATATTTCCTTGTCGCCGCTGAATACGCCAACCGGTGCGTTGATGTTGGGGAACCGGCGGAACGGGATCTGTTCGCCGTTGACGGTGCAGCCCTGAGTCTCAAACAGTCGCACCCGGATCTTGCCGACAGCGGTTGCGGCCCCCTGGATCGATTGACCGGGATTGGCAAGCTCAAGGGGAAGGTCTTTGATGGTGGTATGGTACGGCAGACCTGCTTCAATAGTCGCCGCAGGGTTTTCAAGGGCAATCTTCCCGCCAATGACGGTCTTGCGCCCGCAATAGAAACCATCGGCCTTTACATCGACCAGGCAGTTTTCCAGATGGCCGAGCCCCGATATTTCCACCAGCCCGGCCCCGCTGGCGACAACAGAGCTATCGGTTTGAAGTCCCACGTCGAGCATTTCGACATAGGTTCGCCATTGGCCGTTAATCAGCCTCTTCACGGCAAACCACACTTGATCGCTGCCGTCTTGGCCCGGGACGCTGGTAATACTGATATGTCGGGAATCGTCGGTGCCGTGTGCGGCCCACGCGGTGACCTCCTGCTCCTTATCCAGGGTCAGGGTCAGCAGCGCGCCGCCGTTGGTGACCGCCCACAACAGGCTGTACGGCTCCCGCGCGTAGGAAATTTGCGAAATACCGTTGCCATCCGCCACAAGGTGGTCTGCGATAACCGCGACATCCGGCGCCACGTAGCTGTCCGAACTGTATTGATACCCGAAACCCCGAAGTTTCAACCCGGAC
The DNA here is from genome assembly GCF_008802365.1 of Oryzomonas japonica. Lineage (GTDB taxonomy): Bacteria > Desulfobacterota > Desulfuromonadia > Geobacterales > Pseudopelobacteraceae > Oryzomonas > Oryzomonas japonica. Next base: position 99,917 of record NZ_VZQZ01000004.1, on the reverse strand, counting down.
GGGGGCACGAAGTATATTTCCCCGCCGATCTGCACGGGGCGCACCAGGCCGGTGCCGTGGGGCGTGCGGTTCTTGACCTGAACGTTCGACGGCGTTATGGGCGAATCGCTGCTACCCCGCACCGTCAACTCCTTGTCACCCGCGAATGTGGCAATGCAATCCACGCCAAGCAGGTGGTAGATCGACGTTGAAGCCGCCGAGAGATTGAAGGCCCAACCGTCGCTGTCCAGCGTCCCGATGGTGAAGTCCAGCGGATCGCCGGAAGAGCTGCCCCATTCGTATGTGGGGTAGGTCGGAGAACCGGCCGCAATCATGCGCTGTTCGTGGAAGGTGGCGCACGCCGGCCAGCCACGGAAATCAGACCATGCCTGTTCCTTCCAATCGGGATCGGGGTCAGTACCGCTCAACTGGTTTATCTCCCGCACGCGAGTAACGGTAACACCGTCAGGGAGTGGATTGGATGGCGTCACCGTGAGATAGTCATCGCTATTCCCAGAGTATCCCCCTTCGGCATAGCTGGTTGAAAAGTCCGGTATCTTGCCATCGTAAAGCGCCTTGATATCCACATTGAAGCCGAATGCCACAGGGATTTCCGGCGGGGTGTAAGTGAAGGTCACAACATCATGCAGGCGGCGTCCGGTCGAATCCGGGGCGCTTATGGGAGTACCGGCGTCTACCGAGGCGCTGGCGTGCATCGAATCCGTTACGGCGGTTATGGTGCAAATCCCGCCGTTGACCACCAACGTCAAGCCGATATGATCGGCTATGAACCACGCCTTGTCTGCGGTCAGGGTTATGTTCCCGCTGGTGGCGGACGGCGTTATTTTGATCCCGGAACTGTTCGGCGGCCGCATGTACGGGAAATAGGTAAACGGAACATCCTCCAGTATCCAATTTGTGTCGGAGTCCTTGCGATAGAACCGTTTTGGCCGTTTGGTCGGGTGAAAAAAATAGAGAACGTTCGCGCTGGCCGTGTAACGGATCTCCGGGAGGATTGCGCTTTGGTAGGGGGTGGCGACTTCGTAGGGCGCGGCTCCGTTCTTGATCTGCGTCCCGTTGTAATAGACGCGCAGCTTCCGGTCGCCAAGTTCAAGCACGTAGCCTGCCATTGCTCCGTCTATGGATACGGGGAAATCAATCAACCGCACGACCGGCCCGGATGCCTCCGCAACGAACCGAGTGCCGGGCATACGCTGCACGCCCCCCCAGACCATGGGGATGGCGTTACGGCACAATTCAAGCCCGTGCTGGTAACGTGGGATATCGGTACGGCCCCGAAGTTTCGGCGATATCTCACCGGCATTGAGCGCGGTCTGTATGGTGCGGAATTTCCCCATTATCCCCTCGCCGTCAACAGACTTGATTCCGGCAGATCGTCGGGCGGGTCTTCGAGAGAATCCACAGACCGGGCCAGGCGCAGCAGTTCCTTATAGGCGGACCAGCACACATCTTGTTGGCTGGAACTGCTCGTAAGCGGATAGGCCAGCTTGGCGGCCAGGTACGCAGACAAGGCGTCTGAAAAGAGCGCGTCGAACCGGGAGGGATCTGCGACCATGGCGATGTAACGGATATTCAGTGAATCTTGATTGCACAGGATACGGCCGCTTTCCTGCTTGAAATCCTCGGCGGTGACCTCGACCGTCCGTATCCAGTCGGCAGGGAGCGGGAACGTCTTGGCGTACCCAAATACGGGAGCATCGGCAGATGCAGCCAGCGACCGGCGGGCCATGGCGAAGTTCCACGGATGCGCCCGCAATACTGCGGACAGGGCCAGGTTCCAAAAGGAGGCGGCGGCCTTCGCATGAACCGTTTCGTTCAAGTCCTGGACCGGGGAAGCGCCCAGCGAAACCAGGGCGGCGTTGATGATATCGAGCTTGGTCAACATGTCGTTATCCTATGGCATCCCAATTGGTGCCCTTTTTCCGTAGATGGATGGTTTCACCCTGCATCGTCAAGACGGTGTTCGGCTTGTGCATTACCGTGTCCGCACCCTGCGGAACTACCGTTACCGGGTTGACGCTCAAATCGCTCTTATAGACAATGACGTTCCCGGTGGACGGGAGGATCACGGTAGCCGGGCCGGTGGCGGCATCGGCATAAATCTCCGTAGGGATAGCCCCGTTCCATGCTGTGGTCTGGTCATCGGAAACAAGACGCGCATCAGGCGTCTGCGCGATGGCCTGCGCCGGTACTTCATCCACCCATCCCCCATTGATCCAGTATTGCATCGTCCACCAGCGGGGCCGGGTTTCCCCGGCCCCGTTCCTTTGTCAGTCGTTCATCTTTCAGTCGTTCATCACGTAGGGAATCCAGATGGTGATCACCTGGGCAGCCTTGATGGCCGCCACGGCATTGGTCCCGATAACGTCAAGACCGGTTGTGCCGGTGTTTTTCAGGATGGCGCCGGATGCGGCAAAGGCGTCCAGCACGGCGCTACCGGCGGCGGCAATGGAAGTGGCGGCGAGAAAACAGGCGTCATTACCGGCAAAGCCTATTTTCAGGGTGGCGGTGGCGTTCCCGGCACCGAAATACATCTTGCCGAAGGGAAGCGGCGTCGCCCCCTGGGGCAGTTTGGTGAAGTACACCACGTCACCGATTGCCCCGTCCGCCGCGCCCTGGGTATAGGTGGCGCGGGCGATGCGCACCCGTCCGCCAAGCTGGGCGGCGGAATTCTTGACCGCAGGCGTCGTAACATAGGCGTTGGTATACTCGGCGGCATAGACATTGGCCCCGGCGCACGGATCGCGGCGGATGTACGTGCCGGCGGGCTTGCTGCTGGTCATGGCCGTAGCCACATAGGCGACCAGGGACACAAGCATGTTGATAAATGTTTTCATATACAGCCTCCAAACGATTGATGGTTGCGGGGCGGATGACCGCCCCGGTTACGGTTTATTCAGCGGGTCAGGGTTCGGTGCATTGAATCTCGACCACGCCTTTGTCCTCGGAACGGGCGGCCCCCAGGGACATCATGCTGTACACCTGGTACGGATAGCCGCGCTTGTTCTTGTTGACGGCGACGTCGTTGGTGATCTCCTGTCCGATCCCCAGGTGCATGTACCCCTTGCCGAAGATGCAGCACGACCGGGTGGTGCCGACCTTCGGCAGGATCTCGGTGCGCTTCCAGGTCATGCCCATGAAGGATTCCACCTTGTAATCCATCAGGGCTTGCAGGGTGTTGTAATCGCTGCTGGTCAGGGTGTTGTCGGCCATCAGCACCGTCAACTGGCTGGAGGTGTATACGAAGATGCGCTCCCCGCCCTCTTCGGGGCTGGCGGCCTCGGCGGCGTTCATCAGTTCGATGGCGCTGCGGATCTTCGCCATGCTGATATTGGTGCCGCCGTGAAGGATCTTCTGGCCGGCAGGCAATACCACATACTGGCTGCTGCCGTTGTTGCCCTGGCCGGTCTGCTCACGAACCGAGCCAAGAGCGGCCTCGACAATCAGGCGGTCTTTCCGGCGATTGTGGGCGGCGACGGCCAGCGTAACGTACTTGTTCGTCGGGTCGGTCAACACCTTCAGCTTGTCGAAGCTGTCAACATAGTCGAACCAATCGAAATCCCGCAGGTCGATCCAGCGCCGGGTATGGGGGGTATTATTGGCCTCCATATCCGAAAAGCGCGTGGTCACTTCCTGGGATTCGCTCGATCCCACGTTGTCGCAGGACTCGGACGCACCGACAACGCCGGAATGCACGGTGGCGTAGGGTTCCAGGCGGCTGGTGGTCTGCTGCATGTTCAGGGTCACATCGTCGGCGTACTTATTAACAAAGTGGGCGGGCACCTGGTCACCGGCGGCCGCCGGGTCGCGACGGGTGAACGCAACAGGCCGGACGGCGAACAGCGACGCGGCAAAGGCCATGACGATACGGAACAACATGAGGGTGTAACGGATGAATGTTTTCATGTGCGGACTCCTTGGTTTGATGTGTACTGCTACGTCATTCCAGGTTGTCCGCGTGGGCGGGCCTGATGGTGTGGTGCCGGGAAAGCGGGGGAAACAGACAGGGATTCCTTATCCCACCGTCCCGGCTATGTGGTGCTGCAATGTGGCGGGTTACTCCCTGTTTGCCTTGTAACCCTTTGCGTACGCTTCAGTGACCTTGCGGACCGCCTCAGCGTGGCCGGGGTCTTTGCTGTCGGTGTACGCCTTGGATTTTCTGATTTCGTCAATGCTCTCCGCCGTGGCTCCGTCCAGGCCGCCCGCCGGTCGATCTTCTCCCAGATCGGCCCCCACCTTTGCCAGCAGGCGGATGATCGCCGGGTTGTTTGCCAGCTTCGGATCGGAAAATTGCGCTTTCAACTCAGGGTCGTCGGCAGTATAGGCGGCCAGGGCAGTATTCGCGGCGCCCATGTTCTGCCCGAAACTCTCCCCCCAGGTCTTTTTCAAGGCCTCGGTGGCCTGGGCGTGGCCGGCTTTTTCAGCAGCCAGACCGGCGGAAAGCTGTTCCCCGAACGTGCCCATGACAACCTGCAACTGCGCGTTGGTCAGACCGGCCTTGTGGAACTTCTCCAGGATCGGCTTTACGGCTTCCGGCTTTGCGTCGAAACCGTCAGGAAGGTACTTATCCAGCTTGTATTCATCAGCCGTCTTGGGCGGAACGTCGCCGGTACCGAGGCGCTTTTCCAGATGGTTGTACGACTGGCCCATCTTTTCGACGATGGCCTTATAATCCGGCTGTTCGTCGGCGCCCTTGACCATGAACTTGTCGGGCACCGTAAACGGCTGCGCTCCGCCGTCCGGGTTCAATAGGTTGTCACCGCCTCCGGCAGCGGCAGCGGCAGCGGCACCAGCAGCAGCAGCGGCGGCGGCAGCGGCAGCGCCATCATCACCGGCAGCGGCACCCGCTGCATCGTCGCCGGCTCTCGGGTCAAAACGTGTCGGTATGAGAGTGCGCCAGTCCATCACGCCCCCTTGAGTTCTGCTGCGCGAGTCTCGGCGGCGGACAGGATCTTTGTGCGGCGCTCGTCCTTGGTAAGAGCGTTCAGCTCGTCGAACGTCTTGGCGTCCTTGATCGCCTGGAGCAGTTGTTTTTCGGATAGCTTCGTCACCTTCTCGCCCTTAGATTCATTGTCACCGGGAAGGTTGGCGTTATCCTTGCTGATACCCAACTCGGCAAGCTGTTCGTCGGTCAGGAAAGTAGGCGGGACCGCCACCATGCCGTTTGCCGCAATAACATCCTTTGCCAGGGACAGCGGCACCGAATCGGCGGTCAAAACGACAGGGACGGGCGGAGGTGACGGAAGCTGCTGTACTACAGCCTGGCCGGACGCCAGCGGATCACCCACCGCGACCTCTTCGACCAGATGACCTTGACCCTCGATAAACGTCCGGCGAATTTCCGTCCTCACCGGCCCCAAATTCCTCGACATATCAAACCTCCCTTACTCGCTTGATCCTGCTCGTTTGAACAGGTACAGAATGACGCTACGGGCGCCCTCGTTGAATGACGTGGCGTGCGGATCACCGACAACATAGCTGGCGCAATCATGGTACTTGGAGGAAAGTTCCTCAAGGATCGCCGCGCCGTCCCGATCCTGCTGAAAAACGCGGTTGTAAACCGCATCCGGTAATCCGTCCCGCCGCTTCGTCATGCCGCCATCCCCATTTCCGCGCCCGGTACCGCGCCCTGGCCGCCCTGCTGCATCATGGCGCTCATTGCCTGCGCCTGTTGGGCCTTGGCGGCTTGATCTTCCCGCAGCTTACGCCGGGCTTGCACGTCTTTTATGTTAACGATCAACTTTGCCGGCACGCCCAACAGATCGGCACGGTGGCGGGCGGATTCGTCAAGATCGTAGTTGTCCAATACCGTGGGGGGTTCCCCGGCGTCACGCTGACCCTTGGCCTGGGCCATGAGCGATTGCTCGAAACGATCCATGGCCGCAACCTCTTCCAGCTTTTGAGCGCGGGCAAGCGGTCCCTGGAACTGCAACTGAAGATTATCCCCCTGCGCCCCTTGCGGCAGTTCGCCCAACAGCCCTTTACGGTAGGCTATCCAGAGGCAGCGCCAGACCATCGGTTGCAAATATTCGTTCTGAATGCGCCCGAACATGGGACCGAGCAACTGGCGAATGAGGTTGACGCGGTAGTGCCATTCGGTGGCGGTCTTGGCCGGACCTTCGGTATTGGTTTCCAGCAGGTCGGCCATCATTATGCGGCGGATGCTCTTTTTAAGATCCTCCGCGATAATCATGGACAGGTCGAAGTTTCCGCCCGGTGTGATCGGGAAAAACGAATCCTTGCTTGACATCATCACGATCTTGCGCGCGCCGATCCGTACCGTTTTCGGATTAATCACGCCGTCATCGACCGCCCCCCACATACCGGAAATCGCCATGTCGGCGCTGGCAAAGGTGAGGCGCTTGGCCTCATTCAACGTCTTTATATCGGGCAACGCGCGGGAGGTCGGCCCCTGGGCATAGACAGAGCCGGGGAGCTTGAGCCAGCGCGGATAAACCACGGGAAATTCATGGTAGCCGGAATTCCGGCAGACCTTCTTGGTGTCCAGTTCCACATGCATGGACTGGAACGGCAGCACCTTGTCCTTGACGCGGGGCTGTTTCCCCTTGTCATCCTTCACGCGGGGAAAGATCGCCTGAACGAACCGGAACAACGTGTGCGGCTTCTTCTCGGCGATCTTGGTGATCTTCTCGGAAACGTTCTTTTCCCCGTACTCCTTCACCGCCTGCTGCGCGGTCAGGGTGAATTCGTAAAAGATCGTATCCACCAGGCCGTCGCGGGTGGTGGTGGCTACCCAACATTGCGCCAGGGGCCACAGTTCGAAATGGTAGGTGGCCCCATCCTTGCCGTCCTCGATATATAAAGCGCACTGGCCCGCGATGGCGGTATCGTACATACCCTCGTAGCCAGGGGCGTCGTAGTTGCTGGCGTGGATCTCGGCGTGGACTTTGGTACAGGCCGCATCGAGCCACTTGTTAAGCTCATCGTTGGATTTTTCGGACTTGTAGCCGAACCAGCGGGAATTGGCGGGGGTGAGATTGGAAACCAGCGCGGAAGCAACGGTACTGGCGGCATCATCCCCCGTGGAATCGAACAGCTTGGCCGTGGCGGCGGCGGCCTGTGATTGAACCGTATCGGCGGAAAGGGTAGTGCTGCCGGTGCCGAACATCATGCCGCGAATGGGATTGGTGTACTGGTAACACTCGCGAATGTGCGACTCAAGCGGGGTACGCTTGGTTTTCAGGTCAGACAGTTGCTTGACTACATCCGCACCGTTCATAACTCTCCCTGCTTGCCCCTTTCCCACACACGCCGGGAGGAGCGGCGCATGTGGGCGGGGCAGCGACTCTTTGAACGCCCACGAAAAAAGCCCCAAGGCGGAGGCCAAGGAGCTTTCAGTGACACGACTCAAATTGTACTTATTTCGTTAGCAAAACCGGGCAGCACAAATCAAGAAAAATCTTCATCGGTGAAATAATTTATTTCCGGGGGAATGCCGTGGGGGAAGTCCTTGTCGATAAGAACGTCCAGGCGGGCCGGGAGTTCGGCAAAGAAAGCCCGGTCCTTCTTGCGGATCGTCACGACCTGGCGCAGTACGGCGTAAGGGCAGCGGCGGCGGCCAATCTCGTACCCCTGCCAGGTGGCCTTATGAATACCCAGGCATTCGGCCAGTTCCGCCATGCTGTACCCCATTTTCTCCCGTGCCTCTTTCAACCGCATACGCTTTTGCATTTTTTGCAACCTCCCGTATGCAACTAAATAAACACGTCTGAAAGTGTCGGCCTAAAAACAACCACGGCATTGGGAAACGGGGCGTTGTCTTTTGCGGCCCCAAATTTCAGGCGGCCTTTCACGAAATGTATCTCTCCCTTTGCACAAAAATCATGCCACCAGCGCGTATCTACCCTTGCCGGAAGGAGGCAAACGACAGTTGCACCGTTATCCTTTGCGCTTCTATATGCCTTTTCCACCCACTTGCCGATTCCTCTACCATACGGGGGATTCATCCAGCACACCCCCCCCCACGGTTGCGCCAGTCCGTCCATATCAGGCGTGAAATAATGTTCACACTTGGCATTGTCGGGCAGGGCGCACACATCCAGGTTAAAACGGAAAATAATATTCAGCCTGTCAAAGAAATCTTGAGGGGTTGCCCACATATCGGTTTCACTCGAAAACATCAAACCAGCGTTCATCACCACACCCCGTTCTTTCCGCTCTCAAACCGGCCCTTATCAACACCCGAAAGAATCATCCACGCGGCTGCCGCCGCTATCGGGACTTGTCCGTTGCCCGCCGCTTTGATGCGGGCTTGCTTCGTGTTGCCGTCCAATTGAGCGGCCACCCCATCCACCATTCCGCAAATGCCGAGGTGAGGCGGTGACCAGTTGAATGCACCAGTGTATCCCGCAGCGGCTTGGATCGTTTCAGCGTCTGTTTCTCGAAGCCCTCCGCACTGTACGGCGATTTGTAGTCGGTGGAGCATAACGTCGGAAGCATCTTCAAAGCGCTTTTCAGTCCGACTTGGACCTTCTTGCCGTCCAGAGTCATGCCGGTCAGCGTCGTTCCTGGCGGGATAGTTCGACCGCCTGACATTTCCGTAGCCGTCAATGTCGGCAACCGCTTCAACGCCGTAGCAATCCCGTCGCCACTGGTTGCAGTTAGTCCCTTCCTGTTGTAGTTGCCGCATACCGTCAGCGTTGGCAGCGATGCACCACCATCGATCGCGCTCATGGGGAGCGCCGACATCAGCCGCGCCAAGGACTCCATCCCTCCAGGCGTATCCACGCGCCACAAGTTCCCCAAGAACGATATGGCGCCCTCTGGTTCGGATTCGAGGGCTGTTTTCGAGCCATACGATTCCAGGTCGAATAACGTCAACTGCTCGGAACACTTCGCTAACAAGGCCGCTTCTCGCTCCGCTGATTCCCTCGCCTCTTCCCGCCGCAGAAATATCCTGGCAAGGGAAGCCCGCTGCCAAGCAATCCACTCGACCGCGCCAGGGGGCAAAGTCGAACAGCCGAACGTCTCCGCAATGGATGTGCAAGCCGGGAAACCATCCCTCCGCTGCACGTTCCCGCAGAGAGTTACAGCAGGACTCGGCCCATTCAACGGCAAGGATCGGTTCATGTCCAATAATAAGGTCTGCAAGTAATCCCCCCCCCGCGCCTGCGAACAAATGCGCTGTTCTCATCCCCCTACCCCTCCACAATCCGCAGCCCACGCCCGAACAAGCGCCGCTGCTGCACCCTGCCCCAAAACGACCGCGCCACCCCGCCCGCCTTACGACCCTCCACCGGCAACATCCGGTACGGCTCCGGCCACTCTCCGCAATCGTCGCACCGCTCCTGGCTCAGGTGGATCACGTTGCACCCGCACACGTAAGACGGCACGTAGCACAACACGATCAAGCGGGCTTGGTCGGGATCGTCCGGGAGGCATGACAGGAAATCGCTGGCCCAATCCTCGTTCCGGTACATCCCGGCTTGCGACTTCGACGGCGACACGGCGGAAAGCCGGTCAACGACATTCGCCAGCGTCGTTGATTGCGGCAGCACGGCCCGCAGAGCTATTTCAAGTGCAGCCTGGAACACCTTGGCCTGATATGCGGACATTGCGCCTCCTCAGAAAATTGAAAGGTTCATCTTCTGCACCAGGGCCGCCGTGTGGCTCTCGGTCAGGTGCGTGTATTTCTGCGTGGTCTGGATCGTCTTGTGTCCCAAGATTTCCTTGATATCCGCCAGCGTGGCCCCCTGCTCGGCCAGATAGCTGGCAGCGCTGTGCCGCAGATCGTGAAAGCAGAAGTTTGGAATTTCGGCGCTCTCCAGGGACATTTCCCACGAGTAACGGAAATCCACCGGGCGGGACGGATCGCGGGGAGACGGGAAAAAATACACCTGGCCGGGCTTCCGCGCCTCGTACAGCGCCGCCATGCGCTTGCGGGCTTCACCGAACAGGCGCACGGTGCGCCGATCCCCGTTCTTCGTCTGGTCCAGCACCACGCGGCCCGTGACGTGGTTGTAGTCCTCGATCTTGATGTTACGCACTTCCGACTTGCGCGGGCCGGTGGAGAGCGCCACAACCACAATGGTTTCCAGCAGCGAACATGGCGCCATGCGGCAATAAAACATCAGCCGCGACCGTTCCGCCGCCGACAGCATCCGCACCCTGGCCGCAGGCTGTGGCAGACGCCACACGTCACGCACCGGGTTAATCTCGCACCATTGCCATTCCTTGATAGCCATGGCAAAACAATGCTGAAGCGCTGCGAGATAGCAGTTGATCGTGGCGTTACCGCGTGGGGCAAGCAGGGCTTTCCTTTTGGCGATTACCGGCGTGGTGGCGTCGGCAAGGCTCATGCCCCCGATCTCCGACTTCCAGAACATGAGTTGCCCCTGCTGGCTAAACTGCGTGTTCAGGGCTTTGTACGGCAACACCTGTTTGCAATAGCGGTCGATCATCTCCGCCACGGTGCGCACGGTGGCCTGTGTCTCGGGCGTCATGGTGTTAAGGTCCGCCCGGTCCTCGGTCTTACGCGCCCAACGCTCAACCTCGCGCTTGTTCCGGCCCGTCTTCGACGCATACACACCCTTGATCCGCACCCGCACCCGGTAACGCGGTTCACCCTTCCTGTTTGTCGAAACGCTCATTGATGCCATTTTTAGTTGCACTCTTTCAAAATCTCGTAATTGCCGGTATTGTCCAACAACTTCACCTTAATTCCTTTGACATTGCTAACAGTCCCAAATGTCGGATGCAGACCGTAATTATCCGCCCACTCGTTGACTGCCCGCTTAATACGTTCATCAAGATTTTTTATTTCCTCCTTCGAGCAATTAGGCCAATCATCGCCATATTCACCACATTCGTCACCCGCCGCTGATGCAAGTTCATCAAAGATGCACGGCGCATAGTCACCGGCCTTTCTTACGAGGCTATCACCTTCATAAACCGTAACGACAGAGCCAACAGGAATCCGCAAATCATCCAGCGCCGACCTAATAGCATCATCAAGCTCTGTGTGATTGAATTCCTCACCGTTTGTGCTGTACCATTTGTCCGCCATTTTGCACCCCTTTCGTATGTCAGTCCTCAAACCTGGTAACCGGCCACCACTCCAGCACCCTATACGCCGTCAACCGCTTCCCGGCATTGGCCGGTTCCGGGTCCAGGATCTTCCCGAAAGCATCCCCCGGCCAGAACACCGCATGGGTTCCTTTGCCTGACGTGCTGGCGACGATCAGCAGCGCCGGGTGGCTGAACTCAACACGCGCCCGTCCGTAGAAATCGCCATACGCCCCCAGGTGGTAACCTCGGCTATTCAGATACCCGGCAATCTCCAGAAAGCGGAAAACCCGTTTACTCCCGTCATGGCCCAACACGTCAAAGACCATCTGCAACGGATCGCCCGTGATCATGGCCGCGACACAGGCCATGCAGCTAAATTCTGTCGGCTGGTGGATGATAGAGTTGGTCACAGGTTGAACCTCTTGCCCTTGTAGTCCAGATACCGGCGCACCTGGTCCATGACCTTTTCCTTAAAGTCTTCCGGCGGCTCAAACTCCGTACCGGACTGTTTCATAATGCCGATGAAGCTCTGCAAGGCGGCCTGGTAATATCCCTCAAGCTGGCTATCGGGCAGCAGCATGGCTTGGGGGGCACGTTCCAGCAGCAGCCCGCCGACAAGATGCGCCGCCTGTCCGATTGAGCAGTTCACAGTGAGCCACCCCCAGGGTTAAGGTCTGTCTGGACACAACCGCGCGCGCGAGGGGAAGGTGAGGCAGGGAAGAAATCAGAATCACCTTCCGTGGCTATTCTAGCCGCCACACAAGCAACCTGCTTTGCTTCATCCCAGACCCTGGAAGTACCCTCGTTTTCAAGATATGCCGTTGCAAGTTCGCCAACTTCCTCCACCAAGGCGGCCAGCAAATGACCGTTATCAGGAAACTTTTTACGGGCGGCCTGTATTTCCTCGGCGACATCTGTAAGGAATTTACGGTGCGCCGCAGAAACAACCATACAAGAATCATTTAAAACTTTATCATTTTGCATAGTTACCCCTTTCTTGGCCTTATCTACCTATAATCAAATTTCATAGGTAGAGATTTTATTTTCAGAGAGTTACAAAGTTTTTGTCCAAAATCTGTCCACAATCCGCGCCCTTAAAAAAGGGCAAAAAAATTTACGGTGCGCGGGCCTTCATCTGTTCTTCTCTCCGGGCCGCGTCATGCGCGTATTCCGGCTTCCCGAAGGTTTCAGCCATGACATACAGCCCTTGGATGTACTCGGTTTCCGGGATCTTCCCGGACAGGAAACCGTTCATCAAGCTGAACAGCGCCTGGCCCTCGGTCATGCCCTTTTCGACCGCCGTCAACTCAAGCCGTGCCGTCCACGCTTTGACCTTTGCCAGTAATTGATCTGCGGTCGGCATCCGTCTCCAGATCATGCTCATTTCACCCACTGTATGGGCCATGGCCGCCGCAGGCTGCTGCAAAAGGTCGTTCCAGATCGGCGCTACATCGACCGGCAGGAACTTTTCACCATAACAAGCCTCAATTTTCCGTATTCCCTGGAAAGCCTCTCTGGAAGTCATCCCGACGCCCTCGCTCTTTGCTGACTTCGATACTCGTAAAACGCCTCTTCCCTGGTGGTAACGGTACCCACCACGGCGGTGATCCCCCGGCCAAGCTGCGGCAACGTGGGAGTCCACCCGCAACGTTTGAAATACGTCGCCAACTTGGCAAAAAAGGTGCGCAATTTCTTGGTGATTTTGTACATTGAGGGCCGGAACGTCAGGTGTCCCGTGGACTTGTCCCGGATATGGCGCTTCTGTCGGATGATGAAACCTTCTCGCTCAAGGATAGCCAGGTTGTAATTCAACGTACTGGCCGGGAGTTTCTGCTTCTCGAATGCCTCCATCTGCCCAATGATCCACCCTTGACTGATATGCGCCCAACCTTTCCCGGTCTTGCGGAAATAGCCGTGGAACAGCTTCATCAAGCGATAGCTGGTCTTATTCGGCGCAAATTCGGTTGTGGTTGGATAAAAGTACAAAGTTGGCACGACCCTTGAGTTTTTAACTTCAACAACGCTTTTGAATTGCAGCCTGTCGGCCGGCTTGGTGCCGACAGGCTAGGCAGACCGCTACAAATAGCGGCACGTGCCGGTGATGGCCTCACCATCCGCCCATGGCCGCCACCGTATTAAAGTTTCAGTAGGTACGGATTGCTTCGGCGGGCGAATTTACAAAGATTTCCACAGGCGCGGCGGCGACTATAAGGAGCGCCCGCCTGGATATATGTCTTAGTGTTTCTAATCTTTCTCCAAAACATTGGAGACGGGGAAAAACCTCAAACAGCGGGGTTTTCCACAGAGTTTTCCACAGAACAAAATGGGATTATTTTAATCTTACCCACCACGGAACCCCCACTCATGGGCGCGCCTCGGCAAAAAAAGACCCCTGACGGAGAGGAGGGGCTCCACCAGGGGCAGCGGCGGGCAACAGGGCACCCGAACGCACATTGAAAGCGTTAAACATGTCCAGCGTGTCGGTTGACGCCTCCGGGGAACCGGGCAGCGTGTAGTATTCAGGCCGATCAACAAGGCCCACCACGATAAAAGCAGCAATGATCACAAGAATTTTCCAGACGCTCATAAATCCCCCTGTCTATGCCGTGGCACCGGCCGCCAATCCAAACCGTCTAAAAGAGAAGGTGAAGCATCCCCGCCTTGGGCCTTGGGCCTTGGGCCTTGGGCCTTGGGCCTTGGGCATCCCGTCCAGCCAGACGTACTCAAACTTGACGCCGGCGGCATGGCGCAGAGATTTGAACCGGCGCTCCTTCGATAGGGGAAACGGGCCATAAGTCTTGCCGTCAACGGTGATCCTAAAATGCTTAATCTTTGGGATTTCGTTCTCTGCTGGCGTGTTCATCGTTGCCTCCTCCGCAACAAATCGTTTTCCCCGGTAACGGCTCGATCATCGCCACCGGCCTGGCTTTACATCGCGGACAAACACAGTTGGTGAATTCCGAGTTCCAGGCATGACCATTACCGCACATCAACGTCATGCCGCAGCCTTAAGCCTCTGCCGTGCCCGCGCCAGTACATCACGGTTGTGGGCCTTGCGGGCATCGTCGGAAGCCGTCAAAAGCTGGCGGACCTCTTCCTGGACCACGGGGGCCACCTGGCGTTCCAACAGCGCCCGGATCGCCCGGAGTTCTTCAATCATTGCCTGTTCAAATTCCGACATGCTCAGTCACCTATAAATTTGAATACGTTCACAAGGCCAGGGCGGTCGGAACTTAGGCGTTCGACCTCGGCACGCAATGCTATGATCTCGGCCCGCATGGCGATTATTTCACTGACTGACGGATAACCGCGCGACAGCAAAACCCAAGTAAGCGGGATTTCGTTGCGGCAGAGGTCCATCAGTTCGTTTTCCTTTTCCTGGGGGAAGTGACGGGGATCAGGCGTGTCAATGATCATCTTGGTCAAACCGGAACGGTCTATGCCAAGCTGGTCGGCGATAACCTTGGGAGGCACGCCGCAAATCTTCACGCAAGCGGCCAGGGCGGCACGCTTGTCGGGGATGGCCTTAATAAGATCGTCGCCTATGGTGATAAGGCCCGGCATCTTATGCTTTTACCAACTGCTGTTTTTTCAGTTCCATCACTTCGAGTTGCAATGACGAAACTTCCTTGTAAAGCTGGCTTTGCTGGCCGAACACGATATGCACCGTAGTTCTGACGGCACTTAGCCTTTGCCACCCTTCTTCAAGAAAATTGTACTTGATGGCATCCTGCAAACACTCACGCGCGTAATCGAGAATCAGCTTCTTTTTTTGGCTGGCTTTTAATTCCATGACACTCCCCTCCAGCGTCAAATTTATGGTCTATGGGGTTGCCAAGACCGGTGTTACAACAGGATCATGCAGCCCGCTTCACATCCTCGACTTCCGAATAAACCAACAGGTCCATGGCAATCATGGCCTGTTCGCAATCGCCATAAACGCCCTGGCCCGATGTGCCGAAAAACCGGCCTTCAACGAACTTTTGCAGTGAGGTCTTGTTGATTCCGAACTTCTCAGCCACGCGCGTAATAGCGACACAACGGTCTTTAATGCGGTCTTGCGTGGCTTTGTAATCAACAATCAACATGACAAAAACCTCGTATTGTGCTAACTGTGGCGTCAATACCCTTTCGGGTGCACTTGCTCTCGTATCTGTTAAATATATTATTGAACTCATTTGAGAACGGTGTCAATAGAAAAATGGACTCAATCGAGAACAGGCTAAAAATAATACAAGGCAAACTCTCCATTGGTGAGTTTGCTAAGTACCTGGAAACGCCGAAAACAACGGTTAATCAATATCTGAAAGGGCGGCCCATTCCTTTTGATTTTGCCGTACTCGTATGCGAACGATTCGGGAAAACCCTCGACTGGTTGGCAACGGGGAAAGAGGTTGTTGCTGAACCTCAAGAAACGTATGTGCCTGATAGACTCACGGAAGAGGAACGAAAACTATTGGGGCAATACCGAAAATTAAACGTGCTGCACAAACAAATGACCTTGGAAACCGTAGGGGGTTACGAGGCAAAAGAGGCTTTGAGCGAGGGCAGTGCGGACACGGACATAACAGCGGCGGGCGGCTCAGAGGAACAACACTATGGGAGAAAGTCAGCCGCTTAGGCTGGCGGGTTTTTTTGTGGTCGAACCAATTACACGCGGGTCTACACGCGCTGGGGGTACCGCATGACTTATAGGATTATCATCTTATTCACCGCACTATTCTATCTTGACCATAAATTACCTTTTATAACTAAAGAAGTTGATCTATTCACAAATTTAATAGATTTCCCATTATCATTGTTTATTACTTTTTCTTATGGATTTATTGCGGCAGCTACTCTTTTCTTAGCTACGTTAGGAATGTACTCTTTTGTGATGTGGGACTTTTCATTGTGCCGTAAATACGTAAAAGGATCACTATTATTATGTGTTTCAGTTGGAGGAGTGTTTGTAATCGGGCATACATTGTTCAAGCTTGTGCAGTTTGTTTTTTAGCCACTACCGCCCACGCCGCCCACCTTCATAAAGAAAAAGAATATCAACAGGTGTGGTGTCAGGGCGAAATGGAAGTACAAATGCCGGACGGCACCCGTGCGGATTGCGTTACCGATGATTACGCGGTTGAGATTGATTTCGCCCCGAAGTGGGCGGAAGCCCTCGGCCAGGCGCTCCACTATGCGGACCAGACCGGCAAGCGACCGGGTATCCTCCTGATTATCGAGCGCGAAAAGGATTGGCGTTATTACTGGCGTCTCAAGCGCACCGCTGACAAGCAGGGCGTCCGCCTCTGGTACATTACACCCAAGGCACTACAATGAGCCTCACCAAGCACCCAAAATACCCGAACGTCTGGATCGCCCGCGTCTACCTCGACGGCCGGCGCAAAGATCCGAAAACCGGTAAGCCCTCCAACAAGCGAAAACTCTACAATTTCGAGGGCACCGAAGCCCAGGCGCTTGATTGGTACGCCCAGGTGCTGAAGACCCAACAGAAAGCCACCATCCCCCTGGCCCCCACCCTTGAGCAAGCATGGGCGGATTTCTGCACCTACTACAAGAACAAGACCAGCGAAACAACCTACTTCGATTTCCTTAAGACCTGGCACCGGCACCTTGCGCCATTCTTCGGCCAGTTCCGCCCGATGCAGATCACCCCCGGCTTGATAGAAAACTACAAGACAAAGCGGCTTTCCGAAACCTACCTCCCCGGAAAAGTCAAACAACTGCCGAAGGACGACAGCGAAGAACAGGCTCTTAAGCGCCGGCCGATCTCCCGCAAACGGATCAATAACGAGCTTTTCTATCTCTCGGCCATAATCACCTGGATGACGTTGCCGGAAATCAATCTGGCCCTGCCCCTCGGCTTCAAGATCAAAGGATTCCCCGCTAAACAGGTCAAGGCCGCCCTGCCGGTCGTGCCGGACCGCCGGGAGGTCATAACCCTGCTACGGGCCACAGAACGCCCCTACAGAGCCATGCTCTGCGTCTGGTACTATGGGGGCCTACGAAAGAAAGAACTGCTGACAATGGAGGGGGAGCGCGTCAACCTGGCGCAGAATTACATGATCGTCCTGGGCAAGGGCAACAAGGAACGGATCGTCCCGATCCATCGGAAGATCAGGATCTACCTCCGCAAATACTACAAACCCGGTTTCATGTGGGTCAACCCGAAAACGGAGAAGCCCTGGGTCTTCCTCACCAGAGCCATCAAGCGGGCCACCGACAAAGCCGGATTCGACAAACGAATGTATATCCACCTGTTGCGTCACACCTTCGGCACGCACAGCATCCAAAGCGGCATAGGAGTACGTAGCGTCCAGCTTATGTTAGGGCATGCCAGCGTCACGACAACGGAGATCTATACTACCCTGGCCACCGGGTTCCTGGCCGAACAGATGGAAAAATTAGGCGGTGGTTCATTGCACCAACAAAACAACAAGCAACTACCTAAATGACAAAGCTTTTCCAGACTGACATGAAAACTCATAACCCGAAGGTCACAGGTTCAAATCCTGTCCCCGCAACCAAAACATTCTAAGGACTCAGGCTTAATTGCCTGAGTCCTTTTTTGTTGTGCTTCCCCCGCCAGCCATCAGCAAAACCAACTTCACCGGAACCAACTATCGTGCGATGCGTCCTTCTATCCCGGCACACGGGATTTCAAAAAAACGCTCGAACCCGCATTCTATTCTTGACAGTACCAGCCGAATTCGATATACGTAGTCATATGACTACGTATGCTTCAAAATCACCAGAAGAACTGACTCAACGCCAACGCCAGGTGCTCCAGTTCATCGTGTCGTATTCTGACAGCAAAGGCTTCCCGCCCAGCCAACGGGATATCGCCAAGCACCTGAATGTGTCCGGCACACTCCCCGTTATGAGGCACCTGGATGCGTTGGAGCGCAAAGGTTATATCAAACGGGAAAACGTGAACCGGGGGATCACCTTGACGACGCCTCATAGTCGAAACGTGTCCCTGCCTATCGTTGGCACCGTTCGAGCGGGACAACTCTCCACGGCTATCGAGGACATACGGGGATACTTTTCAGTTGATCAGGTGGCGGTCAGGGGAGATGGCTGTTTCTTTTTGAGAGTCAGCGGCGAGTCCATGATTACGGCCGGTATCTTTGACGGCGACCTTGTCCTGGTACGCCCGCAAAAGAATGCCGACAACCGGGAGATCGTCGTCGTCATGGTCGATGGCGACGCGACCGTCAAGCGGTTCTTCCGGGAATCCGGTTACATCCGGCTGCAACCGGAAAACCCGGACATGGAGCCGATCATCGTTCGCCCGGAGGATGGCGAAGTTACCATTGTCGGCAAGGTGACAGGTGTCTTTCGGCAACTGTAGGCTAAAAATTCAGGAGGGATACTATGGAACCCCTTACATTGTGTGGAATCGTGATAGTGGCATTTGGTTTGTGGATCGAATGTGAATCACCGGTAAAAAGGTTTACCCGTTCCTTTTGTCGCAGCAATCTGCTGAAGGGAATAATTGCCATGGCAACAACCGAGCGAAAGCCCATCTTAGGGAACCGGTATGTTCCTTACTCCCCTAACTAGGTGTGCAGTGTATTCTTTGTGTGTCCCCGTACGCGTACCCCTCGGACATCGAAAAGAATGAATCACCCCGCCGCAAACTATTCAATGGGAAATGGCTTCGAATCCCGTGTCCATGTGTACAAAAAAAATTGTACCCTACAAAACAAAAAGATGGCAAATATGACAAACAGGCTATAGTGTATTTTTAACGCAAGCCACCAAAATAACAGCAAATTATTGTTTTTGTTGCGAATAAATTGGGCGCTTTCGCCCCCTCATAACCCGAAGGTCACAGGTTCAAATCCTGCCCCCGCGACCAAAACAGTGCAGCCAGTTAGCCCGCAAAGCAAACTGGCTTTTTTGTTATCCTGACGCAGACGCTACGCAGTAGAGATTCATCCCCTCTTCGAGCTTAAGCAGATTCATGCCACGACATCCCTGCCATGAACATTTATGACCCATGCCCCACCAGGGCAAAATAACCATCGAGCGGCGCAATTACGGATTGTAATTGACTGCTGATTTGGGAGTGCTATAAATGATTAAATTTTCCTATCGGAAATAAATGGGGGTAATATTCATGGGCCCAGACCCTGTAGATACGTCATCAGCGCCCCAAAATGTTGGATCAGATCCCTCTTACATTAATATCCCTACCCACTTTGCCCAAGCCGAAAGGAAAGTTGGCGCAGACCTTGACGAGGATATAAAGCAAGCTACAACCAACGGCCTTATCAGCGGCCTCATGACCATTGCTAACGGTCTTTTTGCTGTATTGAACGACAAACGCCAGGTAATCGCATTAAACGACTCATTTATAAAGTTGATGGGAATCGAAGATACGGCGCAGGTATTTGGGTTGAGACCAGGAGAAGTGGTCAACTGTATTCATGCCTGTGAAATGCCGGGAGGATGCGGAACATCGGAATATTGTTCCACGTGCGGTGCTGTCGTTTCGATAGTAACAGCCATGGAAACCAGGCAACCACAAGAGCGGACCTGCGCACTTACCGTGGAGAGGGATAATCAAAATGTTGATCTCTATTTTAGCGTGCGCAGCTGCCCATTGGTGGTAGATGATAGCCTGTATGTCCTGTTATTTCTGCAAGATATAAGCATGCAACAGTATCGCTCCTGTCTAGATAGAACATTTTACCATGATGTCAACAACATACTCTGCGCTCTTGTAGGAAAGAGTGAGCTAATATCCCTACGAAAGCAACCAACTGAAGAAAAATTACAAGAGCTGCATCACATTGTTCTCCGAATAGCACAGGAAATGTCAATTCAAAACTCTCTACAAAAGTCACTCGATGTTACCTACAACCCACTTTACGCCGAAGTTAAAATCAACAGTATCTTAAAAGAGATTGATCAGCTATTTCTGGATCATCCTTTAAAAACGCAACGGAATCTTGAAGTAAATTATATACCGAGCGATATAACCGTCATTACCGATTTTCACCTGGCGAGCAGAATTCTAATCAATATGACTACTAACGCTCTTGAAGCAACCCCTGTTGGTGGAAAGGTTGTTCTGGGCGTTGAACAGCACCACAAGGCGGTGACTTTTTATGTATGGAACACCGGAGCAATTCCAGAAGATGTATCACGTAGGATTTTTCAACGAAATTTCAGTACAAAAGCTGATATGGGAAGGGGATTTGGCACATATTCAATGAAGCTGTTTGGTGAGAAGGTACTTGGCGGTTCTGTTCAGTTTGAGTCTTCTGAGGAGAAAGGCACAATATTCAAATTCACGCTCCTCACTCAATAATAATTTTGCCTCTCGATATACATACTCACGGCACGTGAGAGACGTAACAACTTTGACCGTCCCAAGGCCATTAGCCATGATGAGACGCTTTGCCGGCAATGATTGACCGACGCCCCCTACCGGCACCGCCGGACATTATGCCCCGTGCCACGTGGTGCCCCTGCCATCTGCCTCACTCGGGCAAGCCGACCGGCACAGCCATGCCGGAGGTCGACGATCGTGTGCCGTAGTGCCACTGGCTCGAGAACCCCGGGAGTGAATTCATCAGCATCAGTTTAACCTCGGCAGGAGGTATCGGCTTGCTGAAAAGATAGCCCTGCATTTCATCGCACCCCAGTTCATTCAGGGTTTCCATCTGAAACATGGTCTCGACCCCCTCCGCCACGAGATGCAGCCCAAATCCGCGCGCCATGCCGATAATGGCATGGAGAATAGGCGAGACCGTCGTTCCCGCCGTCAGGTCGCGGACGAACGACTGGTCGATCTTGATGGTGTTGACGGGGAACTTGCGCAGGTAATTGAGCGAAGAATAGCGGGTGCCGAAGTCGTCGATGGAGATCCGCACCCCATGATTGCGCAGATAGCGCATCTTGTCGATGATACCCGGGACATCGTGCAACAGGAGGTTTTCGGTGATTTCTATCTCCATGGCATCGGCAGGGAGGCGGAACTTGGTAATGTTGCAGACGATCCGTTCGAGAAAATCACTATGGGTGAACTCCGAAGGCGAGACGTTGACCGAAATACGCAGATTATCCAGCCCTATTTCACGCCAGCGGGCCATTTGGCTGCACGCCTCGGCCAACACCCAGTCGGTTATGTCGCAAATCAATCCCGATTCCTCGGCCAAATCGATAAAGCTGGCCGGATTCAGCAGCCCATGCACCGGATGCCGCCACCTGATCAAGGCCTCCAGGCCGACGACCCGGTCCCCGCAAATGCTGACCTTGGGTTGATAGTACAACTCGAATTCGGAGTTGCTGATGGCCTGCCGCAACTCGTTTTCAAGGCTGATGCGCTCGTGATAGCAGGCATTCATCTCAGGGGTAAAGAATAGGTAGTTGTTCTTGCCGGTGGCCTTGACCTTGTACATCGCGATATCGGCGTTCTTCAACAGCACATCGGCACTATCCCCGTCGCTTGGATACACGGCAATGCCGATGCTGGCCGTTGCCCGGAATTCCTGCCCTCTCACCAGGAATGGCGCCTTCAGCACATCGAGCACCTTCCCGGCGATGATACTGGCATCCTCGGGGCGATACAGATCCGGCAACAGCACCGTGAATTCGTCCCCACCCTGGCGGGCCAGGGTGTCGCCGCCCCTGACGCAGTTGCGCAGGCGGTGGGCCACGTTGATCAGGAGTTCATCCCCTTCGGCATGCCCATGGGTATCATTCACGAGCTTGAAGCGGTCGAGATCGATGAACATGACACCCACCAGCCGGCCATTCCGCTTCGCCTGGCTCATGGACAGTTCGAGCCGGTCCTTGAACAGCCTGCGGTTCGGCAGATGGGTGAGATGGTCGTGCAGGGCCTGAAAACTGATGGTCTCTTCGGCCTTCTTGCGTTCGGTGATATCGCGCGCCACGCCGTAGGTGCCGAGAAAACGGCTCTCCAGGGAGTCATCACCATCACCGTTCTCCTCATAGACCCCCATGGCGCTCACCACCACGACGATCTGGCGGGGCTCGAAGCGGTGGCTGCCGTTGCACTTCAGGCGCACTTCCATATTCGTCGTGGCACGGGTGTCGCGGCGGCGCTCGGTGAAGGCATATCTGGCGATATCGATGTCTTCGTCAGAAACGATTGAGGTGAAGTGGCGCCCCACAAGTTCGTCACGGGAATAGCCGAGCAGCGACTCGGCCCGGCCATTGATGAACATGAAGCAGCCGTCCGTATCGAGCGTGTAGATGATATCCGGGGAGCTCTCCACCAGGAACCGGTGCATGCGCTCGGAAAGTTCGAGGCGCATGGTCATCAGAGCATTGATGCGCTCCAGGCGGCTGCGCAGCAGGGCATTGTCAACCTTGTGCTGCATCTCTTCCAGGTCATAGGGCTTGCGTATGAACTCCACGGCTCCGCCGCGCAGGGCGCGTATGGCGGAGTCGATGTTGGCATCCGCACTGACCATGATGACTCGTGTCGTCGTATTGAAATTCACGAGCCATTCCATCACATCCAGGCCGGAAATGCCCGGCAGATGGATGTCCAGCAGGACCAGGTCCATGTTGTTGTTCTTGAGTACGGCGATCGCGTCTTCGCCGTTTCCGCACTCCGCGATGTCCCGGTTTGGGCCCTCCAGGAGTTGGCGCAGGCTGGAACGCATCCGCGGTTCGTCATCGACGATGAGTATGCGCTCCGCTTGCTCAACCACTTCGTGCGTCTGGTTGAATTTCGATTGGACAAAAAAGTTCATTCTTTGGGTTGTCCCTTGGATTGCGGCAGAAGAATAATGAAGCACGCTCCCTGTCCGGCCTGATTCTGGCATCCGATTCGTCCGCCGAGCCGTTCCACCAGTGAGGCCACGATGGACAAGCCGATGCCGGAATGCCCCGGGCGCCTGTTGGGGGCCAGCGGCTTGAAGAGCCCCTGCATGACCTCCGGGGGCAGGCCGGGGCCCGAGTCGCTGACATGGATTTCGATAGAGGGCTGCCCATCCAGCAGCATGTCCCCGCGCGTGGAGATGGTAATACGGCCCCCTTCCGGCATCGCCTCGGACGCATTCTTCCAGAGGTTGAACAGGATCTGCTTGAAACTGTCCCTCTCCCCGCTCACCGGGGAGAGGTTGGGCTCCAAGGACTTGAGGAGGGTTATGCCGCAACCGGCGAAGAACGTTTCGCCATACAGCGCCAACATCTCCTCGATCACCGTATTGACGTCGAATAGGCCCGTGGCCTTTGGAACGTCGCCGACCTCGACCAGGCTCCGCACGATCTGCGTCACGCGATCGATTTCCTCGCCGAGGATCGTCATCTCCTGGTGCATGTTGAGTTCATCGGGCAGCTTCCGGCTGACGATCTTCAGATAGTTTTTGATGATGGCGAGCGGGTTTCCGGCTTCATGCACGACCTTGCGTGCCCGTTGTTCGAAGCCGCTCCGCAGGGTTGTGGCAACCTCCTGCTCGTGATCGCGCGCTTCTCTCCAGGTTTCAATGCTCTCCGCAGCCAGGTCGGCAAAACGGGTCACCAAGCCGAGGCGGGGCCGTATCCTGGCATATTGGGCCGCGGTCACTCCATAGACCATGACGCCGATGCGATTATCGCGGACACACAGGGGCGCGTACAGGACGCCTTGGCACCCCAGCGCACGGGTAATCTGCACATCCACAAGCGAGGCCGACGACGATCGTTCCGCATCAAAGGTGGAGGCGGGCTGGTGTTCCAGGAGAGCGGCAGCCGCAAGACTCTGCCCGGAATCGAGTTTGATCCGAAGCCGCTGAAGCAGGGGCGGCTGTCCGGCCAGGTCCGCTCCGGAGAGCACCTGTTTATCCTGCTGGGCAAACAGAAAGGCGATGCGCCCCACGCCAAACAGGATTCGGGCCGATTCGCGTACGGCCAGGACAATTTCGGCTTCGCCGCAGAGGCCGGAGAGGTTTTGCTGCAGGGAATTCATCGTGGCCATGTCACGCACCACCGTTTCCATGCGGGAATAGGCCGCGCTGGTATCGTTCAGCTTTGGTCTGAAGTGTTCGAACGGGGTGGCGAAATACGGAAGGGTCTTCGTGTGGCTGGCGCACTCGATGTCAAGCGCGGTAGCCAGTGCGTCGATGCGTTCGGTACACGCCTGCCGCATGGTCGCTACATCGGACGCGGTGATGCCAAGGGCCGATTCGACAACGGCTAACGCGGGGGTTGATTCGTTTTGAACGGGGTCTGAATCCCTGTTGTCATCGATGATATGCGCAGACCACACAATTTGACTGAGGAAATCGGCCTTTACGATCTCGCTGGCCGGCCGGTGATGAAAAAGAATCGCATCCCCCATGAAGGACGAGAGGTTCCATTGATCGACCAACCAGGCACCGACGGCGGTATGATCGGTACCGAGCCGGGAATTTTCATTGCCTTGAAGAGCGGTTTCATCGGCGCTCCCGTTAAGCAGAACGCCGTAGCTGTCACCCATGCCTCCCAGCAGGAGTAACTGGCCGATATCATGCATCAGGCCGGCCAAATAGGCCTCTCCCGCATCGGGGTAGTTGACGCGGGAGGCGATGACGGAGGATAACTCGGCAACCCGGAGCGCATGGCCCCAAAATCCGGTCAGATCGTATCGCAACTCACCGGAAGTGCGGGCAAAGACGCTCTGAATGGCGAGGCAGGCGGCCAGAGTTCTCATCAGGCGCGTGCCCAGCACGACCAGCCCCTGATCAAGGCTTTTGATCTCCGTCCCACAGCGTAGCGCCGGCGAATTTGCGACGGTGAGAACCCGTGCGCTCAGTGCCGGGTCCTGCCCGACCACCTTTGCCAAGTCAGCCATCGACGTCAGATCGTCATGCGTCACGGCCAAAAACCGCAGCAAGACCTGCGGCATGGACGGCAATTGGATCGACTCTATGGCATTGAGGATCGTTCCCGGAATCTGTTGCAATCAAAATCCTCCTTGTAGTGCTTTGGCAATGCAACAAGAACGGAATTCATTGACATGAGAGGAAATATAATAAAATTTATCGTATTAAGCCACAAATAGTTACTTTTTAACAAGAAATAAATTAGATCGCGATAATTTTTTTGTTTACACTGGATGAACCGTCAAAAAGGAGCCGCCCCCTTACCGGTGCTGACGCGCATTGAGGAGAACGTGGCATGATACGGCCTGAAATCTTACGTTGGAAGCCGGGGGTATGACTGCGGGTCCGGACGTTGCCCTTCGCCCCGTGGGCCCCTCAGCCGGCATCGTCTGTTTTGTCCTCTGCCCGGCCATCGGATTCCCGGTCGAATGGCCACCGGTACGCGATAAAGAAAAGCCCGCAGGAGAGGAGAAGGGTAAGGCATGCCAGGGTAGAGGCGAGCGGCCTCCCATGCCACAGCCCGCCGAACCATCTCATGAATTCCACGGCAAGGACATTCGCCGTGCCGCCGTAGACCTCCAAATCGCGCAGGGATTGCTTCGACTCTTCAAATTCATAGGTTTGAGCGCTCTCCGAAACATCTCCTGCGGCCAGATAGACAAGGGCGGATATCCCCAAGCCGGCCAGCAGAATAACGGCGCCGCCGAGGTAGAGGCGCGCTTGCAGCCTGGTATGCCATGAATGTTTATGCCCGTCTGTCCCCATACCCTCGGTCCACTCCTCCCAGCCGTACTCGACACTATGTCGCGTTGCGTCGCGACACAGCAGTTCCGGGCTACTGGTCAACCAGCTTCCAGGTCAGGTCCGGATTGTACCCCTTCAGCCTGCGCGCGATCTCCGCGGTCTTGGGCCCCAGGTTCTTCTCATACACCCTGCCCCGCTGGTTCACGATGAACGTCATCACCCCCGAGACCCCCCACTTGGCGGGATAGGCGACCAGGGCGTAGCCGGCCACCATGTTGTTGTTGACGACGTAGCTGAACCTGCCGCCCGGCGCGTTCTTGCCCTGACTGGTGAGAATGCGGAAGTAGTAGCCGTGGTACGGCCGGGGACCGTGGTCACCGGCCGGACGCTTCTGCATGTACCCTTCTTCCTTCGCCTTGGCGACCAGGGGACCGAGGGGGCTCTCTTTCTCGCCGGCCGCGGTCGGCCAATAGAGCCCGTCCTTTCTACCCGGCCTGCTGATCATGCGTTGGGCGTACTTGGGCAGCTGCTCGCCATCCGGTTCCGCCATGGCGTAATACTCCCGCTGGGCATCCACATAGGCCCGGCAGACGTTGATGGCCAGCACTTCGTTGTGGCCGACGCGCCGGTTGACGATCTCCTCGCGCCCCTCTTCCATGTTGAACTGCCAGGTGTCGCCGCGCTTGACGATCGGCACGGGGAACGGCCATTTCTTCGCGCCGATGACCAGGACCGCCTTTGTCTCCCCCTCCCGGACCAAACCGACCCCCTCCTGCACGTGGCGGCTGAAGTGGTCGAACTCAGCGGCCTGTTCCACCGGATCGCCCGGCTCCAGCTCAACGGCAACCGGGCCGAAGATCCTGGCCAGCGCCCCGTGGTCTTTGTGCTGAACGGCATCCACCAGGGCCTGGCGGGCCGCCTCGGGCGATGCGAAGCTTTGCTGGACCGGCACGGACGGGGCGGCGCTGCCGACCGCCGGCCACACAGCCACCACCGCCAGCAGGGCGGCCAGACACCACGTCCCCAAGCCGCGAAACAAGATTTTTCCCCTCTCCGTCATCATACGCTTCGTTCCTTTCTTGAGCGCAACCGGTCACCCGGCTGTGCAACCAATGACACCGACCACCCCTTACTAGCGTTGCTGCCGCCAGCCTCCGCCTCCGCCGCCGGACGGCGCCGGGCGGGAGGCTGGCGCCGGACGCGAGACCGCCCTCTGGGCCGGTGCGCTCACGGAGGGTGCCGGCCGCGGGGCCGGGGCCGCCCGGTTGACCGGCTGCATGGCCCCCCTGCTCGTCTGGCCGCGCTGACGGTAGGTAGTGGCGTCCCTGCTGCTGCCGTAACCGCCGTAGCCGGTTTGGGATGCCGGTTGCGACCTCTGGACGTCACGGCCCCGGTACACGTTGGTGGCCGCCGGCGGACGGGTGCCGACCGCAGCCGGAATGCCCTGCCCCCCCCTGACCGAAGGCGCCGGGCGGCCCGGAAGAGCGGGACGGAGTTGCACGTTGCGGCGAATCTCCCCGCGATAGCGCGTGGTATCGTGTTGCAGCGCCCCCCTGTTGACGGAGATCGTCCGGTAGCGGTTATTGATGTAGATGCTGTTCCCGCCCCGGACATGGAGCCGGGACCGGCCGATCCATCCCCCGCCCTGCCAGCCGTGGTAGTAGATGCGCCGGCCGTGCCAGTCGCAATCGCGGTTCAGCCAGGCGCCGATGATAAATCCGGTGCCGAACGTAAAGAACCCGTACCCCGGCTCCATATACACCATCTGGGGGTCGTACTGGGGAACATAGATCACATCGGGCGCGGCCGGGTCGATGCTGATGACCCCGCCCGAATCCACCACCTGCTGTTCCGGGGTGGAATTGAGATTGCCCCGGGCCTCCGCCTCGGCGCGCAGCCGCTGGATCGAGTCCATCACATCCTGCTGCTGGTTGATATAGGCTTGCCCCAGAGAGACGGTCCAGTCGAACTTCTGGTCCATCATGGCGAGCAGGTTGGGGTAGTGGGCCACCGCCTTGACGCTCACGTCCCACGGCTGGTCGTCGATCCGGGCCGCTTGGCCGTACTGCCCGACGTAGCGGGCCGCCGCATCGATCTGGTCGCTGAACGTGGCCGCCGGCAGGATCTGGGCAAGCAACGGATCGGGATAGAGGGCGATGGGGGCGAGCAGGTCGTCCAGCTCAGCGGCCGTGAAGGGGGCCTCATACGCCTGTTCCGCCTCGTCGGCCGGGTCATACCGGTCGTCGTCGGCATACGCCGCGCTGCCCGCCAGGAGCCCCAGGGCGAGGACCGCCGCAGGTACCGTAATCAGAAATGTTTTCATGTCTCTCTCCATGGACGTGGGGTCCATCTACAGTGTACCAGAAACCAACGGAACGGTAAGCAAACTCTTCTTGGAGGAAATTCACCGCAAAAATGTCGGGATGCGTCTGACCGCTTCCGAGAGATAAGCAGCCAACGTGGCCGAGACCTGTTCATGATCGGGGAACCAGAGCCTGTTTTCGATCGTGGTGCCGACGATCAATCCCCCATTCCCCGGCGCCGGCCCCAGGATGGATGCCGTTGTCCGAAAGCCGGAAACCATCATGGTCAAAACTCCGGACTCGTCGTCAACCGACCAGTTCCCGGTGATCGACGGGGCATAGTCCGGAACGGAACCGATTTTGTTGTCGACGGATCTCGCCAGGGTTCCGTCTTCGTGGAACGCGATCATGCCGCAGGTGGTTTCGTGATTGGTAACCACCTCCCCGGAGCTCGTCACCTCCAGACAGGGATAGGTGGCCCCGTAGAAGGTCCTGCCGCTAACCTGGGCGGTGCTGAACCTCATGGTCGCGGGAAACGACGCAGAGATGCCGAAGATCGAGATCTGGATGTCGGCAAGACTGTTCGGCCCCACATACCACACCTCGACCAGTCCCAGATCGGGCTGCAGCAGCACCCCCGCTGCCGAGTCATGTGGGGAAATGCAGGTATAGGTGCGGGATTTTCCGGCCAGGCGGGGCGTGATCCGAAGCTTGCCGTCGGGGGTCAGGGTCCAGTTCCCCGCAGCTGTGGCCGTGGGGTCCAGGCCGTTGACCGAGACGTTCGGCGATGTCGAAAATGCGCCGTCGGGATGGAAGACCGCCTTGTGGAATGAAGAGCGGTAATCCCAGACATACACCGGATAATCGGTGAGTTCCGTTGCCGACAGCGGATAGGCTGCGCGGGGTTGCCCGGTATCCGCTCCGCTACCCATCTCCTTGCCCCTCCGTTTGCCGCCGCCGAACGAAACGATAAAGAAGGCAAAAATCGACAGGGAGATGAGCAAGTAGATTCCCATCTTTTCGTACATGTTCCCCTCGTTGATCGCCTGGTTGCCGTGGCAGGCGGCCAGGGTGAGGGAAAGGACGACACCGGCAATCGTCCCGGGGATTGCCGTTTTTTCCGTGTTGTTCGTTTTGGTGCCGACGGTCATGGAAGGAGCCCTTTCAAAGGGTGTGGCTTTGTAGCAGGGCCGGGGGCGTTCTCCCCGGGTGGACGGTCTATTTCCCGCCGATGTACACATCGACCAGTTGGCCGGGATACAGGGCGGTATCCTTGGGCTTCGCGAACCGGAACAGCACCGGCAGGACCCGGACATCGACCCTCTCGGTCCTCTGGTTCGACAACTGGATCTTCGGCGATATGTACGGCTGAATTCGGACATACTCCAGCGGGATGTTGACATCGGTGCCGCGGATGAACATCTTGGCCGCTATCCGACCCGGTTGCGGCAATCTGTGCACCAGGATCTCGTCGATATAGCACCTGACCCCCAGATACCCCTGGGCGCCCCCCATGACGATGACCGGGCCAAGCGCCTGGGTATAGCTGTCATAGGCCCCCTGGGGCGATACATACCCCCCCGCGGCCGCGTTTATGGAGAGGATCACCCCGTTGGCGGGCGCCTTGACGACGTACTTGTCCAGAAGGGCTCTGGACGCCAGATACGCCTTGGTCGACGCCTCGTACTGCCGTTCCTGGTTGCGGATATCGTAGACCCAGGCCCCGGCCTTGGTGAGATCGTACTGCCTCCGGACAACCCCCAGATTGGTCCGCGCCACCACAACGGCGTTCTCCGCATTGTCCAGGGCGTCCCGGCTCACCGATCCCGGGTCGAGCCGGTACGCGCTCCGTTGCTTGTCAAACTGGTCCTGGGCGTTCTTGAGCCCCGCGGCCGCATACTCCACCTGAGCCTGCGCCACCTGGAGAGTTTCCTTTCTTGGCTGAGCCCTCAGTTCCTCAAGGAGCGCCCGCGCCGCCGAGGCCTGGGCCTCTTGCTGCGCTGTCGTGGCCCGCTGCACTGTATCGTCGATCATGAGGAGCGGCATTCCCCGGGTCACGCCCTGCCCCTCGGCGACCATAATTTTGGCAACGGTTCCGGCAACTTCCGGATAGATAGTGATGTTCTCGCCGTTTGTCTGGTAGCTTTCGATGATGCCGTTGGCGTAGATCCCCGCGCCGTAGGGATTAGAGGCGGGGGTGAACGCCGGGGGTTGGGGTTTTTTCTCGATGCCGAACAGGTAGGCGCTCACCAGACCGGCCACCAGTCCGATAACGGCGAGGATGAATATGACCCTATTCCTCACGTCCGCCTCCTTGTTCGAAGCCGATGACCCTGCCGTCCTCCATCGTCATGATCCGGTCGGCGTATTCGAAAATCCTGTTGTCGTGGGTAACGACGATGATACAGCGCTTGTCGGTCAGGATGTTCTTCTTGACGAAATCGAGGATTTTCCTCCCGGTCTCCCCATCCAGGGAGGCGGTCGGCTCGTCGAAGATCAGAATATCGGGATGGCTGGCGATGGCCCGGGCAATAGCCACCCGCTGCTGTTCCCCGCCGCTCAGCTTTACCGGCGGGAGCAGCGCCCGGTCCTTGATTCCGACGATCTCCAGGTACTCCATGGCCTCGTCTATGGATTTGTCCCAGTCGTTTTTCTTCAGGATGAGGGGGATGGCCACATTCTCGACCGTCGTCAGACGCGGGAAGAGGTGATAATCCTGGAACACGAACCCCACCTTGTTCAGCCTGAAATCGGCAATCCGGTCGCTCGTCATGCTCCAGATATCCCGCCCCTCCACCATGACCGTCCCCTCGTTCGGCCTGAGAATCCCCGAGATCAGGCTCAACAGGGTCGTCTTCCCGCTCCCCGAGGGCCCCTCGATAAAGAGCATCTCCCCAAACCGGGCATCGAAGCTGACCCCTTGTACGGCGACCGTTCTGGCATCCCCCTCGCCGAACCATTTGACCAACGCCGTTGCCTGCATCGCCAACTCGGCCATATTACCCCCGGAAGATGTCGAACGGCTCGATCTTGAGCACTTTCCTGACGCCGATATAACTCGAAATACCGGCGATTATCAGGACCATGATAAAGGCAAGCCCGATATCCGTGTATGTCGTCATGGCCGCATAGCTCGGCATCCTGAGCCGAGCCACGGTGATCAGCAGGCAGGCGAGCCCGATACCGAGGCCAAAACCGGCCAGAGAGGCAAAAGACGCCTGGAACAGGATCATGTAGACGAGTTCCCTCCCCTTGGCCCCGATCGCCTTCAACGCCCCAAACCGTTCCAGGTTCTCCAGGATGAAGGTATAGAAGGTCTGTCCCGAGATGCAAAGACCGACGATAAAACTGATCACCGTCATGATAAGGACATTGGTGCCGACGCCGGTCTGGTACTTGTAGAAGCGTGATGTTTTCTGGATGAATTCGTCTTTGGTCAGCGCCTCGTACCCCAGAGCTTTCACCTGCTGCTTAATGTAGGGGATGGCGGTGGTGTTCTTCGGCTCTATCAGGATGAAGGCGGTGGTGAATCTCGTGGAGGGGATATACTGGAGCGCGCGGTTGTAGGTGGTGTAGAGGGTCGGCACCCCGAAAAGGCCGCTGGTGGTGACACGCGCGATACCGACGATCACCCCGCGGTGGTCGTTTATCTCGAATTCCGTGCCGACCCGGGGATTCTGCAGCTTGGGAAATTCGGCATCTTTGACCACAATAAAGGCGTTTTCCCCATAGATATCCTCGATCTGCCCCTCAAGCAGTTCGGGCCGTCCGTACAGGCTGGAGTCGTCCAGCCCGATAACCGTCACGGACTGATAGGCGCCGCTGCGGAGCTTTACCAATGCCCCCCCGGAATAGAGCGGCACGGCATACGTGACGCCGTTGATGCTCCGTACGGCGTCGAGCACGTAATCGGGCATCGGGATATTGTTCGCAGGGGTATTGATCGCCGGGTCCATAACCCACACCTTGGCGCCCACGTTGAGAACGGTGGCGGAAGAACGATGGAGGATGCCGGAGAACATGGAGGTCATCATGACCATCAGAAAGACCGCAAAGGTGATGCCCACCAGCAAGGCGGCAAATTTACCCTTGTCGTTCACCAACAGCTTGTAGGCGATTTTCAGGATTCCTTTCACTGCCGCCATCCTTCCCGCGTCGGCTTACGGCGATGTCCCAGGTTATCGGGATTGTTTCCCTTCTTTCACCCCATTTGCGGTGGTCAGACTGATCGTTGTTTACAGTATATATCTATTGAACGCAGATGCCATGCCGTTGGTTACAAATTAATTTGCCCACCGGCGCGATAGTCAGCTTCGCCGTCCCTGCCGCCATCCCCATGCAAAAACGCTCCAGGGTTTCGGGCCCCACGGGGCGGATGCAATCGCCTCCCTTGAATTTATTTTATATTGAAAGTTGGGTGTCCATCAGGTAGAAAAGGAGGGATTGGTGCAATGGAATCGATAGCGTCTCTTGGCCGTTATTTTTGTCCTGCTTTCCGCCGGTTATGCCGTTGCCGCGACACCCCCTGCCCCGCACCCGACACGACCCTCCAGGGATTTCAGTTCATTCAGGCAGGCCGAGCGAACTTCGCGGGGTGTCGTGCCTGATCGAGTTCAGGGGCGATGCGGCCAAGCGGTGACCAGACGCGACTGTTCAACCACCCGAGAACGAAAGAGGCCGAACCGGAACACGCCCGGCCTGTTGTAAAATCCATGATGATGGAGCGCCTGGATTGATACGACTTCTGCTCGGCACAATGCTCATTGCCATTGTGCTGCTCCTCATGTACCGCCCCGTCTTTCCCACGAAGCACCTCGGCCCTGCGGCGGCTGCGGCCATCCGCAAAGGCACCACGAACAAGGCCCAGGTGCGGGCCCTCCTGGGCGAACCCCAGTCTGCCGAACGCCAGGTGCCCCTGCGCCAAGTGCCCGGAACCGAGCCGCTGCCGGCCAAGTATACCGCTTCCGAGATCTGGACCTACTGGACCGTCAGCAGGCACAAATCGTCGAATGCCGCCCCCGGCACCGGACCTGCGCACTTTTTCATCATCGTCTTCTTCGATGCCCGGGGGATGGTGCTCGACTGCGATACCAAACAGGATGAGTGAGCCCCCTGCGCCGGGGCGGATGCGTGGGGGAGCGGCACGCACGGGGGCCTGAATCTCCAGCAGAATCCCGGCAGGAGGGGAAAAACTCGCCCCCAGGAGGTTTTGTTTGTATTGGTTACCCGACTAATGCTAATCTTATCCCATGCACACCTTGGCAAACACCATCATCCTGTGCGGACTGCTCTTCGGCATGATCCTCTTTTTCATAGCACGCAGGCGGTAGTTCTCCCGCCACGGCCGGCCCACCCATGTCCGGCCTCCCGAAACAGGCAACAGCCGTTTCTCGTGTTTCAGTATTCACTCTTCCGCAGTTGACGCCACGGCGCTCGTTCGATACCGCTGCCCCGTGGTCAATTGCCCCCCACCAGGCGTAGAGCAGCGGCCGAAACCGCATTGAAGCTCCCTAGCCACCCACCAAAGCTATCTTATATTTTTCTGATATACTTGATCCGTCTTCAGCGCCGTGGCGATGATTCCGGTGCCGCAGCTAAAATTTGTACTTACACGGGGAGGCGACATGGCTACGGGAAAACAGGGGGTAAGGTTCGGGAACAAGATTCTCATCATGGTGCTGGCGTGCAGCATCGGGCTGGCATTGGCGACCACCTGCATCGCCCTGAAGGAGTATGTGGCCTCGTACCGCAGCTCCATCGAGATGTATAAGAAATCCCTGTTCAACGATTTCGACGCCCAGGCGCGAAACGAGGTGGAGACGGCCGTCAGCCTGTTGCAGGCGGTCTACGACCGCGCCCAGAAGGAGGGGACATCGCCGGAAGAGGCCCGGAAACAGGGCGCCGACCTGCTGCGCGGTCTGAAGTACGGCAAGGACGGCTATTTCTGGGCCGATACGACCGAGGGGATCAACGTCGTCATTTTGGGCAAGCCGGTCGAAGGCAAGAGCCGCATTGATTCCCAGGACGCAAAGGGCAAATACCTCGTCCGGGAGATCATCCGGAACGGGAGACAGCCGGGCGGCGGCTTCACCGACTACTGGTTCCCCCGGGCGGGTGAAACGACCCCAGCCCCGAAACGGGGCTACTCGGTGGAATTCAAGCCCTTCGGCTGGGTGATCGGCACCGGCAACTACGTGGACGACCTGGACGCACTGGTCAAGAAGGCCGCCGACGAGAGCATGACAAGCCTCAAACAGGGGATCTACCTGATCATCGGCGTCACCCTGGTCCTGATCATCCTCATCTCCGTCATCTCGATCTTCGTCACCAGGCGCCTGCTGCTCCATATCGGCACCGAACCGGCCCATCTGGAGGAGATCACCCAGCAGGTGGCGGCCGGCGATCTGACCTACCGTTTCGAGCAGGGCAGTGGCGGAATCTATGAGGCCATGCGCCGGATGGTGGAGCAGTTGCGCCAGGTCATGGACAAGGTCAACAAAAGCTCCCAGGAGGTGGCCTCGGCCTCGGTGCAGTTGAGCAGCAACGCCGATCAGATGGCCAGCGCCTCCCACCAGGTCGTCGGCCAGGCCAACACCGTGGCCACGGCCAGCGAAGAGATGTCGGCCACCAGCATGGATATCGCCAACAACTGCCACCGGGCGGCGGAGAGTTCCAACCAGGCCAGCAAGACGGCCCAGGCCGGCGCCGCCATCGTCAGGAGCACGGTGGACGGCATGAGCCGCATCGCCGGCAAGGTGCGCAGCTCCGCCACCGCGGTTGAACAGTTGGGCACCCGCTCCGACCAGATCGGCGCGATCGTGGCCACCATCGAGGATATCGCCGACCAGACCAACCTGCTGGCCTTGAACGCCGCCATCGAAGCGGCCCGCGCCGGAGAACAGGGTCGCGGCTTCGCGGTGGTCGCCGACGAGGTCCGGGCCCTGGCCGAGCGCACCGCGCGGGCCACCCGCGAGATCGGCGAGATGATCAAGAATATCCAGGGAGAGACCCGCCAGGCGGTGTCCGCCATGGAGGAGGGGGTCCGGGAGGTGGAGCAGGGGACGACGGAAGCGGCCCGGTCCGGCCAGGCGCTGGAGGAGATCCTGGAAAAGATCAACGAGGTGACGGCGCAGATCAGCCAGATCGCCACGGCTGCGGAGGAACAGACCGCCACGACCCGGGAGATATCCAACAATATTCAGCAGATTTCCGATGTGGTGGAGATGAGCGCCAAGAGCTCCATGGACATCTCCCAATCGTCCTCAAGCCTGTCCCAGCTCTCCGTGGAGTTGCAGGACCTGGTCAGGATGTTCCGGGTCTAGCCCGGTCATATACGAGAAGAGCCCACCAAGCAATTCGGTGGGCTCCTTTTTATTCGATTCCATTCAGGAATTATCCGGCGCTCTGGTGCAACCGGGACTGTTTCACATCCTATTTCCCATACCGGCACGGTGGCGTGTCTTCCATAGAGAATAAAGCCTCCTTATGCGTAGTTTGTTCTACCTTCCATCTGTCTGAAGTATAACCGTCCCTGGCGGATAAAAACAGTCTGTTGAAATTATTTTTATGCGCGTATACTGGATAAATTGGCGGTCGATAAGGGACGTTCCTCCCCCGCCACATCGCAACGCAGGCCCGTGGCACCCCGGATGCACGCCGCATTTTCCATTTATCGCCCGGCAACCGATACTCATTTTTCCGGTACGCTTACCAGAACAGCAGGGGGATGCACGATGAAGATTACGGAGACCATGCCCCGCGTCCCGCACGGTATAAAGATCGCGCTCGTATGCGGTTTGCTCGCCATGGCGGCCGGCTGCTCCGGCATAACAATGGTCGGCAGTCTTGACGCGGAAACGGAAACGTGGACGAACCGTGTTGCCCCGCGCGAACCTCGAGGGCCGGTAGAAATGGCGGTATGCAATGCTGCCGCGTCGAAAACGACCGTCCGTAGTGGTGATATCACGGCCGTATACCTTGCCACGGACTCTTCGCATCAGCTAGTTGTAGCTGTTGTAGGGTCGGGTCATGAAGCCGATGAGATGACCCCGAAAAAAATAACCAATTACCTTGTTGTAGACGGCAAGATACGAGCCTACTCAGAGCCGGTGATGGCGCCCTCCCCGGACGTGGATTATGAGAAAACCATTTACTCGGCAGCCGTAGGGGCCTTATCCCCAGACGGATTTTCCGTCATCATCTATTCCCGCCCAACAAGAAACTTTACGGTCAACGGGACGAGAAAGACGAAATGCAGCTTCAAGGTCACGGTGCTGGACGGTTTTGACTCTGCGGGAAAGATACTGTCAGAGCGGGACGTCAACATCTGTTATGATAATCGGTAAAACGATGGGGGAATGCCGCCGCCGTTCCCCCAAGGGAGGGGACATGCGTTTCGGCATCTGTCGCCTGCCGGGCAAGCGACCCGCTTCGTTTCGGGCCGTCACGAGGGGTATGATCATGGGTATCCTGTCAGGCCTTCTGGCCGCGTGTACCGGCGAACGGCCCACCAACCTGGGCATGCGGGACGGCCGCCTGACCGCCTGTCCCACGTCGCCCAACTGCGTGCTGAGCCAGGCCGACGACGAGCGGCACCGGATTGCGCCCCTGTCGTTCACAGGCGAACCGGATGCCGCCTTTGCCCGCCTGAAACAACTCCTCGCCCGACGGACCGATGCGACGGTCATCGAAGAACGCCCCGGGTATCTGCGGGCTGAACTGCGGACGACCCTGTTCACGGATGACGCCGAATTCCTGCTGGACCGGGAACGGCGCTGCATCCAGATACGCTCCGCCTCGCGGCTCGGGTATTCCGACCTGGGGAAAAACCGTCGCCGGATGGAGGAGATCCGGGAGGCGTTCCGGATTATGCCTACGTCAGCTTTCTAGGGAGGTGGCCGGAGATGCGCAGTGCCGCGGCAGATCGGATTTTTCTCTGGGCTGTGATCTTCACGGCGCTGGCCGGCTGCGCCGAAAAGCCCATGGACATCGGCGATCTCTACCTGGAATCCCGGACCGCCCTTGAGGCGTATAAAGCCGGCAATTACAGGTATATCCCCGCCAACAGGCAGATCTCCGTCACCACGAAACAGGATGCAACCCAGTTCAGGATTATCGCCATCGGCTTTGTCAACGCCAGGAAAATGGCGTTGCACCTCACCTTCCCCACCGAGTGCCTTTTGAAACACGCGGCATGTCTCCGCAATGCCAACCAGGAATTCACAGCCTTGAAAAAATGCGTGGACACGGCGACAAGCGGCTCTCCTGCGCCGGCTTCCTGCTCAGTCTCCTCGCTGATCATCAACGACGGGACCGGCGCCATCATCAGAGACCGCATCCATGCCCCCCACATGGACGTCTGGGTTTACGACGTGGACTAATCTCGTGCAACACGTATTCTTTCGCAACGCCACCTCTCAATCTCCCATTACCACCGGGGGACTTCAAGGCTTCTCCCCTTATTAAGATAGGATTAAGGATGGTAGGCTGAGATACTACCACCCCCGGCCCTTTAGGCCCCAGAGGGTCCTCCGAAACTAGGAGGGGGTGGTTGAGAATTACTTTGCACGAGGAGGATACGAGCGCCACAGATTCTCCCCCTGAACATGGCCGGGCCGCCGAAGGACATACCCTTCGCGCTGCCCGGCCTTTCTTATTGGGCGCGGAAAGAGAAAGGCCTCGGACCGAACCGCCTTCCCGGCCACATTTTAATGTTGCAACTTTTTTTTGAAAGGACTTAAATCGATATTAAGGATAAAAATAGTCCTATAGGAGGGCATTTCCATGAAAACCGAATTGCTCAATCCGGCCAACAGCGCCGTCATCTTCATCGACTTTCAGCCCCAGATGACTTTCGGGGTTGCCAACATCGACCGCCAGACCCTTTTCAACAATGTCCTGCTGCTGGCCAAAGCGGCACGGATCTTCAAGGTTCCCACCATCCTCACCACCGTTGAGACCAAGAGTTTCTCGGGCAATATGTGGCCCCAGATCCTGGACATCTTCCCCGGCCAGGAGCCGATCGAGCGCAGTTCCATGAACTCATGGGAAAGCGAGGAGTTCGTCGCCGCGGTGAAGGCGACCGGGAGAAGCAAACTGGTCATGGCCGCCCTCTGGACCGAGGTCTGCCTGACCTTCCCGGCCCTGGAGGCCATGAGGGCCGGGTTCGAGGTCTATGCCGTGGAGGATGCCTCGGGGGGCACCTCAGTGACGGCGCACAACGCGGCCATGCGTCGCGTGGAACAGGCGGGCGCAATCCCGGTGACCGCGCTCCAGGTCCTCCTCGAGTACCAGCGGGATTGGGCGCACAAAGAGACCTACAACGACGTCATGGCGGTGGTCAAGGAGCTGTGCGGTGCCTATGGCCAGGGTGTGGAGTACGCCTACACCATGGTGCACGGCGCGCCTCCCAGCCGGGCCGGCGCCGGGCATTAG
This sequence comes from Oryzomonas japonica, assembly GCF_008802365.1. GTDB lineage: Bacteria > Desulfobacterota > Desulfuromonadia > Geobacterales > Pseudopelobacteraceae > Oryzomonas > Oryzomonas japonica. Next base: position 61,579 of record NZ_VZQZ01000004.1, on the reverse strand, counting down.
TCCCCGTTCCATAATGCAGTGCTGACAAGGAGAACAACCATGAAGATCAAGCGCAACGGATCGGCCAAATGGCAAGGCGGCATCAAGGACGGCAGCGGGGCCATCTCCACCGGGAGCGGCGCCCTCCATGCCTATCCCTACGGCTTTTCCAGCCGCTTCGAGGGGGTGCCGGGCACCAATCCGGAAGAGTTGCTCGGGGCGGCCCACGCCGGCTGCTTCACCATGGCCCTTTCGCTCATCCTGGGCGAGGCGAAGCTTACCGCCGAACGGATGGAGACCATGGCCACGGTCACCCTGGAGCAGGTGGAGGGGGGCTATGCCATTACCGCCGTCCACCTGAAGCTGGAAGCCAAGATTCCGGGGGCGGACCAGGCGACCCTGGAACGGCTCGCTGCCCAGGCCAAGGCCGGCTGCCCGGTTTCCAAGCTGTTCAATACCGAGATCACCCTGGAGGCGACGCTCGTATCATAGGGCGGCTAGACATGGCTTTCCTCAACTGACCCTTCAAAGCCGGGAACGCCGCGATGACAGTGACGTTGCTGCAAGGAACCCAACATGGAACGCATCATTGAAGTACATCATATAGCTCTGGAGGCGGATGCCGACTTTGAGGACTTCACCAAAGCACTCGAACAATCCCTCGGCCGGTTCGACGACGCTCTCCTCAAGGGGATTGCGACCGATCCCCGCTCAGTGGAGGACCGCCTTGAGAAAGCGGCTGGCGAAGAGGGACTGATGCTGTTCAACGTCCAGGACCATGGTGGGCTTCTGAACCTCTTCGGCACCCCGCAAAAGGGCAAACAGTATGTCCTGGGAAACCCGCTCATCGCGGTCACCATGACACGCCACGATATCAGGGCAGGGCTCTACGCCCCTCTGAGGTTGTTCGTCTACGCAGCCGGCGACGGATTGACGCGCATCGAATATGACCAGCCTTCCTCTCTTTTCGGCCAGTTCCATCATCCTGAGGTCATGGCCGTGGCTCGGTCCCTTGATGCAAAATTGGCGAGGCTTATCAAAAAGGCCGGGCTCTTGGCGGCAGAACGCCGAGCCGGTGGATCACCGGGGACCGGTACGCAGTAACCATGGACCGGCCAAAGACAAAGCTGGAAGATGGCCGCCGTCACGGTCCTGGGCGTCTGACCGGTCAGCATGCTGGTCCCCTGGCTGGAACACCGCCCTCAAAGGTAATAAAGGGGTAGCGATATGAACGCACCTGACATGATTCTGTATAACGGCGCCATTGCCGCAGCGGATGGCGGCCATGCCACGATTTCCGCCGTTGCCCTGAGCGACGGCAAGATCACCGCCCTGGGCGGCGAAGAGCTGCTCAAGGATGCCCCCGCCGCGACCAGGCGAATCGACCTCAAAGGACACACCGTCATCCCCGGCCTGAACGATTCCCACATCCACGTCATCCGGGGCGGCCTCAACTTCAACATGGAACTGCGCTGGGACGGGGTGCCCTCCCTGGCTCTGGCGCTGCGCATGCTGCGCGAGCAGGCCCGCCGCACCCCGCCCCCCCAGTGGGTGCGGGTCATCGGCGGCTGGACCGAGTTCCAGTTCGTCGAGCGGCGCATGCCGACTCTGGAGGAGATCAACGCCGCCGCGCCGGACACCCCGGTCTTTGTCCTGCACCTGTACGACCGGGCGTTCGTCAACCGGGCCGGACTCCGAGCCCTGGGGTACACGAAGGAGACCCCCAATCCAACCGGCGGGGAGATCCAGCGGGACAGGTCCGGCAATCCCACCGGCCTGTTGATCGCCAAGCCCAACGCCCTGATCCTCTACGCCAGCCTGGCCAAGGGGCCGAAGCTCGGCTTCGACGACCAGGTCAACTCCACCCGCCACTTCATGCGCGAGCTGAACCGGCTCGGGATCACCAGTTGCATCGACGCCGGCGGCGGCTTCCAGAACTACCCCGACGACTACCGGGTGGTGGAGGAGTTGGCGGGACGGGACGAACTGACCCTGCGCATCGCCTACAACCTGTTCACCCAGCGCCCCGGTCAGGAGTACGACGACTTTGCCCACTGGGCCGAGATCACCGAACCGGGAAAGGGGAACGATGTCTACAAGGTAAACGGCGCAGGCGAGATGCTGGTCTTTTCCGCCGCCGACTTCGAGGACTTCCTGGAGCCGCGCCCCGACCTGCAACCGGTCCTGGAGGCGGAACTGAAAAAGGTGGTGGCCCTGCTGGTGGAGAAACGCTGGCCGTTTCGGCTGCACGCCACCTACGATGAATCCATCACCCGTTTTCTGGACGTGTTCGAGGCCATCGACCGGGAGATCCCCTTCAACGGTCTGCGCTGGTTCTTCGACCATGCCGAGACCATCTCGGAGCGGAACATGGAGCGGGTGCGCCGCCTGGGGGGCGGCATCGCCATCCAGGACCGCATGGCCTTCCAGGGTGAGTATTTTGTGGAGCGTTACGGGAAAAGAGCGGCCAGCATGGCCCCGCCCATCTCGACCATGCTCCGCATGGGAATTCCGGTGGGCGCGGGCACGGACGCCACCAGGGTGGCGAGCTACAACCCCTGGGTATCGCTCTACTGGCTGGTGACCGGCAAAACCGTCGGCGGCCTTGCCCTGTGCGGCGAGGAGAACCGCCTGGACCGGGCCACGGCCCTTAGGCTCTACACCGAGGGAAGCTCATGGTTTTCCGGCGACGATGGCAAAAAAGGGCGGATCGCGGTGGGGCAACTCGCCGACCTGTCGGTGCTGTCGGCCGACTACTTCAGCGTGCCCGACGAGGAGATCAAGGGGATCGAGTCGCTTTTGACCATCATGGGGGGACGTATCGTCCATGGGGCGGGCGACTTCGCCTCCCTGGCGCCCCCCGTGCCGCCGGTTTCTCCCGACTGGTCGCCCACGGGCGTCTACGGCGGGGCGTACCGGGATGGGCACGGCGAACCAGAGGTGCCTGCCCTGGCGGCGGCCGTCTCATGCGACGACCCGCTTCACCGGCATACCCACCGGGTATTCGGCGAGGATGGTCCCTGGGGGATCGGTTGTACATGTTTTGCATTCTGATATGATAGAGGGGTGTATGGGACCTATGAGTCCCATAGGTCCCATACACCCCAAATCCCCCTGAAAGGAAATCCCCCCATGACCACCCGCGCCATCGACAAGCTGTACAAGAGCCGCCCCACCGTGGAGGGGGCCGGAGTCCACCTGAAACGCGCCTTCGGCAACTCCCAGGTGCCGCTGTTCGACCCGTTCCTGATGCTGGACGACTTCCATACCGCCAATCCGGCCGAGTATCTGCCCGGCTTTCCCTGGCACCCCCACCGGGGCATCGAGACCATCACCTATGTCTTGGAAGGGCTGGTGGAGCATGGGGACAGCATGGGCAACAAGGGGGTCATCGGCCCCGGCGACGTGCAGTGGATGACCGCCGGCAGCGGCATCATCCACCAGGAGATGCCCCAGAAGAGCCCCACCGGCATGATGTGGGGCTTCCAGTTCTGGGCCAACCTGCCGGCCGGCCAGAAAATGATGGCGCCCCGCTACCGGGACGTGAAGGCGGGCGATATCCCGGAGGTGACCCTGGATACGGGGGTCAGGATCAAGGTCGTCAGCGGCCGGGTCGGCGGGGTCCAGGGGCCGGTGCGGGACATCGTGATCGACCCGGAGATGCTGGATGTGAGCATCCCGGCCGGCGCGACCTTTCGCCACCCGGTCACGGCGGGACATACCGCCATCGCCTACGTGCTGGACGGCGAGGGGTATTTCGACGAGCAGCGTGACGCCTTTGCCTACGAGATGGCGGGCGCGGGGTGGATGGACCTGGACCGGCGCTGCATCTGCGGCCCGGAAACCGTGGTCCTCTACAAGCGGGAAGGGAGCGAGGTGCAGGTCGTGGCTGGCGAGCGGCCGGTCCGCTTCCTGTTCATCGCGGGGAAACCGCTCCATGAGCCGGTGGCCTGGTACGGCCCCATCGTCATGAACACCCAGGAGGAGTTGCGGGTCGCCTTCGAGGAATTCCAGAACGGCACCTTTATCAAGAGCAGATAACGTGACGGTCCTGGCAATCATATCCGGCATTGCCCTGGTCCTCCTGGTCCTGTGGGAGGGGTTCGAGACCATCGTCCTGCCGCGCCGGGTGACGCGCCGTTTTCGCCTCACCCGTTTTTTCTACCGGAGCAGTTGGCGCCCCTGGGTGCGGATGGTCACGCTCCTGATCCCCGCCCGGCGGCAGGAGACCTGGCTCAGCTATTTCGGCCCCCTGTCGCTCCTGTTGCTCCTGAGCTTCTGGGCCTTCGGCCTGATCTGCGGCTTCGCCCTCATCCACTGGGCCCTCGGCTCGGCGGTGGTGGCCCGGGACGGTGCCAGCGGCTTCCTCACCGACCTGTACCTGAGCGGCACCACCTTCTTCACCCTGGGGCTGGGGGACGTCGTTCCCCGCACCCCCCTGGCGCGCCTCCTGGTAGTGGTGGAATCGGGCATGGGATTCGCCTTTCTCGCCCTGGTGATCGGCTACCTGCCGGCCCTCAACCAGTCCTTCGCCCGCCGGGAGGTGAGCATCTCCCTCCTGGACGCCCGGGCCGGATCGCCCCCCACCGCCTCGGAGATGCTCCGCCGCCACGGCTACGAACACGGGAAGGAGGCGCTCCGCCAGCTCCTGCACGAATGGGAGCGCTGGTCGGCGGAGTTCCTGGAGGGGCACCTCTCCTATCCGGTCCTGGCCTATTTCCGCTCCCAGCACGACAACCAGTCGTGGCTGGCGGCACTGGCCGCGATCCTGGACACCTGCGCGCTGGTCATGGCTGGCCTGGAGGGGGCCTGCGAGCGCCAGGCGGAACTGACCTTCGCCATGGCCCGCCACGCGGTCATCGACCTCTCCCTGGTCTTCAGGACCGCCCCGCGGGAATCGATCCCGGACCGGCTGCCCCCGGAGCGGCTGGAGGAGTTGCGCCTCCTTCTGACAGAAAGCGGGCAGCACCTGCGGCAGGGCGAGGCCTTCGACCGGAAACTGCGGGAGTTGCGCCTTCTGTACGAGCCGTACGTCCACGAGCTTGCCGCCCACTTCCAGATCGCCCTTCCTCCCTGGATCGCTGCCGAGGATTCGGTGGACAACTGGCGGGGCAGCTTCTGGGAGCGGTCGGCCAAGGACAGGATATCGGTGCGGAAAGGCAGGGGTGAACACTTTTAGGGGAGGCGGTGCGATGAAGCTTTTTCAGGCGGTTTGGGTGGCTATTATCGGGGTATCGTTGCTCGCTCTTCCGGCGCCTTCCCCTGCCGGCTTCGGGGAGCCACCGGACAGCTTCCGGGGTTACTTACTGAATCGCGCCGACGAGGATTACGGCTACCTGCGCGATCCGGCCCTGAATACCGACACCTGGGACCCGGTCAAATACCTCCCGTTCAACCGGACTGGCTCCTGGTATCTCTCCCTGGGCGGTGAGGCGCGGGAACGCTACGAATACTTCAACCACCCAAACTGGGGCAAGGACCCGCAAGACTCCGGCTACCTCCTCCAGAGATACTTCCTGCACGGCGACCTCAGGATGGGCGAGAACCTGCGCATCTTCAGCCAGTTCCAGAGCAGCCTGGAAAATGGTCGCAGAGGCGGACCGCGACCGACCGACCGGGACGAATTGGACCTGCACCAAGCCTTTTTGGACCTGAAGCTCGATCTATCCGACGCAGCCTCCCTGACCCTGCGCTCCGGGCGGCAGGAACTGGCCTACGGCTCCCAGCGGCTCGTCTCGGTGCGGGAAGGACCAAACGTACGCCAGAGCTTCGACGGTTTCCGGCTCATGTACCGCACGGGAGAATTCAGGATCGATGGGTTTGCCGCCAAGCCGGTCCAGACCAACCGGTATGCCTTCGACGACGGGACGGACAACGCCAAGGCCCTCTGGGGGGCCTATGGGGTGCTGCCGTTCCCGCTTCTTCCCCAGGGGAACCTGGATGTCTACTATATGGGGGTCTATCGGGGCAAGGCCGGCTTCGACCAGGGGACTGCACGGGAAACGCGGCATTCCCTGGGGGCACGGCTCTGGCGCACAGCGGCGCCCCTCGATTACAACTTCGAAGCCATCTACCAGTGGGGGAGTTTCGGCACCGGCGCTATTCAAGCCTGGACGGTCGCTTCGGACACCGGCTACACCCTCTCGTCGCTTCCGCTCCGTCCACGATTCGGCCTGCGGGCGGATATCGCCAGCGGTGACGACGCCCCGGCCACCCATGACTTGGAAACCTTCAACCCGCTCTTCCCCAAAGGAGCCTATTTCAGCGAGGCGGGACTGATCGGGCCGGCCAACTTCATCGACCTGAACCCCTGCATCGACCTCCACCTTGCCGACCATCTCGCCTTGATCTTCGACTGGGATTTTTTCTGGCGGGAGAGCACCCACGACGGACTGTACAACAACGCCGTGGCTCTCGTCCGCTCCGGCAAGACGAGCGCTGCCCGCTACATCGGCAGCATGTCCCAGGGGCAACTGCTCTGGGACATCGACCGGCACCTGTCCTTTGTCGCCATATATGGACATTTTTTTGCCGGCAGCTTTTTGAAGGAATCGGGACCGGGAGAGGATGTGGATTACCTGACCACGTGGCTTACGTACAAATTTTGAGGATCATGCCGGTGCGCACGGGGATGCCCCATGGTAGGCGATGGTGAGCCGGTTCCTGCTTATTCCTATTTATCCCCGGCCGGGGCCCCCTCGGGCGGTGCGGGTGGCGGATCGGCCGGCGCGGGGGGCGGTTCGGGAGCTGTAGCGGGCGGCGGTTCCGGGGCGGGGGAACAGGCCTTGGCGCACTCGCCGTAGGCGGCGGCGTTCTTTTCCAAGCACTGTCTGTGGTCTTCGTCCGAGTAGCCGCCGGCCGGAGGACAGTACATATCGTTCGATCGTTTGTCGCTCGCACAGGCGTTGAGGCAGTCGGACCTGTCGTCGGCAAGGGCCGCCCCAGCCAGGGGGCACAGGATCAGGAACAACATGGTGGTGAAAAGGATGCGCATCGTGAGTCCCTTACGCCTTTCTTCGTTCTTTCCCGTCATAGGCCTTCTTGCCGGACGAACCCCGCAGGGGGTCCTTGGCAACCCTGACCCACTCCCCGGAACGGCGGAAGGAGAGGATGCGCCTTTTCTGGATGAACGATTCGAGTTCATCATCCCCCACAACGCCGGGGGTGCCGTCGATAAAGAGTACCGGAATTTTCATAGGTCGTTTTTAGCAAACTTTCTCAGCAACAGCAATCCCCCAAAACAGGGAAATATTGTGACCTGGATTCGATCGGACGCAGAGGGGCCTGAGCCGCTTTCCGGCGGCCACGCACCGATTCGCTCGCACTGGATCGCGTTGTAGCAGATTCCCCACGAGTAGCAATCCCCCATGGGCAAAAACGCCACGGATAAAAACGCCGTGCAGGCCGGGTCGGGGCGGGTACGAAATAAGGCTTGTGCATCACACCGGAAAACAATATGATTTCCCGCAAAGACCCCTCCCAAAGGAGCCGTACATGACACGAAACGCACAGTTGTTGAGCATCATTTTCACCATCTCTCTCATCGCGGCGGGCCAGGTTGCCCATGGGTTCCCCAGGGGGACCTTCAGCAACCGTTCCGCGGCCCGGACTGTCTCGCAGCAAGCACCGCTCCCCCTCTCCGGCACCGTGGTGGAAACCATGGACGCGGGGGGATATACCTATGTCGGCCTGGAGAACAACGGAGTGAAGAGTTGGGTTGCCGTCCCCGAGATGAGCGTGACCGTGGGGCAGAAGATGTCGTTCAGCCACGGGAGCGAGCTCACCAACTTCACCAGCAAAACCCTCAAGCGCACCTTCGACCGGATCGTCTTTTCAGACGGGCCGGTGGCACAGCAGAACGCCGCCCCGACGAGCGCACCCAAGGCGGCACCGGTGAAAGCCGCCGCCAAAAGCGATAAGGCCAAGGTGGAAAAGGCCACCGGCCCCAATGCCTATACGGTGGCGGAACTCTACAAGAACAAGAATACCCTGAACAAACGCAAGGTCGTGGTCAGGGGCAAGGTCGTCAAGGTCGCAACGGGGATCATGGGGAAAAACTGGGTCCACCTGCGGGACGGCAGCGGCAGCGCCAAGAAGAAGACCAACGACCTCACCGTCACCACCCAAACGGTGCCCAACGAGGGGGAGGTGGTCACGGCCTCGGGGATACTCAGCAAGGACCGGGATTTCGGCGCCGGCTACAAGTATGAGCTGATTATCGAAGATGGCACCCTGCAACCCTGAGCCTGAACCTGCGGCCGTCCCCTGCGCCATCGGCGTCAGCTCCTGCCTGCTGGGGGAGCAGGTCCGCTACGACGGCGGCCACAAGCACGACCGGTACCTCACCGACCGCCTGGGGCGCTTTTTCCGGTTCGTATCGGTCTGTCCCGAGGTGGGGTGCGGCCTGCCCATCCCCCGGGAGGCCATGCGCCTGGAGGGGGACCCGGCCGCCCCGCGCCTGGTGACCACCCAAAGCCGCATCGACCTGACCGACCGGATGCAGGCCTGGTGCCGCATGAAGGTCAGGGAGTTGGAGGGCGAGGACCTGTGCGGCTTCATCTTCAAAAAGAGTTCGCCCAGCTGCGGTCTGGTGCAGGTCCCGGTCTACGACGGCGGCGGAGCGGCCGGGAGCGGCAGCGGTCTGTTCGCCGCAGCCCTGACGGCCCGCTTCCCGCTTTTGCCGGTGGCAGAGGAGGGGCGGCTGGGCGACCAGGGGTTCCGGGAGGAGTTCATCGAGCGGGTCTTCACCTACCGGCGCCGGAAGACTTAAAAACAGAGGACCTCTGTTCGTAAGCCCTCCCCTTCCCCGGCAGAGGGGGGAAATGCAAGCGACCCGGGTGACGGCACCATCCCGCTGCTATGCGCAGCTGCGGCTTGACTTGCAACGCCAAACGCAGTATGTAGCCACACAGCCCTAACGCATACTTCCGAACGCAAAGGTCATCCATGCGCCTGCGTCTCTCCCTCATCGTCAAGCTCACCCTGGCCACCTCCCTGATCCTGGTCGGCTTCATGGGTATCCTGGACTACATCAACCTGAAAAACTTCCGCAAAGCCACCATCGAGTACGCCATCTCCAATGCCGACCAGTTGACGGAGATCATCAACCAGAGCACCTACGACGCCATGATGAAGAACGATAAGGCCAGCCTGTACCTGATGGCGGACCGGATCGCCCAGAGCAGAAGCATCGAGCATATCAGCATCATCGACCGGAGCGGCAAGGTGGTCTTCTCCAGCCACAAAAGCGAGATCGGCACCATCATCGACCAGAAGAACGCGGCCTGCATCTTCTGCCACCAACCGAACAACACCCGGCTTTTTTCCCCGACCAACAACAGCAGCCGCCTGTACCGCACCGCCAACGGCGCGGAGGTGCTGGGCTACACCAAGGCCATCTACAACCAGCCGGAATGCTCCACCGGGGCCTGCCATTTCCACGACAAGGATCATCATATCTTGGGCGTGCTGGACATCACCCTCTCCCTGGAAAGCCTGCGCCAGCAGTCCCACGAGTACCGCATGCAGTTCATCGTCATGACCTGCATGCTCCTGCTGTTCATCGGGGTGTTGATCACCTTCCTGACCCAGCGCCTCGTGGACCGCCCGGTGCAGCGGCTGGTGCAGCATACCGCACGGGTGTCGGCAGGGGACATGGACGCCCGCATACCGATCACCAGCGACGACGAGCTGGGGGATCTTTCCGAGGCGGTCAACGACATGACCGCGGGCCTCGCCAAGGCCAACGAGGAGTTGAAGGAATGGGCCGGCAATCTGGAACACAAGGTCGAGGAGCGGAGCCAGGAGATCAAGCAGATGCAGGCCCAGCTCCACCGTTCCGAAAAACTGGCCTCCCTGGGCAACCTGGTGGCGGGCATCGCCCATGAGATCAACAACCCCCTGAGCGGCATCCTGCTCTACGCCTCCATCGTGGACAACGACAAGCGCCTCGACCCGTCCCTCAAGCCGGACCTGGAACGGATCATCGCCGAGTGCCGCCGCTGCGCCGATATCGTCAAGCAGCTCCTGGAATTCTCCCGCGAGGCCCTGCCCCACAAGGAGGCCATCTCCCTCAACAACCTCCTGGACCGGGTCGTCGGCTTGCTCCAGCATCAGCCCAGCTTCCAGAACATCAGCATCAAGCGTTCCTACGACCCGGACCTGGGGGACGTCTTCGTGGATTCCAACCAGATGCAGCAGGTCTTCGTCAACCTGTTCATCAACGCCAGCCATGCCATGCCCAAGGGGGGGCTGATCAGCATCACCACCTCGCAACCGGACGGCGGCGGCTTCGCCTGCGTGGAGATCGGGGATAACGGCTGCGGCATCTCCGAAGAGGACCTGCAACGCATCTTCGACCCCTTCTTCACCACCAAGGCCGAGGGGACCGGGTTGGGGCTCTCCATTTCCTACGGTTTTGTGGAAAACAATGCGGGGAAGATCGAGGTGGCAAGCAAGGTGGGGGTGGGGACGACCTTTACCATCCTGCTGCCGCTCCAGGGGAGCGGAGAGGAAGAGCAGGGAGCAATATGACCGATAGGACTCATGGGACTTATAGGTCCTATGACTCAAAAGTCCTATGGGTCACATAAGTCCTACTATTTTTTATTTCTCCAACTGCGCCTTCACCGAGATCCCCAGCCGCTTGAGCATCCCCTGAAAATTGGGACGCAGGATGCCGGTCTCCTCGGCGGCCCGGGTGATGTTCCAGTTGTTCCGCTCCAGGGCTCCCATGACAAAGGCCTTTTCGATCCCCTCCACCGCCTGGTCCCGGATATGGCGCTTCATCTCCTTCAGTTCGTCCGACGTATGGGGGACATACCCTTCCTCCATTCCGGGCTGGGCCGGCGCGCCGGGACTATCCGGGGAGAGTTCCAGATCGTCCTTGTGGATGACCTCCCCGCCCGCCAGCACCACCGCGCGCTCGATGGTGTTCTCCAACTCCCGCACGTTGCCCGGATAGTCGTAGGTTTCCAACAGCGCCATGGCGTCCGGCGCGATCCCCCGGATATTCTTGCCCACGGCGGCGGTGAATTTTTTCAGGAAATGGCTGATGAGCAGGGGGATGTCCCCCTTGCGCTCCCGCAGGGGAGGCAGTTCGATGGGGATGATGTTGAGGCGGAAGAACAGGTCCTCGCGGAAGGCCCCCTCCCCCACCATGGTGCGCAGGTTCCGGTTGGTGGCGGCCACCAGGTGGATATTGATGGGGACCGGCTGGGTCCCGCCGATGGGGGTCACCAGGCGTTCCTGGAGCACCCGCAGCAGCTTGGCCTGGGTGGAGAGGCTGATGTTGGAGACCTCGTCCAGAAACAGGGTGCCGCCGTCGGCCACCTTGAAGAGCCCGGTCTTGGCCAGGACCGCTCCGGTGAACGCCCCCTTGACGTGGCCGAACAACTCGCTCTCCAGGAGGTTTTCCGCCAGGGAGCTGCAATCCACGGCCACGAAGGGCTTGCCGTTTCTCGGGCTGTTCTGGTGGATGGCCCGGGCGACCAGTTCCTTGCCGGTGCCGCTTTCGCCGGTAACCAGCACCGTGCTGTCCGTGGCGGCCACCTGCATGATCCGGTGGTAGACCTTCTGCATCTCCTTGCTCTGGCCCACGAACAGGCCGAATCCGTGTTGGGAGGAGATGGCATCCTTGGTCTTGTTGAGTTCCTCCATGAGGAGGACCCGCTGTTCCAGGGCCCGGTCGATCTTCTGGAGAAGCTGCTCGGGGGTGAAGGGCTTGGCGATATAGTCCACCGCCCCGTTCTTCATGGCCTCCACGGCGGTGTCCACGGTGGCGTAGCCGGTGATGATGATGACCGGCGCTTCCGGTTGGAGGGTCTTCACCGCCTTGAGGACCTCGATGCCGTTCATGCCCGGCATCTTCAGGTCGGTGACGATCAGGTCGAATTCCCGCGCGTGCAGGGATTCGATGGCGCTATGGCCGCTCACGCACGTTTCGACGAAGAAGCCTTCTCCTTCGAGAATACGCCTCAGGCCGTCCCTGATCACCGCCTCGTCGTCGACTACCAGCATCCGGAACTGTCCCATCGCCGTCTCCTTCCCGTCAACGTCACATTGCAATAGTTTCAAAAGCATGTCAACTACTCAAAACACAATCTGTTTTCCTATTTTAGCAAGACGATACCGCAAGTCAATACGTCTGCCCATATGTATAATTTCGCTATACGGTTGCGCCTCCCGCCGATTCTTCATTAAAAACCAAATGATCCCGGCCTCCTGGCGACCGGTTTGCGCCCGGCCACTTTTTTCGACTGTATGGGATTGCTATACAGCCGGCCGCGCCGTTCCCCACGCCCCGTTCGCGGGGCGCCCGGGCATACCTCTAATTATCCCATATACTTATCTTTATTTGTTCAACGGTTGCGCCATTATGGCACGGTCGATGCTCTGACAATGGGCAAGGAAACACCATGACACGCTCAGCAAGAAAGGGGAGAGCCATGAGAACCATATCGGCAACGCTAATGTCCCTGATGATCACTGCCGGCACGGCGCTGGCGGCGGGAGGGGGAGCAGAGGGAGAAGGTCTGAGCCTGTTGGCCACATTCTTCATCGCATTCGGCATCCTGATCGTCCTCTTCCAGTTCGTTCCCGGCATCATGCTGCTGGTCGGCATGCTCAAGGGGGTATTCTCGGCAAGCGAGAAGAAGGCGCACGAAACCGGCGGCGACAAATAACGCCACGCTCCGTAAAAAAGGCGGGGCAACTTTTCAAACACACTTTGAATGCTATACTACCGAGGGAGGACGCCATGAAAACCACACCATTGATCAATGCTCTCATGCTTACCATCGGTTCCGCATCCAGCGCCTTTGCGGCAAGCGGCGCGCGGGAGGACAACAGCGGGCTCTTCGTATGGATCTTCCTGGGCTTCTGCGCCCTGATCGTCGTTGCCCAACTCATGCCGGCGCTCCTGATGATGCTCGGGTTCGCCAAGGCCATGGGCAAGAACAAGGCAGCCGAACCCCAGACCGTGACCAATAAATAGCGCCACACAGCACGAGCACTTGCCGCCGATTTCACGTCGATGTGGAATCGGCGGCACATCTACGAAACAATGCGCACCAGACGGCACCACTACCCATCGCCCCGCACGAGACGGGGCCCCAGGGAAAAGGAGAGCTCACGTGAAGACGGATGTTTGCAGAGTGATACTGTGCCTGGCTGTTCTCATGCTGCCCGCGGCCGCCGCTTCGGCGGCCGGCGCGGACAATGACGCCTGCCTCGCCTGCCACGGCAATCGGGATGTTGCCAGAAACGGCGGCGAGCGGCTGTACCTGGATGCGAGCAAATTCGCCTCCACAACCCATGCCCTGATCGGGTGCACTTCGTGCCATGACTCGGTGACGGCGGCCCATCCCAAGGACGGCTCCCGCCCCACCAAGGCCAGGTGCAAGGAATGCCATGCCCCCATCCAGGCGGAATACGCCAAAAGCCTCCATGGCGCCAAGGCGACCTGCAACGACTGCCACAACCCCCATGAGGTCAAGCCGGGCATCGCGGCATCCGGCGATTACCTGAACAGCAAATGCGCCAAGTGCCACGACAAGGGCAAGACCATCAAGAGCCATTCCAAATGGCTCACCCAGGCCGACCTGCACCTGGATTCGCTTCCCTGCGTCACCTGCCACACCGGCTCCAAGAGCTACGTCATCACCATGGCCATCGAAAACAAGACGCCGGGCGATCCTCACGGCGACTTCAAGACCGCCACATACGGTGAGCTCGGCGCGCTGCAACCCATAAACGGGGATCTCACCCGACTGGTGGACAAAAACGGCGACGGCTTCATCTCCCTGACGGAGCTGCGCGAGTTCAACCACGAGGCGCGCAACAAGGGGATGCGCCTGTGGGGGATGATGACCCCCGAGACGGTCACCCATACCTACCAGATCAACGAGAAGTGCTGGGATTGCTCCTTCTGCCACGCCTCGGGGCCTCAGGCGATGCAGACCAGCTATGTGGCGTTCCCCGACAAAAACGGCAACGTGACCCGCGTGGCGGTTGAAAAAGGCGCAATTCTTGATATTCTCTATGGGACGCCCGATTTTTACATGCTCGGCACCACCAGAAGCAGCACCCTCAACATCGTCGGTGCGCTGATCATCGTCGGCGGGATGATGATGCCGGTCGGACACGGCACCCTGCGGTTCCTCACCAGAAAAAACCGGAAGGAGCACTGAGCCATGAAACACACGGAACAGGTCTATCTCACCCCCATGCCGGTCAGGATCTGGCACTGGCTGAACGCCTTCGGCATCGTGACGCTCTGCGTGACGGCCCTGCAGATCAGATTTCCCGATTACGTGAACATCTTCGGCACCTACAAGGCGGCCATCCGCCTCCATAACACCGCCGGCGTCGTGGTGTCCATATCCTATGTCCTCTGGCTCACCTATTACATGTTCGTGGCCCGCACCATGCTCAAACTGTACGTCCCCACCTTTGAGGACATAAAATCCGGCCTCTTCCGCCAGGCGTTCTTTTACTTCTTCTATTATTTCAAAGGGGGGCCCAACCCGCACCACAGCACCCCGGACAGCAAGTTCAACCCGTTGCAGAAGGCCTCGTACCTGGTGATCATGTTCGTGCTGCTGCCGCTGGTAATCTTTTCGGGCTTCATCCTGATGTACGTCGCCCCCCTGCGGGAGATCTTCATCGTGATCGGCGGCATCAAGACCCTGGTGAGCACCCACTACCTGATCGCCTGCTGTTTCTGCGCCTTCCTCTTCGTACACATCTACCTGGCGACCCTGGGGCACACCCCCTTCGCCCACTTCAAACCGATGTGGAACGGCTGGGAGGAAGAGGAGGTGGAGGACGGACAGGGGGCCATCCCCGGAGCGGAGCCGGTGCCGGTGACCGAACCCCATGGGGTGGCGCGCAATTCCGGCACGACCGAGACGGCGTAGATAGATTTCGATTCGGAAAGGAGTGATTTTTCGTCCAGGCAGGGAGATCGAGGGATTGCGCGGGGCGTACATCAGTACGCCGCACGAAGCGAGCCCGAAGATTGACGCCGCATGGGCGGAAAAAAACCCTTTCCTTCCATCATCCACAGGAGGAGCTCCATGCGTCGCAATCTCATGTTTTCGATCACCCTGGCGGTTCTGTTATTCGGCATGATTGCACAAGCCGTGGATATTCGGGATATCACCTTCACGACGAACAATGCCGGCAAAGTGGTTTTCAGCCACAAGAAGCATATCAAGCAGAAACAGATGGCCAACAACTGCAAGTCCTGCCACGACACCCTCTACCCGTTCAAGAAAAAGGCCACCTACACCATGGCCGACATGGAGAAGGGCAAGTCGTGCGGCGCCTGCCATGACGGCAAAAACGCCTTTGCCCTGAAGGAGTGCGCCCGCTGCCACCAGGTGAAGGAGATCACCTATGCGGTGAAGGCCACCGGTACGACCCGGTTCAGCCATCAGAAGCACCTGGCCGCCACCCCCGACTGCAGCGCCTGCCACCCGACCCTGTTCGCCGCGGGCCACAACAAACGGACCACCATGGCGGAGATGGAGAAGGGCAAGTCGTGCGGGGCGTGCCATAACGGCAAAACTGCCTTCAGCCTCGACAAATGCGCCTCGTGCCACCCGACCAGGGATCAGAAATTCGCCGTCAAGAACGTCGGCAACGTCATCTTCAGCCACGCCGACCACGCGAGCCACTTCCAGTGCGGCAGTTGCCACACCAAGATTTACACCACCACCCGCAGCAAGGCGCGCGTCACCATGCATGCCATGGAAAAGGGGAAATCCTGCGGTGCCTGCCACAACAGCGCCAAGGTCTTTACCGTGGCCGGCAACTGCGATCGCTGCCACAAAGGGTTGAAACCGAAGGACATCGGCTTTACGGTCAAGGACACCGCACCGGTGACCTTCAGCCACTCGTTCCATAGCCAGGCCTATAAATGCGCCGACTGCCACACCAAGATCTTCCCCTACCGGGCCGTGACCGGCAAGGCGACCATGACCGACATGGAGAAAGGCAAATCCTGCGGGGCCTGCCACAACGGCAAGGAGGCCTTCAGCGTCAAGGCAAACTGCGCCAGTTGCCACAAGACGAAATAAGAACTACTCTGGGGCCTATAGGTCTTATGAGTCCTATAGGTCCCAGAGGGAAGGCTGAATCAACTACCACCACGGAGAGATGAAAACATGTTCAAAACCCTCGCAGGACGAGCCCTCATTCCGGTCGGCATAGCCGTCACCGGATTCGTCGTCGTCTGTTTCCTCCTCCTCTACTCGGTCATCAAGAACGTGGTCAACCGGGACACGGTCGGCTATGCCACCAACCTGGCCGACACGATCCTCAAATCCACCCGGTACGCCATGCTCAAGTCCGACCGGGAAATGCTCACCACGATCATCAGCAACATCGGCCAGCAGAAGGGGGTCGAACATATCCGCATCTTCAACAAGAAGGGGATCGTCAACATCTCCACCCGGTCCGACGAACTGGACCGCCAGGTGGACAAGAAGACCGAGGGGTGCATCGGCTGCCACGCCGGGGCCACGCCGTCCGCCTCCCTGGGCAAGATGGAACAGGCGCGCATCTTCACCAACGGCGACGGCCGGGATGTGCTGGCCATCACCGCCCCCATCTACAACGAGCCGGAATGCGCCAATGCCGCCTGCCATGTTCACCCCCCGGAACAGAAGGTGCTGGGCATCCTGGACATCGGGCTCTCCCGGGAGATGCTGCTCAACTCCCTGGCCTCCATCCGCAACCAGATGATCGTCTTCACCATTATGATCCTCGTGCTGACCGTGGGTGGCGTCACGGCACTCCTGCGCCGGAGCGTCTTTCTGCCGTTGCAGAGACTGCGCCACCTGGCCGACCAGGTGGAGGCGGGTGAGACCCCCACGGCCCATCCCACCCACTTTCCCCGTGAACTTGACAGAATTGCCCAATCCCTCTATAACCTGAGCCAGAGGATTCGTCCCGCCGGGAAAGAACCGGCCACTACCGAACAGGGAACCGTCCCGAAGGATGTCTAGGTGCTGCAAGAAACCCACAACCGGGGTCTGGCTCCGGTTTCGCGCACATCGGATTATGCGATGACACAGACCGTCGACAATCAGCCGGCAACCGACCTGGCACCGCAGCAGAGCCAGGTCGAGCTGTTCGAACAACAGCTCAGGGCTGACATCAAGCGTCTCGGCCGGTTCTCCAACCGGGGGCTGTGGGCCTTTTCCCTGTTCATGCTCGTCTGCATGATGGCATGGCGCGACTTCCCCATGCTCCCCCTGCCCGACACGGTCGTGGCGGCCCTCGGCCCGCCGCCGGCGCCCCACATCATCAGCATCGTCCTCCTGTTCTACACCTTCTCCGCCATCATCCTGAGCCTCTCGCGCATGACGGCCGGCCTGGAGCACAAGAGCAGCTTCTGCCATGTGGGCTACCTGACCGGCTTCTTTCTCTTCTACCACTTCGCCAAGGCGCTGGACGACAACTTCTGGGCCGTCCTCGGCTCCGGCGTCACCATCCTGTCGGTGGAGAGCTACCGCATCTGGAGCTTCTGCCGGGAGGCCCTCGGCCGCAAGGCCGAACAGCTCGAATTCGTCCAGAGGACCGGCAGGATACCGCCGGAGGACGAGTAGTACTGCCGGCGAACCACAATGAAAATTCCTCTCCTTTCTTCGCTCTCTGGGACCTATAGGTCCTATAGGACGTATAAGTCCCATGAGGGAGAGTTGGGAAGAGGTAGTTAATCCACTAGCCACCGGGAACCAAATTAATGCACATCATCAGCATCGACTCCTCCACCGCCATCGCCAGCATCGCCCTGACCTCCGACGAAACCATCGTCGCCGAGGCCCTGTTCAGCGCCAACAAGACCCTGTCGGCGCGCCTCATACCGGAGATCGAACGCATGCTGGCCGCGGCGGGGCTCACGATCAACGCCATCGACCTCTTTACCTGCGCCGTCGGCCCCGGCTCCTTTACCGGGGTGCGGGCCGGCGTCGCCACGATCCAGGGGCTGGCCCTGGCCACCGGCAAGCCGTGCGTCGGCTTCTCCACCCTGGCCCTGGTCGCCATGAACTTCCCCCTGGCCTCCCTGCCGGTCTGCCCCCTGCTGGACGCCCGCAAGAACGAGGTCTACGCCGCCCTGTACGACTGCTCCGCCCCGCTCCCCGCCCCCCTCATGGCGGAGTGCGTCATGGGGCCGGAGGCGTTTCTGGACCAACTCCTGGCCACGACCGAGGGGCCGGTCATCTTTGCCGGCGACGGTGCGCTCCGCTACCGCCAGGTCATCACCGATCGCATGGGCGCACAAGCCCGCTTCCCCTCCCCCTTCCACCACGCGGGCCACGCCGCCAACGGCGCGCTCCTGGCCCTCAATGCCTACCGCACCAGCGCCACCCTGACGCCGGAGCAATTGCTACCGGTCTACCTGCGCCCCTCCGAGGCGGAATATGCCAAGATCGACCAGCAGAAATCCCCTCAACAAAATAATTTTTATCCAAAGTAAAATAATTCATTTAAAGTAAAATCCCCTTGTCTCCACCATATTTCCTGGTATACTCCCTCAAAATCCCGACGGACGGAGCTTGCCATGAACATCCATGAGTATCAGGCCAAGGAGATCTTCAGCACCTTCGGCATCCCCGTGCCCCGCAGCCGCGTGGCCCTGACCGCCGACCAGGTGGAGCGGGCCGCCAAGGAGATGGGGGGCCACTGCGTGGTCAAGGCCCAGATCTACGCGGGGGGCCGCGGCAAGGCAGGCGGCGTCAAGATCGTCCACCACCCGGAGCAGGCCAACGACGTGGCCAAGGAGTTGTTCGGCAAGAAGCTCGTCACCCCCCAGACCGGGCCGGAAGGGCTCAAGGTCCGCCGCATCCTGGTGGAGGAGGCGGTGGAGATCGCCCGGGAGTTCTACCTCTCCATCACCCTGGACCGGGCCACGTCGCGCTATTGCCTCATCGCCTCCCCCGAGGGGGGGATGGACATCGAGGAGGTGGCCCACAAATCCCCGGAAAAGATCCACGTCCTGACCATCGACCCCCTCATGGGGCTGCGCCCCTACCAGGCCCGCAAGATCGCCCTGGCCCTGGGGCTCACCGGCGTGGTGTGCGAGGACTGCGTGGAGCTGATCCTCAACCTGTACCGCTGCTGCCTGGACAAGGACTGCTACCTGGTGGAGATCAACCCCCTGGTGGTCACCAAGGCCGGGTGGCTGTTGGCCATGGACGGCAAGATGTCCTTCGACGACAACGCCGTGTACCGCCACCGGGAATACCCGGACATGGTGGACTACTCCCAGCTCGACCCGCTGGAGATCAACGCCGGCAAGTACGACCTGGCCTACATCAAGCTGGAAGGCTCCATCGGCTGCATGGTCAACGGCGCGGGCCTGGCCATGGCCACCCTGGACGTGCTGAAGGAGTTCGGCGGCGAACCGGCCAACTTCCTGGACGTAGGGGGCGGGGCCACGCGGGAGAAGGTCACCGAGGCGTTCAAGATCATCCTGGAAGACTGCGACGTACGGGCGGTCTTCGTCAACATCTTCGGCGGCATCATGCGCTGCGACGTCATCGCCCAGGGAATCATCGAGGCGGCCAACGAGGTGCAGTGCCACCTCCCCATCGTGGTGCGCATGGACGGCAGCAACGTGGAGGAGGGGAAACGCCTCCTCATGGAATCGGGGCTGAACGTGCAGGTGGGCGACAACCTGGGGGACGGCGCCAAGCGGATCGTCAAGATGCTGGGCCAAGGGGGAAAGTAGGCCATGTCTATATTAATCGATAAACATTCGAAGATCGTCGTGCAGGGGATCACCGGCAGAAGCGGCCTGTTCCACACCCAGCAGTGCCGCGCCTACGGCACCAACATCGTGGCCGGCGTCACCCCCGGCAAGGGGGGCATCCACATCGACGGCATCCCGGTGTTCAACACCGTGGAGGAGGCGGTGCGCTACACCAAGGCCAACGTCTCCATGATCTTCGTCCCCCCCCCGGCGGCGGCCGACGCCATCCTGGAGGCCTGCGCCGCCGAGCTGGACCTGGCGGTGTGCATCACCGAGGGGATACCGGTGCGGGACATGGTCCTGGCCCGGTCGGTACAGGAGCGGAGCCGGACCCTGCTGGTGGGCCCCAACTGCCCCGGTGTCATCACCCCGGGCCAGTGCAAGCTGGGCATCATGCCGGGCTACATCCACAAACCGGGCAAGATCGGCGTCGTCTCCCGCAGCGGTACCCTGACCTACGAGGCGGTGAAGCAGTTGACCGACATGGGGCTGGGGCAGTCCACCTGCGTCGGCATCGGCGGCGACCCGATCATCGGCATGAAGTTCATCGACGTGCTGGAGTTGTTCAACAACGACCCCCACACCGAGGCGGTCTTCATGATCGGCGAGATCGGCGGCGGGGCCGAGGAAGAGGCGGCCTACTGGATCAAGGAGAACATGAAAAAGCCGGTGGCGGCGTTCATCGCCGGGGTCACGGCTCCTCCGGGCAAGCGCATGGGCCATGCCGGGGCCATCATCACCGGCGGCAAGGGCAAGGCCGAGGACAAGATCCGCACCCTGAACGAATGCGGGGTCGTGGTGGCCGAAAGCCCGACCAGGATGGGGCACGCCATGAAGGAGGCGTTGAAGGCGACGGGCAAGCACACCGCGCACCCGGCGAAAAAGGCGAAGAAGTAGCGTAACGATAGCAAGGGTGTGAACAGGCCCCGTTTCCCGTGAGGGAGGCGGGGCTTTGTGTTGTGGGTCGCCGGGTTACGAATTATCAACATAAGTGTTAGCAATAATTTCGGCTTGACGCTTCTTTGTTACAATGTTACATACAACCTAAAGTTTCAAAACAACCTTTGGAGGTGATAGCCATGAGCAAGGTTATTCGGATAGAAGATGAAATTTTTGGCAGGCTTCAGAATCATGCTGAACCCTTCGTTGACACTCCATCAAGTGTGATTGAAAAACTTCTGAACTACTATGAAAGCAGTCTATCAAAGCCCGAAACAACTCATGCTCACGCATCTCAAGGCCGAAGGGAGAGTCCCATGAGGAATATTTTTCTTGCTCCGGCATCAGATGAAAACCTTCGAAAGACCATCAGGGGTTCCGTAAGTCTCACATCCATTACTCACCTGCTTTCCAAAGAAGAACGCCAGGTTCTCCAATCAAGCGTAAAGAACGTCGAGGCTCTGAATTGCTGGGCAATGACAGAAGGTAGTCGTTCCAAGTTCAATGAGATGACCCATGGTGATCTGGTGCTGTTTACTGCTAAAGATTCTGGTAAATTTCAGTATACTGGAGAAGTTGTGGCGAAAATTGATAGTGAGAAGCTAGGCGGATTCCTCTGGGACTTCGTCCCAACGAAACCTTGGAAGCTCGTCTACTTTTTAGGGAATATTCAAGCTGTCAACATCGACAAGACCCGCTTGGTTACCGCTCTTGGATACAGCAAAAGCTACGTTGTGCCAGGAATTACAAAGGTGAACCCAATTGCAAGAGACACCATTCTTGCACAGCACGGGACAATCGAATCATTTATTGCTTCTATCGATGACTTAAAGTAGAAGAAATTATGACAGTGCGGTTGGAAAGATTATCGGTGGGCTCTGCCCCTAAAATGAGACAACATGTGATAGGCAGTTTTACAAGCGGCGATAAACGTCCCTGCGGTGACGTACATAGTGAATTATGACGGTGCGGTTGGAAAGGTCTAGCTCATAGACGATGCGATAATCACCGATTCTGTGGCGCCAGGTTCGCTCGGTGCCGGATAGTTTACGGTCGGGAGGGACGGCAGGATCTTCGGCCAACCGTTCAAAGGCTTCAAATACCTGCCGCACAACAGATGCGGGAAGTTTGCGCATATCTTTCTCAACCGAAGGTTTTAGCAGGATGCTAAACGACGGCATGATCGGCCAGGCGTTTCTTCATTTCCTCAAGCGAAATGGGATATTCCTCACGCCGTTCGGCAACCACCGTCAGATCATGCAAATCCTCAAGCAGCCGCTGGTATTCGCGGATAGGCAGGATAACGGCTTTTTTCCTGCCGGTGCTGCTGGTGATGTATTGCGCTTCTCCAGGTTGCATGGCGCTGCTCCTTTTTTGTACTCTCCTTCATTCCGGCAGGGCCATCATATCATAATTTTTGCAGGAACAAAAACACATGGTCAAACCGACAAACATCAAAAACTTGAAAACTACGCCCTCCCCTGCCTCTCCCCCCACAGCGGATCGGTCTTGAACTGCTGCCACATGCGCTCTTGGTGACGGGCCTTGATCTCCCTGATGGCCACACGTTCGCCAAGGCCGAAGAGCTGCAACGATGTCTTCAGATCCGCAGAGGTCAAGGCCGGCTTCCTTTAGGAACAGCGGCAATCGGCATCCTGTTCATTGTCGTACATAAGCTTTAATCCGCACTTCTGGCACCGCCAGAAGAGGCCGCCTCAGCCGGGCAGCAGGATCATCTTGCCCTGGCATTCGGGACACTGTTTTTCAGTTACCATGATCTGTTCCCCCCTATCCTGTGGTATGTTCCTCGTCGCGGGGGTCAGCCTTTTAAAGGGTGGCCCTCATGATGTATTCTATCATGCTTGAAATAAAAATGCCGTATTACGCCGCTCGCTTGGCCGGGGGATTTTGTACCGTTGCTTCGCGTCTGCCAAGCCCTTCGGCAATGAGTGCAAGCACGAGGGTATTGATGCTGACACCTTCCGCTTTTGCCCTTGTCTGTAACGAAGCATGGAGCGAGCGGGGAAGTCTTTGGACGAATTTCACCGGCTTGCCTTCCTCGTCGTAATGGGTCGGGACCGGCATCTGCCTCCCCATGTCCACCTGGGCCGCCATCCAGCCATCGAAAGCGTCACGGCCATTGGCAAGAGCTTCTTCCTGCGTCTCGCCGTCCGACATGCAGCCGGGGAGATCAGGAAAGGTAATCATGTACCCGCCCCCATCCTCGACAGAAAGCGGCGATATGACATGGCCGTATGCCTCGAAAGGGGCCGGCGGAATGACAGGCTTGATTTGCTTTATGCTCATGGCGTATTCTCCCTGATGGCGTCGATCATTGACACGAGGTTCTTGACATAAACCGGCTTGATGGGACGATGCGCGGGGACGCACAGGCTTTCCGCGATTCCCCTCGTGGAAAAAACGTGATGACTCCCCCCATTGTTACGGACTTCAACCCCGTAACGTTCAGCCACGGATATCAGGTCGCCAATGCGCCAGTCGCGAGGGTTGTTTCTCATCCGTTCAAGCGTTTTGTCCGCTGTCGTCATATTTTTATAGTATCACATGTAACATCAAAAACAAGCATCAATTATTCAATGCCGCCCCCGCCTTGCTCAACAAAAAGCCGGGCGGTGCGCATCGTTCGAGGCACGTACCATGAAGATCGGTCGCAACGATCCCTGCTCCTGCGGCAGCGGGGAAAAATATAAAAACTGCTGCGGCTCAGGCCATCCCCTCCCCCTCAACGAGGATCGCCGGTGGGTGGAGGAGCAGGTCATCAAAGACGGCGACATGCTCCTGTACGGAAATCTATCGGACGAACTGGCGGATATCCCGGCGGAGGCGCTCTGGAAAGAGTTCCGGCGGATCGGGGAAAGCTATCTGGTGGGCGGCAGGGAGCAAACGCGCGTGGTGCACGAGCTGGTGGATGCGACCATCGACTCCCTGATCGAACGGGACAGGAGGTTCGGCTACGCCCCCCCGTTCTGCCACAAGGGGTGCGGTAACTGCTGCCATGAAGTGGTCTATTGCACCGCCGAGGAAGCGGCGGATATTCATGCCTACTGTAGGGAAAACGGCGTCGGGATCGATTACGAAAAGCTCGCGCGCCAGCTTGATTACCTGGAATTCGACACCAGCATGGATCACACGGGGGAAACGGCCTGGAATGACCAAAGACCGGAAGACCAGTCGTGCGCCTTTCTGGACCGGGCGGACAACGGCTGCACCATCTGGCCGGTCAGGCCGCTGGTATGCCGGGTGCATCTGGCCGAGGATACGGATCAGTACTGCGCGCCGCACAATGGCGTCGTAAACCCCGAGGCCCGCGGGATCAATTATATTGAACTGAGCTATATCTTGAGCGTCGTTTTTACCATCCACCGGGATTCCATCAAAAAAACCATGGGGAGATTGCTGCTTGACGCACAACCAGGAGGATCTGATGAGGCCGGGCTCCCCGGGTGACAAATCGGGAAGCCTCCCCCGAAAACACAAAAAAATAATGCCAACATTCCGGCCTGTTACGCATAAGTATTTGTAATAAAACCGATAACTCCCGATTGACGTACCGCCCGAAACGGGGCATACTATTCCCCACATATCACCGAACGGGAACTCATAGAGGTCCCGTTCTTTTTTGCATCCGGCTCCGCTTCCCCTTCGTCATTAACGCTGTTCGCTCTCAAAAGGTCGCCCATGGAAACACCTCCCTTCGTCCATCTGCATCTCCATACCCAGTATTCCCTGCTGGACGGCGCCATCCGCGTCGAAGACCTGGTCCACAAGGCCGAGGATTACCACATGCCGGCCCTGGCCATTACGGACCACGGCAACATGTTCGGCGCGGTGGAGTTCTACCTCAAGTGCCAGAAGGCCCACATCAAGCCGATCCTCGGCTGCGAGGTCTACCTGGCGCCCGAGTCCCGCTTCTCCAAGGAGGCCCGGGGAATCTCCGACGCGGCCTACCACCTGATCCTGCTCTGCCAGAACCTGGAGGGATACCGGAACCTCTCCTACCTCACCTCGGCCGGCTACAAAGAAGGATTCTACTACCGCCCCCGCATCGACCGGGAGCTGTTGAAGGAACACAGCAACGGGCTCATCGCGCTGTCGGCCTGCCTCAAGGGCGAGGTGGCCATGCAGTGCGGCCGCAACAAGATGGAGGATGCGCTGGCCACGGCCCGCTGGTACAGCGAGTTGTTCGAGGACCGCTATTACATCGAATTGCAGGAAAACACCCTGGCCGAACAGGATGTGGTCAACAAGCGCCTGCTGGAGATTGCGGGCGAGCTGAAGCTGCCGCTCGTGGCCACCAACGACTGCCACTACCTGAACCGGGAGGATGCCCGCGCCCACGAGGTGCTGCTCTGCATCCAGACCGGCAAGACCATGAGCGACCCGACCCACATGAAGTTCACGGCGGACGAGTTCTACGTCAAGTCGCCGGAGGAGATGGTCAAGGCATTTTCCTACGCCCCCGAGGCCATCGCCAACACCGTGGCCATCGCCGAGCGCTGCGACTTGGAACTCCCCCTGGGCAAGGAATACTTCTTCCCCCACTTCGAGCCGCCGGCCGGCAAGACCCACGGCGAGATGCTGGAGCAACTGGCCACGGAAGGGCTCAAGGAGCGCATGGTCACCATCCTGGCCAAGTACCCGGATATGACCCTGGAACGGCAGCAGGCCTACTTCGACCGCCTGCGCATCGAGTTGGACTGTATCCACCAGATGCAGTTCCCGGCCTACTTTCTGATCGTGTCCGACTTCATCAACTGGGCCAAGGACCACGGCATCCCGGTCGGTCCGGGCAGGGGTTCGGCCGCCGGTTCGCTGGTGGCCTACTCCATCAAGATCACCGACCTCGATCCCATGCCCTACAATCTGCTGTTCGAACGTTTCCTCAACCCGGAACGTATCTCCATGCCTGATATCGACGTCGACTTCTGCATGGACCGCCGGGAAGAGGTCATCCAGTACGTGGTGGAGAAATACGGGCGGGAGCGGGTCTGCCAGATCATCACCTTCGGGACCATGAAGGCCAAGGCCGTGGTGCGCGACGTGGGGCGGGCGCTGAACATGACCTACGGGGATGTGGACCGCATCGCCAAGCTGATCCCGGACGACCTGAAGATGACCCTGGCCAAGGCCCTGGAGCAGGAACCGCAACTGAAGGAGTTGGCGGCGACCGACCCGCAGATCAAGAATCTTCTGGAAACCGCCATCTGCCTGGAAGGCTTGGCCCGCCACGCCGGCACCCACGCCGCCGGGGTGGTGGTGGCCCCACGGCAGCTGGAGGAGTTCCTGCCGGTGTACAAGGACCAGAAGACCGGCTCCATCAATACCCAGTACTCCATGAAGTACGTGGAGATGGTCGGCCTGGTCAAGTTCGACTTCCTGGGACTCAAGAACCTTACCGTGATCCAGAACGCCGTCAAGCTGGTGCGGGAGGGGAAGGACCCGGAGTTCGACATCACCCGCCTGCGGGACGACGACAAGGCCAGCTACGACCTCATCTCCTCGGGCAACACCACCGGCATCTTCCAGCTCGAAGGCAGCGGCATGAAGGAGATGCTGGTCAAGCTCAAGCCCTCCTGCTTCGAGGACGTGATCGCCGCCTGCGCCCTGTACCGGCCGGGCCCCCTGGGGTGCGGCATGGTGGACGAGTTCATCGAGCGCAAGCACGGCCGCCAGAAGGTGGTCTACGACCTGCCGCAACTGGAGCCGATCCTGAAGGACACCTACGGGGTCATCGTCTACCAGGAACAGGTCATGCAGATCTCCCGCACCCTGGCCGGCTATTCCCTGGGGCGCGCCGACCTGCTGCGCCGCGCCATGGGCAAGAAAGACCCGGCGGTCATGGCCAAGGAGAAGGAGCCGTTTCTGGCCGGGGCCAAGGCCCAGAACATCGACCCGAAAAAGGCCGAGGCGATCTTCGACCAGATGGCAAAGTTCGCCGAATACGGCTTCAACAAGTCCCACTCGGCCGCCTACGCCCTCATCGCCTACCAGACCGCCTACCTCAAGTCCTACTACCCGGTGGAGTTCATGGCCGCGCTTCTCACCTGCGACATGGACAACACGGACAAGGTGATCAAGAGCATCGGCGACTGCCGCGAGCAGGGGATCGAGGTGCTGCCGCCGGATGTGAACAAGTCCGGCCTCTCCTTCACCGTGGTGGGCAAATCCATGCGCTTCGGCCTGGGCGCGGTCAAGGGGATCGGCACCGGCGCCGTGGAGGCGATCCTGGAGGCGCGGGCCGAAGGCCCCTTCAAGGATATCTATGACTTCTGCGAACGGGTCGATATGCGGCGCGCCAACAAGAAGGTGTTCGAGGCCCTCATCAAGTGCGGCGCCTTCGACTCCACCGGCGCCTTCCGCTCGGCCCTCATGGAAGGGCTGGAGCAGGCCATGTCCTACGGCCAGAAGATCCAGGAGGAGAAGGCCAGCGCCCAGGTTTCCCTGTTCGACACCGCCGAGGTGGTACGACACAACGGCAACGGCGGCATGCACCTCCCCGACGTTCAGGAATGGCCGGACAAGGAAAAGCTAGGGTACGAGAAGGAGGCGTTGGGCTTCCTGATCACCGGCCACCCCCTGGACCGCTACGTGGACGACATCAAGCGCCTGACCAACTCGGAGATCGCCCATCTGGGCGAGATGCCCGACGGCTGCGAGGTGCGGGTCTGCGGCATCGTCTCCGCCTTCCGGGAGATCCCCACCAAGAAGGGGGACCGCATGTGCTTCGCCACCATCGAGGACCTGACCGGCTCGGTGGAGATCACCGTGTTCCCCGACACCTATGTGGAAACCTCCACCCTGCTCAAATCCGACGACCCGCTGCTGGTGACCGGCAAGCTGGAAAAGACGGAAAAGGGGGCCAAGATTCTGGTCAGCCGCCCCAGCCCCGACAACGGGCGCAGGGGGGGGCATCATCGCGACCCTGGCCCGGCCGGCGATATCAAGCTGCTCCAGGATGCCCGGGCCATGACCACCAAGCGGGTCTGCTTCACCCTGCGCACGGACGACCTGCCGGTGGAGCGCCTGGATGCCCTCAAGACGATCATCCAGCGCTACCACGGCAGCGTGCCGGCCTGCATCCATTTTCTCATCCCGCAGCGGAGCCGCGCGACCATGCCGCTCCCGCCGGATTTGAGCGTCATGGCCAGCGATGATTTAAGGCTGGAAGTGGAGCGACTGTTCGGCTATAATGCCGCGACTTTCGAGTAAGCGTTTACACAACATAAAATCTGCCACAGAGACACGGAGACACAGAGAACGTCAAAGGCACAACATTTTTTACAGGGATGAAGAGGACCTCCGGCTTTATTGTTTTTGTCTTTTCTCTGTGAACCTCTGTGTCTCTGAGTCTCTGTGGCAGGTGTACGAATCTGAAATTAAAACTTGAGGTATCACTATGGCGACCCCGTTTCATCTGGAATTCGAAAAACCTATTGTGGAGCTTGAGAAGAAGATCGAGGAGCTGAACGCCCTGGCCGCGGACGGCCTGGACATCAGCGCCGACGTGGCCACCCTGGAAGGGCATGTGGAGAAGACGCGCAAGGATATCTTCGCCAACCTCTCCCGCTGGCAGACCGCCCAGGTGGCGCGCCACATCAACCGTCCCTTCACCCTCGACTATGTCAAACACATGTTCACCGAATTCGTGGAACTGCACGGCGACCGCAACTTCGGCGACGACCACGCCATCGTGGGCGGCCTGGCCCGCTTCGACGGCCAGCCGGTCGTGGTGATCGGCCACCAGAAAGGGCGCGACACCAAGGAGAAGGTCTACCGCAACTTCGGCATGCCCAACCCGGAAGGGTACCGCAAGGCGCTGCGCCTGATGCAGATGGCGGAACAATTCAAGCTGCCGGTCATCACCTTCGTGGATACGCCCGGCGCCTACCCCGGCATCGGCGCCGAGGAGCGCGGCCAGGCCGAGGCCATTGCCCGCAACCTGCGCGAGATGGCCAGCCTGCGCACCCCGATCATCGTCTGCGTCACCGGCGAAGGGGGCTCGGGCGGGGCCCTGGCCATCGCCGTGGGCGACCGCATCCTGATGCTGGAGCACTCGGTCTACGCCGTCATCTCCCCGGAAGGGTGCGCCGCCATCCTCTGGTCCGACGGCACCAAGGGCGAGCAGGCCGCAGAGGCGCTCAAACCGACCGCCAAGGACATCATCGGCCTGGGGGTCATCGACGAGATCATAGGCGAGCCCATAGGCGGCGCCCACCGGGACCACGAGGCCATGGCCGCGACCTTGAAAGAGGCCATAGCCCGCAACTTGGCGGAGCTGAACAAGCTCTCCCTGGACGACCTGGTGGAGAAGCGCTATCAGAAGTTCCGCGCCATGACGCGCTGCGTGGAGTAGGATACTAAGATAAAATCCGCCACAGAGACACGGAGACACGGAGACACAGAGGTTCACGGAGAAAGACAAAAGCAGGACGTTAACCGATAACCGTCAAATCTTGAATTAAGCCTCCAGCCTTTTTCTGTGTCTCTGTGGCAAATTGTAATTTTTTTGAAACGGGGCGGCTTAACCGCCCCGTTTTCGTTAAAGAGGTACGACTATGCTGGAACGTCTGCAAAAACTCATCTCCCAGGCCGGTATCACCTCCCGCCGGGCCGCCGAGGAACTGATCGTGAACGGCCGGGTCACGGTCAACGGCGTTATTGTCACCGAGTTGGGGAGCAAGGCCGACCCGGCCACAGACCGCGTCGCCGTGGACGGCAAGCCGCTCCAGTTCAGCGAAAAGCACCTGTATATCCTGCTTAACAAGCCGACCGGCTACATCACCGCCCTGAAGGACTCCCAGGACCGGCCGCTGGTGACCGACTTGTTGAAAGGTGTGGAGGAGCGGGTCTACCCGGTGGGGAGGCTGGACTACAACACCGAGGGGCTTCTGCTGCTGACCAACGACGGGGATTGGGCCAACCGCCTGATGCACCCGCGCCACGAGGTGGAGAAGGAGTATCACGTCCGGGTGCGGGGCAAGGTGCTGGAGCAGCAGCTGAAACGGATGGCGGGCGGGGTCGAGTTGGAGGACGGCGTCACCGCTCCGGCAACGGTGCGCATGGTGAAGAGCAGCGACCAGAACGACTGGATTTCGGTAACGATCCACGAGGGGAGGAACCGCCAGGTACGGCGCATGTGCGAGGTGGTCAGCCTCTCCGTGGTGCGCCTGCGGCGGGTACGCTACGGCAGTCTGGAGATCGGGGCGCTGAAGCCGGGACAGTTCCGCTACCTGACCGATGCCGAGGTGCAGGGGTTGCTCCAACCGGGAGGGATATCGGAGCCCGAGCCGCAGAAGGTGCAGAAGCCGCGTCCTCCCCGCAGCACGAACTCGACAAAGACCGGCACAGGGGCGCCAGGGAGCCCCCGGAAACCGCAGAGCACGGCAAAGGTCGGCACAACGGCGTCTGGACGCCCCCAGAAACCGCGTGGCGCGGCAAAAAACGGCACAGAGTCGACAGGACGTCCCCCCGCCCGGACGGCCGAGAAACAGACCAAAAGGCAGCCCTCCCGCACGAAGCCCGGGGAATCCCCGCGCACGCGTCACCGATAATTTGCCAAATATCAAGACGTAGGGGCGGGGAGCCCCCGCCCCTACGAGTAATCAATCCCTCACAGCATATCCATCGGTAGTGCCCTGACAACGACGGACTCCTGCCTGAAAAGGCGCTCCAGCCTCTCCCGGAACGCTTTCCACCACCCACGGTCCAATTCCCTAGCCATGACTTCGTAGATAACGATTTCGTCCTTTACCGCGTCGCTCTGCCCCTCTTTCCATACCCCTTCTGCGGGAGACCTGACGTAGGTGGTTATCCCCCCGAACCGTTCGGTGAGTTCGTCCCTGACCTGGAGATACGTTGATTGCGGGAAGGGATGACCATCGTTGTCGCACAGGGGGAGCAGCAGTTGAATCAGGTTCATGGAATCACCTCGTGCCATGTGTATAACGGGGATGGCCTAAGCTCCGGGGCCTGGTTTGGCAGGGGCCTGATAGGAATCGATGAGTTCCTGAAGCAGTTCATCCTGCGCTTGCAGGTGCTTCTGGATCTCAAGCGCCTCATACAGAATGGCCTCGGCATCCTTGTAGGTGTCGTCGGCCCTGGTATCGGCTGCGGCGCCCTCGACTTTCTGACCTACCATGATGATGGACAACAGGACCAATTGCAGGAAGGTCTGCGCGATCCAGGATATGAGGGCGCTCGTGCCGCCGTGAATGGCTTCCGGGAGGCTGATGAATGCGATGAGGGCAAAGGCATAGGCGCACCACATGGTGCCCACGCCCTCGGTGATCTTTTCTCCCAGAAGTGAGTTAAAGCGGGCCACCGGGCCTTCTTTGACAACCTTCTTGGGCTTGGGAGCGCGCTTCTTCCGGAGTTCGATTTGGGGGTGCGGCTTATGCTGGTAGACTTTCATGGCTGCTCCTTGGGGTGGAGAGATCATTGGGATTATTGGGATGAATCTGTCTACTGGCCCGCTTTCCTGAGCTGCTCATTCTCTGTCGTGAGGCGGATAATCTCGGTCTTGAGGCGCGAATTTTCGTCCTTCAGTTGCTCACAGGTGCTTTCCGGGTGCGGTACTTCGGATTCCGTCTTCTTTACCCCGACCGGGTTGACACCGCCAACCGCACCATCGCTACCGGCCTTTTTCACCGGGACAACAGGTGGAACGCCGGAATCGGCATTTTCGGCGATGCCGATCTTTTTGCATTTATCGGTAGAGGTATACTCCCTCAACGCCTTCTGAGTCGCAAAGCATGCGCTCGGATTCAGGAGATAGCTGAACCCACTGCACGCACCGGCCTCCTTCTTCTTCAAAGCATCCTGTTCCTTGATGCAGCGGTCATACCCGCTGCCGGCCAGAGCATTTCCCGAGAGCACAAGAAGCAGGGCGGAAAGGGGCAGAAGTATTCTCATAGAACTATAATCCTCGTTTTTCCGCTGTCCAGCGTTCTGCCGGACACCAAAATTTGTCATTTATATGCACTGCTGCGCAAAGAACTCATCAAGTTCCCTGATCCATCCCGCCTTGACGCTTTCATCCACAAAACTGGCCTGAAAACTGTTGCGGGCCAACCGGTATGCCTCATACGCCCCCAGATCCGGCAGCGCGGCGAAGGTGGCCAGATAATTCTCGTTCAGGTAACCGCCGAAATAGGCCGGATCGTCGGAGTTGATCGTTGCGGCGATACCGGCAGCCAGCAATCTGCCGATGGTGTGGGCGGCAAGGTCCGGGAATACGCAGAGCTTTACGTTGGACAGGGGGCACACGGTCAAGGGTATCCGTTGCTCCGCCAGCCGCGCCACAAGCAGGGGATCTTCCAGGCAGCGCACGCCGTGGTCGATGCGCTCCACCTTCAGCAGATCGAGGGCATGGTAGATGTATCCGGCCGGCCCCTCCTCCCCGGCATGGGCCACCAGCCGCAGCCCCAACTCCCGGCAGCGGGCGAATACCCGGGCGAATTTCTCCGGCGGATTGCCGCGCTCACTGCTGTCCAGGCCGACACCGATGAACCGGTCGCGGAACGGCAGGGCCTCTTCCAGGGTCGCAAAAGCGGCCTCCTCGCTCAGGTGGCGTAGAAAGCAGAGGATCAGCGCGGCGCTTACCCCCAGCTCTTCGCGGCCACGCCGGACCGCCCGGTCCAGCCCGTTGATGACGGTTGCAAACGGAATCCCCCTCTCCGTATGGGTCTGGGGGTCGAAGAAGATCTCCGCATGGCGGACATTCTCGGCTTTGGCGCGTTTCAGGTATGCCCAGGCCATGGCGAAGAAATCGTCTTCCGTTTGCAGCACGCCGGCCCCGGCGTAGTAGATATCCAGAAAGCTCTGCAAGTCGGTAAAGGCATAGGCGGCACGCAGGTCGTCCACGGTTGGATAGGGGAGCGGGATATTGTTGCGTGTTGCCAGTGCAAAGATCAGTTCCGGCTCCAGGGAGCCTTCGATGTGAATGTGCAGTTCCGCTTTGGGCATGCGGCAGAGAATGTCGGGCAGGCTCTCCCGTGGGATACAAGCGAAATTCATGGTGACGTGGTTACTCCTGATATTTTTGAGATCACGCTTACAACAAAAGGCCGCGCGATCAACCCATGTTGACCGACACGGCCTTTTTTATACTCATTGAGAGACCGCGTCCCGGACGAAATCATTCTTCCCCCTGCGCCTGCTCTATCGCTACTTTTTCGCCTGGGCCTTCTTGAGGTTCTCCTGGAACGACTCCGGCGTAAAGCCGTGCATGACGATCTCGTTTTGTCCCGTTCCCAAGACGATCACCGGAATCCCCTTGCTCTTGTATTTGCCGGTCAACAGCTTCATGGCCTGGTCATCCTGTTCCACGTCGCGGTTGGTGTAGGGGATGTTGTTCTTGGCGAAGTACTCCTTGGTCGCGCGGCAATGGGGGCACCAGGAGGTGGAGTAGAGCACGATTTGGGGGTACTTCCGGGCCTCTTGCGCCTTGGCGGGGTTGAGCCTGCTCTGGGGGGCCTGTTGTCCGGCGGCCATGGCCCCGGACGCCACCAGCAGCGCCAGCATGACGGCGGCCAAAATCCTCTTGATCATTATCATTTCTCCTTGGGTGCGGTTATCACCAGTTGTTGTCGCTGCAAGGTAAAGGTCAGCGGCTTCTCCACGCCTTCCCGCCGGACCTTCAAAACGACCGGGGTCCCGGCGCGCCCCCGCAGCCGCTTGTGAACCATCTGCCGGAAATCGCTGCCCCGGGTCGGCTTGCCGTCGATGTGGGTAATGACATCCCCCGCCTTGATCCCGGCCACATGGGCGGGTCCGCCGGCCACAAGCTGCCGGACCGTGATCTGCCCGTCGGGGGCAGCCACACCGTCGATGCCGACGCCGCCGAAGTTCTTCTCGCCGTTGGCCCCAAACGCCGTCAGCGCCGTCAGGGCCACAAACAATATCAGCAGCACTGTTTTCATGGGTCAAATGTACCACAAGGCACTGGCGGGGTCAAACGAACAAGGCTCTTGAACCTGTGTCCGATTGCACGTATCATCTGGTACTACTCTATCCATGACGCGGAGAATGATCGCTATGAAAACTCGGATACGGACACTCCTGGCGGGCGGCGCAAGCGGCCGGGAATGCGTGGTTGCGGGATGGGTGCGCTCGGTGCGCGCCGCAAAAGAGGTGGCCTTTGTCACCCTGAACGACGGCTCGGACATGGCCGGGCTCCAGGTGGTGGCCGGGAAGGATCTGGCAAACTTCGACCCGGTCTGCCGTCTCGGCACCGGCGCAGCCCTGCGGGTGCACGGTACGCTGGTGGAATCCCCAGCGGCCGGTCAGCAGTGGGAATTGCACGCCACCAACGTGGAGATTGTCGGCGAGGCCGACGACGCCTACCCGTTGCAGAAGAAGCGCCACACCTTCGAGTACCTGCGTACCATCGCCCACCTGCGGCCCCGGACCAACACCCTGGGCGCAGTGTTCCGCCTCCGTTCGCACCTGGCCCAGGCCGTGCACCGGTTCTTCGCGGAACGGGATTTTCTCTACGCCCACACGCCGATCATCACGGCCAGCGATTGCGAGGGGGCCGGCGAACTGTTCCGCGTAACCACCCTGGATGCGGGCGCGCCGCCCGACTTCGACCAGGACTTCTTCGGCCAGCGCACCGGCCTCACGGTCAGCGGCCAACTGGAGGGGGAGCTCTTTGCCTTGGCCTTTTCCGACATCTATACCTTCGGCCCCACCTTTCGCGCCGAAAACTCCAACACGCCGCGCCACGCAGCGGAATTCTGGATGATCGAGCCGGAGATGGCCTTTGCCGACCTGGCCGACGACGCCGAACTGGCCGAGGAGTTCATCCGCTATCTGTGTCGTTTTAGCCTGGAGGAGTGCGCCGACGACATGGCGTTTTTCGACAAGCATATCGAGAAGGGGTTGGTGGAGCGCATCCGGCAGGTGGCCGAGGCCGACTTCGTCCGCATGGACTACGGCGAGGCCATCGAGCGGCTCCAGCGGTCGGGCACGGCGTTCTCATTTCCCGTTGAATGGGGGCTGGACCTGCAGACCGAGCACGAACGCTATCTGAGCGAGCAGGTGGTGGGCGGCCCGGTGTTCATCCTCAACTACCCCAAGGAGATCAAGGCCTTTTACATGCGCCAGAACAACGACGGCCGCACCGTGGCCGCCATGGACCTGCTGGTGCCCAAGGTGGGCGAGATCATCGGCGGCAGTCAGCGCGAAGAGCGGCTGGACCGGCTGACGGCACGCATGACCGAGATGGGCGTCTCCCAGGAACCGCTCTGGTGGTATCTGGACAGCCGCCGCTGGGGGAGTTGCCCCCATGCCGGTTTTGGTCTGGGCTTCGAGCGGCTGGTGATGTACCTCACCGGCATGGACAACATCCGGGACGTGATCCCCTTCCCCCGCACGCCGCGCCACGCCGAGTTTTGACGACAGTTCTACACCCGCAAAAGCGGCCTCGCACGACGACGCGGCGTAAAACCAGGCGGTTGCTGCATCACGGCCATTCAGAGGTTCAGGCCGTAATCGACATCATTCAAGCCTTTGAATTCCGTTACGTCGTCGCGGCGTTGCGTGAGTAATGCCGTTACCGGTTTTCTCCGCCCCACTGCTCTCCCTCCCCTCGCGGCGGCGCGATGGTCGAGTTGTAACGTTCGATAGTGGCGTTGCATTTGTCCAGGGCGCCGCGGTACAGCTCAAGGTTGGTCAATATCCCCAGACGGCCGCTGTCGGACAGGCAGTATGCCGCCCCCGGCTCCGAGGGATTGAGGGTTTCGACCTCGTTCAAAAGCGGTTGCGGCTCAGTGGCCAGAATGGGCCGGACGCATGGCGGGCAGGTCTGGCAACCGGCCAGCAGGAACAAGCACGCCATGATGAGCAGGCCGTGGTTGAACACGGAGAGAACTGATACGCCGTTGCGTAACCTTGTCGATGGTCTGTTTCTCATGCTGAATATCCTCCTGGAGCGTTACCGAGCCCTGGGCGGCCTGTACCTGCGCCTTGAGCTCCTGATTTTGTGTCTGAAGCTGATCGCGCTCGGCCGGGACGTGGAAGCCGAACCACCAAACGAGACTCACTATCGCGGCGATCCCCGCCGCCTCGGCCATAATCTTCCTGTTCTCCCACAGCCAGGCGGCTATTGCGGCGGCTGACATTGTGCCCCTCCCGGCTCCGTTTTGGCCTTTTGGGCTATCCCGAAACCTCCGGCGCCGAGGATAGCGGCAACCGCTCCCCCGAACGCGAGCAAATCAACCGACTGGCCCTTGGCCAACTCCGTGATGATGGCGCCGATTGCAGTGACCAGGGCGGCGGCAATCCCCACCCTGATGTTGTCATACGTCTGGCCGTCGATGCCGGTCAGAATGTCCCGAATGAATTTCATTGATCCTCCTTTACGCCTCACGGCGTTATTGTGCGTATCAGGCACGCGCCTTGATCATCTCCTTGAGCCCGGCAACCTCGGCATAGGTCAGCCCGTCCCTGCCGGCCTGCATGACCTGCGTGATCTCTTCCTGTGATACCCCGTCGCGCCGGAGCCAAGACGGGAGGAACTGTATCTGTGACGGATCGGCGGCGGCCCGGTCCAGCCGATAGAAAGCGACCACGTCCTCGGCATCCTGGAGGAGCGCCACCGAATCGGCGGCGTTGATGGCCGCGATGGTAGCCGGCCCCACCTTGCCGTCCGCCGTTACCCCGGCCGCCTCCTGTAGCCACATGGCCCCCCGCGCCCCCCCGTTGACCACGTGATCGTAAAGCCAGGTCGCCACGGACTGGTCGTTGATCTCGGACAGACGGTACTTGTCCCAGAAGTTCCGGCGGTAGAAGTCGAGCACCATCTGTTG
Organism: Oryzomonas japonica; assembly: GCF_008802365.1. Classification (GTDB taxonomy): domain Bacteria; phylum Desulfobacterota; class Desulfuromonadia; order Geobacterales; family Pseudopelobacteraceae; genus Oryzomonas; species Oryzomonas japonica. The sequence goes on along the minus strand of NZ_VZQZ01000004.1, from coordinate 25,069 downwards.
CAGAGAGGCGAGTCCTGCCAGACACTCGTTGAGATGAGAGACATAACGGCGATAGGCCGTGGTACCATGCACCGGCTGCGGTATGGTATTGGCCTTGACGCCGTCCACATACTTCCACCCGGCCCAGTTCGGCCAGAATTTACGGGCGATCCCCTTGTAGGTCTCCCCGCCGGCGTCGGCCGGGTTGTTGGCGTAGCCGCCTTCATTTGATATGACTGTTGCGTGTACTGTGGTGAAATCTACCATAGTGCCTCCTTTAAATAATCGTTCCATCCGTCACCCCCGACGGTTTGCCGTTTTTCTTCCGCAGGTTGCCGCTGCCGTCGATCCACAGGTAGTAGCCCCCCAGCTTCAACATCTGTTGCGCCTCCAGGATCGCCGGCGCCTGCTCGGTCGCATAGGAAGAGTTCACCGCCAGCCGCTGGATGGCGATCATGAACGCCGCATCAACGATGAACATGGTGCCGAGCGGGGAGAATCCCTGCCGCAGATGCAGCCGTTTTGCCTTCTCCACCGCCTCCAAGGCCTTGCTGATCTCCCCCCGATATCTGGCCGCGATAAAGGCGGGCATCAAGGTGGGAAACGCATCGATGTTGCGCCCCCACCACGAGGGTTGATCCCGGTCGAGCTTTTCCCAGCCGTGGTTCCACTTCACCCGGTAGATCTCCGAGGTGGTGCCCACCGGCACCTGATAGAGTTCCGGGAAGACCCCGGCCATACACGACGGATACCACTCGCTGCCGATCTCATCGGGGATCAGGTTTGTCGTTGACCAGTTCCATTCCTTGCTGGAGGTTTGGTAAAAGAGGCCGATCCCCACGGCCAGGGGAGCGAGGAAAGCGGTATAATAGGCGGTATCCGCATCGCCCCGCGTCGTCATCTCGGCAAGCAACGCCCGGAGCCCGGCGTACACCTCGCAGTTATCCATCAGGTAGGAGGTGCCCCATATAGCATGGTCCCCGGTGAAATCGTTCTGGAAGGTCTTGGTCAGCCCGGTGTAGGTCGGGTTGACGTACATCCATTGGGCGCTGCCGTCCACGATGATCGCCCCGTAAATCGTGCCCGACGGCGCCACGGTCCCAGTGGTCCCCGACAGGATGCAGCGGTAGGTGTTGCCGTTGGCGGTGTATTCGTCCCCGATCTTCACCGCGGCCGTAGCCGCCCAGGGCGCATAGCCTTTGATCTGGGTCAGCACGTTGTAGTACATCAGGTTCTTCATCGTGGCGAAGTTGGTTTCACCGGCCGCATTCAGCGTGTCGAACCACGCGAAGTCCATGGTGTTGTTGACGTAGGCGCAGGCCAGGGCCACAAACATGGAGGCGTAGGAATCATGGGAATCAGGGTTGCGGTACTGGCTCATATCCGCGAGGGTGTCGTACCAGTAATATTTCCACCCGGGCGCGTTCGCCCGCAACCATGTCCATGTGATGCCGCTGTCGGAGAACGTCCCGCCGATGGCGCTGGTCGATCTGTTGGGCGAGGTGGAGCCACACGCCTGGGTAACCGCCGTTGTCGCCTTCCAGATATCGCCATTGGCGACGCGCAGGTCCCCGCTTGCAATCATCTCCCCGCCGTTGAAGTTCGGATAATCGCCCGGGTTCCTGAAAAGATATTTCCAGACCACCGTCCCGTCGGTGATCCCGGCGCCGGTGCCGCTGGGAGCCGTTACACTCGTGGTGCCGGCAGTGGTGCATTCGTAAACCCCATGGTTGGCAATCCGCTTGTTGCCGACAACAACCGCCACGCCACTGAGCCACGGGATGACGATGTGTTTTGTCGCACAGTTCAACAGGGCCTTGATCCTCGACGGGTTGTAATCAGCGATGGAGTAGAGGGCGCTGAAAACGAAGTACCAAAGGACCCCGTTGTTTTGCCCGTAGCGGAAAGTCCCCTTGTAAGGGGAGTCGGCAAAGTAGGCCCACTTAACGCCGCCGTCCTCGATCACATAAACACCCAGGGCGGCATCCCAAGTTGACGGCATACCCGTGGGGGCGATGGCGCCGGTCAGACCGTAGGTAAAGGCCTGATAGATCCGCCCGTTGTTCTCCCGCAGGTCACCGTAAAAAATGGTTTCGTTCGCCGCCCAGGGGGCAATGGTTTCCGGAATATCGAAGGTCTGCATCACGGAATCAGCATGGAACGCACCCTGGACCGGCTGCTTTGACGTTGGCGAGGTCAGCCGCCAGTCAAGCACTCCCTTGATGGTATTGACGCCGCTGTTGATGATGCGGGCAATTTTCAACTTATCCACGTACCCCTTCAGCTTCCAATAGTTATCACCGGATTCGATCACCACGCCGCCGGCGGAATCGAGGTAGACATCCATGTACCCCACTGTTTGGATGGAGATGATCGCACCGGTGAACTCGATAAGCCTGCCGTCGGAGTAATAGCGGCCGGCACTGATGGTGAGTTCCGTTCCGTCTGGCTTCCAGGTCAGGGCCATGCCCGACAGCACATATGGGTAGAACACGTCGGGATACTTGACGGAAGCAGTCCCGCTCTCTCCACCGCCTCCCCCCCGTTGTTGCACCACCATCGTCAAGCGGTCAAGAGCGTTTTCCACAACATCCGGGAAGAATCCGCCCTGGTTGCGCAGGTCAATGGGTTGCAGTTCCGACACGGTGCGCGCGAGTTCGAGGATTTCCCCCACAGCCAACGGGGATTTGAGCGTAAGTAGGCCTCCCATGTGTCCGCTTGCGCCGGTTAGGGTGTAGTTGGCGTCTTCGATCAGGACCAAAGGGGCACCTTGGGCATTGATTTTTGTCACTGTGATATCCGAATTTTGTAAAAACCGAAAACCGAACGAAAACGGCCCAGGCGAACCGTTGCCGTGGAACCTGGCCGTGCAGGCCGTGCTGGATACTGTCATCGTTTGTACCTCCTGTTGTTGAGAATACCCATGGCCAGGCCCCTGGGATAGCTGGGGGCGTAGCCTCCGGCCAGTAGGTCGTCCAGGTACTGGCCGGTGAGGGTCGCCTGAAGTACCGGCCCTCCAGCCCGGATGCCCCCGGCCTGATTCGATTTGGCGGCCACCGTCATTGAGTTGCTTTTGCCGCCGATGGCGTGCAACGTGGCCTGCACTGCTTCATTGGCGCCTTTGCCCGCCTCCGCTAATGCCTGATCTGGCGGTTGTCCCGTGGTTGTCCCCTCCCCATGATTGGCCAGTTCGTCCACATACGGGATGCCGCCAGAAATCCCATGGACCATGCGCGACAGGAACCAGGGGAGGAAGCTGTCGTTCTCCTCGAGTTGACGGTTTTCCAGGACGTCCTTCACAATGCCGGTCGCCACCATGCCGAGGAGGAAGGGCGTGGTGCCATCGGCCCGATTTGCCCCAACTATCTCTTGGTCGGCGCCACGGCGGCCGATGTCGGTCGCGTTGGTGTAGCGCACCATGGCCCTGCCGATGAGCATGGCCAGTTTGTGCGCTTTTGCGGTGCGCTCCGCAGCCGAAAGTTCGCCGGTCCGTCCGGCGTCGGGGGTCATGCGGGACATCGTATCGGCAGAGCGTACCGCCTCCATGCCGTCCATGCCTTTGGCCTGGGCTTCCCGGTAGCCGGAGATCCACACCACCATAGCCGCGGCCTTGGCGGCCCCTGCCCTACTCGCTATGACCCAGTGCTGCACATCGTCCAGCACCATGTCCCTGTCGGCCGGTTCATCGAGCGCCCCGGCCATGGTGCGGTCTATTTCGTGGTCCAGGTGACGCATGTACTCGGAAGCCTCCACGGCGAAACGGTGTACGGCCACAGGATTGCGCATATACTCGAATGCACCGCGCACCACGTGGGTCACATCCAGACGTCGCATGCCCCCGGAGGCAGCTGTCACGATGTCGGCCACCGTGTCGGCCGCCTGCTGGGCGACGATGCTGGCGGCAGCACTGGTGCGCAGCACCCGGCTGGTATTTTCCAACCGGACGGACATGTCGCATCCCAGGGTGTCCCGGTCGAGAGTAGCGGTCACCCAGTCCAGCAGGTTCTTATGGGCCGGTTCCCCCAGGCGGTTCGTGATCGCGGCCTTCACGCCCGTGCGCTTCAACAGCCGGTGGGCCTGGGCGGCGAACGCCCCGAGGGTGATCCGAGTGACGACCCGGTCCAGGTGGCGAACTACGCCGTTCTCCAGGTCCAGGGAGAGCTGCTCCGCGCCCCCCTCCCCTACCCAATCCCGGAGGAACATCCGGGACGGCAGCGCGGCGTCCGCTGACTTCTCCCCGGCAATGGCGTAGCGCGGATCGAATGTGACCGGATAGAAGCCTCCTTCGAGGGTACCGTTGGCGATCTCCAGGGGCCGGGTTTCCATGAAGACCGGCACTGCGCCGGCCTGCCTGCGCAGCAGCGCCTCTACCTCCGGCTTCAGGGATCCAATGACCTTCCAAACCCCGTTCACCACCGCAATCTCATCGGCGCTCAGATACCCAAGGATTTCCTGAAGCGTCTCCGGTGCCAGCTCCCTGGCGCTGTCGTCAGGCCGCAAGCGGATTCCGCCCCGCATCAGCAGGTTCAGGTTGCGCTCATTGCCGCAGTTCAGGGCGATGGCCACGATCTCGTCCTTGGCCAGACTCCCCCCCAGCCCCTCGATGAAGATCCTGCCCTTGCTCCGGTCGATCCTTGTGCCCCTGATCAGGGCAAAGATGGCGGGGAATACCGACTCCCGGACCCGGTTTTGGTAATGAGCGGCATCGTTATAGGGATTCCAGAGGAGGTCGTGCCATGGGCCGGAGGTGGCGTGTCCGTCCATGCGCTCAAAAAGGGCTTCGGGCCGGACGATGGGGATATCGATTTCCGGGACGTGCTCCCGGATCTGGCCGAGAAACGACAGGGGGGAATCATCCGCGCCCCCCGCATCACCGGCGGGGATGGAGGCTTCCAGTTGCTCCACCAGTTGTTTTTCCGCATCCTCGAGCGGAAGCCGAGTCTCACCCTTGCGGGCCGTGTTGACAACAGCCGCGGCATGCTCGATCATATGCAGCGTTGCAGAAACTGAACGCAGTTCATCCATGGTCAGATCCCGGTAGCTCGCCGTCCTGCTCTGTTCGTTCAGGATGGCGGCCGGGATGGGGAGGTCGATCCCCTCGTCCCGCCGCAAGCGGTCAAGGAATTGTCGCAGACTCTCCCGCGGGGCCAACGGCTCGTCGCGCGGCGCGCCGGCCGGGCCGAATCGGGAGAGGAGCGCTTCCACCTGCCCCCGGAAGGGACGAGCACCCGACCCGCGCATCTCAGACCTGGCGGCGGCAGGCATGCGGGCGGCCTCTGCCCGAATTGCATCTACCTCCCCCAGGGCCGTGACCGCCTCGGAGTAGAGGAAATGATTCAGCAACTGGCGGCTCCTGGCAGCGGCCGCCCTGTTGAAGTCCCCCGTGCCGAGTAGGTCGAACGCATCACTGGCCGCCGTGCGCTCTCCGTTCAGGTAGAGGAGCGGGTTGATCGTCCTCACCGGCTTGGCGGCGATCCGTTCTTGCGCCGCCTGCCGGAAGGCCGCCACCGGAGGGACGGCAACGGCAGGGGCATCCTCGCCACCTTTCCTGCGTAGCGCCCCGATCTCGGTCCGCAGTACCCCGGCCCATTGGTCGTTGTGCACCGCCTTCAGCGCCTCGTCGGCCATGCGGCCGTCCCGCATCAGGTCGCCGTGACGCTTCCGCATGCGCGCATCGGCCTCGGCAACAACGAAATCCCCCAGTGGCGGGGCCGCCATCATGGCGCGGATCATCTCGTCGGCCGAACTGAAGCCGTAGCGTTCCGCCACCAGTTCCGGGTGCGCGCCCCCCTGAACGGCGTAGAGGTAGTCCGTGGCGCTCCCCTTGGGCAGCCGTTTCAGGAACTCCTCGCCGTACACCCGCGCCAGCACGGCCCGGTCCAGCTTCAGCCCCGGCGTGGCGTCCCCGGCAAAGTCCCGCCCCTTGATTATCTCCTGCAACGCCCGGTACACCGGCTCGGCCTGGGCCTCGACCGTCACCTCGTCCCGGAGCTTGGCCAGTTCGTCCCGCCACCGCGACGTTTGTTCCCGGCTCTTCTCGGCCATCAGCTTGCGCAGCATCTGCTCCTTTGCCTGTTCGCCGGCCTGTTCGGTTTCTTTCCGGTACGCCCCAAACTCGACCGTGGACATCCCGGCATCCCCGGCCGCGGCAAAGAGCGGCCTCATCTCCTGCGTGCCGCGCATCCGCCCGATCTCGGCGTCGGTGGCCAGCATGCGGTCGAAGACCTCCCGGACCTCGGGAGTCAACGTGGCATGGAGGGCGGTCAGATCCTTGTAGACGCCGATCATCCAGGCTTTCATGCGCTGGAACAGGGAGCGCGTCGCCACACTCGGGGCGCGTCCCTCCATGATGTACGCCTCGAAGGCACGGGCGAGCTTCTCGTGATGTTCCGTCCTGATGTCGCCGCGGGATTCCACCCCGGCGAACGCGAGCAGGGCGGCGTAATCATCCCTGATCTGCCGGGGGGCGTCGGAGCGCTCGGCCAGATCCCCCAGGACCTCGGTGAAGAAGTGGCCGGATTCGTGGATGAAAGTGGAGAGGTCGGCGTCTTTCAAAAGGCCGATCTCGAAAGTGCGGTTAGTGACGAAACGGATGTAACCGCGCTTGACATCTTCGCGGTTTTGATGGAGAATATTTTCATAAAGACCGCTTTGGCCCGACAGATTGCGCATAGGGGAGCCGTTATCGGCTGGATTGGTCTGCGCCCTTTCCCAAAGCGGTTTTTTCTTATCAAAAAAATCACCTCTCGTCACAACCGCTGTTTTCACATCATAATAATCACCATATCTTGAAGGATTGAGTTGCACATAAATTACGGTGTTTTTTGCTGCTTTCTTTGCCAGTAGCAGGTTACCTCTTTCACCTTTGTATATGGCGTCGCAATGAGTGACTACATCATCAACGAGTTTCTCCGCTGAATCATACCCCTCTTTCTGAATCTGTTTTAATCTCTCGGGACGTTCAATATGGGTCTTACCTTCTTTTGCATCACCAGACCTCAGTAATATAGGAGCTGATTGTCTCCTTATAATTTTCCCAATTTCCGGTGTGATCTCCCCAAATACATATCTCCCGTCAGGCGCAGGTACAAAATCGTGAGATACCGGGGCATTACCACCCTGAAAAAACTGTCCCCCCGCCTGAGGCATGCGACCGGTTTTGTCGAAAGAAATTCCGCTCCTGGTTTCGATAACATCGATCAGTGGCGCGCCGAACATGGTGCCGAAGGAGACCATATTCCGCACCGCGCCCAGGCTGCCCGGAAGAGCAGGGATAACCATGATCATTGACGCGCCGTTCCCCTTGTGAAAGGCGGACATGATCGCCGACGACCCTGTCGCGGGGTCGCCGGTTTTCAGCTTGGCCATCTCTGCGACGGACATGGGGACAAAGGAAACCGGCCTAATTTTGGCGTCGGCGATAATGAGCCCGGAAGCGCCGGCCCCAAGCGACCTGGCATAATCAATCGCCTGGTCGATATAGGTAAAGGGCTCCGATGACGGTAATGCGACAATCTCCCGGTCATAGGTAGTTATTTCATGGGTGCGTTCTTTGTCCGTGTTCAATGAACCGAGCGGTATCTTCTTAGTCCTGCCGCCGATCCCCTCGGTCCAAACCGCTCCCCCTTCTTGACCGACGACAATCATCCCGCGTGTTGTAATCCCCGAGCCATCGAGCAACGCGGCCATCTGTGAGGTTGTCTCGCTATCGGCGGGCGACGGCTCAGGGTCGCCGGTCGGATGATTGTGGGCAAACCAGACTTCGGCAACGCCGGGGAAGTCGTGGAGCACCCCAAGGAGATCCCTCGGCGACATGATGGTTTTGTCCAGCGCTCCGGTTGAATGCTGGACAACCCCGAGGACGTTGCCCTTTGCATCGGTCACGATGGCAATAGCCGCCTCTTGCGCCCGTTTGGTAAGGGGGAAGGCGATGTGGGCGGCGTCGGCAGGGGTTTTGATCCTGGTTATTGCAGAATGGAGGACCCCGGTAACGACCTTTTTTACATGATCGTTGTTGGCAGGTTTCGTTGATGCGGTTGCCTTTTCCTGGCCGGTATCAGTATTCAAAATCCGGATATTGACATCACCGGAGGATGGTGCGATACTTTGATCGAGGGTGGAGTTATCCTCATGCAAAGCCTCCGAATGGCCCGCGATTTTGCTCGCGGCACCCCGTTTGGAGGCTTTCCTCGTTTCATGCTCCCGAGCATCAGGGAAAACGTCGTAAAACTTATTTCCTCTCGCATCCTCTCCGATTTCTATTTCCACCTCAAACTGTTTTCCTGCCAATTCTACTTGCGATTCGATGATATAAAATTTGACTATGCCGTCTTTTCTGGGATGGAACGGGAACTCTTCACGGAGATACTCACCACTTTCGATAAGAGGTTTAAGCGCAGGTACGAGTCTCAATTTGTCAGGATTCGCACTATAGGTTTTAATCTCTTGCCGTCCGACTTGAGTAAACCTTATCTCTCCCAAATCTTTACGATTGGCAGTTGTTTTCCCTTGCAGATTATCCTGATACCACTTTGTAGCTGACTTCCTCAGGGAACTGATGTCGTCTCCATGTTCCCCCAGTTCTTTACCAGTCAACACGATTGGCTGCTCTATTTTTTTGCTACCATCTTTCCCACCAAATATTTTAATATTGGCATGATCATCAGTATTTGGAATATTTTGATTACGGGTAGACGGTTCGTCACCTTTTGAAGGCTCTGCACTCCGGGCTTCTGACCCGGGGTACGGAGCCTTCAAATCTGCCCACAACACATCCGTACCGAGCGGTTTTTCCCGCTGATACAGTTCCTTGACCCCATCGGCGGCAAGGTGACTGGCAGCCGGCTGGAGAAGAGCATTGACATCGGATAAATTATTCTCGCCATCGTTTTTGGCCGTAGAGTCCAAGGTAGAAATAATACTTTCTGCACGCGACGTGGCGGGATACTTTCTCATTGAAACAGTTGCAAGTTCTTTTTTTCCAACCCTAACCTCATCTATATACATGGTTGAACCGTCAGGCATTGTCTTTACATAGACAATCACATCTTGATTGCGTTTATTCCTTGCTCCCAAAACGACCTTATCAGGTGTAGCAATAATCTCCGGGATAGAAGTGATATCCTCATTGGTTACCGCAACCAGTCCCCTTTTTTTCTCCGACACTACATCGCCGTGCCTCTTCAAAATATGTCGAATCGCAAATGTATCAATGGAATGGTGATATCCATCTATGTTGACTCCGCTTGAACCGGCTTCAGCAGCAAGCCACGCTTGAACGTTCCCTATTTTTGCCGAGCGGTGTTCGCTCTTTGAGTCGTTTACGGATCTCAGCAAAGGTTCCAGTAACGATTTATTGGTATCTATGCTCTGCCACAACTCTTGCCGATCATTCTGGTGATCGAGCACCTGCTGATTGTCCATGGGCCGGGTCAGTTTGAGATGGTACTGCGAATACAGCTCATACGGATCGACACCGGCACGTGTCCCCAAAACCCGGAAGGCGTTGGCGACCAGGTGGGCGTTATGCTCAGCCGCGCCGCGCTCGGTGCCGATGCCCGTCTGCTGGCCGACCAAGTCGTCATAGACCCTGCGGTACGACTCGGCGCCCTTACCCCCCTCCCGCGACCGGGCAGCCATGCCTTTCAACGCCTCCACGAAGCCGCCGCCCTTGTCGGCGTTTGCCTTCACCGCCTGCACCCGAGCCTCGGCCTCGCGCAGGGAGAGCTCCCCCGGCGACAGCCGGGCATCCTTCACCAGCTCGCCGTACTGTTCCAGCCGGCAGAGTTTCCCGGTGAATTCCCGAAACGGGATCACGATGTCCGCCCCGGTCGCGAGCGCCTCGTCATACGCCCCGGGGTTGGCGAGGGTCTCCCCGGCCACTCGGGCGGGATCGAGCCCGGCGGATCGAAACAGGTCGTTCCACCGCTCCACCGGGACATAGGCGTTGTCGATGCCGGCATGTTCCGCCGCCACATCGCTCAAATGCCGCTGCACCAGCTCGGGGGCGCGGTTATTGGCCTTGCTCTCCCGGACGGCCGTGCCGATCCCGGTAAGCGCATCCGCCCGGCGTGCGGCCCGGTAGCGATCGTAGAACGGCACCAAAGACTCCAGCAGGCCGTCGCCGACCACCGGCCGCCCCGTCTGGAGCGCATGATGGGCGCCGAACAAGAGCCCCATGGCGAGTTCGTGGGCCATGGCCTCGGGGTCGAGCAGGTTGATGGCTCCGGCCTGCCCGGTGTACCCGGCATAGTTCAGCCCGGCTTTCTCCAGGCCGCGGTCGATGGCCCCGAAGGCCGGGTTGAGCGTCGCCCCCCGGACCAGGCTGTTTGCCAGGGACGTGCCCCCGAACGGCAGTTTCGTCATGGCGTAGGCGGTCATGCCGGACTTCATGGCCAGGGCCAGGGAGGTATCCGGGTCAACGCCCCGGGCGGTCAGATTGTCGTACGTGTCGTTGGTCGCCTGACCGGGTATGGCTGCCATGCCGAACCCACCGGACAACACCAGGGGGACCAGCTCTTCGACCGACCGCACCACCTTGCCGCCGAAGGACTGGGACGGGTCGGCGGCGGACTCCTCTTGAATCCGGCTGAACCGGTCATAGAGCTGCGAAGTGAATTCCTTGTAGTAGTCGTCGCCGTTGACCGCATCCACCGCGCCGGCCACCGGGAACGCCAGCCGGGTCGCCAGCTTGCCGAGACCGCCCTGGAGCGCCTGGAAGGGCTTGGTCCCGTACTCCTTCGCGAAGTAATCCGCCTCCGCCCGGTCCCGGTCGGTGCCGAACCGCAACGTGGATATCGGGGCGTTGTTGCGGGGGCCGAAGCCGTTTTTGGCCAGTTCCTCGATCTGGGTGAACGTGCCGATATCGTCGTGGGCCACGGCGGCATTGTCGGGGTTGGCGAAGAACCGGGCGGTAACGGGCGGCATGGCTGCCACGGCGGGGTCGTCGGCCACCGCTTTTCGTTCGGCATCGGCCCGAATCTCCGGGGTGGACCACAGGGGAGGCACCTGCGTATATCCGGCCAGTCTCAAGGAACCGGCGTAGGCATCCGTATTGGTGCCGACAACGTTTTGCAGATTGAGCAGCGCCTGGGTTTTATCCCTGTTCTGGGCGTTTACCTGATCGGCAAAGGTATTCAGATCGTCGAGCGCCATTATTTCCCCCCCTGCGGCGACCGTACCCGCTTGACGCCATAGGCTATCTGGGCTTCCGTCGGCTTGCCGCCTCCCGCCGAGAGTTTCCGGCGCACGAAGGCCCTCAGCGCCGCATCGTCCATGTTTCTGATATCCTGGTCGGTGATTGCACCCACGGGCTTCTCCGCTGCCCAGGGGTAACCGGGCGACGCGATGAAGGCGGCGATGCTCCTGTGGATGATGCCGTCCAGATCAGCCGGCTTGACGTTGTCGTGCAGCAGGGTTATCTCGCCGATGATCTTTTGGAGGAGCAGCGCCCTGTTCCCCTTGGCCTCGGGGGCGTTCCCGGCCAGGCCCCGCAACGCGGGATAGGCCGTGCCGTCCGGGTCCATGCCCCGCAACGCGAGGAGTTTCTCCTGGAGTCGCCCGGCCGCCAATCGGGCATTCGGGAGATCGGCGTTTGCGCCATCCACAAAGCGCACGGCCTCCGGCGTCCGCTCGCCGAGCACCGGCATCATCCGCGCCCCGGCCTGTTCCGGGGTGAGGCGCCCGTATTTCCCGTTCAGATAATCGTCCTGGAACTCCTTCAGTCTGCCCAGGGTGGCGGCGTCATCGCTCAAGGCCGCCTGCGGCTTCCCGGCGCCGTCCTTGAAGTACAGCCCTGCGTACCTCACCATGTTCTCGACCGCGGAATCCGGGATGGAACCCCGCTGTTCCAGCGCCTTGTGGTACACCTGGGAGTAGGTCCCGCCATCCAGGATCAGGCCGTTGACCGCATTGGCCGCCGCCTGCGTCCTCTGTTCGATCTGGGCTCGGTAATCCTGAAACAGTTGGGCGACCTTCGCCTTTGCCAGCAGGGTGGCTTCGTTGCTCAACGTGAAACCGTCGATCCGGGCGTTCGCGTCCGCCGTATCGAAGGGGTCATTGGGGGATTTCGGCGCGTATGCCGCCCAGACCTTCCGCGCAATGCTGCCGGCCTGTATGGAGTTGTCGGCCAAGGCTATCCGGGGGGCCAGTTCTTCCCGTTCCCGCTCGTTCAGCACATCGTAATACGCATCAAAGATGCCCACGGCCGCAGCCAGCTTGCCATCCTCGACCGCCGAATTACCGGCGGTCCCGGCTTGCGTCAGCAATGACCTGATGGCGGTGGCGTGGAGTTGGGACACCACCTTCTTGTCGTATTCCTTGCGCACCGCCTCTTCCATGCCCTGATATTTCGGATAGGTGGCGAGCGCCTGGGCCATGTTCTGCGCGGCCGCCCTGATGGAATCCATGGTGGGGGTATCCGCCACGAGCCCGTATTGGCGGGCCGTGAACGCTTCCATCTTCCGGTCGGCCGCCAGGGTTTCCTGGGCTGCGGAATGGTTCATGACCTGGAGTTCCAGGTCGGGCAGATGCTCGACGAACAACTGGCTGACCATCTGTTTCTGCCCCTCCGTCGCCGCCTTTTCCAGCCACTCGTCCTTCTTTGCCCGGTAGAGGCCGACAACATGATCAACCAGCGGCACGCTGGTGCCGTCATCCAGCTCCACCGCACGGGCATCGGTGCCCTGGGTCTTGAGAGCCCCGTCCGCTCCCGTCAACAGCTCTTTTTTCGTTTCCAGCAGATCCGACAGGGCGTCGATCTTAAAATTCTGGTCCACCGTGCGCCGCATGTCATCGGCCATATCCGCTGCCGACCGGGAAAGCGCCTCCATCCCCCTGGCCAGACCGGAGCCGAACGCCTCGCCCCCCACCGGCGTTGCCTGGGGAGTGGCCACCGGCCCAACCGGGACCGTGGGGGTGTCGTATCTCGGCACGTTCATCAGGTTTCCCTCCTTGTCTCCGCTGCTGCGCACGGCACGGAAGCTCGTTTTCCCTCGCCGAAGGGGTCATAGTCACAGTCATGCCGCACCTCCGGCCAGGGATGGCAGCGGATGGCGGAGAGCGGCGCGTCTTCCGGCGCCACGGCGGTAAAGGGGAAGCAGCGGGCGGCCTCGGGGTGGGAGATCATGGCAGGTATCCCCTGCGCCGGGCCGCCGCCACGGCCGCTTCCACGGCCTTTTGGGAGTTGCCCAGCCCGCTGCGGCCCAGGACGGCGATCAGGTTGGGCACCCGCGCCCCCATCTCGGCCACCACCCGCTGCGCCCCGGCGATGTTCCCGGCGTAATCGGCCCCGTACTTCCGCCGGAGGGCACTCTCCGTGTTCGACCGTTCCCGGAGAATCGCGTCGTCCGACTTTTGGTTGCCCAGAAAGCTCCCCGCCTCGGCCATGACCTCGGCGGCATGCTGACGCCCCACGGAGTACTCGCTGAAGACGGTCCCCAACGTCTGCATGGCGCTGTCGATCTCCCGGGCGCCGGCCAGGTCACCGTTCAGCCGGGCCTCCCGCGCCAAGGGCTCCAGGGCCGGGGCGACGATCGGCTCGAAACTGTCCGGCACGTCGCCCCCCTCGGGGAAGAGGACGCTGGTCCGGTCCGCTCCGCCGCCCCGGCCGGCGGTGTCCGCCTCGTGCGGCTTTGACGCGGCAGGCGCGGCTTCCCCTGGTACGCCGCCGAGAAGCGAGGCGGCCCCTTCATCCGGGACCGTCGGCGCGGCACCTCCGTAGAGGCGTTCCGCAAGGTCGGTGTCGTTCATGGTTTCCGTTCCTTTCCTGCTCAGGGTTGATGCACAACTGTCTGAATCCGTGATGCCGGAACGGCGGAGCGAGCGACATGCCGGAGTCCATCGCCGCCCATGAAGTCCATCCCAACGTAGCCGCCCGCACTCCGCAACGGAGGTGACGCTGCCGGCCATGCCGGGACAGAGGCATGCAAGCGAGAGGAGCCGTTCCGGCGTCACGGATTCAGATGCTACTTCATCTTCGACCCGTAATAGGCCGCGCTCCCCAATCCGCCCAGGATGCTCCCGGCCGCGCCGAAATACCCGGCGGTTCGGGCGGCGTTTCCCTTGAACCGGTCCAGATCGGCCTGGGCATTCAGGCCGGCCGCCTGGCGCTGGGCGTTGTTGACGATCCTGAGGGCATCCAGCTCGCCCGTGCCCGCCGTCTCCGTCTGGATCTCCAGGGGGGTGCCGGTGGAGGCGTCCAGCCCGCCGGACGACATGACCGCATTCTGGCGGGCGGTCATCTGGCGCGTCCTGGCGCGCTGCTCGGCCGCGGCGATGGCCCCCCGCTCATTGGCATCCCGGGCCGCGTTCTCGGCCACCTTGGCGTTGTAATCCGCCGTTTCCCTGGCGTTCTCGCCCGCGGCAACGGCGGAATACGCGCTTACCCCGGCACCTGCAACGGCCATTACCGCCGATATGATTGGGACTGCTGGCATCTCAAACCCCCTTCAGGTACATGCTTTCAAGCTCGAAATATCCCCGGCGCGTCAACAGCGCATCCATTCCCCCGTAAGCGACGTCCTTCTTGGCGCCGGACGCAATGACCGCCGCCCCCCGTGCGACGCACTCCTGTTCGAATGCGGCCAAGAGCCGGAGCGACCGACCGCCCCGGTGCTCCGCATGGACGAACCAGGCGAGTTGCTGCCCCATCAGGACGGACCAGTTCCAGTAGGCCGGGACCACCACGCCGCAGATACCGCCGACGACCGCGCCCCCGCGCTCCATGACCAGGACCACGGACCGCGCCCCGTCACGGACCATCCCGCTCAGCAGATCGGCCACGCTGCCTTCGTCGTAGGGGGCCAGTTCCGCCAGGCGCGTGGAGGCGTGGAAGATCCTGCCCAACGCCGCCATGGCGGGGATATCCTCGGTCGTTGCCGGTCGTATCATCGCACCCCTCCCATTCCGAAACGAAAGAATAGCAGCCCGAACGGCCCGAGCTTCTCCGGCGCCGGACCGATCTCGAACCCCAACCACGCAAGCCAGCGGATGGCCCGTTCATTGCGCGCGTCCACCCGGTTTTCCAGCCGGTCGAAGCGTTCCCGCATCGTTGTGACGCCACCCTGGCAGCGCCGCAGGAACACGAAGGGGTGCTCGTCCAGGTGGCGCGTGCCCACCATCCAGGGGCGCCCCACGTTGCCCAGGATGGACGAGGGCACCACCCCGAACATGCAAACCGGCCGGTCCGCCATCAACCCGGTCCAGGCCATGGTGGAACGTTCCAGGGCGCGGGCCATGCCCTCGGCCGGGGTCAGGCGGGCCGCGGCCCACAGCTCGGCCCGGTCCGCCGCACGCACATGCTCCGCGATGGCCGGGATATGGCAGGCCCCGGCCGGAACTATTTCAGTCTTTGCTTTTGGCATGCGTCGCATCGCACTTTCCCTGCAATTTGGCAAAACTCGTCTCAATCTCCCGCAGTCTCGAAAACAGTTCCGACTGGTTTCTGTCTATTTTGACCAGTACATACGCCCCGCCCACGCTCAGACAGATCTTGACGATTTCCCAAACCTCAGTCGGTATATTCATCAGTTCCCCCCCAGGGCCACGTCCGGGATCAGGGCCAGGATGGCCAGGGGGAGCGGGTCGGCCTGGCGCACCGTGATGGCGCCGTTCTTGTCCCAGGCCCCCGGGATCAGCACCTCGAAGGTGCCGGTGACCGCGGGGGCGGCCCCGCCGTCCAGGGGGACCGTGCCCTTGTGCTCCCGCAGGTGGGCCGCATCCGGGCCGACCATGATCCCGCGCGAGGCCTCGCAGACCAGGGTGACCTTGGTGATGAGCTTCTTGCTGTCCAGGATGTTCTGCCCCGGCACCGTAAGGTTGAGGGTGCCGACCTCGGCGGTGATGGGGAGCCCCGCGTGCACCACCGCGGCGTGGTAGTCCAGGGTGACCGAGCCCATGCGGACCGTCCGCGGGGCGTGCACGTTGCCGTCCGCCAGGATGGCGACCGTCTGCCCCTCCAGGTGCCCGAGCCCGGCGAACACGTTGCGCTCCAGGGACCACGCCGTGAAGGGGGTGGCGCGGAACGGGGCCGGGATGGCCCGGTCCGGCGCTACCGACACCAGGGAGGGGCTGGTGAAGGCCGTGATCGTCAGCTTGCAGACCGTGCCGTCATGGGTGAAGGACACCTTGTCACCCACGTCTTCGGCGGTAAAGAACGCCGTCGATGCGGTGAGCGACAGGCTTTCCGTTTCGTCCCACCCTACCCCGCCCGAGATGGTCATGGTGGTTGCGGACCGGTTCCGGCCGTCGTAGGTCAGGCCGGAATCCACGAAAAAGGCGTCCCTGATGCTGGCGAACGAGCGCGTTTCCAGCTTCTCCACGTAGCGCTTCACCACCCCGCCGATGACGCGCCTGACGATGAAGAACACGGAATCCTCCCTGCCGCCGCTCACGCTGCACACCGACTCGAAAGAGCCGTTGACGGAGTCGTGGCGGTGCCACCCGGCGATCTCCTGCTCCTGTAGGTAGGTGAAGCCGATGAGCGAGCCGTCGTCCTGCACGGCCCAGACGCAGGAGCAGGGGAGGCATTGATAGGCCCACGCCACGATCTCCTTCCCCCGGAAGAGGTGGGCCGACATGACGGTCAGGTCCTTGCCGATGTAGGCGTCGTCCTGGAAGGAATAGCCGATCCCCCGGACCTGGGAGCCGCCCGCCTGCACGTACAGGGCGCTGGAACCGATGGCGACCGGGGGAACGTGTGCGGAGCCGTAGGCCCCCTGGCGCTTGGTGTTGGCGCTGGCCGGGGTCAGCACCCCGTCCTGTGATCCCTTGAGGGTCCAGACCCCGTCCGAGGTCATGAGCAACAGCTCGGTCAGCTCGACGATGTGGCGGATCTCGTTGACCTGGCGGCTGGCGATGGTGAAGGTGAACGCGTCGTCGTCCAGGATCGGGACCCCGGCGCCGAAGTCCCGGTACCCCTGGGTCCGGCTCCCCCAGAGGGTCTGGGGCTGGCCCCCGCTCCCCGCGAAGATCTGGCGCTGCTGGTAGTAGGCGGCCGCTCCCGGGTAACCGTCGTCCCGGTTCCAGGCCTCGAAGGCCCACTTGTAGGAGGGGGTGGGAGCGGTCGAAAGATTGGCGGTCCCCCCGCCGGTATAGGACCCGCCGGTCGTCATGTCGGGAATGACGAAAACGTTGGCCTGGTCGGCGGGGACGATGGCGAAGGTGCCGTTCGCCTCCGGTATGCCCTCCACCCCGGTGATGGTGACCGAGGCCCGGTTGGGGAAGCCGTGGGCCCGGGAGCACTGGACCCAGAATGCCGGAGCGACTTTGTCCCCGATATAGGGCGACAGCACGATATTCGTGATGCCGACCGCCCCGGTGTCGGCCATGACATTCGCGGGGAGCGTCTTCACCACCGTGGCCCCGGCGCTCCGGGCGCTCGTCACCGCATCGATCCTGACGATGCCGAACCCGGAATGGAGATAGAGCCAGTTGACCCCCGGGTCGCCGTCGCACTCGGTCCCCTCGGTGGCGGACGGCCTCACCGTGCCGGTGGTCCCCCCGGTCAGCGCCTTGTAGTAGTTGGCCCCCGCCCTCCTGATATCGTTGATGGCAATGGCCTTCTGCACCTCCCACTTCCTGGTCGAGTTGTCGGGGGACTGCTCGAGGTACATCATCTGCCCGGCGTGGGACGCGGTGAAGAGGTCCGACGACGCCGTGAGCGTAATGGCGCCGTTCGTGCCGGAGGCGGTTATGGTGACGCTTTCGTCGCTATTGAGGTCCCGGAACGGCCCGTTGACGTTGACGAACTCGTCCAGGCGCCAATCCGCATGGCCGAGCCGGGACAGCTGCCGTTGCCGGTAATTCGGGTGGCACAGGGTCATGACGTCGGCGGATTGGGTGTATTTGAGCAGCGGGAGATCGTCCGTTCCCCAGGGGGTGACGATCTCATACGGCTGGCCGGCCTGGAGATGGCCCGCAGGGAAAACGACCTGTGCCCCCGTGTCCCCCATGAACACGCGCAGGGAGTGGTCGCCGAACTCCAGGGCGTAACTCTGCGCAGCTGAGAACTGGAAGGGGATGAGCCGGGAGCGCGTGGAGCTGTCCCTGACCTCGCCCAGCATGCGGGTGCCGGGGCGGTTGGCCACCCCGCCGTACTGCATGACCATGAAATTGCGGCAGGTCTTGAGCCCGGTCAGGTAGCGGGCCAGGTCCACGCGCCCGTACAGGGACGGCGCCAGTTCTCCGGCGGTGAATGCGGTTTGGGGGATGCCCGTGCCCATGCTTAGCTCCTTAGAGGCGTGAATGGTGGAACCTTAAAGACGTGAATGGTGAATAGTGAATGGTGAAACCTTGGAATCGCCTTTATTCACGATTCACCATTCACTATTCACGTTTTGCGATTCACACTTCACGGTTTCTACCTTCTCGCCCTGATGAAATCGCTCTCCGGCCCGTCGCCGGTCCGTTCCTCGTTCAGGGCGTCGGCCCCCGCCTCCAGCAGGGCCTGGGCGTACATCCTCTGGGCCAGCTGCGCCCGGTTCATGTCCGTGGTCAGGGGGATGGCGATCTCCGCCGCCAGGGCCCACGCCAGGGCCGAGGTGAAGGATGCGGGGAACAGGGCGACGTCGGTGATCCGGGCGGTGTATTCGGCCTCGGCCAGTTCCAGGTCGGTGAGGATGGCCCTGGCGGCGCTCGCCTCCGCCTCCCCGATCTCGAAGGGGACCGGCGCGCCCGCGCCCCGCCCCCGCTCCCCGTCCGGCACGAGCCGCCGCACCTTCAGGCAGTCGGAGGGGTAGTGGTAGCGGTACCGCCAGCAGGAGGGGGGCGACCCCAGCTCCTGAAGCCGCGCGTACCTGCGGGCAAAGGGCCAGGGCCAGGCCTGGAGCACCCGGTCCCGCACCGGCACGTAGAAGAGGTTGCAGACGTTCGCCTGCTGGCTCGCCTCCCCCACGGACTCGATAAACAGGGTCACCCCGCAGCGCGCCAGGGCCATGTTGCAGATCGCCACCTCGGAGATGCTCGCCGACAGGTATTCCACCACGTACAGGCAGTTGATGCCCGGATCGGCGCCAAGGGCCTGGGCCATGACCACCAGTTCCCCCAGGGTGTCGCAGTCGGACGCCGCCAGGTCGATGTTGTACCAGCCCAGGCCCCGCTCCGTGACCACCGGGGAGGTGGCAACAAAACCGCCGCCGTTCTTGGAGACCGCGACCGTCAGGGTCAGGCCGGTTTTCCCGGAGACATGGTCGATGGCATCGATCATGCGCACCATGATGCTGGTGGCCGTGTTGAGCTGTATGTCGTGCATGGGGGCCTCCGTGGAAGATCCCCCCTCCCTTGACGGGAGGGGGTCAGGGGGTGGGTGAAGCTGCCACATGCTCATGCCATGGCAACCTCCCCCCCACCCTAGCCCTCCCCCGCAAGGGTGGAGGTAACTTTTTTACTAGCCGACCACAAAGCCGCTTGCGTAGGTGGTATTGTCCGGCGCATCCGAACAGATCCAGGCCGAGAAGTCCCCGGCGGTGAGCGGCCCGGTGGCGACCAGGTAGTTCAGGGCCAGGTACTGCTTGAAGGCCGCCGAGGGGAGTTTGAACTTCAGGGCGCTGTTCCCTCCCAGGGAAGCCTTGGGGATGGCGCCGGAATCCAGCACCGTGACGGCCGTGCCCATGGCGGAGCTGCTGTCGGTCTGCAGCTGGAAGTTGACCGTGGCGGCCCCGGCAGCCTGAGCCGCGGCGCCGACCCGGATGTAGAGGAACAGGTCTTCCCCGGCGCCGATGTTGCGGGCCGTTGCGATGTCGATCACATTGGCAGACAGGGCCGTGGTCGTAACGGCCTGGGCCAGGCTGAGTTCAAGGGTCTTGTCGAGAATCATGTGAAGCTCCTTTCTAAAACCGTGAATGGTGAACGGTGAATCGTGAATGGTGAAATCTTGGAATCGCCTTTATTCACGATTCACGTTTCACAATTCACGGGTTTTATGCCACCGCCGTCTCGGTCAGGGACAACTGGTCGCAGGTCTTGATGGGGATGCCCATGAAGGTGGTCTTGAACTGCTCCGCCGCCTCCCGGATGGCCAGGACGTTGGACGACTTGGCCAGGGCCTGGATGTCCAGCATCTCCCGCACGGTGCGGTTGGCGTAGAACACCGGCCTCCCCATGGTCAAAAACGGGATGCGGTGGATCGCCTTGATCATCAGCTTGATCACGTCGGCGGCCGAGGTCTCGGTGACCAGGTTACTGACGTCCACGTTGCAGATGCGCACGGCATAGCGCCAATCCTTGACCACCAGGCCGTTCTTCCACTGCCACCAGTCCTTGTAGGCCCGGTAGAAGCCGCCGTTGGCGTCGGTCACGTCCTGGAGACCCAGGTCGTCGTGCTGCAACCCGGCCTTGCTCCCCTTGGGGTAGATGCCGAAGACGGAGTTCTCGCCCCACACCACGAGCCAGATGGAGGTGTTGTCGGAGCCGGTGCCGCCGCCGCTGATGACGTTCTGGGAGACCGGCACGGCGGTGGAGAGGGTGTTGTAGCGGGGGGTAAGGCCGTTGAAGCGCTCCGGGTTCAGGGACGAATCGCCGTAGAACAGGGTCTGGGCCATGGTCTGGTTCATGGCCTCCACCTCGGCCACCCCTTCGGAGAGGCGGAAGGCGGCGGTGTTGCCGTTCAGCTCGGCCACGTCCTTGTCCACGTGGTTCCGGGCCTCCAGCATGCCGCAGGTGTCAACCACCGGGGTGCGGGTGGATTTGGACGGCTGGACCCCTTCGTACAGCTTGCGCCAGGTGGCCGAGGGGAGGCCGGTGCGGATCACGGAGCGGTGCCCGGTTTCCAGGTTGGATTCCTTGAAGGGCATGTCCTCCAGGATGGAGTTGGTCTGGTTGAGCAGTTCCGCGACGGCGGCCACCTTGCCGTCGGGATCGAGGCTGTTGGCCACATCGATGAGGGTTGCCCCCTTGTTGCCGATAACTGCCATGGTGATGCTCTCCTTTCATTTCAGGGAATGGCGGTGCTGACTGGTTGCAATACTGGCTATTTTCCGGGAGTTATGGGAACGATAGGGTCCCATGATTTCCCCCCGCAGGGTCGCCCCGGCATTTTCGAGCTGCGGTCATTCCCCGCCGCCGTACAGCCGGTCGGCCACGCTCCGTTTGCCGCCGCCGGGACGGCTGCCGGGGAGGACGATGCTGTCCTCGCGCATGGCGTTCCCCATGCGGACCATGAGGCGGATCAGTTCCGGGTGATTGCCCAGGCCGAACCGGTTGAGGGCCGCCGTGAGCTCGGGGGTGCCGAAGGTGTTGAGCGCCCGCTGGGCCACCTCCACGTTGTGGGCGAACCGTTCGCCGCCGATCTCCCGGTCCGCCCGGGCCGCATCGGCCCATCCCGTGACGATGCCGTTCCAGGCTTCCAGGCGCCGCGCCTCCATGCGGGGATGGACCTGGGTGAGGAGCCGGTCGAAGAGGAGCTGCGCCTTTTCCTGGGGCAGCCCCATCTCTTGGGCGACCGGCTTGAAGGCCTCCAGCGCCTCGGCCACCAACTCCATCTCCTGGGCCTCCGCCGGGATGGTGAACTCCCCGTACTCCTCCGGCGCTCCCGCCGCATCCGCGCCGGGGGCAGGTTCCCGCTCCCCTGCCGTATCGTCGGCCTCGTGCCCTTCCGGGGCAGCCTCCTCCGCAGCGGCTCCCGCTCCGGGAGCGGGCGCGCCTTCGGGCGGGGCGTCTCCCGCCCCTGCGGCCCCGGCCTCCCCTGCCGCCCCCATGAGCAGGAACAGCGGGGACAGCGCAATCCTTCTAAGCCATGTGTCGAGCATCTTCATCCTCCTGATCTCCAGGCCCCTTGCCAAGGCGCATCATGTCGATGTACTTCTCCGGGCAGGCGGCCATGATTGCCCCCACCACCCTAAGCCCCACATTGCGCTGACCTTCGTTCATGGCCATCACCAACGGATCGGTGGAGAACGACGACCGGAACACCCCGCTTTGGGTGAGGAGCCGCCAGAGAAAGCGCCGCCCGGCCG
Source organism: Oryzomonas japonica (assembly GCF_008802365.1). GTDB lineage: Bacteria > Desulfobacterota > Desulfuromonadia > Geobacterales > Pseudopelobacteraceae > Oryzomonas > Oryzomonas japonica. The sequence continues at coordinate 3,140 of NZ_VZQZ01000004.1, read as the reverse complement.
GGATGGACATGAGGCTGTCCAGGTCCAGGAGTTCCTGTTTCCTGCCCTTTGGCTGTGCCATTGCCGTTTCCTTGCATGTGGTAGGGGCGATGCCGTAAAACCGGGCGAGCCGTTGGTATCGCCCACGCCGGTCTCGCTCAGGGTCTTGGCCGCCTGCGCCGCATCCGCCATGGCCGGGGCGGCCGCCGCCATCTGCTGCGCCTGCTGGGCCTTGGCCTTCTGGGTCCGCAGCCCCTTCACCGCGTCGGCGGAATTGATCACGTTGGGCGGCACCCCGTGCATGCTGGCGTACTCGTCGATGGCCGCGTCGATGTTCAGCTTGTCCACGGCGCCCGCATCCATCCGGGCCAGGTTGCCGATGTACCCCGCCACCCGCTCCATGTTGGCCGTGCCGATCAGCTTCTGGGCCTGGGCCATGACGCTGATGTACTCGATCTTCAACGCCTGCCCCTGCAACTCCCGGGGCGGTGTGGGGATCATCCCCCGGCGCAGCATGATGGCGAAGGTCCGGTCGATGGCCGGGTCGTACAACTCCTCGCCGAAGCGCTCCATGGTCGGGCCGAGCACCAGCAGCTTCTCCTGGTGGCGCTCCTCCACCTCCCGGGCCGTCACGTTGGAGGCATCGGACAGGGCGAACATCTGCATCAGGTCCTCGAAGAAGATCGTGCGGATCTCCCGCTTGATGGCTTCGATGTCGGCGCGGATCTCGCCGATGTTGGGGTTGAACTGGTAGGCCGGGCGGAGCCCCGCGTGCTGCTGAGCCCCCAGGTTGTCGATATAGGTCACGTCCCCCGGCAGGATGGAGGTGCGCTGGGTGCGCAACGACGCATCGGCCAGCATGGGGGGGCGCACCAGCTTGTCCAGCGCCTCGGCCTTGCGCTTCTCGCAGAATTGCAGCCCCTTCACCAGCCCCAGGGCGTCCATGCCGGGGGAATAGCCGTACACGTCGTCCCCCTCCACGTCCCAGCGGGGGGCCATGACCGGGAACTCGTCGAAGCCCGACTCCCGCAGCAGCCGGTCGTCGCTCCCCCCGGCCTCGTAGTAGATGGAGCGGAACGGCTTGTCCTTGGCGTTCATCCTGGCGCAGTCGCGCCCCTGGTTCGGCTCGATGGCGTGGACGACCTCCACCGGCTGCTCGTAGGAGCCCCGGTCCCACAGGGTTTTGATGGTGCTGGAGACATGGTCGTGGCCGAACTGCTGCACCACTTGGCGCACGGTCATGGGAAATTCGCGGTACAGAGTGTCGCAGCGGAGTTTGCCGGAGAGGGCGATCATGAACGACCCCACCGGGAAGGGGTAGCAGCGGATCACGGTCTCGTCGTCCTCCAGGATCGCCAGGGCCGCCGTGCCGTGGCCCGCCGCCGCGCCGTAGATCTGGGGCATGACGTTGTAGAAGTTGGAACGGGAGAACACGATGCGCATCTTGTTCTCCACGTCGAAGAGCCACTGCTTGACCGCGCTGGAAGCCATCATGTCCACGTCGTCCGTGGTCAGGCGGAACCAGGGGCGGGCCTGGGAGGTCATGCCGGCGTGCATGCCGGACTTGAGGGTGCGCAGGGCCGTGGTGGCGCAGGAATTGATGATCTTGTCGTTGGCCTTGACCCCTTTGTTGCGGTCGATGACCAGATAGCGGCCGGTGCGGGGGGAGAGGAAATCAGTGAGCTCCCGCCAATGGGGGATAAAGGAACTCCGCTCCTGTTTCAGCTCATTAAGCCGCCTGGAGACCTGCTCGCGTACCGATTCTTCAGCCATGGAAATGCGCTCCTGTCGTCGCGACGGTGCTTACTAACAAAAAGACTAATCTGCCACAGAGACACGGAGACACAGAGGAAACCAGAAACAAGGCATACAAAAAACAACGACGATTCTTGATTATGGTTTTACCCCAACAAGTCTTTCGCCTTTCTCAGTGTCTCCGTGTCTCTGTGGCGGATGTTGATTTTCTCTCTGACTTTTACGTTTACTGCCCCAACAAGGTCTTGCCGACCGTGGGCGCCGGTGCGGTCACCCCCTGCGCTCCGGTCAGGATCGTGTTGCTGGCCGCCTGCCTCCGGCGCAGGCGTTCCGCATCCCTGGCCGCCACCACCCCGGCATCCTGCTCTTCCGGCGCCGGGGTCACCGCCGGCGCGCTGGGCGCTCCTCCTCCACACATATTCGGCCTCCCGTGACGTGGTGTGTTTCGTAGGGCCATCAAAACAAAAAAACGGGATTGCGTCCATGCCGCAACCCCGGTGTCTTTCCCCAAAAGTGCATGGGATGGGTGAGAGTCGAATTTTTTATTTACATCAGGTTTCGGGAAACAAGAAAGGCGGCCGATTGGCCGCCTTGTGGACTGGGTATCCTGTCTTTGAAATTTCCCTGCTATCTAAAAACCGGTGAGAACCACTTGCTGATGTTGTGTGCTTTCAGTTAAATATCCTTTTGATCTTGATCATTTATCAACTCAATACCCCAAAGGCGAAGCTCGTCGTTTTCTCTTCGAGTCACAAATAAAACAAGATAGGTCTTTTGGTTTCCTGATATTAAATACCTGCTGATGAATATTTCATATAGTTCGTATTGATTCTTAAAATTCCACTCATCAAGCCAAAAAGACATTCCATGTAGCTTCTGAATAGCATAATTATTTTGCAGTCCATATTTATTTTTTAGGCTAAGTATTGAAGTTTTGAGTTCATCTGGTTTGATGAGCTTTCTCATTTCGCCAGATGATAATGTCATTAATTTTTCTGTGTTACCCTCAAGAAAAGCTTTAGTACAATTCTCCCCAAATGCGTTGAGATCCTTCTCATATTTACTGTTTATGGGCCTATAGACAGCGATATCTCCTTGATTCTTGTTAACAGTTGCGCCAAAATAATTTTGGCTTACGCAACCACTTACACATGTGACCGCAATTGATATAAGAACGACACAAATAAACTTCATAGGTGGTGCTCCATCTCTTTAAAAGTTAAAGAGTTATAAGGGTGTCAGACCTACACATTTTATATGTGTCAATTGTGTAGGTCTGATAATCATATAAAAGGCACCTCCTGAATTATCGAGGAGGTTCAAACTTCCTGATATGCTTTTAAGAGTCCAATCTTCTAAGCTCAGGAGGTGCCTTATGAAACTGTACTGCGGAATCGATCTTCATT
>NZ_VZQZ01000030.1 GCF_008802365.1 Oryzomonas japonica | reverse complement strand
GTTCCAGCAACTCGGCGTCGTCCACCATGTCCGCCTTGTTCAGGAAGACGACGATGTAGGGAACGCCTACCTGACGGGCAAGCAGGATGTGCTCGCGGGTCTGGGGCATGGGGCCGTCAGCGGCGGACACGACCAGGATGGCGCCGTCCATCTGCGCAGCTCCCGTGATCATGTTCTTCACGTAGTCGGCATGGCCCGGGCAGTCAACGTGGGCATAGTGACGCTTGTCGGTCTCGTATTCAACGTGCGCAGTGGCAATCG
>NZ_VZQZ01000003.1 GCF_008802365.1 Oryzomonas japonica | reverse complement strand
CGGCTGCCGCCGCGGTGCGACTCGCCAAACTGGACGAATTTGCCGGCAAGACCATTGTCGCCATCCTTCCCGACGCGGCTGAACGCTACCTCTCCACGCCGCTGTTCGAGGGCATCTGATGGCCGCCCCGACCCCTGAACCATGGAGCCGGGACCTGGAGCAGGTCGTGCGTGAGGCGCTGAGCTCGATCCGTTTCGGCACGGTGACCCTGGTGGTGCAGGACGGCCGGGTGATCCAGGTAGACAAGAGCGAGAAGATCCGGCTCAACAAAACCGGATATGTGGACGGCGGCGGGATTTAACAAGCCAACGTCCCCACCGTCATAGACCAATAACAAAATATCTTATTCCGCGCTGACTAGACAACTGGAGGCCGGGGGAACCATTCCCTCGGCCTCTTTTCGTTTTCTACGGGAGATTGCACCATGACCATATCATCATGCACCAAGGACCGCGTCACCCATGGCCACCCCTGCTTCGGCGGGAACCGGCACAAAAACGGCCGCATCCACCTGGCGGTGGCGCCGCGCTGCAATATCAAGTGCGGCTACTGCGACCGCAAGCACGACTGCGCCAACGAATCGCGCCCCGGCGTCACCAGCCGGCTGCTCTCCCCCCAGGAGGCCCTGGAACAGGTGCGCAGCACCATGGCAGATGAACAACTCGGAAAGGTTATTAAGGTGATCGGCATCGCCGGGCCCGGCGATCCGCTGGCCAACGAGGAAACCTTTGAAACATTTCGCCTGGTGAAGGCCGAGTTCCCCGAACTGCTGTTCTGCATGAGCACCAATGGCCTGTTGCTCCCCGAGCGGCTCAAGGACCTGGCAAAGATCAACCTGCACAGCCTTACGGTGACCATCAATGCCCTCGATCCGGCTGTCGGGGCCCAGGTCTATCGCCACGTGATCTACCACGGCACCCACTACCGGGGTGAGGAGGGAGCCGCCATCCTGATCAAAAACCAGTTCAAAGGGGTGCGCCTGGCCGCCGAGCAGGGTCTGGTGGTCAAGGTCAACACGGTGCTGACCCCCGGCATCAACGACAGCCAGATACCACTTATCGCCGACAAGGTCAGCGAGTACGGAGCCTTTGTCATGAACGTCATGCCGATCATCCCCCAGGCGGAGTTGGCCCATGTCGCTCCGCCGTCGCCGGAATACCTGGAAACGGTGCGGGCGGCCAACGAACAGATCATCAGCCAGTTCAGGGGCTGCCAACAGTGCCGTGCCGACGCAGTCGGCCTCATCGGCGGCGGCTGTTCCTTGTAACTGCGTCTTCCATCGCAAGAACCAAACCTTGCCACACCACATTGCCCACCAATTGTAACAGCGCAAGCCTCAGGAAATTATTTTCGTTGGAGATTCAGCAGAACAGCCTGGAAACGCATGATTTTTCAGCCTGTTCTGCTATACGACAACCGTTATCCCATTGGGACGGCACCATGAAACGGAACCTGGATTCCCTGCGGGATACCGCTATTTTTCTGTACGCACGCCCTAGTTGCACCCAGCCAGTCAAAAGAACTCTGAACTCAACTTTGAAGTTGATAAAACAGAACAACATGTTGTAATTGTGGATAGTACAATCTTACAATCGGTGATTCTCCCAGTGAATTCCCCATTTATGGGTATCGTTGCACGAAAGGAAAAGTCCATGGGAAGATCGATGCAGGAAGTATTGATATTCAATGCTTTCATGCAACATACGAGTGATTCCATCGTAATCAAGGAATATTTTGCCAATGAACGGGGCGAGTTCACGGGTGGGAAAATAATCTGCGCCAGTGCCACCAAGGCCCGCCACTATGGTCTCAACATGGACTCCATCCGAGGTTACACCGATTTTGACCTTTTGCCCCATGATCAAGCTGAAAAGGCCCTTCAAGATGATCTTTGGGTGATGAAGCATCGCAAACCTATTGAAGACCAACGCGAAACAATAACCCACAAAAATGGCGAAATAGTAAAGGTTTCCGTCACCAAATTCCCCTGGGTTTTGCCGAGTGGCGAAATCGTGGGGGTCATGTGCATCGCCCGGAACGTAACTATCCGAGAAAGGGCCAAGCAACAGGCCCGTGACTTGATGGAGTTTATGAAGCGGGAAGTTTTGAAACCCTTGCTCCCTCTGTACCATGCCAGTAGCAAAACATCCATGTCAGGAAATGTGCTGCAACCCATTATCGTGCGATTAATACGAAAGCTCGCGGAAACAAAGGATTTGCAAGCTTGAAACCATCGTAGAGTGCCGGTTAATTATGCTGCATACCCGCAGCAATCATTCTGTTCGTTCCAATGCAGGTCTCCCGATCGAGCCCTATTCTACCGCATATCGGCGCACGATCACCGAGATGGCCGAAAAAGGGTGACTACCCCCGATAGGATAGAAATGACGGCAGGGACATCCCTGCAGATTGCCCAACCTGAAGCGAAAGCACTATCATAGCGGGATGAAAAGAGAGGGAAGACGTATGGGAAACATGGCAACAATGCTGCTGTGCCTGGTACTTATGACAGGGTGTGCAACAGTGGAAAAGCACGACACGGCTCCAACCGCCCGGGGGGGGATTCTGGGCTACTTGCCGGCCAAGCAGTTGCCCGACATGGTGGCGCTGCTCCCTCCACCACCTGCCACCGGTTCGACCGCGTTTGCGCTCGACCAGGAAACCAGCCGCGCCAGCTTTCCCCTGCGGGATTCGGACCGATGGGCGCTGGCTATCCAGGATGCCGACCTTTCCTTTCCGGCTGCGGCCGAAAGTTTTTCCTGTGCCCTGAACGCCCGCATCACCGAGCAGGAAACCCCTCGCCTCTTCCGCCTGCTGCGCCGTACCCTGGCCGACGCGGGTAACGCCGTTTCCCGGCCGAAGGATACCTATAAGCGCCCCCGCCCCTTTATGGTGAACGGGGAGCGGATCTGTACCCCAGGCGACGAACAACGGTTGCGCACAAGCGGCTCGTACCCCTCGGGGCACACCACGGCCGGGTGGACCTGGGCGCTCATCCTGAGTGAAATCGCGCCGGAACGGGCCGATGCGGTCCTGATTCGGGGCAGGGCCTTTGGCCAGAGCCGGATCGTGTGCAACGTGCACTGGTTGAGCGACGTGAATGAGGGGCGTACCGTTGCCGCAGCGATGGTAGCCCGCTTACATGTCGACCCCGCCTTCCGGGCGGACCTGGAGGCCGCCAAGGCCGAGCTAGCTGCGGCACGCACCAAAGGGCTGTTACCTATCCGCGATTGCCGGACCGAGGCCGAGGCGCTGGCCCTGCCCCCGGTTGCCGAGCCGCAGCCCACCGGCAAATAGGTGCCCCGAACCATTATAGACACAACCGGGTTGGGGATGCGTTGGAAACCGTAACCACGGGGTGCGGACATTCGGGAGCCCTCGGCATCTGAAACGAAAAGTCCAGGATTACCGGGAACGCGAAACAGGTCATAAGAAAATACAGCTCAAAAGAGGAGGTATAATGGACCACGCCGAGAACATACAACCAGGGACCAAGCCCCATGGAAAGCATAAATACGGCCCGGAATACATGTCTCATGAGCTGAAGGTGACAGGGCGTGTAGAGAGGCCTCTTTGCTTGAGCGTTGCCGATCTCCGCAAGATGACCGCCCTGGAGACCGGGGCGCTACCCATTATCTGCGGCAGCGGCACGGAGAAGGGGACCATCAAGAGCTATCGCGGGGTATTGCTGCGGGATATCCTGGCACAGGCGTCCGTAGTCATAACGGAGCATCATGCGCCGAACAGGCTGTACCTGAAGCTCACTTCCAACGACGGCTATATGGCGCTCTTCAGTTGGCAGGAGATCAATAATACCGTCGTCGGTGAAAAGGCTATCGTCGTATTCGAAAGGGAGGGGCGGCCGTTGGACGAAAACGAGGGGGAATTCGCCTTTGTCTCGGCGAACGACTACCGGCCCGGCCCACGACGCATGCGCTACCTGGGGCACATCGAGGTGTGCGAGGTCGTCTGATTACCCAGGGGCGGGCATCGGGTCGGCATGACCAGCCGCCACCCAACCGGTGGCGGTCACAGCAGCTCGAGGGCGCCAGGGCTGTTCCACCACTTCATTGGATTGCGACATCAATTTTGAATTTTTGACAAAAAAATCCCCGTAGCACGGAGGGTTAGCTACGGGGTGCCTTATGGGCAATTTCCATCGTGAACAACGTTATAAACCGACTTTCTCGATGCACGGCACACTACCACGAGCGGCAAAGAGTGGACGGAAAGAGCTTGCTCAACTGTGGGCAACCCACCACATCCTGGCCATGAGGCCGGCAAAGAGTATGACGCCAAGCGTGAACACGCCCATGACTCCGGTGGATACGGCGGTATCTATCGGCATCACCTTCTGCAACACCCTCTGGTTTCGATCTCGGCTGCTATCATGATTTTCTGGTCTCTGCATTTTTAGCCTCCCGGTAATTCACTGCGACCCCATTAAGGATAAAAGATATCATCTTTATCCTTAATGTCAACAACTCGATCACCGCACCCCGCCTCCCAGCATTGTCGATGGTGGTACGCCATTGCGAAATATCACCGCTGCTGATCGCGGAAATAGGCGTATAATGGGACTAGAGGGCAAAATGGACCGCCCGGAAAGGATGGCGGGTATGACAGCTTTCCTTAGCTTTATCTATGCGACAGGCATGATGCTCGGATTATTCATCGCTGCGTTTGTGGGAGTGTACATATTGGCGTTGCTTTTATCACCAATTGAACGGAGAATATCCACCTATATCTGGTCCCATCCCATGCATGCGCCGGAGATGGGCACTCATAAGGGGTCATTCAAAACATTCAGCAAAAGAATCGAGAATGGACATTACACCAGGTAACCACATGCGAGGCGTAAAGCTTCAAAAGAAGTTCCTGTCGGTGGCAACCGTAGCCTGTGTGGCCCTCCTGAAAGCTGCCGTTTGCTGCGCCGGCGAAGAGAAGGACGGTTTTTCGTTGGGATACGGCATCTTGCGGCCTGTTGCCACCGATACGACCGGCAAGAGCCCCGGCCTGCTGACCGCCAAATATGGCTTCAGTTTGCTGAAAAATGTCACTCCGTACATCGGAACCGGTGTGGCCTATGCCCTCCCCCAGGATGCAACCGTTACGGACGCTCCCACAAAACTGAAAACAGGCGTGGCAGGCCAGGCCGGCGTCAGCTTCAACCTGAGCGGCAATTCGTCGCTCGTCATTGACTACAAATATTTGCATTTCACCAGTGAGCCCCCCACGAGCGACAGGAGCACGCCCCCCCAATCACTGGGCATCGGCGTACACATCAAGTTCTGACAAACTCATTAAATTATAATAAGCTCGCCATTTCAATCGATTATATGTGTATACATATTTTCACCATTTGACTTACCTGACGGCCATCAGCTATAGTTTTCACCTTTCGACACACATATCGGTTAGAGGGGTAAGGGAATGCTCAGAAAAAAGCTGGCTTTCAAGGTATTGGTAATCCTGGGGATTTCACTCGGCTGCGGCCTGGCAGCCATGATGGCGATTTCGATCTGGCAACAAACCACCTCGACCATGACGTTGCAGTTGAAGAATACCCGCAACCTGGCGGCGATATTCATCAGAGACATCGATGATTACATGATGAAAGGCGACTCGAAAGAGGTCAATAAGTACATTCGTGAAAATAAAGAGAAGAAACTGTTTCTCGACCTCAAGATCTACGACGAGCACGGCAAGGAGTCTGAAGCCAAAGACGGCGCGGTGCAGCCCGCCATTGCAAAAGCGCTTGAACTCGGCAAAACCATCGAGTTCAAAAGCGAAGAAAACGGCGTAAAAGCCCTCAACCTCGCCATCCCCTTCGAAAATGAGCAACGCTGCAAGCAGTGCCATGACGCCGCCCCCAAATTCCTGGGGGGAATGCTCCTGAAAACCTCCATCCAAGAGGGGTATGACAGCGCCAAAGAGACGTCCATAACCCTTTTTCTGACCAGCGTTTTGTTCTTCTTCGTCCTGCTCGGAACGATTTTCCTCTTCCTGAGAGCGGCAATCATCAAACATATCCTGGCTTTTTCCAAAAAGGTCGATGAGTTGTCCAGCGGCGCCGGCGACCTGACCACGGTCATCCAGGTGTCGTCCGACGACGAGATCGGCCATCTTGCAGTTGGAATCAACAAGCTCATTTCCAAGATCCACGACATCATGTCCCAGATCGCCCAGAATGCAGTTGCACTGTCGTCCTCCGCGGACCAGTTGCTCAGTACATCCCAAAAAATGACCGCGGGCATCGACGATGCGGTCAGTCAGACGGACACGGTGGCCACCGCCAGCGAGGAAATGGCGGCAACTTCGAGCAATATCGCCACGAATTGTACCGCGGCGGCGGAGGAGTCCGACAAGGCGAACGATTCCGCTACTGCCGGTGCCGAAGTGGTTTCAAGGACCATTGATGTCATGGCCCGCATCGCCGACAAGGTGCGGGAATCGGCGACGACCATCGAATCGTTGGGCAGCAGATCGGACCAGATTGGGGAGATCGTCGGCACCATCGAGGACATCGCCGACCAGACCAACCTCCTGGCTCTGAACGCCGCCATCGAGGCGGCCCGAGCCGGGGAACAGGGACGCGGTTTTGCTGTTGTCGCCGATGAGGTCCGCGCCCTGGCGGAACGGACCACCAAGGCCACCCACGAAATCGGCAAAATGATCAAGGCTATTCAAAACGAGACCAAGAGTGCGGTCGCCACCATGGAAGAAGGCGTTAAGGAAGTGGAGGCCGGAACCGAAGAGGCCGCCAGTTCGGGAGAGGCGATCTTTGAAATCATCGAACAGATTCGCGCCGTCGTGACCCAGGTCAACCAGATCGCTACCGCCGCCGAGCAGCAGACGGCAACCACCAGTGAGATCAGTTGCAATATCCAGCGGGTCACCACCGTCGTCCAGGGGGCGGCGGACGGGGCGCAAGAAACGGCCACCGCCGCCAATCAACTGGCGGATCTTGCCCATGACCTGAAACGGCTCGTGGGACTGTTCAAACTCTCATAACAGGAAGACAGCGGGCGGTCGGGCCATCACCCCCACCGTCCGTTTTTATGGAATATGGCTGCAAACACGAAACGGGGGACGCCATCTCCCGTTTCGTGTTTGCAGGGTAGACCGTGTGTCTACCCTGCCCCACCGTGGACACGAACATTCCACATCACACGGCTATCCGAATGCACTTTTACGCGCACCTGTGGTAAACTGTCTATCAGTAAAAGCTACCCCTTGCTCCATCCTTCCCCCATCGGCATCCATAAAAGGACAGAACGTGGCGCTACCCGACCATAACCGTACCATAACAACGATACTCGACACCCTCAGCCGTGATTATCTCCATGGCAAGGAAGAGGTGCTGCGCCTTTCCATGGTCGCACTCCTGACCGGTGGGCATATCCTGATCGAGGATCTGCCCGGCCTGGGCAAGACGACCATTGCCTTGGCCCTGGCCGGTATTACCGGCCTCTCCTTCGGCAGGGTGCAGTGCACCAGCGATCTGCTCCCTTCGGACATCACCGGCCTGTCGGTATTCAACCGGGAAGAAGGGCATTTCGCCTTTCTGCCGGGGCCGATCTTCAACAACATCGTCCTCCTCGACGAGATCAACCGTGCCATGCCGCGCACCCAGAGCGCCATGTTGGAGGCCATGGAAGAGCGGCGGGTGACGGTGGAAGGGACGACGCACCACCTGCCCGACCCCTTCATGGTGTTCGCCACCCAGAACCCCTCCGACCAGAGCGGCACGTTCCCCTTGCCCGAATCCCAACTCGACCGTTTCCTGATCTGCACCGGCATCGGTTATCCGCCGGAACACCTGGAAAAGGGCATCATTGCCGGAGGCGGCATCCGCGAGCGGATCGGCGGCATGACGCCGGTGGCCTCGACTGCCGACATCCTGGCCGCGCGCCGGTGCGTCGAAACCGACATCTACCTCTCGGACAAGGTGGTCGACTATATCTACGCCCTGGTGGCGGCCACCCGCAGCCACGGCATGATCCAGACCGGCCTCTCCACCCGGGCCGCCATCAGCCTTGCCCTGGCTGCCCGCGCGGCCGCTTTTCTGGAGGGGCGCGATTACGTGGCGCCGGACGACGTCAAGGGGATTGCAGTCCCGGTCTGTGCCCACCGCCTGGTCATGCGGCCCGATCAGGAAACCGTTGACAGGGGAGAATTGTTACGGGCACTCATCGCCGACATAGCGCTTCCTTTGGCCTGAAGATCAGCAAGGCGGGGGCACTCTACATCGCCATCACCCTTCTGCTGGGCTTCTCGGCCGTCAACACCGGCAACAACCTGCTGTTTCTGGTGGTTTCCGGGCTGCTGGCGTTCATGTCGGTCACCGGGTATGCCGGCATGCGCAACATCAAGGGGCTCATCCCCGAAATCGTCCCTCCGGCCGAGATATTCGCCGAAATCGCCGCACCATTCCGCCTGCGCATCCACAACACCAAACGGCACAGCCCCTCCTTCCTGGTCCGACTGGAATGCCCCGGTGGTCAAGGGATCACCTTCCCCCTGATAGGCTGCGGGGTCTCGACCGAGGGGAGCATCTCACTCATGTTCCCCGACCGGGGGCATGCCGTCCTTGACCGGATTACCATAAGCTCCACCTTTCCGGTGAACTTCTTCACCCGCTACTGGACATTTGCTACGGCTTGCCGTTTTATCGTCTTTCCCCGGCTGCAGGCCGGCGTGACAGTCGGCGACGGTGACGAGGCGCAACGCCATGGAAGCAACTCCCGGCAGGATCGGGGCCTGGACGGCGAACTGGAACGGATCGCAACCTACTCCGGCCGCGAGCCGTTACGGATGATTCACTGGAAGCTCTCTGCCCGCAGCGAGGAGTTGCTGGTCAAGGAGTTCGGCCGACAGACGGCGGCGCCCTTGGTCATCGATCTCGACTCCTTGCCGGGACAGGGGCTGGAGCAGCGCATCTCCCGCGCGGCCTGGCTGGTCAGGCGCTGGGTAGGGCTGCGGCCGGTCGGGCTCAGGTGCAACGGAAAGGTCATCCCGGCCGAAACCGGCCGGCACCACGGCCTGAAACTGCTGGCGGAGCTTGCCCTCTATGGTCGCGATTAGTTCGCTCACAGCCGTTCTCTCCTACGCCATCGCCCTCTGCGGAATCGTGCCGCTCTTCCCCTGGCTGGCCGCAACACCGCGAATGGCCCTGGCGGCAGGCCTGCTGGCCGGTATCTGGCAGGAGCGCCGGGGAGTCTGGCCCCTCAAAAACTGGCAGTTCAACCTGGCCGTCCTGCCGGTGTTCCTCTATTATGCATTCCAATTCAGCCGCGCCAACCCGGTCCAGCCGGTGGTGAGCGCGCTGGCCATCATGCTGGCGGTCAGGTTGTGCGGCGAAAAAAGCGTGCGCCACCATCTGCAGATTGCGGCCTTGTCCCTGTTCTGCCTGGCCTCATCATCCCTGTTCGACCTCAGCCCCATATTCCTGCTCTACCTGACCCTCATGCTGTTGCTGGTAGCAGTATCATTGGTTCTCCTCACCTTCCATGCCCAGGACAGCCGCATGGCCCTGTCCCGCCCCCACCTGCGGAAGGTGCTGGCCGTCGGGGTATTGATGCCGCTGGCCTCGTTGCCGCTCCTGCTGCTCTTCTTTCCGATCCTGCCCCGCACCCAGATTCCTTTATGGAATATCATGGCCGCCCCGGCGGCCCGCCCCTCCGGCTTCAGCGACAAGGTCGAGCCCGGCACCAGCGCCACCGTAGCGGAGTCGCGGACCATAGCCTTCCGGGCCGAGATGCCCCGGCAACCGCAACAACAACTCTACTGGCGCGGCACGGTCTTCAATCGCATGGAGGGGCACCGCTGGGTACGGGATGCGACCGTGCCGTCGGAACATCTGCTGTACAAAGGGGCGCGCATCGCCCAGACGGTCTACCCGGAGCCGGGGCCCTCCCGCGCCCTCTTCAGCCTGGATGCACCCGCCATTATCGCCCTGCCCAGGGCGCGGGGCGCCTCGGACGGTACCTTTGAGTATCCGGTGCCGCTCACCCGGCGCCTGGGCTACCGGACGGAATCAATAACCTCGGGTATCCTGCCGACGGCAGGGGGCATTAACCGGTTCTTCTACCTGAGGTTGCCCACCGACATCCCGGAGCGGGTGAAACAACTGGCGGGCGACATCAGGCGGCGAGGGACCGACGATGCCCGGAGGCTGGAGCTGCTGGAGCAGCATTTTCGCAACGGCAACTACCGTTACAGCATGCGCGATCTCCCCACCGGCGAACACGCCCTGGAGCAGTTCCTGTTTGTAAAGAAACAGGGACACTGCGAGTTCTTTGCCTCCGCCTTCGCCCTGCTCCTGCGGGCCGCCGGTGTCCCGGCGCGGCTGGTTGGCGGTTACCTGGGCGGGGATTACAACGACCTAGGGGGCTACTACCTGGTGAGCGACGATATGGCCCATGTCTGGGTCGAGGCATATCTGGAAGGCCGCGGCTGGCTACGGGTGGACCCCAGCAGCTTTGCCAGCAATGCCGGGGCGGTGTGGGGGGACGGAAAGCAACGAAGCCCGGCGATGAAGCTGCGCCTGTTTCTGGACTCCCTCGACCACACCTGGAACCGCACCATCGTCACCTATGATTTCGAGCAGCAGGTGGAAATAGCCCGCAGCGCCGGCAAGCGCCTGCAAAAATTCGAGATGGGAAAGGCGGCCCGGGCTGCCCTGCCCTACCTCCTGCTGTCCATGGTCCTGGCCTTCGCCCTGATCGTCATCGTGCGCCGCCCGTGGCTGTTCGCATCGCGTAACGAGCGGTTGTTGCGGCGTTTCTACCGTTTGGTCGAGCGTGATTGCGGAGTAAGGGTTCAACCGGGCAGCCAGGGGCTCTTCGAAACCGCCGGACAGACCGGGAACGCCAGGGTCCGGGAATTCGCGGCCATCTATGCCGGAGCCGTGTACCGGGACCGGAAGCTTACCCCACAGGAGGTGGCGCGGCTGCACCGGATTCTGGAAGAAGGTTTTGTTACAAGGACATGACGGCGTGCCGTAACACTTGCTTTAATCGGCCCAGTGCATACAATAGCCCCGATATCCTCCGGCCGGGAGAGGATTGCTATCCCGCCGAAGCGGGCTAAAATTTTTTAGGAGTTCCTATTCCGTATTACGGAGGATAATCCGTGCCGGAGCCTGACGACAGCAGAGAAATCTACAGGGAACGCGCCATCGCCGTTGTCAGGGCGCGCTGGAAAGGCCTGCTCAAAAACCGGGAGGCCTGCCTGCGCAGTGACGATGTGGACGCCGTTCATGACCTGCGGGTTTCAACGCGCCGGCTCAGGGCTGCGCTTGATTTTTTCGGGACCTTGTGCCCCGGCGACGAGGCGCCCCACGCCCGTTCGTCGATCCGGCGCCTGACCCGCGGCATTGGCGAGCTGCGCAACCTGGACGAAGGAATCCTCTTCTTTTCCCGAAACATCCCCGACAAACGGGGAACAGGCGACGCGTTCGCCCGCCTACTGCTCCATCTGCGCGCCAGGCGGGAATCCGAGGCCCTGAATGTTCAGAGGCTACTGAAAAAGCTGGATACGACCAGGATGGAACAGGTGATCGACCGCTACGCCACATGTGTGCGGGAACCGGCTGACGGCCGACACAGGCATGGGGTGCCGGCCTCCCTCCCGGCATATTTTTCGGAAGAGGGTCTGCGCCTGTATGGTGACGTCTGTCATCACCTTCCGGGGGCGCTTGTGAGGGAAAACGCGCGAAACCGCCATGCGCTGCGGATAGCCGTCAAACGGTGGCGCTATTTTTTGGAGATCGCCGCCGAGATATTTCAGCAGGATTACCGGGAGACCCTGGAACGGCTCAAAGAGTATCAGCAACTGCTCGGCGACCTCAACGATCTGAGGGTGTTCGAGGCTTTCGCCCACGAAACGCCCCTTACCCCTGCCGGGGCAGCGGCGCTCGACGCCCTGGTCACACGCCTGGCCGCGAACCATCTTCAACACCTTGCCCTGCTGTTCGACAAGCACCCGATCCGTTACCAATTCTCGGTGTAAGAGGCCTGTAATGAAAAAAACCCGACTAGCAGCTATCGACATAGGCACCAACTCCATCCGCTGTATCGTGGTCGAAGCGGGGCAGCAGGGGCGCTTCATGGTCCTGGACGACGAGAAGGCCACGGTGCGCCTCGGCGAACAGCTCAGCAAGACCGGAGCCATCTCTCCCGCGGCTTTTGCCCGGGCTGTGGAGGCCATCAGCCGCATCCGCAAACTGATCGACGGCCTGAAAGTGACCGAGGTCGAGGCGGTGGCCACCAGCGCCGTCAGAAGCGCAGCCAACGGCCCCGAATTGGTAGAGGCCCTGAGCCGGGAACTGGGCCGGGAGATCCGGGTCATTTCCGGCGAAGAGGAGGCCGAGTTGGCCGCCATATCCGCCCTGCACAACTTCGAGATGAACGGCAAACGGTATGCCATGATCGACATTGGCGGCGGCAGCGTGGAGATCGTCACGGCCCAGGGAAATCATATCGAAGAGTACTATTCCCTGGACCTGGGGGCCGTGGTCCTGACCGAGCGCTTTTTCCCCACCGATCCGATCAGAACGGCCGATTTCCAGAAGTTTCAACGCCACGTGCGGGCAGAACTCAAGAGGGCCTTTTCCGGGCAGAAACTCGCCGTCCAGACCTTCATCGGCTCCGGCGGCACCATCACCTCCCTGGGCTACATGGTCATGAACATGCGGCGGCAGGAGTATTCATCGGTCCACGGCTACGAGACCCTGCGCTCCGAACTGGTGCACCTGTTGGCCATGCTGATGCGGCGGGACATCAAGGGGAGGCGGGCGATACCGGGCCTGAACCCCGATCGGGCCGACATCATTGTGGCCGGTCTCGGTGTCGTTGACGAACTGATGCGTTTTTTCGGCGCCAACACGTTGTTGGTCAACGAGCGCGGCATCCGCGAGGGGTTGATCATCCGGTGCATGAGGCGGCTCGGGCTCATGGCGGAGGAACAGGGCCAACGCAACTGGCGCCAGTCGGCGCTGGAGTTTGCCCGTTCCTGCCACTTCGACGAACCCCACTCCCGTCATGTGGCCGGTATGGCGCTGGCCATGTTTGACTCCCTGAGCAAGGAATTTCGTCTGAAGAAGTCGGAACGAAGGATGCTCGAAGCGGCGGCCTACCTGCACGATATCGGTTACTTCATCAGCTACAACAGCCATCACAAACATTCCTACCACCTGATCCGCCACGCGGACCTGTTCGGGTTTGCTCCCCAGGAGCGGGAGATGATCGCCCAGATCGCCCGTTATCACCGCAAATCGCTCCCCAAGAAAAAACATGTGGAATTCCTGCGCATGTCGGAAAAGGATCAGCAGACCGTCTGCAGACTGGGGGGCATCCTGCGCCTCGCCGACGGTCTTGACCGGCGCCGGAGCGGCCTGGTGGAGGTGGTGGAGCTTCTCCACACCGAGGGTGATTACCGGATAAAACTCTTGGGAACCGAGGACATATCGGTGGAGATTTTCGGCGGTAATGCCAAAAAGGACCTGTTTGAAAAGGCCTTTGAGGGGAACATCGTCTTTGTGACCAGTTAACCTTTCAGATTCTGCCACAGAGCCACAGAGACACAGAGAAAATCGGGAGTAAGGCAAACGAAACAACAACTAATTTTTGAGGCTGGTTTTCCCCAATGATGTTGTGTTTCTCTGTGTACCTCCGTGGCTCTGTGGCCTAGCTGCCGTTGTTACGTCGGGACGGGAAACAGCCGCACGAGCTTTTCAAAGTCGTCCGGCGGCAGCGGTCTGCTGAAGTAGTGTCCCTGCATCTCTTCGCACCGCTGATGCGCAAGGAACAGGTATTGATCCTCCGACTCAACCCCTTCGGCCACGAGCTTCTTACCCAGGCTGTGCCCCATGGTTATGATGGCGGAAACCACCGCCGCCTCGCCCGGATCGAAGGTAATGCTGTTGACCAGGGACTTATCGATCTGCAACTCGTCGATGGGGAGCCGGTTCAGGTGGCTGAGCGATGAGTAGCCCGTGCCGAAATTGTCGAGGGAAATCTTGACGCCGATCTCCCGCAACTCCCCCAGCTTCCGCACGCTTTCGGTGATATTGTCCATGATGATCTTTTCCGGAAGCTCGATTTCGAGGTAATGCGGATCGAGCCGGGTAGCGGAAAGGGCCTGGGCGACCTTTTCCGTGAAGTCGTCCTGGTGAAACTGCCGGGCAGACGTGTTTACCGCCACGCGGAGCGGCTCCATCCCCCGATCCTGCCACGTCTTGTTCTGGCGGCACACCTTATCGAGCAACCATTCGCCGGCCGGGACGATCAGGCCGCTTTCTTCCAGCATGGGGAAAAATTCCACGGGAAAGGCCAGGGGTGCCCCCTTGGGCTGCCAACGCATCAGCGCCTCCATCCCGGTGATCTTTCCCGTGGTGGCGTCGATGCGCGGCTGATAGTGGGGCAGGAATTCTTCCCGTTCCAACGCGGAACGCAGCCGTTTCTTCATGATGGCCCGCTCGTCGCTCTTGAGGCTCATGGATTCGGTGAAGAACTGAAACGAGTTTTTCCCCTCCCTCTTGGCCTGATACATGGCCATGTCGGCCGTTTTCAGCAACCCCTCGACGGTGGTGCTCTGGAGCGGGTAGATGGAGATGCCGATGCTGGTCGTCACATAGGTGGGCTGCTCCAGGATATAGAACGGCCGCTGGAATAACTCCTGCACCTTTTCGGCAAACTTTACGATGTCGTGGATGTCCGGCATCTCGTTGACGACGATGACGAATTCGTCGCCGCCGAACCGGGCGACCGTATCGTACTGCCGCATGCACTGTTGGAGACGTTTGGCCACGTCCTTCAGGAGGATGTCTCCGACAACGTGGCCGAGCGTATCGTTAACCGTCTTGAAATTGTCCAGATCGAGGATCATCAGTGCCAGCAGGTTATTATGCCGGTCCTCGTAGGCCAGGGCCTGCTTCAGGCGGTCGAAGAGCAGTTCCCGGTTGGGGAGGCCGGTCAGGGCATCGTGACTCGCCTGATGCTGGAGCTGTTTTTCCGAATTTCTACGTTCGGCGACCTCTTCCTTCAGGAGTATGTTCACCTTGATCAATTCGGCATTGAGGGTGCGGATTTCCTCTTCGGCGCGCTTGATCTCGGTAATGTCGATCAGCGACACAACGCACCGCTCCGTGCCGGGCACCTTCTTGATCTTGGTGCAGACATGGCTGGTACGCTGGTTATTGCCGATGAACAGGGAGGCGGCATCCAACGAAGCCGCTCCGTTGGCCGTCCCTTTCAGGCATTGCTGGATCTCTTTGGCGGCAAACTGTTCCATCACAAAGAAGTCCGACCACTCTTTCCGATATTCGACCGCTTCCCTGGGGTAACCGGACAGGTGTTCGAACTCTTCGTTGACCATGGCAATGGTGCCGTTTTCGTCCACGATCATCATTGCGCTGCCGCTCACCTCGAAAATGGTGCGGTACTGCTCGCTGCTCTCCTTCAATTGCTTTTCTATCGCATGTTTGGCGAGCGCAATCTGGATAGTCTGACGGAGGCGCAGGGAATCAAACGGCTTTAAAAGGAAGGCAAAGGGGCCGGTCAGGAGCGAACGTTGGAACGTTTCGTCATCGGCATGGGAGGAGAGGTAAATCACCGGGATGTCGAAACGGGCGCGGACCTTTTCGGCGACCATGATGCCGTCGTCGCCTTTCCCGAGGGAGATGTCCATCAGAATGAGATCGGGCCGTTCCTCCGCCGTCGTATCGAGGACGAATTCCCCGGAATAGACCACGGCGGGGACGTCGTATCCCATCCCTTGCAACGTTTGTTTGAGATCTTCCGCAATAACGGCCTGATCCTCGACGACCAGTATTTTCACCTTACCGGACATGTTCGCTTCCCCTCCCGGGGCTATCCTCTGAATGAAATTTTACACACCGTTCCGGAGGTGCCGATAAATTCAACGACCCCCTGGAGCTGTTTGGCCAACGTAGTGACCAGGCTCAGGCCAAGGGTGGCCGGTGCCTCCATGTCGAGCCCCCTGGGAAGGCCGATACCGTTGTCGCCTACCACAAGTGTGTATAACCCCGCCTCGTCGCAATCGAAATCGATGCTGATCATTCCGTTTTTGACGTCCGGGAAGCCATGTTTCAGGCTATTGGAAACCAGTTCGTGGATAATAAGGCCGCAGGGCACGGCTATTTCAAGGCTGACGGCTATCCGGCTGATGCGCATTTCCACCTGGAGATTACTCTGGTTGGGGCTGTAGGCGCTTATGATACCCCCCACCAGGCTCCGCGCATATTCGTTGAAATCGATCCGGGCCGGATTACCGGAGTTGCACAACATCTCATGGATAAGCACCATGGCCCGGACTCGT
Organism: Oryzomonas japonica; assembly: GCF_008802365.1. Classification (GTDB taxonomy): domain Bacteria; phylum Desulfobacterota; class Desulfuromonadia; order Geobacterales; family Pseudopelobacteraceae; genus Oryzomonas; species Oryzomonas japonica. The sequence continues at coordinate 347,793 of NZ_VZQZ01000003.1, read as the reverse complement.
TCCTGGCTCTCCTTGAAAAACTCCTGGGCACCGGGATTGTTTAGGTACCTCGACTGCAGGTTGAGCAGGCTCATGATGACCTGCATATTGTTCTTCGCCCGCAGGTGGACCTCCCTCAGCATGTTGTCCTTTTCGCGAAGTGCGGCCTTGAGATCATTTTCGGTGCGCTTGCCCGCGGTAACGTCCATGGCTATGGTGATGAACAGACGGCGCTCATCGGGAAGGGTGCCTGCGGGAGCGGAACAAAAGTTCCATACGAGCTTCTCGCCGTTGCTGGTGGTCACCGACAGATCCTCATATGTGCAAGCGGTCTCGGTTTTATACAGGAAACCGAGCTTCTCGAACATCGAAGCGGAGTCGGTGCCAAAGGCTTTCCTCACCCAGGCATCAATCGTGGGAATATCCTTGAAGGCATAGCCGGTTCGTTTGGTCCATTCACTGTTGACCACCACCACGAGGCCGTCCTCGGCATGAATCATGATCGGAAGGGGCGCGGCAAAGACCGCCTGCCGGAACCTGCCCCCCGCTTCCAGAAGGTCCTTTTCCACCCGCCGGTACATGGTGATATCACGCATAAAGACGCAGAAAAGTTCTTTTTCCCCATAATGGATCAGGCTCAACCTTAGTTCCACGTCGATCAGGGTGCCGCCCTGCCGCCGGCATTTCACCTCGCCGACATACTGGCCTTTCCCGGTGAGAGCCTGATTATAGAGCCTCTCGACCCCCACCGGAGAAAGGTCGATAAAATCATTGAGGGTCATGGAAAACAACAGTTCCTCGGGATAGCCGACCAGTTCCGCAAAGGCCTTATTCGCCTCCAGCAGGTACCTGCTGGCACCATCGATCAGGACAATCCCTTCCGCTGCCTGTTCGAAAACCGTCTGAAAAAAATTCTCGTTCATACTGTTTCTAACCCCTCAAAATCCGCAACCAATCCGCCGGTGCCCCCACAAAGCATACGTGTCCCAGGGGGTCAGATTCCGCCTAATTGCGGTTTCTAACGGCCAAACACCGGAAGCGGCACCAGGCGTTGTCGGGGCTTCACATCGCTCCCACGGCCACCAGCAACATACGGCGCTCCCTCTTGCGACCCATCTCCTTCGAGGGGGACGAGTCCGGCATCTGCAATCAATGCAAGAATTGATCCTCAATCAGAATAGGAATTATGGAGATTTGAAATGGAGTATTTACAAAAAAACCTCGAATACATAGCATGTTACCGCCATGAGCTCGAGGCCTCCGTTTCTCTTGGATAAAGTCAGGGACAAAATTTATTATGGCTGAACCTTTAGCAGATTCCCAATCCAACATCAAGTTGGAAATGGGCCAAACACATCATGGCCCGCACCGGGGTACGCTCACCCCGACGGTCATCTCTGTAAAGTAATCAGGGCGCCCTTGTCGAAATATCTTACAGAGCCACCCCCTTTGCTACGGTGGGATGGAGTCCGTACCGGGCAGGGACCCGGCAAACCTGTTCCTACTGGATCCCGCAGAGGTTGTTCCGTTCGTCCTCAGTGAACATACGATCAACATCCCCAGATTCAATCGGCGGGGGCAGACGGTGTGGATTTCCACTCCACATCCCGGAAAGAGCCCCTATTCGCTGGTCGGATCACCGGGTTAAACCCCCGATGATCAAGGTGACCCAGCCACATCACCAACATCCGGCGGCCACTTTCGTCCAGGGCCGTGATGCCCCTCAGGTCGATCTCGGTGGTTATCCTGGCACCGGGACAGAATTCGCTGAAGCGCAAGGCCTGCTCCGAAATCAGATGGGATTGCCGGGCGATCCAGGGGATCCGGTCGGCAACCGAATTAACGGTCCATTCGCCTTCCAGCGAGACTTGACAAACCTTACCTTCGTTCCGATGGGCTCGCATTATGGATGGCCGGGTGCTACAGCTTGAACTGGTTTACGAGCCGCTGCAACTCCTCGGCCTGCTGCGAAACATTGTTGGCAGTTACAGCGGTTTCCTGGATCGCGGCGCTGTTATGGTGCGCCAGTTCGTTCAGACTCAGTACGTTGTGGCTGATCTCCCGGGTCGTGGCCGTCTGTTCTTCGGCAGCCGTGGCGATCTGGCTGATTTGTTCGGTCACATCAGTGATGATGACAAGAATCTCCTGCAACGATCTGCCGGAGTCGGCGGCATGGGTGCTCCCCTGCTCGACCTGGGCAACACTCTGCTCCATCGTATGGACCGCCCCCCGGGTCTCCTTCTGGATCGCCTTGATCATCTCACCGATTTCCTTGGTGGCGCGGGTCGTACGCTCCGCAAGGGCGCGCACCTCGTCGGCCACAACGGCAAAACCGCGCCCCTGCTCCCCGGCGCGGGCCGCCTCGATGGCGGCATTCAGGGCCAGCAGGTTGGTCTGGTCGGCAATATCTTCGATGGTGCCCACGATCGTGCCGATCTGATCGGAGCGGTTGCCCAGCGTCTCGACCGTATCGGCGGCGTTCTTGACACGCTCGGCAATGGCCTGCATGACCTCAATGGACTGGTTCACAACCTCGGCGCCCTCGGCAGCCTTGCCCAAAGCGCCGCCGGCATTGGTGGCTGCATGATGGCAGTTGCCGGCAATATCCGAGGAGGTGGCCGACATCTCTTCCCCGGCCGTGGCCAGCGAGGTGGATTGGGACGAAAGGTTCCCCACGCTTTGCGACATCGCCTTTGAAGTCGATTGCAGTTCGTTGGCGGACGAGGAGAGCTGAAGGGCGCTGCCCGATACCTGGGAGATGATCCCGTGCAGTTTGTTCACAAAGGTGTTGAACCATTCGCTCAGTTCGCCGATCTCGTTGTTACCGCTGATCGGCAGACGCTTGGTCAGGTCACCCTTGCCCTGGGCGATGTCCTTGATGGTTTCCACCACCTCTTTGACCGGCCGGGTGATGGAGCGGGAAACCAAACCGGCCACAAGGACGCTGAGCCCCAGGATCACCAGTAGGCCTGTCCAGATGCCGAACTGCACATGCCGCATATCCTCGTCCACGCCATCGATGTAGATACCGGTTCCCACCACCCAGCCCCACGGGTTAAAAAGTTTGGTATAGCTGAGCTTCGGCAGCGGCTCGCTCGCCGATGGCTTGATCTGGCGATAACTGACAAACCCGCCACCTTTGTCACTCAACGCCGCCTTGGTGAAGTCCTGGTACATAAACTTCCCGTCGGCGTCCTTGAAGGAACTCATGTCCTTGCCTTCGTTTTCCGGGCGCAGCGGATGAGCTATCAGCCGATTATTGAGGTCGCTGATGAAAAAGTATTCCTTGCCGTTGTAACGCAGTTGCCTGATATCCGCGGCGGCCCGTTTCCGGGCGTCTTCCTGGGTCAGTATTCCCACCTCGGCCTGTTTTTGATAGGTGGCAAGGATGGTCGACGCCTCCTCAACCAGAAAGCGAACCATATCCTTTTTCTCATCCATGACCAGCCCCCGGATATACGGCACCAGAGCAAAGGTCGCCGCCAGCGCCAGCATCACCCAGGTCAACAACGACAGACTCATGATCTTGGAAAAGATTCCCCAGTGTTTGTAGCTTTTCATTCTGCTAGTTCCTCCCGCGCATTCGTTGATAGACAGCCAAACATCGAAAATGAAAATGTTCTGTGGCTTCCATCCATTGCAGTTCCACCGGTAAAAAGCATGACACATGCCAAGGAGATGAACCAGATTTAGCGAAATATTACTGCATGTTATAAAGGCACCGCCGTGCCGCCCCCTGCGTCGCAAGTTGACAGGGCGGCCCGCAGAGCTGAGCTGATCGCAGTAGATGGGGCGTTTGCGGGGTAACGACAAAAATTACTGATGCAATAATTGTCGCCGGGGTAACAACGGCTGCGCGGGCAGCGGTGGAGAGAGCTACGCGGGCGCTCGGGAGAGACGTTTGTTGAGGGCTTGGCGGGTAATTCCGAGATATGAGGCGGCTAGGCGCTGATTACCGCCGGCCAGCCGCAACGCTTCGGCGATCAGGTATTCTTCGGCGCCCTTCAACGTGGGAAAACGGTCCTTAAAAAGACAGGTATGGCAGCGTTCCTCGTTTGACGCTTCATCCTGCGGAAGGGCAAGATCGCCGCTTATGGCGACCAGAAAGGGTTCCAGCGAGAGGATGCCGTGGCCCGGGTGCCGGGCCACGGCATCCCGTACCAGGGCCTCAAGTTCGCGGATATTGCCCGGAAAACGATATGCGGCCAAATAGCGGCTCAACTCCGGGGGGGCGGACGGACGAGCCTTGTTGAGCGCCTGAGCGGCATTATCGAGGAAATGTTCCAGCAGGAGCGGGATATCCTCCGGCCGCTCCCGCAGGGGGGGAAGCGCCACATGATGGGCGCAGAGGCGGTAATAGAGGTCGGAGCGAAAACGGCCCGATTCCATGCCGGCCTTCAGATCCACATGGGTGGCAACGACAATCCGGGCCTCACAGATGCGGGGCGTATCGGCCCCCAAAGGCAGGTACTCCCCTTCCTGCAACAAGCGTAGCAGTTTGACCTGGGACGAGGGGGACAAGTCGCCGATCTCGTCCAGAAAGAGCGTCCCGGCCTCAGCCCGGCAGACCAGCCCCTCCCGCGCCCGGTCTGCGCCGGTAAAGGCCCCCCGCTGGTGGCCGAAAAGCGTATCGCTGAACATGGTGTCGTCCAGGCCGGCCAGGTTTACCGCAACAAACGGTCCTCCTCCCCCGCTCAGGGTATGGATGACGCGGGCGACCAATTCCTTGCCGGTGCCGGTTTCGCCGGTAATCAGCACCGGCTGCCGCGAAGGGGCCACCGACTCGAGATAGAAAAAAATGCTGCGCATGCGGGGCGAAACCGTGATGATGTCGCGGAAAACCGCCTCGTTCTCCAGTTGTCCTTCGGACAGGTGGCGGCGCAGGCGATCCAGCTCCGTGCGGGTACGGCCAAGGTCGTAGCAGGTCCCGACCGTGGCGACCAGCCTGGTGCGGTCCACCGGCTTGACCAGGTAGTTGTCCGCCCCGGCCTGCATGCAGGCCACCGCGGTATCCACGTCATTGACGGCCGTCATCATCACGACCGGCAATCCGGGATGGGTTTCCTTCACCCGCCGGAGCAGATCCAGGCCGGAAAGATGGGGCATGGTCATATCCAATACCAACACGGCGACCGGTTGCTCGTCAAGCATGGCCGCCACCAGGCGGCTGTCCGACTGGGTCAGGACATTGGCAAAACCTTCCCGGCGCAGGATCAGGCGGGTGCTGAACAGAAGCTCCTCTTCGTCATCGACCAGGAGTATGGCAGGTTCCTCGGCGGGCGTTTTCATGGGATTGCCCCCTGCCCCTGCACGACGCAGGGCGGTAAATGGATGATGGCGCGGGTGCCCTTTCCCTCTTCACTCTCGAAGCACAGGGTACCGCCGTGCTCCCTCAGGATCGAGTCGCTTATGGAGAGCCCCAGACCGGTTCCGCCGGACTCGTGCCTGGTGGAGAAGAACGGTTCCGTGAGGTGTGCGAGGGTTTCGCGGGTCATCCCCCTCCCCTCGTCGGCAATGGTTATTACCCCCCCGCCGCGATCCCCATCCCTGGCCGTACTGACCACGATCCCCCGTTCGCGCCCCGGCAAGGCCTGCAGGGCATTACTGATCAGGTTGATCAGGACCTGTTCGATCTGTTGCGAATACCCGCGCACCGGCGGAAGATTGGGAGCCAGCTCGAGCTCGAACCGGTCGGTTATGCGCTTTATCTGATGATCCAGCAGCGTAACGGCACTGGTGACCGCCCGGTTGATGTCGCACCCCCCTGCGCCCCCCGCCGCACAGGGACGAGAGTATTGTTTAAGCTGCCCCACAATGGCGTCGATGCGGCGGGAACCGTCGGCAAGACCTTTGAAGAGACGGTCGGCGGTGGCGGGGACCTCCCCGAAAGGGAGTCCCCCCAGGGTAAAACCGGGATGGACGTGGGAGTAGTCGGCAAGGACCGGCAGGGAGTCCCGCCAGACCTCGGCCAACAGGTCGGTATTGAAAGCGATCAGGTTGTTGGGGTTATTTATCTCGTGGGCAATCCCCGAGGCCAGCATGCCGATGGATGCCAGTTTGTGCGCCTGGATCAGGCGCGTCTGGGAGTCCTGCAACTGCTTTTCGAGCATGATTTTTTCGGTTGCATTACGCAATGAGCAGTAGAGCACCGTCTCATTGCCGAGGGTTATGGACCACGCCTTCAGGGATACGATCAGTTCTGCGTCTGCGCAGTCTTTTGCCGGGAGGTGCTCCCTCAGAAAAAACGACTCTCCGGTCAGGTGCGTCAGGCCCGCTATCAAATCCCCCTGTTCCGCCGTTGCGAAGAAGAACGGGAACTTTCGGGCAAGTATCTCCTGGTAGGGGTATCCGAACAGCTTGGACGAGGCGGGGTTCGCATCGAGGATGACCAGCTCCGGGAGCCGACACAGGATGATGGCGTCATCATGTTGGAAAAAGAATTGATAAAAACGCTGCTCGCTTTCCTTGAGTTGCCGGGTCCGCTCCTCCACGAGTTGCTCGAGGCGGTGGCGGTATTCCAGGTTTTCCCGTACCAGGCGGGCACGCTCAAGCACGCGCGCGATGGTGATGGTGATTTCATCCAGGTTCGTGATCGGCTTGGTGATATATGCCCAGGCACCAAGGCGTATGGCCCGGATGGCTTCACCGACGTCTCCCACGCCGGACATTGCGACGATCGGAATCTCGGGGAGTTCCCGCGTCAGCCGCTCCACCACCTCGAAACCATCCATGACCGGCATGCGGAGATCGGTGAAGACCAAGGATGGCCGCTGCCGGCAACAGATTTCGAACCCCTGGCAGCCGTCGGGAGCCAGGAGCACGACATAGCCCTGGTCTTCGAGACAGCTTGCAAGCGACTCGCGGACCATCGGTTCGTCATCAATGACGAGTATTGTCATTATGGGTTCAGGCATATTTCTCTACGAACAAGTTGGTTTAATTGGACGATAGTAATTTTTCACGCGGGACTATATCATAAACAAATGATATCTCAAGCATCATCGCTTGATTTACCGGCGGGATTCGATTATATCATGGAAGCGGATGCCGTATACACCTTTAAGGGCGTGATGATGGAATTCCTCAGCAAATTCAAGCTGCGCTGGAAGTTATTGGCGCTGGTGCTGCCGCTGGTGATCGGCCCGATCTTTATCGTTGCCGGCGTCATCGGCTATATTGCCAACCATCAGGCGTACCTGGGGGTCACCCAGACCAGCAAGGATGACCTGCAGCACATCACCGCCTTTACTATCGACCTGCTCAATTCCCATTACCAGCAGTTCCAGGTCTACAAACAGGACAAGATCAAGAACTTCAACAGCGAACTGGCAACCCTCACCAACCTCTCCTATAACCTGGTCGAATCCGAACACAAGCAGTACAAACAGGGCCGGTTCGACCTGGCCACAGCCAAGCGGGAAGCGCGTGACGCGCTAAAAAAGGTCAACGTGGGGGAAACCGGCTACATCTATGCCATGACCAGCCGCGGCGACCTGAAGGTGCACATCGCCCGCGAAGGGGAGAACGTCTACAACGAAAAGGATGAAAATGGACGCTACTTCATCCGCGAGATGTGCGAAACCGCCCGGCAGTCCAAGCCGGGTGAGGTGCTGTTCATCATCTACCCCTGGCGCAACGCCGTCCTGGGCGACAAATACCCCCGCAAGAAGATCGTCGCCTACCGTTATTTCCGGGAATGGGACTGGATCATCGCCACCGGCGGTTATCTGGAGGAAACCTACGACGAAGCGGCCTTCGAGCGCAAGTCCTTTGCCGAGCTGAAGGAAAAGATCAAGGCCAAGAAGGTCGGCTCCACCGGCTACATCTTCTGCATGGACAGCAAAGGCAACTTCACCATCCATCCCGACTCGGAGGGCAGGAATTTTATCGATGCCCGCGACTCCAGCGGCTTCCCCTTTATCCGCGAGATGTGCGGGAAGAAGAGCGGCTGGATCCGTTATCCCTGGCAGAATGTCAGCAACAGCGAACCGCGCATGAAGATCGTGCGTTACGAGTATTTCAAGCCCTGGGACTGGATCGTGGCGGTCGGTTCCTATGAGGATGAGTTTTACCACGAGGCCAACAAGATCAAGGACCGTATCCTGATCAGCATGGTTCTCCTCAGCCTGCTGGTGGGGCTATTCGCCGTGGTCCTGGTCTTTCGGGCCTCAACCATCATCACCAGCCCCATCACCCACATGATCGATGTCATACGGCGCGTCAAACGGGGTAACCTTGAGGAAAAGATGGTGGTTGAAGGGGAGGACGAACTGGCGGAACTGGCCGGGGTGTTCAACCGCATGACCGACATAATTCGTCGCAACAAGGAAATGGAGGCAAGCCTTGCCCAACACGGTAAGATGGCCTCCCTGGGCATCCTTTCATCGGGAGTGGCCCACGAGATCAACAACCCCCTGGGTGTGATCCTTGGCTACGCCGGCTACTTGGAAGGCAAGATGGCCGAGGACGACCCGAACTACAAATACATCCACGAGATCAAGCGCGAAAGCAAGCGCTGCAAGAAGATCGTCCAGGACCTGCTTTCCTATGCCCGGACCCCCCGGCCGAGCCTGGAGCCGGTTGACCTGAACGATCTCCTGGCACAGATCACGGATTTCGCCGCCAATCACACCGACATGCGCGGCGTGGTCATCCGGACCGAGTTTGCCCCCGATCTGCCCAAGGTCCATCTGGACGGCGACCAGATGCGCCAGGTGGCCATCAACCTGATCCTGAACGCAGGCGGCGCCATGCCGGACGGCGGCACCCTCACCATCCGCTCCGAAGCGGTTGACCCCGATCATGTCCGCATGGTATTCAGCGACAGCGGCTGCGGCATCCCGGCCGAAAACCTGGAGAAGATCTTCGAGCCGTTTTACACCACCAAGGAGCGCGGCACCGGCCTGGGGCTGGCCATCACCCGCCAGATCATCGAACAGCACCACGGCGAGATCCGCATCGCAAGCGATCCGGACACGGGCACCACGGTCACCGTAACGCTGCCCATCGAACGGGATGAACTGTAAGCGGACATCTCAAAGAAAATCGTGAATCGTGAATGGTGAAAAGTTAAATGCGAAAAGCGAATAGTGAGGGGCTGACGGCTTCAGGGTTTGTATCTTTCACCATTCACGATTCACCATTCACGTTTCACGTTTCACTTTTTTCTCTGTGCCCCCGTGTCTCAGTGGCAGATGGTGTTATCCGGCGTAAAAAAGGAACGACGCAAAAATGGCCGACAAAAAACGCATCCTCCTGATCGACAACGAAGAAGGCCTGTGCCGCATGATGGAGCAGGTGCTCCTGGATAACGGTTACCTGGCCCGCGCCTACACGTCGCCGCTCAAGGCGATTGAAGAGTTTCGTCCCGGGGCCTGGGACCTGCTCATCACCGACATCAAGATGCCCGGCATGAGCGGGCTTGAAGTACTCCAGAAGGCCAAGGAGAAGGAAAAGGACATCCCAGTGATCATGATCACCGCCTACGCCACGGTGGACATGTCGATCCAGGCCCTGCGCAAGGGGGCCTACGACATGCTGACCAAGCCGTTCGAGCCGGAAGAGCTGATCTACCGGGTCAAGAACGCCCTGCAACAGTCGCGGCTCCTGGAAGAAAACCGGGAACTGCGCGCCGAACTGGAGGGCAAGTTCTGTTTCGACAACATCATCGGCGCCTCCGGCGGTCTGAAAAGCGTGCTGGAACGGGTCGAGAAGGTGGCGGTGCGCGACACCTCGGTATTGATTACCGGAGAATCCGGCACCGGCAAGGAGTTGATCGCCCAGGCCATCCATTACAACTCGCCTCGGCGCGAGCGCAAGTTCATCGCCATCAACTGCGGCGCCCTGCCCGAAACCCTTTTGGAGAGCGAGCTGTTCGGCTACAAGAAGGGGGCCTTCACCGGCGCCAAGGAAAACCGTCACGGCCTTCTGGAGGCGGCCGACGGCGGCACCCTCTTCCTGGACGAGGTGGGCAACCTGCCCATGAATGTGCAGAAGACACTGCTACGCTTTTTGCAGGAAAAGGAATTCAACCGCCTGGGGGAGACCACCCCCACCCGGGTGGACGTGCGGGTGCTGTCGGCCACCAATTCGGACCTGAAAGAAGCGGTCAAAAGCGGGGCCTTCCGGGAAGACCTTTACTACCGGTTGAACGTGGTCAATATCCATCTGCCGCCGCTGCGGGAGCGGACCGACGACATCCCCCTGCTTGCGGCCCATTTCATCACCCTGCAAAATCAGAAGTTCGACACGGTGGTTAAAGGTTTCGACAAGGAGGCCATGCAGGCCCTGTGCGCCTGTGCCTGGCCCGGCAACATCCGCCAGTTGAAAAACGTGATCGAGGCCTGTATGGCCATGGTCGGCGAGGAGTATATCTCCCGCGAAACCCTGGACCAGTTTGTGGAGAGCGGCCACGAACCGGTCGGCATCCCCCTAGCGGCGGCCACCACGGCGGGAGAGCTTCCCTTCAACGCCGCCCTGGAACGTTTCGAGGCCGACCTGCTCAAGGGCCTTTTGAAAAAGCATGGGGGCAACATCGATGCCGCAGCCCGCGAGGCGGGCATGAACATGGTCACCATCTATCGCAAGATCAAGAAGTACGGACTCAAGAAGGACGACTATCTGTAACCTGAATCCGTGACGCCTGAACGGCAGAGTGAGCGTCATGCCGGAGTCCAACGCCGCCCATGCAGTATCATGCCTGCTTTGCCGTGCGTCCTCCGCTATGGTGGTGGAGACGCGGGCAATGCCAGGACTGAGGCATGGTAAGCGAGAGGAGCCGTTCAGGCGTCACGGATTCAGGTGTAAGGTGATTCCATGCTCGATTGGTTTCGCAGAAAGCAAGAGCCAGTGGTGAGCTTCCCGGATAACGAGGCCGCCTTTGCCCATGCCTGCACCATGGGGTACCGCCTGCTGCTGAATGCATTGATCCCGGCCCTGGTAGTGGACGTGGGGCGGCGCGGCGGCGAGGGGGAACGCTATTTCCGCCTTCGTCTGGCCGAGCCCGATGGGACTCAGGAAATATGGGGCTGCACGATGGCCGATGCCCCGGGCTACCCGGAGGTCGGGGACCTGGTGGCTTTCCGGATCGTCAGGATCGCCACGGAACTGCCGAAGGAAGCCCAACTGATCGGCTACATCGCCTGCAAACTCGCGCCGGTCCTGAACAGAAGCAAGGGATGGCAGATTGCCGCCAGTTTTACCCCCGCCCATCTCAAGCCGGAACTCCACCTGTGAACACTCGCCAGCCCTAAAACAGCCCCCGTTTCGTGGCCGGACCCCTCACGGGCCACTGCCGCTTCCGCCCATCCGCACGGTTATTCCCCCACCGACCTTACACCATCGCCATAATGAGGTATACTTACGGTAAGAGAGGGGGGAACCCATGCGCTTCAGCCTCTGTATCCTTCTATGCCTGCTTGTGTGCGTAACCGCGTCGGCCGCCGAACGGGCCAGGGTCAGGGTCGTAACCATCCACGATCCGATCACCCCGGTGACGGCCCAGTTTCTCCATCGCACCCTGAATGAGGCGGCCCGGAGCGGAGACAGCCTGGTGCTGGTGGAGCTTGACACCCCCGGCGGCCTGGATACCGCCATGCGGGAGATCGTCAAGGACATCTTTGCCAGTCCGGTGCCGCTGGCGGTCTATGTGGCACCCTCGGGCGCCCGCGCCGCATCGGCCGGAGCCATCATCTGCCTGGCGGCGGATGTGTGCGCCATGTCTCCCGGCACCAACATCGGCGCGGCCCACCCGGTTTCCCTGGGCGAGAAGCCCGACAAGACCATGGAGGAGAAGGTGATCAACGATGCCGAGGCCTACGCGGAAGGGATCGCCCGCAAACGGGGCCGCGACGAGACCATGGCGCGCAGGATGGTGCGGGAGAGCATCTCCCTGAGCGCCGACCGGGCGCTGGCCGGCAAGGTTATCGACCTGATCGCCCGGGACCGGGCCGACTTGTTGCACCGCATGGAGGGGCGTAGCATTATGCGGGACGGCCGGGAGGTGCCCCTGCGTCTGGCCGGGGCCGAGACGTTTTCGGCCGAGATGCGACCGGGAGAGCGGATACTGAACGCCATCAGCAACCCCAACGTGGCCTATGTCCTGATGATGCTCGGCATGCTGGGGCTGTTCTTCGAACTGTCCAATCCGGGCGTGATCCTGCCCGGGGTGATCGGGGGGATTTCCCTGATCCTGGCCTTCTTCGCCTTCCAGACGCTGCCGGTCAACTACGCAGGAGCACTGCTCATCCTGCTGGCGCTGGTGCTCTTTATCGCCGAGATCAAGGTCGTCTCCCACGGCATGCTGACGGTGGGCGGAATGATCGCCATGGTGTTCGGGTCGCTGCTCTTGTTCGAATCCCCGGAGCCCTACCTGCGGGTTTCCTGGAGCGTGATCCTGGTGACGGTGCTGGCCACGGCCGGCTTCTTCTCGGTAGCCATCGCCAAGGCGTTGCGCGTCCATCGCCTGAAACCTGCCACCGGCGCGGAAGGGCTGCTGGAACAGGAGGGGCGGGCCGAGAGCGCCATCGCCCCCGAGGGGAAGGTCTTTGTCAACGGCGAGTATTGGGACGCCTGGAGCGACCAGCCGATTGCCGCCGGGTCAAAGGTTGCGGTGGAGAAGGTGGAAGACATGCGGCTCAAAGTGAGGAAGACACTGTAGGGGCGAGGTGCCATCGCCCTTTTTCCGGTGCCCCAGTGGGGCGCTTCACATGAAAACGGAGGCTTGTCATGTTCAATCTGTTCAACTACGTCCCGGTTCTTTTTGTTGCGGTCCTGTTCATCATGTTCGTTGCCAGCGCGGTGCGCATCCTTCCCGAGTACGAACGGGGCGTGCTGTTCCGCCTGGGCCGGCTGGCCGGGGTGCGGGGACCGGGCCTCTTTTTCATCATCCCGGGCATCGACCGTCTGGTGCGGGTGACACTGCGCACCGTGGTCATGGATGTCCCCCCCCAGGACGTGATCACCCACGACAACGTCACGGTCAAGGTCTCGGCGGTCATCTACTTCCGGGTCATGGAACCCCAACGGGCGGTCGTGGATGTGGAAAACTACCTGTACGCCACCAGCCAGTTGTCCCAGACCACCCTGCGGAGCGTCCTGGGACAGGTGGATCTGGATGAACTCCTGGCCAACCGGGAGAAGATCAACAAGGAGTTGCAGGAGATTCTCGACCGCCATACCGGGCCGTGGGGGGTCAAGGTGGCCAACGTGGAGGTAAAAAACATCGACCTGCCCCAGGAGATGCAGCGGGCCATCGCCAAGCAGGCCGAGGCGGAGCGGGAGCGCCGCGCCAAGATCATCCACGCCGAGGGCGAATTGCAGGCATCGGAAAAGCTGGCCCAGGCAGCCGTAATCCTGGCCGCCGAGCCGACCGCGCTGCAACTGCGCTACCTCCAGACCCTGACGGAGATCGCCGCGGAAAAGAACTCCACCACCATCTTTCCGGTTCCCATCGACCTGATCAAGATGTTTCTGGATCGTCGGGACAAGGCGTGATACGCACCGATGGCGGCCCCACGCCGGAGCATCCCGTTCTAGCCCGAGAAGGCGACGAACGCCTTGCGCTCCCGGGGGCCGTCGAACTCGCAAAAATAGATTCCCTGCCACGTCCCTGAATCGTGTTATACTGTAAGTGGAAAAGAATGCAAAGGAGGTGGCGGCCATGAGAGACACCAAAGGTCCGTTCGCGAAGCCTCGGAAAACGATGAAGACGGCCATGCCCGGCAAGCACGAGATGATGCTCCGCCGTGCAGGCAACCACAATGTCCATGTCATCACCCCACACGGCAAGATTCAGGCCGGTCGCAAGGGACGCAAGGTATGATGGCGCAACGCAGGTAATACGAAAAAGCCCGGCATATGCCGGGCTTTTTCGTGGCGGTGAAGTGCCGCCGCACCGTTACCCCGCAAACACCCTTTTCCAGATCAGGCTGACGCCAATCCCCCACATGGTGCACCCCACCAGGATATCGAGAACCCGCCAGGCAACCGGCTTGCGAAACAGCGGCGCAAAAACCCTGGCGCCATAGCCGATGCCGTAAAACCAGACAAGCGATGCCGCCACGGCCCCCACGGCAAAGAAAACCCGGGCATGCCCGCGGAATTGCGCCGCCAGGCTTCCCAGCAGCAGGACCGTGTCCAGGTAGACGTGCGGATTCAGAAGGCTGAGGGCCAGCGTGGTCGTCACCACCGCCGCAAGGTCTCCCCCCACCACGCTTTCTCCATCGGTCCCTAACGCCTCCGGCCTGATTGCCGACCAAAAGGAACGGATACCGTAGCAAAAGAGGAAGGCGGCCCCTCCCCACAGGGCACACACGAGCAGTCGCGGCGATGAAGCCACGACCGTGCCGAAACCGCCGGCCCCCAGTGTAATCAGAATCATATCGCACAGAAAGCAGATGGTGCTTACGGTAAAGACGTACTCGCGGCGCAGCCCTTGGCGCAGGACAAAGGCGTTCTGGCTTCCGATGGCGATGATCAGGCTTGCTCCGAGGCTGAAACCGTGGACAAGGGGTTCATAGGACAAGGAATTGCTCATAAGGTTTCCACTCCGGCGGCAAGAATACCGGCTTCGGCACCATTTATCAATCCTGTTGTCCCGTGCCGCTATCACGACAACCGGGGCACATGGCAGAAAACGCCTGTTTGTTGTCATTGTGCCGTGCAGCACTTTGTGAAAAGATGCACACCATGAATCGTCACAATCAAGAAGTGAATGGCAAGACCGGGACAACCGAACCTCGCACCGTCGTCGTGGTCGTTCATGAGGGGTGCGAACTCCTGGATGCGACCGGCCCGGCCGCGGTATTCGGGGTGGTGAACCGGACATTGCGGGAGCAGGCGGCGGATGCGCCCGGTTACCTAGTCACCATCGCGGCACAGGAGCGGGGCGGCGTTACGACCTCCGCGGGGGTGCAGTTGGTGGCCGATGCGGCATGGCGCGACATGGCCGGCCCTATCGACACCCTGCTCGTGGTGGGGAGCCCGGACGAGCCCCTCGGCCGCGCCGTGGCCAATCGTGAACTGATCCACTGGCTGGCAGAAACGGGGGGACGGGTCAGGCGCCTGGTCTCGGTCTGCACCGGCGCCTTCCTCCTCGCGGAAGCGGGTCTCCTGAACGGCCGGCGGGTCACGACCCACTGGATGGACGTGGACCGCATGGCCCGGGAGTACCCGGAGGTAACCGTGGAGCCGGATGCGATCTATGTCAGGGACGGCTCCATTGCCACCTCGGCGGGCATTACGGCCGGAATCGATCTGGCGCTCGCCCTGGTGGAGGAAGATTACGGCAGGAAGCTGGCCCTGGCAATCGCCCGCCGCCTCGTCCTCTACCTCAAACGGCCGGGCGGGCAGAGCCAGTTCAGCAGTCGCCTCCGTTCCCAGATGGTCACGGGCGGGCCGCTGGCACAGCTCCTGGCCTGGCTTGAGGAAAATGCCCATCAGAATATCGCGGTTGAGGATCTGGCGGACAGGGCGGCCATGAGCCCCCGCAATTTTGCCCGGGTGTTCCTCCGGGAAACCGGCATGACGCCGTCGAAATACCTGGACCGGCTGCGGATCGAACGGGCCAAGCACCTCCTGGAGGAGACGAATCACCCCATGGAGACGGTTGCACGGGAGAGCGGCTTCAGCGGCGCCGAGCAGTTGCGGCGCACCTTCCAGCGGTGCCTGGGGATCACGCCCCGCGCCTACCGCGAACGCTTCTGATTATTGCCCCCAAGGAGTCATGTATGAACTACCTGCTGAAAAAAGGCGAAACGGTCGCGCTCACCGTCGCCCCCGAAGGTTGTTCCCTGCGCATGGACCGCGGAAGCGCCTGGCTGACCCGTTACGAGGACTCGCGCGATTATTCTCTGAGGCCGGGAGAGACCTTTGCCATCAGCGCTCCCGGCGCGGTGGTGATCGAAGCGCTGGAGGATACGACGTTCACTCTGGAATACGCCTGCACCGGCGGACCGGCCCGGGCGACCATCCAGGTCGGTCTCGGCCTCCCCTCCCCCGTCGCCATGGAACTGCACTGACCCATCCCCGCCACACTCCCCCTTTGATTGACTTTTTCCCCTGGGCGGTATATTCAGGAATGTTGCAATCTTGCCCAAGGAGCCCCGTGTGCCCGATACACCAAAACCAAGCCGTCTGTTCGCCTTCGTCGCCAAACGCCCGCGCCTGATCCTGGCGCTGGCCCTGTTGCTTTCCGTCTGTTCGGTCATCTACACCAAAAAGAACATGGAGTTCCTGACCGGCCGCGACGACCTGATGGCCAAAAACGCTCCCTTTCAGATGGATTACCAGGCCTATCGCCGGGAATTCGGCGATCAGGAAGAGATCGTGGCGGTTATAGAATCGGACGACGCCGAGAAATCGACCCGCGCCGCCGATGCGCTCTATCAGCGTCTGAATCGGGAAACCGGCCTGTTCCGCGACGTTTTCTACCCCGGCGGCCTCCCCTTCTTCCGCAAGAACGGTCTCCTGTTCATGCCGTTGGAGGATATCCAGCGGTTGCGCCACACCCTGACCATGGCCGCACCGGTCCTGAAGAACCTCTCCGCCTCCCCCTCCGTACAGACGCTCTTCACCAGCCTGACCGGCCAGATCGACGGGTACCTCGCCTCCGGCGACCCGGCTGCGCTGGAGAGCCTGACCTTCATGCTGGCCACCCTGGACAAGGGGTTCAAGGCCTTTGACGGCAAGGGGAGCGGCATGTCCATGGACTCGTTCCTCAAGGGAGGCGGCGACGGCAAGCCATCGGCCCTGGAAAGCGCCGGCAAGCAGCAGGTCATCACCATGCGGCCGGTCAAGGACGAGGGGAGCTTTGTGGCCTCGGAGAAACCGATCAAGGCGGCCCGCGCCGCCCTGGCCGAACTGGTGAAGCGCCCCGAGTTCAAGGGGGTCACGGCCGGCCTGACCGGCGTGCCGGTGCTTGAGTACGAGGAGATGGCCACCAGCCAGCGGGACATCGAGATCGCCACCATCCTTTCCCTCTCCCTGACCGTGATCCTGCTGTTGTTCGCTTTCCGCGGTCTCTTGAACGTGATCAGCGCCATGGTCTCGCTGATCGTGGGCATCTGCCTCTCCTTCGGCTTCGCCACCGCCGCCGTGGGGCACCTCAACATCCTCTCCATGGTCTTCGCCATCATGCTCATCGGCCTGGGAATTGAATACGGCATCCAGGTGGTCCTGCGCTACCAGGAGGAGTTGCGGGGCGGTTCGTCCGGCATGGCGGCCATAGAAACCGGCCTCAGGGCCAACATCCGTTCCATCATCATGGCCGCCGCCACCGTGGCCCTGGCATTCGCCACCTTTGCCTTCACCGATTTCAAGGGCATTGCCGAACTGGGCATCATCGCCGCCGGCGGGGTCGTGATCTGCGTCATCACCACCTTCACCGTACTCCCCTCCATGCTGATCCTGCTGGAACGATTCAGGAAGCCCCACACCGAGGGCCCCAAAGAGCAGGCTCCGGCAGGCCTTGCCGAAAAGCCCTTGTTCCACGCCCTCTTCACCAACCCGCGGACGGTCGTCGGTGCGACCCTGCTTCTGGCTCTCGTCTGCCTCTACCCCACCCTGACCATGCACTTCGACTACAACCTGATGAACCTCCAGGCCAAGGGGCTGCAATCGGTGGAATACGCCTACAAGCTGATGCGCAGCAAGGAGAACTCCGGCTATTTTGCCGTGGTGATCGCCAAAGACCGCGCCGCGGCCAAACAGTTGACCGAGCGGCTGGAGAAACTCCCCAGCGTGGACCACGTGGTCAGCCTGCCCGCCCTGGTGCCGGACAACCAGCAGGCCAAGCTGGCCGAACTGGCGGCGCTCCGTCAGGTATTGGCGGACGTCAAGCCGATGCCCTACGAGGAGAACCTGCGGGTCATGGAACTGCCCAGGGTCTTCGAGGCGTTCCGCGACCGGGTGGGCAAGCTGAAGACCGCGCTGGAGGCCAAAAAGGCGCCCGAAGCCAAGCCGGTCGGCGCCTTTCTGACGACCCTGGACGGCTTCTTCGCGAAGCTGGAGAAGGAAAAGGACAAGAACGCCCTGGGGATGCTGCGGGAGTTTCAGGGGGGCATGTTCGCCGAGCTGCCGGTCAAGCTGACCATGATGAAGGAGAGCCTGGAGGCGTCGCCGGTCGTCGAGGCGGACGTGCCGACGGACCTGAAGCAGCGTTTCGTGGGTAAGAGCGGCGTATTGCTGCTCCAGGTCGCCCCGAAAAAGGAGATCTTCGAGCACGAGCCGCTCCAGGAATTCGTCACCCAGGTCAAGGGCATCGTCCCCAACGCCACCGGCGAGCCGATCATGGTCTACGAATCCCTGACCATCATGCGGGACGCCTACCTCAAGGCCTTTGCCTATGCCTTCCTCGGTATCGCCGTGATCCTGCTGATCAACTTCAAGAGCGTGAGATTTGCCGCCATGGGTGCCCTGCCGCTGGCGGTGGGATTACTCTTCATGGTGGGGGGGATGCGGTTGGCGGGGGTCAGCTTCAACTCGGCCAACATCATCGTGCTGCCGCTGATCCTGGGAGTGGGGATCGACTCGGCCATCTACATCATCAACCGCTACCGCCAGGGGAGCGAGACCCCCGCCCAGGTGGCCACGAGCAGCGCCGGGATCGGCGTGTTCCTCAACGCCCTGACCATCCTGTTCAGCTTCGGCGCCCTGATGGTGGCCCACCACCAGGGGGTCTTCAGCATCGGCGCGGTCATGTCCCTGGGCATGGCGGCCAGTGTGGCGGTGTTTTTGGCCTTCCTGCCGGCGTTGTTGACGTTGTGGGGGAAGCGGTAAGGACCTGCACATTCTGAGGTAGTGGGAGTTGAAAGACCTCCGAGGCAGGGAACGCCTCGGAGGTCTTTTTGTTTGATTGTGCGTAAAAGCGTGGACGATGCCGGTTCCGTTTACTCGTTTCTTCGAACCGCAGTTTTATCCTTGGGGAACCAACCGCACGCAATGGGCGCTGGCCTCGGCCCGGCTTCGGGCCTCGTCGGTGGATGCCCCTTGCACCAGGGCCACCCCCATGCGCCGGCCGGGACGGGTATCCGGCTTGCCGAACAGGCGAAGCTTGGCGCCGGGGACGTTGAGCGCCTCCGCAAGCCCCTCGAAACGCACGTTGTCCAGGCTTTCCTTCGCCAGGATCACATGGCTGGCCGAAGGGGCCAGGTTGAGGATCTCGGGCACCGGCAGCCCGAGTATGGCGCGCACGTGCAGCTCGAACTGGCTCAGGTTCTGAGAGACCATGGTCACCATGCCGGTGTCGTGGGGGCGGGGGGACACCTCGCTGAACCAGACTTTGTCGCCGCTGACGAACAACTCCACCCCGAAGATGCCGTAACCGCCCAGGGCGCCGGTGACCGCCGCCGCCTGACGCCTCGCCTCGGCAAGGGCCGCCGCCGACATGGCCATGGGCTGCCACGATTCGTGGTAGTCCCCTTTGATCTGGACGTGACCGATGGGGGGGCAGAACGAGGTACCGCCGGCATGGCGGACGGTCAGCAAGGTGATCTCGTAGTCGAACGGGATGAACTCCTCGATGATGGCGGTATCCGAAGCGCCGCGGGCTCCCTCCATGGCGTAGCGCCAGGCGGCATCCACGTCCGAGGCTGACCGCACCACGCTCTGCCCCTTGCCGGATGAACTCATGATCGGCTTCACCACGCAGGGAAAGCCGATGGCCGCGGCATTGGAGCGCAGCTCTTCCGCACTTTTCGCAAATGCGTAGCGTGCCGTGGGCAGGCCCAGCTCTTCGGCCGCCAGGCGCCGAATTCCTTCCCGGTTCATGGTCAGGTTCGTCGCCCGCGCCGTGGGGATCACCCGCTGCCCCCCCTGTTCCAGCTCCAGCAGAAAGGCGGTGTCGATAGCCTCGATCTCCGGTACGATCAGGTCGGGCCGTTCCTCCGCCACCACCCGCCGCAGCGCCTCCCGGTCCAGCATGCTGATGACATGACTTCTGTGGGCCACCTGCATGGCCGGGGCATGGGGGTAACGGTCCACGGCGATCACCTCCACGCCGAGACGTTGGGCCTCGATGGCGACCTCCTTGCCCAGTTCTCCCGATCCCAGCAGGAGTAGTCTGGTAGCGCCCGGTTTCAGCGGGGTTCCAAGCTTCATAACAGTATTATCCTCCGAGTTCAAAGTTTCATTCCCCTATCACGGCGCACTGACGTTAATCACCTGGCTCCCCTCGTTCCCGGGATTCACCACCTGCAGGCGGAAATCCTTAGCGACCGGCGAATAGGGAAACCGTTGGTAAATGAGCCTGGTACAGTCGATAAAGATCACTTTCTCCCGTGCCGCCGAATCCTGGCCGCCATTGCCGCCAATGCGCTGGCCGTCCACATAGAGGGCCGAGTTCTGTTGGAAATTCTTCCCCTCTATGATCAATTCGTAATAATTCACGTACTCGTTTCCCCGGGTCACCTGGCTGATTTCCGGTTTGGTCTCGATCTCCAGCGCCAGTTGCACCGAGGCGTTCTCGGGTGAATTTTTTACCATGACCTGGTGCAGCCCCCCCGCCACCTGGGGCACCCGGAAGGCGATGGCCTCGGCCGAAACCACCCGGCTCTTGATGGAGGCATTATCGAAGAAGAGGAACGTCGTCTCACCGAAATTCCGCCCCACGGCGGTCACGTCCCGCTCCCCCCCCTGGGCGCAGGAACTGATCTTGTCGGGCGAAAGGGCGATAAGCACCGGCCGCAGGGGGAGTACGGAAAAGTTGTAGGCCCGACCCACGACGCCGTCGCCCCGCTTGAGGTACAGGGCGTACAACCCCGCGTCCAACGGCGGAACGATGAATTCGAGTTGCCGGCCGTCGGTTACCTTGGCCGGTATCTCCACGCTGCCGAGAAAGGCGGAAATCTGCTCGCCGAAATTGGCGCCGAAGATGGTCACCTTGCCGCCTGGCTCCGCCTGAGCGGGAATGATGCTGAGAATGGCGGGAGACGTATCCGGAGTCGAGACCGCCGGCTTCATGACGCGCTGCGGCCGTTCGGCGGCAAACAGGGCGGTATTTCCTGCCAGACAGAACGTCACGATGATCAGGATAGCGGCGATGTTTTTCATGTACGGCCTCCTTGCGGCTTTCGGCGACAGGATGCGTAACCTGTCAAAGGGGGACTGACGGGGCGCATGCCGCGCCCTGACGGAATGCGTGGTCGATCAGGCTCAATTCTTCACGGACATGGCCAACCACACCCCGCTCAGGCAGAAGATGATATTGGCTCCCCAGGCCGCAACCAAGGGCGGCAGCACCCCGCTGCGCCCGTAGGAAAGCAGCACGGCATTGACCACAAAATAGGCGAAACCGATGCCGATACTGGCCCCGATCCCGAGAGCGGCGCCGCCCGAACGGCTGTTCCTGAATGCAAACGGAATGCCCAGGATAACCATCACAAAGGCCGCAAACGGCCCGGAAAGCTTGGTGTGCATCATGGTCAGGTAACGAAAGGCCTGATAACCGCCGTTTTGCAGATTATCGGCATACTCCTTGAGCTTCCGGTAACTCAGGTTGTCGGCATTGTTGTCCAGGACGCGCAGATCGTCCAATTTCAGATTCAGGGCCACATCCATACTGCGGGCCCGCTGGGCCACATACCCGTGCCCCTGGCTGAAATCCTTCGTCACCACGTCTTTCAGGGTCCAGCGCCCGTCATGGAATTCGGCCGATCCGGCATCGATACGGCTGGTCGGGTTCATGGAACCGTCCAGCTTCCAGAGGGTGACCCCCCGCAGCACCTTGGCCTGGGGGTCGAACAGGCGGGCCTGAAGGATTTGGTTGTCGGAACGGAACCAGATATTGTTGCGTCTGAATACCGCATTGACGCCCAGCTTGCGGATATCGACCCGCTCGATCCGCTCCATACGTTCGTAGCTGCCGGGCACCACTAGTTCGGCGTTTAGAAGCAGCACAAAGCTGGCAACCAGCCCCAAAAACAGCATGGGGAACGAAATGCGCAGCAGGCTGATCCCGCAACTGCGCATGGCGATGATCTCGCTGTTGCGGGAGAACATCCCCAGGGTCAGCAGGGTCGCCATCAGGATCGAAAACGAGGCGGTCTGGCCGACCATTTCCGGCAGTTTCCAGACAAAGAACCGCAGGATGTCCCCGCCCGAGCCGCCGGCACGGATGAAGCGCGGTATCTTGTCCATCATGTCCAGCACCAGGTACACGGCCACGAAACTCCCCAGGCAGAGGGCCAGGAGGCGCAGCCAGGCCATTGCTATGTAGCGGGCGAGGATCGTCATCGAACGGCGTTCCTCCTCCCGATCAGGGTCAAGAGCACATTCTGAACGGCTGTCCAGATACTGCGTTCCAGGGATGCCATCCGCAGAAAGTGCCATCCCACGGCCAGAAAGATCACATTGGGGAGCCAGAGCGCCAGTTCCGCCGGCAGCGTTCCCCGTTCCGCCAAGGTCCGCAGAAGCGAGAGGAGCACATAGTAGGCCAGCAGGATGGCGATGCTGACGGAAAAACCGGCGGATTTGCCCGAACGGCGGTTCTGGATGCCCAGCGGCACGGCTACGACGGCGAACACCAGGGAGGCGAACGGAAAAGCGAAACGGCTCTGGAGTTCGGCCGCCATCTTGAGGCGGGTCGCCTTGGGAGTTGCAGGGTTGTCGATCTGCTGCCGCAACTCACCGATCCCCATATCCAGTTCATTGCGACCGATCCCCCCCCCTTTGCCGGGACCGGCCACGGTCATGGCGTACTCCCCGAAATTGACCAGCCGGTACCCGTCTCCCTTGCCTGCCGCGTGGATGCTGCCGTTGTTGAGCACCAGGCAGATATCCTGCTGATTGGGCGTGCAGCCGACATTTCCGCTGGCGGCAAAGATGGTCATGGGACGCGCCTGGTCGCGGCCGTCGTGGATGACGACCCCCTTAAGGGTGTGGCTCTGTTCGTCGTAATGGTCGGTATAGAGGATAATGCCCGGGATTTCGTCCCAGAACACCTTCTCGCGGATCGTCACAGCCACGTTCTGCTTCAACATCTCGAAACTGATGCGTTTGAAGGCGCTGTTCCCCCAGGGAACGCCGACGATGCTGGCGGCAAGGGTCAACAACACGGCAACTACGCCGCACAGCAGCACCGGCGGCATGATCTGCACCAGGCTGAGTCCGCCGGATTTCATCACCGTGATCTCGTTATCGGCCGAAAGGCGGCCAAAGGCCAGCAACACCGCCAAAAGAAAGGCCATGGGGATCGTGAACACCAGAAACGAGGGCATCAGGTACAGGATCATCCGGCTGATATCCGCCAGGGGCACGCCGCGGGAGATGACCAGATCGGTGAGTTTGATCAGCCTCCCCATCAACAGGATCAGGGTGAAAACCGCGATGCCGAGCAGGAAGAGTGAGGCGATTTCGCGGATTATGTAAAACGTTAGGATGCGCTTCATGATGGCATGATGATACATGAGCCGCGGGCAGGTGTAAAGGGAGGCGGGAATAAAAGAGAGTGTAAAAAAGGTGGCGAGTGCCCGCCCCGCTCAGATGACGCCGGCCAGTCCCAACATCGCGCCGGCCCCGATCAGCCATAGCGGGTTCCACCGGCTGTTCAGGACGATCAGCACGGTTGCCGCCGTGAGGCCGTAGCCCCCCCAGCTTGCATCGGCTCCACGGGTGATGATGCAGCCGCTTGCCAGGACCAGGCCGATCGCCAGGGGCGAGATGCCGGTCTGGATGATGAGCCGCCAGCGCGTGCCGTGGATTTTCTCCCAGAAGCGCATGAAAAAGTAGATCAGCAGGCTCGAAGGGCCGCACATGGCCGTCGTGGCGGCCAGGGCGCCGGACAGTCCCGCCACATGCCAGCCGATCAGGGTGGCGATAATCGCATTGGGCCCCGGCGTGGCCTGGGAGATGGCCACCAGGTGGGCAAAGGTGGCGTCGTTCATCCAGTGGTGGGTCTCCACCGCCAGCCGGTGCAACTCGGGCAGCACCGCGCCGGCACCGCCAAAGGCAACCAGGGAGAGCATCCCGAATTGGAGTGTGATCTCGACGATTATGTTCATGGCGCGCTACAGTACCGGCGCGCCGCAACCCACATGCTGAACGGGGCCAAACCAAACATGACCATGACCAGGGGCCAGTGAAGAAAAACCACCGCCACCAGGATCGCGACGCTGAAAATCATCAGGAATGGCCGTTTCAAGAGGTCGGCCGCCATCCGCACCCCCATGGCCAGGATCAGGCCTGCCGCGACGGCGGCGATGCCGCGCAGCATGGCCTGGATCGCGGGCAACTCACCAAACCTGCCGTAGAGCGCCCCAAGCGCGATGATGATGACAAACGGTGCGAGCAGCAGACCGAGCAGCGAGACAACGGCGCCGCTGGCGCCCTGGAAGCGAGCCCCGATGCAGACCGAGAGGTTGACGATGTTCGGTCCGGGCATGAACTGGCACAGGCCGAACAGGGTGGTGAATTCCTCGGAGGAGAGCCACTCCCGTTCTTCGACGATAGCACGGCGAGCCCATGCCATGACACCGCCGAACCCCGACAGGGCGATTTGGTTGAATCCCCAGAAAAGCTCGCTATGAGTAATCTCACGACGCTGTGTCACCATCGACTCCCGGAGGTATGATTGCCGACGCATCCCGCGAACGCCCCGCCAAAAAGATACGGCCTACGAACTATGCTTGAACACCATTCAGGCCAACAATGTCAATAAAATGTTTGTCAACAACGGCCAGGCAGCGTAAACAGTTCCATCCGCGACAGAAGCTCCATCGCTTCCCGTTCGTCATGGCCGCACATATCGAGGCTCGGCTGCAGGCTGGTGCAGACGGGTGGACGTTCGGGGCGGCCAAAGAGGCCACAGTGGTTGTCGGGCGTCAGTTGCACGCAACGCACCCCAGCCGGCTTGCCGTCGTCCATGCCCGGGATCGGCGAGGAAATCGAAGGTGCTATGCAGCAGGCAGCGCATCCTGCGCGGCATGCCATGGCGGCTTGTCTGTTCACGGTGTCCCCCCGAGAGAAAAAAAGCCCGTCGGAATCCCCGGCGGGCTTTGATTTTTATGTATTTTACCGCTGCCGCATCAGGCCTGGGCAGACCAGAGGCCGTGCAGATTGCACAGTTCACGGGCCGTCAGGCTGGTGGCGGTGATGTTGAACGTGGCGGTCGGCACATCGCCCGGTTTAAGGGCCTGGCGGTAGGCCTTGCCGTCGGCGACAAGTTCAATCCACTCGATGTAATGTTTCTCCTCCATGGGGTGGGGCACGCTGCCCACCGTGACCTTGACGATGCCGTCGCCGATTTCGATAACCGGCACATGTTTTTCCTTGGCAGCATCAACGGTGTTTTCCGTCAACTGCTTCATCGGCTCGCCGCAGCAGTGCAGCGGAGCGCCGCCGCCGTGGACGATCTCGACGATATTGCCGCAATGTTCGCATTTGTAGATTTCAAGAAGCTTCGGCATGATGGTATTCCTCCTGTGTGTTGTTGTTGATACCTGTTTCCAGGCAGTGGGTTACCGGTTTTCGCCCAACGGTTCAAAAAGGGCTATGGAATGAATACGGACCGGACAGAGCTCGGGGCATTTTGTCCCGCCATATCCGCAATTTCTGTCTTTGAATCACTGCATCAGCAAATACGACAATTATTATCTTTTATACCTTATTTTTGCAGTTTTGCAAGTCTGAAAATAAAAAAAGGGGATGCGCTGCCGCATCCCCCTGCTTCTTTTCATGAAAAAATCGGATCAGGACAGCTGGCGCCCACCATCGGCGGCCCACTTCTCCAACATGGCGGTGGTAACGGACTTGGGACGCTCGATGGCGTAGCCCAGACCGCGGTCCCAGGTGATGTTGGCCATGCAGCCCAAGGCGCGGCCAACGCCGAACAGAACGGTGTAGAAGTCCCATTCCTTGACGCCGTAGTACCACTGAATGACGCCGGATTGGGCATCGACGTTCGGCCAGGGGTTTTTGGTCTTGCCGTGCTCGGTGAGGACGCCCGGCGCCGTTTCGAAGATCATGGCAACCAGCTTGAACAGCGGGTCGTCCTTGAGGCCCGGCGTCTTGAGGCAGAACTCGCGCTGGGCGGTGTAACGCGGGTCGGTCTTGCGCAGAACGGCGTGGCCGTAGCCCGGAACAACCTGGCCGGCATTGAGGGTGTCCCAGAGGGCCTTGGTGACGTTTTCCTTGGTCGGCTCGGCACCATTGAGTTTTTTCTGGAATTCCATGATCCAGCCCAGGACCTCCTGGTTGGCCAGGCCGTGCAGCGGGCCGGCCAAGCCGTTCAGGCCGGCGGCATAGGCATAGTAGGGGTCGGACAGGGCCGAATGCACCAAGTGGGTGGTGTGGGCCGAGACGTTGCCGGACTCATGGTCGGAGTGCAGGATGAAGTACATGCGTGCCACATCCTTGTACTGATCGCTCTGCCCGATCATGTGGGCGAAGTTGGCACCCATGTCGAGAGTCGGGTCAATGGCGATCTGCTTGTCGCCCTTGTACTTCAGGTTGTAGATGAAGGCGGCGATAATGGGGATACGCGCCACGATGTCGCTGGCATCTTCATAGACCGATTCCCAGGCGACCATTTTGTTGAATTTGCCGGAGTTGTAGAAAGCGGCAAACTTGGACTCTTTCTGCAGGGCCATGATGCCGACCGAGAGCATGACCATGGGATGGCTGTCCCTGGGCAGGGCGCGAATGGCGGTGAAGACGTACTCGGGAACCGCTTGGCGCGTCTTCCACTCGGCTGCGACTTCGGCGACCTGGGCGTCGGTCGGCACGTCGCCGGTCAGCAGAAAGTACCAGAAGGACTCAACGGTCGGGTAGGCCGAACCGGCGGCCTTGGGCAGCGCCGCAAAGGTCTCGGGGATGGTCTTGCCGCGGAAACGGATGCCTTCCTGGGGATCGAGATAGGAGATGTCGGTGACGAGGCTGCGGATATCGCGGGCGCCGCCGATGCATTGTTCGATGGTCACCTGATCGATGATCACCTTGCCGAACTCCTTGGTAAGCTTGGTGGTACGGGGGCGGTGTTCCTCAATCTTCTGCTTGAGTGTCTCTTTCAATGCCATGTTGGTACTCTCCTTTCGTTGTGAGGATTAAACTGAGATCAGCAGTGTGAGCCGGACTCTTCGATACCAGTAAAAACCAACCGAAACGGTCGTCTACCCAATCCAAAAATATTTTTTTAGGATACTGTATACAATTAAGAAGTGTCGTAGTTATACCAAAGCCTTGACAAAATGCAACAAAAATTTTATAGGCGCGCTAGCGAGACAGGATCACCAGTTCTTCACTCGAATAGGTCAATTGTTTGAGCCCCTCATCGCTGATATAGAAGGTGTTTTCGATACCGACCGCCCCCTCTCCCGGAAAGACCACCTTGGGTTCAAAGGCAAAGGCCATCCCCACCTGGAATGTCATGTCCTGAAATCCACGCGCAATAAAAGGATATTCATCGATCTCGACCCCCAGGCCATGGCCGATGAAGGAAACCTGTGAGCCTTTGGCTCCCATGAAACTGTCGGCATACCCCATCTCCACCGCCAGGGCCAGGCACCGGTCGTACACCTCACCCCACGGAGCGCCCACAACGACGATTTGCTTCATCAACTCCTGCACCCGGAGCATGTCGTCATATCCCTTGCGCAGGCGGTCGGAGAGGCCGCCAAGGGCAAAGATACGGGTCTGGTCCACCAGATAGCCGTCAAAGCTCCCGGCAAAATCGACAATGATCGGCTCGTTGCGGCTGATCGGCTTGTAGCTCGCGCCCTGCCCGAAACAGGGACTGGGCCCCACACCGCCGAAGGGGGTATCGGTATAGGCCGGCACGGCGCTATCCGTGCCGGAAAAGGTGTGCCCGAAGAGCATTTCCCCATTAAAGACCCGCATCCGTATCAGCCCCAGGTGGCCGTTCAAGCGAGCCGTATGCTCAAGCTCGGCCGCCAGCTCCAGGTCGCTCATCCCCTCGCGGAGCACGTCCCGCACCCGGCGCGTCACCTTGTCCACCTGGTCTGCCGCGTCCTTCATCAGATGGATCTCGTAGTGGCTCTTGATCATGCGCACCAAGCGGATCAGCGGCGTGGCATCGCTGAATTGCGCATTGGGGAAGACCTTGCGATAGCGTTCGAAAAGAGCGACCGGCAGCACATCGAACTCCATGCCGATCTTCTTCGGCTCGGGGTAGCCGTGGCCGGCCGCCAACTGGGGGATGTCCTTGGGAGAACCGAAGGGCAACACCTCTTTCAGCCCCGACTCCATGCGTGCCCTGGCGGCGTCCCGGCGCACGAGGTACAGCGGCTGCCCGTGGGCGGGGACGTAAAGGCAGCCGCTCTGGACGGTCCCGGTGAAATAAAAGAGGTCGGCATTCTGGGCGATGATAATGGCATCCAACCCCTCGGCGGCCATATGATTTTGCAGCATTTTGCAGCGGTATTCCAACTCGGTGGCAGGGGTCAAACGCATGAATCCTCCATAAACGCGCATGTTGCCGACATATCTCAACAACTATTCCAACATGCGGGGGCATGCTCCCCCGGGAACGGCATAGTCGGTGCGCCGGATGGGGGAATTTTACACATGAACGGGAAATATGCAAGCGTGAGAGCCCCTGTTCCCTTTTGGGCAGCCGTTCGGGATACGGGCTGAAATGGCGTCTTTTTGCCTTGATCCAGCATTTCAGTATCGCCAAATTAATTTTATATAACACAAAAACAATTTTCTTGACTTACGTCATTTTTTGCTCAAGGATTCACCTAAAAAGACAAAGCGAATCGTATATATCTTTTTGTTGGTTCTCGATATCTGGATTGGGGTGCAAACCCCAAATAACCACATTATGGGGAGGATCAGGCTGATGAGAAGAAGGTTACTAGGAGTGGCAGGGGTTGCGGCAGCGGTAATGATGCTGGGGATGGCAACCATGGCCGGGGCGGCGGATGATTATCAGAAGTTTGGCGTGCGGATCAGGGCGATTTACGTCAAGCCGGATGAAAGCACGAACCTTAAGGGGGCAAACGTTAAAGTGAGTGACGACATCATTCCCGAACTCGACCTGGAGTATTTCTTCCTGAGGAATGTATCTGCGGAGCTCATCGCCGGGGTTACCAGGAACGATATCAAGGTTAACAACTCCTTTGCAGGTTCCACGTGGCTGCTCCCCCCCACCCTGACCGTAAAGTATCACCCGCTGGCAGGCAATACGATCAGCCCGTATGTCGGTTTTGGTGTCAACGTTATATTCCCCTTCAATTCAAAACTCAACGGCGCTGACCCTGGCTTCCAAATTGACAATAGCGTGGGGTGGGCCGCCCAGGCCGGCGTGGATTTCAAACTCAAGGACAACCTCTACTTCAACATCGACTACAAATATCTCAATGCCGACACCAAGATGACGATCGCCGGCAACAAGTACGACCTCGACCTCAACCCGCACCTCTTCGGCATCGGCGTCGGCTACCGTTTCTAATCAAAACCAAAATCACGTACCACAAGAAAAGGCGGGGGAATTGTGTCCCCCGCCCTTTTCCATTCACCTTCTATCTCTTCTCATCTCGGTTGCGCATGCAATGGGCAAGCCTCGTTTCACAATCCGCCTGCCTCCCGCTTGCTCTCCGGTCCCCCCATCTCGTAGTCGGCCCGCCGCTGGCGCTCCAGCTTTCGCCGGCGCTTGCCTCCCAGAAACAGCTCCTCGATCACAATGGCGATGAAGCAGATCACGAACAGCAGAAAAACGATACCGATAAGTTTTTGTAATATCATATCACACTACCTTGCCATGCCGAAATCCCGCAGGTAAACGGACCGTCCGGTCAATCCGCCCATCCCTCCGAAGCTACGCCGTCTCGCCGGCATCCTCCAATTGCAGCTCCTTGATGGCCATCTCCCGCAGCTTGAACTTTTGGATCTTGCCCGAGGCGGTCATGGGATACCCGTCCACAAACTTGACATACTTGGGAACCTTGTAGTTGGCGATCCGCCCCTTGCAAAATTCCCGAACCTCCGCCTCGGTCATCTCCAGCCCCTTCTTGAGGATAATGGCCGCCATCACCTGTTCGCCGTACTTGCGGTCAGGCACGCCATAGACCTGGACATCGGAAACCTTGGGATGGGTGTAGAGGAACTCCTCGATCTCCCGGGGGTAGATATTCTCCCCTCCCCTGATGATCATCTGCTTGATCCGTCCGGTAATCTTGCAGTAGCCGTTCTCGTCCATTATGGCCAGATCGCCGGTATGCAGCCAGCCGTCGGCGTCGATCACCTTGGCGGTTTCCTCCGGCATCTTGTAATAGCCTTTCATGACCATATACCCACGGCCGCACAACTCGCCCTGCTTACCGGGCGGCAGGGCGGCGCCGGTTTCGATATCGACGATCTTGACCTCGGCGCCCGGCAGAGCCCGACCGACCGTGGCCACCCTCAGTTCGATCGGGTCGTCGGTGCGGGTTTGGGTAATGCCGGGTGAGGATTCGGTCTGCCCGTAGACACTGGTGATCTCGGTCAGGTTCATATCCTTCACCGCCCGCTTCATTACCTCGATGGGGCAGACCGAACCGGCCATGATGCCGGTGCGCAGGGTGCTGAGGTCGAACTTGGAAAATTCCGGATGTTCCATTTCGGCAATGAACATGGTCGGCACGCCATGGAGCGCCGTGCACCTCTCCTGTTGGACCGTCTGCAGCACCTTGAGCGGATCGAAGATCTCCACCGGCACCATGGTCGAACCATGGGTAACGCAGGCCATGACCCCCAGCACGCAGCCGAAGCAGTGGAAAAACGGCACCGTGATGCAGAGGCGGTCCTTTTCGGTGAACTTCATGCATTCGCCGATATTGAAACCGTTGTTGACGAGATTGAAGTGGGTCAGCATGACCCCCTTGGGAAAGCCGGTCGTGCCGGAGGTGTACTGCATATTGATCACGTCATGGCAGTCGAGGGTCGCCTCGACGGCGTTCAGTTCAGCATCGGATATCCGCTTTCCGGCCTCGGCCATCGCCTCGAACGTGAACATGCCCCCAGGGGCCTGATCGCCGATAAAGACCACATTTTTGAGATAGGGCAGCTTCGGGCACGCCACTTTGCCCGGCTCTGCAGCCTGAAGTTCCGGCACCACGTCGTACACGGTTTGTACGTAATCGGTATCCTTGAAGGACTTGACCATGAAGAGCGTGGTGGAGTCGGACTGATTGAGGATATAGTCAAGCTCGGCCGATTTGTAGGCGGTATTGACCGTTACCAGCACGGCGCCGATCTTGGCCGTGGCGAACTGGAGCATGACCCACTCGGGAACGTTGTAGGCCCAGATGGCAACCTTGTCGCCTTTTTTAACCCCCATGGCGAGCAGACCTTTGGCGACCTGCCGGCAGACCTCGTTAAATTCCTTGTAGTTGTAACGCAGACCGCGTTGGGGATGGACCAGGGCGTCGTTTTCCGGGAAACGACGCGCCATGTCGTCCAGGAGCCCACCTACCGTTAGAGTGATTTGCTGTGACATCACCGCCTCCACATCAAAAGAAAATTTGCTCGCGCAAAATCATATGCAATTTAACATATTGATTTTAAAGAACTGTTTTAATAGCACAGCCAAACATGCGCGTCAAGATGCAAAAGAGCGGGAAACAGATGGGTTATCGGGCTGGAGGGTAAAATAGAACGTGGCGCCTTTTTGGGGTTCGCCTTCGGCCCAGATCCTGCCGCCGTGACGATTGACGATGCGTTGCACCGTCGCCAGGCCGATGCCGTTTCCCGCAAACTGACCGGGATCGTGCAAACGGGTGAACACGCGGAAGAGCCGGTCCACATCCTTCATGTCGAAACCGGCACCCGTGTCGCTGATGAAGAAAACCGGAACAGGACCATTATGCAACGCGCCGAACTCGATCCGGGGGGAGGGGCTGTGAGCGGTATACTTCCAGGCATTGCTGAACAGATTGGTCAGCAGTATCTTCAAGAGCCGCAGGTCGCCAACGACGGTCAGGCCGGGGGCGATGACCACCTCCGGCCTCCGTTCCGGTTCCGCAGCCCTGAAATCAATCGACAGGCTCTCGACAATAGCGCTGAGATCGACCTGCTGGGGCTGAAATTCGCTACGTGCCAGTTGGGCCAGCCTGAGCATGGCATCGATCATCTCGTTCAGCCAGCAACTGGATTCGTAGATCCGGGTTACGTACGACCGGGTCTGGGAATCGAGCGCAGCCTCCTCCAGTATCAGTTGGCTGTACCCGGAAATACGCGTAAGCGGGCCGCGCAAGTCATGGGATACCGAATAATTGAAAGCCTCCAGCTCGCTATTGGCAGCTTCCAGGCCGTTGGCCTGACGGGCAAGCTCGGTATTCAACTGGCGAATTTGTTCCATGTACATATGGTCGGTCTCCTCCGCCAGCTTGCGGGAGGTGATGTCCCGATCAAACCCGAGGATATAATTTTTGCCGTTCAACTTGACCGGGCCGGCATGCACTTCAAGGGGGAAGCGCGCCCCATCCTTTCTGAAGTGCCACACCTCGAAGGTTATCCACTGGCCGCTGAAAATGCGCTCCATCCAATCCGCCGAGGCCTCGTTGGACTCCGGGACATTGAGATCATGAATGCTCATGCCGCACAACTCTTCAACCGTATAACCGTGCTGGATGGCCGAGGCCTTGTTGGCGGCAACGATCCTGCCGCTCTCATCCCCCTCCGTACCGAGCAGCAATATGCTGTCCGGCGCCCGTTCGAACAGGATGCGATACTGTTCTTCCCGCTCCCGCAGGGTAACTTCGGCCCGTTCCAACGAATCCAGCATACCGTTGATGGTCAAGGCCAGATCATCCAGTTCGTCGTTGTGCTCCGTGACCTTCAGGCGTGAGGAGATATCGCTGTCGTTGCTGATCTGCCGAACGGTGGCGCTGAGAATCCCAAGGCGTTTGAGGACCGTCTCCCGGACAAAAAACAGCATCACGCAGCAAAAAACAAAGCCGGCAACGCAAAGGGCGGCCAGGATATAGGTAATGCTTGCCTTCCCCTGCTGGTACAACAGGCGCCGTTCGGTCAGCTTGGCGATGAAAAGCGGCTGCCCGTTGATATCGTTGAACAGGGCATAGCCCGCTATATGCGACTCATCAAGCGGAACCGCATGAAAGGATGCCCCGTCGCCCAGATCGGCAAGCGCTTCCTTGAAGTCGGCCGGCAACCCTTCGTCCCGGACCTGCCGGATTTCGAGGGCAAACTCGCTTATGTCGGATAATTGGGCAATCTCTTCCCGGTCGATGTTCCTGCCCACAAGCAGGACGCCTCCGCCGGCACAAGGCCTGACAACGACCTGGTGCAAACGCGCGCCGTTACGGATGGCCCCCTTCAGATGCCGGTCCTTGCCCTTTATGGCAAAAAGTGCGGTTTTGCCGAGACATTGCACAAGTCCATCATCAAGACCGGCAGGCCTGCGGTAATGATAATCCGCCGACTTGGCCGAGAGCAGTTCTCCAGCAGCGTTGTACACGGCGACAAAATCCACATGATGGTTGACAAGCGAGTCGGTATCCAACGTGCCGATTTCACTCGCGCCCCCCTTCTGCACCAGCGCGACGTAATCCCGGGCGCACGACTCCATATCGTCGAGGCTCTCCCGTATTTCATACTTCAATTTGGCGATGCTTTCGCCGAGCAGTTTGTTTTCGAGATTGGCAAAGCTGTTGAGCAGAATGAAGTCGGAGGTTATGGCCAGGATAAAGACCAGCCCGATAAAGGTGCTGACGATGACGAGGATTGTCTTGCGGGAAATATTCATTGCAACCCGAGGCGCCCAGGCGCCACTCGTACACATCTGTGTAGTAAAACGACTCAAAAATCAGCGTAAACAAAACACACAATGCCGAACGCCCGGAAACCGCGGCAGTGTCGCCGCGGGAAGACAACCGGCAAATACCCCGCTATTTCAAGGGGTAATAATACTCATGGTCCCGCCTTAGCCGCAACTGTTTTTTCGGGCACAATGGTTGCTTAAGCAAATAGTTCGCTATCAGCCCATGAGCTTTCGGCATGCCGATGACTGCGGCCGCGCGCCCCGTTCTGCGCAGGAACCCGGTCTGTACCGGAGGAGGTAGAAAGTGCTTTATAAATCCGTCAACGAATCATTCAACGAGTTCATGATCGAACGTAGCGACCCCAAGTGTATCCGCTGCAAGGTATGCGTCCGCCAGTGCGCTTATGAGGTCCACAGCTACGTGGAAGCCGACGACCGCCTGGCTGAAGACAATACGCTCTGTATCGGCTGCCGCCGCTGTTCGGCGCTCTGCCCCACCGGTGCCATTACCATCCGCTCCAACCAGGAAACTTTCAAAAAGAACGAGTCCTGGTCCGCAGCCCATATCCGCAACGTGTATGCCCAGGCCGACACCGGCGGCATCCTGCTGACAGCCATGGGCAACCCGGCCAAGTACCCTATTTACTGGGACCACCTGCTTCTGGACGCATCGCAGGTAACCAACCCCTCCATCGATCCGCTTCGCGAGCCGATGGAACTGCGTACCTATCTGGGCAAAAAACCTGACCGTATCGAAGTCGTCCACAACGAAAAAACCGGGAAGCCGGAGCTGAAGACCAAACTATCCCCCCAGCTCACCCTGGAATATCCTTTCATCTTCTCGGCCATGAGCTACGGCGCCCTGAACCTGAATGCCCATCGCGCCATGGCCGCGGCAGCCCAGGAACTGGGCACGATCTACAATACCGGCGAGGGTGGCCTGCACAAGGACCTTTTCAAATACGGCAAAAACGTCATCGTCCAGGTGGCCTCGGGCCGTTTCGGCGTCAGCGAACAGTACCTGAATGCCGGAGTCGGCATCGAGATCAAAATCGGCCAGGGCGCCAAACCGGGTATCGGTGGTCACCTGCCGGGAGAAAAGGTCGATGACCAGATCTCCGAGACCCGCATGATCCCCATGGGCTCCGACGCGATCTCGCCGGCGCCGCACCACGACATCTACTCCATCGAGGACCTGCGCCAGTTGATCTACGCCTTGAAAGAGGCCACCAACTACACCAAGCCGGTGTCGGTCAAGATCGCCGCCGTGCACCACATAGCCGCCATCGCCTCGGGCGTGGCCCGGGCCGGCGCCGACATCATCACCATCGACGGGTTCCGCGGCGGCACGGGCGCCGCACCGCAGGTAATCCGCGACAACGTGGGCATCCCCATGGAACTGGCCCTGGCAGCGGTAGACTCCCGGTTGCGTGATGAAGGCATCCGTAATCAGGTGTCCATCGTGGTCGGCGGCGGCGTACGAAATTCCGGCGACGCCATCAAGGCCATCGCCCTGGGCGCCGACGCCATCAATCTGGGGACCTCCGCCCTGCTGGCCATGGGCTGCACCCTGTGCCAGCGCTGCTACACCGGCAAGTGTCCCTGGGGGATCACCACCAACAACCCCTACCTGGCCAAACGCCTCAACCCGGAGATCGGCGCCGAAAAGCTGGTGAACCTGGTCCACGCCTGGGGCCACGAGATGAAGGAAATCCTGGGCGGCATGGGGTTGAACGCCCTGGAATCACTGCGCGGCAACCGCTACAAACTGCGTGCCGTCGGGTTGACGGAGAAGGATATGAACTTGCTCGGCGTCATGCCGGCTGGAGAATAGACCATGAAACGAATCTACACCATTGAAGATGCCTGCATTGGCTGCCACCTGTGCGAGGTGGGCTGCGTCACCGAGCATTCACTCTCGAAAGACCCGGTCAAGGCCTTTCTCCATGAGCCGGAACGTCCCATCTCCCGCTGTACGGTGGAGGAGTTGCACGGCGGGATCATCTCCCTTTCGACCACCTGCCGGCACTGCGACGAGCCGGATTGCCTGCGGGCGTGCATTTCAGGCGCCATCCAGAAAAATGCCGAAGGGGTCGTGCGCATCGACACCGAACAGTGCGTGGGATGCTGGTCATGCGTGATGGCCTGCCCCTATGGCGCCATCCAGCGCAACCTCAAGAAGAAAAAGGCCAACAAGTGCGACCTCTGCCCGGACAGGAAGTCGCCGGCCTGCGTTGACGCCTGCCCCAACCGGGCACTCGTGTACAGGGAGGGGAGCCAGAAATGAACTACGTAATCGTCGGCAATTCCGTAGCTGCCGTGGGCGCTGTCCGCGCCATCCGCGAGCGGGACCAGCTGGGCAATATCACGGTCATATCGCGGGAAAAGCATAATGTCTATGGCCGGCCGCTGATCTCCTACCTGCTGGGCGGCCTGATCAACGAGAAACGTATGGCCTATCTGCCGGATGACTTCTACGCCCAGAACCGCATCAATCTGCTGCTGGCATCGGAAGTCGTAGGGGTGGACACCAAGGCCAAGAAGGTCAAACTGGCCGGCGGCGACGCCATTGCCTACGACAAGCTCCTGCTGGCCACCGGCGGCGACCCGTTCATCCCGCCCATCGAAGGGATGTCCGACAAGGACCGCATCTTTACCTTCACCACCTGGGAAGACGCTGCCAAACTGAAAGGCATCGCCCCGGACATCAACCGCGCCGTAGTCATCGGCGGCGGCCTGATCGGCCTCAAGGCTGCCGAGGGCCTGAACCTGCTGGACAAGTCGGTGACCGTCGTCGAACTGGCCGACCGGGTCCTTTCCTCGGCCTTCGACCGACCGGCCGGCAAGATCGTGGCCCGCAAGATGAAGGCCAACGGCATCGACGTCATCACCGAGGACACGGTCGTCCGTATCGAAGGGGACGGAGCCGAGATCAGCGGCGTAACCCTCAAATCGGGTGACTTCATCCCCTGTGATACCGTTGTCGTGGCCATCGGCGTACGCCCGGCTGCAACCTTCCTCAAGGGGAGCGACATCGAGGTCAACCGCGGCATCGTGGTGGATGCGACGATGCAGACCTCCAGCAAGGATATCTATGCCGCCGGCGATGTGGCCGAGGCGGCCGACTTCTTCAGCGGGCAGAAGAACCCCATGCCGATCTGGCCCGATGCCTACATTCAGGGAGACATCGCCGGTGCCGCCATGGCAGGGGGGACGAAGGAATATGTGGGGGGCCTGGCCATGAACTCCATCGAGTTCTTCAAGGTCTCCACCATCTCCATGGGGGTCACCAACCCCAAGGACCCGACCCAGTATGAGATCCATACCTATCAGGACATCCAGAATTACCAGTACCGCAAGGTTGTGTTGCAGGACAACCGACTGGTGGGCGCGGTACTGGTGGGGAATGTTGACCGGGCCGGCATCTTCTCGGGCTTGATCCGGGAAAAGGTCGATATGCCCCCCTTCAGGGAGAGCCTGCTCACACCTGATTTCGGATTCCTCCATCTCTCCAAGGAGATCAGGAATAGACTTTTTGCGCCACAGGGGAAAGTGGCCGATAACGGCCGTGCAGAGCGGGCGGCGGGACATTAAACCTATGTAGGGACAGCATTGCCGATGCCTGCCCATGAGCGGGTGAAGACAAATTACCCCTGCATTAAGGACGATCTATGAAACCACAACCTACCCACATCTTTCAGAAAGACATCTCCAACTGCGGCCTGACCGGTTTCATCTCCAAAAAGGGGACACGGGTCGAAGGCTCGGTGATCATCAAATCCATCTCGCTTATGCATGACCGTGGCAACGGGTTGGGAGGCGGTTTCGGCGCCTATGGCATCTACCCGGAGTTCAAGGACTTCTACGCCTTCCACCTCATGTACGAGAACGCCATGGCCCAGCAACTGGCCGAGGAATATCTGGATGCGAACTTCCACATCGAACTGCAGGAAGATATTCCGACCCGCCGCACCAAGGCGATCGCCAATCCTCCGGTGTTCAAGCGCTACTTCGCCACCCCTCTGGAGACCGACGAGTACCGGGAAGCGGTGGAATACCAGGGCATGACCGACTCGGACATCATCGTCCGCCACGTCATGGCCATCAATCACGAGATCGAAGGAGCCTTTGTGGTTTCCTCCGGCAAAAACATGGGTGCCTTCAAGGGGGTTGGGTTCCCTGAAGAGATTGCCGAGTTTTTCCGCCTCGAGGAGTACAGCGGCCACATCTGGACCGCCCACAACCGTTTCCCCACCAATACCCCCGGCTGGTGGGGCGGCGCCCACCCCTTCACCCTTTTGGACTGGTCCATCGTCCACAATGGCGAGATCTCGTCCTACGGCATCAACAAACGCTACCTGGAGATGTACGGCTACCTGTGTACCATGCTGACCGACACCGAGGTGGTGGCCTACACGCTCGACCTGCTGATCCGCAAGCACGGGCTGTCGCCCGCACTGGCCTGCACCGCCCTGGCGCCCCCCTTCTGGTCGCTGATCGATCAGCTCCCCCAGAACGAGCGGGATCTCTACACCGCCATCCGCCAGATCTACGGCAGCGCCCTCTTGAACGGACCGTTCGCCATTCTGTTCGCCAGCAACAAGGGGCTGATCGGGCTCAATGACCGGGTCAAGCTGCGGCCGCTCGTCTGCGCTGAAAAGGACGACTTCGTCTACATGGCCTCCGAAGAGTCGGCCATCCGCGAGATATGCCCCGCTCCTGCACGCATCTGGACACCGCGCGGGGGAGAGCCGGTCATCGCCATGGTAGAAGGAAACGTTTAGCGGTTGTTGAAAAACAGCCATCTCGCCGCCATCCTCGAAGGCCCTTTCGTGCGGCGTAGCGCTGCTACGCCTCCTCAGGGCCTTCTCCGGGTGCGACGATCTGACTATTTTTGAACAACCTGGTTTTTTCAACGGCCTGTTAAGGAGCTTATATGAAGATAAACGCGCAGGGCATCTATTACCGCGATCTCAACAGCACCATACGCGAGGCGGTGCTGGCCGGTACGGACCAGATCGAGTTGAATAACGTCAACGGCCAGTACTTCATCGGCGACGGCATCAACAAGCCGGTGACCATCACCATCAACGGCGTTCCGGGCAACGATCTGGCCGCATTCATGAACGGCGCAACCATCATCGTGAACGAGAATGGCCAGGATAATATCGGCAACACCATGAACGCCGGCAAGGTCATCGTCCATGGTCACGCTGGCGACGTCTTGGGCTACGGCATGCGCGGCGGCAAGATTCACATCAGGAAGGATGTGGGGTACCGGGTCGGCATCCACATGAAGTCCTACCAGGAAAACAAGCCGGTGCTGATTGCCGGCGGCAAGGCGGGAGACTTCTTCGGCGAATACATGGCCGGTGGCGTGCTGATCCTTCTGGGCATGTTCACCGACGACCCGGCAAAGGACAAGCATGGCTACCTGTTCGGCACCGGCATGCACGGCGGCGTGATCTACGTGCGCGGCGGCGTGGATGAGTCCCGTCTGGCCAAGGAGGTCGGCGTTTTCGAGTTGGACGACGATGATCGAGCGGCGTTGGAAGGATACGTCGCTGAGTTTTGCCAGGATTTCAAACTTGATGTACAAGAGGTGCTCAAGGAGCGGTTCGTCAAGGTGTTGCCCCGCAGCAAGCGTCCCTACGGCAACATGTACTGTCCGATGCCCAAGTAATTCGCTTCACGATTCGATTCTCGCCGCAAAAAAAACCCGCCAAGCATCATTGGCGGGTTTTTTCTGTTCCATTGTCATATTCCCCGGGGACAAGGCCAACAGGCTATCCCATTGGCGGCAATCAGCCGGCGGTAACCGACCGGCTGACTACTCCTCCCCGCCCTTCCCCGCCTCAGACCCCTAGCTCCCTCAGTACAATGGCCATTTCCGGCTGTCGGTCCAACCACGCGGCCAGACGCTCCACTGCCTCCGCCTGGTCGGCGGCGGCCTCATGGGGCCAGACCCCAAGCACCGGCGCTCCGCACAGGGAACCGATATAATGGGGCGCACTCCGTTCGGCCAGGTCTGGCTCTTTGGGAAAATTGTTGATGATGACCCCGGAGACCGGAATACCCATCTGCTGGGCGGCAAAGCAGGTCAGCACGGTATGATTGACGGTCCCCAGATTGGGGCGCGCCACCACCAGCAGCGGCAGTTCCAACTCCCGGGCCAGGTCTGCCATGAGGAATCCGCCGACCAGCGGCACCATCAGTCCTCCGGCCCCCTCCACGATCACGAAGTCGTACGCCGCTGTCAGACGATCAAAGGATTCCCGAATCCGGGCGAACTCGATTACGATGCCATCGATCTTTGCCGCCTCGGCAGGGGCCAGCGGCTCCCGGAGCAGATAGGGGGTAACGTCCCTGCTGCAGGAGATGCCTGCGGCCTGGCACGTGAGAAGTGCATCATCTGAGACCAGCTCTCCGTCTACCTCCCTGCAGCCGCTGGTCACCGGCTTCATGACGCCGACGCGGACGCCGCGCATCCGCAGGAGCCGCGCCAAGACGGCGGTCACAATGGTCTTGCCCACACCGGTATCGGTGCCGGTTACAAATATGCCTTTACCCATTACTACTCCCTGATCCAATGGAATATAAATCCATGCCGAGATCACCTGAATCCTGAGAAACGGCCGCGCGGAGGACAGCCGTGACTATTCAGGCGAGACCCAGGCTCAAGAACACCCGCAGGGCGCAACGGTCAGTCCGAGATCTGCCACCATCTGGCGGTCAAGGGCAGGATTCCGGCCGACCTTGGTCAGATAATTGCCGGTCATCATCCCGCTGGCGCCGGCCATGAAGATCCACGACTGCAACTCACGCAGGTTTTTCTCGCGGCCGCCGCAGACCGTTATCTGCCGGTCGGGCAAGAGAAAACGGTACACGGCGATGGTCCTGAGGCACTCCAGCGGCGTCAGGAAGTCTGCATGCTCAAGGCGGGTACCTTCAACCGGGTCGAGGAAATTGACCGGAATGGAATCAACCCCCAGTTCGCGTAGCGTCAGAGCCATCTCGACCCGCTGGGCAAAGGTCTCCCCCAGCCCGAAGATGCCGCCGCAGCAGACCTTGAGGCCGGCACGCTTGGCGGCCCGGACCGTGTCCACATCCTGCTCGTAATCGTGGGTGCTACAGATGTTCGGGAAAAAACTGCGCGCGGTTTCCAGGTTGTGATGATAGGTCACCATGCCCGAATCCCTGAGAAGGCAGGCGGTCTCATAATCGATGATCCCCAGAGAGCACGACGGTGCAATGCCCGCTTCCTGGCGAATGCGCCCCAGGGTGCGGCAGATCCGGTCCAACTCATCCCGACTCCCGATCCCCGTGCCGCTGGTGATGATGCCGTAGCAGGAAGCGCCATGCTGCTCGGCGCTTTTGGCGCAACTGATCATCTGTTCTTCGTCCACAAGCGGGTACGCCGCAGCCTGGGTCGAGTGATGGGCGGACTGGGCGCAAAATGCGCAGTCCTCGGGACAGGTGCCCGATTTGGCGTTGATGATCGAACAGAGCGTCACCGCCTTGCCGACATAATGTTCCCGGATGCGGCCCGCTTCGGCCAGGAGCCGGTAGAACTCAGCCCCCTCAACATCTCCAAGGCGCAAGGCGTCGTCGCGGTCGAGGGTGTCGCCCGCGATCACAGAGTCGGCCAGCTTTTGCATAGTATCTTTCATGATCCCCTCCTCTGCGTGCAATATCATGACTCACCGGCATTGTCAACCACATCAGGACGGTAAGTTTACTAACGGTCAGACAAATAGCAATATTTATTGCACCTGCCACATTGTTTTCACAGGGGAGTATCTACCTTTCTAGCACATGATTCTGTCGTATTTCTCTGGCCAACTTGCAACGATCGTTGCACAAGGGCCGCAGACACCTCCGGACTCATCCCGACAAAATATAACAAATTCAGATACATACATATTAATATCCGTTCGGTATACATAGTGCATTACTTCTCGCAAAAATTCGCATAAAGCCACAAATGCTGCTGTGCAATCCCCGTGGTTCATCGCAACCCCCCCCCCCCCCCCACGACCGGCAGGAAGTACCTCCAGTTATATTACGACGTGCTATTTAATTTTTATTATATATATCAAATTGTTATGAATGTGTTACCTCCTATTTTCAAGCATCATCAGTATTGTAGATCATGCAACCTGCATCTCATGAAATGAACGGGGGACCACCGATGAAAAAACTTGCCGTTACACTCATAACACTCCTTATCGCCTGCTCGGCATTTGCCGGGGAAGCCCCAAAAACAGAAGAACAAAAAACGCTGTATGCCCTTGGCCTGCTCGTGTCCCGCTCTCTGGCAACCTTCAACCTCACCCCGCCAGAGTTGGAGATCGTCAAACAGGCACTTACCGACGCCGCAAGCGGCATGAGCCCGCAGGTCGATCTTGGCGTTTACAGCGGCAAGGTTCAGGAACTGGCCAGGGCGCGCCGCAAGCTTCAAGGTGAACAACTGGCGGCTCTCAACAAGGGTTTTCTCGATGAGGCTGCCAGGGAAAAAGGTGCCGTCAGAAGCGGTTCGGGGCTGGTGTACCTTTCGCTGAAAGAGGGGACCGGAACCGTCCCGGGCCCAACCGATACGGTTAAGGTACATTATCGCGGCACCTTGCCCGACGGCAGAGAATTCGACAGTTCATACAAGCGCGGCAAACCCACCGAACTCCGTCTGGATGGTGTCATCAGATGTTGGACCGAGGGGCTGCAAAAGATGAAGGCCGGCGGCAGGGCAAAGCTTGTATGCCCGTCCAGTATCGCTTACGGCGATGCCGGTGCGGGTGACCTGATCCTGCCGGGTGCGGCCCTGGTATTCGAGGTCGAACTGCTTGAGGTGAGAAAGTAAGGGATCGGCGCAACCATGACACGAGTACAGGTGACATTGACCATAGCCCTGGTCCTGTTGGGATCCACGGCAGCCCACACCTCCGATAATTGCAGGGTCGTAGAGTACCCGGACCGTATCGAGGCGAGCTGCATGGGGAATTCTGTTTCCGCGCCGGCATCACCGGAGGCGTCTGCGGCTCCCATTGCCGCTCCGACAGACGAAGCGGTTTCGAAAGAGTCGACCGTCACCGTGTCTTCGGTGCCCGCTGCCCATAGTGGATTCGCGGAACCGGCCCCAGACAGTCCCTTGCCACAGACAGCCAACAGTCATCAGCAGCGCCGCATTGCGACAGACACCATGGAGAACGCCAGGGCGGCGCGCCTCCAGAAGATAATGAACAGCAGGCAATGACAAAACCATTATGAGCAGAAAGTGAGTATCTCATGCCGCACACATCGATCTTGTCCCCGTTTCTGCTGATCCTGACGGGGATGTGCCTCATTGCCGCCCCGTCCCATGGGGAAGAACGGCAACAGCTCAATTCCTCAGGAGACAAAATCCAGTACGCCATAGGGGTTGAGGTGGCCAGAAATTTTAAAAACCAGGGACTGGAATTGAATCTGGATTTGGTTACGAAAGGCATGCGGGACGTATTGTCCGGTGAAAAACTTCTTGTTTCGGAAAAGGAGCTTCGAAGCATCCTGATCTCTGTTCAGAGCGATATACGGCGAAAACAGTCATTGGTGAGGCAGGGGGTTACTGGCAATAAAATACCATGAAAGGTTTACCTGTATTTGAGTATTTGAAAAGACGTGGAGTATTTGACTTTTCACCATGTAAAGAGAGGGGCATCATGAAAAGAGAACAATTCTGGATGTTGCTACGACTGGTGCTGGTAATTGCCGTTTGCCTCTGGAGCCCCCCACGG
Organism: Oryzomonas japonica; assembly: GCF_008802365.1. Taxonomy (GTDB): domain Bacteria; phylum Desulfobacterota; class Desulfuromonadia; order Geobacterales; family Pseudopelobacteraceae; genus Oryzomonas; species Oryzomonas japonica. Next base: position 304,335 of record NZ_VZQZ01000003.1, on the reverse strand, counting down.
GTCCAGGCAGGCCCGGGAGGTGGCACCTACTACGCTAACACCCCCTCCGGGGGCCTTTCGGGCACGGCACTCCGGAAATTTGTCGACAAGCTTCCGGGCTTGGGGTTCCCCAACTGTACCATGAGCAGCCCACCGGGGGTGGGGACCTGTAATGAAAACAACCTGGGAAGCTACATCCCGATTGCCAACAAGATCACCAGCCCGACTTTTCCGGCAACAACGGCAACGGATGGCGTAACCGCAATACCCGCTTCCGACTATTATGAGATCGGGCTCGTTGAGTATTCCCAGAAGATGCACTCCGACCTGCCGAAAAAGACCCGGCTGCGCGGATACCGGGACCTCAATGCCAGTTTCACCAACATGTCCACCCAGTATCTGGGCCCCCTGATTATCGCCCAACGGGATGTGCCGGTCCGCGTCAGGTTCAAGAACCTGCTCCCCACGGGTAATGCCGGCAAACTGTTCATCCCGGTGGATACCAGCCTGATGGGCGCCGGACGGGGCCCGGCGGTTACCACGTTCGCAATCGCCAGCACGATCGGCGCCACGGTCCCCGCATTCACCAATTACAGCGGCAACTACACCCAGAACCGCGCCACGGTCCACCTCCATGGCGGCAACTCCCCCTGGATCAGCGACGGCACCCCCCATCAGTGGACGGTGCCGGTCAACGAGATATCCACCCCCTACCAGAAGGGTGCCTCCGCCAGGGACGTGCCCGACATGGTGCCGACCAATCCGGGAGAGCTGACCTTCTACTGGACCAACCAACAGAGCGGCCGCTTGATGTTCTACCACGACCACTCCCTCGGGATAACCCGCCTGAACGTCTATGCGGGCGAAGCAGCCGGCTACCTGATAACCGATCCGGTGGAAGAGGGGCTGATCAATAACGGGACCCTGCCGAACATCTGCCCCGGCGGAGGGACGGCGGTCTGCGAATACCGTTACGGGATTCCCCTGATCATCCAGGACAAGACCTTTGTTCCCAAGAATATAGACACCCAGGACGCCCTCTGGACAAAGAGTTCCAAAGGGGTGGCAAACAATTGGGGCGTCTACGGCGACCTCTGGTTCCCCCATGTCTATGAGGCAAACCAAGACCCAACCAGCCCAGGCGGAGCCAATCCGTTCGGACGCTGGGACTACGGTCCCTGGTTTTGGCCGCCGGTATCCATAGCGGCGGATAAGAGCACCCTGCCCGAGCCTTCCACGACACCGGAAGCGTTCATGGACACCATGCTGGTCAACGGCACCGCCTACCCCTACTTGACGGTGGAGCCGAAACCGTACCGGTTCCGCATACTGAACGCCTCCAACGACCGCATGCTCAACCTGAGCCTCTTCGTTGCGGACCCCAACGATCCCCTGGGCACGGAAGTAAAGATGGTGGCGGCCGCCCCCACGCCGTCATTTCCGGCCGGACCGTTCCCGGATGTAGCTGTCTGGCCCACCGACGGCAGGGCCGGCGGCGTGCCGGACCCAACCACCATGGGACCGAACATCATCCAGATCGGCAACGAGAGCGGTATTCTGCCCAATCCGGTCGTTCACCCCAACCAGCCGGTCAACTACAACTATAACCGCCGCGACATCGTGGTTCTGAACGTCCAGGAAAAGAACCTCTTCCTGGGGTCTGCGGTGCGTGCCGATGTGATCATCGACTTTTCCGACCCGAAATACATCGGCAAGAACATTATTCTCTACAACGACGCCCCGGCGCCGGTCCCTGCCTTCGACACGCGTATCGACTACTACACCGGCAACCCGGACCAGACTACCAGCGGCGGCGCACCGTCGACCCTGCGCGGATTCGGCCCCAATACCCGCACGGTCATGCAGTTCCGGGTGGCGGGCGCACCGCAGCCGAATCCCAACCTGCTGGCCAACCTCAAAGCGGCCCTGCCGGCCGCCTTCAAGGCCAGCCAGCCGGCCCCGCTCATCCCCGAGCCGACCTATCCCGTGGCGGCGTGGGGGGTTACCGCACCCACGGAGCAATACGCCAAAATCCAGGATTATGCCATCACCCTGAACCCTCTGAATCGCGACTACACCGCGAGCACCATACCGGTGACCATCCCCTTCCAGCCCAAGGCCATCCAGGAGCTGTGGGACCCGTACGGGCGTATGAACGCCACTTTGGGGATCGAACTCCCTTTCACCACCCAGCTCAACCAGACGACCATCCCCATGGGGTACGCCGAACCTGCCACGGAGCGGATCGTGGACGGCCACCCGCAGATATGGAAGATAACCCATAACGGTGTGGATACCCACCCGGTGCACTTTCATATGTTCGACGTGCAGGTACTCAACCGGGTCGGCTGGGACGGAGCCATCCGTTCGCCGGACGACAACGAACTTGGCTGGAATGAAACCGTCCGCATGAATCCGCTGGAGGATATCATCGTTGCCCTGCGGCCCAAGGCACAGGCGTTGCCCGGCGCATGGGTAGGCTTGAATACAGACCCAACTGCTGCTGGCTTGCCTCTTCCAAAAAGCAATCGCCTCATCGATCCGTCCCTAGCTCTCCACGCCCCGATTGCAACAACCGATATCGGCAATCTCGGCAAAGGGGGGACACCGGTTGCCGGTCTTGCCGTAAACGTACCCAACGATCCCACAGATTACGGTTACGAATATGTCTGGCACTGCCATATCCTCGGTCATGAGGAAAACGACTTCATGCGACCGGTCATATTCAGCGTATCCTCGGCGCCCCCTCTTTCTCCGAGCGGTCTTGTCGCCAGCATTGGTGGGGCTCCCGTACAAGGTCTGACTAACTATGTTACCCCCTACACCAACCCGAACATCAACCAGGTCGTGCTCCAGTGGGCCGACAACGCACCCGTTTCCACACCCAGCCGTTTCCAGGTGTTTCGCGCTTCCGGTGCCGGTCCTTACACGTATCCCACAGGCTTCACCGCCCTGGCGGAGATATCCTATTTGCCGGGCTATCCGCCAATCTATACCGATACCAATGTCAACCCGGGGACGACATACACCTATGCCGTCATCTCCCTGAACGACTACTTAACGCCTAACAACCCATCGAATGCCACACAGAGCACACCGGTCACCACGGCCACCTGGACCGCGGCCACCGGTGTGACCGTCACCGACAGCAAACCCGTGGGGCATGTAGTCGGCACCAATGTTTCGTTCACCGCCGCCGGCACGGGCGCAACATCAGGCAATCCGGCCCTGGCGGTGGTCTACCAGTATCGCTTCCTGCTCAATGGGGTCGAGGTACAGGCTTTCAGCACCAACGACATGTGGACCCTGCCGGATACCGCAGCCGTGGGCAGTTACACCATCACGGTCGAAGCCCGCACCAGCGCAGGGCAGAACCCGGTTGCCACTGCAACCATTACCCATGTGGTCAACAATCCGCCCAGTCCGCCGGTAACGGTTGCCAGCCCGGTCCCCGCCGTCTATTCGGCGGCTCCGGTGGTGGTGTCCCTGACCGCAACGACCAATGCGCCGCCGGCGACCATCTACTACACCCTGGACGGCAGTACGCCCACGACGGCAATGCCTCCCTACACCGGGCCGATCACACTGAATCAGACCACCACCATCAACTACTTCGCCGTCGACGTCAACGGCACGGCCGAAGCGGTCCACACCGACACCTGGTACATCCATGTGCCGGACCTGGTGGCCACCATGCAGATCAACAACGGCGCAACCTTGACCAAGACCCTGGCAGTTACCCTGAATCTGAACGCCTTTGACCCGGTCGGCGTCGCCACCATGGAATTTTCCAACGACGGCACCAACTGGAGCGGCGAGGAGCCCTACGCGACCAGCAAGACCTGGACTCTGCTTACCGGCAGTGACGGGCCGCGCACGGTCTATGCCCGTTTCCGCGACAAGTCGTTGCCCACCGGTGTCCAGTATCCTCCGATCACCGCCGCCATCACCCTGGATACGACCCCGCCGGTCACCACGCCAAGCCCGGTTCCGGGTACCTACACCAATGGCAGCTCGCTTGCGGTCACCCTGACGGCAAACGAGACAGCCACCATCTACTACACCGCCGACGGCACCACACCGACTACGGGTTCGCTGGTCTATGCAACCCCGATTCAGATCAATACCGCCGCCGGTTCGTCAACGACCATCAAATACTTTGCCATTGACGGCGCCGGCAACCAGGAATCGGTCAAGAGCGGCGTCTGGAACATGGCGACGATCGACTTGGTCGCCAGTGCCTTGATCAACAACGGGGCCAGTTGGACGCCGACCCAGAATGTCACCCTGACGCTGAAGGCCTTTGATCCAACCGGCATTGCCAGTTATGAACTTTCCAACGACGGCTCGACCTGGTCCGGCCCGTTCGCCTCGCCGGACACGACCGCGGGAGTCACCGTAACCATGACGCCGAGCTGGACCTTGACCGGCGGCGAGGGGTTGAAGACCGTGTACGTAAGATTCACCGACACCAACCTGGGGGGCGGCACGACCTATCCCCCCATCACGGCCTCGATCCTCCTGGGCAATAAGGATGGCCTGCTGCCGGGCACCAGCGGCTACCTGGCCAGCGCCTTGAAGGCGCTCCACATCGCCACCGGTTTCGAGTCGCCCACCCCGTTGGACCTCGTTCATGCCGACGTTGCTCCCTACTCCAACGGGACGGCAAAACCGGACGGCAAAATCGACCTGGGCGATGTAACCATGATCCTGCTCCGTTCGCTGGGGCTCATCGCAACGTTCTAGCACTGTTACCGAGCCCCCTCCTCTCCTGCGGGAGGGGGCCTTTATCTCTTCACCCTGGAGGAACGGTCCTTATGAAAAATCATATTATTTCTACAATCATCTGCACAATATCATTCCTGACGCTGGCGGCCTGCGGCGGTGGAGGAGGCGGAGGTCAGACGACACAGGCGGTCACCACGTTGTACCTGTTCGGCCAGATGTCCTCAACCACCAACAGCAAAATCGACAGCATCCAGACATCCTTCGTTGTGCCGACAGGCGTGCTGGTCAACTACACATCGGCTCCAGGGGCCCCTGCCGGCAACTATCCCGTCCGTGCCGGCTTTGCCGTACCGTCAGGCCCGATCAAGGTTGCAGCAAGCGATATCAGCGGTACGTACAACACCGGCAGCAGGCTGTTGACCATCAGTTTGCAGAACGTTGCCAATCCAAAGCTGGCCTTGCAGAGTTATACCACCGCAAAAAATGGAGCCACCATCAAAGGCGCCGAGGTAGCCAAAGTGACCTTGAAGTTGGTGACGCCGGGGAGCACCCCAACCTACCCGTCGCAAGACCTTTTCGCCACGATCTGGCAATACAGGGAATTGCCATCGATTTACCTTGGGTTATTGGATGGTTCCCATGTAAATTTCGACACGAAGTTCCAATAACACCACTCCGCCGTACGTGTGCATTCAAAGGCTGGTAACGGTGAACCCGCCCGTTGCCAGCCTTGTCCTTTTACTGGGGCTTCCGTATCACCCCACCCCGGAATGGCACTATGAGTAGCGTAAATAGTATTGCCATCAATTCAGCCCTAAGCTATGCTCATACCTAACAAATTCCATCCGACAGAAAGAGATAAACCATGACTCGACATCTCGGGCATATCTTTATGACGGCAACCCTGATCCTGGCAAGCGCCTCGCTTTCCCTGGGGGCTACAGTGTCAGTCAATCCAACAGGCACTTCAAGTAACGGCGTCTACACGGTCCAGGGGAGCGACATGGACGGTGTCGCCGGTTTTGACTTGGTTTTGAAGTACGACAGCCCGGCCTTGGCATCGCCGACGGTAAGCCAGGGCAGCCTCATATCCGGCGCAATAATGGTAGCCAACACCAACGCGGCCGGGACGATCAGGATTGCGGTCGTCAGCAACAAGTCATTTTCAGGCAGCGGGCCGCTTGTCACCATTAAATTTACAACCCATACGGGAGGCACCGTTTCAGTAGCCTCCTTCAACCCGATCAACAGCAGCGGAGCGACTGTCAGCGGCGGGACCACTACCGACACTCCCACTACCGACACAACCAACACCGGTACTACCACTACAGGTACTACCACTACAGGTACTACCACTACAGGTACTACCACTACCGGTTCTACCACCGCCGGTTCTACCACCGCCGGCACTACCACTACCAGCAGTTCAGGCGCCACCTATCTCGGCACGGTCACCATGCCGTCGGACAGTCAGATAAAGGGTGAGACAAAAACGACCGCGGCCGGGGAAACGCCGGTCCAACCCAGCACTCCTGAGGTGGCCGCCAAGCCGGGGGAAACGCCTCCCGCGGGCGAAGCCCCCCCTGCCGGGGAAACGCCTGCCGCGACCAAGGTCCCGACGGCGACAAAGAAAGCGGAAACGATCAACGTCGCTTCCAACACGGCGGTCCTTGAACGCTTCAGGGCCTACCGGGGAGACAAGACTCCCGCCATCATGGTCGCACTGTTCAAACAGCAGATTTCCCCCTCCTTCCGCCAGAAGCCTTTTGTCGCTCTGAGCGACGGCACGACCACCGTGACCATAGTCGCCGATCTTTCCGCGGAGACGGGAAGTTCGCCCAATTTTGCCCTGACCGGCGCAAAAATGGTCTCCCTGAAAAAAGACGACGCTTCATCCACCTGGCTCATTAAAGCCCTCCCGGCGAAAGGCGCGTTGAGCGCAAGCCTGATGGTCCTGAATGAAACCAAGGTTACCGAATACCCTCTGACCATCGCCCCGGCCATCAAGAAGGCGGCAGCTACGGAGAAGGAATTCGCAGCCTTCCTCAAGGATGCCGCCAAGACGCCGGCGAAGCACGACTTGAACGGCGACGGAACGTACGACGGGATTGATGATTACATCTACACCGCCAATTACCTCGTCCGGCAGCAAAAGGCCAGAACAACCGCAAAATAGCTATTCCCCCTTGCAGGCCGAAAACAAAGAAAGCCGACCGGAATTTCCGGTCGGCTTTCCCATTTCCCCAATAAAGGGCGTTGCCCTATCCGGTCATGGCCACAACTTCTTCATAGGTCGTCACCCCCTCCAGCATCTTCTGAATGGCGATCTGCCGCAGAGAGGCCAAGCCTTCCTCACGGGCGGCGGCCAGCAGGTCCCCCAACTCCACCGACCCGGTAATCAGGGACTTGACCCGCTCCGACATATCCAGCACCTCGAAGATGCCGGTACGTCCCTTGTAACCGGTGGAGCGGCACTCCTTGCACCCTCCCCCCTCCCAAACCCTGGAAGCCTTTTTACCCAGTTGCAGGTAGGTTCGTTCGTCATGGGTCAGTTCGCGTGCGCTCTTGCAGTGGGGGCAGATCCTGCGCAGCAGCCGCTGCGCCACAATACCGATCACCGTGGCTGAGATGAGGAATGGTGGCACCCCCAAATCGAGCAGGCGGATGATGGCCGAAGCGGAATCGTTGGTATGCAGGGTGGAAAGCACCAGATGGCCGGTCAGGGCGGCCTGTACGGCATTTTCGGCAGTTTCCCGGTCGCGGATCTCGCCGATCATGATGATGTCCGGGTCCTGGCGCAGGATGTTGCGCAGGATGGAATCGAAGCCGACGCCGATGGCCTGCTGCACGCCGATCTGGTTGAACTCTTCCATGACCATCTCGATCGGGTCCTCGACGGTGATGATGTTCACCTCCGGGGAGGAAAGGGAGCGCAGGGAGGAATACAGGGTCGTGGTCTTGCCGCTGCCGGTCGGGCCGGTAACCAGGATGATGCCGTTAGGCCGCCGGATGAACGCGTTGTAGAGGGCGAGTTCCCGGGGATAGAAGCCCATGCTGTCCAGATCCTGCAGCAGGATGTCCGGATCGAAGACCCTGATGACCACCTTTTCGCCGAACGCGACCGGAACGGTCGAGACGCGCAGTTCCACATCCTTGTTGTTGGAACTGGTCTTGATGCGGCCGTCCTGGGGACGGCGCTTCTCCGCCAGGTCCATTCGGGAGAGCATCTTGATGCGCGAAACGATCGGGGCATGAAGCGGCTTGGGGATCACGTGGATATTGTGCATGACGCCGTCGATCCTGAAGCGGATCAGGGACTTTTCCCGCTTGGGCTCGATATGGATATCGCTGGCGTTCTGGTCGAAGGCGTATTGCAGCAGGAAATCCACCGCATCCACCACATGCTTGTCGTTGCCTTCAATGTCGTGGTGCCCCTTGAGCTTGAAGAACTGCTCCAGATTCCCCAGTTCGACACCGGATGACGCCTCGGCTTCGGCGGCCATGACCGAGGCGCGGAACCCGTAGAATTCGCGCAGTATCTTGAGGATATCGCTTTTGGAACTGAGGACGCGCCTGATCTCCAGCCGGCGCGCCGCGGCCAGTTCCTTGACCATGGTATCGTTGAAGGGGTCGGCCACGGCTACCGTGATCACGCCCTTGTCTTCGGCAACGGCGACAATCAGGTTTTTCAGGGCAAAGGGGCGCGGGATGTGGGCGGTGACGACATTCAGATCAAGCTTGAGCGGGTCTATCCTGAGGTAGGGCAGGCCGACGGCGGAGGCCACAACCTCGGTAATGAGATCTTCCGTCAGGAATTTTCCGGGAGAGCCGGACAGTTCGAGATTGAAGGAGGCGATCACCTCCACCGGCGAGATGGCCTCGGCACCGTGCTGGACTCTGCGGGATGCGCCGGCCTGGTAGTAGGCGAACAGCTTGCTTTCCTGAGCCTTGCCGCGGGAAAGGATATCCTTCTGTTGCTCCGGGGAGATGACCCCGCGGCGTTGCAACAGCAGGGCGCAGTTTTCAAGGGTCAATCGGTTCGATGGGGGCATGGTCCCTTCCGGTGCTCCGTGCGGTTGGTCGTGGGAAGTTATTCCAAACTATTTTGGCTGGTGCCAAGGCGCGACGACGCGGGTGGCGCAGATTTTACCTCAAGGAGGCGCGACAACGGCAGCGGCCCCCGAAAACTGAAGAACGAGTACGAACCAACCGCACGGGGCGCTAGTTCGTGAATTTATTCTTCTTGGCCGCCTCGGCCTTCTGGGTTTCTATGCGCTTGACCACTTCTTCCACCACCTTGTCGGGGGTAAAACTGGACACGGCGGGTATCTGCCCCGCCGCCACCCCCTCGGGTTGGACATTTACCCGCTCCTGCGTCTCCGCCCGACGGGGCTGATGTACCGGCAGCGGGGCCTCCTGATACTGCGCCATGGCGTCCGTCAGGCTGCGCACCAGGCGAATCCCCATGATCACGGTGATCCCCAGCGCCACAATATCCTCGCGCCAGTACGCCAGGCTGAGATTGGTCGTCATGGAACCGGCCAGCAACCCCGCCGCTGCGATCAACAGGCAAAGGCCATTGCCGATCACGGTTAATTCAATATCTTGAGGCTCTTTTCGCCCGACCGCCTGGCTCGCCATGGTAGTCCTCCCGTCCCTGCCCGCTACAGTTCCTGATCGGCATCGGTCACTGAAAGCTTTAGCCCGATACGCTGCACGACCCACGCCTGCATGCGGTCCATATAATAATATACCACCGGGGTGATGTACAGCGCCAGTTACAACAAAGCCCATTCAACTGTCGGATGAATGGGCTTTGTTACCGCTTGCAGGAAATACGGCAGCTATTCTCTCACATACGTGTCCATGTCGGTTTCATGCACCATACCCATGACACGCGCATATTCGGACTCGATCATCAGGTAGTGATTGTGGGTTTCCTTGGCGTTCAGTTCGTACACCGCCCGTACCCCGGAGTCGTCAACCTTTGCCGCTGTTTCCAGCAGGGTCTGCTCCAGGTTTTGCTCCCGCTCCATAGCCAGCTCCAGAGCCTTTTGTTCGGTAAAGTCCTCGTCGATGAGCCGGGAGATCGACGCAATCCAGCTCGATTCATTGTCGGGGGGGGTATCAAGGAACTGGTCCAGGGACGGGATATCCTTGCCATCATATATCCGGTAAAATTGCCCGGCATGCTCCCGTTCTTCCTGTGCCAGAACTTCGAATGTCCGGCGGGCAGCCGTGTCCCTCATCTGTTTGGCACCCACCTGGTAAAAATTCATGGCGTTCTTTTCGGTCTGAATTGAACGTTTGACAGCCTCCTGAACGTTAATACTCATGATATCTGATCTCCTTTCCCTGGATTCTGATACTACCGGCACCTGCCGTCGGATAGACATAAACACTACCTATTGCCTCTTATTTGTCAAGCGATTGCCTGCGGAAAAATCCAAAGCGGTTGACAGTCGTCACAAGCGGCGTGTAAAAGGATGTGACATTTCGGTTCCCAAAGGAGACTGCACGTGGCACAGGAAGTTACTAAAATCATTTACTCGATGATGCGGGTCAGCAAGTTTTACGACAAGAAACCGGTCATCAAGGACATATCCCTCTCCTACTTTTATGGTGCCAAAATCGGCGTGCTGGGCCTGAACGGTTCGGGCAAGAGTTCCCTGCTCAGGATCATGGCCGGCGTGGACAAGGATTTCAACGGCCAGGCGGTGCTCTCCCCCGGCTACACCGTGGGCTATCTGGAGCAGGAACCACACCTGGACGAGGCCAAGACCGTGCGCCAGGTGGTGGAGGAAGGGGTCCAGGAGACGGTAGACCTGCTGGCCGAGTTCAACGCCATCACCGACAAGTTCTCCGAGCCGGACGCCGATTTCGAAAAGTTATGCGAACGTCAGGCCACCCTGCAGGAGAAACTGGACCACCTGGACGCCTGGGACCTGGACAGCCGCTTGGAAATGGCCATGGATGCCTTGCGCTGCCCGCCGGGAGACACGCCGGTCAAGGTACTCTCCGGCGGTGAAAAACGCCGCGTGGCGCTCTGCCGGTTGCTCCTGAAAAAACCGGACATCCTGCTCCTGGACGAGCCGACCAACCACCTGGACGCCGAAACCGTAGCCTGGCTGGAGCACCACCTGCACAACTATGCCGGCACCGTCATCGCCGTGACCCACGACCGCTATTTCCTGGACAATGTGGCCGGCTGGATTCTGGAGCTGGACCGGGGCGAGGGCATCCCCTGGAAGGGCAACTACTCCTCCTGGCTGGAACAGAAGCAAAACCGCCTGGCCCAGGAGGAAAAGCAGGAGAGCGATCGTCAGAAGACCCTGCAACGCGAACTGGAGTGGATCAGGATGTCCCCCAAGGGACGCCACGCCAAGTCCCAGGCCCGCATCAGCGCCTATGAACAGTTGGTGGCCCAGGAAAGCGAAAAACAGGCCAAAGACCTGGAGATCTATATCCCGCCAGGGCAGCGCCTGGGGGATATCGTCATCGAGGCGGACAACGTGGCCAAAGGCTTCGGCGACCGGCTGCTGTTCGAAGCAATGAACTTCCGGCTGCCCCGGGGCGGCATCGTAGGGATCATCGGCCCCAACGGCGCCGGCAAGACGACCCTGTTCCGCATGATCACCGGCCAGGAACGGCCGGACAGCGGTTCGTTCCGTATCGGCGACACCGTGCAGTTGGCCTACGTGGACCAGAGCCGCGACGCCCTGAACCCGGACCGGAATATCTGGGAGGAGATATCCGAGGGGCAGGACACCGTCCAACTCGGCAAGGTGGCCGTCAACTCACGGGCCTACGTGTCGCGCTTCAACTTTTCCGGTGCGGACCAGCAGAAGAAGGTGGGCATGCTCTCCGGCGGCGAACGCAACCGGGTACACCTGGCCAAGATGCTCAAAAGCGGGGCCAATGTGATCCTGCTGGACGAACCGACCAATGACCTGGACGTGAACACCATGCGCGCCCTGGAGGAGGCGCTGGAGAACTTTGCCGGCTGCGCCGTGGTCATCAGCCATGACCGCTGGTTCCTGGACCGTATCGCCACCCACATCCTGGCCTTCGAGGGAGATTCCAGCGTGGTGTTCTTCGACGGCAACTATTCAGAATACGAAGAGGACCGCAGGAAGCGGCTGGGCGCGGCGGCGGAGCAACCGCACCGCATCAAATACCGTCAGTTGACCAGGGCCTGACACTCAACAACACGATTTCGATCCACAACCAGACAGCCCCGGACCACGGTGAGAAACTCACGAAGAGCGGGGCTGCCTGTTTTTTCGTATTTTACGTGCTTGCCGTCAGGAACGCGAGCGGCCCCGTTCGAACGAGGTCGTCATCAGGTTCACAAAGGCCTCACGCGTTTCAGGGTCGACAATACCGGCCGCCTGTTCGGCGATAAACGCCTTTTGCTGCTCGCTCAGAACTTTCGGGGGCGCCGGTTCGTCATCATCGGCGGACCCGGCACTCTTTGCAAACGTACCGGGCCGGAGGACAATCTCCTTGATCAACTCCGCCCCAAGCTGTTCGTTAAGCTTTTGCTTCATCATGGTGGTGAGGAACCGCAGCTCCTGCATCCAGGCGGCGCTCGACACGGCAACGGTCAGGGTGCCGTTGATGATCCGCAGCGGTTGCGCCCGCGAGGCCACCGTCGGGCCGACCACCTCGGGCCAGAGACGCCAGATCTCCACCTCCCGCAGCCGTTCCGCCAATCCGAGCCCGGCCATCTGTTTTTTGAGCAGGTCCGGCAGGAGTTGGGGGAAGCGCATCTTCACCCGCTTAGCCATTTTGTTTTCTCCGCCGGTTGATGATGCCACCCGTAATCTGGCCGGCCACCGCCCCTCCCAGGGTAAGGGGGATGACGCGCCAACTGAGGCCGGCCGAGATGCGCAGCAGGGCAATAATGGGGATCGAAACATGAATGAGCAAAAACCACATGAATGAATATTTTTTGTAATTCTGGCGCAAATACCCGCAGGGAATACTGGAAAGGAACGCCACACAAACCACCAGTACAACTGTCAAAGACTCTTGCATGAACAACTCCTTTCAAGCATAGTAGAAATTCGTCTACAGTTTGTCAATCCGCTTATGTTCTAACAGGATGGGGAGATGGAGAAACGCCTTATGGTACAGGAGGGACATTTACTGGCGGTATTCAATTCCGGCCACCGGGTCATGAAGGCCGAGGGCGTGCTCAAGGCCCTCGGGCTGCCGGTGCTGCTCATACCCGCCCCCCGTCAGCTCCAGACCGACTGCGGGCTGGCCTTGCGCTTCAGCGAGGATGTGCGGGAGGAAATCATGCGGATACTGGAACGGGAAAGCCTGCTGCCGGCCTTTGTCAGCCAATACATGGGGGGAGAGTTCGTTACGTTTTGGGTTAACGAGGCAAACGGGCCCCCGACTATTTTATAGAGAGGTACGAAAAGAAATGACTACCATCGACTGCAGGAACCTGGCCTGCCCGGCCCCGGTGATTACGGTGAAGAAGGCGTTGGAGGAGCAGACGGAGTTGCGGGTCCTGCTGGACGACGGCGCACCGCGGGAGAACGTCACCCGATTTGCCCGCAATCGCGGCTGTCGGGTGAGTGAGGAGCGGGACGGCGCCGGCTGGGCCCTGACCATTGTCTCCAGCGGCGAACCGGCGCAGAAAGCGGCGACGACTGCCGTCACCGGCGAACGGGTGCTATTGATCACATCCGACCGCCTGGGGGACGGCCCGGAGGAATTGGGGCGCCTGCTGATGAAGAACTTCATCCACACCCTGCTGGAAACGAGCGAACTCCCGGCGCGCATGCTCTTCCTCAACACCGGGGTGCTCCTGACCACGGAAGGTTCGGATGTGCTGGAGGCGCTGGAAAAACTGGGGGGCATGGGGGTGGAAATTCTCTCCTGCGGCCTCTGCCTGGACTTCTTCAAACTCAAGGACAAGCTGAGGGCCGGCGGCACCACAAACATGCTTACCATCGCCGAAAGCCTGCTTTCAGCAGGACAGGCAATACGGCTTTAAAAACAAATAGTTCTTGACAGTTCTCCAAAGGCTACTTTATAGTAAACCCCTTTTGGAATATTCCGTACCATGAGACGATGCAACGACGATGTTTGACAGCCTTTCGGAAAAACTTGAATCGGTCTTCAAAAAGCTCCGCGGCCAGGGGGTAATGACCGAGGACAATATCAAGGAGGCGCTGCGGGAGGTCCGCCTGGCGCTCCTTGAGGCTGATGTCAATTTCAAGGTCGTCAAGGACTTTGTCGAGAGCGTACGCGTCAAGGCGGTCGGCACCGAAGTCGTGCAGAGCCTGACGCCGGGCCAGCAGGTCATCAAGATCGTCCACGACGAACTGGTGGCCGTCATGGGCGGCAACGAGGACAATGGCCTCAATCTGTCGGCCAAACCGCCGGTGGCGATCATGATGGTCGGCCTTCAGGGTGCGGGCAAGACGACCACCTGCGGCAAACTGGGCCGGCACCTGAAGAATCTGAAACGCCGTCCGTTGCTGGTCCCGGCCGACGTCTACCGCCCGGCCGCCATTGAACAGCTTGCCACCGTCGGCAGACAACTCGGCCTTGAGGTCTTCAACTCCTCGGCCGACCAAAAACCGGTCGATATCTGTTCGGCCGCCATGCGTTTCGCCGAATTGAACGGTTTCGACACGGTTATCCTCGATACTGCCGGACGGCACCAGATCGACGATTTTCTGATGAACGAACTGGCCGAGATCAAGGCATCTGTTCTGCCCTTGGAAATACTCTTTGTGGCGGACGCCATGACCGGCCAGGAAGCCGTCAACGTTGCCGGCGGATTCAACGAGCGGCTGGACATCACCGGCGTGGTCCTGACCAAGCTGGACGGCGACGCCAAAGGTGGCGCCGCTCTTTCCGTCAGGGCGGTTACCGGCAAACCGGTCAAGTTCGTCGGCCTGGGTGAGAAACTCGACGCCTTGGAGGTTTTCCACGCCGATCGCCTTGTATCGCGCATCCTGGGCATGGGCGATGTCCTCACGCTGGTGGAAAAAGCCCAGTCGGTCTTTGACGAAAAAGAGACTGCCCGGCTCCAACAGAAACTGAAGAAGAACCAGTTCGACCTGGAAGATTTCCTGGCCCAGCTCCAGCAGATCAAGAAGATGGGTTCGCTGGAATCGCTCATGGGGATGATCCCCGGCATGGGCAAAATGATGAAGCAGATGCAGGGGGCCCAGCCCAGCGAGAACGAAATGAAGCGGATCGAGGCGATTATCCGTTCCATGACGCCGGGCGAGAGGGCCAATCACGGTATCATCAACGGCAGCAGGCGCCTGCGGATCGCCAAAGGGAGCGGCACCACCGTGCAGGAGGTCAACCAACTGCTCAAGCGCTTCACCGAGGCGCAGAAGGTGGTCAAACAGCTCCAGAAACTCGGCCCCAAGGGGCTCCTCAAGGGTATGGGGGGGCTTGGCAAGGGCATGCTCCCGTTCGGCTAGACAACAATCGCATTACGGTTTTACTTAACTTCGCAGAAGAAAGAATCAGGAGGATTCAGATGGCAATCAAGATCAGGCTTGCACGTGCAGGCGCAAAGAAAAGACCTTTCTACCAAGTGGTTGTAGCCGATGAGCGCTGCCGCAGGGATGGACGTTTCATTGAAAACGTAGGGACCTACGACCCTACCAAAAATCCGGCAGCCATCAAGCTGAACGTGGAAAAGGCCCAGGCCTGGCTTGAAAAGGGCGCACAACCGACCGAAACCGTTCGCCAGCTTCTCAAGAATGCCGGCGTTTTGGGCAAGGCGGCGGCTCCGACGGCATAGCGAGTGTATCCACCCCGGTCCGCCGGCGATTCTACATGAGCAGAGGATACCGACATGAAAGCACTTGTTGAAACCATCGCAAAGGCATTGGTTGACGATCCGACTCAGGTCAAGGCGGCCGAGGAAACGGAAGAGGATACCTTGGTCATTAAACTGACCGTCGCCAAAGAGGACATGGGGCGTATCATCGGCAAGGAAGGCCGTACCGCCAAGGCAATTCGCACGATCCTCAATGCCGTGTCCACCAAGGACAACAAGAAGGCTATCCTCAAAATCGTAGAATAATGGGCGATCCGGACGAACTGATTACCGTGGGCAAGATCAGCGGGACCCATGGGATCAAGGGACAACTCAAGGTCTATTCCTATTCGGGCAACCTTGAGAGCTTGGGCGCTGCGCGGATCATCACCCTGAGAAGCCCTGGCGGCACGACGCTGCGGGAATTCGCCGTCAAGGGTGTAAAGCCGCACAGCGCCGGCTTCATCCTCAGCCTGCGGGATTTCGACAGTATCGACCAGGTTCTGCCTCTGGTGGGGAGCGAGTTATGTCTCCGGCGCAGTCAGTTGCCGGAACCGGAAGATGACGAGTATTACTGGTGCGACTTGCTCGGCCTTCGGGTCGTAACCGTCGACGGGGTCGAACTCGGTACGCTGGCCGACATCTTCGAGACCGGAAGCAACGACGTCTATGTGGTACGCAAGGAGAAGCAGGAGTACCTGATCCCGGCGGTAGCCTCCGTGATCAGCTCCGTTGATCTGGCGGGCGGCACCATGGTCATCACCCCAATGGACGGGCTTCTGGATCTATGATTTTCGATATATTAACCCTCTTCCCCGGGATGTTCGCCGGTCCTTTCGACGAGAGCATCATCAGGAGAGGGAAAGACAAACAGCTCATTGAGATTGCGTTGCACAACATCCGCGATTGGGCCACCGACCGGCACCAGACCGCCGATGACGCTCCCTATGGCGGCGGCGCCGGCATGGTCATGAAGGTGGAACCCCTGGCCGCCTGCATCGAAGCGGTCAAGGCCCGTCGTCCCGCCTCGACGGTGGTTATGACCTCCCCACAAGGGAGACGCCTCACCCACCAGGTGGCTGCGGAACTGGCTGAACGGGATGGTCTGATCATCGTCTGCGGCCGCTATGAAGGGATTGACGAGCGTATCCGCCAGTTGTACGTGGAGGATGATATCTCCCTGGGCGATTATGTCCTTTCCGGGGGCGAAATCGCCGCCATGGCTATTGTGGATACCGTGACGCGGCTTTTGCCCGGCGTGCTCGGCAGCGACGAATCGGCTGAAACCGACTCGTTCTGCGACGGCCTTCTGGAGTATCCCCAGTATACACGCCCGCCGGAATTCGCAGGCATCAAGGTGCCGGAGGTGCTCCTGTCCGGTAACCACGAGCTGATCAGAAAATGGCGGCGGCGCGAATCGTTGCGCAAAACGCGCTCACTCCGGCCGGACCTGCTGGAGGAAATCGCCCTGAGCAAGGAAGATCGCGCGTTGCTGGCCGAGATTGAACGGGAAGACGGCGCCTGTGACTGCTGACAGGGCCAACATGGCGATAGCGCTGCTGCACCATCCGGTTTACAACAAGCGGCGCGAGGTGGTGACCACCGCCCTGACCAACCTGGATTTGCACGATATCGCTCGTTCATCGCGTACCTTTGGACTGGAGCGCTTTTATATCGTGACCCCGTCTGCCGAACAACGGAATCTGGCGGAACGGATCACCGGCCACTGGCAGGAGGGGTGGGGAGCGGACTACAACCCGGACCGCCGCGAGGCGCTCGGTATCGTCCGAATCTGCACGGACCTGAAAACGGCCGTCAACGATCTCCAGACCGGATTTGCCAAGCCGGTCAAGACGATCATCACCGGGGCGGCACAGCGGCCGGACAGCCTTTCCTTTCCGGCTTTCCGCCAGATGCTGGCCGAGGCCGACCAACCGTACCTGCTTCTTCTGGGTACCGGCTGGGGGCTAACGGATGAATGCTTTATTGCGGCAGATTACGTTCTTGAGCCCATCGCGGGTGCAGGATCTTATAACCACCTCTCGGTCCGTTCGGCGGCGGCCATCATGCTCGACCGCCTGAGGGGAACACAACAAGAGGCACTTTAACAGGAAGCAGATACATAGAGGAGGAAGGCACTCATGAACACCATCGATACTCTGGAATTCGAACAAATGAAGAAAAACATCCCCCCCTTCAAAGTCGGGGATACGGTCAAGGTACAGGTTGCGATCGTTGAAGGCGACAAACGTCGTCTCCAGGCCTATCAGGGCGTGGTGATCGCCCGCCAGAACGGCGGCATCCGCGAGTCCTTCACGGTCCGCAAGATTTCCAACGGCATTGGCGTGGAGAGGGTGTTCCCGCTGCACTCCCCCAGCATCGAGGCCATCGAGATCGTGACCCGCGGCCATGTCCGCCGCGCCAAGCTGTACTACCTGCGCAATCTGCGCGGCAAGGCGGCCCGCATCCGCGAGAAGAAA
The DNA here is from genome assembly GCF_008802365.1 of Oryzomonas japonica. Lineage (GTDB taxonomy): Bacteria > Desulfobacterota > Desulfuromonadia > Geobacterales > Pseudopelobacteraceae > Oryzomonas > Oryzomonas japonica. The sequence continues at coordinate 286,341 of NZ_VZQZ01000003.1, read as the reverse complement.
TATATCGCCGGAGCCTGAGAAGAAAGAACCGAAAAAGCCCCGCTTAGCGGGGCTTTTTCGGTTCTAGGGACCAACCATGCGACAAACTGAACTCTTTCCCGTCCCCCCTCTGGACACCCTGGCCCTTGAGCAGCACGCCCGCAGTCGGGGGTTTACCATGATTGCCGGGGTTGACGAGGCGGGGCGCGGCCCCTTGGCCGGTCCCGTGGTTGCGGCGGCGGTCATACTTCCCGAAGGGCTTCGCATCCCCGGGGTCGATGACTCGAAGAAACTTTCTCCGGAAACCCGCGAACGCCTTTTCGATGTCATCCAGGCCCAGGCCCTCACCATCGGCGTCGGTATGGGCAGCCCGGAGCTGATCGACCGCATCAATATCCTCCAAGCCACCCGCCATGCCATGTTGGAAGCGGTCACCGCCCTCTCCCCCCGGCCCGATTTCATTCTAATCGACGGAATCACCCAGATCGACTCCACCCTCCCCCAGAAAACCGTCAAAAAGGGGGACTCCCTCAGTCTCTCCATCGCAGCCGCCTCGATCATCGCCAAGGTCACCCGCGACCGTCTGATGCGGAAACTGGATGTCATGTACCCCGGCTACGGCTTTGCCGGCCATAAGGGGTACGGCAGCGCCGCCCATCTTGCAGCGATCCGCCAACTCGGCCCTTCACCGGTCCACCGCCTGAGCTTCGGCGGCGTCAAGGAACACGTCCCATGTCCCTCTTCCTGATCACCTTCCTGAGCCTCTACGGCGGCATGCACGCCTATGCCTTTCTCAGGCTGCGCGGCGCATTCCTGCCGAACCACCCCCTCACCCTGGCACTGGCGGCATGGATGATCCTGATGACCGCTGCCCCCATGCTGGTGCGCCTGGCCGAAGGCGCCGGCCTGGAACGGAGCGCTCTTTTCCTGGCATGGCCCGGCTACACCTGGATGGGGGCGATATTCATCTTTGTCGCTACCCTGCTGGCATGCGACGCACTAAGGCTGCTCGCCTGGCTGTCGAACCGCCTCTGGGGGACCGCCACCCCGGGGTTTCTGACCGCAACCGTCACCTGCACGACCGCCCTGATATTCGCGTTCCTTGCCAGCACCTATGCCTTCTACGACGCCCGGCGCATCAGAACCGACCATGTAACGGTGACCACGGCCAAACTTCCGCCATCGGTCGGCCGGGTCAGGATTGTGCAGATATCCGATGTCCACATCGGGCTCCTGTTCCGTGAATCCCGTTTGAACGGCATCCTGACCGCCGTCCGAAATGCCCGGCCCGACATTCTGGTGTCCACCGGCGATCTGGTGGATGGCAGGCTCTCCCGGGAGGACGTCATGTCGCATCAGAACAGGCTGGCCACTATGCTGGCGTCCATCGAGACCCCGGGCGGAAAATACGCCGTGACCGGCAACCACGAGTTCTACGCCGGTCTGAACCAGGCCCTGGCCTTCACCCGCACGGCCGGGTTTACCGTGCTCCGCAACCAGGCGGTCCCCCTTCCCAACGGCATCACCATCAGCGGGGTCGACGATCCGGCCGGCCGGCGCATGGGGGTTCCCGCCCCTCCCCTTTCGGAACAGGCGCTCCTGCGGTCCGTCCCCAGAGACCGCTTTTGCCTCCTGCTCAAGCATCGGCCGGATATTCCGGCCGCTAGCGACGGCCTTTTCGATTTACAGTTGTCCGGCCATGTTCACAAGGGGCAGATATTTCCCTTTAACCTGCTGGTACGTCTCCAATACCCCATCCCCTGCGGAACGACCGCTACCGCCAAGAATTCGCTCATCCACGTCTCCCGCGGCAGCGGCACCTGGGGTCCGCCGTTACGTCTGCTGGCCCCTCCCGAGGTAACCATCATAGACATCATTCCTCAGGGGGAGCAAAAACCATAACGCGCCGGGCCATGGGGAACTGAGCGTTTGCGAAGTTATGCCTGCTGTCCGCCTGCGCAATGATATCCCCCAGCCCTGGAGGCAAAGCAGGCATGGGCAAGGAAAATCCATTGATTTCTCAAACTTGATAAGTGTAAGGTTACAGGTAAAATGCACTTGTCGCCTGTGAGGGTCCCATGACCCAAGCAAACACCATGAGTCCGGCAACACCCCCTCCCATCGAAAGTACGGACCTTATTTCGGCGCTTCTGATGAAAGACGGCGTCATCGATGAGCAGCAGCTCTCCTATGCCACCAGAGTCCGCTCCAAGCTCAGCACCCAACGGACCATGATGGACACCCTTCTGGACCTGGGCTACGTAACCCAGGAACAGCTCCAAAAGACCCTGCGCAACAACCAGATGAACATCCGCCTCGGCGACCTCCTGGTGGAATTGGGGTATCTGCGGGACGCGGACCTCCAACAGGCCTTGGGGATACAGAAAGAATATCTGGGCAAAAAGCGGCTGGGCGAAATCCTGGTGGAACGGGGCTTCATCGAGGAGCGCCGGCTGCTGGAAACCCTCGCCTACCAACTCGGCTATCCGCTCATTGAGTTGAGCTTCGTCACCCTCGACCGCTCCCTGCTGGCCTCCATACCGCTCAACGTCTGCCGGGAGCACAAATTCGTGCCGGTCAAGCGCGAGGGTGACGCTATTGTCCTGGCATTTTCCGACCCCCTCGACCAGAGGGCCCAGGATGTGGCCCGAAAGATCCTGGGGCAGGGCCTCAAAATTGCCATTGCCCCCCGGGAATCGATCCTGGAAAATCTCACCGCCCTGGAACGGACATCAAGCCAGCCAGCCATTTCGGACGAGTCCACCATCATCGGCATGATCAACACGCTCTTCGAGGAGGCCATCGAAGAATGCGCCAGCGACATTCACATCGAACCGATGAAGGACCGTCTGCGCATCCGTCTCCGGTGCGACGGCGTCATGCAGCAACACAAGGATTTTCCCAAGGAACTGGCGGCTCAATTCACCAGCCGGATCAAGGTTATGGCCCAGGCCGACATCGCCGAACGGCGCCGCCATCAGGATGGGCGCATCCTGTTCGCCAGCGCCAAACACGGCATCAACCTGGATATGCGCGTATCCTTCTTCATCACCATCTACGGCGAAAAGATCGTCCTGCGGCTCCTCAACAACAAGGGGACCCTGCTGGATATCAGGGAGATCGGGATGGCCCCGCGCATGCTGGAGCATTTCATCTATGAGGCCCTGGAGGTCCCCACCGGCGTCATGATCATCACCGGCCCCACCGGGTCGGGCAAGACCAGCACCATGTACAGCTGCGTCAACTTCCTGAACAACATCAACACCAGCATCATTACCGCCGAAGACCCGGTGGAATACATCATCGACGGCATTACCCAATGCTCCATCAATCCCAAGATCGGCGTCACCTTCGAGGAAACCCTGCGCCACATCGTCCGTCAGGACCCGGACATCATCGTCCTAGGGGAGATTCGGGACCATTTTTCGGCCGAAACCGCCATCCAGGCGGCCCTGACCGGCCACAAAGTGCTTACCACCTTTCACACCGAAGACAGCATCGGCGGCCTGATCCGCCTGATGAATATGGAGATCGAGGCCTTCCTGATCTCCTCCACCGTGGTCTGCGTGGTGGCCCAACGCCTGCTCCGGCGGGTCTGCCCCGACTGTGCCGAGGCTTACATCCCCACCCCCCTCGACCTGTCCCGCCTGGGCGTATCGCCCAACGACCTGGTCGGAGCGGAATTCAAAATCGGCCGGGGATGCAAGTCCTGCCGTTTCAGCGGCTATCGCGGCAGAGTCGGCATATTCGAACTGCTGGTGATGAACGAAATGGTCAAAAACGCCATCCTGAACAACAAGAGTTCGTACGATATCCGCAGGATCAGCATAGAAACATCGGGCATGGTGACACTCGTTGAGGATGGCCTTGTCAAAGGGGCGCAAGGGTTGGTCTCCATGAAGGAGATCATCACCGATCTTCCGCGCCTGGGGAAACCGCGACCGCTTGGTGAACTTCGAAGGATACTGGGAGTTACGCAATGACCACGGGAAAACCGCTCGTAGAGCTGATCAGAGACCGGCTGGCTGGGGACCTGCGCGGTCTGCCGGTCTTTCATTCAGTGGCGGTCAAGCTCCAACAGATGCTTGTCAGCCGGGACTTCCGCATCGAGGAGGTCATCAGGCTGATCAACGAGGACCAGTCCCTGGCCAGCCAGGTTCTCAGGATGGGGAACTCTTCCTTTTATACCGGTCTCTCCAAGGTTGCCACCATCAAGGACGCCGTTGTCCGTCTGGGCGCCCAGGAAATCGCCAACCTGGTCATGATGGCGTCCCAGGCCGAACAGTACAAGTCCGGTGACCCGGTCCTGGACAATTTTCTGCAGAAACTGTGGGACCATGCACTCTCCTGCGCCACAGGGGCCACCTGGCTGGCGTCTAAGGCGGGCTATGCCTCCCTCGCGACCGAGGCATTCATGGGAGGTCTGCTGCACGATATCGGCAAGCTGGCCATCATCAAAGCGTTGGACGAAATCCTGCAAGCCGGCGGCACAAAGGCCACTATCTCGGAGATACTCATCAACGAGATCCTGGACACCATGCATGAGGATGTGGGCAACCGACTGATGCTCTCCTGGAGCCTGCCGGAGATCTATTGTTCCATCGCCGTAAACCATCACAATACTGAGTATGACGGCAACGATATCCTGCTCGTCATTGTCAGGCTTGCCAACCTGGCCTGCCGCAAGGTGGGCAAGGCTCTCACCCCCGATCCGGCGGTTGCCCTTTTCGGGGCACCCGAGGCGCAATTTCTGGGGATCAAGGAGATCGCCCTCGCCGAGTTGGAGATTATCGTCGAGGATGCGGGAACACAGGCGGCCTGAAACCGGCCCATGGAGTCAGGAGTGGCGGGACGCGGTTTTACGGAAATTTTACCTTTTTCGCCACACTCGCTTCACATTTCCCTGTTAGATTTGGTATAATAGATTTTATTTCTGGAGGTACTCGGCAAAGGCTGAAAAGGAGGTTTGTATGGGTAAAAAGATCCGCAATTCCATCGAAATCGTTGTGGAACAATTTCAGAATCTTCTCGAAAAGTGCCTGCAAACCAAGGACGACCATGAGCGGGTCGTATTGGTCCGAAGACTTATCAACCTGGTGGGGGTCATTCAGTTTCTGGTTTCAGTGCAAAAGGTTACACCCCACGCCTGAAACCTGAGCCAAACAAAAAAAACAGAAAGCCGGAGCCCCAAACAGGCCATCCGGCTTTTTTTTTGCAGAATTTCACGATGGTACGGGTATCAGTTTCTGAGATAGCGCGCGACGGCCCGATTATGCTCATCCAGGGTGCGGGAAAAATAGTGGGTGCCATCCTGGCGGGCCACGAAATAGAGGTAGTCGCTGCGGGCCGGCTGGAGGGCGGCGCGCAGGGCGTCCGCCCCCGGATTGCCGATGGGACCGGGTGGCAGTCCCTTGACAAGATAGGTGTTGTAAGGGGAATGGCGGCCGATGTCGGCCTTAGTGACCTTGCCCGAAAAGGCCCGCGCGCCGTAGACCGCCGTCGGATCGCTCTGCAGCGGCATTCCCAGGCGCAGACGGTTGTAGAAGACCGAGGAGATCAGCGGCTTTTCGGCCCCGGAAACCGCCTCCTTTTCGATGATCGAGGCCAGGGTCACGATCTCGTGGAGGGACAGTCGGCCCTGTCCCCGGCCGCCCGTGGTCACATCGCCGTAAACCTTCCGGAAGTGGCCGACCATCTGGGTGACCAACTGTTCTTCCGTGCCGTTGCGCGCCAGGTTGTAGGTGGCCGGAGAGAGGTACCCCTCGGCACTGGCGGCGTGGATACCCAGACGCTCCAGCAGGACGGTGTCGCGGCACGCGGCAAGAAACGCATCCCGCTTGAAATACCCCTTCTGGTCCAGCATCTCGGCGGCCTGGTAGATGGAATACCCCTCCGGCAGGGCAAAACGGCGGTAATCCACATCGCCCGCCGCCAGCTTACGCAGGATATCCCCCGGCGTCATGGCGTCCGTGAGACGGTAATCACCCGCTTTGAGGCGGTGAGCCTGCCCCCGCAGACGGGCGAGGAGGATAAAGTGCCACGCACTGCGGATAACGCCGCCCTGTTTCAGTTCCCCAGCCAGCTTTCTGATGCCGCTGCCGGCCGGAAAGGAAATATCGCGGACGAGAGCGCCCTTTCCCGGCGGGATAAAGGTGCAGACCAGATACCAGCCCAACAGGAGCAGAAAGCTGGCGCGAACGGAGAGTATGGCAAGTTTTTTGGGTGTAGGGGTGAACGGAAGCATTGTCGGCATTATGGGGTTTTTCCGGCTCGCAGTCAAGCCCGTGGGCGTTCCTTGACATCAGGTGCGAATGTTGTTACAAAAATTGATACAGAGAGAGCCATCATCATTGAGGCACCGACGCGCTGAACCGCCTCGATACGGCGGCGAAAGGGGAAACCATGGAACTGTTCAAGGATATCCGTCAGGTGTTCGACTTTGCCATCGAAAAGGAAGAGGCCTCGTACCAGTTGTACACCAAGGCCGCCGCGATGGTATCGTCAACCGCCAGCCGCAAGATGCTGGAGGAGATGGCCGGGCAGGAACTGGGGCACAAGCGCCTTTTGCAGGGACTGGACCGGGAGAAGGTCCATGAATACCGTTTCGTCAAGGTGCCGGATCTGAAGATTGGCGATTACCTGGTAGACATCGAATACCGGGACGACATGACGTTCCAGGAAATCCTGGTCTTTGCCATGAAGGCCGAGGAAAAGGCCGCCCGGCTCTACAGCGAGGCCAGCCACCTGACCGACGTTCCCGAAATCCAGCGCATGTTGTTGATGCTCGCCAACGAGGAGAAGAAGCACAAATTCAACCTTGAATCGATGTACGATGACAAGATACTGACCGAGAACTAGTGCCCCATGACTAACCGCACGGGATACTAACGTATCGGATGCCGCCTCCGGGCGGCATTTTCTTTGTGAGGCCCTTATGATGTTTCCCGAACAGATCCACCTCCCCTTCAATTTTGCCATCATCAGAGAGTACTTCCTACTCTGTTATCCCGCACCGCACGAACCGGCGGAAGAAGGCTACTGGGCCATCATGCAGGGTAACAGCATCCTTGTGGCGCGGGATGAAAACGGCCTATCCCTGCCCCAGGGCGGCCTGCCGGGCTGGCTCCAGCCGAAAGCTCCTCCGATCTTCATCGGCCAGTGGCATGGCAAGCCGCTCCGCGCCTTTGTCGTCGCCAGCGACCTGCCCCTCCAGGCCCCCTTCGAGGCCGAGGCGTTCAACGCTGCCGAGCAGCGTCTGGACATGGCGACCCTTTCCGTGGGGGGCCTTGCCAAGCAGATTCTGCACTGGGACCAGCAGAGCCGCCACTGCTCCCGCTGCGGTGCGCCGACCGAGCCCATGACCGGCAATTGGGGCAAACGGTGCACCGGCTGCGGCACAGAGCACTTCCCCCACATCCACCCCTGCGCCATCGTACTGGTCAGACGGGGCGACCACCTGCTCCTCACCCGCAAGGCGGAATGGCCGGCGGGCAGGTACAGCCTGGTGGCCGGATTCGTCGATTTCGGCGAATCCCTGGAAGAGTGCGCCATCCGCGAGGTCAGGGAAGAGACCGGCATCGGGATCGAAAACGTCCGCTACGTGGGAAGCCAGAACTGGCCCTTCCCGGCCCAGCTCATGGCCGGCTTCGTGGCCGACTATGCCGACGGCGAGATCACGGTCGATCTGAGCGAACTGGAGGATGCCCGCTGGTTTCCCCTGGATGCCCTCCCCTCGCTCCCGCCCCGGCGCAGCATTGCACGCTGGATCCTCGACAACTTCAAAACGCCGACATCCTGCCCCATTTGAGGCAGCCCGGCGACCCTGTCCGCCGGAAAACGCCCGTTTATGCCATTCCTCCGCACGGCATGTTCTTTGCGTTATACTAATTGAACCGAGAGACACCATCGCCCCAACCGGGGCAAGGAGGCTGTTATGCAACACGTACTCTGGATAGTTTTCATGCTGTTCATCGCCATCCCGCCATCCTGGTCCCTGGCCGGGGTCATCAGTCCGGCCCGGGTACACCAGCAGGTCGGCGACGTCTATTTCCGTACCCCCAGTGATACGGATTGGCTGCCGGTTGCCATCAACACGCCACTGGACGAGGGGGATTCGGTCTGGTGCCCCGACGGCTCACGGCTCGAGATCCAGTTGAACGACGGGTCCCTGATCAGGATCGATGGCGGCTCCACCATGGAGATGCTCGCTGTGGAGGAGGGCTTTACCCAGATACACCTCTCCGCGGGGCGCATGTACGTGCACACCGTCAGCAATGTCAAGGAACGTAGCCTGCAAATCGATGCCGAGGACACCACGGTGCTCCCCGCCAGCCGCACGCGCCTGCGGATCGACATGCTGCCCAACAGTGAAGAGGACGTATCCATCTTCAAGGGTTCGGCCTATGTGGAAGGCAACGGCAGCCGCACCAGGGTGCGGGCCGGCGAGCAAATCGCGCTGGAAGAGGGGCGTAACGAACTTTTGGCGCTCAATCCCCCCGACGATTGGGAGCGTTGGAATCTGGACCGCGACCGGGGTATCATCCGCAGTTCGCGCTCGGAGGCCTATCTCCCCGAGGAGATCAGGGGGTATGCCGGAGAACTCGACGCCAGCGGCGAGTGGGTTCGGGTTCCCGACTACGGCATGGTCTGGCGCCCGACGGTAATCCTGGCCGACGACTGGGCGCCCTACCGGAGCGGCCGCTGGATCTGGAAGGGCGACGACTATGTCTGGATCTCCTACGAAAACTGGGGATGGGCGCCCTATCACTACGGGCGCTGGATCGTGGTGGGCGGACGTGGTTGGTGCTGGGTCCCGCCCGGTCGCGGCGATGTCTACTGGGGACCGGGGTACGTGGGGTGGTATCGCACCGGCGACCGCGTCGGCTGGACGCCGCTGGCCCCGGGCGAGACCTACTACGGACATCGTTCCTACGGCCGCAACAGCGTCAACATCAACGTTACCAACATAAACGTCAGGAACACCACCGTGGTCTACCGGAACAGCGGGGCCCGGGGTGGGATGACTATGGTTCCCCAGAACGATTTCCTGCGGGGCAGGACCGTGAATACCCCGATGAGCGGGAGAAACGCAATACCCCCTTCGGCGGCCGTATCGGTCGGCAGTCCGCGCATCAAACCGATCCGGGAATCGCGCATGCCGGTCGTCAAGGGCACCCCTCCCCGGGTCGCACCGCCTGAGGTGAAACGGGTGGCGCCCCAGGAGATGCGGCAACGCTTCCCGCGGATAATGCCATCTTCGCCCGCCGCTACCCCTGCCCCGGCAAGAACGCCGAAGACAGCAACGCCTGCCCCCGTAGCGACGCCCCAGGTGCGGGACAGGAAGAATGTCCCCGCCGGGCAGCCAACCGCACAACCACAACCGGCCGGCAGAACGACAGCCCCGGCTGAAACCCGCGCGCCGGCCTCTCCGGCAACCCAAGGGAGGGGAGAACGGCGCTCCCCCGTGCCGGTAGTAACGGCACCGGCAGTAAAAACAGCCCCGGCGATGCAAACACGGCCCCAGAGTAGCCCGGCCCCGAATGCCGGACAAAACCGCAGAGCGACACCGTCACCCCAGGCACAGCCGAGAAAGGTCTGGAACGTTACTGCCCCTGAACAGCGCAATGAGAATAAGGGGGCGCCGGTCCCCGCACGGGGGCGTTCGGAAGAACGGCGGGAGGCTCCCCAAAGGTAGCTTGAATCGTGAAGAAGTACATCTCTGCCGGTAACACAAAAGGCTCTCCATGAGGAGGGCTTTTTGTATTGGTAAAACATATATGCAGCAGGGCAGAAGAGATGCACCACGAGCCAAAGGCTACTTCACCAGCATCTCCATCAGGTCATGCCCCTCCACCTTCAGGCCGGTCGTCCCGGCCTGTTCCTCGTCGTAGGACTTTGCGCCGTTGCCCGGCCCTTCCCCGCCGCGATAGATGACAAAGGGAACCGGTTCTGCCGTGTGGGTCATCAGGCGCACCGGCGTGGGGTGGTCGGGGGTGCAGAGGATGGCGAAGTCGCCGAATTTCCTGATCCCCTCCAGGACCGTACCCACCACCTGGCGGTCAAAATCCTCGATGGCCTGGATCTTGTGATCCATCCTGCCGGAATGGGATGCTTCGTCGGGGGCCTCCACATGCACGTAGACGAAATCGTGGTTTTCCAGGGCCGCAAGAGCGGCTTGTGCCTTGCCCAGGTAGTTGGTGTCGATGTAACCGGTGGCCCCTTCCACGTGGATCACGTCCAGGCCGGCGCAGACGCCGATCCCCCTGATCAGGTCCACTGCCGAGATTACCGCTCCCGAGAGGCCGAATTTCTGGCTGTAGGGATCGACCCGGGGGGTCTTGCCGTGTCCCCAGAGCCAGATGGAGTTAGCCTGCCGCTTCCCCTCCTCCTTACGTTTCTTGTTGAGGGGATGGTCGTGCAACACCATCTGGGCGTGGTTCATGATATTGTTCAACGTGGCGGCGCCATCGCCGCTGGGGAGGTACTCCAGCACCGCCTTCCCGGTGATGTCGTGGGGGGGGGTGGCCGTCATGCCGTCCTTGCCGCCGCGCCAGACCATCAGGTGGCGGTAGCCGACGCCGGGATGGAACTCGAACTCGGCGCTGCCGATCTCTTTCTGGAGCGCTGCCACCAATCCGCGCCCCTCCTCGGTGGTGATGTGGCCGGCAGAGAAATCCTCCATGTACAGCGAACTGCCATGGGGGTTGAGGGTCACCAGGTTCATGCGGAAGGCGACGTCGTCCGGGCCGAGGGTTACCCCCATGCTCACCGCTTCCAGCGGAGAACGACCGGTGTAACAGGTCCGCGGATCGTAGCCGAAGATCGACAGGTTGGCCACGTCGCTACCCGGCGGCAACCCCTCCGGGACGGTATTGGCCAGGCCGACCTGACCGTGCCGGGCCATGAAATCCATGTTGGGGGTTTTGGCCGCCTGGAGCGGTGATTTGTTGCCGAGTTCGCTGTAGACCACGTCCGACATGCCGTCGCCGAGGAGGATGATGACCTTCATACGCGCCTTTCAGGATGAGAATGGGGATAGAAAACCAATACTGCGGAAGTCTGGTTATATTAGTTTCCGAATCATCCCCTTGTCAACCTTCCTTGCCGCTACTTCCGCACAAAAATCTCTTTTGCCAGGTTGCCGTCGATGGCAAACTCGGAAAATCCGACCCGGAAGATGTAGGAGGGGAAAGACTGCACCAGTACGATACGATTACCCGGCAAGACCCCCATGGCCATCAGCTTCTGCATCTTCTTGCTGTCCTCGGTCTGGATGTAGGCGATCTCCCCCTCCTGTCCCGATTTGAATTCGGTCAGGGCCACCACGCCAAGGTCGCCCTGGGCCCGGGCATCCGCGCAGCACTCGCCCGGCGGTATCGGCTTGCCGTGGGGGCAGGTGGTGGGATGGTTGAGCATGGTGCAGATCTTGACGTCCACCCCTTCATTGAGCAGGTGCTCGAACTGGCATGCCTTATCGTCTCCCTCATCGCCGCGCAGGTTAAGCACATCCATCATCAGGCGCTCCGCCAGACGATGGCGGCGGATGGTCATCTTCCCCTCTTCACGCCCCTCGGGCCGGAAATAGACCATCCCCTGGCGCAGCTCCACCAGCGCGCGGTCGGTCAACTCGCGGTAGGCCGGGTCATCGGCCGGGAACCCCATCTTCTCCGGGTCGAGAAAACGCCCCCCCTCTTCTTCCACCGCGATCCACAGGGCCTCCAGGATCTCTTCCGCCTTTTCGGACAATTTCATATACGCTCCTTCTTTGCCACCGGGTGACAGGCATACAGAGAAACAACCATCAAATCGGACATCGCACCATAGCTTTCCCGTCGGGAAAACTATTTTAAGATGCCTTTGATTTTTTGTCCTCTGAATTCTCTGTAACCCCAGCGTCGGATGATGTTTTCCGTTTCAACATGTTTTTCAGCTTACCGATAAAGGCCGGTTCCAGGGGATTCTTGTAGTTGCAGCGCGGGCAATGCACACTGTGGCACCCGCCGGGGCAGCCGCCGCACCCGCGTTTTCCTTCATTTTCATCAAACTCGTGTCCGCAAAACCCGCAAATCATCTTCATATCTCCCAGGGGTGTCCCCCTCGCAGGATACTAGGAAAGTATCCCTGTTGCGAGCAAGAAACGGTTGAGCACATAGCCGCTGCCGAAGGCCAGCAGGCTGACGAACACGCCGATACTGCCCGCCACCTTCCATCCCCGCTCCTTCTTCATGATCAGAAACTGGGCTATGCAGGGGATGAACAGGGTCAGCGTCACCGCGGCAACCGTCAGTTGGCGGGCATCCATCAACCCCTTCGTCTGCAATTCATACAGGCCGGCAGCGCCGTAATCCCGGCGAAAGAAACCGAAGATGAAGGCCACGGCCGTCTCCTTGGGCAGGCCGATGGACGCCATCACCGGGGTCATGGCGGTTACGAGCTTTTCAAAGAGCCCGGTTATCTTGCCGAGCCAGAGCAGTATGGAGGCGAGCACGAACAGGGGCAGGATCTCCATGAAATACCACTGCATGCGGGTATAGGTCTTGGTCAATACATTGGAAAACTGCGGCAGCCGCATGGGGGGCAACTCCATGTAGAACATGGGGGCTTCGCCCGGCATGACCCGGGCCGCCAGCAGGCCCACAACCACGAACAAAAGCAGCAGACAGGCGCCCCATACCGCCAGGGCGCCGGGGAACTTGGACAAAAGCGCCAGGATCACCCCCAGCTGGGCCGAGCAGGGGATGGTCAAGGCCAGCAACACCGTGGCGATGACCCGCTCGCGGGTCGTTTCCAGGGTGCGGGTCACCATGGTCGCCATGGTGTCGCAGCCGAACCCCAGCACCATGGGGATCACCGCCCGGCCGGTGAGGCCGAACCGTTTGAAGATGCGGTCAACCAGCAGGGCCAGGCGCGGAAAGTAGCCGGTATCCTCCAGAAAGGAAAAAAAGATGAAGAAGGTCGCCACGATCGGCAGGATGATCCCCACCGCATAGCGGATTCCCAGGGTGATGATGCCGTACTCCCCCACGAACAGCTCCTGAATGATCTCCCAGGGGATGACCATCTTGACGATGCCGGTAATCCAGGGGTTGAACATCTCCACGAAGAGTTTTTTTTCCAGCACGTCAACCAGCGTGCCCGCGCCGAAGTCGCCGACGAACTTGTACAGGCCGAAATAGAGTACGATCAACAGCAGGGGGATACCGGTCAAAGGCTGCGCCGAGATGCGCGACAACCGTTCGCCCCAGGTAACGACCCGTTTCTCCGGGCTGGTGAACACGTCCAGGACCAGTTTTTTGACGATATCCTTACGCTCCATGGAGAGATCCAGGTGGAACGACCCGCGGCGATTGAAGGCGATGTCCCGCACCCTTTCGGCGATCACCCCGAACCCTTCCCCCTCCCGGCGGCGCACCAGGGAGGTGATTTCTTCGTCCTGCTGGAAAAGCAGCAGGGCCAGGGCGCGGCGGGAAAGGATGTACTCACCTTCCATGAGCCCGGACACCTCGTTGATGTCGTGCTCCAGGAGACGGCTGTAGGTAAAATGCCGGGGGCTACCCATATCCTGGCGATAGGTGGCGATGGCGGAGCGGATCTCGCCAAGCCCCCGTTTGCGGGTCGTCGCGGCCCCGACCACCGGGATGCCGAGCCTCTGCCGCAGCAGTTCCAGATCGATCTTGAGCCCCATCCGCTCGGCTTCGTCCATGATGTTGACCACCAGAATCACCGGCAGACCCGCCTCGATCAACTGGAGCGTCATGGCCAGCATACGCTCCAGGTTACGGGCATCGAGCACGTGCAGTACCACGTCCGGGGTCTCGTGCAACAGGATTTCCCGGGCAACCCGTTCCTCCTCGGTGATGGTATGGATCGAATACATCCCCGGGGTGTCGATCACCTCCCACGGCTGCTCATTGATCACGGCATGGCCGCGGGAGACCTCCACCGAGGTCCCCGGATAGTTGGAAACGGTTACGTACGACCCGGTCAGGGCATTGAAGAGCACACTCTTTCCGACGTTGGGATTGCCGACCAAGGCCACCCGTTTGGCATTTGGCACCTTCCCCGGCGCTTCCGTCTGTTTACCGCAGCATGTCGCCATTACTCCATCCTTTATGTTCTTGATTTTCAATTTCAAATATATGGCAAAAAAAATTACTGGTTAGCTCTGCATGCTGCGCACAGTCCGTAGAGTTCAAGTTTATGACTCTTGATCATGAAACCGTGGAGTAGCGCTATCTCCTTCTGCAGTTTCTCGATGGTCTCATCCTCGAACTCGATGATCGCGTTGCACCCGGTGCAGACCAGATGGTCATGGTGCTCGCCCGCCGACACGTGTTCATAGCGGGTCTGGCCGTCGTTCAGCAGGATCTCGCGGGCCAAGCCGGCCTCGGTGAACAGCTTGAGGGTGCGGTACACCGTGGCATGGCCGATGCCGGGATGGCTGGCCTTGATCTTCAGGTACAACTCTTCGACGCTGACGTGCTGGCGGGTGGAAAGAAAGAAATCAAGGATTATGTCCCGTTGACGGGTAGAGCGGAGCCCTTTGGCCGCAGCAAACGCATTGAATGCCTTTTTCTTTTCGAGGATCATCCCGCCCTCCTTTTTGAACTTGAAATTCAATATATGGGACACACCATGATCCTGTCAACACAAAAATATGCGGCCCGAAACGAAGCCAATAACTTGAGTTACCTGGAGCAGAATGCTATATAAGGACTGTTGTAATTCTTGATTCAGCTTAAATTGTCGGAATCCCGCAAACAGTGCATTGTGAGGTTTCGTCGGTTTTCCCGGAGATGTTTGACTTGTGGGATTAACCCAAATCGACAATATTGAAGTGGGCATGACCCTGGCAAGCGATGTTCACGACCGCACCGGCAGATTGTTGTTGGGCGCGGGCGTGGAGTTGAGCCAGAAGCATCTTGTGGTATTGCGGACCTGGGGGGTGATGGAGGTCAACATCGTCGGGATGGAGGACGATGACCCGAATAGCCGCCTCCCCGCAGAGATCACCCACGAGCAGTTGGATGCCGCCATGGCGTCACTTGGACCGCTTTTTTGCAAGAGTGACGTACAGCACCCGGTCATGCGCGAACTGCTCCGCCTCGCAGCGTTGAGAAAGGCCACCCATGAGCTTTGCTGAACGCGCGCCCATCACCCTGGAGCGGCTCGTGGAGCAGACGCGCACGATCTACTCCCTCCCCTATTTCTACGAACGGTTCAACGAGGCCATCAATCACCCCCGCAGTTCCATCGCCGATATCGCCAAGATCATCATCGAGGACCAGGGCCTCACCGCACGCATCCTCAAGCTCGCCAACAGCCCGCTGTTCGGCTATTACTCCCGGGTTGATTCGATCACCAAGGCGGTGACCATAATCGGTACCCAGCAGTTGCGCGACCTGGCGTTTGCCGCCTCGGCCATGGGCGTGTTCAAGGGCATCCCCGACGATTTGATGAATATGGCCTTTTTCTGGCGGCACAGCATCGCCTGCGGCATCATCGCCCGCAATCTGGCGACCTGCCTGCGCGAAAGCAATGTGGAGCGTTTCTTCGTGGCCGGAATCCTCCACGATGTGGGGCAATTGATCCTGTGCGCCGCCATACCGGATACGGCCGGCGAGTTGCTGGCGCTGAGCCGGTCGCGTCAGGAGCATTACCACCATACCGAGCGGGACCAGTTGGGCTTCGACCATGCCGACCTGGGCGGAGCGCTGTTGCAGGCATGGAAGCTTCCGGCCAATATTTTCGAACCGGTGGCATGTCACCACACCCCCCGCTCCGCAGCCCAATTCCCCCTGGAATCAGCCATCGTCCACCTGGCGGAAATCATCTGTCAGGCCTTCGAGTTCGGCGCCAGCGGTGAGTGGTGCGTCTCTCCCCTGGATCCGGCGGCCTGGGACCGCCTCGGCATGCCGGTCAACATCCTGGCTACCATCCTGAAACAGTCGGAACCGCAGATCGAGGAAACCTTCGACATTCTGATGGAGGGGCAATGAAAGCAAAAAGCCCCCCCCTTCCCCTTGAATTCCTCCAGGAGCGGGTCCAGTTTCTGGAAGAGGCGAACCGGCGTTATATGTCGATTTTGGACATGCTCGCGTCGAGTCTGGACTTCCAGGGCGACCTCAACCGCGCCAAGGACTTTTCCGCCATTTTCCAGGCTACCCAGGTGCAGGTCCGCAGAATCCTGGTAAGCCGCGAAATGGGGTGCCTTGAGGCGATGGAGGATGGCAGCTTCGAATTGGCATCCTGGGAACCCGTGGATGCCCGAAACGAGATTCAATCCGAGATCGACGCAAAGATCATGGACGGGACCTTCGCCTGGGCCCTGAACCGCAACCAAGCTATCCTGGTGCCCCTTGCCGGCAACCGGACCCTGCTCCTGCACAGTATCGCCACCCGTTCCCGCATCCTGGGGATGTTTGCCGCCATCCTGCCCGGAGATTCGACCTCGGTCGATGCAGCGGCCCTCAACGCCATATCCATCGTACTGTACACCTGCGCCCACGCCCTGGAGAGCACCACGCTCAACGCCAAGCTGCATGAAAACATGGTTACTCTTGAAGAGAAGGTCCTGGAGCGGACACGCGACCTGGCCATCGCCCGTGAACAGGCAGAAGAGGCCAGCCGCGCCAAAAGCGCCTTTCTTGCCAACATGAGCCACGAGATCAGAACCCCCATGAACGGAATCATGGGGATGACCGATCTCCTGCTCACTGGCGGGCTCGCCCCCACCCAGGAGCGGCAGTTCTACCACGCCATCAAGGATTCGGCCGACAGCCTGATGCTCGTCATCAACGATATACTCGATTTTTCCAAGATCGAAGCGGGCAGGACCGTACTCGACCATTCCCCCTTTCTGCTGCGTACGGTTATCGGTCAGATGCTGCGCTCGCTGGCGCCCAGGGCGACCGACAAAAAACTGGAGTTGCTCTGCGTCCCGGAAATAAACGTGCCCGACGCGCTGCTCGGCGATGCCGGAAAACTACGGCAGGTGCTGGTCAATCTCGTGGGCAATGCCATAAAATTTTCGGACCGGGGTGAAATCGTCGTCCACACCAACCTCGTGACAGACGATGGCGACCAGGTGCTGCTCCAGTTTTCCGTCTCGGACCGCGGGATCGGAATCGCCCCGGAAGCCTGCGGACGGATCTTCAACGTGTTCGAACAGGCCGATTCGTCCACGACCAAACGCTTCGGCGGCACCGGCCTCGGCCTGGCCATCTCCCGGCGGATCGTGGAACTGATGGGAGGCAAAATATGGGTCGACAGCACGCCGGGACAGGGGAGTACCTTTCACTTCACCGCCCGCCTCCAGATTCAGCAGCACGTACCTCCCCGGCCGGAACCGGCCGAACTGGCGGACCAGCATGTGGTGGTGGTGGAACAGATCGAGTTGAACCGGCGCACGTTGGCCCAATACCTGACCGCATGGGGCATGCGGCCTTTTTGTGCTGCCGATGGAACAGAGGCGCTGGACCTCGTCCGCCGACTGGCTGACGCCTCCAAACGCCCCCTGCTGGCGCTGGTTGATTTGCAAACCCTGGGCGCGGATTGCTGGGGCGTGGTCGAACAGCTTCGTGAAGCCGGCCGCGCCGGCCTGTTGATGATCGTCATGACCAGCGCCGGGATGCGCGGCGACGCCGAGCAATGCCGCCGGCTGGGGGTGAACGGGTATCTCGCCAAACCGTGGATACACGATGAACTGCGGGACGCCATCCTGGAGGTCCTGACCGGCCGGGGCGCAGTGCAGCAGGTGCCGACAACCCGCCACGCCCCGCAGGAGGAGCAGGCCCGCCTTGACATTCTGGTGGCCGACGATGTGGAGGTCAACCGGATGGTGGCGCTGGCCATCCTCGAAAAGCAGGGACACCGGGTCACCCTGGCCACCAACGGCCAGGAGGCTGTTGCGGCCTATGCAGCGGGGCGTTTCGACGCCATCCTGATGGATGTTCAGATGCCGGTCATGGATGGATTGCAGGCCACACGTCAAATCCGGGAGTTGGAGAAGGCTGCCGGCCGGAAATGCCCCATCCTCGCCCTGACGGCCTATGCCGGCCAGGAAGATCGCGAGAAGTGCCTGGCCGCGGGTATGGATGGGTACCTTTCCAAACCATTCAAAGCGGCTGAACTTGCATTCGCCCTGCACAAGCAGTGTGGCCTCCCGCTCCCTCCCCAAGAGTCCGGTTCAGGGGCCCCCGTCCCTCTGAAGATTTCAGAACCAAACCTGCCGGTATTCGACCGCGCCGGACTGCTTTCCCGCCTGGGGGGGAAGACCGAGCTGATCGGCAAATTTGTGGCGTTGTTCCGCAAGGGGATGGACGGCAACCTGGCAAAACTTCTCGCTGCCGCGGAAAGCCGTGATGCCGAAGGGATGCGGGTAAATGCCCACACTATCAAGGGAGCCGCCGGCAATATCGGCGCGCCGCGAATCCAGGACATCGCCCGGCGCATCGAGGAGACCGCCCGGGAAAAACGACCGGTTGAAGCGCTGGACCTGCTCCCCAGTCTCAACAACGAATATGCTGCTTTCGTACGCCTGACCGATGAAGAATCATAACCGGCCCGACCCAGGCGGGCCGGATTTCACAGAGGAGGAATTACATGGAGCTCAAGAAATGCCTTGTCGTAGATGATGACGAATTGGGACGCGAGATCGTAGCCCAGTACCTGGAGAACGTTCCCGTCGTTGACACCGCCGTCGGCGGCCGGGATGCGGTTGAAAAGTTCCAGGCAGCCATGACGGAGGGTGCCCCCTATGAGCTTATCCTGCTGGATATCGTCATGCCGGACATGGATGGGATCACCGCCGGCAAAGAGATCAGGAAACTGGAGAAGGGACTGGCCCTGCCGACGGACAAGCAGGTCAAGATCGTCATGCTGACCGCCCTCAATACCCCCCAGGATGTCATGCAGTCCATGCTGGCGGTTCAGTCGTCGGCCTATCTGGTCAAGCCCGTAGAGCCGGAGAAGGTCCACAAAACGATCAGCCAGCTGGGGTTGCGGATTTCCAGCTAAAGGACACTGGCCGGACAAACCATCGGGGAAGCTGGAATTACAAGGTAAAGGGGAAGATTGTCTTGTAATCTGACCATTTAACTTTATGATATGAAATCAGGTTAAGGCACTATGATCATGTTAATCACTCAGGCGTGCTATCAATGACGGTTCCGACAATCCTTATCGTTGACGACGATGAACTGAGCGTTCGCATGCTGGAAGCCCAGCTTGGCGAGGCTGGTTTCGCTCCCGTAGCCGCATTCAGCGGTGCAGAAGCCTTGGACATCATGGAGCAACGCCAGATCGATCTGGTCATCTCAGATCTGGTTATGCATGAAATGGATGGCCTGGAACTCATCGAGCAGATCGGGAAGCGGCACAAAGGGATACCGGTCGTCGTAGTAACGGCAAACGGCAGTGTGGAGAGCGCTGTTGAGGCCATGCGACGCGGGGCTTACGATTACCTTGAGAAGCCCATCAATCCCGCTATTTTGCGCATCACCACCCAACATGCCCTCGATTACCACCACATTGTCCGCGAAAATGAACAGATCAAAGGGCTCCTGGGAGAACCATTCACCTTTCAAAGCATTGTGACCGTCAATCCGGCAATGAAAGAGATGCTGCGGCTGGCTGCCAAGGTGGCTGCGGCACGCCAGACGACCATAGCCATCTACGGCGAAAGCGGTTCCGGCAAAGAGGTGTTGGCGCGAGCCATCCACTTCGCCGGCAAGGGGCTCCCCACCAGTTTTGTAGCGATAAACTGCGCCGCTATTCCCGAGCAGCTTCTGGAAAGCGAACTCTTTGGCCATGTGCGGGGAGCCTTCACCGGTGCCGACCGTGATCGGGAAGGCAAGTTCAGCCTGGCCCGTGGCGGAACGCTCCTGCTCGACGAGATCGGCGACATGCCCCTGCCGCTCCAGGCCAAGCTGTTGCGGGTCCTCCAGGAGCGCGTTTTCGAAAAAATCGGGAGCAACACCCCGCTTCCCGCCGACTGCCGGGTCATCGTAGCCACCAACCGCAATCTGGCCGAGTGGGTCGCTGCCGGGCGCTTCCGTGAGGATCTCTACCACCGGATCAACGTTTTTCCGCTTACCATCCCGCCCCTGCGTGACCGCAAGGACGACATCCCCCTGCTCTGCGAACATGTGCTCGACCATCTGCGCCAGCATCTGGGCAAGGCACTGCCCGGCATCTCCCCAAAGGCCATGGAAGCCATGCTCGACTACCACTGGCCGGGCAACGTCCGCGAACTGCGCAACTGCCTGGAACGCGCAGCCATTCTCACGGACGGAGAACTGATCCGTCCCGCCCATCTGGGGATCAATTCAGCAGGTTCCACTGATGCCGCCAATGGCGGCAACGCCGGCGACAGCGTCACCTATACCCTGACAGTACCGGGCGATATCCTCTCACTCGATACGTTGACGAAGCGCATTCTGGCCATCACCCTGGAACGGTGCAACGGCAACAAATCCAAGGCTTCCCAAATGCTCAAGATCGGCCGCAAAGCATTTTACCGTCCCTGACCCGTTGCGGTCCATTCTCCCGCCTGTCTGCAGCCGATGTACGCCCCTCATCAGAAGTTTGGCCGGGAAATCCGGGTAAAAACCATAGGCGTGGCGCAGCGGCTCCCGGCACCGTATTCCGGCTGAGACGTCATGAAAGCCGGGAATGGGGGAACAGGGATATTTTTAGTATGTTATACGAAGGAAACCGACAGATAGGGCAAAGTTGCTGGAGGCTGTGGGTGAATCGACAGCCTCGGGAACAATGGTAGGCATGGCAAATTTAATTGTGCCGTCTTCGATTTCAGCCAGCGTCTTTACCGCTTTTGCCAAACCGAAGATGGTGCCGCCGATAGCGCCGCACCCAGCCCCCACTCCAAAGTTGACAAGGTGTTTCGCCGGCTTTTTGGTGAAAGCGACGGTCGCGCCGCCGACTAACGTGCCGATCATGATGCCGTAGAGGGCATCCTGGAGCGTTTCCTGAAGGGCCTGGTCAACCGCAGAAGCGGGAATGGCACTCAATATTGTGGCAGAGATCACGATCATTGAAACGATTTTACGGGTTTTGAGCGCTTTCATCGAACCTCCTGTCTATCCGTTGCCATGGTTTCCCGGCATCACCCCGCCAGCGGGACGCCACCGCAGGATACGCTTTCAGAGGCGTTCCCCGGTTGCGCATGTCCATACTGCATCTGCACCATTCTTTCGTGGACATCTTTGCGGCAGAACACCTCAACAGCGATAATCTCGCCATCGATTACGTCAACCAGGATATTGCCCTGCCTAGGAGCCAATGCAATCGTGGTCTGCCCCGCTCCCCATCCTTTCGAAGGCTGCAGCCCCGTACAGAGCATGGCGCAAAATTCTTCACTGATCACACATCGCCCCACATCGACCGGCATATCCCTCACTTGGCAGGCAAGTTCAGGCCTGTCCTCCTCAAGGAGCAGACGCTCCAGTTCCCCCACAAAATCCGGCAGGCAATCTTTCAGATATACTTTTAGCATGACCTTACCCTGTACTTGTTCATCTCGCCGGGAAGTAGCACCGCATTTCCGCAGCAACGGCCTCAAGCCGCCCCCCTGTCGGCATACTCACTCGGGTTTCGATTGCTCGTTCAAGGATGGGGGGAGTGTTTCTTTGATATCGGCCTTGCGGATCAAAGACTTCATGAGTTCCATGGCGGTGAGGTTCACGCCCTCGGAGGTGTCGTTGATGGTTACTCCCCACAGCAGCCTGCCGGTTGTGGTATCGGCTATCTTGGCGGTCAGGGAAACGGTGCAGCGGTTTTTCTTGTCCATATTGCTGGCCAGACTGGCTACCAGCGAGGGGGACCTAATCGTCTCGCAACTGAAATCATTGACACTGCCGAAAACCACTGCAGCTATATTACGGGACTGCAAAGTATTCCGCATATCGTCACTCAGGCCCGAGCCGTAGAACTTTGTTTCATTCACCAAGGCAGTAGCGGTGCTTCGATCAATAACGATATATCCCTTGGCCACCAGTTCCAATGCTACGCGGTCGGCGGCCTCCTGGCCGATGCTTTTGGAACTGGCGGTAGAAAAGAAGGGCATGAGCGCTACCGTCCTTGTGTCGGGTGGGCTCCTGAACAGAGAGCAGCCGGCCAATGGAATACAGAGAATAATGTGACAAATAATTCGTTTCATTAGTGCTGTTTTCATAACCTTTCTGTGGTAAATGCCAAGGTAAAAAAGATCATGCGGCCTCAAATTTGTAGCCGGCGCCGTAGACAGAGTGGATAAACTCCGTGTCGGGATTGGCACCTGCAATCTTCTTGCGCAACTTTTTGATATGGCTGTCGATGGTACGACTGCTGACAACGCGGCGGTCGAGATAAATCTGTTCCATGAGTTGCTGACGGCTGTAAATTCGTCCCGGCTTTGCCGCCAAAAACTGTAACAATTTGAATTCAACAGCGGTGAGGCAGAGTTCATGTTCGGCAAGCGTGGCCCGATAGCGCGATTCATCAAGCATAAGCCCGGCAGCCTGCGTGGTCTGTTCGTCGCCCATACGGCGCAGAACCGCCTTGACCCGGGCGACGACCTCCCGCGGGCTGAACGGCTTGCAGATATAGTCATCGGCGCCGAGTTCGAGCCCGAGCAAACGGTCGACCTCATCAATACGCGCGGTCATCATAATGATCGGCACATTGGAAAAGGTTCTGATCTCCTTGCAGATATCTATACCGTCACGCCCGGGCAGCATCAGATCGAGCAGGACAAGGCTCGGTCCATTATCCTTTACCCAAAGCGCAACTTCAGTACCATTAGATAAGCTTGTCGTTTCGAATCCTGCAAGATATAGATAATCTTTTAGTACATCGACAAGTTTAAGCTCATCTTCAACAATAAGTATATTTTTTGCCATAGGTATTTCCCCACTAATAGGTTTCATAAGACGATACTAGTTTAGTGTGGTACACACCATTACCATAACAAGGCCCGCTTGTATCACTACCTCTATATATTTTCCTATTTTTGCCACATTCCCGCCACGTTTCCTTCTTTTCTGCCCATTTCACGCATTTCAGCATCGCCGAGAGACGCAAACATCATTGGACCGTGCCGCTGACGACGAGGGCGATAGGGGATGATGCCGTGGCCACCGTTGCCGCCCCTGCGGTCAGCGCCCCGGTCGTCTGGTCGACGGTGTATCGGAAGATGGAGTTGCCGTAGTAGTTGGCCGCATAGGCGAACGTTCCCGAGGGATCGAGAGCCAGCGAGCGGGGCTGTTTACCGGAAGCCGCAGTCGTACCGGCGGTCAACGTCCCGGTAGACTGGCCGATGGTATAGGAGGAGATGGTGTCGGAACCGTAGTTGGCTGCATAAAAATACTTTCCGGTGGGATCGACGGCGACAGAATAGGGGCTCGTGCCCGCAGCCACATCCGTTACCTTGACCAGCGCCCCGGTGGTTTGGGTGATGGTAAATACCGAAATGGTGTTGGAGCCGCTATTGGCCGCATAGGCGAATCGCCCCGTGGGATCAATGGTAATCGAGACAGGATTCGTACCTGCCGCTGCCGTCCCGACAGCGGTCAAGCCCCCGGTGGTCCGATCGATGGCATACGCCGAGATCGTGAAAGAGCTATAGTTGGCCGTATAGAGAAACCTTCCCGAGGGGTCAACGGCAATCGAGACGGGGTTGGTATCCGTTCCGGCAGAAACCGTCGCCACGGCGGTCAAGGCGCCGCTGGCCTGGTTGATCGTGTAGCCTGAAATGGTACTGGCACCGTAGTTGGCCACATAGGCAAATCTTCCCGAGGGATCGATGACTAGGGAACGCGGCTCAGTGCCGGCAGCAACCGTCGTCCCGGCGGTCAAGGCACCCGTGGTCTGGTCAATGGCATAGACCGAGACATTATTGGATGAGCGGTTTGCCACGTAGGCGTATTTCCCGGAGGGATCAACGGCGATACCGTAGGGACCTGTCCCGGCAGCCACAGCCGTCCCGGCGGTCAACGCCCCGCTGCTCTGGTTGACGCCATACACCGAGATGCTGTCCGAAGCATAATTCGCCGCATAGGCGAATTTCGGCACATTGGTGACGGCAGCGGTCCCGGATACCATGGCCATTTGAACGGGGCCGTTGGCGGCGGAAACCGTTCCTGCGGCGTTTAAGGCGCCGGTGGTCTGGTCGATGGCATAGACCGGGATGGCGTAGGAATTGAAACACGTTGCATAGGCGAACTTGCCCGAAGGATCGACCATGACGGAGGCGGGGTTTGTCCCTGCGGCCACCGACGTCCCCTCGGTCAGGGTTCCGGTGGTCTGGTCGATGGTATAGACCGAAATGGTGTTGGAATCATAGTTGGCCACATAGGCGAATTTGCCCGAAGGAACAACGGTCACGGCCGTAGGAGCCACCTCGGTGAGGGCTGCGGTCCCCGCAGTCAAGACTCCGGTAGTCTGGTTGACGGTATAGACCGAAACAGTGTTGGAGCCGCTATTGGTCACATAGGCAAATTTGCCCGAAGGAGCAACGGTCACGGAGACGGGTGTCTTGCCGGTAGTTACAGCGACTCCTGCGGTCAGCCCTCCGGTGGTCTGATTGATGGTATAGGTCGAGATGGTATTGTCACCGCTGTTGGCTACATAGGCAAAGTTACCAGAGGGGGCGATGGTCACCGAGGAGGGGGTTACGCCGGTAGCCACGTCGTTTCTTGCGCTCAAAGCCCCGGAAGTCTGATTGATGGTATAGGCTGAAATCGTGTTGTCAACGCTATTGGTCACATAGGCGAATTTACCCGAGGGGTCGACGGTTACGGACAGGGGAGCCGTGCCTGTGGTCACGGCGGTTCCGGCGGTCAGGGCTCCGGTGGTCTGATTGACGGTGTAGACCGAGATACTGTTGGAACCGTAATTGGCGACATAGGCGAATTTGCCCGAGGGGGTGACGGTCACGGCACGAGGATGCGTCTGGGCAGCCACATAGCCGCTATGGCGCAACTGGCCGGTTGAGGCATTGACGCTATAGATGGAAACCGTCCCGTCGTTATAGTTTGCGGCGTAGGCAAAGCGGGGATATGTCGGCGTGGCGTTCGTGCCGCTGCTTTCGCCGCTGCCGCACGAAGCCGATACCAAAAGAGTAAGAATCAAGACTGCCGTTTTCATTACATCCCGGACCATAACCATGCCGCCCTCTTTAACTTAGTATTTTGCATTTGAAAATCTGATCGTGTTGTTGAATGGGATTGTGCTGCCTTTGGGGAAAGAAACAGGGGGATACAGGCAACTGAACATGATCTTCAGTTGCCCCCAAAACGTCCAACCGGATGAACGGATTCGGTTTACCCGCGATGCAATTTAGAGCAGGAATGTGATTGAAATATGTAGGAATTGAGCAAACACATGTGAGGGTACCCCATCACGTCATTATCCGCGGCACCAGGACGCCCAGGGACATCCTGCCAGTCAACGGTTACTGGGTAGAAACGGGATTCGACTCGGACAACCTGCTTGGACAACGACCTTTACAAACCCTTTGAGGCGAAGGTGCTGCTGCGCTATCAAGTTGCAAGTGGTCCTGGAGCAGTCCGTCTCACCCCCGCAACCGTACCCAGAAGACACACCATGTACCCCACGGGCACACGCCTCTGGTCTCGAAAGTTCATAACCCACTGTAATCAGTGCATTATAAATATTGGCATTCAACCTGCTAGATATGGGATGTAGTGCACAGACTGTCCCCATCACGCACAGACGAGGCAGTGAGTGACAGTGCGTGCTTCATCTTGTTACGGGGAGGGAAGACATGGGATTTTCATCGGTCTTGTTGGAGAGACTTCATACGACTGAGGATGTGTTAGTAAAACAACTCGTTCGGGACGTCAAAGAGGTATTCAGTACCATGATCGGCATGGACGATCTGCTGCATCTCCCGCTGGAGATCAATCCCGTGAACCATTTTTCCGGCTGCACCAGCGCCCTGGTCGGCTTGGCGGGCACCTACAACGGCCTCATCAGTCTGCACGTCCCCGACGAATTGGCCCACAACATCACCACCAGCATGCTTGGCAAGGAAGCGGGGGACGATGACGACGATATCCAGGATGCGCTGGGAGAGGTCGCCAACATGATTGCCGGCTCCTTCAAACAACACCTGACCAACAGCGGATTGGATATTCGTCTCTCGACGCCATCGGTGGTTACCGGGAAACGGTACGCCATCGCCCTCACCAACAAGCCGGAGGCAATGGCGCTGCGCTTTGCCGCCTCGAATGAGGATTGGTTCATGGTTGCCGTGGCCCTGGAACAGGGTTAGGCCTCAGACTCCGCCAGCCACTACCCCTGTCCGACGAAATACCTGATGATATCGTTGTAGAATGCCAGCGCCATCAGTCCCAGGAGCAGCATCAGGCCGACCTGCTGGGCATATTCCCGTGCCTTTTGGCTGACCGGGCGACGGAATACCAACTCCCAAAAGAAGAAGAAGAGATGCCCGCCGTCAAGAACCGGCACCGGCAGGAGGTTGAGCACCCCCAGGTTGACGCTGAGCAGCGCCATGAAGGCCAAAAAGCTGGAACCGCCGGCCTGGGCCGTTTCACCGGCCATCTTGGCGATCATGATCGGGCCGCCGAGCGTATCCAGCGGTACGACACGCTGGGCCAACTTTACCAGTGACATGACCGTGATCTCGATCACCTTACCGGTTTGGACCGTCCCCTTGACAACCGACTGCAGGGGGCCGAAATGCTCGGTGACGACCTCGCCGGCCGAGGCCACGCCAATGGCGAAGCCGTTGACCTTCTCGCCGAACAGGTTCTTGCTTATGCGCGGTTCGGGTAAGATGGTGAACTGCAGGTCCGCAGCGTTGCGCTTTATTGCCACCACAACCGGCTTGCCCTTGGCCGCGGCAATCGCCTCGGCCACCTCTTCCCAATGGGTAATGGCTTTACCGTTGATGGCGGTTACGACGTCGTTCTTTTGAATCCCGGCCTTTGCCGCCGGCTTGTCCTTCAAGACCTCGCCGATCTTGGGGGTGATAGAGGGCACGCCCAGCATGCAGAGCACGATAAAGGCAAACCAGGCAAACACCAGATTGAAGACCGGACCGGCCATTACGATGGCGATCCTCGCCAGAGGCGGCTTATGGGCGAAGGAACGGCTTTTTTCCTCCTCCGTCAACTCCCTCGAAGCAGCGGCAGCCTCGCCGGCAACTGCGGCGCTGTTTTCCTCCTCATCTTCCGAAGCGGGATGGTGCGACTCCCCCCCCTCGATGAAGCCCCCTTCGCCGAACATCTTAACGTAGCCGCCCAAGGGAAAAGCGGAGACCAGGTATTCCGTCTCGCCGATCTTTTTGCCCGCCAGCTTGGGTCCGAAGCCGAGGGAGAATTTTTCCACCCTGACGTTGAACAGCTTGGCCACCAGAAAATGCCCGAATTCGTGAACAAAGATCAACACACCCAGGACGATTACGGCATAGACGATCATCATATCAGTTCACCATTCCCCGGCAGATCTCGCGCGCCCGGTCGCGTCCCCAGCGGTCGGCCAGCAGCACCTCTTCGATGGATTTCAGGTTATGGGCCTCATGGGCGTCCATGGTTCGTTCAATGACTTGGGCGATCTGCATGAAGCCGAGCCGCCCCTCCAGGAACGCCTCCACGGCGATCTCGTTGGCGGCATTCATTACGGCCGGCATGCTCTCCCCGTCCTTGATGGCGCGATAGGCCAGGCCGAGGCAGCGGAATTTTTCCCTGTCAGGCCTGAAGAAGGTCAGCCCGGACAGAGCGGTCAGGTCGAGCGGCTTGACGCCGGTTGCCACCCGCTCCGGATACGACAGGGCGTAGGCGATGGGGGCCTTCATGTCGGGCGTGCCCAACTGGGCGATGACGCAGCCGTCCACGTATTCTACCATGGAGTGGATGATGCTCTGGGGGTGGATGTTGACATCGATCTTCTCTACGGGCACGCCGAACAACCAGCGCGCCTCCAGTACCTCCAGCCCCTTGTTCATCATGGTTGCCGAATCGATGGTGATTTTGCGCCCCATGCTCCAGTTGGGATGATTGAGGGCATCCCGCACGGTAACGCCGGCCAGTTGCTCGGTCGGCGTGTTCAAAAACGGACCGCCCGAAGCCGTCAGGATGATCCGCGTGATATCCTCGCTACGATGCCCCTCCATGGACTGGAACACGGCGCTGTGCTCGCTGTCCACCGGATAGAGCTTGACGCCGTACTCGGCGACCATATTCATGAAGAGATGCCCGGCGGTGACCAGGGTTTCCTTGTTGGCCAGGGCGATATCCTTACCGGCCCGAATGGCGGCGGCGGTGGGGACCAGACCGGCTGCGCCGACGATGGCGGCCACCACCATCTCCGTCTCGTCGGCGGTGGCTGCGGCGATCAGGCCTTCGACACCTCCCAGAATCTCCACTGTCACCCCGGAACACATCTCCCTGAGACGGGGGACATCCTCCTGGGCGGCGACCACGGCGATGCGCGGCGAGAACGCTTTGATCTGGCGGGCGAAGAGTTCGAGATTGCGGCCGGCGGTCATGGCGACCACACGGAAACGGTCGGGGTACGCGGCGACGATCTCCAGAGTGCTGACGCCGATGGAACCGGTTGAACCGAGAATGGTAAGATGTTTCATAGAGCTATCCCTTGAAAAAATAGATGACGTAGTAATAGAGGGCCGGCGCGGCGAAGATGATGCTGTCCAGACGGTCCAGCACGCCGCCGTGGCCGGGAATGATGGTCCCGGAATCCTTGACCCCGAAACTGCGTTTAAGTAATGATTCGAACAGATCGCCGGCCTGCCCGAGGGCGCCGATGAACAGGGCCGTCACCAGGGCATCTCGAAAGCTCAATTGGGGGAAGAAGCTGAACTTGGCGATCAGGGTGCCGACAATGCTGCCGACGAGTCCGCCCAGAGCCCCTTCGACGCTTTTTTTGGGGCTGACCAACGGGTAGAGGGGGTGCTTGCCGAAGGCGCTGCCGGTGTAATATGCCGCCGAATCGTTGGTCATGACGATCAGCATGATGACCAGGAGCCATTGAATGCCGTAGGTCGTCTGGCGTAGCGCGACCAGGTGCATCAACAGGAACGGGATGTAGAGAAACGCCAGCATGGCATAGGCGATCTCCCGCGCGGCATCGGCCACCTCCCGGATACGGAAGAGGAACAGGAGGGCAAAGCCCAGAAACAGGAGAGCGCCCCCTGCCAGGAGATGGCGATCATTGCCGAAAAAGGGAATGAAAATAAAGAGCGTCCCGCAGACGGCTGCCGGCCACACCTCGACGGTCCTGGCCGGAAGGGCCATACGGTAGAATTCATGGATGCCGATAAAGACGAAGATGGCCAGCAGGCAGGCGAATAAGAGCGGGCCGCCCTTGAGAATGGTCAGGATCAGGACCGGCAGGAGGATAAGCGCTGAGATCAGGCGTTTAATAAGGAGCCCCTATTCAGTAGTTGGTCGCTGGTTTTGCCGAATCGCCGTTCACGGGACTGGAAGTCGGCCAGAGCCTTGTGGAACTCGTTGATGGTGAAATCGGGCCAGTAGGTTTCGGTAAAATACAGTTCGGTGTAGGCCAGTTGCCACAGCAGGAAGTTACTGATGCGCATTTCTCCGCTGGTGCGGATCAGGAAGTCAGGGTCGGGCAGCCCCCCGGTGTCGAGATAGCCGGAGAAGAGATCCATCGTGATGTCGTCCGGTTTGATTTTTCCGGCCGCCACGTCCCGGGCCAGCCGACTCGCCGCCATGCTGATCTCCTGGCGGCCGCCATAGGAAAGCGCCAGGGTCAGCACCATGCCGGTATTGCCGGAAGTCTCGCGAATGGCGTCTTCCAGGGTCGCATTGACGTCATCGGGCAGGTCGCTGCGGTTGCCGATAACATTGTAGCGAATGTTCTTGCGCATCATGCGCGCCGTTTCCTGGCGGATATACTTCTTGAGCAGCGCCATCAGCGCCTTGACCTCCATTGCGGGACGGGACCAGTTTTCCGAGGAAAAGGCGAAGAGAGTCAGGTACTTTATCCCCAGAAGGGACGCCTGCTCCACCACCATCTTGATGGTCTCGGCCCCGCGCTGGTGGCCTACGATGCGCTTGAGCATGCGCTGCTGAGCCCAACGCCCGTTGCCGTCCATGATGACGGCAAGATGCGTGGGCAGTTTGCCCGGTTCGAGCGGTTCCATCAGACTTCCATGACCTCTTTTTCCTTATGGGCCACGGCCTCGTCTATCTTGGTCTCGAAGTTCTTGGTAATGTCCTGAACATCCTTCTCATACTTCTTCAGTTCGTCTTCCGTGACCGCTTTGTCCTTTTCCAACTTCTTCAGTTTATCCATCGCGTCGCGGCGGATGTTGCGCAGGGCAACCTTGTCCTCTTCGGCCTTTTTCCTGAGATCCTTGACGATCTCCTTGCGGCGTTCCTCGGTCAGCGGCGGCAGGTTGAGACGGATGATCTTGCCGTCGTTGGAGGGGGTCAAGCCGATATTGGCGTTGAGGATCGCCTTTTCGATGGGGCCGATCATCTTGGCCTCCCACGGGGAGATGGTGATGGTGCGCGGTTCCGGCACCGCCAGGGTCGCCACTTGGCTAATGGCGGAAGGATTGCCGTAATAGTCCACCTTGACCGCATCAAGAATGCCGGTGCTGGCGCGGCCGGTCCTGATCTTCTGGAATTCCACCTTGAGAACGCTGACGGTCTTTTCCATATGGGACTTCATGTCGTCGATCACGGCCTTTGGCATAGTTCTATTCTCCTTGTACGATTGTTCCGATTTCTTCGCCGCAGATGACCTTCTTGATGTTCCCCTCGGTGGTCAGATCGAATACGATAATCGGCAGGTTGTTGTCCATGCAGAGCGAGGTCGCGGTCGCGTCCATAACCTGCAGCCCCATCTTGAGTACTTCGAGATAGGTGAGCTTTGGCAGTTTGACCGCCGTGGCATCCTTCTTCGGGTCGGCCGAGTAGACACCGTCCACCTTGGTTCCCTTGAGGATCACCTGGGCGTTGATCTCCATGGCCCGCAGGCTGGCTGCGGTATCCGTGGTGAAGTACGGGTTGCCGGTGCCGGCGCCGAAGATCACCACCCGTCCCTTTTCAAGGTGACGTATGGCCCGCCGGCGGATATACGGCTCGGCCACCTCCTGCATGGCGATAGCCGACTGGACGCGCGTGGAAACCCCCACCTTCTCCAGGGCGTCCTGCATGGCCAGGGAGTTGATCACGGTGGCCAGCATGCCCATATAGTCGGCGCTGGCACGGTCCATCCCCTTGGATGAGGCGGCCAGGCCGCGAAATATGTTGCCGCCGCCGATCACGAGCGCCAGTTGGACCCCCGAGTCCACTACCTCTTTGATCTCCCGGGCGATGGTGCTGATGGTCAGCGGATCAATGCCATATCCCTGGTCGCCGGCGAGCGATTCGCCGGACAGCTTCAAGAGCACTCTGGAAAATGACGGTCTGTTCATGGTCTGCTCCCGTCTTGAATGTGATGTAAGTATGAAGTCGTCAGATTTGAAATGATGCCAAGGCGGCGAGTATAAAAAAAGCCGGCCATGGCGGCCGGCTTCGGCGTCTGATTACATGCCGGCCGCTGCTGCCACTTCGGCAGCAAAGTCCGATTCCTTCTTTTCTAACCCCTCGCCCAAGACGTACTTGGTAAAGCGGCGAATGGACATATTCTCGCCGATCTTGGCGATGGTTTCATTGAGGTACTGCTCAATGGTCTTATCCGTATCCTTGACGTAAGCCTGCTCCAGGAGGCAGACATCGGCGTAGAACTTGTTGACCTGCCCTTCAATGATCTTCTCGATGATGTTTTCCGGCTTGCCGGTTTCACGGGCCTTGGCGCGATAGATTTCCTTCTCGCGCTCCAGAACGTCGGCAGGCACTTCCTCGCGGCGCACGCAGGTGGGCGAGGCGGCAGCGATATGCATGGCGATGTCCTTCACGAAAACCTGGAAGTTTTCATTCTTGGCAACGAAGTCGGTTTCACAGTTGATCTCGACCATGACACCGATCTTGCCGCCGGCGTGGATATAACAGCCAACGGCACCTTCAGTGGCGGTTCTGCCGGCCTTCTTGGCGGCAGCGGCCAGCCCCTTTTTACGCAGGTAATCCACGGCCTTTTCGAAATCACCGGTACTTTCCTCAAGGGCCTTCTTGCAATCGAGCATGCCGGCCCCGGTCGATTTTCTCAGTTCGTTGATCTGTGCAGCAGTAACAGCCATCATATCCTCCTTCCCCGTACCAGGGGATCAATGTATAAAATCAGTGCTTATTCGGCAGTCTCGCCGGCAACATCTTCAACCGCTTCAGCAGCGGCGAATTCCTCGGTCCCTTCGCTATCTGCCTGAAGAGCGGCGTTACGGGCCTGGTTACCTTCGATGGAAGCGTCGGCAATCTTGGAGCTCAGCAGACGAATGGCGCGGATGGCGTCGTCGTTGCCGGGGATAACGTGGTCGATGGGATCGGGGTCGCAGTTGGTATCGACGATGGCAACAACGGGGATGCCCAGCTTGTTGGCTTCCTGAACGGCGATCTCTTCGTTCTTGGGGTCGATGACGAACATCAGGCCGGGAAGTTTGTTCATCCCTTTGATGCCGCCCAGGATCTTCTGGAGTTTTTCCCGTTCCTTATCGAACTGGAGAGATTCTTTTTTGGTGTAGGCGTCGACGGTGCCGTCCTCGAACATGGCGTCGAGCCGCTTGAGACGGTCGATGCTCTGCTTGACGGTGGCAAAGTTCGTCAGCATGCCGCCCAGCCAGCGCTGGTTTACGTAAAACATGCCGCAACGGGTCGCTTCTTCGGCCACCGAGTCCTGGGCCTGTTTCTTGGTGCCGACGAACAACACGGTGTTGCCGTTTTCGACCGATTCCTTGACGAAGTTGTAAGCGGATTTGAAATAACGGACGGTCTTCTGCAGGTCAATGATGTAGATCCCGTTACGGGCCCCAAAGATATAGGGTTTCATCTTGGGGTTCCAACGCTTGGTCTGGTGGCCGAAATGGACGCCGGCCTCCAGCAGTTCCTTCATGCTGATACTTGACATATTCTTCTCCTTTGGTTTTTCCTCCGCCCCGTTGAATCCCTGCAAGCCACAAGGGACACCGCCGGTTCATTACCCGAGGCGTGCGAATTGAAATCGGAATTTTATAGCATGGTAGCCACGGAATGACAAGCAAAATCACCTTCGGGTACGTGCGTCTTTCTTCCCGGTCCTCCATGACGCCACGCAATTTTTGATCAGGGGGGCTTGACAGAAACCGCGGGCTCTGTTATTCAATTGAAACATTCGGGCGCTTAGCTCAGCGGGAGAGCACTGCCTTCACACGGCAGGGGTCACTGG
Organism: Oryzomonas japonica; assembly: GCF_008802365.1. Lineage (GTDB taxonomy): Bacteria > Desulfobacterota > Desulfuromonadia > Geobacterales > Pseudopelobacteraceae > Oryzomonas > Oryzomonas japonica. The sequence continues at coordinate 253,032 of NZ_VZQZ01000003.1, read as the reverse complement.
TTCAATCCCAGTAGCGCCCACCAATGAAAACCATAATGGCTGGCCAACTTGGCAGCCATTTTTCGTTCGAGCACGGCGCGGCCAAACGAAAAATCCGTGAAGTTTTTGACGCTGCCATTGTTTGTTATTTAAAATTCGGGGAATCAAGTAGATGAAAAAGTTCGTTTTGTCATTGCTGATCTGCTTTGCGGTCATGACGGGGTGCAGCAAGCCGGAGTCCGAAATATACGGCACATGGAAGGCTGAGGGCTTCGATTTCGTTGCCGAATTTTCCAATGATCACACCGGCACCTCCACAAGCGCTATGGGAAAGACCTCCTTCACCTGGATGGTTCAGAGTGACGGCAGGATCAAGATCATCGACCCTTTCAAAAAAGACATTTTTCTGAAATTCCGCGGGGATTCCCTGAAAATCGATGGCAGCAGCCTCACCCTGACCAAAATCAAATAACCCACACTACGCACTATCCGCGCCGAGCAGGCAATCACAGGCCGAGGGAACAATTCCCCCGGCCTTTTCTTTTTCAAGCATTCGATAGATCACATCACGCCCTGCAGCGCAATCAGCGCCAACATTCCGCTCCGCCCTCTCCTGGCATCTGCATATTCACCACTAAAATACGTTACAATTTTTTCGAGCGATGACAGCAAGTTATTAGTTCAAAAACCATCATAACGTTCCTCATGTAAGAATTCCCTCACGAATACATCACCAATATGCTAAATATATCCTAAAAATTTATTGACAAAATATATGTAGTTTGTAAATATTGCTTCAAGACAATCGAATAACAACTCAGACCTTATTGAGAGTGGTGGAGGGAAAGGCCCGACGAAACCACAGCAACCGGCCCCATACAGGGCGTCAGGTGCTAATTCCTGCCGGTACCGGCAAAGATGAGGTGGAGGTTGCGAAATCCATCCTTCGTGACACCCATCCCATCTGACATCAGATGGGATTTTTTTATGGAGACATTTTAAATGGAAACACCACTACGCTTTGATTCGCTGCTCGTACATGGCGGCCTGGAACCGGGACCGGCGGGCGCCACCTCGGTCCCCATCGTTCAGTCCAGCGCCTTTGCCTACGAAACGGCCGATGCCCTGGAGGATGTCTTTCGCGGCCGGGCGGCCGGACAGGTCTATACCCGCCTGGGCAACCCGACCACCGAGGCCCTGGAACGGCGCCTGGCGCTGTTGGAGGGGGGCGGCACGGCCATAGCGACCGCTTCGGGCATGGCGGCCATCACCACCACGGTCATGACCATCGTACGGGCCGGTGACGAGATCCTGGCGTCTTCCTCCCTGTTCGGCGGCACCTTTTCCCTGTTCCGTGATACCCTCGCCAACTTCGGCATCACGGCCCGCTTCGTCGATCCCCTGGATCTGGAGTCGGTCCGGGCCGCCATCAACGACCGAACCCGGCTCCTCTTCGTCGAGACCGTGGGCAACCCCAAACTGGATGTACCCGATCTCCCCAGGCTGGCCGAGATCGCCCACCAGGCGGGACTCCCCCTGATCGTGGACGCCACCGTCACCACCCCCTATCTTGCCGACGGCGCCAAACTGGGGGCGGATATCGTGATCCATTCCACCAGCAAGTACATCAACGGCAGCGGCACTTCCATCGGCGGCGTCATCATCGACCGCGGCGTCTTCAACTGGAACACCGCCCGTTTTCCCCATTTCGAACCCTTTCACAAAAAATATCGCCAATTTGCCTTTACCGCCCGCGCCCGCAAGCTGGTGCACAAAGACGTGGGGGCCTGCGCCGCGCCGTTCAACTCCTTCCTGCTGACCGAGGGCATCCAAACCCTGGCCCTGAGGATGGAGCGGCACTGCAGCAATGCCCTGGTCCTGGCACGTTTTCTCACGAAACATCCCAAGGTGGCGTGGGTCAACTACCCCGGCCTGGAGGACGCCCCCGGCCATGGGGTCGCCACACGCCTGTACGGCGGCCGCTACGGCGGGTTGCTGACCTTCGGCACCGGCTCCAAGGAAACGGCCTTCCGCGTCATCAACGCCCTGCGTATGGCTAAAAACCTGGCCAACATCGGCGACGCCAAGACCCTGGTGATCCACCCGGCCAGCACCATCTGCGCCGATTACTCCCTGGAGGACAAGGCACTCATGGGGGTGTGCGAAGACCTGGTCCGGGTGTCGGTCGGCATCGAGGCCCCCCAGGACATCATCGACGATTTCAATCAGGCGTTGGACGCCATCTGATACGGAGAACTGCCATGAATATAACCATCAACGGAAAAGAAACCACCCTTGCAGAAAACCCGGCCCGCACCGTAGAATCCCTGCTGGAGGAACTGGATGTGGCACAGCGCCAGTACGTTACCGTGGAACTGAGCGGCGAGATCCTGGAACGGGATGCCTTCGGGAACACGCCGGTACAAGACGGCGACGCCCTGGAATTCCTCTACTTCATGGGCGGAGGACGCTGACCATGCTGACCGACGAACAGATCGAACGCTATTCCCGCCACATCATGCTGAAAGAGGTGGGGGGCAAAGGGCAACAGCGGCTCTTCGACGGCCGCGTGCTGATCATCGGTGCCGGCGGCCTGGGGGCGCCCATCGCCCTTTACCTGGCAGCGGCAGGAATAGGTACCCTCGGTATCGCCGATGCGGACGACGTGGACCTGTCCAACCTGCAACGCCAGGTGATCCACTTCACCCCCGACGTGGGCAAGCCCAAGGTGGAATCGGCCCGGGAGAAGATGGAGGCCATCAACCCCGCCGTGCGGGTCAGAACCTATAAGGAATGGGTCAACGCGGCCAATATCACGGACATCATCCGCGACTACGACTTTGTCATCGACGGCACCGACAACTTCGCCGCCAAGTTCCTGATCAACGATGCCTGCGTACTGGCCGGCATCCCCTACTCCCATGGCGGCATCCTGCAGTTCGACGGCCAGACCATGACCGTCAAACCGGGGGAATCGGCCTGCTACCGCTGCATCTTTCCCGAGCCGCCCCCAAAAGACGCCATCCCCACCTGCTCCCAAGCCGGGGTGATCGGCGTGCTGCCCGGCGTCCTGGGCACCATCCAGGCCACCGAGGCGATCAAATTCCTGCTGGGCAAGGGTGAACTGCTGACCAACCGCCTCCTCACCTACAATGCCCTGCGCATGAAGTTCCGGGAGATCCCGCTGAAACGCAACCCGGCCTGTCCGGTCTGCGGCGAGCACCCGACCATCACCGAGGTAAAGGACGAACTGGACGCGCTGACGGTCTGCGATCTGAAGAGTTAAACCATCCGGGTTACCTGTGCCACAGAGGCGCAGCGTTAACGAAATTGAGTGATGGTATTTAATTGCCACCTCGTTACCGTTCCTCCATCGCGGCAAGCGATTTTAGACGCACTCTGCGATTTGTTCTGTGTCTCCGCGTCTCTGCGGCAAATACGTAGTGAGGTGTTCACTGTGCTGAAAATTCCCGATTCCATCCATGACGACTTGATCGCCCATGCCCGCGAGGGATTCCCGCTGGAAGTGTGCGGGATTCTCGGCGGGACGGGCGATACCGTCTCCGCTATCTACCGTATGACCAATACCGACGCCAGCAACGAGCACTTCATGATGGAACCGCGAGAGCAGTTCAGCGTGGTGAAGGATCTGCGGGCCAAGGGGCTCTCCATGCTGGCCATCTATCACTCCCACCCCGAGACGCCGGCTCGCCCGTCCCAGGAGGATATCAAGCTGGCCCTCACGCCGCTGGTTTCCTACGTCATCATCTCGTTGGCCAATCCCACAAAACCTGCCGTGAAATCCTATAAGATTCACGACGGAAATGTGGAGCCTGAGCCGATCGAAACGATTAAATACTAAATCAGTAATAAACAGTAAAAATATTCTTGACAATGTCTATGTATTTAATATAGGTTTAAATCATACTTTTTCAGGAGAGAAATAAATGTCAAAGGCACAGCAGCCCACAAAGATCGATTTGAGCAATCTCAAGTCCGGCGGGTTCATCAAGGAGCGGGGCAAAGACCTGTTCACCGTGCGTCTGCGGGTTCCCGGCGGCAGGATGTCGGTCCCTCGCCTGAAAAAGATTGCGGAAGTGGCGGAAAAATACGGCGGCGAGTTTGTCCATCTTTCCGTGCGACAATCCATCGAGCTGATCAATATCAACTTCAAGGATTTCGACGTGGTGGTGGAGGAATTGGGCGAGGCGACCCAGAAAGTAGCCTCCTGCGGGGCGCGGGTGCGCGTTCCGGTGGCCTGCGGCGGGTGCGAATACAACCCCAACGGCCTGGTGGACACCCAGAAGTCGGCCCAGGAGGTGGATGAGAAGCTGTTCGGCACCGCCACCGGCCACCACAAGTTTAAGGTTGCCTTTGCCGGTTGCCCCTTCGACTGCCCCAAGTCGGCCACCAACGATGTCGGCTTCCAGGGCGCGATCTACCCTCAGTTGGACAAGGCTGCCTGCATCAGCTGCGGCCTGTGCGCCAAGAGCTGCGTCCCCAAGGCGATCACCATGGGCGAGGACAATAAGCCGGTCTTCAACGCCGAACGCTGCATCTGGTGCGGCGACTGCGTCAAGGTTTGCCCAACCAGCGCCTGGAGCGAGAAACGCCGCGGCTACACGGTGCGCATCGGCGGCAAGTGGGGGCGCAATCCCCTGGTCGGCACGCTGTTCGCTACCTTCCTCCCCGAAGAGCGGGTGGTGGATTTCATTTCGACCGTGTTGGAGTGGTACAAGGAAAAAGCCGAAGCTTTGGGGCGCATCAGACTGGGGGACGTGATCATCAAGGAAGGCCCCCAGGCCTTGCTCGACCATCTGCGGAAGCAGTTCCCAGACAACACGGTCACGGCAACCATACCGCCCCAGGTCATTGAGACCCAGGTGGGAATACGATCATGAAAGGAGCATGCTCATGCAGGTGATCGATCTGCGGGGCGTCGGTTGTCCCACGAACTTCGTCAAGGCCAAGCTGGCCCTGGAGGATATAGCGGCCGGAGAGACGGCCCAGATCCTCCTGGATGACGGGGAGCCGGTCAAGAATGTTCCCCGCAGCCTCAAGGCCGAAGGGCACAAGTTGCTGGGACTGCGGCAAACGGATGAAGGCCACTATGTCCTGGAGTTGGAAAAGGTGGAGGATTAACGCTGGATCAGCGCATTATTTTGGAGTTTATTTCTATAAACTCTATAGACAAAAATAGGAGGTAACACAACTATGCACCCACGAAAGCTCGTCACCATCATCGCCGTACTGTCGTTAACCCTTGCAGCAGCGTTGCCGGCATTTTCCGCGCCGGGCGTCACCCTGCAGAATGTTTCCTACGATCCGACCCGTGAACTGTACCAGGATTTCAACAACGCCTTTGCCAGATACTGGCACAAAAAAAGCGGCCAGAACGTCACCGTCAAACAGTCCCACGGCGGCTCCGGCAAACAGGCCCGTTCGGTCATCGACGGCCTTGATGCCGATGTGGTCACCCTGGCCCTGGCCTACGACATCGACGCCATCCAGGAGAAAGGGCTGATCAAGCCCGGCTGGCAGAAACGCCTGCCCCACAACAGCTCTCCCTACACCTCGACCATCGTCTTTCTGGTACGCAAGGGCAATCCCAAGCATATCAAGGACTGGAGCGACCTCATCAAGCCCGGCATCTCGGTCATAACCCCCAACCCCAAGACCTCCGGCGGCGCCCGCTGGAATTATCTGGCAGCCTGGGGCTACGCCCTGCACCAGAAAGGTGGCAACGAGGCCAAGGCGAGGGAATTCGTCACCAAACTCTTCAAGAACGTGCCGGTGCTTGACTCCGGCGCCCGCGGCGCCACCAACACCTTTGTGCAGCGCGGCCTGGGCGATGTACTCCTGGCTTGGGAAAACGAGGCCTTCCTGGCCATCAACGAGTTGGGACCGGATAAATTCGATGTCGTAACCCCGCCCGAGAGCATCCTGGCCGAACCTCCGGTAGCCGTGGTGGACAAGGTCGTGGATAAACACGGCACCCGCAAGGTGGCCGAGGAATACCTGAAATATCTGTACAGCGCCGAAGGGCAGCGGATCGCGGCCAAGCATTACTACCGCCCCATCGACAAGAAGGTGCCCACCAAGCTGGCCAAACTCCGGCTCTACACCATCGACCAGGCTTTCGGCGGCTGGCAGAAGGCCCAGAAGAAACATTTCGCCGACGGCGGGGTGTTCGACCAGATCTACGGTGCCGCAAAATAGAGGACGCACCTTTTCCGCGCTGTCCGGGGCAGGCACTCCCTGCCCCGGACATGACAAACCCAAATACGTTTCAGCATGATCCCGAGCGAGAGGAAGCGCATGAAACCGACATCTCCCATACCATATGGGAACCGTCACGTCTCTTCCCCCCGGCTCGGTAGCATCCAAGGGCCTCAATCATGAAACTTTTCAAGCGCCATAACAACGTCCTGCCCGGCTTCGGGCCGACCATGGGGTACACACTCCTCTACCTGAGTCTGCTCGTGCTGATCCCGCTTTCTGCCCTGATCTTCAAGACCGCGGGGCTCTCCTGGCACGACTTCGTGGCCGTTGTAACGGCGCCGCGGGTGCTGGCCTCCTACAAGGTCACCTTTGGCGCCGCCCTGGCGGCAGCCGGCATCAACGCCCTGTTCGGCGTCCTGGTGGCCTGGGTGCTGGTGCGTTACCCCTTCCCCGGCAAGCGGCTGGTGGACGCCCTGGTGGACCTCCCCTTTGCCCTGCCCACGGCGGTGGCCGGTATCACCCTGGCGACGGTCTACTCCGCCAACGGCTGGGTGGGGCGCTATCTGGAACCCCACGGCATCAAGGTAGCCTTTACCCCCCTGGGGATCATCGTAGCCATGACCTTCATCGGCCTCCCCTTCGTGGTACGCACGGTCCAGCCGGTGATCGAGGAGTTGGACAGCGAGATCGAAGAGGCGGCCGCCTGCCTGGGGGCCAACCGTTTGCAGACCTTCCGCAGGGTATTGTTCCCGCTCTTGCTCCCGTCGGTTTTGACCGGCTTTGCCCTGGCCTTTGCCCGGGCCGTGGGTGAGTACGGCTCGATCATCTTCATCGCCGGCAACATGCCCATGGTTTCGGAGATAACCCCCCTGGTCATCATCACCAAACTGGAACAGTACGACTACCAGGGGGCAACGGCCGTGGCCACGGTCATGCTGGTGGCATCATTCGTCATACTGCTGATTATCAACCTGCTCCAGAAGTGGAGCAGAAGGTACGCCGACTAATCGATTTTCCGGCGGCAGGCAATGAATATGTGCTACAGAGACACAGAGAAAAGCGAAAACCCAAGGTAACATCGAGGTCCCCATGTCCGCACCAACCACAACATACGCCGCAAAGGCAAACGACAACCACCGCATCACCGAACCGGCCCTCGTGCGCTGGGGGTTGACGGTCGTGGCCCTGGTTTTCCTGGCCATGTTCCTTGTTCTCCCCCTGGCGGCGGTGTTCAGCCAAGCCTTCGAAAAAGGGTTGGACGTCTACCTGACCGCCCTCAAGGAGCCGGACACCCTGTCATCCATCAAGCTGACCCTGATCACCGCCGCCGTGGCGGTGCCGCTCAACCTGGTGTTCGGCGTGATGGCGGCCTGGGCCATTGCCAAGTTCACCTTTCCGGGCAAGAACCTGCTGATCACCCTGATCGACCTCCCCTTCTCGGTCTCGCCGGTCATCTCGGGCCTGATCTTCGTGCTGCTGTTCGGCCGCCAGGGGTGGCTGGGCCCCTGGCTCGACGCCCACGACACCAAGATCGTTTTCGCCGTGCCGGGCATCATCCTGGCCACCATCTTCGTTACCTTCCCCTTCATCGCCCGGGAGTTGATCCCGCTCATGGAGGCCCAGGGGAGGGACGAGGAGGAGGCGGCCCTGGTGCTGGGGGCCAGCGGGTTGCAGACCTTTTTCCGGGTGACCCTGCCCAACATCAAGTGGGGCATCATCTACGGCGTGATCCTGTGCAACGCCAGGGCCATGGGGGAATTCGGCGCCGTGTCGGTCGTCTCAGGCCACATCCGCGGCAGCACCAACACCGTGCCGCTGCACGTGGAAATCTTGTACAACGAGTACAACTACACGGCCGCCTTTGCCGTGGCATCGCTCCTGGCCTTTCTGGCCCTGATCACCCTGGTGGTGAAGACCGTGGCAGAGTGGAAGGTACGGCAGCAACTTGGCAGATGATGGTTAAAGGCCAAAATCTGCCACAGAGACACGGAGAGAGTCAAAAGCGCTACAGAGAAGCAAAACAGGCTATTTTATACGTGGTGAGAATTTTGGTTTCCTCTGCGTCTCCGTGTCTCTGTGGCAAATGTTAAGAATCCAAGTTTGAGAATCTGACTTTACAGGTGATCCCATGAGTATCGAGGTAGAAAACATCCATAAGCAGTTCGGCAGCTTCACCGCCCTGAACGACGTCACCCTTTCCATCCCTTCGGGAGAACTGGTGGCACTGCTGGGACCGTCCGGGTCGGGCAAGACCACCCTGTTACGGATCATTGCCGGCCTGGAACGTGCGGACAGCGGGCGCATCCTCTTCAACGGCGAAGATACCACCGAACACCATGTGCGGGAGCGCAAGGTCGGCTTTGTCTTCCAGCATTACGCCCTGTTCAAACATATGACCGTCTTCGACAACGTGGCCTTTGGGTTGAACGTCAGGCCGCGCGGCACCCGCCCCTCCAAATCGGAGATCAACGCCAAGGTTATGGATCTGCTGCGCCTGGTACAGTTGGAAGGTTTGGCGCAACGCTATCCGGCGCAGCTCTCCGGCGGCCAGCGCCAGCGCATCGCCCTGGCCCGCGCCCTGGCGGTGGAGCCGCAGGTGCTGCTCTTGGACGAACCGTTCGGCGCCCTGGACGCCCAGGTGCGGGCTGAACTGCGCCGTTGGTTGCGCAAACTGCACGACGAGATCCATGTCACCAGTGTCTTCGTCACCCACGATCAGGAGGAGGCGCTGGAGGTGGCCGACCGCATCGTGGTCATGAACAAGGGGAGGATCGAGCAGGCCGGCACGCCGGACCTGGTCTACGACCACCCCGCCAACCCGTTTGTACTCAACTTCCTGGGCAACGTCAACCTGTTCCATGGCCGCCTGAACCAGCCGGGCGCCGACCAGCATGGGGCAGACGAAAACGCCGTGTCGTACGTCCGCTCCCACGACATCGAGATCGAGCGCAGCCCCCAGGACTCGACGGCCCTGAAGGCCGAGATCAGGCATATCCAGAAACTGGGCCCCTCGGTGCGGGTCACCCTGGCCATTGACGCCACCGGAGAGTTTATCGAGGCGGAGCTGACCAGGGACGTATTCAAGAACCTGGGATTGCAGCAGAGCGAGCAGGTATATGTGCGGCCACGCCAAGTCAGGGTGTTCGTGGAGGATTACCAGATTTAACGAGGAACGGAAGAGAAAGGCAACTAATGAGTGCAAACATTCCTGAAATAACGGCAAACGCAACCCCGGCGGAGATTCTCCGCGCCGGTATCGAGGCCGCCGGAGGGCCGGTATCCCTGGCCTGCTCCTTCTCCCTGGAGGATGTGGCCATTATCCATATCGCCCATGAAGCGGGGCTCTCCCTGGGGGTATTTGCCCTGGACACCGGTCGGCTGAACGAAGAGACCTACGAGGTGGCCGATGCCTTGGTGGAACGCTACCATCTGCACATCGACTGGTTTTTCCCCCGCCACGAAGAGGTCGAACGGCTGGAACGGACCGAGGGGCTCTTCTCCTTCCGCGAGTCCCTGGACAAGCGCCACGCCTGCTGTCATATTCGCAAGGTGGAACCGCTCTCCCGGGCCCTCAAGGGGCTTGCAGGCTGGGTGACCGGCATGCGCCGCGAGCAGAGTGTCACCCGAAGTGATCTGAAGGCCGTCGAGTTGGACTCACTGAACGGCGGCATCTTGAAGATCAACCCCCTGATAGATTGGAGCGAGGAGCAACTCACGAGCTACACCGACGAGCACCGGCTGCCCAAAAACCGCCTGTACAGCCAAGGGTACCGTTCCATCGGCTGCGCCCCCTGCACCAGGGCGGTGCAACCGGGCGAGGATGCCCGCGCCGGCAGGTGGTGGTGGGAGAATCCCGAGAACAAGGAATGCGGGCTGCACAGGCGATAACGGTATGAGGTCAACATGAGCAAAAAACATGTCGTGATAGCCATGAGCGGCGGCGTCGATTCATCGGTCAGCGCGGCCCTGCTGAAGGAGCAGGGTTACGAGGTGACTGGGGTGTCGTTGCAGTTGTACGATCCGGTCCCCCGGGAGCCCGGATGCCGGATAAAGACCTGCTGTTCCCTCGATGATGTCATGGATGCGGGCAGGGTGGCCAAGAAACTCGGCATCCCCTTCGAGGTAGTCGACATGCGGACCGAGTTCAAGGAACTGGTCATCCAGTACTTCATCGGGGAATATGCGGCCGGTCGCACCCCCAATCCCTGCATACGCTGTAACGACCTGATCAAATTCGACCTGCTGCTGAAGAAGGCGCACGAGATGGGGGCGGATTTGCTGGCAACCGGCCATTATGCGCGTATTGCCGAGGATGGGGCGGGCAAGAAATGGCTTCTGGCCGGTCTCGACGCCGCCAAGGACCAGTCCTACTTTCTCTTTACCCTGACCCAGGAACAGTTGCAGCACGTCCTGTTTCCGGTCGGCATGCTCGAAAAAACCGCAGTCAGGAAGCTCGCCGCCGAATTCAACCTCCCGGTGGCGCAAAAGCATGAGAGCCAGGAGATCTGCTTCATTCCCGACAATGACTATGTGAACTTCCTGGAGAGCCATGGCGTAGATCAGAAACCGGGTGATATCGTGACCGGTGACGGAACCGTTGTCGGCCGCCACGCCGGGATGCACCGCTACACGATCGGACAGCGAAAGGGGCTGGGGATTGCCTGGAAGCATCCGCTGCACGTGCGGGCCATCGACACGGACACGAATCGGGTCGTGGTGGGGGGGCGCGAAGAGTTGGCGGCCCTGTCCCTGACTGCGGCCCACTCGACCTGGAACACCACCCCGGCAGCGGCGAGGTTTCGCGCAACGTGCCGCATCCGCTACCACCACAGACCGGCACCGTGCGAGGTGGTCATGCTTGCGGAAAACCGCTTCGAGGTGCACTTCGATGAGCCCCAGACCTCCGTGACGCCGGGGCAGGCCGCCGTGCTTTATGACGGGGAGCGAGTGCTGGGCGGCGGTTGGATAGAGTGATGCGGACGCGGCTTTTGCGCCAGGGCTGCGTAAGTCTTCGGGATCACTTGTGCGGCGTAGCGCTGCTACGCCTCCGCGCAATCCCTCGACAGCCTTGCCCTGACGCAAAATCCGCATCCGCTGGACATTAAGGAGAAATTATGAGCAAAAACTTGACACATTTACAGCAGCTTGAAGCCGAAAGCATCCACATCATCCGCGAAGTCGTGGCCGAATTCGGCAACCCGGTGATGCTCTATTCCATCGGCAAGGATTCTGCGGTCATGCTGCACCTGGCCCGCAAGGCCTTTTACCCGGCACCGCCGCCGTTTCCCCTCCTGCACGTGGACACCACGTGGAAGTTCCGCGAGATGATCAAGTTTCGGGACCGCATGGCGGCCGAGTGCGGCCTTGAGCTGATCGTACATGTGAATGAAGAGGGGGTACGCAGGGGTGTCACCCCCTTTACCCACGGCTCGGCGCTCTACACCGACGTCATGAAGACCGAGGGACTGAAGCAGGCGCTGGACCGCTACAAGTTCGACGCTGCCTTTGGCGGCGCCCGCCGGGATGAGGAAAAATCACGGGCCAAGGAGCGCATTTTTTCCTTCCGCAGCGCCAACCACCGCTGGGACCCCAAGAATCAGCGCCCGGAGTTGTGGAACCTGTACAACACCCGCGTCAAACCGGGCGAGAGCATCCGCGTCTTTCCCATCTCCAACTGGACCGAACTGGACGTCTGGCAGTACATCCATCTGGAACAGATTCCGATCGTCCCGCTCTACTATGCCGCCGTCAGGCCGGTGGTGGAGCGGGACGGCATGCTCATCATGGTGGATGACGACCGCCTGGAACTCAAGCCGGGGGAAGTCGTGCAGCACAAATCGGTCCGTTTCCGGACCCTGGGCTGCTACCCCCTGACCGGGGCCGTGGAATCCACCGCCGACACCCTGCCGGCAATCATCCAGGAGATGCTGCTGACCCGCACCTCGGAACGCCAGGGGCGCCTGATCGACCACGACCAGGCCGGGTCGATGGAGAAAAAGAAACAAGAGGGGTATTTCTAATGGCACACCAGTCGGATTTGATCGAAAAAGATATCCTTGCCTACCTCAAGAGCCAGGAGGAGAAATCCCTGCTGCGTTTCATCACCTGCGGCAGCGTGGATGACGGCAAGAGCACCCTCATCGGGCGCCTCCTGTGGGATTCCAAGATGGTGTTCGAGGACCAGCTGGCGGCCCTGGAGGTGGACAGCAAAAAAGTCGGCACCCAGGGGGGCGCCATCGACTACGCCCTGCTGCTGGACGGTTTGCAGGCGGAGCGGGAACAGGGGATTACCATTGATGTGGCCTACCGGTACTTCTCCACCGATCGGCGCAAGTTCATCGTCGCCGACACCCCCGGCCACGAGCAGTATACCCGCAACATGGTCACCGGCGCCTCCACCGCCCAGGTGGCGGTGATCCTGGTGGATGCCCGCAAGGGCCTCCTTACCCAGACCCGGCGCCACAGCTACCTGGTTTCCCTGGTGGGTATCCGCCATATCGTCCTGGCGGTGAACAAGATGGACCTGATCGATTTCGACCAGCAACGTTTCGATACCATCCTGGGGGACTACCGGCAGTTCGCCGCCCCGCTCGGTTTTGACTCCATAACGGCCATCCCGATCTCCGCCCTGAACGGGGACAATATCATCGAATCGAGCGTCAACACCCCCTGGTATCAGGGGCCCACCCTGATGAACTACCTGGAAACCGTCCAGGTTGAGGGTGAGAACGTGGAAAAGCCGTTCCGGCTGCCGGTCCAGTGGGTGAACCGCCCGAATCTGGATTTTCGCGGCTTCTGCGGCACCATTGCCGCCGGTACCGTTCGTCCGGGTGACGAGGTGCGGGTCGCCTCGTCGGGACGCACCAGCCGGGTGGCCCGGATCGTCACCATGGATGGGGATCTGCCCGAGGCGACCGCCGGTCAGGCGGTGACCCTGACCCTGGCGGATGAGATCGATATCAGCCGGGGCGACACATTGTCCGTCCCCGATGCTCCGCCGCTCCAAACCCGTTTCCTGGAGGCGCACCTGGTCTGGCTCCACGACGAGCAGTTGCATCCGGGGCAGAGCTACCTGATCAAGACCTCCTGCGCCGTGATCCCCGGTCGTGTCACGACTCTGCGCCACGTGGTGGATGTCAATACCCTGGAACAGAAGCAGGCGCCGACGCTCCGGCTCAACGAGATCGGTGTCGGGCTCCTGGAATTGGACCGCCCGGCGGCCTTCGATCCCTACCGCCTGAACCGTGCAACCGGCAATTTTATCGTTATCGACCGCTACACCAACGCCACCGTGGCGGCAGGGATGGTTATCGCTGCGGCGCCGGAGATCCTGCAACCCCAGGAATTGGTGGCGGGGGGTATCCCGGCACCGACGGCCGAAAGTAACGCCGCCACCCGGCGGATCGACCTGGGGAGCCGTTTCATAAACGGCGACGAGGGGAACCTGGTGGATCTCACGGAGGAACCGGGGCAGATCGAATTCGCAGTTAGCCCGGCCTTTCTCGACGCCCTGGCGCAGGGAAACCGGGTGCTCTTCCGTCTGCGCAGCCCCGAGCAACTCCCGCCGGTGGCCCTTTTAGCCTACGAGCACAGCCTCCAGTGCACCTTCAGCCGGGCTGGCGACCGGATAAACCTGATCCTTTTCAGCGGTCCGGCCATTACGGTGCCCCTGGATGAAGGAGCCGATACCGGCCTCTAATTTTCGCTATGAGTATCTGCCGGAATCCGGTAAAATTTGTAAAGAAGTAACAAGCTTGTCTGAAAGGATTTGCACCACCCATGGATCAGGCACTACTGAACAAAACCACTGAACTCAAGAAGCTCCTCGCCGGGATGGGCGGGTGCGTGATCGGCTTTTCCGGCGGGGTAGATTCCACCCTCCTGTTTGCGGTAGCGGCGGAAGTGCTGGGGCCGCGCGCCCTGGCGGTCACCGCCACCTCCGAGACCTATCCCGAACGGGAGCGGCGGGAAGCCGAGGCGCTGGCCGAGCGTATCGGCGGCCGTCACCGGCTGGTCGTGTCCGAGGAACTGGATATCCCCGAGTTCCAGGACAACCCGCCCAACCGTTGCTACTACTGCAAGCACGAGCTGTTCGGCAAGCTGCGCGCCATCGCCGACCAGGAGGGACTCCCCCATGTGCTGGACGGCACCAACGTGGATGACCGGGGCGATCACCGTCCCGGCCGCCAGGCAGCGGCGGAGATCGGGGTGCGCAGCCCCCTGGAGGAGGCGGGATTCACCAAGGAGGATATCCGCCAACTCTCCCAAGCCATGGACCTTCCCACCTGGGACAAGCCGGCCTTTGCCTGCCTCTCCAGCCGCTTTCCCTACGGCACCGCCATCACCGCGGAGCGGGTCCGCAAGGTAGGGCAGGCCGAGGAATCCCTCCGGGAACTGGGTTTCCGCATCCTGCGCGTCCGCTACCACGACAGCGTGGCGCGGGTCGAACTGGGACAGGAGGAGTTTGCCCAGGCGGTCGGTCCCTTGCGGGATGAGGTGAGCCGCCGCGTCAGGGCGGCGGGTTTCACCTATGTTGCCGTGGATTTGCAGGGGTACCGCACCGGGTCCATGAACGAGGGGGTCGCCGCCGGGACACCGTGATGCACGGAGAACCGGCCTGATGGCCCATACCCCAACCTTGAAAGAGGGTCAGCACGTTGGTGCCGACCCTCTTTTCTATTTCACCCCTCCTAGTTATGCAACTCTCTGCTTGTAAATACCGTTAACGTCCTCATCAGTGGCATTGACCTTTTCTTGACGCTTTTCCCCTCCATTTTCACACCATCTTTACCTGTTACGTCCTATCGTAACAGTGAAGGATAAAAACACGCCCCAGAGGGGCCCGTCCCACAAAAGGAGTCGGATACATGGTAAACTTTGTAAAAGGCATGACACGGAGTGTTCCTCCGCGCAGGTCAATGCTCACTCAATGGAGAAACCGTCATGAACTCCTATGATTGGCTGCAAATCATCTGCTTCTTTGTCGTTCTTCTGGCGCTGATCAAGCCCCTGGGTAGCTTCATGGCGCACGTTTACCAAGGGGAGCGGACCTTTCTTTCGCCCCTGCTCGTTCCTTGCGAGAACCTGCTGTACCGCATCTGCGGGGTAAAGAAGGACGAGGAGATGGATTGGCGGCGCTACGCCGGGGCCATGGTCCTTTTCAACCTGGTACTCTTCGCGGCGCTCTTCCTCATGCTGCTGACGCAGCACCTGCTGCCCCTCAACCCGCAGAAATTCCCCGCCTTTACCTGGCAGTTGGCGCTCAACACCGCCATCAGCTTTGTCACCAACACCAACTGGCAGGCCTACAGCGGCGAATCGGCAGCCAGCTACTTCACCCAGACGGTCGGGCTGACGGTGCACAACTTCGTATCCGCCGCCACCGGCATGGCCATCGTGATCGCCCTGA
This sequence comes from Oryzomonas japonica, assembly GCF_008802365.1. Lineage (GTDB taxonomy): Bacteria > Desulfobacterota > Desulfuromonadia > Geobacterales > Pseudopelobacteraceae > Oryzomonas > Oryzomonas japonica. Next base: position 237,422 of record NZ_VZQZ01000003.1, on the reverse strand, counting down.
TCCGCGGCTTTGCCCGGCGCAGAACCTCCTTGCTGGGCAACTTCTGGGTCGATCTGACCCGCGGCACCCTTTACATCCTGCTCCCCTTGTCGCTGGTCGGCGCCCTCTTCCTGGTCTCCCAGGGGGTGATCCAGAACTTCACCGCCTACAAAACCGTGCCGCTCGTGCAGGCGGTGACCTACGACAAGCCAAAGCTGGATGATAAAGGAAACCCGATTAAGGACGCCACGGGCAACCCGGTCACCGAGAGGGTAACAACAAAGGAGGTCACCATCCCCCTTGGACCGGTAGCCTCCCAGGAGGTCATCAAGGAGTTGGGGACCAACGGCGGAGGGTTCTTCAACGCCAACTCGGCCCACCCCTTTGAAAATCCGACCCCCCTCTCCCATTACGTGGAGATCCTCCTGATCCTGCTGATCCCCGGCGCCCTCACCTACACCTTCGGCGTCATGGTGGGCAATACCCGACAAGGGTGGACGCTCCTGGGGGTGATGCTGGCGCTCCTGGTCATCTCCTTCGGGGTTCTGCAAGGCGTGGAGAGCAGCGGGAACCCGCTCGTGGCAAAACTCGGCGTCCAGGGGGCCAACCTTGAGGGCAAGGAGGTACGCTTCGGCCTGGCGGGCACCAGCCTGTTCGAGGTGGCCACCACCGGCACCTCCTGCGGCGCCGTCGCGGCCATGCACGACTCCCTGACTCCCATCGGCGGCATGGTGCCCCTGGGCCTGATCCTCTTGGGCGAGATCGTCTTTGGCGGGGTCGGTTCCGGGCTCTACACCATGCTGGCCTTTGCCGTCATTGCGGTCTTCGTGTCCGGCTTGATGATCGGCCGGACGCCCGAATATCTGGGCAAGAAGATCGAAGTGCGGGAGATGTGGATGTCGATCATCACGATCCTGACGGCCGGGATCATGGTCCTCGTCCTCTCGGGCATCGCCTTCCTCGTCCCGGCGGCCGTGGCCTCCATGGCCAACCCCGGCGCCCACGGCCTCTCCGAGGTGATCTATGCCTTTGCCTCCATGGCCAACAACAACGGCAGCGCCTTTGCCGGGCTGAACGCCAACGTCAACTTCTACAACCTGGCCGGCTCCCTGGCCATGATTGCGGGACGCTACGTCCCGGCCATCGCCGTGCTGGCCATGGCCGGCTCCCTGGCGGAGAAGAAGTATATCCCTCCCAGCCTGGGTACCCTGCCGACCGACAAGGTCCCCTTTGCCCTCTGGCTGTCGCTGGTCATCCTGATTGTGGGGGCGCTGACCTTCTTTCCGGCCCTGGCCATGGGACCCATCGTCGAACATCTGACCATGCTGGGAGGGAACTAGACCATGGCGAAGCACACACAACAACCTCAATCGGCTTTCGATAGAAAACTCATAGGGGGAGCCCTGGCCGACTCCCTGATGAAACTCGATCCCCGTTCCCTGTGGCGCAATCCGGTCATGTTCTGCGTGGAGATCGCCAGCGTCATAACCCTGATCACCTTTGTCATGTCGCTCACCGGCAGCAACAGGGAACCGGCCTGGTTCACCGGCGCCGTGTCGGTGTGGCTCTGGTTGACGGTGATCTTCTCGACCTTTGCCGAGGCTCTGGCCGAAGGGCGCGGCAAGGCGCGGGCCGCCTCCCTGCGCAAGGCGCGGACCGACATAACGGCCAAGCTCCTTGCCGGGCCCGAATTCGGCAGCGCCTCGACGGCCGTGGCCGCCAGCCAACTCCGCAAGGGTGATTACATCCTGGTGGAGGCGAGCGACATGATCGCCGGCGATGGCGACGTGGTGGCCGGTGCAGCGCTGGTGAACGAATCGGCCGTCACCGGAGAATCCGCCCCGGTGATCCGGGAGTCGGGCGGCGACCGCAGCGCCGTCACCGGCGGCACCACGGTCATCGCCAACGCCATCATCGTACGGATCACCGCCAATCCGGGCGAAACCTTCCTGGACCGCATGATCTGCCTGATCGAGGGCGCAAAACGGCGCAAGACCCCCAACGAGATCGCCCTGGAGGTATTGTTGATCGCCTTGACCCTGGTGTTCCTGCTGGTCTGCGCCAACATGAGCCCGCTCTCCATCTACAGCGTCAAGGCGACCGGCCACGGAGCGCAGGTTTCACTGACCATCCTGGTGGCGCTCTTCGTCTGCCTGGCCCCCACCACCATCGCGGCGCTCCTGCCGGCCATCGGCATCGCCGGCATGGACCGCCTCTTCCAGAAAAATGTCATAGCCCTGTCGGGGCGCGCCATCGAGGCGGCCGGCGACGTAAATGTGCTGCTCCTGGACAAGACCGGCACCATCACCCTCGGCAACCGGGAGGCGGTGGCCTGTGTCCCACTGGGGGGCCACAGCGAGCAGGAGGTGGCCGAGGCGGCACTCATGGCATCACTGAGCGACGAGACCCCTGAAGGGCGCAGCATCGTGGCCCTTGCCCGGCAAAAGTACGGTTTCACCAGGGACGCACCGCCCGCAGGGTCCGAGGCCATCGTTTTCAGCGCCGACACCCGCCTTTCAGGGATCAACGCCGACGGCATACAGTACCGCAAGGGCGCCGCCGACTCGGCGGTGGCCTTCGTCAGAAGCCTGGGAGCCACGTCCGTACCCAGCGACCTGGGCGAGATCGTGGACAGGATCGCCCGCGGAGGCGCGACCCCGCTGGTGGTCAGCCGCAATGAGGAGATTTTCGGCGTGGTCAACCTGAAGGACATCGTCAAGGGGGGCATCCAGGAGCGCTTCCTGCAACTGCGCAGCATGGGGATCAAGACCGTCATGATCACCGGCGACAATCCGCTCACCGCCGCCGCCATTGCCGCCGAAGCCCAGGTGGACGATTTCCTGGCCCAGGCCAAGCCCGAGGACAAACTGCGGCTGATCCGGGAGTATCAGGAACAGGGGTTCATGGTAGCCATGACCGGCGACGGCACCAACGACGCCCCGGCGCTGGCCCAGGCCGACGTGGCCGTGGCCATGAACACCGGGACCCAACCGGCCCGTGAGGCGGCCAACATCATCGACCTGGACAGCAACCCCACGAAACTACTAGACATCGTCGAGGTGGGCAAACAGATCCTCATGACCCGCGGCAACCTGACCACCTTCAGCATCTCCAACGACATCGCCAAATACTTCGCCATCATCCCGGCGGCGCTGCTCTCCATCTATCCCCAACTGGGGGTGCTCAACGTGATGCATCTGGCCAGCCCCTACAGCGCCATCCTGTCGGCGGTGATCTTCAACGCCATCATCATCCCGATGCTGGTGCCGCTGGCCTTGAAGGGGACCAGGTTCCGCCCCATGCCCGCCGAAAGGCTCCTGATCCATAACCTGCTCATCTATGGGGTCGGAGGCATCATCGCCCCCTTTGTCGGCATCAAGGCCATCGATCTGGTGGTGGGGTTGTTGGCGTAACACTTACTCACAGGAGAGAACGACATGAACGACCTGCGCTCGGCAATCCTTATGTTCCTCGTATTCACCATCATCTGCGGCGGCGCCTATCCGGCCATCGTTACCGGAGTTGCCTCTGCCGTCTTCCCCCATCAAGCCGCGGGGAGCTTCATAACCGGCGCAGATGGCAAAGAATCCGGCTCCGCCCTGATCGGGCAGCCCTTCTCCGCTCCGAAGTACTTCTGGCCGCGTCCTTCGGCCACCACCGATTTCGCTTACAATCCCATGGCATCGGGCGGGTCCAATGCCGGGCCGACCAACCCCGACTTCATCAAGACGGTCGGGGATCGGGTCGCGGCGTTGCGCACCGCAGGGGTGGCAGGCCCGATTCCCGCCGACTTGGCGCTGGCTTCGGCCAGCGGGCTCGACCCCCATATCACGCCGGCCGCGGCGCGGCTCCAGATTCCTCGAATCGCCAAGGCCCGCCTCTTGGACGAGGGAGCAGTGGCTGCGATCCTGTCAAGGACTGCCGAAGACCGCCAATTGGGTCTTTTGGGGGAACCGAGGGTAAATGTGCTCATGCTGAATTTGGCGTTGGACAGGCTGAAGCCGTAGACGAGAGACGCCATAATGTAGCGAAATCTTACATTGCCTTTGATCACATGGCCTCCCCCATCGAGAGGCCATGTCTGTTTTTGGAGGTGAAAGGTGATTGCTAAAATTAAGTTAATGGCAATTAAGTTATGTATAAATAAGCATAATTGTTTGACATGATTTTTGAACAGGTATACAAATATGAAACATTAGCCGGCTGCTGTTATGATGATTTCTACTCTAGGAGATAGTTATGTTCCTTCTTCCGAAAGGCAACCCTCTTTTTGAGAATCTGGCAGTCGGCACGCTGAAGCTGCCGGAAGTCCTGGCAAAGCTGAGTACCGGTAATTTCACCGGATATGCCAGTTTTGTTTTTCAGGAAGCGACTATCACCCTGGTGTTTGAGGCAGGTAAAGTAGTCAGCGCACTGCACGAAGAAGAAAACGGCAACCGGCAAACCGGCCTTGAGGCCCTGACGGCCCTGTGCCACCTGATGGTCGGTACAAGCGGCGGAACCCTCAACGTCTACAAGCTTTCCAAAGACCTCACCAGGTGTATCCATGCCCTACTCCAGGGCGAGATTCTCTACAAGGCACAAGAACTGAAACTGGTCGACATCAAGGCCCTTCTGGAAAAAATCGGTTCCGATAAGATGAGTGGCTGCCTGCGGATTTACACCGATGAGCGGTCAACCATAATCTTCTACAAGGACGGCGCTCCCCTGGGATTTTTCCATGACGGTTCCCAGGATATCGAGACATCATCCAGCGAATCCCAGAAGATCGCCGGGCTACCCGGTGCCAAGATCGATCTTTTCACGACCCAGGGGGTTGAGCACCTGATGGGGCTGAACCTGCTGGAGATAATCAACATTCAGAACATCTGGGAAACCGCCGTTGCACTTCAGCAATCCGAGATCAATAGAATCAATACGGCACGCGAAGAGCGGGAGAGAAAGAATATTGCCGGAAAACTCGAGGAACTGGAAGATCAGGTAAAGACCATTGTCGTCGAATCTGTGGGCAGGGTCGGGCGGGGTATCGTCGATAAAGAGTTGAACGATCAGGGCGGCAACAGCTGTCTGCTCGACGAGACCAATGTTGTGAAATTCCTCGCTGGCGTCGAGCGGTCTGCAAAGCTTCTCATCAGTGCAACCAGCCTTAAAGTAATGATGGAACAACTTTCCAGAACTATCACCGCGGCCAAATCGGGGCATTGAACACTTTTTATAGCGCAATTGGAGGCTAATAATGGAACAATTCATTGAGTTGCTCTCCCAGGTCAACACCTTTGAGCTTGTCAGGACGATCTTCTGGGGCTTGGCCGGTGCCATAAGTTTTTACTTCAGTATCGGCAATGCCCGCGTGTGGACCAGCATCTCCATCGGCTTCTTTCTCATCTTCCTCGGGCAGGCGTATGCCATTAATCCCTGGGTCCACTATTACAAACTTTCCGCGTTCCACAATATTGTCGGGACCGTGGCGATCGTAGTAATCACCCATGGTTTTCTGGAGTACTATGTTTTTTGCCGCACCTTCGAGATTTCAGGCAAGAAGGTTGCTGTCTATCTTTTCTCGCTACTCATCCTGGTCGCAGGCGGGCTCTTCCTGTTCGTCAATCCGACCCCCAGCCCCAATACCATCAGGAACTTTAAAATCGTCGAGAACGCCATCTGGGTGTTCCTCTCGATCATGAACCTGGAACTGATCCGCAAGATCTACGTTGCCATCAAAGACTCCCCCATTTCAAAGGGGTTCATAGCCTTTGGCATTGTTTTCTTCCTGATTTTCCTCTGGAGGGGCTCGGAACTCTATCTGCAAATCTTCCAATGGGATAAGGACTGGCAGGACATTATCGCCGTCATGACCGACGAGGTCTCGGATATCGACAAATTTGCCGACCGGGTGCAGATTTCGACCCTCGTCAATAGGTATGCCGGCTTCCTGTCCAGCCTTTCCGTCGGGGGGACGTTCATCTATATCTACCGTTTGCTGAGATAGCTGGACTGCCGTTGAAAGGCATGTTGCGCATTTTTTCAGGAGGATCACACATGGTCTCAAGAATTATCGCTGCATCATCGCTTCTGGCAGCGTTCCTGCTGGCCTTGGCCGGCTGCGGCGAAAAAACGGTTACGGCCGGCGGCAGCACAAAACTGGCCCAGTCGGAAGCCTGTTTCAACAACAATTGCCATCAAAACGCCGTCAGCCCCGGCACCGGCAAGAATATCGCCGAGGAATGGAAACTTTCGGTCCACAACACCTCCAACGCCGCCGGTTGCGCCGATTGCCACGAGCCCGAGGCGGGACACCCCAACAGTTGCAGCCGGTGCCACGGCGGTACGCCGAGTGGTACGCCGGGCAGCGCGAACCACGTCAGCAGAAACCCGGATACCGACGGCAAGTGCGACAAGTGCCACGCCAAGTCAAATGGGGTATTCAATACTACCGCCTACGATGCAGTCGCCCGGGATACGAAATTCATCCACTTCAGCACCGGCAGGCGAGCCGTCTACGTTGCGACCAATTACAAGCACTACTGCCGTAAATGCCATAATCCCCACGACACCACCACTGCCAAGACAATGCTTCAACAGTGGTCACGCTCCGCCATGGGTGGCACGGCCCTTCCCAGCACCACCGACTTCAAAACACGCGGGAGCGCACTAACGGCGAGTGCCAACTACGGCAACTTCTGCGTTCGTTGCCACACCTCGACCGGTTTCATCAATTTCGTATCATCAGGCTTCATGACTGTACACGCACTGCCGGACCTGGACGGCGTGCGAAACGATTATCCCGTAAACGCCCGCGCCACCTATCAGGACACCACCCGCGAGCCTACCGCCGCCTGCGACACCTGCCACAGCGACGGCAGGTCCAACGATGGGAGCGCCTACAGCGGTAGACTGCGCAGTGTACCGGCGGCTTCGATCTGGTACATGTACTCGTCCCACCCCGCAGGCGCCCCCCTGATCCGGGCCTCGTTGAATATTCAGTACGACTCTCTTGGCAATTCAAACGTATGCATGCCGTGTCACGCGGGACGCGAAGTCGGGGAGATGATCAAGACCGCCGACAAACTCGGCCTTTTTGACTATAACGGCTCCAACCCAGGAGGCATCTCACCGCACGATTTTGCCTCCGGGGCCAACCTTCAAGGGAGGAGCGGCTTCCAGTTTTTCGCCGACTCCATGTACGCGGTCAACCCGACACACAAAAATGTCGGTGCCGCTCTGAACATGGCGTCAAAGGGCGCCTGCATCGTCTGCCACATGACCAATGACCGTCCCCACTACGTCTTGGCGGCAAGTTGGGGGAATGCCGGTACCGTCAGCGATTCCATCAAAGACATGCCGAGTGAGCAACAAGTATGCAGTAAATGCCACTATGCAGGCTCCACGGTAGCGGACCCGAGACCGCGCACGGCAGCATTCATGAATGCCGAACGTGACAGCTACCGCGCAGCGGTGCTGGTGCTCAATGCCCTGTTGAAGAGCTACGGCGTTAACGGCAGCGGTGTATCCCCCAACAACAACTGGAAGAAATTCGGCAATTACACCGTGGCGGCCTCCGGTACCAGCAAAATCCGCGCCGGAGCCTACACCATGGGCGCCTACTTCAACTACAGCCTCTTCTTCAACGATCCGGCCGGATACACCCATAATCCGATCTATTCAAAACAGCTCATCTATGACTCAATCGACTGGCTGGTGAATAACAATCAGAATTTTACCGCCGGCGCAAACCCCGGCACTGTCTATACGGCCATCCACACGGCCACCATGCCGACATTGCCGCTTACCGGCAGCGGATTAACCTACTCGGGCCCCTACAATACCGAGCAGGCCTTGAACTTCATTTGCAAAAACTACGACAGTAGTTCAGGGATGTGCTACCGCTGGTAACAATTTGAATTTAATCAAATTACAGGAGGAAGACACCACCATGACAAGAAAACCGGCTTTGATCCTGTGCCTTATAGGATCTTGTCTTGTCCAACTGATTGTGGTTGCCTCATCCCACGCCATCCCTGCATTCAGCCGCGCCTACAAGGTCGAATGCAGCACCTGCCATACCATCTACCCCGAATTGAACGAGTACGGCGAGGCGTTCCTTAAAAACTCATACGTCTACTTCGGCAAGGGACAGAAGGCGGCCAAGGCCAAGGAAGCCGCCCCCGCCCCCAAGGCGACAGCCAAGCCGGCTGGCGGGGCCATGGAGGTGAGGGGCGAAGGTGACGCCGACAAGTTGAGCAAATTGAAGGGCGGGGCACTGGGGGCCGCAGAGGCGTCCTCACCCGAGCCGGCCCAGGAAGCGGCTGCGCCTGACGCGGCTCCCGGGGGCGAGGCCAAGCCCGAAGGGCTTCTCCTGGCGGCTATCCCCGAACTTCTTCCCATATCCTTCACTGCCTCGATACATGCGACCTACGACCACAACGCCGTCAACGAGCTCGACCTCTCGACACGTGCCCTCAAACTGAACGCCGGCGGCAATTTTCGGGAAAAGGTTGCCTTTTTCGCCACCTATGTGGCCTACAGCGAGAATACCGATAACATTCTGAATACGAATACGACGAGCACCACCCCGGCCAACAACAGCACCAATATCAATGAACTATTCGTCATCTGGCGCCACGCCCTCGACACGCCCATCAACTTCAAGGTGGGGCGCATGCAGCCGAAGCTCGGGCTCTGGAAGTCCAACAACAAACTCTCCACGACCAACTCCTTTGCCCCCTACGCCTACACGGTCGGCACTTCCGAATTCAAGCTCGAACAGCCCCAGGACGCACTGGAGGCCAACGCCGTCCTTGCTAACCGCTTCTTTGTCGCCGCCGGGGTGGTGAACCGCAAGTATCAAAACACCAAGGAAGGGTATGGGCACATCTCCTACAAGTTCGGCGGGGCGGATTACCTGGCAAACGAACCGGAGGTGGATCTGGCCAAGGAGGAGAGCATCTTCGACTTCCTGACGGTCACCGTTGGGGCCTACGGCTACTATGGCAAGAACGGCACCCCGAACACCACGGAAGGCGGCCTCATCCAGAACACCTATTATCGCAGCGGCCTGGACCTGGACATCCTCTACAAGCTCTTCAGGCTCAGGGTGGCCGGTGTGCTGGGCAAGGACGACAATGCCTACCTGTCCACGACCCCGACCGAAGTAAAGTCCTACGTGGCCGCAGTCGAGGGCGAGTACACCTTTCTCCAAAACCTCATCGGCGCCATGCGGTTCGAATATCAGGATGACGGACGCGGCCTGGTGCGCCGGTATATTCCGACGCTTGCCTACGCCCCGCTTGAAAACGTAAAGGTGGCCCTGGAATACAAACATGAGATCGCCTCTGCGTACAAATCGTCCGTTAGTTCGAGTGCTCAGGATTTCACCAACAAAATAGGCACCCTCGGGGTGACGTTCAGTTTCTGATTTTTGCTCTACTAGCCGCCATAATTTCGTCTGAAGGAGTCTCACATGCGGAAGCTCATCATACTGGTCACGCTCTTCACGCTTGTCATTGCCGCGGTTGCCGACGCACGCATCAGGGTAAAGGGACGCGGGGACAGAATGAATTTCGATCCCGACAGCATCCCGGCCAACTACAGGGCATCGTTCGATCTCATGTCGCGGAAATGCATCAAGTGCCACACCATGGAACGAACCGTCATTGCCGTGCAGACCGGGAGGGCTCCCATCACCGGCCAGCCCTTTGACCGGCAGGCGGTAAAGGCCTATGGCATCAAAATGCTGCGGAAACCCAATTCCAATATGAACAAACAAGAGATCAGGGAGGTTGTCATACTGTTGAATTACCTGCTTGACGAGAACGCACGGTAGGGCATCGGCCACACCGGCGTTTGGCCCGCTGTTATCGTCTGTTCCACACAGCCTCGCCCCTCCCGGTGCGAGGCTGTTTTCATATTATAATTGTCTTATTTTATCTTGAAATTTCCATCACAATTATGCAGAGTAGGGTTTTATACTGATAACATCGGGCTGGACGGAAAACCAATCGCACGTGTGGGCAGACTGGTCGTTTGACGGAAGGGGGGAAGCGGTGCGCCCTCCGTCATGCGTAATCGGCCCCGCGGACAAAGGGGCGTGCAATGCCGCTGAAAAATGACCTCCTGGACGCTCTTCACACGAGCGAGGACGAGCTGCTCAAGCACCTCATCCGTGATGTGGAAGAGGTGTTCTGCACCATGGTGGGTATGGAAAACCTGCTGCACCTGCCGCTCCAGGTGGCACCGGAGACACATTTCAAGGACTGCATTACGGCAATGGTCGGGTTTGCCGGTGTGTATAACGGCCTTGTGAGCCTGCATGCCCCCCAGAAGCTGGCGCTCGCCTTCACATCAAGCATGCTCGGCATGGAAGTCACCGAGTTGAACGACGATGTTCGCGATGCCCTGGGCGAGATCGCCAACATGATTGCCGGTTCCTTCAAGCAGCATATCTCACCGGGCGGCACCGATATCAAGCTGTCAACTCCTTCGCTGGTCAGTGGCGACGATTACTATGTCAATGCCGGCAACAATCTCGACACGCTCACCCTCCGGTTCGCAACCGATGAGGATTGGTTCATGGTGGCGATAGTGCTCGAAAAGGAATGAGCAAGGGAGGCCCGCCGGACCGGTAATGATAACCACCCGTTCCACTGCGCTCCGAGCATCTCCCGCTAAAATATTATTGACAAGATTGGTGGCATATCGTAGGCTCAACCCACAATAATTCACACAAAAAATACATAAATTTCTTATCGAGAGCGACCGAGGGACTGGCCCAACGACGTCGCGGCAACCAACCTGCAAGGGTAAGGTGCCAATTCCAGCGAAACCGCACGGTTTCGGGAGATAAGGAAGAGATGCCCTAGAGGAATCCTCTTCCACACCCCGGAAGGGGATTTTTATTTTGGGAGGTAGAAGATGAACATCAGTACGCAGGCGGTTCAGATCGGTCTGGAATGGGATACCCGGACCGGCGCGGTTTCGGTGCCCATTTATCAGACCGCCACGTTCAGGCACCCGGGACTCGGCCAGAGCACCGGCTATGATTACAGCCGCTCGGGCAACCCAACCCGCCAGTCCCTGGAAGACGGCATGGCCCGCCTTGATAACGGGGCGCGCGGCTTTGCCTATTCCTCCGGCATGGCCGCCATCGCCAACCTGCTGTTGCTGTTTCGTTCGGGGGACCACCTGGTCGTTACCGAGGACCTGTACGGCGGTACCTGCCGCCTGTTCGACAAGGTGTTCAACCAGTTCGGGCTGACCTTCAGCTATGTCGACACGAGCGACGTGGAGGCGGTGCGGGCAGCGCTCACGCCCCGGACCAGGGCGGTATTCGCCGAATCGCTCACCAACCCCCTGCTGAAGTTTGCCGACATCCCGGCCCTGTCCACCCTCTGCCGTGACCGCGACCTGCTCCTCATCGTGGACAACACCTTTCTGACCCCGTATCTCCTGCGCCCCCTGGACCTGGGGGCCGACATCGCCGTCTACAGCGCGTCCAAATACCTGGCCGGTCATAACGACACCATCGCCGGGCTGGTGGTGGTCAAGGACGCCGAACTGGCCGAGCGGGTCTACTACCACCAGAACGCCGCCGGCGCGGTGCTGGGGCCTCAGGACTCCTGGCTGGTGATGCGCGGCATAAAGACCCTGGGGGTCCGCATGGACCGGCAACAGGAAAATGCCGCAAAAATCGCCGGCTGGCTGAAAAACCACCCGGCCATCGCCAAGGTCTATTACCCGGGTCTCGAAGATCACCCCGGTCATGCCCTGGTAAAGCGCGATTCCCGCGGCTTCGGCGCCATGATCGCCTTTGAGGTCGCGACCCACGCCCTAGTGGAACAGGTGCTCCTGAAAACGCGCCTGATCTCCTTTGCGGAGAGCCTGGGCGGGGTGGAAAGCCTGATCACCTTTCCCGAGGTGCAGACCCACGCCGACATACCGCTTGAACTCCGGGCGCGGCTCGGTATCAACAACACCCTGCTGCGCCTGTCGGTCGGTATCGAGGACAACAACGACCTGATCGAAGATTTGAACCAAGCCCTGGAAGCGTAAGGAGACGACCATGAAGTTTGCAACCCAACTCATTCACGGTGGCCAGACCGCCGATCCCTTGACCGGCGCGCTGGGCGTGCCCATCTACCAGACCTCCACCTTTCGTCAGCAATCGGTGGACCACTTCGGGAAATACGACTACGCCCGTTCCGACAACCCCACCCGCGAAGCGTTGGAAGTGGCCATCGCCGGGCTGGAAAAGGGGAGCCGGGCCTTTGCCTTTGCCTCCGGCATGGCGGCCATTTCCTCCACCCTGTTGATCTTCTCTCCCGGCGATCATCTGGTGGTGTGCGAGGATGTCTACGGCGGCGCCTACCGGGTGCTGACCAGCATCTTCCAGCGCCTCGGCATCAGTTCCACCTTCGTGGACGCCACCAGCCTTGAGGCCATCGCGGCCGCCATCAGGCCGGAAACCAAGGGCATCTACCTGGAAAGCCCCTCCAACCCGCTGCTCAAGGTCACCGACCTGCGCGGAGTCGTGGCCTTGGCCCGGCCGCGGGGTATCATCACCCTGGTTGACAATACCTTCATGACCCCTTACCTGCAACGCCCCCTGGAACTCGGTTGCGATATCGTTCTGCACAGCGGCACCAAGTTCCTGAACGGCCACAGCGACGTCATCTGCGGTTTCGCCGTTGTCAGCGACCCGGAGCTGGGCAATCGTATCCGCTTCATCCAGAATGCCTTCGGCGCCATCCTGGGGCCCCAGGATTCTTTTTTGACCCTGCGGGGGCTCAAGACGCTCAAAGTCAGGATGGATCAGAGCCAACGGAGCGCGGAAAAGATCGCGGCCTGGCTCCAAACCCAAAAGTCAGTCCTCAAGGTGCACTACCCCGGACTCACCGACCATCCCGGCCATGCCATCAATGCCGCCCAGGCCGACGGCCCCGGCGCCGTCCTCTCCTTCGAGCTCGAATCCTACGCGTTAACCAAGGAACTATTGGAGAAAGCGCAGTTTTCCGCCTTTGCCGTCAGCCTGGGGGGGGTGGAAAGCATCATTTCCTACCCGGCAAAAATGTCCCACGCGGCGGTTCCCAAGGCAGAACGGGAAAAGAAGGGGATCAAGGACACCCTGGTGCGCTTCTCGGTCGGGCTGGAGGATGTTGACGACCTGATTGCCGACCTCCAGCAGGTCATTGGCCGTTAGATAATAGTCTTGTCTTTCCGGAAGTTTGAGATTAAACATCCGACAGTGCCGGAAGGCCCCGGCGATACTTTACAGACGAAAAGCAGTTTGCCCATGCGCATACGGATAAACGAGATAGCAACAGAAATCGACCCGGGGGCAACCTTGTCATCACTGGCCGCGCAATGGAAACCGGGCGCAGACGTGCTGATCCACAACGGGTTTCCGGCTCCGGCCGAAACGGCGCTCCGGGATGGCGATGAGGTCTACCTGATCAAACGGGGGGAGCGGCCGTCGGAAGATGAGTTGCAACGGCTGATGGCTGCCCGCCACACCCCGGGCGTGCATGCCCGGCTACAGGCGGCCACGGTCGGTATCGCCGGTGTTGGCGGGCTCGGCTCGGCGGTTGCCGTGTCCCTGGCGCGGATAGGCGTCGGCAGGATCGTGATCGCGGATTTCGACGTGGTGGAGCCGTCCAACCTCAACCGTCAGCAGTATTTCGTCGACCAACTGGGCCATCCCAAGGTGGCTGCCCTGGCCGACAACCTGGCCCGCATCAACCCCTATATCACGGTGGAACCGCACCACGTCATGCTGAGCCCCGCAAACATTCCCGCGGTCTTCGCCTTGTGCACCGTTGTGGTCGAGGCCTTTGACCGGGCCGACATGAAGGCCATGCTGGTGGAGACGCTCCTCGCCCGGATGCCGGAGGTCGTGGTCGTGGCCGCATCGGGGCTGGCAGGGTATGGCCCCAACAACGCCATTGTCACCCAGCGGGCAGCCTCCCGCCTGTACCTCGTGGGGGACGGCGAGTCGGAAGCCCGGACCGGGTGCGGCCTGATGGCCCCGCGGGTCGGCATCGCAGCCGGCCATCAAGCCAATCAGGTGGTACGAATTATTCTCGGAGAGGAAGGTACCTGATGGCCTCCGAAAAGAAACCGGTTGTCGCCGTCGCCATGAGCGGCGGGGTGGACTCATCGGTCACCGCCGCCCTGCTGAAGCGCCAGGGCTTCGAGGTGATCGGCATTACCATGCAGCTCTTCGCACCGCGCAGCACGGGCAGCGGCTCGGCCGCCCACGATGCCGCAGCCGTGGCCCGGCACCTGGGAATCCCCCACCATGTGATCGGCCTTGAAACGGATTTTCGCCACCTGATCATCCAGGACTTCATCGACGAGTACCGTTGCGGCCGCACCCCCAATCCCTGCGTGCGCTGCAACCGCTACGTCAAGTTCGGCCTGCTGCTGGAACAGGCGCGCGCCGTGGGGGCGGACCTGCTGGCCACCGGCCACTACGTCAGGAACACCATCGATAGCGCGGGCGTCTGCCACCTGCGGCAAGCACGCTGCATCGGCAAGGATCAGTCCTATTTTCTCTACACACTCTCCCAGGAGCAGTTATCTCAGGTGCTCTTCCCGCTGGGGGAGATGGCGAGCAAGGATGAGGTGCGCCGCCTGGCCCACGAGTTTGCCCTGCCGGTGGCCGACAAGGGCGACAGTCAGGAGGTGTGTTTCATCCCCGACGATGATTACGTGGCGTTCCTGGAAGAGAGCGGCGGCCTGGCGGGAACGCCGGGGGACATCGTGCATGTGGGAGGGCAGGTTGTCGGCCGCCACCGCGGGACGCACCGGTATACCATTGGCCAGCGCAAGGGACTGGGGGTCGCCTGGAACAGGCCTCTGTACGTAACAGCCATCGATACCGACCGCAATGTCGTGGTGGTGGGGGAGGAAGAGTATTTGGCAGCTGCCGGCCTGCTTGCCGCAGAGGTGGGCTGGATCGTCCCCCCGGATGGGGAGGAATTCGAAACGGCCTGCAAAATCCGCTATCGCCATCACCCGGTTGCGTGCCGGGTCAGGCTGCTGCCGGAAAGCAGATGCGAGGTACGCTTCGATGAACCGCAGCGGGCGGTTACGCCGGGCCAGTCAGTGGTTTTTTACCGGGGTGACGAGGTGCTGGGAGGCGGGAAAATAGCAGGGGCGATAGGACCATCTGCCCCTTGTGCAGAACAAACGGTTTGACAGCCGGACAGGGAAGGCATCCCTCGGGCGGGTGATCACGGTTCGGCATCACCCCTGCGGCGACGCGCCGATCTTATCCCAGGTGGGATTTTCATCGGGCTTGCGGATTTTGAACTCCAGGTAGTGCGCAGCCATCTTGAGTTTTTCCGTTGCCGTCTCCGATTTCGAGAAAACCTCCAGCGATTCCAGAACCCGCTGTACGGCAATCTGACTGGAAAACCCCTCCCCCCCCTCGGCCAAACGTCGAATGTGGCCGAGAACGGCCTTTTGCTCCTCCGCGGTATCGAACCTCTCAGGACCGGTAAGAAAAAGGATATACCGGGCCATGTTCCGCAGGTCCTCCACCAGCCGTTTCTCGTTGAGCAGCGACTCCATCACCGTCGCGATGCTCCCCTTTTCGGCGTAGTTGAGATTCTTGTTTTCGGCGTAAGAGGTGAGATAATCGAGGGCCGCGGTTCGATTCCGGGTGTCCTGCAGCTTGAAGATCAGTATATTGGCGGCCAGTAGTTTGAGCGCGTCGTTCTCTCCCGGAAGCAAGAAACAGTGGAGCATAAGGGCAATCTTCTCCCGTGCGGCCTCGCTGAGCGTTTCCGTATCCAGCTTCGCCCTGATCTGTTCCAGCAGGTCATGTTTGTCGGCATATTCGCCATAGATGATCTTGATGATGAGCCCGCGGACCTCGGGCTCATCGCTCACATCCCATAACTCTTCGACCGCTGCGATGATGCGGCGGCAAATCCCCTTGAGTTTTTCTTCCTTGGGCACTTCATCGTTGTTCCAATAATCCGGATAGATATCCATGACCGTGTCGGCTTCTTCAGGGTTCCGCGCCTTTTCCAATACAAATTTGAAATAGTTGAGCATCTTGAGTTGGAACGTTTTGCCGCCATCGTTCAAGGGGCGCAGCAGGTCCTCGAGAAAGGTGATATTCAAACCCGAAGCGCCGCTGCACAGGTAGCGATACACCCCTTCCGCCTTTTCGATCTGCTTCTCGATATACTTCTGCCGCAGGGCCGCACCGAGGTTGGTGGACTGCACCTTCTTGAAAAAAACGCTCAACAGGTTGGAGGCATGATGTTTGATGTTATAATCTGCATCATCGGAAAGAACGATGTCCAGGCAGGCGTCAAAGATCTTGACCTGTTCGCGCTCGTCTTGCGATGAATCGATATAGGCTTCCAAAATGGCTATTATTTCAGCCATATGGGTCCTATTCCTGCTATTGAGCAGGGTCATGAAGGTATCCCGCAGGCTACTGGAATCGATAATGCCGAAAAGGAACCGTATCGCCGCATTGCGATGGGCTCCCCCCTTGGTATCCACCGTTTTGAGCAGTTTGAGGATACTTTCCGCCGGATCGGAAACCCAACCGGGGAGCAGGTCCTCCAGCAGTATCTCGGCCTTTCTCCGGACCCGGGCATCCAGATCATAGACGAAATATTTGGCGATCTCGATCTTGAAGTCATGGTTGCCGTTCGAAGCGGAAATGATCTCGAAAGCGGTGGCCTTGTCCTTGGCGGACAGTTTGGCGATGTCCTTTTTTGCCTTGGATGCATCGTTGATTTTTATGTAAAAATTGACTATGTCTTTAACCGACACTTCGGCATCAAAGGCCATGACAGATCACCTTCCACAAAGATTTGAAGAATTATATACTTATCGCCATCCGAGTGCAACCACCAGATTGGCGGCCCCATGGGGCGGCCAACGATTGTATCCGGGCCGAAAGGAACCCGCATGAAGCTCTTCCTGTCTGTCATCATCCTGCTGCTGATAATCGTTGCAGAGGCCGGCGCCGCCAGCAGAAGCGTCACCTTTTTCTCCGACGGCGCTGTCGTGGAACTGGCAGGCGTCGCCGCCAGGGGCGTCGTCAAGATCCCCCTGCCGCCCGGCACGCGGGAAGATACCGTGCGAATCAAGCCGGAGAGGGGCACCAGCATTCAACGCGTCGATATGTTGCCGCTCCGCCGGGACACCAGGGGAGAAAAGGAGCTCGCTTCCCTGATCGAGCAGAGGAGTCGCCAGGAAGATCGACTGGGTACGCTGGCGACGCGTGAGGAGATTTTCAAATCCGCCGCCAAGTCCCAGAGCGGCAAAGCCCCCCGCAAGACCAAATCAAACCCGGACCCGATGCAGTCTATCCGCCTGGGGACCGACTTCGCCATCACCCAACTGGAAGCGGTTTATACGGCCCGGCGCAGGGCGGAGCAGGAAATCCGGCGCATCGACGCCCGTATCGCAACCGCGCGGAAAGCGGGAGCCGGGGAGGAGCGGGTGGCACGGGTGATCGTTTCGCCAAGGAATGGGCGGGTCACGGCACGCTTCGCCATTGGCAAAGCCGGCTGGACGCCCTGCTACGACATTCGCAGTAACGGCGGGGGAACCGCCCGGGTCACACTCTACGGTCAGGTGCCCGGGTTCTTCGCCGGCTACCAGATCCGCGTATCCCCCACATCCCTGGCTGGTGCGGCCGCGGAACGATCCAGCGTTCTCCCGGCAGCGGGGCAACGCGCCCGATTGGCGGAATATCGGATGGCCACCGAAGAGGAATATTTCGGCAACGGGCCGCTGCCATCATTCAGCTTCACGCTGAAAAACGCAACCGGCGCCGATCTCCCGGCGGGAGAAGCAGCCATTTACCGGGCCGGAGAATACTGGGGGGCCATCAGATTTGCGGGGATTTCATCGGGACGCAGCGCCAGGCTCGCCTCCAAAGCGGTACGGTAACAAACGAGGCCGGCCCTTCTGTCGCTGGGCCGGCCTCGTTTCGATGTCACGGGATGTGAACCCCGGTTACTTCAACAGGATCTCGACCTTGGCGGTCTTCCGGAGTTCCGTCAGAAAATCGCCCACAGCGGCGTTAATCTTCTGGTTCTTCAAGTAGTCCTCTATCCGGGGGCGGACCGTGCTGAAAGGCACGGTCTCGGCCTTTGTCTTTTCCGTTTGCTTGATGATGTGGTAGCCGAACTGGGTTTCGACCACATCGCTTATCTCACCCGGCTTGAGGGCAAAAGCGGCCTGCTCGAACGGCGGCACCATCTGCCCCTTGCCGAAGAACCCCAGGTCCCCCCCCTGCTTGCTGCTGGGGCAGGATGAATTTTCCTTGGCCAGGGTGGCGAAGTCCGCTCCCTTGGCCAATTCCTTGCGCAATTTTTCCGCCTTTTCGCGGGCCTTTTTCTTTTCTTCGGCACTCGCCTTGGTATCTATGCCGCACAGGATGTGGCTGGCCCTCACCCTTTCCTCCTGCCGGAATTTATCCATATTCTGGTCGTAAAACTTCTTGCTTTCCTCTTCGCTGATCGCAATCTTGGGGGCAATGGTCGAAGTGACGAAATTGGAGATGATCAGGTCCCTGCGGGTATACTCACGAAGTTCCTTTTCTGTCATGTCAATGGCTTGGATAGCCTTGGCAAACTCCGCCTCGCTGGCAAAACGCCCCTTGCTCTGTACGATCTTGGCGTCCACCTGCTTGTCGAGGTCCTTGATCTCCAGCTTCGAGCCCGCCTGGTAGAGCAGTTCGGCGGAAACCAGTTGGTCCACCACCCGCGTGTCGAGTTCCTTCTGTTCATCTGCGGAAAGCTGCCGCACGGGCTGGCTGGCCTCCAGAATCTTGTGGGCCCGTTTCAATTCGGCGGCCGGAATATCCGTGCCGTTCACCCGGGCGACCGGCCCCCGCAGCAGAGCGTCGGCGACAGGCGCCGGCGTTGTTTTCGGTCCTGACTCCGCAGCTGAAGCAGAAATAACGAACAGACTGAATGCAGTGATCAGGGTCAGTGATCTGCAGGTGATATGACAGAGTGTGCGCATGAACGAATCTCCTTCTATGAGTGTGGTATGGCGCTCCTATATAACATGCTTTACGGGCCGGTTAAAGACAAACATATTTTTGACATTTTACCACTTTTCGAGTACATTCGCTCCGCTCATTAAATTTTGGACAGCCCGGCATGAAGCGGCCGCAATGCGCATCAGGAGGATACATCACATGAAGAAGGTTCTTGTCGTTGACGACAGCCTTTCCGTAGCCCGACAGCTCGAGAAGATCATTTCTGAATCTGGTGAATTCACGTGTGTCGGACATGCCAAAAACGGCGCCGAGGCCATCAAGATGAATCACGCCGAGGACCCGGACATTATCTGCATGGACATGAACATGCCCGGCATGGATGGTCTCACCGCCCTGCGCAGCCTGTCGATGTTGGACAAAGAGGTCAAGGTGGTCATGGTCACCTCCTTGGGCGGCGTAGGCGATAAATTTACCGAAGCGCTCAAACTGGGCGCCAAGAATGTCATCTCAAAACCATTCGAGGCCGACGACGTCCTGAAGATCCTTCGGGATCTCTGATTTTTTCAGCACCAATAAACTCACGATACAAGGGGATATGTGCATGGCCGTCAAATTTTTCGGGCAGTTTCTGGTGGAAAAAGGGATCGTTTCACGTGAGGCTCTGCTCAGGGCGATTGAACTACAGGAACAGAAAAACCTCAAATTTGGCGAGATGGCACTGGCTATGGGCTACGTAACGCCGAACGATATCGAACGCGCCCACCACGCACAACTCTCCCGCGACATAAAACTCGGGGATTTGCTGGTGGAGATCGGTATCCTGACTCTTACCCAGTTGAACGAGGTCATCACCCGCCAGAAGAACAACCACCTCTACATCGGCGAGGCGCTGGTACTTGTGGGCGCCTTCTCCAACGAGCAGCTTCAACAGCATCTGAATGAATTCAAGGCCGACCAGGCGCCGTACATCTCCGAACGGGTCGAACTTCCCGCCGGCATCCCCAATCCCGAAGTATGGGAGATGGCCGCAGACCTGACCTACAAGATGATTACCCGTATTCTCGGGCTCCCCTTCAGGGCCGGAAAATGCCAAGCCGTCACCACGGTGGACACCAACTTCGTCATGGCGGCCATGGACCTGTCCGGCGACCAGGATGCCCGCTTTATCATCTCGGTTTCCCAGGGGCTTCAGAAGTCGGTGGCCAAGGCGATCCTGCGCGAGACATCGGTGGATAATGAACCGCAGGAGGTTCTCGAAGACACCGTGATGGAATTCGTCAACGTGGTGTGCGGCAACATCGCCGCCAAGGCCTCTCAGGCCGGCAGGATCGTCAACATCAACCCTCCGATCACCATCCGTCCCGACGCCGGGGGACTGGCCGTACCTGCGGGCCATACCGGTCTCTGCTTCCCGATCCTGGTCGGTGACGGCGAAACCATGCAGTTGGTGCTCCTTATCAAGAACTAAAGGCGGCACACAAACCGACACCGTACCAAAAGGGCGCCCTGCGAGGGGCGCCCTTTTCTATGCCGGTCATATACGACAAGGCTATTCACCCAGAATCCGTTGCGCCTCGCAGGAGTACTCCCCCTGCTCATCGTGGATAAGGAGCGGCGGCAGAACCAGCGTATCCCCTTTTCTGCCCTTGGCGAGCTGCGCCAAGAACATCGTTGCCGGTGCGGCGGCGGAACCATGCACCATGCGGAGCCTGAGCAGCGCAAGCTTGAGCTCCCCGGCACAGCTGACAAACTCCGCCAGCCGCGAGGGATGGCTGATAAAACAGATGGCTCCCGACGGTTTTACCAGGTATTTGGCAACGGACAGGAAGTCGAACAGGCCGGCGCTCGATTCATGGCGCGCAAGATCCCGGCCGGCGCGCGGACTGATGCGGCCACTGCCCGGTGTACGGTAGGGGGGGTTGGCGGTCACCAGATCAAACGACGAGACCGGAAACCTCCCGCGCAGGGAGAGGATATCGTCGCAGATAATCCCGATCCGCTCCTGGAGGCCGTTCAGGGTGACATTACGCATTGCCAACCCGGCCGCCTCCTCCTGGAACTCCACGCCGACCAGAGAGGCCCCGGCAGCTTTCCGGGCAAGAATCAGGGGAATAACCCCGCATCCGGTGCCGAGATCGATTACCCGGCCAACGGAACCCGCCTCGATAAAATCGCACAGCAGCAGCGGGTCGAGGGAGAAACGGTAGCCGTCTTTCGGCTGGCGGACCCGCAGGTCATAGGCGCGGAGTTCGTCCTGGGTTTCTTCACCTTTCACCTTTCACCTTTCACTCTTCTCCTCAACCACCACTCCCGCCCCAGCATGGCGGCGAAGAGAGCGAACGACGCCAGGGTCAGCCATTTGCCGACCTTGAACGGCAACGGATCGAAGTCGAACTCCACCCGATGGGTGCCGGGCGTCAGATATACCCCGCGCAGGATATGATCCACCGGCACGATCTCGGCTTTATTGCCATCCACAGAGGCGTACCACCCTTTGTAGTACTTTTCACCCAGGACAAGCAGAGTATTCACCGGAGCAGCCGCATCTACCACAACACGATTCCCCTCGTACACCGGTACAGTCACACGTTGCCGGACCAACGGCACCGCCCCATCCGGATTGGCCATGGCTATCGGCGGCGGGGACTCAACAAGGGCAACCGCCGCGGGGTTGAAACCGGGATTTTGTATGATTCCCACCCGTTGCGCGGGGTCGTTGATCACCGCAACAGCGGGCACCAGCCACCCCTTAGGCAGTACGTTGCGGTTTTCAAGAACAACCGTGGCACCGCCGGGAGCGGTGAAAACCGGGACGAATTTATTGCCAAACAGGCCTTTCTGTTGTTGATAGCTCTCGTTCGCTATGATCAGGTATTTTACATTTACGATATCCGGCATGGGACCGAGCGGGTTAAAACCGTCGAGAAACTGTTGCCAGCGCATCTGCTGAACCGCATTGGAGGTGAACATCACCGGAATGCCTTCTGATACGTACTGCATCGGGTCGCTGCCGTCCATAGGCAACACGCGCCAAGTCTTCGGGGTAGACTTCAGGAATCTCAGCAACGGTGATGCCTCACCCGCTTTTGCCTTGACCGGGGCTTCCGTGAGAAAGAGGAACTTGTCGTTGATCCGCCACGTATCGCCGACAAACAGCAGCAGCAACAACCACGGAACCGCAGCCACCAGACGCGGCTTCCTCAGCATCCAGAACACTGCGGCGCAGACCGCAGCCAGCCCGCCGGCAAGGGCCGTTTCACGCACCAGGTTGGCCCAGCGTTGCCCAACCAGTTGCGGTCCCTGTTCATAACGGGTCGGTTGGGCAAGCATATCCATAAATTGCCCCATCCAGTGATCCGCTCCCGCACGTTCTATCCCCAGCAGGACAAACAGCACTATCGGCAGCACGGTAATGCCGAGAAGGTACCGGAAAAACTCCTTTGTTTTGCGTACCTCCTCATCCTTGATCAGATCAATCCCCCGGGCGGCCAGGATCGCCAGCCCCAGCACCGGAATGAACATCATCATCTTGGGCACCCTGAAATGGTTGATTCCAGGGAAAAACCTGTACAGCATCCAGTAGAAAGGCGTGTATTTGCCCATGGAGAACAGGATGCCGCCGACAATTCCGCCCAGCGACAGCCAGGTATACTTGTCGCGCCGGAAGATCAGCGGCAACGGCAGCAACAGCCAGGGGATCAGCCCCATATAGCTGACCGTCTGGGTGAAGCGCATCCTCCCCCAGTAATACGAGGCGATGTTTGAAGGGTTATCCCCCGCTTCCTGGCGGGAGAGGCCGAAAAATCCGGGGATGACAAAGGCCCCCAATTCTTCCGGCGGCAGGGACCAGGACATGGCCTCCTCCACATCCAAGCCGCCTTTCGTAACACTGCTGCCAGCCGCCTGGTTGGCTCCGCTCTGCACGCCCCGGTTGGTATCCTTGGACCAGTTGGCCAGCGGCAGCAGCGAAATAGCAACCGTGGTCAGGAAGAACACCAGCAGCACCATGTTCATGCCGAACAACCGGGGGAACAGCTTCTTCCCCTCTTCCTTGTCCGCGACCACGATGCCGAGCAACCGGCAAATGCCGTAAGCGCCGACGCACAGACAGGTGTAGAACGCGATCTGCCAATGGGTGTTGAAGAACTGGAAGGCCAATACGAAAGCGGTGGTAAGGAAAAAAATCACCCGCCGCGTCTGAAACCCCCGCTCCAGGAAATAGAAGGCCCAAGGGGCGTAGCAGATGGTAGCGATCTTCATCACGTGGCCGGCGTTGATGAGCGATGCATTTTCTGGCGCCAGAACGAATATCAGCCCTCCCAGGAACGCTGCGAGCCGACCGGCGCCGATGACGCGGCAGCAGAGGTAGGTGCCGCATGCGCCAAAGAAGAGGTGGAGCACGATGAACCAGGCCACGCTCTCCGGAGCGGGAATCAGCCAGAACAGGAGATTCCTCCAGACAAGAAAGGCCAAGGAGACGTCTCCCCCCTCGACCGAGGAGCCGCTGTTGATCATCATGTCCCACGACGCCTGGAGACTCCAGGAAGGGAGGATATCGAGGAACTTCATATCCCTGATCCCCCGTACCCCCCAGTAAAACTCGCCGATGATGTCAGGGGCGCGGATTATCTTGTCGGTAAACAGGATGCGCGAGAAGAAACAGAGCAAAACAAGCAGCATGCCGGTAAAAATGGCCAGTTTTTTCGTACGGTCACTCATGCAATGATCATCTCCGATTCTCGTTTTATGTACCGATATTCCCGCATAGCGCAGGATATTGTCCGAGCAGCAACTTCTGTGGGAACATAGTCATCCCGTCCCTAGCGACAGCAAACGTCAGATTTTTGCCGACAATTCCCCGCGTAAAACATCGCCAGCCTCCCGGCGAACTCATGCCACGTGAATCGCTCCGCGAGGTAACGGCGTCCCTCTTCCCCGACCTGCCTGCCCAACGTCCTGTCCAGCGCGAGGGCGGCCGTCTTTTCCGCCATGGCTTCCACCTGGGCCGGGTCACACAAATATCCCGACGCACCGTCGCTCACGTATTCGGCAGCCTGCCCGACCCGGTCCGCCACAACCGGTATGCCCGCCCTGATGATCTCCGTCAGCTTGGCGGGGCATTTGGCCCGGTTGACCAGGGTATCGTCCAGCGGATAGATGGCCACGTCGGCGGCCGCCAGATAATCGGGGATCTCCTGCGGCTCGACCCAGCCCGCCATGACCAGCGCTTCCCGGAAGCCCCCGGTTTCCGCGGCACCGGCCAGCCGCTCCTCCTCGCCGTGCCGCCCCTTGCCCACCACCAGGAAACGGACTCCGGGGACCCTTCGGTACAGGTCGGCAAACAGCCGGTGCAGGCGCTCCTGGGAAAACTCGAAGAAGCGGGTATACAATAGCACCACCGGCGCAGCCGCTTCAATACCCAACCGTTTCCGGGCGCGAAGGCCATCCCCCGGCGGAGCCTGCTCCACGCAGTTGGGCAGATAGAGGATCTTTGCGGCCGCCACCCCCAGCCCGGCGGTCAGCCGTTCCAGTTCGCGGCTGGCGACGGTCATACCGGCGGCATGGCGGGACAGCCACTGTTCCTGAAAGGCGAAGAAACGTTTTTCAAGCGAAGAGTAGGTGTGGAGCTCGTTCATCCCCCCCTTACCCTCCCAATCGTCGGTATCCACGAACAGCGGGGGGAGCCCTACCCCCAGCCGGTGCAGCGCGATATGCGCCATGGCCGCCAGGCCGCCGTATCCCTTGGGCTTGAAGAGGTGCACCACATCCGCCCGTTCACGGAGGGCGGCCCGAAACATACGCCACGCCAGGGGGAGGGCCCGCCGGGCATTACCGCCGGCCGGGAGCGCAACGTTCACGAGCCGCACCCCGCGCAGCACCTCCGTCTTCCCCGAGTCCTCGGGATTGGTGTAGGGGGGGGCGATAATCACCACTTGGTGGCCCAGGCCCTGCAACTCCGCCGCCAGCGGCAGCATGCGAGCGATCACGGTCCCCTTGGGGCGGATGCCGAAGGGTGCGAGAAAAACGATCTTCATATCCCGCTCCCCATCTTGCGCAGGAAGATTCCCAATGGGGAGCCCCCCCGCGCCAGCAGCCCCGCGATCCGGACGTTGTCCAACCGGCGCAGGCGCGCTATTTCGCGCCGTTTGCGCAGCAGCGCCGGAAGGTCGCGCAGCACGTGCAACCGCGCCCGCAGCGCCGGCACGAACCGCCCCCGCACGAGCGCCAGCAGCAGCGCGGCCCCGTCCCAGGCGAGGATTCGGGGCAGATGGCGCAACAGCAGCGTCGGCGGCCAGTTTTTCAGCAGCACATACCACTTGTTGCGCTGGACCTGATACACGGTAAACGGACTCATGCGCCCCCCGGTGGCCGAATGGACATGGTACACCACCGCGCGCGGGGCCGTCACGGCCCGCCACCCCGCCAGCCTGCCCCGCCAAGCCAGGTCCAGGTCCTCGTAATAGGCGAAAAAATCTCCATCGAAGAAGCCGATCTCCTCCAGCATGGCCCGCCGGTACAGCGCCGCCCCGGCGCAGGGGCCAAAGACCTCGGACGGCACGTCGTACTGCCCCTCGTCCGCCTCGCCGACCCCGATATTCATGCCGAGTCCCGCCGTTGTCGGTCGCACCCCCACCGAGTCGATGCGGCCGGTCCGGTAAAAGTTGAGCATCTTGGCCGCCACCATGCCGATGCCGGGGTCGGCCTCCACCGCCGCCACCAGTTCGGCGAGGAATTCCGGCTGCACCGCGGTGTCGTTGTTGAGGGTCACGATATGGGTGCCCTTGGCAACGGCCAGCCCCCGGTTGTTCCCTTCGGCAAACCCCACGTTCTCCGGCAGTTCCACCAGCCGTACCCAGGGATAGGCGTTCCGCACATAATCGGCCGAGCCATCGCGGGAGCCGTTGTCCACCAGGATCGTCTCGAAATCCCGGTACGACTGCGCGGCCAGGGCGTCGAGGCACGGTTGCAGGAACGTTTTGCCGTTCCAGGTGAGGATGATGACGGAGACCATCGGACTCAAGGTTCATCCCTTCCTGTCCGGTATTCCCCCCCTCCAAATCGAGCGCACAGCTTCTGACCAAGAACATATGATAACAGTGCAAATAAAAAATACTTACCACGTTGCGGGAACGACCGCCGAGAAGCGCTAAAGATGTGGTTCCGCCCCTCATCTGGTCTGCCGTTTGCAATCAATGACTTCCCGAAGTCAGCTTCATGATAGGAAACAACCTGTTGGGTATCTATTCCTTGCCGGTGCAACTCATCCGCATGTTCGGAAACGAACTGCTGAACCACCTGCCATTTGGTTTCGTGCATAGAGATTTCGTCACGGCTGGTGTTCGATTGATGCATACGGCAGAAGGCATGATATTTGTCGATAAAACCGAAACGAACCCCTGACAGCGCCAACCTCAGGAAAAACTCCCAATCCTCGTTGTGCGAAAGTCTTCTATTAAAACCGATCACCGTATCAACCGCTGATTTACGGATCAAAGGTGAGTGTACAGTAATAAAATTACCGTACAGAAGTTGTTCGAGAACCGCCCCTGTAGGAGTAGGCCGGTCAAGATTGAAAAAACTCCTTTCGCCTTCTTCTCGAAAAAAACGGACTTTCGAATATACTGCCCCGTACTCGGGGTGCGTCTCGAGAAAATATACTTGGTCAACTATTTTATCGACAGCCAACGAATCATCCGCATCAAGGAATGACAAATAGTCGCCGGTCGCTATGGCGATGCCAGCATTTCTGGCCGCAGAACGCTCGGCGTTTTCCTGATGCACATACTTGATTCTGTCTCTAAAGCCTTCGGCAACCAATGATGTCGAATCAGTCGATCCATCGTCCACAACAATACATTCGATGTTAATGTATGTTTGGGAAAGCACGCTAGTGATAGCTTCCGCAAGAAATTGTTCCGAGTTGAAGGCCGGGATGATAACCGACACACGACAGCCTGTCCCTACTGTCATCATTAGTGTCCCTTTCCCTGGATGCCAAAAAACAATTCGTGGTATTTCTTGCAGTACTTTTCTCCTGCAAAATGCGCCTTTGCATATTCATGGGCTGCACGGGACATTTTTTTAAGGGCAGACGCATCATGGGCAAAATGGTCAAGGGCATCTGCCATTTTAAGGGCAATCATATCCTCTTTTTCTTCGGTAATCAGGATGCCGTTCACACCATCCTCAACATGCTCGGGAATCCCCCCAACGCTAGTGGTAACTGGGACGACCCCGTTCGCCATCGCTTCCATGATAACTACGGGAAATCCTTCGCGGCATGAACAGAGCAGCAGGACGTCCGCTTCCCGGTACACCTTGGCAAGCTCATCAGGATCATTGATCTCCCCGAGAAGCATACAGTTGTTACGATCTTCCGGACGAATGGCACCGGCAACATCCCCTGCAAACCGGAACTCAGCAGTAATGCCCCGATTTTTGGCAAGTGTAGCGACCAGCCCGGCGATATGGACCCGTTTTTCCTCAGAGCCCCTTCCAACATACAGCACCTGTAGTTGAGAAGAGACTTTCTGCGGGCATGACGCAGGTACACTGATCCTGTTTTCGATGAGAACAATCCGATCAAGAAAGTTGGTATCCAAATCATGAGCCGCATACTGGTGCCGGAAATCATCAATGGTCTTCCGGTTGATGACAACACGGGCATCGAGAAGCGGCACTGCCGACAAACTAAAGTCTTCACCACCGCCCCCGAAGGCATGTAGCAGATCGATGCGCCGCGCATCCGGCTTTAGGTATGGAAGCATTTTGTAAAAAAAGCGGCTGTTGCACCCGAAGACCACAGGCGACTGTTGCCGATTGATTAGACCGGCAATGAAACCGACGCTGAAGGGAAGTGTGTATTTGAACAGCCACCAGACGTTATGCAGACGAGCTTCCCGACCGAACAGGTGTTTGAACTTGCTATTTTTCGACTGGTGCGTAAAGAAAACCAACGGGGTGAACTCGGCAAAACAGCGCACAATCTCCGCATGCACTTTTTCCGCGCCTCCAACGTGATAGTAGGGGAAGAAGAAAAAGACTCTAGTACTATTTGTGAAAGGGACCAGTCGGGAAAATTCCAAGCCCAGCCGCACAAGCAGTTTTCTGAATCCCACTTCTATATTTCTGTCGTAGGGTGTGTTTCTCATAGTTTGAAGTTTGTCATTTGCCGCAGAAGAATCTCTTTATTTTTTTGACAGGACGGATAACACACTCCGCTTTGGAGCGAACATAATCTTCCATGACCTGCCGCTTTACTTTTTGTACATACATTCCAGGTATTCCCTGACCTTCCGCCCAATCTGCAAAGTTTCTGAAAACTTTCATACGGGCTATTCTTTCTTCTCCGAGGCTACTTCGTACACTGTTCGCTGCATCGTTTTGATATGTAACCAGCGGTTCAGGGACAAAAGCAAAATTCGTCTGCGTCGCGACCCGTAACCAGAGGGCATAATCTTCGCACCCTTTCAGGGTTTCGTCCTCGGGAAAGCCACTCACAATATCAACTAGTGACTTGTGCAGTAACGCCGAGCTGCATATAACCTGGTTAACGGGAAGCAAATCATAGAAAGATAGTTTCCGTGACTCCCATCTTAAAAAATTGCCGGTAATGCCCTTACCAGGAACGAAATTATGAGCATTGGTGCAGGCAGCCCGACAGTCCAGTTCTTCCAGCAGCGAAAACTGCTTTTCCAATTTCTCTGGTTGCCATTCGTCATCGCTATCAAGAAAGGCAAGCCATTCTCCCTTGCTTGCGCGAATACCGCAATTTCTCGGGATTGCAGGTCTTCCCCCGCGCACCCCACTCACCCACTTGACGCGTTCATCACCTATGGACTTTACGATTTTTTCTGTGTTGTCCGTTGACCCATCGTCACATATTAAGACTTCGAGTACTGGTATGGTCTGACCTAGTACGCTTTTTATTGCCTTTTCAATGAGGATCGCGCGATTCCACGTTGGGATTATTACAGAAACAGTATGCATGAATTAAACGATTCCTTATCGGTATAAGAATAGCCGACACATTAAGTATAATTTTAATCGTAATACCATCATGGCAATTAACATTAACAAGTTATCAGCCCACAATCTATATTCTAAGCCATGCATCTGGTATAAGATCATCTGAATTAATTTCAGTGGCGCTATACCATTTTTGAGGTGCAACCACTATTTTTTTAGAGTTTTTATTCAACCATGCCCCCCACCAACTGAACGAACTGTTGGCAATAATATGGTGCTGGCAGGCACTCATTAGTCGGAGGTCATCGTATGCCTTTTCTGCTCCGTTCACATCTATGTATGTTACAGGAAAGTCGATTTTAAAATTGTGCTTTACCCATGTCAGGTCGTCTGAGAATACAAAGAAGCGCGGCGAGGCAACTCGCGCACCAATCGCCTCAATTGCAGCAGCATAGTAATCTAGCGAGAGCACGCCGTGATAAGCTGCGGCATTGGAGTTCGTCACGTAATCTCCCCTGCGGAAATGGAGCGACACGGACTCACACACTTTGATTTCCCGTAGTACGGAGGCATTAGCCCCATCAGGGCTTTCCTTCAATCTGAAGTCATTCCGGATCACATCGGCCGTGTCACGAAAATATTTTTCGCTTTGCCAGTACCCATCGAGATAGATATCACCCTTTAGGCTGAGAATCTCGGGAGCGGAATTAAAATGCTGTTCAGCAACGTAACTAATGGGTGTCGCATAACCGACTGAAGCCAGCAACCGCTTCACAGCCTTCGGCCACCGCCGGGTGTCCACCCCTCTGAGCCGTCGCACTTCCTCTGCGGTGGCGATATCGGCTGTGATGTCGAAGACGCCGAGCTCGTACCGTCGGGGTGTGTCGCCGCGAGCTTCTCTGCCGAACCATTGGGTGTCCAGTTTCAGGCGGTCGCCGTTGATATGGGCCAGTCTCCGGGCAGCGGCATACTGAAACATCTGGTTGCCCAACCCTCCCCAGAGCTTGACAATAATCATGGGTAGTCCCCCTGTTGAAGGTCGCGGTAGCAGCGAAGCGGTTTCGCCAGTTTTTTATGAAACCACTCATCATAATTGTCGAGAAAGGCAATCCGTTCTCCCCGACTTTCTCTGATGCCACGATTGCGGGGAAGAGTTGGCCGCCCTCCACGCATCTCGGCATTCCAGCGAATTCGCGAATCACCAATACCTCGGACAACTTGTTCGCTGTCATCGGTGGAACCATCGTCGCAGACGAGAATTTCCAGCAGGTGGCTTGTCTGGGCCAGTACACTGCAAACAGCTTTTTCCAAGAATTGCGCGTGGTTCCATGTTGGAATTATAATTGTAATTATTTTCACGGCATGGCTTGTATAAATAATCTAATATCGCTAAATTTATCGCTATTTTGTTTTATCCACTCAATATTTTTATCCCACCATTTGATCTTTTTAAGTTCATCAATTTCGAATGTTTGAAAACGAAATTTAATGTGTTTTGCAGGAACACCGCCAACAATCGAATATGGTAAGACATCTTTGGTTACAACAGCATTTGCAGCTATAATTGCCCCATCCCCAATTTTCACTCCATCTGAAATCATAGCACCAGCACCTATCCATACATCGTTACCAATTTCAACAGGTTCAAATTCAATAAATTTTTGATTACTCACAAATGAAGTAAGACATCCACTATTATTAGCGGAAAAAAAAGCAGGATATGTGGATACAAATACACTGGATGGATGTTTCCCCAGACCAATTTTTACGTCTGGACCAATTGAGCAAAAACTGCCTATTTTGCTATTTAATATTATTGATCTATCTGCGAAGTAAGTATATCTACCTATCTCTGAATTTATTATTTTTACATCGGTATGGATAACCGTATTTTCTCCAAATTTGCAGTTATGAGCCTCAGATCTATCATGGAATATAGTGTTTTTATATCTCTCTATAGCTTTCAGTCTTCCATTTTCGTGATTCAGCAGCTTGATTATATTATTTATTAATTTGTAGTATCGTCGAAATTTATTAATTATACTTTCCATGTCTAGTTCTACCTTTCCAAATGTTAATCGTGCCATTCTTTACGGCATTTACGCCAAATTATAACAAAGTATGGAAGTACAAATAGACTTGTTACGGCAAGGTATCCTATTGTAACACCAAGTGATCCAAACCTTTTACCCAAATACCATGTCATAACCGCTTGCAATAAAGAAGTGATAACTGTCACAACCATAAGAGGCTCTTTTTTGTGTGCACGCAAATACGTGGCAATTGATCCATTAAAAATTTGGAAACAAATGGTGCATAAGAGGATTGCTGCTTGCCATGCAGGAATGAATCGTTTTCCAAAAGAAGAATACATTTGTAATACCCAAATTGCCGACATACCTGCAACTGCACCTACTAAAACGAGAATAATCGCTTTTTTTGTTGTCTGAAAAAAAAGATCATCAAGGCCTTTCCAATCATTAACGGCTATACGTTTTCCAAAATCAGGTGTCTTTGCATTGATAATCGTCATGCTTGCAGCAAGAAGAGCATTTGCCGCAGTTAGCGTCATCCCCATCTGCCCGGCGACAACTGCTCCATGGTATTGGAATAATACCGGATTAAAAAGCTGAAAAATAAAATATGCAGCACCAGAAGAGATTGCCATCCGCCACTGCATCGGCCAGATCTCCCCCCACCATGATAATCCGCCAGGCGCTTTCCGAATCGCCCGTTCTTCTCCAAACCACCCGCGCCATGCAAGTTTGAGCAATTCCGGACGTCGAGCCAAAAGATAGCCCCAAGAAATGGCAAGAGCGCCCAAATTGACGGCGAATGCCGCATAAAGGCCGCCATGAAGTCCAATAACCGCCCAACAGAGAACTGAACTGGTTAAGGCCGCAACCAACTCCCGCTTGTTGACGGTAACAACATCACCGCTCCCCATAATAATTGAGAAGAAAGGAGTAACGAAGAGGTTGAGCGAAACGCCCACTACGGCAAGAATCCAGGGAAGTCGCCACTGAAAATCGAGATTACCTTTTTGGCCGAAAAAGAAGAGACCGGCAGGAATCAAGACCACTGCCATGAGAAGCGCAGCAACGCCAAACCACAGCACGGTTTTGCAAAGGAGATCGGTGAAACGACGAAGCGCAAAAGGATCACCCTCCAGTCGCCCATTCCGCCCCCACGAAAGATTCACGAACTCGTGGCTGGCAAACTGTGCAAGCACATACATCAACCCGAGGTCAAAAAAGGTTTGAAGCCCCAAGAGACTGCTGAAAGTAAAGTAGAACCCTTGCTGTGGCGCAGTGAGGCCCGTCGCAATGATCACCATCGTGATCGGGCCGGAGATGAGTCCCCAACTCCGTGCCAGAATCCCGAAGGTTACGGCCCTGTCAAAACCAAGAAAACGAAGAATTTTTTTAATCATACGCTTGATGAACGCTGCTTTCTTGGGACTCCGCTAACCGCGGCCATATTTTCAAACAGATAATAAAAATTTGCGGCAGCTCCCTCATATCGTGGTGCAGGACTTCGTGAGAAGGTCTGCAATCCTCCCCGCCGCGTTCCCATCCCCATACGGATTATGGGCCTGACTCATGGCCCTATATGCCTCCCCGTCCGTAAGCAGGCGGCCAGCTTCAGCCACAATCCTCTCAGGGTCCGTTCCGACCAGCCGCACCGTTCCAGCCTCAAGGGCCTCGGGACGTTCGGTGGCCTCGCGCATGACCAGCACCGGCTTACCCAATGACGGCGCCTCTTCCTGTACGCCGCCGGAATCGGTGATGATCAGGTGGGAGCGGTTCATCAGCCAGACAAAGGGGAGGTAATCCTGCGGTTCGATCAGGTGGATGTTGCCATACTTGCTGCCCAGGAGGCGCCGTACCGGTTCTTGAACGTTGGGGTTCTGGTGGGCGGGGTAGACGATCTCTACGTCAGAATACGTCTCACCTATTTCAGCCAGCGCCCGGCAGATATTTTCGAAGCCTTCGCCGAAATTCTCCCGGCGGTGGCCGGTGACCAGGATCACCCGAGAGGTCCGAGAGGTCACAACGGGTGAATTTTCCGGGAGGCACCGGCGCAGGCGCTCCACGATCCCCGCTTCGTGCTCCGGCTGCCGCACCTTGCCGACGACCGCCAGGAGCGCGTCGATCACCGTGTTGCCGGTGATGTGGATGGTTGCGGGGTCGATCCCCTCGCGCAGCAGGTTGTCCCGCGCCCACGGCGTGGGTGCGAAATGCCGGTCGGCAATCACCCCGGCGACGTGCCGGTTGATCTCCTCCGGGAAGGGGGCGTACTTGTTGTGCGTCCGCAACCCCGCCTCCACGTGCCCCACGGGGATGCGCAGATAGTAGGCGGCCAGCGAGGCGGCCATGGTGGTGGTCGTATCGCCGTGGACCAGGACGATATCGGGCCGTTCCTCTTCCAATACCCCGCGCAGCCCCAGCAGTACGTTGCAGGTGATGTCGAAGAGGTTCTGGCCCGGCTTCATGATGTCCAGGTCGTGATCCGGGACGATGTCGAAGAGGTGCAGCACCTGGTCGAGCATCTGGCGGTGTTGGGCCGTGACGCAGACGCGGCTGACGAAGCGATCGGCATGTTTCTCAAGTTCCTTGACCACCGGGGCCATCTTGATCGCTTCGGGGCGCGTGCCGAATATGGAGAGGACCTTGATCACGCCCGGCCTCCGCCATTTTCCTTGCCCGTATCCGCTCCGGCGGTGAAGATCCGCCCCAAGGCGATCCCCTGCCCCAGGAGCGTCTGCAGCAACTCATTGCGTCGCTTCAGGGAGGAGATCACCAGTGAGGCAGTCAACTGGGGCGCTCCTGCCGCCAGTGCGACGACCGGCACCCCGAAGAAGGTCTCGCCGGCACGTGCGTCGTCCATGACCGCAACCAGCTTGATATCGGTCTCCTGCAACGACAGGTAGGCCACCTCGGCCACCTCGTCCACCCCGCAGAAGGCGACCTCCCGCACGCCGGCGGCCTCCAGGCGGCGGAACAGGTCCAGGTAGTCCTGACGGGCAACGGTGTAGAGGCTGGTGAAGTAACTGAGATGCTGATAGGCCAGGCGGCTCTTCTCGGCCAGCCCTTGGGGGGTGAGGAGATAGGCGTAGCGGTTGCTGGGAAAGTTCTTGACCCGCACGTAGCCTTTGGAAACAAGGTTTTTCAGGTAGGAGTTGACCAGACCGACGGCAATGCCGAGCCGGCGGGAGAGTTCCCGCTGGGACAGGGGTTCTTCGCCGGTTATCTCGGAAAGTAGCAAGAGGGAGCGGTAGGATTCAAGTGATTTTTCACTGTTGTTCATATTCTGAACATTAGCGAAAAACAGGGGAAAATTGCAAGCTAAAACGGTGAAACTGTGAATTGTGAATTGTGAATTGTGAAAACGGTGAAGGGTGAAACTGTGAATCGTGAAGGGACTACTTCGTATTTTCTCGTACTTTGTTGATGAGGCCGGCAAGCTTTGCTGAAATCGAGTCGATCCTGCTATCCATTTCCTTTTTCTGTGGAGATTCAATAAATCCGAGGTTGAAGGCAATTTCCAACTGCGTGTCAAGCTCACTCAAAGAACCACCGGCAATACTGAGAAACTGGGCAAATTCTTTCGTTGAAAACCGTGCGGCCCCTTCGGCGATATTGCTCGGTATTGAGACTACAGCCCGGCGCATTTGAGAGCTCAAGCCATATATCTCAGATTTTGGAAAGGCCTCGGTCAGCTCATAGATGGCGGTGGCAAGGGACACGCCTTCCTGCCAAACTTCCAGCTTTTTATGAGCCCTCTTCACCATTCACCATTCACCATTCACCATTCACCATTCACGGTCCTTAGACCTGCCTTCTTCACGATTCACGATTCACCATTCACGCCTCACGCCCCACCATCTCCCGATACCAGCGATACGTTGCCGCAAGCCCATCCTCCAGGCCGATATGGTGCCGCCAGCCGAGGGCGTGGAGGCGGGACACGTCGCAGAGCTTGCGCGGCGTGCCGTCGGGCTTGCCGGGGTCGAAGGCCAGATCGCCCGCGAATCCGACCACTTTTTTCACCACCAGGGCCAGTTCGCGGATGGTTAGCTCCTCGCCGCTGCCGATATTGATCAGGGCCGGGGCCGCAGGATCATCCAGCAGGCGGCCATACTCCGCCTCCGGCAGGTTGATCAGGTGCAGGCAGCCGTCCGCCAGGTCATCCACATGGAGGAATTCCCGCAGGGGCGTACCGCTGCCCCAGATGGTCACCGTGGCGTCGCCGCGTTCCTTTGCTTCGTGGAATTTGCGGATCATGGCCGGCAGGACGTGGGATGAGACCAGGTCGAAGTTGTCGTTGATCCCGTAGAGGTTGGTGGGCATGGCGGCCAGGTAGCGGGTGCCGTACTGGCGGTTGAAGGAGCGGCACATGGTGATGCCGGCGATCTTGGCCACGGCATAGGCGTCGTTGGTCGGTTCCAGCGGCCCGGTCAGGAGGTATTCCTCCTTCAGAGGTTGGGGCGCCAGCTTGGGATAGATGCAGGTGCTGCCCAGGAACAGCAGGCGCTTGACGCCGGTGTTCCACGAGCCATGCACGATGTTGTTCTGGATCATCAGGTTCTCGTAGATAAACTGGCCCGGCTGGGTGCTGTTGGCTACGATTCCGCCCACCTTCGCGGCGGCCAGGAAGACGTATTCCGGGCGTTCGTCGCGGAAAAAGGCCGCAACCGCAGCCTGGTTGCACAGGTCCAACTCTGCCCGCGAAGGGAGCACCAGGTTGGTGTAGCCCGCCCCCTGGAGTCGGCGCACGATGGCCGATCCGACCATGCCGCGATGGCCGGCCACATATATCTTGTCCTGCGGATTCATCTTGAAACTCCTTAAAGACGTGAATGGTGAAACGTGAATCGTGAAGGGAAAAACGTGAAGGGCTATTATTCACCATTCACATTTTCACTTCAAATACCCGAATTTTTTCATCCGGTAGCGGAAGGCGTCGATCCCCAGGCTGAGCTTCTTGGCGGCCTTGGACTGGTTCCACTCCGTGCTGTCGAGGGCCTGGCGGATCAACTCCTTTTCCACCTCTTCGATATCGATGCCCTCGGCCGGCAGCCGGAAGGTCGCCAGGGGGGGGCCGCTCTGGGGGGTGGTCTTGGCGACGATCTCCAGGGGCAGGTGCTCCAGCATGAGCGTATCCTCGTTACCCAGGATAATGGCCCGTTCGATGACGTTCTTCAGCTCACGCACGTTGCCCGGCCAGCCGTAATCCGCGAGAATCCGTTCGGCCATGCCGGCGATGCCCTGCACCTTTTTGTTGAAGTCCTTGTTGTAGACCCCGATGAAATGGTTGGCCAGGGGGATGATGTCCTCCTTGCGGTCCCGCAGGGGCGACAGGTGGATGGGGATGACCTGTAGGCGGTAATAGAGGTCGTTGCGGAAGGTTTTTTCCTCGATGGACTTCTGCAGGTCCTTGTTGGTGGCGGAGATGATGCGCACATCGACGGTGAAGACCCGGCCGCCACCGATACGGCGGAACGAGCGGTCCTCCAGAAAGCGGAGCAGTTTGGCCTGCATCCCCATCTCCATGTCGCCGATCTCGTCCAGAAACACGGTGCCGCCGTCGGCCAGTTCGAACAACCCTTTCTTGGTGTTCTTGGCGTCGGTGAAGGCCCCCTTTTCATGGCCGAACAGCTCGCTCTCCAAAAGCGTGGCCGGCACCGCCGCGCAGTTGATGGCGATGAACGGCTTGTCCGCACGGTTCGAACTGTAGTGGATCCACTTGGCCACCAGTTCCTTGCCGGTGCCGGATTCCCCCTGCACCAGAACCGTGGAGGCCTCGCTCTTGGCCACCTTGTCCAGCACCTCCATCAACTGCTTTATCTGCCTGCTGTCGCCGATGATATTGGGCGGGAAGGATTTCTTCGTCTCGGAGCGGAGGCGGGCCACTTCGCGCTTGAGGTCCGTGGTCTCCAGCGCCTTTTTGATGATGATGGCCAGTTCGTCCAGGTTGAACGGCTTGCTGATATAGTCGTAGGCCCCCAAGCGCATGGCGTTGACCGCCGTCTCAAGGCCGCCGTGGGCGGTCACCATGATGACCACGATCTCCTCGTCGTACTCCTTGAGCTTTTCCAGCGCCTCGATGCCGTTGATGCCCGGCATCTGGATGTCCAGCAGCACCAGGTCGGGCTGTTCTTCCCGGGCCAGGCGCAAAGCCTCCTCGCCGTCGCCGGCGGTAACGACCTCATAGCCCTGCTTCTTCAGGTTTTGCTCCAACGACCAACGGATCAGGTGTTCGTCGTCAACAACCAGAATTTTGTTACGTTTCATGCGCTCTCCTTACCTACTTCGATGTCATGAACGCTGCAGGCCGGCAGCTCTATGGTGAATATGGTGCCGCGGGGGGTGTTGTTGGCAACGGTGAAAAAACCGTTGTGCAGATTGATCAGCTTGTAGCATATGGGCAGGCCCAGGCCGGTGCCCTGGGCCTTGGTGGTAAAAAACGGCGTAAAGATCTTTTCCTGAATCTGGGGGGGAATGCCTGAGCCGGTATCGGCCACGTCTATCCGCACATGGTCGCGCCCCTGGCGGGTGGACAGGCTGGTGCTGATGGTCAGCGTTCCCCCTTCGTTCATGGCCTGGAAGGCGTTCAGGATGAGGTTGAGAAATACCTGCTGCATCTGCTTGCCGTCGGCATACACCGTGGGGAGGCCGGGGGCGAACTCCAGCTGCCGTTCGATGTGCTTCACCCCCCGGTGCTGGGAAGCGAATTTGAGGGTCTTCTCGATGATATCGCTGATGTCGATGCAGGCAAGTTCAGGGACCGAAGGCTTGCCGAAAAAGAGCAGGTCGTTGACCGTCTTGTCCAGGCGCTGCACCTGTTGCAGCACCTCTTTGAGGATGCCGCTGCGCGGGTCGTCCGGCTCCATGTCGTCCCTGATGATGCTCACCGCGGCGGAGATGCCTGCCAGCGGGTTCTTGATCTCGTGGGCGATGCCGGCGGCCATCTCGCCGATGGCGGCCAGGCGGTCCGCCCGTTCCAACTGTTGGAAATGATACTGCTCCAACTCCTTTTTGGTCACCTCGAGCCGGTCCACCATGGAGTTGAAACTGTTGATCAATTTGCCGATCTCGTCATCCGTGCCCCGGTAGTCGATGCGCACGCTCAGGTCGCCGTTTTCTACCCGCGACATGTTGGCGGTCATGCTGTCCAGGGGCTTTTTGACAAACTTGAAGAGTATGAACGAAATGGTGATGGAGAGAAAAAAGGTGATGGCAACCGACGAGGCGATAAAGATGCGCGAAGCCGTCAGCATCTGCATCTTGGTCCGGTAGAGCGAATAATCCACATTGAGGATGCCGATGACCTTGGCCTTGCTGCCGTGGCAGGTGTGGCACGCCGCTTCGTTGTAAATCGGCTTGACCATGGACAGCACCTCACCGTAGGGGGGGAGGTCGAAGATGCCGTAATGTTTGGGATTGAGGTACAGGCGGTAGTCATCCATGCCGACCACCTTGCCGACCTCGGCCGGGTTGGACGAGCGCAGGATCACCCCATGGGGATGGAAGATGCGCACGCCGACCAACTGATTGTGCTGCCCCATCATGGCCAGGATCGAACTCACATCCTGAACGTTTCCCAGGTGCATGGTGTTGTAGATACTGTTTTCTACGGTATGGAGCAGCAATTCGGTATTTTCGCGGGCCGTATCGATCAGCTGGGACTGCTGCTGCCGGACGTTAAAAAAGGTATAGATGAAGATGCCACCAACAAGCAGGACAATGGTCGTGGCAATAATGCGGGTTGTCAGGCTCTTGAACACTAATGGTATCCCTGTGCGATGTCAGCACGTCGCTGTTGCGGCCGAAGGGCCCTACGTGACCGTCCGTTTGAGGTAAAGCCCCCACGGCCAGGATTATTTGTCATTGGCACCGAAAAACGAAAGGATGGCGTCGTCAAGCTTGACCACCTCTTTCGCGGCTTTGTCGCGGTCGGCCGCTTCCTGCGAGGCGGCGCCGCCCTGTTGCGGCACAGGCGCTGCGAACAGGAGCGAGATATCGGCTTTCGCGGCTGACGGGGATTGAGAGGCGAGCGGCGCAGAAAGGAGCTCGGAATCCGCAGCTGCCGAGGGAACGGGCGACTTGTCGGCGACAGCCCCTGCCCGGGAAGAAGGGGCCTGAAAGGCGCGCTGGTCGAATTCCCCCGATTTGAGGCGCCGCATCATCTCCTTGTGCTGATCCTTCATCAACTCTTCCACCACGGATTCAAGGTTCTCTATCTTCAGGATGTCGGCGTAACTGGTCTTCTTGGAGCAGAGGATGACTCCCCCCCGGTAGAGCAGGGTAATGATGTGGGGAGAGGAGACACCACTGTCCTCGGTTTGGACGTGGAAGACCTCTCCCTTATACATGACGTTGTGATTGAATCCCAGAACCATGAGCAAACCCGTACGCGAAATAACGGAATCAACCTGACGTTACCACAAAAGCCCCAGTAACTGCAACATGTTAAATAGTTGATTCAAAAAGAACTCCCCGCCAAATCACCACAACAAAATCACCCCTCGGCGCCCAGCAACTGCTTGATCCTGGCAACCGCCTCCATGGCGTCGCGGGCATAGAGATCGGCGCCGATTTTGTCGGCGTATTCCTGGGTCACCACCGCCCCACCCACCATGGTAAAGGTCTTTACCCCGGCTGCTTTGAGCCGTTTGATCACATTGTCCATCTCGGACATGGTGGTGGTCATCAGGGCCGAGAGTCCCACCGCGTCGACGGCGTACTCCTTTGCCTTGGCGATGATGGTGGCTGCCGCTACGTTCTTGCCGATATCGAAGACCTCGAAGCCGTGATTTTCCAGCAGGGTACAGACGATGTTCTTGCCGATGTCGTGGATGTCGCCCTCCACGGTGGCCATCAGGATGCGGCCGCGGCTCTCGAACGCCTGCCCCTTCATCTCCTCTTTCAGGCGGACGAAACCGGCCTGCATGGTGTCGGCCGCCTGCATGACCTGGGGCAGGAAGAAGATATTCTTCTCAAAGCGCCGCCCCACCTCCTCAAGACCGGGCAAAAAGCCCTCGCTGCTGACCTGCATCGGGGCCAGCCCTTCCCGCAGAGCCTCCTCCACCAGGGGAACGATGCCGTCCCGGTCGCCGTCGATGACCGCCCGGGAAAGCCGTTCGCGGATGGAAAGCGGGGCGCCGGATGCCGTGGCCGCCTGAACTGTTGCCGCTGCCTGTTCGCCGCGGTAGGCTTCGATATAGACCGCTGCCTGGTGATCGCGGTTCAGGAGGACCATGGCCGAGCGCCAAGCCGCCATCATGGCGCCGTCCTTGGGGTTGATGATGGCGGCATCCAGCCCGGCCTCCATGGCCATGGCGAAGAATGCCGACGAGATCAACGGCCGTTGCGGCAGGCCGAATGAGATGTTGCTGACCCCCAGCACCGTGGCGAGCCCCAGTTTCTGTTTGACCAGCCGGATGGCCCGCAGGGTTTCGGCGGCCCGTTTCTGCTCGGCGCTGACCGTCAGGGTCAGGCAGTCGATGATGATATCGGCGTCCGGGATGCCGTACCGCCGGGCGGCGTTACGGATGCGGCGGGCGATGGCCAGCCGCCCCTCGGCGGTATCGGGGATCCCCTTCTGGTCCAGGGCCAGGCCGATCACGGCGGCCCCGTACTTTTTGGCCAGGGGCAGCACACGGCGCAGGCTCTTGGCCTCCCCGGAAACCGAGTTGATCAGGACCTTGCCGTCGGCCGCCTTGAGCCCCCGCTCCAGGGCAGCCGGGCTGGAGGAATCCAGCACCAGCGGCACACCGGCGGCAGCGGCGGCGCAGAACACGGCACGCTCCATGGCGGCCGGCTCGTCGATGCCCGGCGCCCCGACGTTCACGTCCAGCAGGGTCGCTCCGGCGGCGACCTGTTCCATGGCCTCGCGGCGGATGTAGGCCACCTTGCCGTCCAGGAGTTCCTGGGAGTAGACCTTTTTCCCGGTAGGATTGATGCGCTCACCGATGATGGCGGTCTTGCCGCCGCCCCCCGCCGCCGTCCAGCCGGAACGGCTGGAAAGGAACGTCACGCCGGTCGATTCCGGGCGCGGCTGCCATGGCTGCTGCATCGTGCCGAGCGCCGCTTTCATGACGCGGATATGGGCAGGCGTGGTGCCGCAGCAGCCACCGATCACCCGTACCCCCATCCCGATCATCCGCTCGTGATAGGCGGCCATCTCCTGCGGTGTCCCGGGAAAGACCGTGACGCCGTCGATGAGTCGCGGCAAACCGGCGTTGGCCTGGGAGATCAGCGGCAGATGGGTCACCGTGCGCATCCTGCAGAGGATATCGTAGATGCCCTCCACCCCCAGGCCGCAGTTGGAACCTATGATATCGGCGCCGGCAGCGGTCAGGGTGATGGCGGCGGACTCGGGCGGCGTACCCAGCACCGAGCGGCCGTTGTCGTCGAAGGTCAGCATGGCGATGACCGGAATCGTCCCGGAGACCTCGCGGATGGCGATCAGGGCGGAGCGGCACTCCTTGATGTCCAGAAACGTCTCCAGACTGAGCAGGTCGGCCCCGGCGTCGATCAGCGCCGCCGCCTGTTCGCGAAAGGCGGCCTTCATCTCGTCGAAGGGGACCTCGCCCAAAGGCTCCACGAATTGCCCGGTGGGACCGATGGAACCGCCCACGTACGCCCTGCCGCCC
This sequence comes from Oryzomonas japonica, assembly GCF_008802365.1. Taxonomy (GTDB): domain Bacteria; phylum Desulfobacterota; class Desulfuromonadia; order Geobacterales; family Pseudopelobacteraceae; genus Oryzomonas; species Oryzomonas japonica. The sequence goes on along the minus strand of NZ_VZQZ01000003.1, from coordinate 195,834 downwards.
GCTTCCTTGCGGGCGATCTGGACGGCGCGGGCATTGATCTCGGCCAACCGTCCCTCCAGGCCGTAGTGGGCCAGCTTGAAACGGCTGCCGCCGAAGGTATTGGTTATGATGATATCGGCCCCGGCCTCCACATAATCACGGTGCACCGACGCAACAACCTCCGGCATGGTCAGGTTGAGCTCCTCCGGGGACTGCCCCGGCCTCAAACCCCGTTCCTGGAGCATGGTGCCCATGGCCCCGTCGAGAATAAGCACCTTTTCTTGGATGGCTTCGAGGAATGGCTTCATCATTTTCCCTTTTTCGGTGTGGATGGTGCGACGGCCGGGGCCTGTCCGGACGCTTGTTCCAGAGAATAGTCCGGCGCCAGGGGGGCGGACAGATCCAGATGGTTGAGCACTGTCGAGCTATTCCCCTCTACTGTCAGCTTCACCCGACTGATCTGGGGGTAATTGGCACTGACCGTATCGACGATGGAATACACGGCCAACATCTCCGCAGAGCTGCCGGACGGCAGGTCCACGGCAAACTCCCGACTCAGATCGACAACGGCCGTACCACCTTCTATGCGCACACTGTTCAAACTCGTGTTTTCCGGCAGGGCTTCGTCATAGTCCCCCAGGGGACCGCTCAAAAGGGCATCCAGCGTATTTTTGATGCAGGCCCCGGTTTCGTTGCACGACTCCAGCTCCCGGGCCTCGCGCGCCAATCGATTGCCGTCGGCCACAAAGAACAACACCACCGTTCGCGTACCCGAATGTTGCTTGGTTTGCGGGGTCGCAGGAATCTTGTAGCTGGTTTGGTACTTTTGCCAGAGCATCCACCCGAACGCCAGGGCGATCACCAGAAACGGCAGTACCAGGCCAATATTGACACGTTTTCGCCGGACCAATGGCATGGGTCAGCACTCCTCTCCGTCTTTGTCAAGGTCCACCTGATACACATCCCCCAGGCGCCCCCCCAGGAAACGGTTCCCCACCCGGATGAATCCGGCCGGGATATCGCTGACATAGTAGTGATGATTTCCCTCCTCCGCGGCAGGGCGCAGGAGGTGCTTGTCGGCCAGAATGGCGGCCACGGTCCGTGCGGTCTCTTCAGCCGAGTCCACCAGGGTGACGTCCGGCCCCATGATGTCGGCGATGAGCGGTTTGAGCAGCGGGTAGTGGGTGCAGCCCAACACCAGGGTATCGATCCCGGCTTCCTTGAGTTCGCGCAGGTAGCTCTCGGCCGTAAGGCGCGCCACCTGATTGTCGGTCCACCCCTCCTCAGCCAGGGGGACGAACAACGGGCAGGCGCGGGTCAGCACACAGGCGTCGGGCTTGAGGCGCTTGATGGCGCGGGTATAGGCGCTGCTCCGGATGGTCCCGGCAGTGCCGATCACCCCTACCCGACCACTGCGGGTCACTTCGACCGCCCGGCGCGCCCCCGGCTCGATCACCCCCACAACCGGGAGCGAGAACTGTCGTTTAAGCCCGGGAAGCGCTACGGCGGAAACGGTGTTGCAGGCCACGACCAGCAGCTTGATATCCCGCCGGCACAGGAACGACGTGATTTCGTGGGCGTACCGGGTCACCGTTTCGGGTGACTTGGTGCCATAGGGCACCCGGGCAGTGTCGCCAAAGTAGATGGTATCTTCCTGGGGCAGCGTCCGGATGATCTCGCGCAGCACCGTCAGCCCCCCCACCCCTGAATCGAATATGCCGATGGCCTGCCAAGACACGCCTGAACTCCTCCCGAATAGCCCCTAAACGCTGATGAATTTTGAATTATATACTCGTTTCTCTTTCCGAGGCAAGCCATTTGACGGACCGGCGCAATCGCCGGAATACTTCTTATTGTCCTTGACAAATCAGGAACCACTTATTACCTTGAAATCAAGAACTAGCACTCCCTGATGTTGAGTGCTATTTTTTTGAGGTTTGGCCATGGACGTGGAACTGTCAACCAGAAGTAGACAGATACTTGAAGCGATTGTCGAGGATTACATCGCCACCGCCGAACCGGTCGGCAGCGGTTCCGTGGCGCGCAGACACGCCCTGCCCCTCTCGACGGCCACCATCAGAAACGTCATGGCCAACCTCGAAGAGATGGGACTTTTGACCTCGCCCCACACCTCGGCCGGCCGGGTGCCGACCGAAAAAGCCTATCGACTCTACGTGGACTCCCTGGTAGCGCTTCGGCAGGTCAGCCGTGACGAAAAAAAACTGATCATACGCCGCTGTCGCGAAGCCGGGGCCGGGCTTCTGGGGATTCTCAAAGAGACCAGCCGCACCCTGTCGTCACTCTCCAATTATATGGGTATCGTCGTGGCGCCCAGCTTCACTTCAGACGTGTTCCGCCACATCGAATTCATCCGCATCGGGAGCCACAAGGTGCTGGCGATCCTGGTATCCAGCAACGGCACGGTGCAAAACCGCCTGGTGGAAAGCGATACGGAATTTTCCCAGTCCGATCTGATCACCATGGGTAATTACCTGAACGAGTTGATGCAGGGGTTGACCATCTCCCAGGCCCGGAAACGCATTCTGGAAGAGATGCACACCGAGAAGATGCAGTACGACAACCTCATGTTGCTTGCCCTGCGCATGACCGAGCAGGCCGTTTCCGGTGAGGGAGACGAAATATTCGTCGAGGGCCAGGCCCGTATCCTTGACCAGCCGGAATTCAACGATGTCGGTCGCATGAAGGATGTTTTCCGCGCCTTCGAACAGAAGGGACAGTTGCTGAAGCTCCTGGAACGGTGCATGTCCGCCGATGGCGTGCAGATCTATATCGGCTCCGAATCCCCCTTGAGCCAATCGGCCGGCGTCAGCCTGATCACATCCCGTTTTGTCACCAGCAGTAATACCGTCGGGTTGTTGGGGGTGATCGGCCCCACCCGGATGGGCTACTCCAGCGTCATCCCCATTGTCGATTACACCGCTCGCCTGGTAAGCCGGATGCTCGCGGAAACCTGAGCCGAAACGCAGTATATCTTAGAAAAAGGATTATAAGCGACCATGAAAGCGCACGATACCGTAGAACCGAAGAACGCCGAACAAGCCGCCGGCCAGGGTGGCGGCGCCGCAGACCAAACCGCAGCCGGAGCACCGGAGGTCGAGCCCCTGTCCCTCGAGGAGCAGCTCGCCGCCAAGGAAAAGGAAGCGCGGGAGAACTGGGACCGCTTCCTGCGGGAACGGGCCGATCTGGAAAATCTGCGCAAACGCACCAATCGCGAAAAAGAGGAATTGCTCAATTACGGCTACAAGTCGCTGATCGAGGAGATACTGCCGGTACTGGACAACCTGGAACGCGCCCTGGGCCATGCCTCCGAGGACGGGTTGCCCGCCCTGGTGGAGGGGATTCGCATGACCCACACCATGTTGCTGACGTCGCTCCGAAAATTCAACGTGACGCCGGTCGAAGCGGTCGGCGCCCCCTTTGACACGGCCTTCCACCAGGCCATGGCCCAGGTGCCGACCGATGAATTTCCCCCCAATACGGTTGTGGAGGAATACCAGAAAGGCTACCTGCTGAAGGATCGCCTGCTGCGCCCGGCCATGGTGTCCGTCTCGACGGAGATCAAAGGGGAAAATCGTGAATAGTGATGGTGAAAGGTGAATGGTGAATGGAAAAAACGAATGGTTTAAGGGTTTGCACCATTCACGTTTCACAATTCACGTCTCACGCTTCACTTTTTTTTTACCATACCCTTGTTTTTTCCCAAAACGATGACTAGTTTTATTTCTACAGGAAGATATGAAAAGGAGGATTATCCGTCATGAGTAAAGTAATCGGAATCGATCTGGGGACCACCAACTCCTGCGTCGCAATCATGGAGGGTGGCGAACCAGTTGTTATCGCCAATTCCGAGGGGAGCCGCACCACCCCCTCGATGGTGGCTTTTGCCGAGAATGGTGAGCGCCTCGTGGGGCAGCAGGCCAAACGGCAGGCAGTCACCAACCCGGAGAACACCCTGTACTCCATCAAACGTCTGATCGGCCGCAAGTTTGAAACGGATGCGGTCAAAAAAGACATCGCCATTTCACCTTTCAAGATCGTCAAGGCAGATAACGGCGACGCCTGGGTCGATGTACGCGACAAACGCTACTCCCCCCCCGAAATCTCGGCCATCGTGCTGCAAAAGATGAAGAAGACCGCCGAGGACTACCTGGGCGAGGCCGTCACCGATGCCGTCATTACCGTGCCCGCCTACTTCGATGACTCCCAGCGCCAGGCCACCAAGGATGCCGGCAAGATCGCCGGCCTGAACGTCCTGCGCATCATCAACGAGCCGACCGCTGCCGCCCTGGCCTACGGCCTGGACAAGAAAAAAGACGAGAAGATCGCCGTCTTCGACCTGGGCGGCGGTACGTTCGATATTTCGATCCTTGAGCTGGGCGACGGGGTATTCGAGGTCAAGTCCACCAACGGCGACACCTTCCTGGGGGGCGAGGACTTCGACCAACTGGTGATCGACTGGATCGCCGACGAGTTCAAGAAGGACCAGGGCATCGACCTGCGCGGCGACAAGATGGCCCTGCAGCGCCTGAAGGAAGCGGCCGAGAAGGCCAAGTGCGAACTCTCCACCTCCGTGGAGACCGACATCAACCTCCCCTTCATCACCGCCGACGCCTCCGGTCCCAAACACCTGACGCTGAAGCTTTCCCGCGCCAAGCTTGAATCGATCTGCGCCCAGTTGCTGGCCAGGCTGGACGGCCCCTGCCGCACCGCCCTCAAGGATGCCGGTCTCTCCTCCAGCGAGATCGACGAGGTTATCCTCGTGGGCGGCATGACCCGCATGCCGGCCGTACAGAAACGGGTCGAGGAAATCTTCGGCAAGACCCCCAACAAAGGCGTCAACCCGGACGAGGTAGTCGCCATCGGGGCGGGCATCCAGGGCGGCGTGTTGAAGGGTGATGTGAAGGACGTGCTGCTGCTGGACGTTACCCCGCTTTCGCTCGGTATCGAAACCCTGGGCAGCGTCATGACCAAACTGATCGAAAAGAACACCACCATACCGTGCCGTAAAAGCCAGGTGTTCTCCACCGCAGCCGACAATCAGCCGGCCGTCTCCATCCACGTTCTGCAAGGTGAGCGCGAGATGGCGCATGACAACAAGACCCTCGGCAACTTCGAACTGACCGGCCTTCCGCCGGCACCCCGCGGCGTGCCCCAGATCGAGGTCACCTTTGACATCGATGCCAACGGCATCGTCCACGTCTCGGCCAAGGACCTGGGCACCGGCAAGGAGCAATCCATCCGCATCACGGCCTCCTCGGGGCTTTCAAAGGAAGAGATCGACAAGATGGTGCGCGATGCCGAGGCCCACGCGGAAGACGATCGCAAGAAACGCGAAGCCATCGAGGCCCGCAACCAGGCCGACAGTATGGTCTACAGCACCGAAAAATCGCTCAAGGAGTTCGGCGACAAGATCGATGCCGTTGAAAAGGGGAATATCGAGAACAAGATCGCCGAACTGAAGAAGGTCATGGAAGGCGAAGACGCCGAAGCGATCAAAAAGGCCACCGACGAACTGGCCCAATCGGCCCACAAGCTGGCCGAGGCCATGTATGCCAAGACCCAGGAGGCCGGGGCCGAAGGAGAAGGCGCTGCCGGCGCCGAACAGACCGGCGCTTCGAAACACAAGGATGAAAAGGTCGTTGACGCCGATTTCGAAGAGGTCAAAGAAGAGAAGAAGTAAGCCAAAATACTTTTAATATCAGCAGGTAGCACATAATTCACCAAGCACGGGCAGTGCCTCTCCCAAGGGGCGCTGCTCGTTGCATTATCAAGGACACTATTTTGGCAAACGGCGAAAAACGCGATTACTACGAGGTATTGGAGGTCCACCGCAACGCCTCCGAGGCAGAGATCAAGAAGGCCTTCCGCAAGATGGCCATCCAGTATCATCCCGACAAAAACCCGGATGACAAGGCCTCTGAAGAAAAGTTCAAAGAGGTGACCGAGGCCTACGAAGTGCTTTCCGACGCCCAGAAACGCGCCCAGTACGACCAGTTCGGCCATGCCGGCGTCTCCGGGGCGGGCTTCGGCGCTGGCGGGTTCGGCGGCGGATTCGGGGCCGGCACCCCCTTCGGCGACATCTTCAGCGACATCTTCGGCGATATCTTCGGCGGAGGCGGGACCGGACGCGGACGCGCCCAGGGGCGGCGCGGCGACGACCTGCTCTACAACATGGAGATCAGTTTCGAAGAGGCCGCCTTCGGCACCGAGCAGAAAATCGAGGTTCCCTTTGCCAAACGGTGCGGGACCTGCAACGGCTCCGGTTCGAAACCGGGCACCGAGCCAAAGGTTTGCCCTTCCTGCCGCGGAGCGGGCCAGGTCCGGTATCAGCAGGGATTTTTCAGTGTCAGCAAGACCTGCAGCCAGTGCAACGGCGAAGGCAAGGTGGTGGACAACCCCTGCCCGGACTGCCGCGGCAAGGGCAGCGTCAAGGACACCAAGACCCTCTCGGTCAAGGTGCCGGGCGGCGTGGAAACCGGGTCGCGCCTCAAGCTGACCGGCGAGGGGGGCCAGGGCAAAGGCGGCCCCAACGGCGACCTCTACGTGGCCATCAGCGTCAGGGAGCACCCCATCTTTCAGCGTGAAGACAACAATGTCATCTGCGAGATCCCGATCAGCTTTATCCAGGCGTCCCTGGGATGCGAACTGGATGTGCCGACCCTGGACGGCAAGGTAGCCATGAAGATCCCGGACGGCACCCAATCCGGCAAGGTCTATCGCCTGCGGGGCAAGGGCATCCCCTCGCTTCAGGGCTATGGCCGGGGCGACCAGTTGGTGATCATCAGGGTGGAGACCCCCACCAACCTCAACAAAAAGCAAAAGGACCTGCTGGAGGAGTTCGCCAAGATCAGCGGCGAGGATGTCCATCCCTTGAAAAAGGGGTTTCTGGACAAGGTCATGGCTATCCTGAGCTGACGGCGCACTTCGCCATCTGGGGGAGAATACGGGATGCCCGCGTCAAATTGGCTTGCCGGGCATCCCGTTTTGCATTACTATTCCAGGGAATCGAGTCCAAACCTGTCGGAAACGGAGCGCATGCATGGATAACCAGCAGCTGGCGGAAAAGGCGACCGAGGCGCTGCGCCCCTTCGAAACCGCCAACCTGATGAATACGATTCAGCATCTCACCCTGAAGCAGATATTCACCCACCCGGCGTTCTTGGTCGTCGTCACGGCGATCTTTTTCTTCGGCGTCGTCAAACGGTCAAAAACCGTCCTGCTGACGCTGTTCACCCTGATCGCTTTCATCGTCATCGTGCGCTTCTCCATACCGGCACCCGGCGAGGAACTGTCCCTGAAATCCTTGCTGCCGTTCATAAGCGGCGGCTTGGTTATCGGTGGTGTGATCATCTACTTCTCACTCATCAAATCAGACTGAATCCAGGAGAAGGGACGTTATTTCATGAAAATCGACAAACGCGACTGGCTGTTCATCGGGCTCATCGTTGTGGTGCTGGGCATATTCTTTGCCATCTCCGGCAAAGAGAAGACCAAGTTCGTTCCTCTGGACGACAAGCATAAACCGTTTTACGATACCTTCGCCCAAACCGGCAGTAAAAAGGAAGCGGAAAAGGGGTGCGAAACCTGCCACAACGAAAAAGGGGTTCCCTTCCCCCCCAACCACCCCCCCAAGAACCGTTGCCTGCTCTGTCACAAACTGAAACGCTAGCAAACCTTCAGGCAGCCCCCACGTAAGGGGGCTGCCTATTTTTTAACCTCATCCAGACGCTTTTCCCCTCATCACGGAGCGACATCGGACCGACGCCGCGCCAGAGCGTTCCGTAACCATTGCATTTTGAACGGCATCTCGTTTTGGCCCTGATTTTGCTTCAATTTTCACCGAGCCGCACACACCTCACGCAAAAGACGAGCGCGCTATGGCAGCCATCTCTTCCGACACATCCCAGAAACCCCGCATCTCCTACCACGAATTCTATACCGATGGCTTCACCCCCCGTGAGCACTACCGGCCGCTCTGGGAGCACATCCAGTCGGTCGGCCAGAACGCCTTCGAGGCCAAGGTGCACGAATCGCAACTGGCCCTGCACGCAGAGGGGGTAACCTTTACGGTCTACGGGGACTCGGACGAGGGGATCGAGCGCATCTGGCCCTTCGACCTGATCCCGCGCATCATCCCGGCCAGCGAGTGGAGCATCATCGAGTCGGGCCTCAAGCAGCGGGTCCGCGCCCTGAACCTGTTCCTCAAGGATATCTACCACGACCAACGCATCCTCAAGGACGGCGTCGTGCCGGCCGAACTGATCTACCAGGGCAAGGATTTCCGCCGGGAGATCATGGGCATCGACCCGCCCCACGATATCTACACACACATCAGCGGCATCGACATCATCCGGGACGAGGACGGCAAGTACCTGGTTCTGGAAGACAACCTGCGCACCCCCTCCGGCGTATCCTACATGATCGAGAACCGGGTCATCGAGCGGCGCATCCTGCCGGAGTTTTTCGCCAAATACCGCGTGCGCCGGGTCGAGCACTACCCGGCCCTGCTGCTCGAGGCGCTGCGGGCCGTATCCCCCCGCGGCACGGGCCAGGCCGAGATCGTCGTGCTGACGCCGGGCATCTACAACTCGGCCTATTTCGAGCACACCTTCCTGGCCAAGGAGATGGGGGTGGAGCTGGCCGAGGGGCGCGACCTGGTGGCCAAGGACGACGTGGTCTACCTGAAAACCACCACCGGCCTGCAACGGGTCGATGTCATCTACCGCCGGGTGGACGACGACTTCCTCGACCCGCTCGTGTTCAGGTCCGATTCCACACTGGGGGTGGCCGGGATCATCAACGCCTGGCGGGCCGGCAACATCGCCATCGTCAACGCCCCCGGCAACGGCATCGCCGACGACAAGGCGGTCTATCCCTATGTCCCCGACATCATCCGCTACTACCTGGCCGAGGCCCCCATCCTGCACAACGTCCCCACGTACCAGATGACCAACCCCGAGGAACGGGCCTATGTCCTGGACAATCTGGAACGCATGGTGGTCAAGGCGGTCAGCGAATCGGGCGGCTACGGCATGCTGATGGGCCCGGCCTCGACCCCGGCCCTGCGCAAGGAGTTTGCCGCCAAGGTGCAGGAAGATCCCCGGAACTACATCGCCCAACCGGTGATCCAGCTCTCGCGCCACATCTGCTACATGGACGGCGAGTTGGAGGCGCGCCACCTGGATCTGCGTCCCTACATCATTTACGGCGACGATATCAACGTGGTGCCGGGCGGCTTGACGCGCGTCGCCCTGACCAAGGGATCGCTGGTGGTCAACTCGTCCCAGGGTGGCGGCAGCAAGGACACCTGGGTCCTGGCAGAATAAGGAAACGCGCCGCACACTGACAGGCTGTCGAAAAATTAAGGTTGTTCAAACACAGTCAGATCGTCGCACCCGCAGAATGCCCCGAGGAGGCGTGAGCTTTGCTACGCCGCACGAAAGGGCTTTCGAGGACAAAGGCCTGATGGCTGTTTTTCAACAACCTCCCAGTATTCACAAAGGACACGCCATGCTGAGCCGAATAGCCGATTCTATCTACTGGATGTCCCGCTATCTGGAGCGGGCCGGCGATACCGCCCGCCTGATGGAGATCAACCTGCTCTATCTGTTGGAGGCCGAGGAGGACATGTCCGAGGGGGACAAGTGGCGGCCGCTGCTCAGCATCACCTCGGCGGAGGCCGCCTTCAACGGGCTGTACGGCGAGGGGCAACTCACCCAGGGGCGGGTGTTGCAGTTCATGACCGCCGAAAAGAGCAACGGCAACTCGATCCGTACCTGCCTGCGCCTGGCCCGGGAGAACGCGCGCATCGCCCGCGACCGCATCTCGCGGGAGATGTGGGAGGCCATCAACGAGCTCTGGCTGAATATTGACCAGCAGTTGAAAACGCCGCTCCACCCTCTGCGGGCCAGCCAGTTTTTCTCCTTCGTGCGTAGCGAGGTGGCCCGTTTCCACGGCCTGACCAGCACCACCATGATGCGGGGCGAGGCCTTCGGCTTCTACCGCTTGGGCACATTCCTGGAGCAGGCCGACATGACCGCCCGCATCCTGGACGTGAAGTATCACCTGCTCCTGCCGGATCTAAGCCTGGTCGGATCGGCCCTGGACTATTATCAGTGGGCGGCCCTGCTCAAGTCCCTCTCCGGGTACGAGGCGTTCCGCCGCAAATATCACGCCGGGTTTCGCCCCATGGACGTCGTGGAGTTCACCATCTTCGAGCAGGAGTTCCCCCGTTCCCTGGCCTATACGGTCAGACGCATGCGCCGGGCCCTGGTCGATACCGGCATCACCGGCCAGCAACGCTCTCCGGCCGCCATGGAGCGGCTGGAAGGCATGTTGGCCGGCAATTCTGCGGAGCAGATCTTTTCCACCGGCCTGCATGAGTTCCTTGAGGAGTTTCTGGCCGCCATCGCCGCCCTCAACCAGGCGGCCCAGGCCGATTTCCTCGATACCCATATGGAAGAGCCGTGATATGCGTTATTTCATAGAGCACGAAACCGTTCTGGAGTACCCGGAAGCGGTGCGCGAGCACCACGTCGAACTGCGCCTCACCCCCCGTGAAGATTCGTACCAGCGGCTGTTGGGCATTACGCTGGAAACCGAGCCGACGGCCGGGCTGCGCGGCTACCGGGACTATTACGGCAACCAGGTCACCTGCTTCGACATCATCCAGCCCCACCGCCGCCTGGTAACCCGCATGCGGGCCGAGGTGGAAAACACCCTGGCAAATCCCTTCGACTTCCAGCCGCTGTCCCCCGGCGACGAACAGGAGCGGCTCAGGGAAGCGCTGCGCACGACCCCGGCGCTGTACGATTATATCCTGAGCCGGAGCCCAGCCACCCCGAACCTGGGACGGCTGGACCAGGGGTTCGCCTTCCCGTGCCATGAGCCGGGCCGCCCGGTCCTGGAATCGGTGCAACAGGCCATGGAGTGGATCACGACGGTGCTCCGTTATAAAGCCGGCGTGACCACTGTCCACTCCACCCTGGCCCAGGCCCTCACCGCCGCAGCCGGGGTCTGCCAGGATTTCGCCCACCTTTTGATCGCCATCGTCAGATCGTGGAAAATTCCCGCGCGATATGTTATGGGATACTTGGCATCCCGTGAGGAGGGGGCAGAGGAGGCTCCGCCCGCCACCCATGCCTGGACCGAGGTGTTCATCCCCGGCCGCGGCTGGACCGGTTTCGACGCCACCCAGCAGATCCTCGCCAACGACCTGTTCATCCCCGTGGCCGTGGGGCGCGACTACCTGGATGCGGCCCCCCAGCGTGGCAGTTTCAAGGGGGATGCGGCGGGCGACAACCCGGTGATACGGCTGTCCATATCTCAACAATAACCCTGGAGCAACGACGCGCCATGCCCGAATCCACCATAGCCATCAGCACCTCGTGCATCCTCTCCCTGGAGATGCCCTACAGCGAACAGCTCTGCATCCGCCGCACGGTGTACCGCGGCGGCGACGGTCCGCGGGCCGCCATCGTGGCCGGCATCCACGGCGACGAACTGGAAGGGCTCTACGTCTGCCAACTGCTCGCCGACTGGCTGGAACAAATGGCCAGGGAGAACCCGGCCGGACTGGCCGGGACCGTGGAACTCTATCCGGCCATGAACCCCCTTGGGTTGGACACCCTGACCCGCGCCATCCCGGTCTTCGACACCGACCTGAACCGCAATTTTCCCGGCTCACCCAACGGTGACCTGCCGAAACGGATCGCCCACGCCGCCAGCGAGAACCTGTCCGGCGCAGCGCTGGTGGTCGATATCCACGCCAGCAACATCTACCTGCGCGAGATTCCCCAGGTGCGGATCAACGCCGACTTTGCCGACAGCCTCGTCCCCCTGGCCCGGCGCCTGAACCTGGACCTGATCTGGCTGCACGGCGCCATGACCGTGCTGGAGGCCACCGTCGCCCACAGCCTGAACAGCGTCGGCACCCCCTGCCTGGTGGTGGAGATGGGGGTCGGCATGCGCATCACCCCCGACTACTGCCGCCAAGTGATGTCCGGCATCCTGACCCTCTGGAAGGACCTGGGCGTGCTGGCCCCGGACGTGGAGTTGCCGCCCCTCAACCACCTCCCCCTGATCGCCGACGACAGCAACGTCCACTACCTGAACGCCCCCACCTCGGGGCTGTTCGTCCCGGTCATCGAACACTGGACCGACGTGCGCAAGGGGCAGCTGCTGGGCAACATCGTTTCCCCCCTGCAGGGGGGCATCCTGGCCGAGGTACGCTCCCCGGTGGACGGCGTCCTCTTCACCCTGCGGGAATATCCGCTGGTGTACGAGGGGTCGCTCATGGCGCGGGTCATGGCCAGAAAAGGGAGGTTGGCATGAGCAGCCGCGACCTGGTACTCATGACCGCCCCGCTGCGGGAAGACTTCACCATCCCCTGCCACGAGATCGGCCCGGCCGCGGGAACCCCGGCGGTATCGTTCGTGTCCGGCCTGCACGGCGACGAGATCAACGGTATCTACATCCTGGCCCGCCTGGCGGATTTTCTCAAGGCCGTGGAGGGGGGCGGATATCCGAAACTGCGCCTTGCGCAACGGGTCCTGATCATCCCGGCGGTCAATGTCCTGGGCACCAACACCCTGCGCCGCGCCTGGCCCTTCGACCAAAGCGACCAGAACCGCATGTTCCCCGGCAACCAGATGGGCGAGACCACCCAACGTATCGCCTACACCGTGCTGGAGGCGACCAAGAAGTCCGCCTACCGCGTGGACCTGCACAGTTCCAACCTGTACTTCGAGGAGCTGCCCCAGGTGCGCCTCTACGATCCGACCCCGGAGGAACGGGAGACCGCACATCTGTTCGGGCTGCCCTCCATCATGGAGCGCTCGGTGAGCCCGGTATTCACCACCACCCTGATGTATGCCTGGAAATACTGGCCCGGTCAGAGTTTCCTCCTCCAAATCGGACAGGCGGGCTCCATACAACTGCCCCACTGCCAGCAGGTCTTTCGGGGGCTGGTTTCGTTTCTGGGGAGGATCGGCGTGCTGGAAGGGGTTGAGGTGGCTGAGGCGGACCAGGAGGCCCTCTACTTCACCAGGGAGTGTTCCGTCCGCATCTATGCCGACCGGGCCGGCATGTTCGTCTCGGACAAAAGCCTGGGTGGGTGGGTAAACAAAGGGCAGGAGTTGGGGTATATCTACGACAGCTTCAACGGCAACGTCCGCACCCGGGTAACCGCGCCGGTAGCGGGCCTGCTCACCGGCATCCGCCGCCAGCCGATGCTGTTCGAGGGGGACCTGCTGATGCGGATCTGCACCAGGACCCCCTGAGGGGTTCAACGCTTTTCAGTACCGGTTCCCGGGCAACCACCCCGGACGGATAATGGGCGCATTCAGGGGGCGCACGCAACCTAAACGGTCTTTTCCCGGTATCAGTACATCTCGTACTTCAACAGCCGGCATTCGATCGGCCCGTTGAAGAGCACATACCGGCGCGAGGCCTTCAGGCCGATATATTTCGCCAATTCCAGATTGCCGGTCAGGATGAAACCGGTCCAGCCCCGGCAGCGTTTTTTCAGGACATCGCCGATCTGGCAGTACAACTCCCGCAGTTCGTCCTCATCCCCCAGGCGCTTGCCATAGGGGGGGTTGATGATCACGACCCCCTTGTCCCCCTCGGGCTGGAACTCCTCCAGGGCGGCGTGAAAGAAGTGCACCTGCCCCTCGAATCCGGCCAGTGCGGCGTTGCGGGCCGCCAGGGCCAACGCCCGGCTGTCCCGGTCATAGCCGGTGATCAGGCCGAGAGGGAGCCGCTGCATGCCGCCCTCCGCTTCCCTGAGCAAGCGTTTCCACACCCTTTCGTCGAAATCCTGCCAGCGTTCAAACCCGAAGGAGCGCTTCAGCCCCGGCGGCACATGGGCCGCCAGCAGGGCCGCCTCCACCGGGATCGTCCCCGAGCCGCACATGGGATCGGCCAGGGGGATTGAGCCGTCCCAGCCGGTCAGGGCGACCACGGCGGCGGCCAGGGTCTCGCGCATGGGGGCTTCGTTGCGTTCCAGCCGGTAGCCGCGACGGTCCAAGGCGTCTCCCGAACTGTCCAGACTGACGGTACAGACGTTCTTGGACAGGTGGACATTGATGCGCACGTCGGGCGCAGCGGTATCCACGCTGGGACGGCTGCCGCACGCCTCTCGAATTCGATCGACCACGGCGTCCTTGGTCTTGAGGGCCACAAAACCCGAGTGGGTCAGGGCCGAGTCGCGCAGGCTGCAATCCACCGCCAGGGTCATGGCGGGGGTAATCAGTTCCTGCCAGGGGATGGCGTGCACCCCGGCGTACAACTCCTCGGGGGACGAACAGGGGAACAGGGCGAGTTGCACCAGCACGCGGCTGGCGGTGCGCAGCCAGAGGTTGGCCCGGTAGAGCCCCTCGCGGTTGCAGGTAAACGAAACCCCGCCCCGTCCGGCGGCCACATCCCCAACCCCCAACTGTTCGAGCTCGTGGGCCGCAATCTCCTCGGCGCCGCGGGGGACAGCGGCAAAACAGGTCATCTTCGGATCGGGCCGCTGGGCCTGCCGCGGGCCGGGCCGCAGAATGTGATTTTTTTCACTCATGGTGTACCGCTATCTCCTGTTCCCAAATTTCCGCCAAAAGAAGGCGTGTCTCCTCAAGGGTACCGCTGTTGTCGATCACGACCCTGCCGTGGCGTTCCTTCTCGGCCAGGGGCATCTGACTGCCAATGATCCGTTCGGCCTCTTCCCGGCCAATGCCGTCCCGCGCCATGAGCCGTTCCAGCTGAACCTCCGGCCGCACCGTCACCACCCAGATCTCATCCACCCGGTCGGTGACGCCCGCCTCGATCAGGAGCGGCGCCATGTATATCACTATTCGCTGGCCGGCAGCCGCGGCCCGGGTAATGCGTTCCTCCGCCAGACGCCGGATCTCGGGGTGCAGGACCGCCTCAAGCTGCCGCCGCTTGTCCGCGTCGGCGAAAACGATACCTGCCACGCGCTTGCGGTCGAGGGTGCCGTCCCCGCGCAGCACCCCGGCCCCGAGCAGCGCGGCAAGCCGGGCCAAACAGGGACTCCCCGGCTTGACCGCCTCCCTGGCCAATTGATCGGCATCCACGACCGGCACGCCCCGTTCCTCGAAGAAGCGGGCCACGCTGCTCTTGCCGGTGGCGACACCGCCGGTCAGACCGATGACGCGGATTCCGGACGGCCTCATTTCAACTCCTTCAACTCGTTGTAGGCACGCCGGAAATTGGCATCGAAAAAGGTGCGGAATCCGGGCATGTTCTGGAACTGCGGCACTGAAAACTCCCGTTTGGCGGCGTCCACGTCAAGCCCTTTCGCGGCAAGACGCAGGATTTCGGTGGTAAAATCGCGGAAGAAGGCCCGGAAACGTTTGATGCCGTCGTTGTTCGTCACCGCGCCCAGCCCCGGAACAACCGTGCGCGCGCCGACCTCGTCCAAGGTATCGAGATCCATGAGCCAATCGCGGAAATAGCCGTCCCCCATGTAACCGCCCACATCGTTGAACAGGAGGTCGGAGGTGAACAGGACCCCGTCCTCGGGAAGGGAGACGAACACATCGCCCTCGCTGTGCCCGCGCTCGGTGGCGGTCATGACGATCTCCCGGGAACCTCGCTTGATGGTAAGCCCCTGTTCGAAGAAGATTACCTGATTTTTGATCTGGCCCGGTTCCTTCCTGAGGAGTTGCCAGGTACGCTGGGAGGTGATGATGTCGGCATTGCGGGGGAAATCCGTATCCAGGGCGTCGAAGCCGCTATGGTGGTGGGTCAGGATGACGTAGCGCACTTGGAGCGGCGTTATGGTCCCGACAAACTCGAGCAGTTCCCTGGTGGTCGCCTTGGTGAAATGGGCGCCGGCCAGGATGACCTGATAGTCGGCCACCACGATCAGGCAATTGCTGGCGGCCCGGCTCCCCGGCTCGGCAATGGCCGCATAAACATCGCCCCCAACCTTTTGAAACCTGAAGTTGGCCGCATCGGCCACAATCGGCAAAAAAAGCGCAACAAAGAGCACTATGGCCAAGGACACGCGTTTCATGGTTCTCCCTTGAAAGCGCATTCTAACAGAGCATCCGATAAAAAGACAGATTTTTGGCTTGAGTTGCCCGCTCGATTAGTGTAATTTGTTTGGATAATGTCCGAAGCTGGACAGGAATGGTGCGGGCGGTTAGCTCAGTTGGATAGAGTACAGGCCTCCGAAGCCTGGGGTCGTGGGTTCGAATCCCATGCCGCCCGCCAATCCTGCAACACGGGATGATGTTTTACCTCTCTTTGTTCGCTATGGCTCACGCGGGTAACAGTCCCATGCCAACACGCAGCACATCAACCATTTTCTCCAGCCTCCTCCAGCCGTCTCCAATCACCATCTCCATCGTAAACATCGTGCTGCTGGTCATTCTCGGCTGGCTGGACTACATAACCGGCGATTATTCCCTGATCATCTTCTACCTGATCCCGGTATCGCTCGCTGCGTGGCATGTGAGCAGGGGGGCTGGCGCGTTATTTTGCCTTCTCGCGTTCATCACCCGCTTGACCGCCGATGGAGCCGGCACGTCTTTTTCCTTTTCCTATTCGCCGCTCCACTACTGGAATGTTTTTGTCGAGTTTGTCTTCCTGCTGATCATGAGTTTTCTGGTCGCGACCTTGAAACGGCACCTGCACGCAGAAAGGTCGCTGGCAAGCAGCGACCCCCTGACCGGCCTGCTCAATCGCCATGCCTTTTTCGAGTCGGCCGCTCATGAGTTGCATCGTTCGCGCCAGAGCAGGCAGCCGGTCTCCATCGCCTGCATCGATCTTAACAATTTCAAGGAGATCAACAACCGGTTCGGCCATAAAACGGGGGACAGCCTGCTCGTGGAGGTGGCCGACGCCATCAGGGCAACGACCCGGGGCAGCGATCTCCACGCCCGGTTCGGCAGCGACGAGTTTGTCGTGCTGATGCCCGATACCGATAGTACCGCGGCCCTGCCGCTTCTCGAGACACTTCACCACCAATTGCAGCAGGCGATGGCACACAAGGATTGGCCGGTCGGTTTCACCATCGGCGCCGTCACCAGCCTGCGCGATCTGCCCGCCATCGGCGAGTTCGTCCACAAGGCCGAAGAACTCGCGCGCACCGCCAAGGAGCGCGAAACGGACGGCATAGCGTATGTGGTGGTCTGATCATCTTCATTTTGTGACTATCACGGAGGGACCTCATGGCAAAAGGGAGTTTTGACGCAACCGACTTATTGGCTCCACTCATGTTGCGGATACCGCTGGGGCTGATCTTCATGGCCCATGGCTCGCAGAAATTGCTGGGTCTGTTCGGCGGACAGGGCTTGACCGCCACCTTCAAGACCTTTGAACTGAAAATGGGCATCCCGCCGATCTTCGCCCTTCTGGCGATCATTGCCGAATTCGGCGGCGGCTTCGGCGTGTTGACCGGATTCCTGACCCGGCTTTCGGCGGCCGGCATTTCAGCGGTCATGCTGGTGGCCATCTACAAGGTGAGCTGGGTGAACGGTTTTTTCCTGAACACCTATTGCATACCGGGCCACGGCCATGGCATCGAATTCAATATCGCGCTTTTGGGCATGGCCCTCTATCTGGTTCTTGCCGGTGGGGGCCGTTGGTGCCTGGACCGCTTGGTCTTCCGTTCGTAGGGGCGGATTCGGGGGACCCGTTCCCCCCTGAAATCATCATGGATACAAGAGGCGGGCCAAGCCCGCCGCTATTCTCGCCGAACACCCCGTAATGTCACTATTTATCGAACTTGGCGGCAATTTGCTGTTTTTTTGCTCATGTCGATATGATCTTGAAAAACCCGTTCTCAATTTTGAAAAACCGGGTTTGAGGCCCTCTCCACTTATTAATAAAACGTTTTTATCGGTCTAGGGGCTATTTTGGTTCAAGATCTAATCCGACAATGCTCTCACGCAATGCTAACAATTTGTAAGGTTTTTGTATAAATCCAGCCAATCCTTTGCCAACAAATTTTTGCGTCACTTCCAACTCACTGAACCCACTGCTCATGATTACTTTCACTGCGGGATTCAGCGCCCGTAGTTCCCTGAAGCACTGTTCGCCATCCATATGCGGCATGGTCAGGTCAAGGATGACAAAGCTTATATCCGCTCTTGCTTTGTAGGTTTCTATAGCCTCTTGACCATCGTTTGCAGTCACAACATTGAAGCCCAGTTCTTTGAGCATTTCAGCGCCTATCCCTCGAATCGTTTCTTCATCATCAACAAGGAGTACCGTGCCGCTCCCCTTCCAATAATCATCCCTCGTATTGTGATTGAAAATCTCAACAGGTTTGCCGCTTGCCGGGAGAAGAATTTTGAATGTGCTGCCTTTGCCCGGCTCACTATAGACCTTGACTGCGCCCTTATGTCCGCGAACTATCCCGAGGACAGCGGCCATTCCGAGGCCTCTCCCGGTAAATTTCGTCGTAAAGAACGGGTCGAACAACTTTGCAAGTGTTTCTTTGCCCATACCACATCCAGTGTCAGCAATTTCGATAAAAATATACAGTCCATCATTTATGTTTTCATCAAGCCAGACATCTTTCAAATAACTGTTGTCACAATCCATACAACCGGTGGTGATTGCAATTACGCCGCTTTTATTGCCAATAGCTTCCGAGGCGTTTATAACCAAGTTCATTATAACTTGGCGAATTTGGGTAGCATCCACCTCGACTGGTGGCAAGGGGCGGGTAAGGTTAAGGCGCAGTACGGCCTTTTTTGAGATTGAAACCTGAAGTATATGAAGCATTTCTTCCAGCAAATCGTTGATGTCATGATTACTGATGACAAACTTGCCTTTACCAGAATATGCGAGCATCTGTTTGGACAGATCGGCGGCACGGGCAGCGGCTATTTCGATGCTGCGCAGGTTATCGATAGCGGGTGATTCCGGATTGATGCGCATAAGGGCCAAGTCTGCATTCCCGATAATTGATGTAAGGATATTGTTGAAGTCGTGGGCAATACCACCAGCCAGCACTCCAAGGCTCTCCAGTTTCTGGGCGTGGAGGAGTTGCTGCTCAAGTTTCAGCCGTTCCTCTAGAGCACGCTTACGTTCCGTTATATCGCGAGTAAAGGCGAAATTGAATTCGTGGATGCCAAAATGAACATAGTTAGCGTTGACCTCGACGGGAAATATACGGCCGTCCTTTGCACAGTGCCGAGTCTCAAGTATAATATTACCTCGCCGCCTGAGTTCTTCGAAGTGTGCCGCCCATACGCCAGGCTGGTAATCCGTGTCAAGGTCAAAAATACTCATGCTGAGTAGTTCTTCACGGGAATAACCAAGGCCCGCACAAGTTGCTTCGTTCACATACAGGATACGCCCCTCGCTGGTGACCCAAAACATGCTATCACCCGCATGATCAACACAAAACCGCATCATCTGTAGCGACTCATCAGCTTTCTTTTGCTCAGTGATGTCATGAAATGACCAGAAGCGTCCCGCAATTTCATTACCGACTTTCTGAGGCTGTGTATAACGTTCAAAAATGCGGCCATCAGCAAGATAGAGTATGTCGGTACTTGTTTGCTCTGGATGTTCGTACATATCTGCGACTTTTGCCAAAAATTCTTCAGGGCCGGCCATCTGAGAGGACGCATGAGCGAGTATCTGTTTATTATCGGTCATATAAAGAAGATGCTGCGGAACATTCCAAAGTTCGACAAACCGCTGATTCCAACGGGTGATTTTCCCTTCCCGGCTTACGATCAGGATGCCATCAGGTGTAGATTCCAGGGCGGCTGTGGCCAAAGAAGTTGAGTAAAGCAGCTTACTATCCGCCGCTCTGCGGTCTTCTTGCTTCTTCAATATAAGGCCGATAATCGTAGTGAGGACAGGATAAATGAGCAGGACCGGGGGGGCGGACTCTCTGAGGATGGAATTACGCAACCCGGCGGGGAAGAGGAACATGCAGGAGAGCATTCCCAGATGGGTAACAACGCCAAAAAAGTACAGTTGCATGCAATTGAGAGATTTCTCGTTTTTATCTTTCCAATGTTTCCCGGCAAGACCAAAACACGCTGTAACTACAATCACAATAGTCCCGACCGCCCCCCCAGAGCCGCCTTGGTAGAGGCGAAATGCTCCGGCAATACCCATCGCAATCGTTGTAGGAACGAGCCCGAAAAAGAGCCCGCACAGGCTGAGAAGAACCGATCTGGTATCGAAATATATACCGTGTTCAAAAGGCCAGGGATTCAACATAACGGCAATGCAGATAAGCCCAACCAGGATTCCAGTCAAACTGTCCCGCAGATTTTTTTTTGAAATTTCAGAGACGCTAAATGTGTCATAAACGACACAAAGGATAAGCATCAATGCCGCATTATTTAAAAAACCTGCAAAAGTGTCCAAAATGCCCCCAGGTCATAGGTTGCTATCCTACAGTCGAAGATAACGCAGAATAGACTCAATGTTGACTTCTAATCTTGAATTCGCTGAAAAAGAAATCCAGTTAAATAATCTTCAGCGCCTTGCCCCAGACGAAAAGCCAACACAAGTAATGTTCGTATCAGGTCTTGGCGCAATCCTGCCTGCACGACCAAGAGATTTCCCACTATCATGATATTTTACTTATCTGGATTTAACAGGCAATTGCAAGAGGAAAATCTATGGCAGATACCGGTAAAATCTGCTAATGTATTTGCTATTGTTGTCGTTTTTTGCAACTTGTCAACAAGTAGATAACCCATTGATATTAGTAAGTTGAGAATATATCGAAAGGCGGGCTAAGCCCGCCTTTCGATTGCTAAAGGAGCACTCGTGGAAATGCATAACCAGCAGGAAGTCGACAAACGCCGTACCTTTGCCATCATCAGCCACCCTGACGCCGGCAAGACCACCATCACCGAAAAACTGCTCCTCTTTGGCGGGGCCATCCAGCAGGCCGGAGAGGTCCGCGCCCGGAAGAGCTCCCGCCATGCCACCTCCGACTGGATGGAGTTGGAAAAACAGCGCGGTATCTCCGTCACCTCCTCCGTCATGAAATTCACCTATTCCGGTTGCGAGATCAACCTGCTGGACACCCCCGGCCACAACGACTTCTCCGAGGATACCTACCGGGTCTTGACCGCCGTTGACTCGGTGCTGATGGTGATCGACTCGGTCAAGGGGGTGGAGAGCCAGACCAAGAAGCTTCTGGAGGTCTGCCGCCTGCGCCGTACCCCGATCATGACCTTCATGAACAAGCTCGACCGGGAGGGGCAGGACCCCCTGGACCTGTTGGACGACATCGAGAAAAACCTGCACATGCAGACCGCCCCGGTTACCTGGCCGGTGGGGATGGGCAAACGCTTTCGCGGGACCTATCACCTCTACACCAAGGAGTTGACCTTTTTCGACCCCGATGCGGCCAACGGCACCGGCCAGGTGCTGACCGCCACCGGCCTGGACGACCCGCTGCTGGACGAACTGCTGGGCAGTCAGGTGGATGAGCTGCGCCATAATGTGGAACTCCTGGAGGGGGCCGCCCATCCCTTCGACAAGGATGCCTACCTGGCCGGGCAGCAGACGCCGGTTTTTTTCGGCAGCGCCATCAACACCTTCGGCGTTCAACAGCTTCTGGACGCCTTTGTGGAGTATGCCCCGGCGCCGCTGCCTCGCGAGACGATCAGCCGGATGGTGTCGCCCTACGAGGAGCCCTTCAGCGGCTTCACCTTCAAGATCCAGGCGAACATGGACCCGGCCCACCGGGACCGGATCGCCTTCTTCCGCATCTGTTCCGGCAAGTTCACCCGCGGCATGAAGGTGCGGCACGTACGCCTGGGGCGCGAGGTGCAGATCGCCAACGCCACCATCTTCATGGCCCAGGACCGGACCAATGTGGAGGAGGCTTGGCCGGGGGACATCATCGGCATCCACAACCACGGCACCATCAAGATCGGCGATACCTTCACCCAGGGGGAGGAGTTGAAATTCACCGGCATCCCCAGCTTTGCCCCGGAACATTTCCGCAAGGTCAGGCTGCTCAATCCCATGAAGTCAAAGGCGCTGGAGAAGGGTCTGGTGCAACTGGCCGAAGAGGGCGCCACCCAGGTTTTCAAACCGCTGATGGGGGCCGACTGGGTCATCGGGGCGGTCGGCTTGCTGCAATTCGAGGTGGTCATGCACCGCCTGGAGTTCGAATACGGCGTCAAGGTGGCCTTCGAGCCGGTCAGCTACGTGACCGCCCGCTGGGTTCTCGGCGAAAAGAAGGAGATCGAGGAGTTCGAGAAGAAGGAGGTCATGCACCTCTATATCGACGGCGAAGGCAAGCTGACCTACATGGCCGGCAGCCAATGGCGTCTGGACAATACGATGGAAAACTGGAAGAAGCTGGAGTTCCACGAAACCAGCGAGCATAGCTAGGCATGGCCGAAGCCGCCGCACAACCGGGCAAGCAGGGTGAAGAGCGGGGAGGGTACCGGGTACGGGCGACCTGGCAGGCCATCAGCCATCTACCCCTGGAGAATTTCCCCCTGATACTGCCCCATGTCCACCCGGTTGCCGCTTTTTTCATCCTGCGGCGGCTGAAACATCGGGGTTTTTCCGACTGCAAGGTCGTGACCACCGCCAAAGGGCTGGTTGTTCACGCTCAACGATAAGACAGGAAAGGGCGGTCCCTGACAGGGCCGCCCTTTTTTGTTTTCGTTTTTCTCTTGAGGAAGGTAGCCCCACGGCTACCCCATGAACTTGGATATCTCGAAACCGATCTGCCCTAGGGGCAGCACCTCATCGGCGACCCCGCCTTCGATACAGGCCCGAGGCATGCCGTAGATGGTCGATGTCGCCTCGTCCTGGGCAATAGTCACCCCCCCCTTGCTCTTCAGGAGTTGCATCCCCTTGAAACCGTCGTTACCCATACCGGTCAGGATAACCCCCAGCATGGAGCCGTTGGTTGCCTCGGCCATGCTCGAAATCATCAGGTCCACCGAGGGGATATAAACATACTGCGGATAGGCGCTGGTGGGGACGGTTTTAACCACAACGCTCGTTCCCCTGCGCACCAGGGTGGTATGCATGCCGCCAGGGGCGACCAGCGCCAGGCCGGGTTTGAGTACATCGCCATCTACCGCCTCCCGGATGGTCATGGAGCATTTGGCGTTCAGGCGATCGGCATAGGGGCCGGTAAAGGCCTTGGGCATGTGAATGCCGACGATGATGCCGTAGGGAAAATTGACGGGAATACGGGAGAGCACTTCCTGGAGCGCCACCGGTCCCCCGGTGGATGCGCCGATCCCCACATAATTGATTTTTTTGCCGGTAAACCGCGATGCCGTGGGACGCGTTGGGGGTGCGGCAACAGAGGCGACGCCGACAGACCGTACCGGGGAGGAGGCTGCGATGCGGCCCACATGGGATTTCCCCGCTTCCCTGACCTTGCGCAACAACTCCTCGCGGAAGATATGCTGGGCCTCGGTCGAGTCGGTGACGTTCTTGGGGATGTAATCGATGGCGCCGGCGTCGAGGGCCTCGAAGGTGGCCTTGGCCCCTTCGTTGGTCAGGGTGGAGACCATGAGTACCCTGGTGGGCGCCTTGGCCATGATCTGGCGCAGGGCAGCGATGCCGTCCATGCGGGGCATTTCCACGTCCATGGTGATGACGTCCGGCTTGAGGGCGATGGCCTTCTCCACCCCTTCCAGGCCGTCTGCCGCTGTACCGACGATATCAAAGGATGGGTCCTTGGAGAGCACACTTCGTATCGCCATGCGCATGAACGAAGAGTCGTCGACGATAAGTACCCGTATTTTTCCGCTTCGGGAAGTAAGCATCAATCCCCCGCCTGTTCGTGTGAAGTAAATATGGAACGGACCAACGCCTTGACATCGGGAATGGCGTCGTCCAGCTCGTAGCAGAAACGTTCGATATCAAGGTTTGCCAGATTCGGGGCCTCGTTCCTGAGTATCTGCCAAGCGGCTTCATCGGACAGGTTAAAACTTACCCACTCTCTTCCGCCGTAATTAAGTTCGCGCACGCCGCAGAACAGATCGGACAGGTTGACGATAGCGCACAGGACCGGGTCGATGGTCGCCTCGGCAGGTGTGTGATGCTGGGAAATCAGCTCGCAGTACACCTCGGGGAAGTTCCATTTCCGGGCCATGCACAGGCCGATCTCGCAATGGGTCGTGCCCAGCAGCTCCGCCTCGGCATCCACCAGCTTGATCGGCTTATCCTTGATGCGGTCCAGGACCGCCTGAAAATCCTCGCGCTGGTACTGGCTCAGGAAGACGACGCCCAGGTCGTGGATAATGCCGCCGATATAAGCCTTTTCAAGATCCGGATACCCGATCTTTTCGGCAATGATCTTGGAAACCATGCCGACCCCGAAGGAATGCTCCCAGAAGGCGCTGATCTGAAAATCGCCCGTATCGGCGTCAAAGGCGTTGATCAGGGAGGTGGTAAGGGCCAGTTCGCGGATGTGCTTCAAGCCGAGATAGACAAGCGCCAGCCTGAGGGAGGTAATGTCGTGGCCGGGCTTGAAGATCGGCGAGTTTACCATCTTCATCACCCGGGCGGTCATGACCTGATCGGTCAGCATCAGGTCGGCCACATCCTCGACCTTCACCTCCGGTTGGTCAAGGAGAAGCAGCACCTGAGTGGCGACCACGGGAATCGTCGGCAGATCCTCGATTGTACCAACCAATTCTTCCGCTCTCTGTATCATCGCGAGCTTGTCCATGGAATATACCTTTCAGGCTACTTTTTGTAGGTGAAGCCACCGGGAAAGTGGACGGTCTTGAACTTGTCGTTGACCCCATGCAGGGACTCGGATTGGCCTACAAAAAAATAACCGTATGGTTGTAGGTTGTTGTAAAAGTGTTGGACAACCTTGGATTTCGAAGCAGTATCGAAATAAATCAACACGTTGGCACAAAAGATAAAATCAAAACTCTTCATGAAGATCATCTTGGAATCATCGTACAGGTTGAGCTTGTTGAACGTAACGAACTTCTTGACCTCCGGCGAGAGAAGGAACTTGCCGTTCTCCTCCTTTATATACTTGCGTTTGTAGAGGTCGGGGATGTTACGGACCGAATAGGCGTTGTAAATCCCCTCTTTGGCCTGGGAGATGACGGTTTCGTTGATATCGGTGCCGACGATCTCGATAATCCAGTCCTTGAGGAGCGTCGAACGCTTTTCCAGCAGCATCATGGACATGGTATAGGCTTCCTCCCCCGAGGAGGAGCCGGCACTCCAGATGCGCAGCTTGCGAAAGCCCATCTTATTCTTGGTTTCGACGATTTCCGGCAGAAGTTTTGTTTCCAGCGCCGTCAGTTGCGGCACATTGCGAAAAAAATAGGTTTCATTTGTGGTGATCTCATCCATCAGATACTTCAGCTCTTCGGAACCGCGTGGCGATTTGAGGAACTGATAGTACTCCAGATGCGTCTTCGTGCCGGTAATCTCCATCCTCCGACTAAGACGGCTCTCCAGGAAGTACTTCTTGGTGGTATGGAAGTACATTCCGCAGATATTGTAGATAAAGTCGCGCAGCTGTATGAAATCACTATCGGATATTGACACGGTCGGTCCTTTTGGGCTTGTGGTTGGCGCCTACTCCAAGAACGCCAGCATATCTATGTCAGTTATCGAATCGGCAACCTTCAATTGTACCGTTTTTCGTCCAAGTTTCTTTTAATGCGAGTCGAATCGCCGACTCGCGCCGCCGGGGAGAAAAATATTGGTGGGAACTGCCGGCCTACCGGCCCGGAGCGTTTTCGCCGTCATCGATGAGCCCGACCGGGTCGACGATCAGGGTGACCCGGCCGTCGCCGAGGATGGTGGACCCGGCTATACCGGGGATATTGGCTAGGTAGTTGCCGAGCGACTTGATGGCCACCTCCTGCTGTCCCACCAGGCGTGTGACCACCAGTCCCATGCGCTTGTCCGCGGCGCCGACAACGACGACATAGCAGAAATCGTCGTTTTCATAGCGCTGCTGTACGTTGAACTTCCGTTGCAGGCGCATCAGCGGCAGCACCGATTCGCGCAGTTTGAGTACCTCCTGGCCGCCGACCATGTGGAACGTGCGCTGTTCGACCCGCAGGGTCTCAAGCACGGAGGAGAGAGGAATGGAGTAGATCTCTCCCTCCACCTCTACCAGGAGCGATTGAATAATGGCCAGGGTCAACGGGAGGCGCAGGATGAATTCCGATCCCAGCCCCTTTTCGCTCTTGATCTCGATCAAACCGTTGAGCTTCTTGATATTGGTCTTGACCACGTCCATGCCGACCCCCCGGCCCGAGAGGTCGGAAGCCTTCTCCTTGGTCGAGAAGCCGGGCAGAAAGATCAGATCGAAGACTTCACGCTGGCTCATGGCGGCCAGTTGCTCCTCGGTGATCAACCCCTTTTCCACGGCTTTGCGCCCGACCCGGTCGGTGTCGATGCCGCGGCCGTCGTCCTTGATGCTGATGATGATCTGGTTGCCCTCGTGGACGGCGGCCAGGATCAGGACGCCCACCCGTGGCTTACCGGCGGCAACGCGTTCGTCGGGGGTCTCCAGGCCGTGGTCCATGGCATTGCGGATCAAGTGGATGAGTGGATCGCCGATCTCGTCCACAACCGAGCGGTCCAGCTCGGTCTCTTCGCCGAAAATCTGCAGATCGACCTCTTTGCCCAGGTCGCGGGCCAAGCTGCGGACGATACGGGGGAACTTCTTGAAAACCTTGTCCACCGGGATCATGCGCATCTTCAGGACCTGCATCTGCAGTTCCGAGGTGACAAAGCTCATCCGCTTGGTGAGTTTGCCGAATTCTTCATTAAAATCGAGCCGTTCCGAGTCACCCTGCTGCAGATCCTGATTAAGCTGGATCATGCGGTTACGCTCAAGCACCAGTTCGCCCACCTGATTCATCAGGTCGTCAAGGCGTTTGACATCGACGCGCACGGTGGTGTTGTCGGAAAGGTCCTCTCCCTTCCCCTCGGTCGGCTTGGGCACCGGTGCCTTCTTGGCGACGGCGTCCCCGGCCGGTTTCGGCGGCGGGACCGGTGCGACTTCCTGTTTGACAGGCGACGGCGGCGGTTCGGCCGACGATGCTGCCGCGGCATCCGGGGCAGGAGCCGCAACGGGCTCGGCAGCCGCTTGCGAACTTGCGTCGGCAGCGGGTTGCGGGGCGGCCGGAGCCTGGGCGGCAACGCTCTCGGAAAGGAGTGGCATCAGCTTGGCGATGGTACCGTCGATCTCCCGTTCCTGAATTTCACCCGCCTTGATATCGCTTACCAGAACCTTGACCAGATCCGTGGCTTCGAGAATGACATCCATGATTTCAGGGTTCACCGTCAATTCGCCTTTTCGCAGGCGGTTGAGAACATCCTCCGTCTTATGGGTCACTTTAACCAAGAGGTCGAAGCCCAGAAAACTCGAAGCGCCCTTAACGGTATGGATCGACCTGAAAATCCGGTTGAGAAGTTCGGGGTCGTCCGAGGACTTTTCCTTCTCCAAAGCCACGAGATCGTCGTCGAGTTTCTCGAGCAGTTCGGTTGTCTCGGTAAGGAAGCCTTCCAGCAGTTCCTGGTCTTCACTATCAAACGGTGGCATTAACGTCTCCTTGAAAAAAACTGGACCCTACAAACTACATTGATGCAAAAAGCCGCCGCTCGTCGCCGGAGAACATCTTCTCCAAGTCGAGCAGAACCAGCAGACGCTCAGCCTGATTTATTACACCAGCAATGCACTCCTGGTCAATGCCGCTGGCGACTACCGCGGGCGAAGGCTGGATCTCGCTGCCGGAAATACGGATGACTTCCGAAACGGCATCGACGATGAAGCCCATCAGCTCTCCTTCCACATCCATGACCATAATGCGGGTCTGCTTGTCGTTGTCCACTTCCATTAGGCCGAATTTTTTGCGCATGGAGATGATGGGGATCACCTTGCCGCGCAGGTTGATGACACCGTCGACATAATGGGGAGTATTGGGAACGCGCGTCACGTTCGGCATCCGGATAATTTCCCTGACCTTGAGGACATCGACCCCATATTCCTCCTGGTCAAGATTAAAGCTTACCAACTGTATCAATTTATCGCGAGATTCATCAGATTTCACCGGCACGAGCGCATCGTTCATTACTCCCTCCTCCATGTGGATAAGCATACTCGAAATGATCAAAATAGTTATGGAAGTTTGCCTGGACGGCAGCCCCCGCATAAATTAGAATACTAAATTATGGCTAATATTTATCATGCAGACCGCCATTTATCAAGTACGATAAAATTTAAATTCGGGACGGCAGCACCAAACAGATCGGCTGCCCTGCCAATCGCAAGAAAAACACAAAGTCATTTTCTTGACTTTAGTGTCAATGCGCCCTATTATTCTCCCTTAATGCCTTTCGAAGCATCGTGGGCACATCACCGCACACCTCTGCCAGTACTGGATAATACGTCATGGATACGCCGGGCACCATTTTCATAGTCGAGGACGATCGCAAAACCCGCGATCTCATATCGGCCTTTTTGAAATACCAGGGGTACGACATCGCCCACGCCACCCAGGCATCCAATATTTTTGACACCATACATGAAAAACATATCGGCATCGTGATCGCAGACTTGAAGCTGCTGGCCGATATCGCCCCAAATTTCATCGAAGAGGCCAAGAAGATAAACCCGCTCCTTGTCCTGATCGGCTACAGAAGCAATGCCCATATCAACTCGGCAAACGAAGACAATGTTTTTCTCCTGTCCAAGCCGCTCAATCTGGACGAGCTGGAAAGTCTGGTCATGCGCGCCAGGGAGTTCCAGACTATGAAAACGCCCCATGCCTGGACTGCACCACGCGCCCCTCGCACGCTCTGTTCCTCCATCATCGGAAAAAGCAGCCGGATGGCCGCCCTCTTCGAGTTGATCGAAAAGATCGCCGCCTCAAACGCCACGGTGTTAATCCAGGGAGAATCGGGCACTGGCAAGGAACTTGCAGCTCGTGCCATACACCAGTTGAGCTCCCGGAGCGACAAAAATTTTGTCCCGATCAACTGCGCAGCCATCCCCGAGGACCTGATCGAAAGCGAGTTGTTCGGCCATATCAAGGGGTCGTTCACCGGCGCGTATGCCAATCGTGCGGGGCGTTTCGAGATGGCGGACAAGGGGACCCTGTTCCTGGATGAAATCGGCGACATGAAGGCCAATCTGCAGGTCAAGCTTCTGCGGGTCCTGCAGAGCAAGGAATTCGAACCGGTCGGATCGACGAAGTCGCAGAAGGTGGATGTCCGCATCATTGCGGCGAGCAACAAGAAACTGGAGGATCTGGTGGAGTCCCAGGACTTCCGCGAAGACCTCTTTTACCGGCTGTCGGTCATTCCCATCACCATCCCCCCCCTGCGGGATCGGCGCGAGGACATACCGCTGCTGATAGACTTCTTTCTGGACCGTTTCAATGGCGAAAAGCGGCATGCGGTAACGGGCTTTTCCAGCGAAACCCTCGGAATCCTCTGCGCCTACGACTGGCCGGGGAACGTCCGGGAGTTGGAGAATCTGGTGGAACGCCTGGTGATTCTCAAGGATAGCGGCCTCATTACCCCTGACGATCTCCCGGAGAAATACCTTTCCCGGACGGTTCAGGTGCAGGCCCCGGCAGTCCCGGTCGGGAACGAATTCCCGGAAAGCGGCATCTGCCTCAACTCGGTCCTTGACGAGTTCGAAAACCGGCTGATCCTCCAGGCTCTGGAGCGGACCAGGGGCAACAAGAAGGAAGCGGCCATGCTACTGAACCTGAAACGCACGACCCTGATCGAGAAGCTGAAGAAAAAGAACCTGGCCTACGGCAAGGAGTCCGAGACGCAATGACCATAGATATCAGCGGCAATCTGTCGCTTCTCAAATCGGTTCTGGCGCTGGAGTCGCGCAAGAGCGAGCGCCAGGACGCCGCAGGACGGACCGATGGCGTCTTCGCCGAACGGCTCGACCGTGCCATGGAGAGCTCGACGACGGAACAGACGCAGCAGGCCAGCGCCCAAAACCTTGCCGAAGCTCTCAGCCTGCAGATGCTCCAGACCACCCTGAGCTTGGCGGGAGACGGCGCGTCCGACGCCTCGCCGGCCCAGACGCTCGGACAGCAGCCGTCCCTGCTCCAGCCCCTCATTAAGGCCTATGCCGACGCCGCCGCGCAGGCACCCCCGAGCCAGACAGCCTACAGTGGGGGGGAATCCCCTTCGACACAACCTGCTGCGGTGTACCCGTCCGCGTCTTCGACACCGCTGGGCAGCGACAAAGAATGGCTGGAGCCGATCATTGCCAAGGCCTCCCGCCGTTACGGGGTCGAGACAGGGCTCATCAAGGCCGTCATCAAAGCCGAAAGCAACTTCAACCCCACGGCCGTTTCCTCCGCAGGGGCCAGGGGCCTGATGCAACTCATGCCCGGAACCGCCCGTTCCCTCGGTGTCAACGACTCCTTTGACCCCGAGCAGAACGTCATGGCCGGGACGCGCTTCCTGCGCGACCTGCTCGACCGCTATGACGGCAACGTGGACTCGGCCCTGGCCGCCTATAACTGGGGACCGGGCAACGTGGACAGGAGGCCGGATCGCATGCCCCGCGAAACACAAAATTATCTGGTACGGGTAAAACAGCTCTACGCATCGTACAGCGCCTGACCCTCGCATAATGTCTAACATCTTTACCGCACCACATATCGTGTGGCACCCATCCCGACCATGAACAGGTGATTTCATGCCACCCCTGTATATCATCGGCACCGGCCCCGGCGACATCGTCCACCTGACCGATGCCGCCCGGCAAGCCCTCGCCGAATCCACAACCATTATCGGTTACGACAGTTATCTGGAGCAGATCAGCCCCCTCATCGCCGGAAAAACGACGGTGGCAACCGGCATGATGCGCGAGATCGAGCGCTGCCGCGAGGCCATCGTCAGGGCGCGCGCCGGCGAAGCGGTCGCCCTGGTCTCCGGGGGCGACGCCGGCATCTACGGCATGGCCGGCCTGGTGCTGGAGTTATTGGAAAACGAGGCCGAAAGCGGCCTGCCCCAGCCGGATGTCCGGGTCATACCGGGTATTTCGGCCATCCAGGCGGCGGCCTCCGTGCTGGGCGCACCGCTGATGCACGACTTTGCCGTCATCTCCCTCTCCGACCTGCTCACCCCCTGGGACCTGATCATGACACGGCTTACGGCGGCCGCCCGGGCCGATTTCGTCATCGTGATCTTCAACCCCCGCAGCACAAAACGGGTCACCCAGATCGAGGAGGCCCGCCGCATCATCCTGGCCTCCCGTCCGGCCGAGACCCCGGCGGGCATCGTGCGCAACGCCTGCCGCCCGGACGAGCAGAGCACCGTCACCACCCTGGGAGCATTGCTGGAGCACCGGATCGACATGTCCACCATCGTGGTCATCGGCAACAGCAGCAGTTTTGTGGACAGCCACGGACGCATGGTCACTCCACGGGGGTATGCCGGCAAGTACGGCGCCGCCCCCAGTTCGGAACCTGAATCCGTGATGCCGGAATGCCGCAGTGGCCGGGAGAGCCGGGGCCCGCACGCCGCACGTGCCGCAGCGGACCAAGCGCCATGCCGGTCCTCAGTCGGACGGTCGATCACCTCTCTACATGCAAAGGCAGAGGCCTTCCGGCCAGGAGGCATGGAGGCGTCACGGATTCAGGCGGAAACGGATACGCCGGCGGTATCCCGGCCGGGTGCCCTCATGTTCTGCGGCACCGCATCGGACGTGGGCAAATCGGTCGTCACGGCCGGCTTCTGCCGTCTGCTGGTCAGGTGCGGCATCCGCACCGCTCCCTTCAAATCCCAGAACATGTCCCTCAATTCCGCCGTCACCCCCGACGGGGGCGAGATCGGCCGGGCCCAGGCCGTGCAGGCCCAGGCCTGCCGCATCGATGCCCATACCGACATGAACCCGGTGCTGCTGAAACCCAATTCCGACACCGGCAGCCAGGTCATCGTCCAGGGCAGGCCGGTCGGCTCCATGAATGTGGCACAGTACGATGCGTACAAGCCCCAGGCCTTTGCAAGGGTCGCGGAGAGTTTCGAACGCCTGAAAGGCGGCTACGACTTCGTCGCCATCGAGGGTGCCGGAAGCATTGCCGAGATCAACCTCAAGCACAACGACATCGCCAATCTCCGGGTTGCCGCCATGGCACGCTGCCCGGTCATACTGGTGGCCGACATCGACCGCGGCGGCGTCTTCGCCCAGATCGTCGGCACCATCGACCTGCTGGAGCCCCATGAGAAGGCGATGATCCGCGGGATCATCATCAACAGATTCCGCGGCGACGCCGCCATCCTGCGGCCAGGGCTCGACTTCATCACGGAGCGGACCGGCATCCCGGTCATCGGCGTCCTCCCCTGGCTTGCGGACCTCAATCTGCCGGCCGAAGACAGCATGGCCCTCAGCCGCCCCTCACATCCGACCGGCGGTGCCCCCGACCCGAACACCATCCGCATAGGGGTCGTCAGGCTGCCGCGCATCTCCAACTTCACCGATTTCGACGCCTTCAGCTACGAGCCGGACTGTACCCTCACCTATCTGGAATCGCCGCAGCAGATGGCAGGGCTCGATGTCCTCATCCTCCCGGGCAGCAAGACCACCATCCCCGACCTCAACTACCTGAAGGAGCGCGGCTTCTTCGAGGCGATCGAGGACTTCACGGGGCAGATCGTCGGCATCTGCGGCGGCTACCAGATGCTCGGCCAACGGGTGTCGGACCCCGACGGCGTGGAATCGGACGTTCGGGAACTGGCCGGGCTCGGCCTGCTCCCGGTGGAGACGGAACTCCTGCCGAAAAAGAGCACCCATCAGGCGGCGGCCCGCCTCGACGACGCCGGTCAGGCACTGGCCCCCGGCTGCGAGGAGGAGTTGGCCGGCTATGAGATCCACATGGGCATCACCACCCCCGTCGGCCCGGGGCGCCCCTTTGCCCGCATCTCCCGACGCGGAGCCGCCCAGGTTGCCGTCCCGGACGGCGCGGTTTCCCCCGATGCCAGAATCTTCGGCACCTACCTGCATGGCATCTTCGACAACGCCCGTTTCCGGAAGGCCTATCTCAACCGTATCCGCAGCGACAAGGGACTCCCCGTACGGCATGACGCCCACGAACCGGATCGCGGCGATCCCTTCGACCGGCTGGCCGATCACCTTGAGCGGCATCTCGACATCCCCCTCCTGCTGCATATGTGCGGGCTGGAACGGTGACACCTGCTGAACCGGCAGTGCTGATCCTGGCCCTGGCGTTGGACCTGGCCCTGGGCGACCCCCGTCGGTTGCCCCATCCGGTGGTCCTGATCGGCCGGTTGATCGCCTTCCTCGAATCAAGCCTGCGCAAGATCACCCGCCATGAGCGGGCCGCCGGCATCGGCCTGTTGTTCCTCACCGTGGGCACGAGCGCCACAACCGTTTGGTTGGCGCTGTACGGGCTCACAATCCTTACTCCCCTTGCCGGCCTCCTGGGCGCGGCGTACGTTTCCTACACCTGCCTGGCCGCCCGCTCCCTCCACCGGGAATCGGCCCTGGTTGCCGACGCTCTGATGGCCGGAGACCGGGAGGCGGCGCGACGCAACCTGTCCTTTATTGTCGGCCGGGATACCCACGATCTCTCAGATACCGATATGTGGCGGGCAGTGGTGGAAACCGTCGCCGAGAACACCGCCGACGGCATTGTGGCGCCCCTGTTCTGGCTGACCCTCGGCGGGCCGGTGGCCGGCATGGCCTTCAAGGCGGTCAGCACCCTGGACTCCATGGTGGGCTATAAAAACGAGCGTTATCTGCGGCTGGGGTGGGCATCGGCCCGCATGGACGATCTGCTGAATTACCTCCCCGCCCGGCTGACCGCCCTGTTGATGATCATGGTCTCGCCCCTGACCGGACTTTCATGGCGCAACGCCGCGCGCATCACGCTGCGCGACCGCCGCAATCATCCTTCGCCCAACAGCGGCCACCCGGAGGCTGCGGCCGCCGGGGCTTTGGGGGTGCGCCTGGGGGGGGCGGCCAGCTATGGCGGCCAGCCCTCCTGGAAGGAGCCCATCGGCGACCCGTTGCTCCCCCTTGACGGCCGGGCATACCGGAGTATGATCAGGCTGATGTACGCCACCACCCTGCTCATGGCAGCCGCCTGCATTGCCGCTGCCTGGGCGCTGAAAGGCTTCCATGTCCCGCAGTTATGACCACGGCGGCACCATATTCGCGACGGCGCGCCGGATGGGCGTCCCGCTGTCCGCACTGGCCGATTTCTCGGCCAGCATCAACCCGCTGGGACCGTCGCCCCTGGTGAGATCGGCCGTCGACCATGCCTTTGACAGCTTGGTGCATTACCCCGACGCCGGCCATGAAGAGTTGAAAGAGGCCCTCGCCCATTACCACGGGCTTCCCGCAACCCACTTCGTTATCGCCAACGGCTCGACGGAACTGATCTACCAACTGCCGGCCGTCCTATCCGGGAAACGCGCCCTGCTCGCCGCCCCCTGCTTCAGCGAATACGAGCGGGCCCTGAAGCGGCACCGGTGGGAGGTGCACCACTTCCCGCTCGCACCAGAGGACGGTTTTTCCTTGGACCCGGCACGGCTGGAAGCGAAACTTGCCGAGGGGTACGACGCCTTCTATCTCTGCAACCCCGGCAACCCCAGCGGCACGCTCTATCCGCCGCCCATCGTCGAGCAGGTCCGTGAACTGTGCAGCGCAGCAGGCACCTTTCTGGTGCTGGATGAAGCCTTTATGGATTTCTGCGAGGAGGCGTCGGCCAAACACGCCGTCGTCACGAGCGATAACGCCCTCATCCTGCGGTCCATGACCAAATTCTTCGGCATCCCCGGCCTGCGCCTGGGGTATGCCGTGACAAATGCGCCGCTGTGCGGGCGTCTCGACGCCCTCGGCGTACCGTGGAACGTCAACACCCTGGCGCAGGCCGCCGGCACGGCATCCCTGCGGGATCGGGAGCATAATCAACGGACCCTCTTCTTCATCGACCAGGAGCGGCGCTTCCTGGCCGACCGGTTGGCCGGCTTTCCCCGGCTCAGAGTCTACCCTTCCCGCGCCAACTTCCTGCTGGTGGAGCTTACGGGCGAGATGACGGCCCGGGAACTGGCGCAAAAACTCCTGCCCGAATTGGTCATTATCCGCGACTGCGCCAGTTTCAGCGGCCTTACGCCCCGTTTTTTCCGCATCGCGGTGCGTACGCGCCCGGAAAACGAACGTCTCGTTGCATGTTTGACAAAGATTCTATCAACAGAATAGGGGGGTGTGATGGGAGAGACCATACGTTTCGGTATATCCATCGACGACGGGCTGTTGGAGCGTTTTGACCGGCTGGTTACGGAAAAGGGCTACGTCAACCGTTCCGAGGCCATACGCGACCTGATCCGCGACGCCCTGGTGGAGCAGACCTGGGAAGACGGCAACGAGGAAACGGTCGGCACGGTGACGCTGGTCTACGACCACCACGTCCACGACCTGGCCGACCGGCTGACCGCCATCCAGCACGACCACCATGACCGCATCATCTCGACCCTGCACGTGCATCTGGACCACCACAATTGTCTCGAGGTGCTGATCGTCAGGGGCAAGGCCAGCCAGATCAAGGCCATCGCAGACTCCCTGATCGGCGTGAAGGGGGTCAAGCACGGCAAGCTGGTGATGACGACCACCGGCCGGGAATTGGGCTAAGGGACGTCAAGTTTATCCTGAATCCGTGACGTCGGAATGCCACTGTATCCGGAAGAGCCGGGGCCTGCCCGCCGCCATGCCGTAATATCTCACTTACGAGGCCCGTCGGTCGCAAACTCTGCAAACGCAAAGGCAGAGACCTTCCGGACCAGCGGCGGCAGGAAGGTGTCACGGATTCAGGTGTACAAAAAAAGGGGAAGCGCGAGGCTTCCCCTTTTTTACTCATTCTCTCCACCCTGCCGTCAGCTTAAAGGACCTCCGGCGAGTTTCCTCAACCATGGGAGTCAGTATACTGCTTCAGGCAAATCCCGCGTAATGGGGCAGCACACCACAGCAGGGAGCGACCCCCGTTTTGTTTAGCATTCCGCCCGGGTGCTACTGCCGACCAACAGGGTAGAGAGAACGTTCTGGTGGTTTCATTATTACACCGGCGACCAAATCATTACAAGCCTTTTATATACGGTCAGACATACCCCAGAAAACCGGTCAGCCGCCGGACCTCTTCCATCAGGTTTCCGAATCCGGGGAAGGTGAGGGACTGGGGACCGTCGGAGAGTGCCTTTTCCGGTTCCGGGTGCACCTCCACCAACACGCCCTGGGCCCCCCCCATCAACGCCGCCAGCGCCATGGGGGGCACCAGGCTGCGCTTGCCGGTGGCGTGGGAGGGATCGACCATGATCGGCAGGTGGGACATTTCCTTGATCAGCGGCACAATGGCCAGGTCGAGGGTGTTGCGGGTAGCGGTTTCATAGGTGCGGATCCCCCGTTCGCACAGGATGACCTGATCGTTCCCCTCGGCCAGGATATACTCGGCCGCGGCCAGGAACTCCTCCACCGTGGCGCTCATGCCGCGCTTGAGCAGCACCGGCTTGCGGATCCTGCCCAGTTCCCGCAGCAGGTCGAAGTTCTGCATGTTGCGCGCCCCGACCTGGAGCAGGTCGGCGTACTCGGACACCAGCCCCACACTGTCCGGGCTCATCACCTCGGTAACGATGGGCAGGCCACTCTCCCTCCCCGCCACGGCGAGCAGCTTCAGCCCCTCCTCCCGCAGTCCCTGGAAGGTATGGGGGCCGGTGCGCGGTTTGAACGCCCCTCCCCGCAGCATGTCGGCGCCGGCCTGTTTCACGAAGAGAGCTGTCTTGACGATCTGCTCCTCGCTCTCCACGGCGCACGGCCCGGCCACCACCACCGGCCGGCACCCCTGGCCGACACGGACGCCCCTGACATCGACAATGGTATTTGCGGGATGAAAATCGCGGGAAACCAGCTTGTATGGCTTGGAAACGTGGATCACCTGTTGTACGCCCGTCAGTTCCAGAATTTTGCTGTCATCGACATATCCCTGGTTGCCCAGGACGCCGATGGCGGTCCGTTCCCTGCCCGGGATCGGCGCCGCCGTAAGGCCCATCTCGTTTACGGTCCGGACCACGGCGTCAATATCGGCCGTGGTGGCATTATGGCTCATGACGATCAACATGAATAGCTCCTTTTACCCAAATCAGACAAAATTTCCCATGGAGATACGGCACGCCTCTGCTGTTTCCGAACCGACAAAGATTTCAGATGCCCTTGATCTTGTTTTTCTCTGTATCCCCGTAACTCCGTGGCAAAAGTATCCTCGATCCTCACTCGTGCCGCTCGGACAGTTTTTGCAGCTTTTCCATCTGGTGGATCACCACCCGGCTCCCCTGGACCTCGATAATCCCCTCGTCCTTCAGTTTGCGCAGGGTGCGGGAGATGGTCTCGCTGGCGGTGCCGAGCCGCGAGGCAAGCTCGCCCTTTTTGACCCCCAGGTCGATGTAGGTGATGCCGCCGTAACTGGCCGACTTTTCGGCGGACCGCCGGACCAGAAAGGAGGCCAGCCGCGAAGTGACGTCGGCAAAGGAGAGCTCCTCGATCTGGCGGGCGAACTGCCGCAGCATGAGCGACAGGGAGACCACCAGGTTGAGGGAGAAATTGGGATTGCGCCCCATCAGCTCCAGAAACCCTTCCTTGGGCAGGTAGAGCGCCTCGCCGGCCGCCAGTGCACGGGCTTCGGCCGGGTAGCGGCCGTCGCCGAAAAACGCCGCTTCGGCAAAGGTCTCGCGGGGTTGCACGAAGTGCAGCACCTTTTCCCGGCCATCGGGGGCGATACGGCAGAGCTTGATGCTGCCCGATACCAAAAGGTAAAAACCGGTGGCTTCATCGCCCTCGCTGAAGAGGGACTCACCTTTCCGGAACGTGCGGCGGACCGTAATGACGGCCAGTTCAGCCAGGTCGTTATCCTTTAGGCCGGAGAAGAGCAGGGATTTTTTGAGCAGCTCGATCAGTTCCATACCAACACCTTAACATCCGAAACCTTACATCTGCCACAGAGACACGGAGAACGGCACAGGAGAGGAAATAGAAATTTT
This sequence comes from Oryzomonas japonica, assembly GCF_008802365.1. Taxonomy (GTDB): domain Bacteria; phylum Desulfobacterota; class Desulfuromonadia; order Geobacterales; family Pseudopelobacteraceae; genus Oryzomonas; species Oryzomonas japonica. Next base: position 157,845 of record NZ_VZQZ01000003.1, on the reverse strand, counting down.
GTAGATTAACCCCAAAAGATGTTGCTTTCGGTTTCCTCGATTCTGCCTTTCCTCTGTGTCTCCGTGTCTCTGGGGCAGATGTTCAAGCCTATTTTTTAAGGAAAGCAGCGATCTTCTCCGCCACCTGGGGCGCGGTAAAGCCGAACTGTTCCGCCAACACCTTGTCCGGGGCTGAGGCGCCGAAGTGCTCGATGCCGATGAACAGGCCGTCGCATCCCAGAAGCTTGCCCCAGGACTCGCCACGCCCCGCTTCAAAGGCCACGCGGGGAACTCCTGCCGGGAGCACCTCGTCGCGGTAGGCGGCAGGCTGGGCCTGGAACTGCCCCAGGTTGGGCACGGAGACGATGCGGGCTCCGATCCCCCGTGCAGCCAGGAGGCCTGCCGCATCGGCCGCCACATGCACCTCGGAGCCACTGGCCATGATGACCACGTCGGGCTTTCCGGCGGGCGAGGCCGCGACATATCCTCCCTTGAGGCCATCCGTTCTGTCGAAGGAGGCGGGGCGGGCAATGACCGGAAGTTTCTGGCGGGTGAGGATCAGGACCGTCGGCCCATTGCTGCGTTGCAATGCCGCCTGCCAGGCCTGTGCCGTTTCCAGGCCGTCGGCCGGACGGATCACCTGGAGGCCCGGAATCATGCGGAGTGAGGCCACATGCTCGATCGGCTGATGGGTGGGGCCATCCTCGCCGACAAAAAAGGAATCGTGGGTAAAGATATAGATCGACTGCAGGTTCATCAAGGCGGAGAGACGGATGGAGGGGCGGCAGTAATCGGAAAAGACCAGGAACGTGGCGCCGTAGGGGATAAAACAGCCATATAGGGCCATGCCGTTCACCACCGCGCCCATGGCGTGTTCACGGATGCCGAAATGCAGGTTGCGGCCGGCAAACGCGCCCGGCTGCACGGAAGCCGCGCCCTTGATATCGCTGTTGTTGGAAGGCGACAGGTCGGCCGATCCGCCCACCAAGGCGGGAATAAGAGCGGCCGCCTTCTGGAGAACCGCGCCGGACAGGGCTCGGGTGGCGCCGTCCTTGTCGGCAACCACGGCGAGCAATTCATCGGCCAGCGCGGCCGGTACCTGCTTGTTCCACATTTCATCCCACAGCTTTGCCTTTTCGGGATTGGCGGCATGCCAGCCGGCAAAACCGCGTTGCCAGAAGGTATAGCGACGTTTGAGCGCCTCGACCCGTTCACGGCAGATGGCACGGACCTCTTCCGGCACCTCGAAGGGGGCATGCTGCCATCCCAGGTTGGCCCGTGTGGCGGCGATCTCGTCTTTGCCCAGGGGCGAGCCGTGAGCCCCGGAGGAATCCTGTTTGGCGGGGCTGCCGAAGGCGATGTGGGTGGTGGCGATAATGATCGACGGGCGCTCCGTCTCGGCCTTGGCGGCGGCAATGGCGGCCATGATCTGAGTGTAGTCGTGGCCGTCGATCTTCTGCACATGCCAGCCGCTGGCGGTAAAACGTCCGGCCACGTCCTCGGACCAGGCCAGATTGGTCTTGCCCTCGATGGTGATGCCGTTGTCATCGTAGAGATACACCATGTTGCCCAGCTTGAGATGACCGGCCAGGGCGGCGGCTTCGTAGCTGATCCCTTCCTGCAGGTCGCCGTCGCCCACCAGGGCGTAGATGGTGTGGTCGATGGGGCTGAAGTCGGCGGTATTGAAGCGTTCCGCCGCCATCCGGCTGGCAATGGCCATGCCGACCCCATTGGCGAACCCCTGGCCCAAGGGGCCGGTGGTCACCTCGACCCCGACGGTATGGCCGAACTCGGGGTGCCCGGGGGTTTTGCTGCCCCACTGGCGGAAGTTTTTCAATTCCTCCAGCGGCAGGTCATAGCCGAACAGGTGCAGGAGCGAATAGAGCAGCATGGAGCCGTGGCCGGCCGAGAGGATGAAACGGTCGCGGTTGGGCCAGCGGGGGTCTTCGGGGTTAAAGGAGAGATAATTGCCCCACAGGGTAAAGGCGCAGTCTGCGGCCCCCATAGGTAATCCGGGGTGGCCGGAATTGGCCTTTTCAACCGCGTCGGCGGCGAGAAAACGGATGGCGTCGGCACAGAGCCTGGCCTTGTCTGCGGGAATGACTGCCTGCTGCATATCGTGTGATGCTCCTTTCGGAAATTTATGTAAAGTGGTTGTATCCCTTGTTCTGTGGGGCATATGTGCTGCCGTCGGCCAAAACGACCGTTACCTCGGGCGAGGCTGTTACTATACCAACAGGCCGAGCATCAATGCCACTTTTTTTCATAAGTTGGACAATTTTTTCCCGATTGGCCGCGGGCGCGGTAAATGCCAGTTCGTACTCTTCGCCGCCGGCCAGGGCAAGATCGGGATGGGACGAGGGGTGGGAACGGAGAATGGCGCGAAAGTCCGGTGAAAGAGGGAGAGCGTCGAGGTGAATCGTACCGCCGAGGGCGGATAGCTCGGCAATATGGCCAAAATCAGCCAAAAGCCCGTCGCTGACATCGATCATGGCCGATACGAGCCCGGCCTCCGCCAGCGCCCGGCCAACAGCGGCCCGGGGGGACGGATCGAGCAGACGGGAGATGAGGTGTTCCTCCTCCACCGTCACGGAAGAGGGGAGTTTCCCCTTTTCCAGCAATTCCAGCCCCAGAGCGGCGTCTCCCAGGGTTCCGGTCACCCAGATGTCGTCATCGGGGCACGCGCCGGAGCGCCGTACGATCCTCCCCGGCTCCTGTTCCCCCATGATGGTGACGGATATGACCAAGCCGGCGCGGGAGGAACAGGTGTCGCCGCCGATCAGGGCCACGCCGTGTTCCGCGGCCATGGCAAGAAAACCGCGGGTAAATGCGTCAAGGAATTCGAGGGGGGTGTCGGGGGGAACGGCAAGGGAGAGCAGTGCCCAGCGGGGGATGCCCCCCATGGCGGCGATATCGGAGATGCTGACCGCCAGGGATTTGCGCCCCAAGCGGCAGGGGTCATGCCATACACGGCGGAAGTGCACATCCTCCACCAGCATGTCGGTTGAAGTCAACAACTGCATACCCGGGGAAAGGGCCGTTACGGCGGCGTCATCACCGATGCCGGTGATGACGCCTTTGCCGTTGGCCACGCCGGAAGCGATACGGGAGATCAGGCCGAATTCGCCCAACTCTCCAATCTTCACCCCCGTGCCCCGGCAGAAATTTCCTTGCGGGGACGCATCAGCACCTTGGGGGTGGCTTCGCCGCTGCGCGGCTTTTTCGCAGGCTCCTTGGGGGTGGACGGCGCTGGAGGCGGAAACTTCTCCAGGGCCAGCTTCAGCACCTCGCTCACGTCGTGCACCGGGACGATCTTGACCTTCTTGAGTATCTCGGCCGGGATGTCCTCCAGGTCCTTTTTGTTCTGCTCGGGGATGATGACCATCCGCATCCGCGAACGCACCGCCGCCAGGATCTTCTCCTTGAGGCCGCCGATGGGAAGCACCTTGCCCCGCAGGGTGACCTCGCCGGTCATGGCCACGTCCTTCTTGACCGGGATGCGCGTCAGGACCGAGACCAGCGCCGTGGTCATGGCGACACCGGCCGAGGGGCCGTCCTTGGGAATGGCGCCGGCCGGGACATGGACGTGAATCTCATGGTCCTGGAAGAAATCGGGGTTGATGTGCAGAATGTCTGCATGGGCGCGGATATAGGAATGGGCCGCCTGGACCGACTCCTTCATCACGTCCCCCAACTGCCCGGTCAGGGTCAGGGCGCTCTTTCCCTTCATCAGGGTGGCCTCGATGTGCAGGATCTCTCCTCCCACCGGCGTCCAGGCCAGGCCGTTGACCACGCCGACCTCGTTCTTGTCCAGATCCTCTTCCCGCAGATACTTGGGCGCCCCCAGGAAGGTGTGCAGGTTCTTGGCCGCAATCTTGACGGTACGCGTGCCCCCTTCGGCCACCTTGCGCGCCACCTTGCGGCACACCGTGCCGATCTCCCGTTCCAGGTTGCGCAGACCCGCCTCACGGGTGTACTTGGTGATGATCTCGCGGATGGCATCGTCCTCGAAACTGATATCCTTCGCCTTGAGGCCGTTCTCCTTTATCTGGCGCGGCACCAGATAGCGGCGGGCAATTTCCAGCTTCTCCTCCTCGGTGTACCCGGCCAGGTTGATCACCTCCATGCGGTCGCGCAGGGCGGACGGCACCGGGTCGATCTGGTTGGCCGTGGCGATGAACATCACGTTGGAGAGATTGAACGGCATGTTGATGTAGTGGTCGGAGAACGAATGGTTCTGTTCCGGGTCCAACACCTCCAACAGCGCCGACGAAGGATCTCCTTTGTAGTCGTAGCCCAGCTTGTCCAACTCGTCCAGCATGAATACCGGATTGTTGGTGCCGGCCTGCTTCATCCCCTGGATGATGCGCCCCGGCAGGGCGCCGATATAGGTGCGGCGGTGGCCGCGGATCTCGGCCTCATCCCGTACCCCGCCCAGGGATATACGCACGAACTTGCGGTTCATGGCCCGGGCGATGGATTTGCCCAGGGAGGTCTTGCCGACCCCCGGAGGGCCCACGAAGCAGAGGATCGGCCCCTTCATCTTTTTCTTTAGCTTGCGCACCGCCAGGAACTCCAGGATGCGCTCCTTGATCTTGTCCAGGTAGTAGTGATCGTCGTCCAGAATCTCCTTGGCGCGGACGATGTCCAGGCTGTCCCGGCTGGATTTGCTCCAGGGGAGTTCAACCAGCCAGTCCAGATAGGTGCGGATGATGCCTGCCTCGCCGGCGTCCGGATGCATGTTTTCCAGCCGGTTCAGCTGTTTGAGTGCCTCCTTCTGGGATGCCTCGGGCATCTTGGCGGTCTCAATGGCCTTGCGGATCTCGGCGATATCCTCCTTGCCTTCGCCATCCCCCAGCTCCTGCTGAATGGCGCGCATCTGCTCACGCAGGTAGTACTCCCGCTGATTCTTGCCCATCTCCTCGCGGGCCGCGCTCTGGATCTTGGCCTGCACGCTGAGCAGTTCCACCTCGCGGTTCAGGAACTCGTTGACCTTGGTCAGGCGCATGACCGGTTCGCTCATCTCTAGAAGCAATTGGGCGTCGGCCACCTTCAGCCCCAGGTTGCTGGCAATCAGATCGGCCATGCTGCCGGGGTCCTGGATATTTTCCAGGATTACCATCACCTCGGGGGAGACCTGCTTGCCCAGCTCGATGACCTTGGTCAGCTGTTCGCGCACGGTGCGCACCAACGCCTCCGTCTCCAGGGAAACGTCCTGGAGCGGGGTGTCAACCATCTTCTCGATGCGTACCGTGTGGAACGGCTTCTCCGTCACATACTCGGTGATGCGGGCCTTGCTCAGGCCCTGGACGAGAATCTTCACCCTGCCGTCCGGCAGTTTGAGCATGCGCATGATCATGGCGACCGTGCCGACCTCGTAGATTTTGTCCGGGGTCGGGTCTTCCTCGCCGATCTCATGCTGGGTGGCCAAAAGGATCATCCGGTCCCCGGCCAGGGCGCTGTCAACGGCCTTGACCGACATCTCGCGCCCCACGAAGAGCGGGATGATCATGAAAGGGTAGACCACCACATCGCGCACCGGCAAGAGCGGCAACACCTCGGGAATCTTCACCTCTTCCGATTCCTGTTTTTCCATATCCTTATCTATCTCGCTCAATCTTGTATCTCCTTTATCGTTACCTGCCGGTCACCAGTTTTGGGATAACTCACCCGCAGAACGCCGTAACGGTATTCAGCCTTGATGGCGCATGTATCAATACAACCCGGAATATGCAGTGCATGGTGGAAACGGCCGTAACCCCGTTCGAGGCAGACATAACGGGCGTCGCCGACCGCCTGTTCGCAAGGTCTATGCGCCTCGAGCACGAGGGTCGCACCATGCTGCGTCAGGCTGATGTCCTCAATGCGAAAACCGGGCAGATCGAATTCCAGAACGATCTCATTGCAGGTCTCGTACATATCCACCGGCGGGCGGTTTTCCCCCTCGCCGAAGACATCACGAAGTTCAAGGGCGTCCAGCAGATCCCGGATTTCACCGAGGTGCCGGCCAAAGAGTTCCTGCTGAAACGGCTGTCTGCGAGAAAAACGTGGCATATAACCACCTTGCCTACCATTGATGATGAAGCTGACTCTCGGACTGGCTGAAAGGTAAACATTCCCTTCGACAAAGTCAAGGCACACATTCGGCGGGCGCGCACAATTCGGGACCAACCCGCGTCATCTGGCGCAACCACCGTCATGGCGCCGCCCAAACTCACCCGAAATCAGCCTCCCCTCTCGGGGCATTTTTTTATTTGATTGACTTACTCCGCAATATTCAATAGAAAAACAAATTTGTTCATTTTTGTTCCGCTTCCCGGCGGCGGGCACATGAATGTGGGCGCTCTTCAATAATATATGTAATAATGGCGAAGCATGCCACTCCCCTGCTGCACGATGGCTTTCAGCAAATAATAACGAAAGTTGGTACACGGCCTATGGAACGCTGGTCAATTAACGAGTCCGTAAAGCTCTACAACATGGACAACTGGGGCGCAGACCTGTTCTCTATCAATAAGAAGGGGAACATCTGCGTCCATCCCTCCTCCAGTTCCAAGCAGTCCATCGATTTGCGCGCCCTGGTTGACGACCTGATCAAACGCAAGATCAAGCCCCCTATCCTGCTGCGTTTCATGGATGTGCTCCAGGGGCGTATCGCCAGCATCAACCGCGTGTTCAAGAGCGCCATCCAGGAGAACGACTACCCGGCCAAGTACCAGACCTTTTTCCCCATCAAGGTCAACCAGCAACGCCAGGTGGTCGAGGCCATCGCCAACTTCGGCAAACGCTACAACATAGGTCTTGAGGTGGGCTCGAAACCGGAACTGGTAGCCGGCATCTCCATCTCCACCGGCAACGGCCTGCCGATCATCTGCAACGGTTACAAGGACACCGAATATATCGAGACCGTCCTCTACGCCACCAAGATCGGCTACGACATCACCCTGGTGGTGGAAAAACTGTTCGAACTGGAAAAGATCATCGAACTTTCCAAGAAGACCGGCATCCAGCCCAAGCTCGGCATCCGGGTGAAGCTCTCCTCCAAGGGGACCGGCAAATGGGCCACATCAGGCGGCGAGGACGCCAAGTTCGGCCTGCGCATGTCCGAGATCATCGCCGCCATCCGCATGCTGGAGGAACACGGACTGCTCGACTGCGTCAAGTTGCTCCATTTCCACATCGGCAGCCAGATCACCAAGATCGACAAGATCAAGACCGCCCTGATCGAGGGGACCCGTATCTACGCCGAAATGCGGAAACTGGGTGTCGGCATCGAATTTCTCGATATCGGCGGCGGCTTGGGCGTGGACTACGACGGCTCCAAGTCCAGCTACTTCTCCAGCGTCAACTACACGGTCGAGGAATACGCCAACGACGTCATCTACCAGATCAAGAACATCTGCGAAGAGGCCGGTGTCGAGTGTCCCAACATCATCTCCGAATCGGGGCGCGCCACGGTTGCCCACTACTCGGTGTTGATCACCAACGTCCTCAATACCAACACGCAGCACCTGATGCCCGATTTCGAGGAGATCCTGACCCAGGCCGAGAATCTGGCACCCACGGTCAAGAAGCTCATGGACATCTACAAGAGCATCGACCGCTACTCCCTGCGCGAGGACTACCACGACACGATGCAACTGATCAACGAGGCGGTCAGCCTGTTCAACCTGGGCTACCTGACCCTCAACGACCGCGCCATCGCCGAGTGGCTCTACTCCAAGATCATAAAAAAGCTCAACGGCATCGTCGAGAAGATCAAACCGATCCCCGAGGAGTTGCAGAACTTTCACCTGGCCCTGCGCCAGACCTATTTCGCCAACTTTTCCCTGTTCCAGTCGATCCCGGACTCCTGGGCCATCGACCAACTCTTCCCGATCATGCCGCTGCAACGGCTCAACCAGAAGCCGGACGTCATGGCCTCCATCGCCGACATCACCTGCGACTCGGACGGCGAGATCACTAGTTTTGTCGGCGAGACCGGCAGGACCAAGTTCCTCCCGCTCCACCGCATCCGCAAGGAAGAGGACTATTTCATCGGCTTTTTCCTGATCGGCGCCTACCAGGAGATTCTGGGAGACATGCACAACCTGTTCGGCGACACCAATGCCGTACACATCACCTTCAACAAGAAAACCGGTTACCTGATCGACACCGTGATCAACGGCGACGCCTGTTGGGAGAGCCTGAAGTACGTCCAGTACAAGGGGCCGGAAATTCTCAAGCACGTCAGGGACAATCTGGAGAAGAGCGTCGCCCTGCGGAAAATATCCATTGAGGAGAGCAGCCACTTCATCGAACTCCTGGACCGGACACTTCTGGGCTATACCTATCTGGGCGAGTAACGCCCCTAACTCCGTAATGTAAAAGTTTTGTTACGGGCATTGCGCCAACCGGCCAATGCCCGTAGTATCCAGTGCACCATTTTACCAAGCTGCGCAGCGCCAGATTCGCGATGATAACGGCGACGGTGAGGAGGCAGGCCCTCAGGCGTAGCAGCGCTACGTCGAGGAGCATGCGGACGAACCGGCGTCGTTAGGGCGCGAATATGGCACTGCCCGGAGAAGGAGTTTTCCATGAGCAAAGTCCTCATCATCGGCGCCGGCGGCGTCGGTCAGGTTGTGACCCACAAATGCGCCCAACGCCGGGACATCTTCAGCGAGATTACCCTGGCCTCCCGTACCCAGTCCAAATGCGACGCCATTGCGGCCCAGATAGCGACGCCGATCGCAACCGCCCAGGTGGACGCCGACAACGTAGCGGAACTGGCGGCCCTGATCCGCAGGGAGCAGCCGAAACTGGTGATCAACGTAGCCCTCCCCTACCAGGACCTGACCATCATGGATGCCTGCCTGGAGACCGGGGTGGATTATCTGGACACCGCCAACTACGAGCCGCGCGACACGGCCAAATTCGAATACCATTGGCAGTGGGCCTACCAGGAGCGCTTCAAACGGGCCGGGATCATGGCCCTGCTCGGCTCCGGCTTCGATCCGGGCGTGACCAACGTCTACACCGCCCTGGCCGCCAAGAGCCACCTCGACGAGGTCCAGGAGATCGACATCATCGACGCCAACGCGGGCTCCCACGGCCAGCCCTTTGCCACCAACTTCAACCCGGAGATCAACATCCGCGAGGTGACCGCCCCGTGCCGCCACTGGGAGAACGGCCAATGGATCGAGAGCGGCGCGCTGGCCACCAAGCACTCCTTCGACTTCCCGGACGGCATCGGCCCCATGAACATCTACCGCATGTACCATGAGGAGATGGAGTCCATCGTCAAGCATATCCCTACCATCAAAAAGGCCCAGTTCTGGATGACCTTTTCAGACAACTACCTCAAGCATCTTGAGGTGTTGCAAAACGTAGGCATGACCAGAATCGACGAGGTGGAGTACAACGGCCAGAAGATCGTGCCGCTGCAATTTCTCAAGGCCGTGTTGCCCGACCCCGGCTCCCTGGGGCCGCTGACCAAGGGCAAGACCTGCATCGGCGTCATCGCCCGGGGCCTCAAGGGCGGCAAGCGCAAACAGGTCTACATCTACAACATCTGCGACCACGAGGCCTGCTTCAGGGAGGTCAAATCCCAGGCCATCAGCTACACCACCGGCGTACCAGCCGTGGTGGGGGCCATCATGATGCTGACCGGCAAGTGGCACAAACCGGGCGTCTGGAACATGGAACAGTTCGATCCGGAGCTGTTCCTGGAGGTGCTGGGGCCCATGGGGTTGCCCACGGTGGTTGTCGATGGCGGCGAATGGCCGGAACTGTGAGAAACGCCACATTTGCGCCCTGACGGCACCGGCTCCTGCGGAGGCTCATCGACGTAGCGCTGCTACGCCTCTCTCGCCTCTCTCGCCTCCTCGTCGCCGATACCGCCATCATCGCAAATCTGACGTTTCTTGTGGGAAAAACCGGCATTCGGTCAACAGGCTTTTTTTTCAGATTCAATGCCTCCGTGGCAAATAAAAGGTTTCGATTGTGACCGGTATAGATATCGACAAAATCCTTGAACGCTCCCCCTCCCCGGCCTACGTGGTGGACCTGGGGAGGCTGCGCCATAACCTGGCCATCCTGGATGATGTTCAGAAGCGCAGCGGGGCCAAGATCCTCATGGCGTTGAAGGCCTTCTCCATGTGGAGCGTGTTCCCCACCATCCGCGAGACCCTGCACGGCGTCTGTGCCAGTTCCCCCTGGGAGGCGCGCCTGGGACGGGAGGAGTTCGGGCGCGAGGTGCACAGCTTCGCCGCTGCCTTCAAGGCGAGCGACATTGCGGAACTGCTGCCCATCTCCAACCATCTGGTCTTCAATTCCTTCAACCAGTTGGAGCGTTTCCGCCCCCTGTGGGAAAAGGAACGGGGGCGCGTCTCCATCGGCCTGCGGGTCAATCCCGAGCACTCCGAGGGGCACACCCCCATCTACGACCCCTGCGCCCCGGCCTCGCGCCTGGGCATCCCGCGGGCGGAGTTTGAGGGGAGGTCCTTGGCGGGGGTCGAGGGGCTCCACTTCCATACCCTCTGCGAGCAGCTGTTCGAACCGCTGGAGCGGACGGCGCGGGCGTTCGAGGAGAAGTTCGGCGAGTTCCTGCCCCGGATGAAGTGGCTCAACCTGGGGGGGGGCCACCACATCACCCGGGAGGGGTACGACATCGACGGCCTGGTGGAACTGGTGACGTATTTCCGCGAAAAGTACGACCTGGAGGTCTACCTGGAGCCGGGCGAGGCCATCGCCATCGGCACCGGCATCCTGGTGGGCGAGGTGCTGGACGTGGTACATAACGAACTGGATATCGCCATCCTGGACGTCTCGGCCACCTGCCACATGCCGGACACCCTGGAGATGCCCTATCGCCCCGATATCGAGGGAGGCTTCGCCCCCGACGAGAAGGCCCATACCTACCGCCTGGGCGGCCCCTCCTGCCTGGCGGGGGACATCATCGGCGACTGGTCCTTCGACCGGCCGCTGCACGCGGGCGACCGGCTGGCCTTTCTGGACATGGCCCACTACACCATGGTCAAGACCACCACCTTCAACGGTATCCAGCACCCGGCCATCTGTACTTTCGAGCCAGAAACCAGCGAGTTGCGGGTGGTGCGCAGCTTCGGCTACGAAGATTTCAAGGCACGGCTATCGTAGACAAACCAGACTTTGACTATTACGAGGTACCCCCATGGAACTGAAAACAAGAATATGGATGACCGGCGCATTGGAGTGGTACGGGTATGTGGGCGACCAGCAGATGTTCCTCGGCCAGCGTTCCTTCCCCAGCCCACTGGAAGAGGGGGACGAGTGGACCACCGAGATCGGTGACATGTTCAAGGTCATTGATGGCGAGATCCGCCTGTTGGGGAAAACCGAGCCCCCCCGGAAGTTCTGGTAGGCTACGGAGGGCAGCGCCCCCGCCCTCCCCTTCTTTTCGCTTCTCCGCGCTTTACTTCGCGCCGGGGCTCTGCTATCACCATCCCATGTCCAACCATGTGCCCCACATCATCGAAGTAGCCATCCCGCTCCACCTGGACCGGACCTTCCACTACCGCGTCCCCCGGGAGATGGAGGGGCAGGCCCTTGCCGGGCGGCGCGCCTTTGTCCCCTTCGGCCGCCGCAGGTTGACCGGCTACATTCTGGGAAACGTGACGGAAACCCCGCCCCATGAACTGAAAGAGATCTTCGAGGTGCTCGATCCCGAGCCGCTCTGGACGGACAGCGAACTGGAGTTCTTCCGCTGGGTGGCTTCCTACTACCTGCATCCCTTGGGCGAAGTCCTCAAAACAGCCCTTCCGGCCGGCATCAATATCCAGGAGCGCAAGGGAGTGGGCCAGGCCGACCCCACCGTCAGCGGCGGGAAGGCCATCAAGACCGAGATCGTCTACCGGGCCTCAGCGCCGTGCGAGCCCGTTCCCCACCTGGGCGCCAAGGCGGCGGACATCCTGGGTGTGATCAGGGAGGCGGGAGATATCCCGGCGGCCGAGTTGCGACGGCGTTTCGGCACCTGTTCACCCCAGCTCAAGCGGCTGGCGGAATTGGGCCTCGTGACCGGCGAGACGCGGGAGGTCTATCGCAACCCGTTCGGCGACGATGTTGTGAAGCGCGACACCCCCCGGGTCCTTTCTCCGCACCAGCAGGCAGCCCTGGACGCCCTCTGCGCGGCGCTGGACCGGCACGCCTTTGCGCCCTTCCTGCTGCACGGCGTGACCGGCAGCGGCAAGACCGAGGTATATCTCCAGGCCATCGACCAGGCCCTGGGGCAGGAAAAAAACGCCCTGGTGCTGGTGCCGGAAATATCCCTGACCCCCCAACTGGTGCAGCGCTTCCGCGCCCGCTTCGGCCACGGCATTGCCATCCTGCACAGCGGCCTCTCCGACGGGGAGCGCTATGACGAGTGGCGACGCATCAGGCGCGGCCAGGCCCGCATCGTCATCGGCGCCCGCTCGGCCATCTTCGCCCCTCTGGCCCGCATCGGCATCATCATCGTCGACGAGGAGCACGAGGCATCCTTCAAACAGGCCGACGGCCTGCGCTACAACGCCCGCGACCTGGCCCTGGTCAGGGGCAGGATGGAGCGGGCCGTGGTCCTGCTCGGATCGGCCACGCCGCTGGTCACCAGCCGGTATGCCGCGGAGCACGGCAAGCTGGCGCTCCTCACCCTGCCGGAACGGGTTGAGCACCGCCCCATGCCCACCGTCGAGCTGGCCCCCATGAAGGGGGTTGCCACGGCCATCAGCCCGCTCCTAGTTCCGGCCCTGGAGGCGACCCTGGCCGCCGGCGAACAGGCGATCATCTTTCTCAACCGCCGCGGCTTTGCCACCTATCTGGTCTGCGCGGAGTGCGGCGCGCCCCTGGCGTGCCCCAACTGCTCCGTGTCCCTCACCTACCACCGCCAACGGGGCCAGAGCGTCTGCCATTACTGCGATTACGCCATCCCCGCCCCCGGCATCTGTCCTGCCTGCGGCTGCCAGGAGTTGAAGGAGCTGGGGGCCGGCACCGAACGTCTGGAGCACGACCTGCGCGAACTGGTGCCCCAGGCGCGCATCCTGCGCATGGACAGCGATACCACCGGCGGCAAGGGGAGCCACGGGCGCCTCCTAGCCCGCATGTCCGACGGCAGTGCGGACATCCTGGTGGGGACCCAGATGATCGCCAAGGGGCACGATTTCCCCGGCGTGACCCTGGTGGGCGTGGTCAATGCCGAGGCCAGCCTGGGCATGCCCGATTTCCGCGCGGCCGAGCGCACCTTTCAGCTTCTGTCCCAGGTCATCGGCCGGGCCGGACGGGGGGACACCCCCGGCCGGGTGATCGTCCAGACGCTCAACAGCGACCATTACGCCATCCAGAACGCCGTACAACATGACGGCGATGCCTTCTACCGCCAGGAGCTGGAATTCCGCCGCGAGGTTGGCTACCCCCCCTTCAGCTTTCTGGCCTGCCTCGGCTTTTCCGGCACAACGGAGGGACCGGTGGAAGAGCATGCCGAGGCCATAACCCGTTTGTTGGCGCAGCTGAAACGGGAAAAAGGCCTGCGTGTGGAAATCCTGGGGCCGGCCCCGGCGCCCCTGTACCGCCTGCGGGGCCGTTTCCGCCGTCAGATCCTGCTCAAATCCCCCACCCGCAACGATCTGCGCCGCCTGATCGCCGCCTGGCAGCAGAATCGCCCTGTCGTTTCGACCATCCGCGAGTATGTGGATATCGATCCGGTGGATATGATGTGACGGATGAACCTCAACAATTCTGCCACAGAGACGCAGAGACACAGAGAACGTCAAAAGCAGAACCTTTTTTACAGGGATGAACAGGATAAACGGGATAAGATCTGAAACCTGGTTACAGGCAAAAGCATAAAGCTTTATCCTGTTTATCCCCTACTCCCTGTCAATAAGGCTTTCTCTGTGTCTCTGTGTCTCTGTGGCAGATTTTTTGTACGTGAGTTGTCAGTTCTGGCGCATCTTAGCTACCAGAAAGAGCTCGACGGTTACGATCTCGTTTACCAAGTGCTGGCCGAGTTTTTCGAAAAGCCTCCCCGAGCCGTAAATGGCCCCCCAACGCGTGCGGTCAAGATCGCACAGCACCCTGGCCTTGAGTTGGCCATCCGGCTGGGGCGCCACTTCGGCCGTGAGCGGCAACTCCCTTTTCACGCCTCTCAGTTCAAGGCTGCCCATCACCCGGTAGACAAGAGAACAGGTGGACGCCTCCGGCAGAAGCTCCGAGCCGTTGATGACATAGACCGCCTCCGGGTAGGTGGCCACATCGAAAAAATCGTCGGATTTCAGATGACTGACCAACATGCGGTTGTACCCCTCATCCTTCAGGTCGATGTCCGCAATGGACCCCATGTCCAGGGTGATGCTTCCGCCGGCCGGCCCCCCCTTTTTCACCAGAATCTCTCCGCCCGCTACGGCTATGGTGCCGTAGTGCCTGCCGTTCAGATTGCGTCCCATCCATTCCAGCCGACTGGCAGCGCAATCCACCACGTACCCGCCATCCGCGATGGCGATCTCCGGGACAGCCGGGCCTTGGCCCGCCTCCACCCCATATCCGGCCGCCCGCCAGGCGGCCAGGCCGCCGGCCAGTTCCCGCACCTCCCGATATCCGGCACGCCTCAGTTTTTCCACCGCAACCGAGGCCTCCCGCGAGCGGGCACTGGCGCCATACACCACCAGCGGCGTGTCCCGGTCGCTGACGATCTTTGTCAGGTTTTCCAGAAACGCCATCTCATACACGCACGCATTGCTCGCGCCCGGGATATGGCGCTCCCCGAAGTATTCGGGAGGAAGCACATCGACCAGGCAGACAGGGCCGCCCGAATCCAGTAGCGATTTTAATTCACCTGCCGAGATACTGGACAGCATGATTATCACACACCTTTCACCCCCAACGTATACGAGGAGGGCCGATCATTTTAACCCTTTGTTTTTAATTATATGCCTGCCTTGTTGCCCGTCAATCAGATTATTGTTGTCTTATTTGACGGCCAATTTTTCTTTGCCCACCTGTGGTGCTTTGTGTTATACAAATCCACTGCTTTTGCACAACGTTTCACCTCAATTTGACAGGAGTGTTCGATGATTACCTTTCAAGGCGTGCACAAGTGGTTCAAGAGCCTGCACGTACTCAACGATATCAATCTGCACGTAACCTCCGGCGAAGTGCTGGTCGTCTGCGGGCCGTCCGGCTCCGGCAAGTCCACCCTGATCCGCACCATCAATCAGCTCGAACCGATCGACAAGGGGACGCTGACGGTTGACGGCATGGACCTGCTGGACAAAAAGACCGATATCAACAAACTGCGGGCCGAAGTCGGCTTTGTCTTCCAGCAGTTCAATCTGTACCCCCACCTTTCCGTCCTGAACAACATCATCCTGGCCCCCACCAAGATTCGCAAGACCGCCAAGAGAGATGCCGAAGAGCAGGCCATGGCGTTGTTGGAGCGGGTCGGGCTGGCTGAGAAACGCAATGCCTACCCGTCGCAGCTTTCCGGCGGCCAGCAGCAACGCGTGGCCATCGCCCGCGCCCTGGCGATGAAACCGAGGATCATGCTCTTCGACGAGCCCACCTCGGCCCTCGACCCGGAGATGATCGGCGAGGTTCTGGCGGTCATGAAGGATTTGGCCGTAAGCGGCATGACCATGGTTGTGGTCACCCACGAGATGGGGTTTGCCCGCGAGGTTGCCCACCGGGTGGCTTTCATGGATGCCGGCACCGTTCTGGAGGAGGCTACGCCCGACGAGTTTTTCAGCAGGCCGAAGCACGAGCGCGCTCAACAGTTCCTGCGCCAGCTTCTGACGCCGATGCACTGCGAATGTCCTTAGAACCGGGATTTCCGGTCTGTACTACCACTCTTGAAGGAGGAATTCGACATGAAGAAACTGGTAACATTATTCATGGTCACGGTGCTGGCCTCGATGGCCGCCAAAACGGTGCTGGCCGCTGATACGCTGGCTGATGTGAAGAAAAAAGGAGTGCTGGTGGCCGGGGTCAAGGACTCCCTCCCCCCCTTCGGCTATGTGGACGAGAAAACCCGCACCATTGTTGGGTATGACATTGACTTCATCAACGCCATCGCCAAAAAGCTGGGCGTCAGGGTAGAACTCAAGCCGGTCACCTCGGCCAGCCGCATGCCCCAGTTGCAGGAATCACACATCGACATCATCGCCGCCACCATGACCAAAAACCCCGAGCGGGCCAAACAGGTCGACTTCAGCCACACCTACTTCTTCACCGGCCAGAAGTTCATCACCAAAAAAGGGACCGTCAAGAGTTTGAAGGACCTGGAAGGCAAAAAGATCGGTACCGCCAAGGGTTCCACCTCGGAGCAGAACGTGAAGAAGGCCCTGCCTACCGCCACCGTGCTCTCCTTTGACGACTATCCCCAGGCACTGCTCGCCCTGGAGCAGGGCAAGGTATTCGCCGTGACGACCGATGAGGCCATCCTGGCCGGCATCCTGGCCAAGGCCCCCAACAAGGCCCGCTTCGAAATCCCGCGCGTCCAGATCTCCGACGAGCCCTACGGCCTCGGCATGCGCAAGGGCGACAAGCGCTTCGTGGATTTCGTCAACAAGACCATCCTGGATATGGAGAAGTCAGGCGAAGCCGCCCGGATTTTCAACAAATGGTTCGGCCCCACGACCCAGTTCCATCTGCAACGCAACTTCAAGATCACGGCCGGCAAGTAATACAGAGTTTGTAACGTCCAGCAGGCGGGGGGTGCGGAGAAGGCTCCTGCCCCCCGCCCCGCTTTCCATGAGGGTTTCACGTGCTTAATTATCAATTCGACTGGTCGACCGTAACCTCGGGCAAGTATTTCGATTGGCTGGCCTCGGGAGTCAAGGTCACCCTGCAACTCTCGGCACTCTCCATTGTGCTTGCCTTCATCCTGGGGCTGTTGATCGCCGTCATGCGCATGAGCAACAACAAGCCGGTCCGCTGGATTGCCCATGCCTACCTGGAATTTTTCCGCAACACCCCGCTCCTGGTGCAGATATTCTTCTGGTACTTCGGGTCGTACAAGATCCTTCCGACCGCCGTGAACGACTGGCTGAACAGCACCAACTTCGAGTTCGCCGCCGCCGTGATCGCCCTGACCATCTACACCTCGGCCTTCATCGCCGAAGACATCCGTTCCGGCGTGCTGTCCATCCCCAAGGAGCAGATGGAGGCGGCCCGCAGCGCGGGTTTCTCCTACCTCCGCTCCATGCAGTACATCATCCTGCCCCAGGCGGTCCGTCTCACGGTGCCGCCGCTGGTGAACCAGTTTCTCAACCTGGCCAAGAACTCGTCCCTGGCCATGACGATCGGTGTCATGGAACTGACCTACCAGGCCCGCCAGGTGGAGAGCTACACCTTCAAGGGCTTCGAGGCGTTCACCGCAGCAACCGTGGTCTACGTGGCTATTTCGCTTGTTATCACCGCCCTGGTGAACATCTACAACGAGAAAGTCCTCAACATTCACAAGGCGGCCTGATATGGATCAATTTTTCAATATATCGGTGATTGCCGACAACTTCACCTACTTCATGATCGGCCGCTTTCCCAACGGCCCTCTGGGCGGCCTGGGCCTGACCCTGTACCTGGCGTCGGTTTCCTGCGTCCTCTCCTTTTTCGGCGGCCTGATTCTGGGATTGCTCAGCATCTCCCGTTTTCGGGCCGTGCGCTACCCCGCCGTCGCCTTCATCAACCTCGTGCGCGGCATGCCGCTTCTGATGGTCATCTTCTGGATGTACTTCCTCTTGCCGGCCCTGTTCGGCAAGGTGGCCGAAAGCCAGACCGTCATCATGGCGCTGACCCTGTTCACCTCGGCCTACATGTCCCGCATCGTGGTGGCCGGTATCGAGGGTATCCCCAAGGGGCAGACCGAGGCGGCCATCTCCACCGGCCTCAAGCCGTGGCAGGCCATGCTCTATATCGTACTTCCCCAGGGATTGCGCAACATGATCCCCTCCTTCGTCAACCAGTTCGTTTCCCTGATCAAGGACACCTCTCTGGCTTTCATCGTCGGCGTATCCGAACTGACCCATGTGGGAACCCAGATCAATAACCGGACCATGGCCTATCCGACGGAAATCTTCGTTTTCATCGCCCTGATCTATTTTATTGTCTGCTACGCTTTCACCTCCCTTTCCCGCTGGCTGGAACAGCGGTTGGCCTGGCGCAAGGCTATTTGACGCCCATCTCCGCGAAATTCATTACAGCGGCTTGTCACCGGCCGAATCTCTGATAAGATTGCTGTCGATACGGACGCGCCGTCCTGGCGTTGTCCGTACGACCTTTCTCTCGTTTGGGGAACATCGTGAACCGTCATGTCCCACCCAACCCAGTCCCACCCCAGCTGAGAAAATCTCTGTCCTCCTGTCCGGCGACTGCCATGATTGCCCTCCCGCCGGGAAAACATTTCATTCCATCTGCATCTGATCATCATTTTGATAGAGACGCACGCGCCGCCGACACGGCGGGACGTCGCTTCGAGGCATGACAATGACGTCGCCCCCATCCCCAGACGACCTCACCATCCTGTATGTGGAGGATGAAGACACCTCGCGGGAGCAGGTCAAACGCATGCTCGGCCTGCGCGGCTACCGGCTGATCGTGGCCGCAAACGGCCGGGAAGGTCTGGAGCTCTACCAGGCGCATACCCCCGACATCGTACTGACCGATATCATGATGCCGTTCATGAGCGGGCTGGATATGGCACGGGAGATCCGCAGCAGGGCCCGCGATGCCCAGATTATCGTCGTGACGGCCTTCAACGATATCGACTACCTGCTCCAGGCCATCGATATCGGCATCAACCAATTCGTCCTCAAACCGGTGGCCTTCCAGAAACTTTACGAGGCCATCGAACGGAGCATCAACGTTGTGACGATGCAGCGACAACTCCGCCGGCAAAACGAACACATCCGCCTGCTTTCCAGTGCCCTCGAGCAAAGTCCCAGCATGGCGATCATCACCGATACCACCGGCGTCATCGAATACGTGAACCGCAAGTTCTGCGAGATAACCGGCTTTGACGCCGACGAAGCGATCGGACGGACACCGCGTATCCTCAAATCAGGCGAGACCTCCCCCGAAGTCTACCAGGATTTGTGGTCCACGATTCTCCAGGGAAACGAATGGCACGGCAGCATGCAGAACCGGAAGAAAAACGGCGATCTCTTCTGGGAAAACGTGAGCATATCCCCCCTCAAAGCCCCTGACGGCTCATTGCTCAAGTTCATCAAGAACGGGGAGGATGTCACCCGGCAGAGAAAGCTGGAAGCGGAGAGTCTGCGGTCCAGGAAGATGGAAGCCATCGGTATTCTGGCCGGCGGCATGGCCCACGACTTCAACAATCTGTTGCAGGTGATCCTCGGCTACATTTCCCTGGCTAAGCTGCATGTCAACGCCCCCCAGACCATCATCGAGATGCTCGAGACGGCGGAACAGACCTCGCTGCGCGCCAAGGAGTTGAGCCTGCGCCTGCTGGCATTTTCCAAGGGAGGGGACTCCTTTGTGCATCCCGCGCCCCTTGCCCCGCTGATCGCATCGGCCATCGCTGCCGTACTCAGGGATAAACCGGCCATAGCGAGCGAAGTCACTATCGCGTCCGACCTGCACCGGGTAAGGATGGACGACTCCCAGATGGAGCGGACCTTTTCCAACCTGGCGGTCAATGCCGTCGAGGCCATGCCCCAGGGCGGGACCCTGCGGGTCGAAGCGGAGAATGTAACCATAGGCGAGCAGGATGCCCTGTCTCTCCCGGCGGGGGAGTACGTTCATCTGACGTTCCACGACACCGGAACCGGCATCACCCCCGAAAACCTGCCCAGGGTCTTCGACCCCTACTTTACCACCAAGGAGATGGGCAGTCAGAAGGGCATGGGGCTCAGCTTGGCTCTCTGCCACTCCATCATCCGCAAACACAAGGGCGCCATCAACGCCGAATCCACACCCGGCAAAGGGACGACCTTTCACATCTATCTGCCGGCCCTCCCGGACGAACCAACAGCTCCGCACGAAACGGCGTCCCCGTAAGCCGCCCCGCTCCCCGGCCCGCAAACGGCCGGGACGCCACTCCAGCGGAAGCCACCATTTCACTTCTGCCGCCGATTCTGATATGGTAAGATCGTTGCACAACCATCTTGCGGAGTCAGAATGTACCACGGCGGCATCTATGCAGAAGAAATAGCGGGCAAGGCGTACGATACCCGCCTGCTGACCCGTTTTGCCCGCTATGTTGCCCCCTACCGCACGGCGATCGTCGCGGTGCTGATCACCGTACCGATAGTTGCCGCCTGCCGCCTTGCTCAACCCTGGATCATCAAGTTGGCCATCGACGGCCACATCACCACCGGCAGATTGGCCGGTTTGGAAGGGATCGCCCTGGCCTTCCTGGCGGTCCTGCTGTCCGAATCCCTCCTCGCCTTTTTACAGATTTACCTGCTCCAATCCGTCGGCCAGCGGGTCATGGCCGACATACGCAACGAGCTCTACCGCCATGTCATGCGCCTGCCGGTCTCCTGGTTCGACCGGGTGCCCACGGGCAGCGCCGTCACCCGCCTGACCAGCGACGTGGAGGTATTGGGCGAGATGTTCGCCTCGGGGATCATTACCATCGTGGGTGACGTCATGCTCCTGGTGGGCATCATCTCGGTCATGCTCTGGATGAACCTGAAGCTGTCGTTGGTGACCTTCAGCGTCCTCCCCCTGCTCCTGTACGTTGCCTGGGCCTTTCGCCGCAGGATGCGCCAATCGTTCCGCGAGGTGCGGGCACGCCTGGGGCGCCTCAACGCCTTTCTGGCCGAGTCCATCGGCGGCATCAGCATCATCCAGGCGTTCAACCGCGAACGGGACGAAGAGCGGCGCTTCAGCAACCTGAACGCATCCTACCGGGACGCCAACATGCCGGTCATCTTCTGGGATGCGTCATTGTACGCCATCGTGGAGGCTCTGTCGTCCATCGCCGTGGCCCTGATCATCTGGTACGGAGGCGGCGAGATCATCAGGGGCGCCCTGACCTTCGGGGTTTTGGTGGCCTTCATCCAGTATATCGAAAAATTCTTCACCCCCATCCGCGACCTGTCGGCCAAGTATTCGGTCATGCAGGGGGCCATGGCGGCCTTGGAACGGATCTTTGCCCTGCTGGACACACCGGCGGACAAGCCGGTTCACCAGGCCCCCGTGCCCGCCTTTGCCGAAGAAGGCCGCTCACCCGGAGAAACTTTCGGGCAGAGGCCTCCCCTGATCGAATTCCGTAACGTCTCCTTTGCCTACCGCGAGGGGGACAACGCCCTGGAGGAGTTCAGCCTGGTCCTCCGGCGCGGCGAGCGGATCGCACTGGTGGGGGAAAGCGGCGGCGGCAAGACCACCATCACGCGGCTTTTGACGCGCCTCTACGAGATCGACAGCGGCAGCATCCTCATTGACGGCATAGATGTGCGCAACATGCAGGGAAGCGACCTGCGCCGGCGCATCGGCATCGTCCTCCAGGACCCCTGCCTGTTTGCCGGCAGTATCGAGTTCAACATCTGCCTGGGGGACGAAGAGGCGCGGACGCGGGTCCGAACGGCGGCCGCCGCGGTCGGGGCCGACCGCTTCATCGAGCGCCTGCCCCAGGGGTACGGGGAAGAGGTCCGGGAGCGGGGTAACAACCTGTCCGTAGGGGAAAAACAGCTCATCTCCTTTGCCCGGGCCGTGGCCTTTGATCCCGAGGTGCTGGTGCTGGACGAGGCGACCGCCAGCGTGGATTCCGCCTCGGAGCAGATGATCCAGGAGGGGATCAGGGGATTGATGCAGGGGCGCACCTCCCTGGTTATCGCCCACCGGCTTTCCACCATCCAGGACGCCGACCGGATCGTGGTGGTGCACCGGGGCCGCAAATCGGAGGAGGGGACGCACCAGGAGCTCATGGAGGCCAAGGGGCTCTATTACCGGCTGCACCAGTTGCAGTTCAACGGCCTTTAAAAAAAGTGAATGGTGAAAGGTGAAAGCGAGACGTTAAAAGCCTTTTCCCTCCATTCACTATTCACTATTCACGATTCACAAAGTTCTAGCCAGACCCTGTTGCATAACGACGCGGAAACTGATACGGTTACCCCATCATAAGGACCCATTTTCGGAGGAACCCATGTGCACCACTTGCGGCTGCGGCCCGACAGATACGCACGACCATGACCACCAGCACGGCGACCATCACCACAGCCACAGCCATAGCCACGATCACGACCATGATCACGAGCACCATGACCATGATCACGAGCACCATGACCATGATCATGAAGCCCACGATCATCACGACCACGACCACGACCACGGCGACCGGAAACGGACCGTGATCAGCATCGAAGAGGACATCCTGGCCAAGAACAACCGTCTGGCCTCCTTCAATCGCGCCCTGTTCAAGGACAAGGGCATCTTCGTCCTCAACCTGGTAAGCTCTCCCGGATCGGGCAAGACCACCCTTTTGGAGCGTACCCTGCGGGACTTGGGTGACCGGTTCCGTTTTGCCGTGATCGAGGGGGATCAGCAGACCGACAATGACGCCCAGCGCATCGCCGCCACCGGCGTAGCGGTCCGTCAGATCAACACCGGCGCCGGCTGCCACCTGGACGCCCATATGGTCATGCACGGCACCGATGGATTTGATCTGGACAATCTGGACGTGCTCCTCATAGAAAACGTGGGCAACCTGGTCTGTCCGGCCTCCTTCGACCTGGGAGAGCACCACAAGGTGGCGGTCCTCTCGGTGACCGAGGGTGAGGACAAGCCGCTCAAGTACCCCCAGATGTTTCACAACTCCACGGTCATGCTGCTCAATAAGACCGACCTGCTCCCCCACTTGGACTTTGATGTGGAAAAATGCAAGGAATACGCCCGCAGGGTAAGCCCCGGCATCACCATCTTCGAGGTTTCGGCGCGCACCGGCGAGGGGATGGACGGATGGTACCAATGGCTGGCAACGGGGACGGCAAAGCCATAGTCCGCAAGCGTTTCCTCATCAGCGGCATCGTCCAGGGCGTCGGGTTCCGTCCCTTCGTGTTCCGCTCGGCCTGCGAACTCGGCCTGACCGGCTGGGTGCGCAACATCCCCGCCGGGGTGGAGATCGAGGTCCAGGGTACGGTTGACACGCTGGAAGCGTTCCAGCACAGCCTGACCCATGACCTCCCTCCCCTGGCCACTGTCACGTCCAGTTTCACGGAGGATATCCCCCCGGTCCCGGAGCGCGGCTTCACCATCCTCCCCAGCGGGGATGGAGCGAAGAATATCCAGGTGGCGCCCGACTCCGCCCTCTGCGGCGACTGCCTGCGGGAGCTGTTCGATCCGGCCGACCGGCGGTACCGTTACCCGTTCATTACCTGCACCAACTGCGGCCCCCGCTACAGCATCATCACCGCTATCCCCTACGACCGCCCCCGGACCACCATGGCCGAATTCCCGGTCTGCCCCAATTGCCGCCGGGAGTACGACGACCCGGCAGACCGGCGTTTCCATGCCCAACCCATCGCCTGCCCGGTCTGCGGCCCGCAGCTCCGCCTGCTGGATGGTAACGCCAATCCGGTCGCGGAGCGCGACGATGCCCTCATCCAGGCTATCGAACTCCTGAGGGGGGGCAAGATCCTGGCGGTCAAGGGGATCGGCGGGTATCACCTGGCCGTGGATGCCTGCAACCCGGAGGCGGTCAAGCGGCTGCGCGAGCGGAAAAAGCGGGACGAAAAGCCCTTTGCCGTCATGGCCGCCGACTTGGCGACCGCCCGCAAGCTGGTGGTGCTGGGCGACCAGGAGGAACGGCTCTTGACCGGCCCGGAGAGCCCGATCGTTATCGCCCACAAGACCCCGGATTGCCCGGTTGCGCCCCTGGTGGCGCCGGCCAACGGCTGGCTCGGCCTGATGCTGCCTTACGCGCCGGTCCATCATCTCCTGATGCGCGATCACTTCGCGGCCCTGGTGATGACCAGCGGCAACGTGTCCGACGAGCCGGTGGCCTTTGAAGATAGCGACGCCCTTAAGCGTCTGGCAGCCATCGCCGATTTTTTTCTCGTGCACAACCGGCCGATCCATGTGCGCAGCGACGATTCGGTCCTGCGCCTCTTCCAGGACAAACCGCTCTTTTACCGCCGGGCCAGGGGCTATGCGCCGCGGGCCGTGCGGCTCCCCTTCACGGTGCCGCCGCTTTTGGCCGTGGGGGCCGAACTGAAAGGGGCCGTTTGCCTGGCCCAGGGGGATCAGGCATTCCTGAGCCAGCACATCGGCGACCTGCAGAACAGCTCAACCGCCGACTCGTTCCGCCACACCATCCGGCACCTGTCGGGCATTCTCGAAATAGCGCCGCAACTGGTCGCCTGCGATCTGCATCCCGACTATATCTCCTCGCTCCATGCGACGGAATCCGGGCTGCCCCTGACACGGGTTCAGCACCACCACGCCCACATGGCGGCCTGCATGGCGGAAAACGGCTTGGAAGGCGAGGTGGTCGGCATCATCTTCGACGGTACCGGTTTCGGCACGGACGGCACGATCTGGGGTGGCGAGTTTCTGGTCGGCGGCTACGAGGGATTCCAACGGGCCGGCAACTTCCTTCCCGTACCGCTAGCCGGGGGTGACACCGCAGTACGGGAACCCTGGCGCATGGCCCTGGCGTGGCTGTACCGTTCCCAGGGCAAAGGGGCCTTTGAACTGGACCATCCGGTTGCCCGGCATCTGGATGATACCCAGAAAGGCATATTTGCCGCCATGCTGGAGCGGGGCCTCAACGCGCCGCTTACCTCCAGCTGCGGCCGTCTGTTCGATGCCGCGGCAGCCCTGCTGAACGTGCGCCAGACCGTATCCTACGACGGCCAGGCGGCCATTGAACTGGAGGCCTTGGCGGAGGCCGCGGAGGTTTCGGGGACCTACTCCTTCGGGATTACCGGCAACGAGCGGCTGGCCATCGATTTCACCCCGCTTTTCCAGGACCTCCTGGCCGATACGGCTGCCGGCACGGGGGCGGCGGCCATGGCCTACCGTTTTCACGCCACCGTGGCCCAGGCAGCCGTGGAGACTGCCGTCCGTATTGCCGGGAAAACCGGCCTCGATCGTATTGTTCTCTCCGGCGGCGTTTTTCAGAATCGCCTTTTGAGCGAAATGGTATATACTGAGCTGCTTGATCAGGGGCTACAGATATTCACCCACCGGCTGGTTCCCCCCAACGACGGCGGTATCGCCCTCGGGCAGGCGGCAATAGCCGGATGGCAGGGAAGGAGATAAACAGGTATGTGTCTTGGTGTACCCATGAAGATTCTCAGCAGGGACGGCGACACCATTGTGGCCGAGGTGGACGGTGTGCAGAAGGAGGCCAGCGTCATGCTGCTGGGCGAGGAGGTCGGGGTGGGCGACTATGTCATCGTCCATGCCGGATTCGCCATCTCGCGCCTGGATGAGGACTATGCCGAGGAGACCTTGCGGATGATGAAAGAGGTCTTTGCTCCCGAGGATATGCGATGAACAGGCGGGCATCCGGTCCTGCCGCGGAGGAGGAAGCATGAAATTTCAGGACGAATTCCGCGACCGCGAACTGGTCAGGAATATGGCCGCCAACATCCAGCGCATGGCGCAGCGGTTGAGCAAACCGGTCAACTTCATGGAAGTCTGCGGCACCCACACCATGTCCATCTACCAGTTCGGCATCCGCTCGCTGCTCCCGGAGAACGTGCGGCTCGTCTCCGGTCCCGGATGCCCGGTCTGCGTGACCCCGGTGGGCTACATGGACAAGGCCGTGGCCTGCACGGCTGATGCCCGTAATATCGTGGCCACCTTCGGCGACATGCTGCGCGTCCCCGGCAGCCGCTCATCCCTGATGGAGGAACGGGCCAAGGGCGCCGACGTGCGCATCGTCTACTCACCACTGGATGCGGTCGCCCTGGCAAATGCCAACCCCGAGCGCCGGGTGATCTTCCTGGGGATCGGCTTTGAGACCACCGCCCCGACCATCGCCGCCAGCATCCTGGAGGCGACGCGGCTCGGACTTTCGAACTACTACGTTCTGGCCTCCCACAAGACCATGCCGATCGCCATGGACCTCCTCACCGCCGACCCGGACCTCGCCCTTTCCGGCTACCTCTGTCCGGCCCACGTCAGCACGGTCATCGGCGCCAACGCCTACAAGCCGCTGGCGGAGAAATACCACATTCCCTGCGTGGTGACCGGTTTCGAGCCGGCCGACGTCATGCAGGGCATCGAGATGCTGCTGGCCCAGGTCCTGGCCGGGGAAAGCCGGGTGGAAATACAGTACAGCCGCGCCGTGAGCTGGGAAGGCAACCCCAAGGCCCAGACCATCATGGAGCGGGTCTTTGTGCCGTGCGATGCTTCCTGGCGCGGCCTGGGGATGCTCCCCGGCAGCGGCCTGGCCATCAAGCCTGAACTTGCACGCTTTGACGCCGAGAAGGCGTTGGAGATCGATCCGGGGGAAGAGCGGGAAAATCCCGCCTGCCGCTGCGGCGAGGTGCTCAAGGGGAAATTATCCCCCTTCGACTGTCCGCTCTTTTCCACGGCCTGCACGCCGGAATCTCCGGTGGGCGCCTGCATGGTGTCCAGCGAAGGGACCTGTTCAGCGGCGTACAAGTACGGAAGATAACTACGGATAAAGGGTGCCATTATGACCTCGATGCAGGACCTTAAAGACCACTACGGCTTCACCGACGACGATGAGGAATTGCTCAAAGCCTTTCAGCCCCTGGCGGCCCAACACAAGGAGCGCTTCTCCGGCGAATTCCACAACTATCTTTACGGGTTGCCCGAAACCACCGCCATCCTCAACACCAGCAATCGCCAGCGGCTTCTTGAGATGCACAGCAACTGGTTCATGTCGCTCTTTAACGGTGCCTATGATAACAACTACCTGAACCACCTGACCCGCATCGGCCACGCCCACGTCAAGGTCGGCCTGAATGTCCATTTCGTTAATGTCGCCATGAACCGGGTCCGCCACTTCCTGCTCAACCTGATCGACGAGAACTACCCGGACCGTGACGAACGGCGTGCCCTGCGCGAGGCGACCGAAAAGATCCTCGACATGAATCTGGACATCATGAGCGCCTCTTACCGCGAGGAAGAGTTGAAGAAGGTCTTTGTCTCGCGCGAACTGGAATCCCACCTCATCCGATTGGCCGAACGCTTCACCTACGGCCTCAATCTGGTGCTGGTGCTGGCCCTGGCAGGGGTTTCCATCTCGGTTGCCTTGCTGTTCGGGTGGGATCTCATCAATATTTTCCGCGGGGATGTGGAGAAAGGCATACTCAGCGCGTTGGGCGAATTGCTGATCCTCTGGATGATGATCGAGTTGATGGACAACGAGATCAAGAACCTGAAGGGTGGCAAATTTAACATCCTGGTCTTCATCGGCGTCATCATCGTGGCCATGATCCGCGAGATTCTGATCTCCACCCTGCGCCACGACGATCTGGCCACCCAGGCATTCCTGGCCGGCACCCTGCTGATCCTGGGAATCCTCTACTACCTGGTCTCCCGGGCTCAGAAGGACCTGGACAAGGCATAGCCCATGCTCCCGTTTGCGCACGTTCTGGCCGGATTCACCCTCGGTTTCACCTTTCGGAAGGAACTCGGCCGGATTCTGCGGGAAACGCCGTCCTGTTCATCCATTACAGGCCTGGCCCCGGAGCACCTCGCCGCCGTGGGCATCACGGCCCTGGCCCTGGATTTCGACGGCGTCCTGGCCCCCCACGGTTTTCCCGAGCCGCTCCCCGAAGCCCGAGAATGGCTGATCCGTTGCAGCACGGTTTTCGGCACGGACAGGATCTTCATTCTCTCCAACAAGCCGACCGAGGCCCGCAGGATCTGGTTCAGGAACCATTTTCCCGAAATCCGCTTCATCTCCGGCGTCCGCAAGAAACCCTATCCCGACGGTCTCCACAAGGTAGGCGAATTGGCCCACGCTCCCCTGTCCGCCATCCTGATGGTGGACGACCGCCTGCTGACCGGTTGTCTGGCGGCCCTCACGGCCGGTGCCCGTCCCCTCTACATCCGCAGTCCCTACCGTTCCTTCCGCCACCGTCCCTTGGCCGAGACCTTCTTCATGCTGCTGCGGGCCGGGGAACGTTTTTTTTTCAAAGGCGCCTCCCGCCTGTAAACAGACTCGTCATATTTTCCCCAGCGCCGCCTCGATCCGCTCGCAGAGGGTTTTCAGGATCTTGATGCGGGCGTAGTACTTGTCGTTGGCCTCCACCAGGGTCCAGGGCGCAATGTCGGTGCTGGTGCGGTCGATCATATCGCAGACCGCCACCTCGTACTCGCCCCACTTCTCCCGATTGCGCCAATCCTCGTCCGTGATCTTGAAACGCTTGAAGCCGATCTTCTCCCGTTCCTTGAAGCGCCTGAGTTGCTCCTCCTGGCTGATGGAGAGCCAGAACTTGACCACCACCGTATGGTTGCGCACGAGTTGCTCCTCGAAGTCGTTGATCTCACCGTAGGCCCGCATCCAGTCACCCCGGCCGCACAGCCCCTCCACCCGCTCCACCAGTACCCTGCCATACCAGGAACGGTCGAAGATGGTAAAACGCCCCTTGCGGGGGATGTTGCGCCAGAAACGCCACATATAGGGCTGGGCCAACTCCTCGTCGGTGGGGGCCGCCACCGGGATGATGCGATAGAGACGGGCGTCCAGGGCCTGGGTGACGCGACGGATGCTCCCCCCCTTGCCGGCGGCGTCGTTCCCCTCGAAGACCGTCACCACGGAGAGCTTGCGGAAACCGGCATGGCGGGTCAGCAGATTGAGCCTCCCCTGGTACTTTTCCAACTCGTCCTCGTAGTCGGATTTCTTCAATTGCTTCGACATATCCAGAGTTTTGAGGATCAGCAGGTTGTCGATGGTGGACATGATGGGAGGAATCGGCTCGTCGTGTTGCGGCGGTTCGGCGGCATCCAGCCGTTGGCGCAGGGCGGCGAGCAGGGCTTTGCCGATGGTCAGGTAGCGGTAGTTGGGATCGCTCCCCTCCACGATGGTCCAGGGTGATTCGGCGGTACTGGTGGTGCGCAGCATCCGTTCCGAGACCTTGCGAAATTTGTCGTAGAGTTTGTAATGCTGCCAGTCGGTATCAGTGACCCGCCAGCGGGTTTTGGGGTCTTTCTCCAGGCTCTTCAGGCGCTTTTTCTGCTCATCCCGGGACAGGTGCAGCCAGAACTTGAGGACCAGCGCCCCTTCGTTGCAGAGCATCCGCTCGAAGTGAACGATCCGCTCCAGCCGCTGGTCCAGTTCGGCATTTTTGATGGTGCCGTAGACGTTTTCCAGCAGGGGCGCCGAATACCAGGTGCCGATGAAGATGCCGATCTTCCCCTTGGGGGGCAACACCCGCCAGTAGCGGTACATCTGGGGGCGTTCCAACTCTTCGTCGGTCAGGTCCCGCAGGGCGTGGGTCTCGATGTGGCGCGGGTCCATCCACTCGTTGAGGAGATTGACCGTTTCCCCCTTGCCGGCGCAGTCCACACCGGCCACCAAAATGATGACCGGGAATTTCTTCGACTGGAGCAGGTCGAGCTGGGCGTCCAGCAGGGCTCCGCGCAGTTCGGGAACCTCCTTTTTCCAGACGGTTTTGCTGATCTTGTGTCCCAATTCGGCGGACTCGAACATGGTTCTCCTCCTTTAGCATGTTGTTGAAAAACAGCCATCTCGCCGCCGTCCTCGAAAGTCTCCTTGTGCGGCGTAGCGCTGCTACGCCTCCGCGTGACTTTCTGCGGGTGCGACGATCTGGCTATTTTTGAACAACCTGAGTTTTTCAACAGCCTGTTAGTATCTCAACACCTTGTCCAGAAAGCCCCGCATCTCCGGGGTGGTCGGCTGTTCAAACAGCTCTGCGGCGTCCCCCCACTCCAGCACCCGCCCCTCGTGGAGAAAGACCACCTGGTCGGCCACCTGGCGGGCAAAACCGATCTCGTGGGTCACCAGCACGAGCGGCCGCCCCTCCTGGCGCAGTTCGGCTATCAGGTCCAGCACCTCCACGGTCATCTCCGGATCAAGGGCCGAGGTCGGCTCGTCGAACAGCAGCAGGCGCGGTTTTATGGCCACGGCGCGGGCTATGGCCACCCGCTGTTTCTGCCCCCCCGAAAGCTGGGCCGGGGTTTTGAGGGCATGCCCGGCCAGATGGAACCGGGCCAGCAGTTGCAGGGCATAGGTTGCCGCCTCAGCGGCCTCGTAGCCGTGCACCTTCTCCAGGGGGAGCGCGATGTTGTCCAAGGCGGTCAGGTGCGGAAACAGGTTGAACGACTGGAACACCGTCCCGATCCCCCTGCGGTGTCGCAGCAGGTATGCCTCGTTGAATTGTATCGGATCGCCGTCCAGGGCGATCTCGCCACCATCCGGGGTTTCCAGGCCCGCCAGTATGCGCAGCAGGGTGGATTTTCCGCCGCCGGACGGCCCCAGGATGGCTAAGGTACGAACCTCAGGTATGGCGAGGGTGACTCCGTTCAGGGCGACGTGGTCGCCATAGGATTTGACGATAGCGCTGACCTCAAGTCGCATAACGGAACCTCTTTTCCAGGCGTTTGGTCCAGAGGGAAATCGGCAGGGTAAGGATCAGGTAGCCGACCGCCAGCGGCAGGTAGCTCTCCAGGGTACTGAAGGTAAAGGCATTCACCTCCTGGGCGTTGAGGGTGAACTCGTTGACCGAGATGATAGAAAGGAGCGATGAGTCCTTGATGAGTGATGCGAATTGTCCGGCCATGGGGGGCAGGACCTGGCGGGTCACCTGGGGGAAGATGACGTAGCGGTAAATCTGAGCGCGGGTGAAACCGATGGCCCGCGCCGACTCCAACTGGGTCTCGCCGACACTTTCGATCCCCGCCCGGATGATCTCGGAGATGTAGGCCCCGGCAAACATGGCGAGGATGACGATCCCCACCAGATAGCGATTATTGATCCCGAAGGCGTCGGCCACCACGTAAAAAAAGATCAAAATCTGCACCAGGAGGGGGGTGCCGCGGATGATCTCCATATAGACCTGTGCCAGATAGCGCAACGGCAGGAAAGACGCTCGCTGGGCCAGGGCCGTGGCCAGGCCGACCACCAGGCTTAAAGCCATGGCGGCCGAGGAGACGGCCACCGTTATCAGCCACCCTTTCAGAAATTTGTAGCGGTAGGTGTAGACCGCATCCCAGCCCCAGGCAAATTTGACCTGGCTGAAGGCAAACCAAAACAGCAGGGAGAGGAACAGTAACACCGCCAGCCAACTGGCTGCGGCGGCAGCTGCCGGAATCCTGCCCCCGTGGCTGTCGGGGGTCATGAAGAAGTAGCGTCGCACCGTGGTCCGGTTAAAAGAAGAATGGATATTTCAGCTCCTTGAAGGTCGTTTTTTGCTCGCGCAGCCAGGTATCGCCCAGCCGTTCGAAACCGCCCTGTTCACGGAACGTCCCCAGGAACCGGTTGATCCGCTCTTTGAGTTGTGTATCGCCTTTGCGCAGGGCGATACCCCACTTCTCCTGCTGGAAGGGATTCAACAAGGCGCGGGTGGTATCCCGGTTCTTCTTCCAGTTGGTATAGGTGGACATCTGGTCGTAGATAAAGGCGTCCGCCTTCCCTTGCACGACCTCGAGCACGGCGGCGGCCTCCTTGTCCAGCACCAGGACCTTGGCATTCTTGAGGTTCCCGGTTGCGTAGGTGTGACCGGTCGTCCCCTTTTTGACGGCTACGGTGACGCCCGGTTTGTCCAGGTCATCGATTGATTTGATCGGCGATGTTTTGCCCACCAGCAGGCAAAGACCGGTGGAAAGGTAGGGGTCGGAAAAATCCACCGACTGCCGGCGCTCGTCGGTGATGGTCATGGAGGAGATGATCAGGTCGATCTTCCCGGTTTTGAGCGCAGGGATCAGACCGTCAAAGGCGGTGTTCTGGATGACGACCTTCTTGCCGAGCGCCTTGCCCAACTCATTGGCCAGATCGACGCTGATGCCCTTGGGCGTTCCCTTTTCATCGGTCATTTCAAAGGGGGGATAGGCTAACTCCATCCCCACGACCAGGGTATTCTTGGCGGCCGGTTCCTGCTTGCTCACGCACGCGGCCAGGGCAAGGAGCAGCGCCGCCAGCATGAAGCACGCGACACTGCGATGGATGGGTGTAATCGTCATATTCCGTCCCCCCCTTTTGTCTGCGGATATCACTGGAAACATATCACAAACTATAGCACAGAAATGCAACGCTTCAAAAATCTCTGATTCAATAACTCTAGCGCAAAAAATGGAGAGAGGGCGGTGCAGCCCGCATGTTCTCAACTTTTTTATTGGAACATGAGATTAAAATGTGATAGAAACAGTTGTTACTAAAAATCAGGAGGTTGCAGGTGAAAAAAATAGTATTATCCCTTCTTGTTATCGCTGCACTTGCTTTTGCCGGGTGCAAAGAGAAACCCAAAACCGAAGTTCCTCAACAGCCCGCTGGCATGCCTGCACAGGGCCAATTGCCTCCTGGACACCCCGCCACTCCGGGCGCTGACCCCCACGCCGGCATGAAGGCGCAGGAGATCCCCGCCGGCGCAGGCCAAAAAGGGAAGGTAACCCAGACCATGAATTCCGGCGGCTACACCTACGTGGAAGCGGCCAACGACAAAGGTGAAAAGGTTTGGATGGCGCTGCCCGAGTTCAAGGTTAAAGTCGGCGACACCATCGAATTTCCCGTTGCTCCGCCGATGGTGAATTTCCAGAGCAAAACCTTGAACAAGACCTTCGACAAGATCATGTTCATTCCGGGTATCAGGATCGTGAAATAACGATTCCCGCAGATCAGTAAAAAAGCGGGGCCTCACGGCCCCGCTTTTTTTGTATCCAGCGCCCGCAGTGCCGCCCCATGGTTGGGCACCAGGGCCAAGACCCTGCGGTAACATTCGGCGGCCTTCCGTTTTTCACCTCGTTCGGTATGCAACTCTCCCACCAGCAGCCAACCCCAGGGGTTATCCGGTTCGCGCTCGGTTATCTCCCTGAACTCCCGTTCTGCCGCGTCGATGGAGCCCGACTGCCGGTACCACTCTCCCGCCAGAACGTTGGTGGTGGCGCAATACCCCAAAAGTGCCTTCTGTTGCCGAAAGCGGCGTTCGCTCCCTTTTCCCGTCCCGGCTGCAAACGCCCCCATGATCCGGTGTGCCGCCCCTCCAGGCTTTCCTGCGGCATGGAGGGCCGTATCCGGGGTTTCCTCAAAAATGCCGGGGCGTACCAGGCCGTTTGCGACAGCCTGCTCGAACAACCGGGTACCCGGATAGTAGACCAGCGGCGAGACATAGCCATCGTCCGGCTTGATGCGCCGGACCAGTTCGACGGTCATACGGATATCGTCTTCAGTCTCCCCGGGCACATCGGAGATCAGATATACGGAGAGACTGATGCCGACCTTTCTCACAAGCGCGGCCGTTTGTTCCACCTGCCACGGATGGATCGACTTGTCGAGCTGGGCCAGGATACGCGGCGAGCCTGATTCGATCCCGATCTGGACACACTCACAGCCGGCCCGTTTCATCCAGGTCAGAACCTCCTCGTCCAGGGTGGTGACGCGAGATTGGCAGTTCCAGAGCACAGCAGCCCGCCGCGTGATCATAAGACGACAGAATTCAATGGCCCTGGTGCGATCGGCGGTAAAGGTATCGTCCCGCAACGAGAAGTAGATCAGGCCAAACCGATCCCGAATGTACAGGATTTCATCAACGATATCTGCCGGGGAGCGGAACCGCACCCGACGCCCCCAGAACCCCGGCGAACTGCAGAAGCTGCACGCAGAGGGGCATCCACGGGCGGTCAGGACAAATTCGGGTTGCAGTTCCAGATCGACACCGATGGAGTGATCCAGATAGCGGGCGGGAAACGGAAGTGTGTCGAGCGTCCTCTGCGGCATACGCTGCTCCGTGAGGACGACCCGGGCGCCGTCGCGAAATGCGATCCCGGGCACATCCCGCCAGTCCCCCCCTTGCGTGATCCTCTCGGTCAACTCCCGTAACGTTTCTTCGCCCTCTCCCACCACGACGATATCGACCGGCGAATCTTCGGCCAGCATTTCATGGTAGCGGAAGGTGGCGTGCCCTCCCCCCAGGATGATGATGCTGTTCGGATTCAGCTGACGCGCCAAGCGCGCCACCTCAAGGGAGGCGTGGCGGTTATGGGTCCATTGGGAAATGCCGATGATGTCCGCTTGCAGGGAGGAGAGCTGTTCCTTGATTACGGGGAGGGACCACCCGGAAAGGTTGGCCAGAAGGGAATCGTAGCCGGCTTCACGCAGCACGGCATGCAGATAACAGAGTCCACTGGGCAGCAAACTGATATAAGGATCGCTGCGATCGGCTTCCCCGGATATGTACGCTAAAATAATTTTCATAGTCGAACAAAAAAATCCGGGCACAAAAGGCCCGGATTTATTATGTACCATAGATTGGCGGCGGCACTAATTCAGGTTAAGAGTAATGCCCATGGTGTCGTTAGCCGGAGCGTCAGTATCCTGCTCTTCCTCAACCCCTTGCAGCAGTTCGTTGAAATTGATCGCCCCGCCGCTGCTGGCGACGGAACCGATCCGCCGTGCGCCCAGGTAACGCGAAAGATAGTAGGGGGTATCCATGGAGGAGATCACCACCCTGCGGTCGCGGGAGGAAGCATGGATCATCTTGCGATTGCCAAGGTAGATGCCGACATGGGAAGGGAAGCGGGCATAGGTTTGGAAGAATACCAGATCACCCTTGCGCAGGTCGCCGCGCACAACCTCGTTGCCGACGTTAAACTGTTCGCGCGCGGTACGGGGCAGGCTGATCTTCTGCTCGCGGAACACCTGCTGCACAAAGCTGGAGCAATCGAGCGAGCCACGGCTGTTGCCGCCGAAACGGTAATGAGCCCCCAGGAAACCGTATGCGGTTTTTTTCAGGCCGCTGATCCCCTGATTGGTCTCTTCGATATTCTTGGCAAGGTCAACCGGCCGATCGGCGTCAATGTCGCTCAGTTCAGCCAAGGTTGACGAGATTTCCTGTTCACTCAAAAGTTCTTTACTAACCAATTGCAACCTGTTGGACGCGGCGACAACGGGGGTCTTTTCCTCGACTGCCGGCGCGGGTTCATTCAGGGCCAGCACTTGCCCCGTCTTGATCCGGTTGCCTTTCAGGCCGTTCAGCCGGCGCAGTTCCGACATTTTGAGACCGGTCTTCTTGGCGATCCTGGGGAGGGTATCGCCCTTGACCACCTTGTACGATGATGCGGCCTTTGTCACCTTTGCCGTTTTCTGCTCGGCACGTGCGGGAATGATAATGCGGCTTCCCTGTTCGACGCGGGTACTGCTCAGGTTGTTGACAGATTTAAGTTCTTCGACGGATACGTGATATTTGCGTGCTATGGAATGAAGCGATTCACTTCTGCGCGCGACGTGGGTTTTGGAGGCCAAAACCAGTTGCGGGAAGGAAAGCAGGATGAGACAAATCGCGGCAAGAGTTCGGATATGTGTCATTACCCCTCCTATTCCGTTCTAGTTTTAGTGCAACGGTTTGGGCTTTATATAACAAACGCCCCCGTTTGTCAATCCTTTACTGCCCATCACCGCCCCTGCCGTCATGCAACCCATATGCCATTTCATCGATATTATTGATGAAGAGAACGGCGGGAAACAAGTTTCAAGACCAATGGTTCATCCCGCAGGATTGTGACATTTTTGTACGGCGGCAGCAGATTTTTTTGATATTCCGTGCCCTTGACAAGCTTGCTGGCATCGACCTCTTCCGTCGACACCGTCTCAAGTTTTGAAATTTGGCCGGACGGCCCCTCCACCTCGACTGTGTCGGGCGACGCGACCACCCGATATGCGCCCAGTCCACGCGGCAGCCTGCCACGCAAAGCGACCCTGACCGGCACGGTTTTACGCACTTTTTTCTCCGTTACGATGCGTATGGTCGAGGGATTGACGCTGCCGACCACCATGCCGGAGGGGAGCTTGAAGTCCGAGTTCCTGATCCTGACGATTGCCGCCCCTTCCCGCACCTCCGACAAATCGATGTCGGCGGCAATATCAAGTTTTGCCGGCGTGGGCGTCAGACTGGAAAAGGACTTTACCTGGACCTCGACCTCTTCGGGAGAACTTCGCAGCAGCACCAGTCCCTGCGGTATGCCGTGCAGCCGGACGGGGGCCGTCACCGTGGCGATCGCCCCCTGGCGGGAGGTAATCAAGGCCCAGAATGCTATAACAATGAGCAGGACCGCCGTTTTAGGCAGCAAATTGGAAAAAAAACGCTGCCGCAAGCTCTCACGTGGCTTTTCCTTTTCAGGCAAAATCAACTCTTCCAGGAGCGCCACCAACTCGCCAGCGGAGGAAAGGCGGTGCAACTCCCCTCCCACGGCCAGCGACACCTCGCCCCGCTCTTCCGAAACCACCGCCACGACAGCGTCGGTGCGCTCCGAGAGCCCGA
Source organism: Oryzomonas japonica (assembly GCF_008802365.1). GTDB lineage: Bacteria > Desulfobacterota > Desulfuromonadia > Geobacterales > Pseudopelobacteraceae > Oryzomonas > Oryzomonas japonica. Next base: position 121,504 of record NZ_VZQZ01000003.1, on the reverse strand, counting down.
GGGCGGCGCGGTGGCGGGTACCGTAAAACTGGGGGAGTTCCGGGTTCTGGGAGAGTGGCAGGTGGCACGACGCCAGGGCAATTTTTCCTTCCCTGATCAGGGCGGCACCGTCATGCAGCGGCGCACCGTCGTAAAAGATGGCCTCCAGTATCTGCGGGGTAATCTCGCAGTTCAGGCTCACGCCGTTCAGCATCTGGTCCACCAGGGATTCGCTCCGCTGAAAGACGACAATCGCCCCGGTCCTCTTCTTCGCCAAGCTGAACAGCGTATCGACGATCTCCTGAAAGCGGCTCAGTTGCTGCGTCTCCTGGCGGCTGCCGAAAAAATGCCGCATAAGGCTGAAGCGGTACAGCGCCTGCCGGATCTCGGCCTGAAACACCACGATGATCAGGACGATCAGCACCGTACCCAGTTCCTGCAGAACCCAGCTGGTCATATAGAGACCGAGAAACCGGGTGACGAAATAGATGACCGTCACCACCCCCAGTCCCAGCAGCACCTGCATGGCGCGGGTCCTGCGGAACCAGGAGTAGAGTTGATAGAGCAGCAAGGTCATGATCAGGATATCGGCGATATCCTGTATTCTCAAAAAAGAGGGCACGTCAATTCCCTTTTGCTTTTCTACGAGGTTTGTGGATGGACGGTTTCTCCTGCCTGATCGATGTGGAGCGATTCTGCATGGCAAGCCGGGCCGCATCATGCCTGCGGATATCCTCCAGCACCTGGTCCCTGAGGGGCGGCACCGGGTTCGGCTCGGGCAGTTTTTCCAGATAGGCTGCCTCGGTATAGACGTTGCGGGCATTCCACATGCTGAACCCGAATACCTTGGCGTCCCGGGCGGCCTGAATCTGATCAATGATCATCTTCTTGTCGTAGGCAGCCCCCAGCTTGAAGTCCTGCAGCCAGGGGCGCATCTTGGCCCGTTTCCCTTCAAGCCGCTTCGCGCCCCGCAGGCAGGCGTCGTAAATGACGCGATAGGGGTGCTCGGCCGGTTTTTCCAGCCCCAGGTGGCCAGGGGGATAATGGGACGGGTAGATCATGGGGCAGACAAAATCCACATAGTCGGCCACATCCTGAATACGCTGGCCGATATTCATATCGTCGTCCACCATGGTCGTGAGGCCGAAGATGTCGGCCGAGGTCATCACGTCCACCGGCTTCATCTGCTGGTCCACATACTGGAAAAAACGGCGGATAATCTCATGTTTCGGCACATCACGTTTATAAACCGGATAGGTCATGGTCTTCAGCTTCCCATCGGTGGGGAAACGGACATAATCAAACTGGATCTCGTCAAAACCCTTGGCGGCCGCTTCCTTGGCAATGGCCAGATTATAGTCCCAGACCGTCTTCGAAGCGGGGTCAACCCAGGCCAGCCCCTTGCGGTCCTTCCAGACCTTCTGGCCGCCGCCGCCCACCGCCAGGTCCGGGCGCGCCTTGGCCAGGTTGGGGTCCTGAAAAACCGCGATACGGGCAATGGTATAGATCTTTTTGTCGCGGCACTGTTTGAGGATGGCGTCCAGATTACGGATACGCTTCTCGTAAGCACCCGTCTGGGCCACCAGCGGCACCGTGGAGTCATAGCCAACCTTGCCGGTGCTGTCTTTTATGTCGATCACCACCGCATTCAAGTGGGAGCGGGACACCATGTCGGTCAGGGTTTGGAACCGATTGATCCCGGCGGTCCAGGATGTTATGTAGAGCGCCCGCACCTCCATGTTCAGCAATTGCTGACGCTTGGATGGCGTCGGGGGAACCGGCTTGGAGGCCGCCGTGGAGGACGTGGCTGGTTTCTGCTCATTCTGACAGGAGACAAGACCACAACAGGTGACGATGATCAGGGCGACACGACCAGCAAGGGCGACAACATTTTTCACTCACGACACTCCGTTGGTTTTTTCTGGTTTATGCCCCGGAAATATGCTACAAGGCAAATAGTAATTTATAGCAGCAAATTATCGGAAAAGGTAGTACAAACTTATGTTCAGACTGTCTGAAAAGGGTGAAAAGATTCAGGGGATGTTCGGGAGTATCGCCCCACGGTACGACTTCCTCAACCGCCTGCTCAGCTTCGGCATCGACCGGTACTGGCGCAAAAAGGCCGTGCGGCTTATCAAGTACCGGGAGGGTTCCCGGATTTTGGACGTGGCGACCGGTACCGGCGACGTGGCGCTGGAGATAGCCAGATCGACCCCATCCTCGGTAAAGATCACCGGGGCCGACTTTTGCCAGGAGATGGTGGAATTCGGTCAAGCCAAGGTGGCAACCTCTCCCTATGCCGGACGGATCGATTTCAAGATGGCTCCGTGCGAGGATCTTCCTTTTCCCGACAACACCTTTGATTCGATAACCATCGCCTTCGGGATCAGGAACGTGGTGGACAGGAGACTGGGGCTGGCGGAGATGTGGCGGGTGCTGCGACCCGGAGGGCGGGTGGTCATCCTGGAGTTCTCAACGCCGCGCTCCCAATTTTTCAAACAGATTTACTACTTCTACTTCCGCCGTCTTCTACCGGTCATCGGCGGTTTCTTTTCGAAATATAACGCCTATAAGTACCTGCCGGACTCGGTACTGGAATTCCCCTCCCATGAGGAATTTTCCCATATGGTTGCCGACGCAGGTTTTCGCAACATCCACATCCACCCGCTGACCTTTGGTATCGCCACCATCTACGCCGGCGAAAAGGAATAACCCCTACCCTGCCGGGACGTTGAAAATATTCGAGGAATAAAGAATAGCGGGGCCGCGCCGCAGAAGGGCGTGGCTGTCCGTTAGGCTTTGAATTTACTCTCCGTCCCGTCCACCAGCCGCTTGATGTTCGCGTGATGCCGGACAATCACGATTGCGGCCACAATCCCCGTCACCAGCAGCATTGCGCGCCCCCCGTGCAGCACGTACACGGCGAGCGGCATGACCGCCGCCGCCGCTACGGAGCCGAGGGATACGTAGCGCCACTTCAAAACCAGAAGTAGAAAGACCGCGAGGGCGATTGCCACGGCCAGGGGCGACAGCGCCAGGAAGACCCCGAGGGCGGTCGCGACCCCTTTTCCCCCCTTGAACCGCAGAAACACCGAAAACACGTGACCGCAGAAGGCCGCCAGACCGACCCAGGCCGCCAGATCCGTTGCCGGGGCATAGTAGTGTGCCGCCAGCACCGGCACAAGGCCCTTGAGGCAATCGCCAATCAGGGTCAGCACGCCGACCTTGCGGCCCGCGGTGCGATACAGGTTGGTGGCGCCGATATTGCCGCTTCCCTCATGGCGCACGTCAATGCCGCAGGCCTTGCCCAGAAGGAGTCCCGTGGGGATCGACCCCAAAAGGTAGGCCGCCGCACAGGCGGCAGCCAGCATCATGTCGAATTGTGCTGTCATGGTCGAAATCCTGAAATCACTTGCCTGCGGCCTTCTGGATACGGGCCGCAAAGGTGCTGCCGGGAAACTCGCGCACCAGCCGGTCAAACGCCTCGCGGCTCTTCTCGCGCTGTCCCGCTTCTTGATAGGCCGTCCCAAGGCAGTACAGCAGTTCGTCATTGTGCTGAAGCCCGGAGAACGTCTTGAGCGCCTCTTCAAAACGGGCGATGGCGGCCGGATATTTTTCGGTCCTCAGGTAGAAACGACCGACATAGATCTCGTACTGCAACTGTTTGTCCTTGCAGTCGCGAACCCTCTCCTGGGCCTCCTGGATATGCTCTCCGCCGGGATACAACTTCAGGTACGATTCCAAAATGGCCAGGGCGTTCTTGACCGGCGTCTGGTCCGTGTCGATGCGGTTTATCTGCTTGTAATAGCTCAGCCCCTGCCGGAAAAGGGCATAGTCGGCCCGCTCATGCCTGGGGTGAAGCTTGCGAAAATCCTCGTAGGCGGCAGCGGCTTCGATATAGTCTCTGTTGAGAAAATAGGCATCGGCTATGCCGATCTCCGCCTTGGCCGTAAGCTCCGGCGACTTGTAACTTTCCTTGACCTTTTTCCAGTTTGCAACGGCATTCTCGTACCTGCCCTTTTGAAAGGACTGTTCGCCATCCTTGTAAAGTTCCTCGGGCGACGTGTTCACCGGCGGCGACGCGCACCCCTGCAACAGGGAGGCGGCAAGGGTGCCGATCGCGATAGCACTCTGTAAGCTCTTCATGGTTTTCCTCGCATGGTGTCCTGCAATCAGATAATTCCCGTCCCAAGTTCATCGTGCAGCAATCGCGCGATGATATCATGGCTCAACCACAGGGCGGCAGCCCCCGGATTCCAGGATGCGTGCACCATCAACCGGCCGGTGGACAGAAAAACGATGCGGGAGAGCTCGGCACAGATCAGCTGCTTATGATCGGCATGCATACCCAGCAATTCGGCGGAACTGGCCAACATCAGCTCCATCTGCTCCCGGGTGCTGTGGTGCGGCCAGGTGGCGAAATCAAGCATCCCGGCCAACAGCGGCGACGCAAGGTAGGCGTCGGCCCGTTCCAACAGATGTTCGACCGTTTCCCCCTCCTTGAGCATGGCTTGGCAGCGCTCGAAAAGCGGTGCGGCGGCGCGTTCGCCCGCCACATTCCGAATAGCGGACAGCAGCGGGTACAGCGAGATTTCCACTCCCAGAAAAAGGGCGCTGGAGTTGGTCTGTATCTCGGGGCAATTGAAGACCGTGGCGACGACACCGTTCCCGGTCGCCTCGGCGGCGATATCTTCGAGGCGCATCTTGGCCCACCCCTGAACATAAGGGGTGTAGGACTGCCAGCGGTACTCGCCCCCCACCAGTACGGCGGTGCCGTGATAGCCGTAGGCGGCGTAGCGCACCTGTCCGCCTGCTGCGCCGAGGCGTCCGCGCAGAGCGGCCGACTCCTCGATCAGATAGCGGAAGGTATCGCCCGTGACCTCATTGAAACTGGCGTCGCACAGGCGGCCCAGGTCGCTGTTCCAGAAGCCTTCCGAGGCGAGGAACTTATCGCCGGTTCCCTTGAAGACCCGGTTGAGGAGCGGCATGAATACCCGCGCGCGCGGGATGCCGCCGGCCATGGAATGGGCAAAGAGCACATTGGCGCCGGACGGAATACGTGACGCGAGCTGGTGCATCACCTGCGCCAGTGCGGCGCGCATCCGGGCCGTACCGGCGCTCCTGGCCTTCTCGATAAAATCGGGGCTGAAACTGATGGAAGCCCACTCGTCCGGCTTGGCCTTCTTGAGTTGCTCGGCCACCGACGGTTGTCCGTCCACCTGCTCCATGTCAAAGCCAGCCTCCAGCGGGACGTTGATGATGCTCCCGCCCAAGAGCGCCTCGGCGCCCGCCAGCTCCTCCGCGGTCAACGGCCGCAGGGTACCGTCGCTGTCGCGCCGCCCCACGGTAGTGCCGATCACGTCCATGCCGATGCGTCGGGCCTCCTCCACCAGGCCGTTGGCATACCCGCGGCCGAAAAGTTCCCCCACCAGGACCAGCACGTCCCCCGGCTTGTACCCCGCCGTATCCGGCAATTTTTCCAGTGACCTATAATCAGTCATATAATCCTCCGCCTGCTTTCCCGCTGTTCGACGAGATTTTTCAAAACTTGGTACTCTTATCATGAACCGGCCGGCAAAGTGAACAGAAAAAGCTGCCGTGACAAGAGGGGGCTTTCGTGCTATCGTGTGCAAAAACAATCAGCAGGAGACCCAATCTCACCGTGAATAACGATCTCATCCTTCTCGGCCATGGCAGCGGCGGCCGGCTTTCCCATCAACTTCTGGACGAACTGATCATCCCCGCCCTGAGCGGAATCGCCCCTTCCGGGCAAAACGATGCGGCCCTGCTCCCCCCGCCTGCCGGCCAACTCGCCTACACCACCGACTCCTTCGTGGTCGATCCGATCTTTTTCCCCGGCGGCACCATCGGCAGCCTGGCGGTCCACGGCACGGTCAACGACCTGGCCATGATGGGCGCACAGCCGCTCTATCTGAGCGTCGGCCTGATCATCGAAGAGGGGTTCAGCCGGGCAGACCTGAAAACCGTGCTGGACGACATGCGCCAGGCCGCCGACAAGGCTCAGGTACGGATCGTGACCGGCGACACCAAGGTCGTCCCCCGGGGCAAGGCGGACAAAATATTCATCACAACCGCCGGAATCGGCTCGGTAGGACATGATATCGCCATCCACGGCGCCAATGCCCGGCCGGGCGACAAAATCATCATCAACGGCACCGTGGGCGACCACGGCATTGCCGTCATGGCCGGCCGCGAGGGGCTCAACGTCGGGACCGACATCCGAAGCGACTCGGCCGCCCTCAACAGCCTGGTGGCCGCCATCATCGCCGAGGCGGGAGATCTGCTGCACGTGCTCCGCGACCCGACCCGCGGCGGCATCGCAACCACCATCAAGGAGATCGCCCAGCAGTCGGACGTGGGAATCACCCTGCACGAGGAACGGATCCCCGTGAACCAGGCGGTGCGAGGCGTCTGCTCGATCCTTGGCCTCGATCCGCTCTTCGTCGCCAACGAAGGGAAGCTGCTGGCCTTTGTCGCCCCCGAGGCCGCGGAACGGGTCGTGGCGGCGATGAAACGGCACCCCCTCGGCACCCAGGCCGCCATCATCGGCGAGGTCGTTGACGGAGAGCCGGGCCGAGTCCGCATGGAGACCAGCGTAGGCGGCACACGGGCGGTGGAGATGCTGGCCGGGGAGCAACTGCCCAGGATCTGTTGAAGTACAAAAACAACATCCGCCACAGAGACACGGAGAACGTCTGACAGACGAGAAACCAAAACGGCAATTTTAATCTGAGAATTTTTTCGTTTTGTTTTTTTCTTTCTTCTGGTTTTCTCTGTGTCTCAGCGTCTCTGTGGCAGATTCAAGGTTTTAAAGTAAATGGCAAAGGAAAAGACACCCATAACCCCGGCCATCCGCCAGCTGCGGGCCGAAAAGGTCGAGTTCGTCGACCACCTCTACGCCTACGAGGAAAAGGGGGGCACGGCCGTTTCCGCCCGGGAGTTGGGAGTCGACGAACACTGCGTGATCAAGACCCTGATCATGGAGGATGAAACAAAGAACCCGCTCATCATCCTGATGCACGGCGATTTGCAGGTTTCGACCAAGGAGTTGGCCCGCATCATCGGTGTCAAGCAGATCACCGCCTGCACGCCGGAAACCGCTCAAAAGCACAGCGGCTATCAGGTGGGGGGCACCTCGCCCTTCGGTACGCGCAGGCAGATGCCGGTATACCTGGAAGAGACCGTCGCCGAGCTGGAGAAGATCTACATCAATGGCGGGAAACGCGGTTACCTGGTAGCAATGGCGCCATCGGAACTGGTCAGGGTGCTGAAACCGGTGCCGGTGCACGTGGGGATACATTAGGAGAAAAGGAATGATCCGTAAGGCCCAGATTAGCGACGTCAAGGAAATCCAAAAGCTGTTGATGAAGTACGCCAGCCAGGGGGACATGCTCTCCCGCTCCCTGTCGGAACTGTATGAATCGATACGCGATTTTTACGTCGTTGTGGACGACGGCAAACTCCTGGGAGCGGCCGCTCTGCATATCGTCTGGGATGACCTGGCCGAAGTGCGCTCCGTGGCGGTGGCCGAGGAGGTCGGCCGCAGGGGCATCGGCAGCCAACTGGTGCAGGCCTGCATCGACGAAGCGCGCCAGATCGGCCTCAGGCGTATTTTCTGCCTGACCTACAGACCCGACTTTTTCGCCACACTCGGTTTTCGTCTGGTGGACAAGTCCGAGTTGCCCCAAAAGGTATGGGGCGACTGCATCAAATGCGTCAAGTTCCCGGACTGTGACGAGAACGCCATGATCCTGGACCTGAACTAAGGCCTCTTTTAGCCTGCCTGCTTGCTGCAAAGCCCTTTCCGTCACCGGAGAGGGCTTTTCTTTTTGCGGTGCCGCTCATTGAGTATCGCCGGGCCGGTGATAGTATTGGAAACGGTAGTGTATTTTGTTCGACGTAAAGGCAACCAAGATGAACGTCCATGACTCACACCGGGCAGACGACCGCCACCGGGCCCTTGAGCGCGTCATGCAGCAACATCGCCTGCGCCCGGACAGCCTCATCGAGATATTGCACGCCGCCCAGCGGCAGTTCGGCTGGCTGGATCGCGATGTGCTGGGCCTGATAGCTGCGCGGCTCAGACTTCCTCCCAGCCTCGTCTACGGGGTGGCCAGCTTCTATCACGCCTTTCGACTCGAACCGCCCGGCCGGCACCGCTGTACGGTCTGTACCGGCACCTCCTGCCACCTCAAAGGGGGCTCCAGGCTTTTGCAACAATTGGAACAGCATTTCGGTATCGCCTGCGGCGCAACCGCCCCCGACGGCAGCCTGACACTGGAGAACGTGCGCTGCCTGGGCGCCTGCGGCCTGGCACCGCTGATCGTGATTGACGACGAGGCCTGCCCCCACGCATCCTTTGGACCTGTTGTGGAGCGGTTGACGGCCAGCTTGGATGGTGAGGATACGTCGCCGTGAAGACACCCGAACCGAAGAACGAGAAGCCGACGGTATGTGGCGGTGGGCTGAAGATCTCTGTCTGCCTCGGCTCTCCCTGTCTTGCCTCTGGTGCGGAGGGGGTGCTGCGGGCACTTCGCGAAGCCTGGGGCGAAAAACCCATTGCCGTCATCGGCACCGGCTGCATGGGACCGTGCAGCCGCGGCCCCATGATCAGGATCGAGCGGGACGGCTATCCGACGGCCTATTACGAACGCATGACGCCCCAGGCCGCCTGCACGACGGTTGCGGCGTACCTGGCCGGCGCTGCCCCCGAGCAGGGTCGCCTGGCGCCCGACTTTCCCTTCATCGCCCTACAGACACGGGTCGTCCTGGAGCAGTGCGGCAGGATCGATCCCTGCGACCTGAACAGCGCCCGGGCCGCCGGCGGCTACCGCGCCCTGGCACACGCCATCGGGAAGATGACGCCTGAACAGATTTGTTGCGAGATCGGCGCCAGCGGCCTGCGCGGCCGGGGCGGGGGCGGCTACCCCACCGGTACGAAATGGGAATTGGTACGAGCGGCCAGTGGCAGGCGGAAATATGTGGTAGCCAACGGCGACGAGGGCGACCCGGGCGCCTTCATGGACCGCACTCTGATGGAGTCCGACCCGCACCGGCTGCTGGAAGGCATGGCCATCGCCGGATATGCCGTGGGAGCCCGCGACGGCTTCATCTTCGTGCGGGGAGAATATCCCCTGGCGGCCCAACGCCTGGGGGCGGCGATCGTTGATGCCGGCAAGGCCGGCCTGCTGGGGCGCAACATCCTGGGGAGCGGTTTTTCTTTCCGCATCCGCCTGCGCATCGGGGCGGGAGCCTTCGTCTGCGGCGAAGAGACGGCCTTGATGGCTTCCGTCATGGGGCGGCGCGGCCAGCCGGTCATCCGTCCCCCCTACCCGGCCCAGCGCGGCCTGTGGGGCAGCTCGACCCTGATCAACAACGTGGAGACCTTCGGCTGTATCGCCCCGATCATCCGCAACGGCGCGGCCTGGTTCAGGTCCGTCGGGACACCGGGTAACAGCGGCACCAAGGTCTTTTCCATCTCCGGCGACGTGGCCACCGAGGGGGTGCTGGAGGTGCCGCTCGGGACGCCGCTGCGGGAGTTGCTGGCCATGGCCGGCGGCGTCAGCGGCGGCAGCTTCAAGGCGGCCCAGACCGGCGGCGCCAGCGGCGGCTGCATCCCGGCCAGCCATATGGATGTGCCGGTGGACTACGAGTCGCTCAAGGGGCTGGGCACCATCATGGGCTCCGGTGGTCTGATCGTGATGAACGACCAGCGCTGCATGACGGATGTGGCCCGTTTTTTCATGCATTTCTGTCAGGACGAAAGCTGCGGCAAATGCGCTCCCTGCCGGACAGGCACCCAGCAGGCGGCACGCCTGCTCGACCGGATAGCCGCCGGCGAGGCGACCTCGGACGACATTTCTCAACTGGAGCAACTCTGCCGGTTTATGCGTGAAACCAGCCTGTGCGGTCTTGGCATGGCGGCCCCCACGCCGGTACTCAGTACCCTGCGCTGGTTCCGGGAGGAGTACGAAAACCACGTCCGTGACCGGCGCTGCCCAGCCGGTGTCTGTGCCATGGAGGGAACCCCATGCCGCGACTGACGCTTACCATAAACAACCGTAGCGTAAGCGCCCGGCGGGGTGAGAGCATCCTGTCGGCAGCGCGCCGCTCGGGTAGTGATATCCCGACCCTCTGCAATCTGGGAGGGCTGATCCCGGCCGGTGCGTGCAGGGTCTGCCTGGTTGAGGTGGCAGGGTATCCCCGCCCGGTCCCGGCTTGCGCCACGCGCGCCGAGCAGGGTATGGTAGTGACGACCGACACGGAACGCCTGACGGCGGCGCGGCGCATGATCGTGGAACTGCTGTTGGCGGAACGCAACCATAGCTGCGCGGTGTGTGTGATGAACCAGCACTGCCAATTGCAAGACCTGGCGGCGCGCCTCGGCATCGACCATGTGCGTTTTGCCTTTATCTCGCCCCTGGCCGGGGTGGATATCAGCCACGAGCGTTTCGGGATCGATCACAACCGGTGCATCCTCTGCCGCCGCTGCGTCCGGGTCTGCGACGAGATCGAGGGGGCCCATACCTGGGATGTTGACGGGCGGGGGGCGGCCAGCCGGATCATCTGCGATTTGGCGCAACCGTGGGGAACCAGCGCCACCTGCACCGGGTGCGGCAAATGCGTACAGGCGTGCCCCACCGGAGCGCTCTTCGAAAAGGACGCGCCGACCAAAAAAGCGACCATAGATATGGAGAGGCTATCCGAGTGGCGGAGGAGCCGGAAATGACGCGCCCCAGGCTTGCCACCGTCTGGCTCTCCGGCTGTTCAGGCTGTCACATGAGCCTGCTCAACCTGCACGGCGACCTGCTGGGGGTGCTGGAACAGTGCGATCTGGTCTATTCCCCCCTGGCGGATATCAAGGAGTATCCGCACGGAGTGGATATCGTCCTGGTGGAGGGAGCGGTGGCGAATGAGGACAATCGGGAGATGGCGGGGATCATCAGAAGACGGAGTGCCTGTGTGGTAAGCCTGGGGGATTGCGCCGTGAACGGCAATGTGAGCGCCCTGCGCAACCCGTCCGGTCTTGCCGCTACGCTGGGACGGGTCTATGGTGAGGCGCCACCGGGACATGACGTGGCACAGCTCCTGCCCCGTGCGGTGCCGCTGCATCAGGTCATCGGGGTGGATGCGTTCCTGCCCGGCTGCCCGCCAGCCCCGGAAAGGATCCGGCGGCTGCTGACCTGTCTGCTCCAGGGCCAGCCGGCGGGACTGCCGCCGGAGATGATCAGCTTCGGCTGACCGGCCCCGCAGGGGATTTTCGACAACGAGTTAGTTAATCGAAGACTTCCATGGAGAGGTACCGCTCTCCCGTATCCGGCAGGATCACGACCACGTTCTTGCCGGCCCCCAGCTTTTTCGCCACCCGCAGTGCGCCGACCAGGGCCGCGCCGCTCGATATCCCGCACAGGAGCCCCTGCTTGGCCGCCAGGGTACGGGCAGCGCTGTAGGCATCCGCATCGGGCACGGCGATGACTTCCTGATAAATCGAGGTATTGAGTACGTCGGGGATGAAACCGGCACCGATCCCCTGAATCTTGTGGGGTCCCGCCAGGCCGCCGGACAGGACGGGCGAGCCGGCCGGCTCGACGGCTGCAATGTGGACAGCCGGGTTGTGCTGGCGGAGTACCTCACCGACCCCGGTGATGGTTCCACCGGTGCCGACCCCGGCCACAAAGCCGTCGATGCTCAGCCCCTTCATCGCCGCAACGATCTCGGGGCCCGTCGTGCGGCGATGGGCCTCCGGGTTGGCGGGATTGCTGAACTGCTGCGGCAACAGCCAGTGTTTTTCGGCAGCCAGTTCTTCGGCCTTTTGCACCGCCCCCTTCATGCCCTGCGAAGCAGGCGTCAGCACCAGCTCGGCCCGGTAAGCCGTTAAGAGGCGGCGGCGTTCCATGCTCATGGACTCGGGCATGGTCAGCACCAACCGGTACCCCTTCACCGCACAGACCAGTGCCAGACCAATGCCAGTATTGCCGCTGGTCGGCTCGACAATCGTTGCCCCCGGCTTGAGGCAGCCATCCTGCTCGGCCCGCTCGATCATCGCCAGGGCGATGCGGTCCTTGATACTGCCGCCAGGGTTAAAGGATTCAACCTTGGCATAGATTTCGGCCGCCCCCACCTCCGTCAATCCGGAAAGCTTCACGAGTGGCGTGGCGCCGATCTGTTCGATAGCACTTGTGCTGATGGCAATGGGCATGTTTTTATCCTGGCATAAGGTCTGTGGGTGCAGGTTCCTGCACGGCCGCGGTGTGCGGGACATGGCGGAAAACTGCGTTCCCTAGATGTAGTACATGAAGCGGTGGTCCTGCTCCTTCTTGATTCCCATATCCAATCCGCGCTGACACAGTGTCTGAAGGGTTATGCCGGAGAACAGGGTGTTGAGTAACGTGGCGGCCTCTTCCCAGACCGTCTGGGTCACGCACTGTCCTTCAAAGGGGCAGTCGGTCTTGCGGTTGCGTTTTTTCGGCGTCGCCCCGGTGCAATCGACCAGGAGCACGTCCATTTCGGTGGCGCACAGTACATCCAGAACCGTGATCTCCTCGGGCTTCTTGGCCAGGCAGTATCCCCCCTGAGGCCCGCGTTTGCTTTTCAGTATCCCGGCCCGCTTGAGGTTCTGGAAGATCTGTTCGAGATAACGGGGTGATATCTGCTGGCGGCGGGAGATGTCCTGAATCTGGGCCGGCATATTGCCACAGTTATAGGCAATGTCGAAAAGAGCCCTCAGGCCGTACCGACTTTTTGTTGACAGACGCATAGTTCCTCCCGGAGGTTACATCGTTACGTACCACCATCTATAACAAAAATACACCGCATACGTCAACAAAACTAACCAAAATACTTTCAAAATTCTACACAAGACGACGATGGTTTCCATGAGCGTCCCTACAGGCTTCGGCTCAACTTTCCACGGCCCTGGCGACCGTCACCACCGCCACCTCGCTGGCGCCGGCTGCCTTGAGCACATGGGCACACTCCTTTACGGTGCTGCCGGTGGTGTAGACATCGTCCACCAGCAACACGCGCCGCCCCTTTACGACACCGGCGTCCCTGACGTCGAAGGCCCCTTTGACATTGTCGCGCCGTTGCGCCGCGGTCAGGGTGATCTGAGGTTCGGTCCACCGGATGCGCCGCATGGCGCCGCGCTCCAAGGGGACGCCCCATTCCCGTGACCAGATTTCGCCCAGCAACACGGCCTGGTTGAAACCGCGCTCCCTGAGCCGCCGGACATGCAGCGGCACCGGCACGATCAGCTCCGGGGCGCATGCGGCGACGAAATCCCGCAGAGGGGCGGCCGTCAGCAGGGCAAGGGGGCGGCGCAGATGGGTTTTATAGCGATATTTGTAGGCGTGGATCAGTTCGCGGCACTCCCCCTCGTAGACCAGTGCCGCCCGGGCGGCTGCAAAATCGGGTTGTGCCTGCCGGCACGCGCCGCACACATGGTCACCCCCCACCCCCAGGAAGGGGATGCCGCACACCGGGCAGAGCGGATGGGCCACGGCGGGCATCCGTTCCCGGCACGCCGGACAGATGTGCAGGGGGCCGGCATCGGGGATGAACGCCCGGCAGATATGGCAAAGCGGGGGGAACAGGACATCCAGGAAGGTTGCGAAAAAATTGTTCACGGCCGGTCACCGTTGAGCGCCCGCCCCAGCGCAAAAAAGCGGGGCGAGCCATTCGCCTAGTAGCGCATCAATACCCGATAGCTCAACTTCGTTTCGCCATCCGCCGGTACCGGTATTTTGTACTCCAGGGTCCCGGAATTGGCCTTGACGTAGTCATGGGTGGAATTCAGCACCTGCCAGTCGCCCGGGACCGGTTCCGTCACCCGCACCACGACGACCTCTTTCTTGTGGTTGCGGATGGAGATCTCATAGGCAGCCTCGTAGCTGTCCTTGGCGCGCTTCTTCCAGTCGGTCTGCTTCTTGTCGGCCACCACGTCGAAGGCATCCCCCAGTTTGATGCGCACCTTCTCGTCCCGGGGGGTGTGGTCGATGGCATCCTCGCCCACGAACTGGAGCGACTTGTCGCCGTCCCTTTTGTAGACCCGCACGGTCCCCTTGGGCAACGGCATCCCCAGGCGGTTCTTCTCCCGGTTCTCCAGTTCGATATAGACGCCGATCTTCTGTTTTTTGGCGATATCGCCGCTGTAGGCACCCTGATAGTAATAGGAAGCCCCGGCAAGGAGCAACTCCTTGCGCACCGGTATGTCGGCTACGGTAAACAGGCTGATCTGCTTGGACTGGTTGTCCTTTATGGAGGAGGGGCGCTGGAGCGTGTACATGTGGTACTCCAGCAGCCCCTCCTCCCTGAACTGGGGTGCCGGGGCGGCAGCCCCCATCAGCATGGTCTTGGCGGCATAGCGCGGCTGCACCTCGTCGCGAACCCGGTTCACATCCCCGGCCACCAGTTTGACGGCGGCATTGCGATAGGTTGCCCCACTGTTGTTGGTGATGGTGACCCACCCCCCCAGATCGGCCTTGTCGTCCCGTTCGTTGAGGGTCATGACGTAGTCGGCGCGCCAGGTGATGCCGCCGGTCAGGTAGGCGGCCTCCACCGTATGCGCCTTCTCACGGCTGTTTTCCAGGAGCCACACCAGGGTCGGGCTGGCGATCAGGCTGTCCGGCACCTGGGGGAAGATCACCCGCCCCGGATGGCCGTAGGTGATCTCGTTGCCGATCCTGAATACCGGGCCGTTGTTGTTGGCCAGGAGTGTGGCGGTCACCACCTCTTCCCGCTCGCTGTAGGGATTCTTCTGGTAGAGCTTGACCTCTTTGCCCACATACTTGTCCATCAGCTTCTGCGGGCTTAATAGGTCATACTCGTAGTTCTGTTCCAGGACATTCAGGCTGGCCGCATCCGAGAGGGAGCGGATATGGACGCTGGCCGGCATGATGGCCGTGGCCACATCCATGAAACGCAGTTCGCTGCTGCCCTTGGGCAGGTGCAGCACGCGCTGGTCCTTGATCAGGCCGAGGCTGGAATTATAGATGGTCACCGCCACGCCGGTCTGTTCGGCAATGGTCGAGGTGGTCACCGCCGCTTCGCCGCCGGCGCCCCACACCCGAAGGGCCATTACAAAAAGCAGTGCCATTGCCGCCATCATCGTGCGAATCCAGTGAACCCTCATGCCCCCTCCTCGCCCTTTGGGCCGTTGCGCTACGCAACGTACCGATGCAAAGCCTATTTCAGCACCTTCACGGACTTGATCACCACCTGCTGTTCGGGCACATCCCCCATGCCGTGGTGGAATCCGGTCCTGACCGCCTTTATCTTATCCACCACATCCATCCCCGCAATGACCTTGCCGAAGACGGCATAGCCGTAGCCGTCCGGGTTGGGGCGATTCAGCATATCATTGTTCACCACATTGATGAAGAATTGCGCAGTGGCGCTGTCCGGCATGCCGGTGCGAGCCATGGCGATGGTGCCCCGGTCGTTCTTCAGGCCATTGGTCGCCTCGTTCCTGATGGGACTGACGGTCGGTTTCTGGACGAAGTCGGTGGTAAAGCCGCCCCCCTGGATCATGAAACCGTTGATGACGCGGTGGAAGATCGTACCGCTATAGAACCCCTTGTTGACATACCCGAGGAAATTCTTGACGCTAATGGGCGCCTCCTTTTCGAACAGTTCCAGCTTGATGGTGCCCTGGCTGGTCTCCATCTGGACGACCGGATTCTTTGCCGTGCCGGCGGCACAGGCGATACCGGCGAACATGAAAACAGCTATAAGGGCCATTACTGATTTTCTCAACATTGTGGTTCTCCTTCGCGTACTAGATTAAAGATGGTTTGCGAGATAATGCCGGCATGCTCAGCACGATCCCTTGAAGATATATATCCGGCACCTCGTTCCCTCAGGGCCGGTTCGGGCACGGCTTACCGTTGCAGCCGGGATTCATGGCCCTGCCGCACCCCATACCCATGGCGACGCACTCGCCGTCACGTTTTCCGCTCGCGGGAAGACCGCTCTGGACACGCAGAGCACTGATCCTGGCCTGGATCGCGGCGATATCGGCCTGCAAAGCCGCCACCTTAGCGGCATCCGGGACGCCCTTCAAGTTTTCACGCTGCAGATCGAAACGCCTGTTCATCATCTCCTGGCGCAAGTCCAGGGTGTCCTGCTGAAATTTTCTGAACTGCTCAGACTGGCCGGCGTTCTGGGCGCACTTAGCGCAGCCGCCGGACATGCCGCCCATGGGGTCGCCGGCGAGAGCCATACTCCCGATGGCTAGAGCCAACACCAGGACCGTCAGAGTTGAAACACATGCTTTCATAAACCTACCTCCTGAAAATTGTTATCGTCTATTATGTGCAACATTCTTTGGCAAACAGGAAATCATTCGAAAGTGGACCGCTACCCCAACGAACGCACCAGATCGGCCAGACACTGGATAAAGGCGGGCGAGCTATTGAGGGACTCGCTGCGCCGAAAGTTCGCAATGCCCAGTTTCTGGGCCTCCTCCCGGTACTGGATATCGATTTCGTAGAGGGTCTCGATATGGTCGGAGACAAACGAAAGCGGCACCATCAACAGATCCTTGCAGCCAGCCTTCGCCAGTTCGCCGATCATGCTCTCGGTGGAGGGCTCCAGCCACTTGACCGGGCCGGCCCGCGACTGGAAGGCAAGATGATGCCGGATGCCGCCGAAATGCTCCATCACCAGCCGCACCGTGGCCTGGATGTGATCGAGGTAGGGATCGCCGGAATCGATGAACGACCGGGGCAGGCCGTGGGCCGAGAAAACTAGTTGCACGGCGCTTCGGTCGGAAAATTCGGCCAGCCCCTGTTCGACCTTCTCCACCAGAGCCCCGATATAACCGGGATGATCGTAGAACTGGCGGACATAGCTCAGATCGAAGCGCACCTTTGCCTGGGCCAGCACCCGCTCCAACTCGTTGAGACTGGAACCGGTGGTGGCCCGGGAGTAGTGGGGGTAGAGCGATAGCGCCACGATCCGGCTGATGCCTTCCCGCTTGATGGCCGCCAGGGCGGAGGTAGTGTCCGGTTTCCAGTAGCGCATGGCCACGAAGCAGCGGTACCCCTCCCCCAGGACCTTCTCCAACTCAGCGCCCTGCTGCTCGGTCAACTCACGCAGGGGCGACTTCCCCCCCATCCGCCGGTAATACTCGACTACCGTCTTGGCGCGCCGGCGGGAGATGATCCGCGCAATCACCGGCTGCAGGAAGGCCGGGCCGATACGGATGATGTCCCGGTCCGAAAACAGGTTGCAGAGGAACGGTTCAACGGCATCCAGGGAATCCGGGCCGCCCATCTGGAGCAGCAATACGGCGGTTTTTTCAGACAATTTGTACCCCCTCCATCTCTGCACACAAAGAACATCGACAACAAATTGCTTCTCATCCGGAGTTTCCGGATGGAAATTATTTTTCGAGTAGGCTGTTGAAAAACTCAGGTTGTTCAAAAATAGTCAGATCGTTGCACCCGCGAGACAAACCCTGCGGAGGCGTGAGCCTTGCTACGCCGCACAATTTCACTCGTGAAATTGGACCGCGAAGGCGCCCGAAGGGTGAGGCCAAAGGCCTCAGTCACAAAAGGGGCTTCGAGGACGAAGGCCTGATGGCTGTTTTTCAACAACCTCCTAGGCGCGGATCATCACCAACAGCATCTTGAATGGCTTGACCGCCTTGAGTGCATGGGGCTTGTTGGCCGGCATGATGATCATCTGGCCGGCCCCTACCGTCTGGGGGCTCCCCTCGATGGTCACCTCGGCCTCGCCGTCCACCACCTGCACAAAGGCGTCGTAGGGGGCGGTATGTTCGGAAAGCCCCTGCCCCGCATCGAAGGAAAACAGCGTCACCGTTCCGATTGTCTTGTCGATCAATGTCTTGCTGACCACCGAGCCGTCCTGATAGGCAACCAGGTCGCTCATGGTCAGGGCTTTTCCGATCAGGTCCATGTTCTCCCCCTCTTTCAGCCAATAGAGTCTGCCAGCGGCGCCATAATATGATGTAAACGCCCCCCAGGCAATAGTTTAAACGCAAAAGGCCGGAGACATGGTGTCTCCGGCCTTTTCCTTTTTTCATACCAGTAGCAGGAACGTCGATTTTTCGTCAGATCAAGGCGCCGAGGAAGAGCGAGGAGGCGTAGCAGCGCTACGCCGCACGAGTGACTGACGAAGGCAACGCCGAGCTGGCGTAAAAGCGGCGTTACCCGATTTAGTACATGCCGCCCATGCCGCCCATGCCGCCCATCCCGCCGCCCGGCATAGCAGGCAGTGCGGATTCGTCCTTCGGCTTCTCGGCGATCAGAGCCTCGGTGGTCAGCATCAGACCAGCGATGGAAGAGGCATTCTGCAGGGCCGAACGGGAGACCTTGGTCGGGTCGATGATCCCGGTCTTGATCATGTCAACGTACTCGTCGGAGGAGGCGTCGTAGCCGAAAGCATCCTTGCCGTTTTTGACCTTGTCCACCACGATGGAGGCGTCGATGCCGGCATTGTCGGCGATCTGGCGGATCGGAGCTTCCAGGGAGGCCCTGACCACGTTGACGCCGAACTGCTGCTCGGCTGTCAGCTTGAGGCCGTCCAGCACCTTGAGAGCGCGGATGTAAGCCACGCCGCCGCCAGGGACGATGCCCTCGTCAACGGCTGCGCGAGTAGCGTGCAGGGCGTCTTCCACGCGGGCCTTTTTCTCTTTCATCTCGACTTCCGTAGCGGCACCGACCTTGATGACGGCAACGCCGCCCACCAACTTGGCCAGGCGCTCCTGAAGCTTCTCGCGGTCGTAATCGCTGGTGGTTTCCTCGATCTGGGCGCGGATCATCTTGACGCGGCCCTGGATGGCTTCTTCCTTGCCGTCGCCATCGATGATGGTGGTGTTGTCCTTATCGATGGTGATGCGTTTGGCGCGGCCCAGCATCTCGATGGTGGTCTGGTCGAGTTTGAAACCGACCTCTTCGGAGATCACCTGACCGCCGGTCAGGATGGCCAAGTCTTCCAACATGGCCTTGCGGCGGTCGCCGAAACCGGGAGCCTTGACGGCAGCGACGTTCAGCACGCCGCGCAGTTTGTTGACCACCAGGGTTGCCAGCGCTTCGCCTTCGATGTCCTCGGCGATGATCAGCAGCGGGCGACCGGTTTTGGCGGTCTGCTCAAGAACCGGGAGCAGGTCCTTCATGTTGGAGATCTTCTTGTCGTGGATCAGGATCACGGCATTCTCAAGGGTTGCTTCCATGCGCTCCGGATCGGTAACGAAGTAGGGGGAGAGATAACCGCGGTCGAACTGCATCCCTTCCACGGTCTCCAGGCTGGTTTCCATGGCCTTGGCTTCTTCGACGGTGATGACGCCTTCCTTGCCGACCTTCTCCATGGCCTCGGCAATGATGTCGCCGATAGTCTTGTCGTTGTTGGCGGAGATGGTGCCGACCTGGGCGATCTCCTTGTGGTCCTTGATCGGTTTGGAGATTTTTTTCAGCTCATCCACGATGGTCTCCACGGCCTTGTCGATGCCGCGCTTGATCTCCATCGGGTTGTGGCCGGCAGCCACCAGCTTGGAGCCCTGACGGTAGATGGCCTGGGCCAGAACCGTGGCGGTGGTGGTGCCGTCACCGGCGACATCGGAGGTCTTGGAAGCGACTTCCTTCACCAACTGGGCGCCCATGTTTTCGAATTTGTCTTCCAGTTCGATTTCCTTGGCAACCGTCACGCCGTCCTTGGTGATCAGCGGTGCGCCGAAGGATTTGTCGATAACGACGTTACGACCCTTGGGGCCGAGAGTAACCTTAACGGCATCTGCCAGGGTGTTGACACCCTTCAGAATGGCGTTGCGACCGTCCTGGTCGAACTTGATGATCTTTGCAGCCATGTTTTATTCCTCCATGTATGAAATTTTTATGGTGTGATCTTATTGCGGCACAGCAAAAGGCTCCAGATGCAAGGCGCGCGCGGAGCGGGGCGCGAGGCGTACCGGAGGTACGTTGAGTGTCCCGCGACGAACGCAACGCCGCAGATGGACCTTTGGCGAAGCCGCTCTATTCTACGATGGCCAGGATATCTTCTTCCCGCATAATCAGGAACTCTTCACCGTCCACCTTGATCTCGGTGCCCGAATATTTGCCAAACAGGACTTTGTCCCCTACCTTCACGTCCAGCGGCAGCACCTTGCCGTCTTCGGTCTTCTTACCGTTGCCGGCAGCCACGATCTCGCCACGCTGCGGTTTTTCCTTAGCGGTTTCAGGGATGAAGAGCCCCCCAGCCGTCCTGGTTTCTTCTTCGACCCTCTTGACGAGGATGCGGTCCTGAAGTGGTCTCAAACTCATGTGTCCTTCTCCTTTCTATTACCGTTGGTGGTGTAAAATCATAGACAAGATTAGCACTCGCAACGACCGAGTGCTAACGTAGGGGAATATAATCAACAGGGGGGTAAAAATCAAGGGGTGTGATAATTTTTTTCCCAACAGACCGTTATGCTTGCCGAAAAGGACTCATCGTCCGTCTGCCAGTGCCGTTCCAACGGCAGCCAGGGAAAAGCGGCCAATGACCGCCTCTCACAATCGACCAAGCTTAGGAACGGGCATCCGCCCCCCCACCCCGGCGTGGCAGGCATCGGCGTTTGACGTAGCTAATGACCTGCAGCGCAGGACATACCCCTTTCATACCTGGTTCCACCTGATCCTCTGCCCGCCGGCCTTTTCACGAGCTATCGAGACAAATGTACGTTTTCTTATTTTACAGTACTACCTGGTGCATGCAAATTAAATATGCAAATGAATACGGGCAACTATCGGTGAAACCGCAACAAGGGCGTTGCGCTCTTTACTTTCCGTTTTGACAATTGGTGTGCCGTCTGGTACAAAATCCGCAACTGTTTACCAACCGGTCTGGTGCCGCGCTCTTGATCAGCGCGGTTAAAAGGGAAGAGGGTGCAACTCCCTCGCTGTCCCGCAACTGTAAGGGGGGACCGATGCCGCAGCACGCCACTGGGGAAACCTGGGAAGGCGCGGCAGAGGAATGATCCCCAAGCCAGGAAACCTGCCATACCGATGCTTTTGGGACCTCCGTGGAACGAGGGGCCGGAGCCGGATAGCGTCTTCATCCAGGTATTTTCGAGCCCCTGCCCACGAGTTCATTCGGCAGGGGCTTTTTTCGTCAAGAGTTTGTTCGCAAATAACTGCCGCGAGGACCGCGCCCGGATTTGCGGCAGATTTGACTTGGCCGATTGAGTAAAACCGTAGGAGCAGCAGGGCTACGTCGAGGATTTTGCGATGGAGGCCGGGACGAAGGTGCCGTGAAGATGGGATGCGGGACCGCAAAGTTGTTTACGAACAAGCTCTAAGGAGGAACGCATGGCCAAAACTATCTTCATTACCGGCGGGGCGCGAAGCGGCAAGAGCCGTTTCGCCGAGGAACTGGCCCAACAATTCGGCGCGCCGCTCTGCTACCTGGCAACGGCCCAGGCGCTGGACGACGAGATGACGGAACGGGTCAAAAGACACCGTCTGCGCCGGGGCGATGCCTGGCAGACCATCGAGGAGCCCCTGCATCTGTCCCATGCCCTGGCCCGTTGCGACGGCACCGGCAAGGCGGTTTTAGTGGACTGCATAACCCTGTGGCTCTCCAACCTGCTCTTTCACTACGAAGAGCGGGACGAAGACGCCGAGGCGTGCATCATGGAGGATGTGCGCCGCCTGACGGCCACCCTGCGGGAGATGCGGACCCCGGTCATTGTGGTGTCCAACGAGGTGGGCCAGGGGATCGTGCCGGAAAACCGCCTGGCGCGCCGTTTCCGCGACATCGCCGGCCAAACCAACCAACTCCTGGCGGCCATGGCGGACGAGGTGTATGTGGCCATCAGCGGGATACCGCTTAAATTGAAATAAATCAGACATTTAGAGAATAAAACTCACGAAAAGGAGATTATCAATGAATATCGTAGAGACCACGCTGGAACGCATCAAGCCGGTCAACGCCGAGCTGCTGCAACAGGCCCAGGCCAAGCTGGACAACAAGACCAAACCCCTGGGCTCCCTGGGCAGGCTGGAGGAATTCGGGCGCCGTGTCGCCGCCATCAGCGGCACCATGAATCCCGACACCACCAAGAAGGTCATCTTCACCTTTGCCGGCGACCATGGCGTGACCGACGAGGGGGTTTCGGCCTTCCCCAAAGAGGTCACGCCCCAGATGGCCTTCAACATGCTGGCCGGCGGCGCCGGGGTCAACGTGCTTGCCCGCCATGCCGGGGTCGAGGTACGGCTGGTGGATGTGGGGATGGACTATGACTTCAACGGGGCCCTTGGCCTGATCGACCGCAAGGTGGCCCGCGGCACCAAAAACTTCGCCAAGGGACCGGCCATGACCCGCGACCAGGCCCTGGCAGCCCTGAAGGTCGGCATCGACCAGGCCGACCAGTGCAAGGCGGAAGGGGTGGCCATGGCGGGAACGGGGGAATTGGGCATCGGCAATACGACCCCCTCCTCGGCCATCATCGCCGCCATCTCCGGCATGCCGGTCAAGGACCTGACCCACCGGGGCACCGGCATCAACGACGCCGCTCTGGCGAACAAGATCCGCGCCATCGAACAGGGGCTGGCCCTCAACCGCCCCGACCCAAAGGACCCTCTGGACGTACTGACCAAGGTGGGGGGACTTGAGATCGCCGCCATTGCCGGCTTGGTGCTGGGATGCGCGGCCAACGGCATCCCAGTTGTGGTGGACGGCTTTATCTCCACCGCAGGGGCATTGATCGCCTCGGAAATGCACCCTAATGTGCGCGACTATATCTTTGCCGCCCATGCGTCGGTGGAAATCGGCCACCGTTTCATGCTGGAACGGATCGGCGCCACGCCGATCCTGGACCTGAACATGCGCCTGGGAGAAGGCACCGGCGCCGCCCTGGCCATGGGCCTGATCGAGGCTGGGGTGAAGGTGTTGAAAGAGATGGCCACCTTCGAGCAGGCTGGGGTTGCGGAACAGCTATAAATCTGAACCCGTGGCGCCGGAATGCCACAGCGTCCGGAAAAGCCTGGGCCCGCACGCCGCCATGTCGTAACAGCCCACTCAGTCGGCTGCTACTCCGCCTGATGGCCGCAGCCCCTTCAAGCGCAAAGGCAGAGGCTTTCCGGACCAACGGAGGCGTGGAGGCGCCACGGATTCAGGATAAATCGAAAAAGAATGGACCATACATTTATGAAAACTCAGATAGAAGCAGCCCGCGAAGGCATCATCACCCCCCAGATGGCGGCAGTGGCGGCAGACGAGGCGCTGTCGGCGGAGTTCGTGCGCAACACGGTGGCCGAGGGGCGGATCGTCATCCCCTGGAACCATGGCCGCAAGCCCAAGGCAACCGGTATCGGCTTTGGCCTGCGCACCAAGGTCAACGCCTCCATCGGCACCTCCTCGGACATCATCGACTACGAGGCCGAGGTGGCCAAGGCGCGTGCCGCCCTGGAAAGCGGGGCCGATACCCTGATGGAACTCTCCGTAGGTGGCGACCTGGACCGGGTACGGCGCGAGGTGATCGCCTGCGTGGACCTGCCGGTAGGCAACGTACCGCTTTATCAGGCCTTCTGCGAGGCGGCCCGCAAATACGGCGATCCGAACCGGCTCGACCCCGAAGAGCTTTTCGACCTGATCGAGCGGCAATGCGCCGACGGCATGGCCTTCATGGCGGTGCACTGCGGCATCAACCTCTCCACCATCGAACGCCTCAGAAAACAGGGATACCGTTACGGCGGCCTGGTTTCCAAGGGGGGAGTCTCCATGGTGGCCTGGATGCTGGCCAACAAGCGGGAAAACCCGCTCTACGAGCAGTTCGACCGGGTGGTGGCGATCCTGAAGAAATACGACACCGTACTCTCCCTGGGGAACGGCCTCAGGGCCGGGGCCATCCATGACTCCAGCGACCGGGCCCAGATCCAGGAACTGGTCATCAACTGCGAACTGGCCGAACTGGGGCGAGACATGGGGTGCCAGATGCTGGTGGAGGGGCCGGGGCATGTCCCCCTGGACGAGATCGAGGGGAACATCAAGCTGCAAAAGCGCATGAGCGGCGGTGCGCCCTACTACATGCTGGGGCCGATCACCACCGACGTGGCACCCGGCTTCGACCACATCACCTCGGCCATCGGCGCGGCCCAGTCGGCCCGCTTCGGCGCCGACCTGATCTGCTACATCACCCCGGCCGAGCACCTGGCCCTGCCCAACGAAGATGACGTGCGCCAGGGGGTCAAGGCCGCCAAGATCGCCGCCTATATCGGGGACATGAACAAATACCCGGAGCGGATGCGGGAACGGGACAAGGAGATGTCCAAGGCCCGCCGCGACCTGGACTGGGAAAAACAGTTCCAACTGGCGCTCTATCCCGAGGACGCCCGAGCCATCCGCGCCAGCAGGATACCCGAGGACAGCGCCACCTGCACCATGTGCGGCAACTTCTGTGCCTCCCGGGGCGCAGGAAAGCTCTTTGCAGATGACCTGAAACAGGATAAGATCTGACGATCACATCGGCAGGGAAAGAGACACCGTGTACAGTTCCATCACATCGCTATCGTTACGGCTCCGGCCGGGGGATGACATTCGCAACTCCTTATCCCGCCTGCTCCTGGACCGGGAACTGCCGGCAGCCTGCGTGCTCAGCTGCGCCGGCTGCCTGAGCCGGGCAGCCCTGCGGCTGGCCGGCAACGGTGGCGGCACCATCATCGAGGGGCCGCTGGAGATCGTCTCCCTCTCCGGCACCCTCTCCCCCCAGGGGCCGCACCTGCACATAGCCTTTGCCGACAGCATCGGCCGCGTGCTGGGCGGGCACCTGCTGGACGGCTGCATCGTCCTGACAACGGCAGAGATCGTTCTGGCGATCCTGCCCGACGTGCGCTTCTCACGCCGCCACGACACCGCCACCGGCTATGCGGAACTGGTCATCACCTCTCCTGTCGAAGTAACGCCATGAAACCCTACCTTGTCGCCTTTCAGTTCCTGACCATCATACCACTCCCTTTCAAGGTGCATTGCGAGGCCCGGGACCTGGGGCGTTCCACGGCGGTCTTCCCCCTGGTGGGGCTGACCATCGGCGCCCTGCTGGCCGGGCTCAACTGGCTGATCACCCCTTGGCTGGCCCGGCCGCTGGCCGACGCGCTGCTGGTTACCGCCCTGGCCGCCGTGACCGGCGCCCTGCACCTGGACGGCCTGGCCGACGTCTGCGACGGTATCGCGGCCCGGGGCGGCAGGGAACGCTTCCTGGAGGTCATGAAGGATTCCCGGGTCGGCGCAGTCGGCGTCGTCGGCATCGTCCTCGACCTGCTCCTGAAATGGCAGGCCCTGCTGGCGGTGCCGGCCGGCATCAAGATGCAGGCCCTGCTATTCTTTCCGGCCCTGGCCCGCTGCGCCCAGGTACTCGCCATGACCGGCGCCCGCCATGCCCGCAAGGAGGGGCTGGGCGCGGTCTTTATCCAGGGTACCGGCAATGCGCGGCTGATTGCTGCCCTGGCCCTCACCCTGGCAGCGGCATTTGTCCTGCCGCCCCTTACCGGTCTCTCCGCCTACGTCGCCGTCATCCTGTTGACCGTGGCGCTGCGCTGCTACTTCCAGCGCCGGCTGGACGGCCTGACCGGCGACGTGCTGGGCTGCATCAGCGAACTGGCCGAAATTGCGGCCCTGATGGTCATCTCCATCAGGTTTTCCTGATCCCCCCGGACTACCTTTGAAAGGAACCATACAGACATGACCCCGGCAACCCGCATCTACCTCATTCGCCACGGCCAGGTGGAAGGGCACGACCAGCCCCGTTACAACGGCCAAACCGACGTGGGCTTGACCGATGTCGGCCTGGAGCAGTACCATGTTCTCAAGGAGCGCCTGGCCGGAAAACCGCTCTCGGCCTGCTACACCAGCGACCTGTCCCGCTGCGCCATCGGCGCGGATATCATCTGCGGCCAGTTCGGCATCGAACCGGTGAAGAGGCCGGAGTTACGGGAGCTGAACATCGGCGACTGGGAGGGCCTGACCTGGAAGGAGATCGCCCAGCGCTGGCCCATGGAATGGCAGGCGCGGCTGAACGACCTGGTCAACTACCGGGTGCCCCGGGGCGAGAACCTGCTGGATGTGGAGGCGCGGGTCATGCCGGTCATCGGGGAGATCGTGGAGCGCCACAAGGGGCAGGAGATACTGGTGGTGGGGCACGGCGGGGTCAACCGTATCGTGCTCTTGAGCGCTATCGGCGCCCCGTTCGCCGGGATGTTCAACATCGAGCAGAACTACGGCTGCCTGAACATCATCGATTACTATGTCGACGGCAGGGCCACGGTCAAGCTGCTGAACGGGTGAACGGCCGGGCAATAAGTCCGTCTGCGGCGTTACACACCCCCTTTATCACTGCGGCGTACCAAGGGGCACGCCTCATGCTTCAGGGGTCGCACGCCTTGCATCCGGAACTTTTGCCCAGCCGTTGCCGAAACATTTTTTGAGAAAGGAATTTCACCATGGCACCCCCCAAACGACCGGTCACGGTCAAGCTCCCCTCGGCAGCAGAAGCCGCAGCCCGCATCGAGGCCATGCGGCGGCAAACGGAGGGCAGCGCCAACTACCGGACAAAGTCCTTGAAGATCCACGGCCCGATCTGCGCCAAATGCGGCCGGGAATTCGACCAAGCCAACCTGCACCTGCTGACCGTCCACCACAAGGACGGCAACCACAACAACAACCCCGCCGACGGCAGCAACTGGGAAAACCTGTGCGCCCACTGCCACGAGGACGAGCACAGCCGGGATCTGCTGGGGGACTATCTCAGCAAATAGGTTGCCCCTGTTTGCTGAGCTACCCCCGGCCTGAATCCCCCCTGCCAGCGGTCCGCAAAAGGACCTCCTCCCCTAAAAATAGCCACTCGTAGCAAGACCCAGCAATACGCCCGCCACACTACAATTAAAAACATCCGACAGGCGTCTGCAACTTTTGTCGCTTATGGCAATTGATTCAATAGCTTGTTCGCAAGCCTACGGAACTATAACTATTACATTCTTTCGAATAAGGGACAGAACGGCATGAAGTCCCGTTCTCTATAATCTTTTGTTTTTTGGGTTTATTTTCTTTTGATGAAGTATAATTTGAGCCAAAGCACCATGATATTTACCGGCGGTTTCGAAACATGAGACTTCTTTGTTCTGCCATCTTTCTGCTTCTGGCACTGCCCCCCCCTGCAGTTGCCCTGGATCACACCCTGGCCGGGCAGGTTCTGGGAGAGATCAACCTGGCCCGCACCGCACCGCGCACCTATGCCGCCTTTCTGCGGGAGTTCCGCAACCGGTTCCGGGGCACCTATTTCCTGCTGCCGGGCAGCGACACCCGCATGCAGACCCGTGAAGGGGTCAAGGCTGTGGATGAGGCCATCCGATACCTCTCCCGCCAGAAGCCCCAGCCGCCCCTTACCTGGTCGGCGGGGCTGGCAGCGGCAGCGGCCGAACTGGCGGAGGAGCAGGGACGCTCCGGCGCCACGGGCCACACCGGCTTGGAGAGTCACGGCATGCGGGAGCGGGTCGACCGGCACGGGAAATGGAGCCGGCAGATCGCCGAGAATATCGGCTATGGCCCCACAGAGGCCCGGAACATGGTCATGCAATTGATCATCGACGACGGGGTGCCGGACCGGGGGCATCGCAAGAACACCTTCAGCGCGGTTCTCAGGACCGCCGGGGTCGCCTGCGGCCCTCATCCGAGCTTTGGAAGCATGTGCGTCATCGATTTTGCGGATACGTTCAGGGAATATGGAGAATAGACGGCAATCTATTCGCGTAGAGGAGAGGAAAAGTCGGATGCCCGGTGATCAGATGGAAGTTGGATCGGCCTGAGGAAGCCCGGCGCACAACTCCCGGCCATGAACAGCGCCATCGGCACCATCCTCACCGACCTGGCGGCCCAGACGCCCAAGATCCGCCTCCGCAGATTACCAGACGCAGTTCACCTTCTGTTACCTTGCCCACCCAATCATGCGGCGCGCATCATGGGGTGGGCAGGGTGGTGATGCCCCTTGGTGCCGTAGTGGGCGTGCCTGATCTTGACGGCATCCAGGGACAGGGGCCACAGCTTGTCGCAAAATTTCGTGATCGCGTTCCGAGCGAGGTCAAGCTCTTCGGTGTCAGATTCTCCCCGCGCCTTGAGTTCGCTGATCTCTACCGTCAGGGCATTCAATATCCGTTTCAGTATCTTTGCCCGCGTTTTTCTCATTTCGATTGTCATGGCTGAACTCCTCAACAGACATTCATTCATGGTTAGAGTATACTCCATTTGTATCTGGATAGAGCCCCCTGTTTAACGTTTTCCTGCGCCTATTGAATTATTGGGTCTTTTGTGGCTACAATGGTTCGCAGGATGCAAACGACTGTCAGAGCAGATTCAGGAGGTGAATAGTACAATGAAAATGGCAAAAATCATGTTTCTGTACCTGGCGTTCGTGCTGGCGTTCTACGTCGCAACGGCCTTTGGTGCCGGCAAGGAATCCATGGTTATCGACGTCAGGACCGAAGCGGAATGGAATACGGGGCATGTGGAAGGGGCGCGGCTGATCCCCCTGGAGCGGATCGGGAAAGATATCGGTACGGTGACAGGGGATAAAAGGACCAGAATCTATCTCTATTGCCGCACCGGCCGAAGAACCGCCCTTGCCTTCGATGTGCTGAAGAAGGCCGGCTATGAGGACATCATCAATCTGGGAACCGTGGAGAACGCGGCCAAGGAGTTGGGCAGACCGATTGTGAAGTAGCCGTCACGGGGAGAGCACTCCTCCGAGACACCTTCCGACAGAAACGTGGTGCCCGTTGCCGAACGAAAAATCCCCCTGCCGCAGGAACGGCAGGGGGATCGGGAAGCGCCTGCCGCGGAGAGCGGCAGGCTAGCGTATGCAACCTTCTTTACAATGCGATACGGGGCGAATCCTGAAACGTTCGGTAAACATGGCTGTTCCTCCTTTCTCTCGGATTTGGAATCAAGCCTGCAGGCTTAATTCCCAGCTCACCTCCGCCGGTGACCACTGGCCACCGCGAAGAGGGAAAGGCTCGTTGCGACACACCAAGGCATGGTGAATTTCCCCAAATTGTTACCTTTAACGTCACAATTTATGCCGAAAAGCATCACACACTCTTAACATCTGAAACGACTTCTTCAAGCGTAATGCTCTTCAGACTCTCCTCAACCGATAGCTGCGTCTTTTCCAAGACCCTCTCCAGGGCAGCCTTGATATTACAACTCACGGGACATGGTTTTTGGACGTCATAGCCATGGATTGAAAAGGCTTTCGGCGCATCCACCGCCTCGTAAATATCAAACAACGATATCTCACTCGCCTTTTTGGCCAGCGTACAAGCCCCCGCCTTGCCGGTGGTCGTATGCACCAGCCCCGCCTTGGATAATTTAGAAAGAACTCGCCGAACAAAACTGGGGCACGTATTAACGCTCCTCGCCAGGCTGCTGGAGGTCATGTCCGCCCCATCCTTGTAACCAAGCCCGGTCATGATATGCACCGCTATGGAGAATTGCGTGTTGTTCGACATATTGTTACTATATTAGTAACAGAATAAAAAAACAAGCATTATCTCGATAGCCTCTCCAAGGACGCAAGCGGGCCACTCCTCCCGCGCCATACGCGCAGCATCCCTTCCCCGACAGTGCCGCTAAAACAGAAACTCCCCGGGATTACCCGGGGAGTTCATAAACAAAAAGAGCGGCCTTCGGACCTTCCCTTGTATACGTGTATTTATCTCGTATATCAGGTACGTCGTCTTCGTGCATCTTCCATATTTGCGGTCACTTCCCAACCAACAAGACGACGGCGCTCTGTTCTGCCGAGCGGCTGCGATGCGTCGGGGTGCCGGGGGACGGCATCACCCCCCGTGGGAAATTTCTTCGAGATTGCCGGCAATGACCGTTGCCGTGGCAGCCTGCTCCTCGGATGCGGTGGCAATCTGGGAGATCACGTCCTTGATCTGGTCGATGGAAATGACGATCCCATTCAAGGATTCCTCCACATGCTTGGAAAGGCGCTCACTCCCTTCCGCCTCGTTCTTCCCCTTTTCGATGGACTCCACCGCCTCAGCGGCTCCGGTCTGAATCTCCGCGACCATGGCGCCGATCTTCTTGGTGGAAGCCATGGTACGATCCGCCAGGCGGCGGACCTCGTCGGCCACGACGGCGAACCCTCGGCCTTGTTCACCGGCGCGGGCCGCTTCGATGGCCGCGTTGAGGGCCAGCAGGTTGGTTTGCTCGGCTATTTCATTGATCACCGTGACAAACTCGCTGATCTTTTCCGATTTCGCCCCCAGGTCGCCGACGATGGCGGCCGAACTGCGGACGATCTCTGCCACCTTCTGCATCTCCCTGACCGCCTGGTTGACGATCTTCTGCCCATCGTAGGCATTTGCGGCGACGTTGGCGGCCGAATCCGAGGCATTGGTCGTGTTGCGGGCCACCTCGTTGACGGTCATGCTCATCTCTTCCATGGCCGTGGCGATCTGCTCGACCCTGGTCTCCAGGTAGTTCTTGCGCTCGATCTCCCTGCGCTGATGTTCCACCACCGCCTTCTCGGCCGTGATGTCGCTCCAGCAGGCCATATAACACAAAACCTTGGAGGAATCCTGGCTATCCCAAACAGGGTAGGCCGTCGTCCGCAGGGTGACGCTGCCGATGGGTATCTCGGCGGTGTGGGGCAAATCCGTCCGGGGATTGCCGAACAAGCGGCGGATGCGGGACGGGTCCTTGTGGTACTGATGGATGGAATTGCCGAAGGCATTGCCCGCATCGGCCCCGCCCAACCCGGCGTTGAGTTCACTGCGGTGCCGGCTGAGCAATTCCTTTGCCCTCCTGTTCATGTAGAAGATCTTGTTATCGGTCGTCGTGTCACAGAGCATGACGATGTTGTCCACATTGTCCATCATCTGTTCCAGCTTGGAGATTTCCGCGTCCTTTGCTTCAATCTCCCGTTTGTTCGTACCTCCGAATATGCCCATGATTGCTGCTCCTTGTGGAAAATGTTTCCTCGTATTGAAATCGGTAAAACCAATAAAAGCCATCTTATTTATAGCTACTTCTTATTTGGCCAGTAGTTTCCGCCCACCAGGGTGGCGGTGATGCTGCCGATCTTGACCTTGGATTTCATCAGTACCGGTATGCGGCGGTCATCGTCCGTCAGCCAGATGTACATATCCCCGGTGCGGGCAAAGATTCCCTCCGACTTGAGCAGCGGCTTGATCACCACCGTCTTGAACCTCCCCAGGGGGGTCTCGATCACTTCCCGGCGCAGAACCCGCACTTCCGTGTTCCAAAGCTTTTTGCAATCGAATATATCGATATAGTAGGACGTGCCCACCTGGAGCGGGATGGAACGAAAATAGAAAAAGCTGGACAGGGTGTCGTAGGTCCGCCTCGTGATGCTCTTGGTTGTTTCACTGTTCTTCAACAGGTCCTTGGTGCGGACCTCGAGCTTCCGGCGGTCGAAGACCGCATCCTTCTGGAAGCGGGTCCACCCCTCGCGGATACGTTCGCGATACAACCGGGGGACCCCGATATAGAGGGGCGGCGAACCAGAAATCAGCACCGATTCTATCCGGTCTTCCACCGGAAAAAAGACCCTCAGCCAATCGGCGGATTTGGCGGTGGATACGATATGCACCTCGCTGCCTTCGAGGGTTACCTCCTGCACCGCCCGGCCAGCCGGGATGCCGGTGTAGGAAATCTCGAACTCCAAGCGTTCCGGCATCGGAAAAGCCGATACAGAACGAGGCACGACCACCAGCCCTGCGCAGAGTGCCAGCATCACCATCAGGAAAACGACACTCGCCGGTTTATTCATTGCCCGACCCCACTTTCGTCTCCTGTCTCCCGTGCGTTCGGTTCGCCGCATCGGGACACACTATGCCTGTCCGCCGGTGGGAGTGCTCTCAAACGCATTGCGCAGCTTATGCAACTCCTCCATCTCTTTCAGCTTGTCCCCCAGCCAGGCGTGGAAGACACGGGCGTTTTCATAGCTCATCGCCACACCGGTATCGATAAAACGCACCATGCTGTTGTTCAGCCCCTCGGGCTCAACGGCGACTTCCCGGCCGATGGCGCCTTCGGGGGTAATCTCGTGGCTGATCGACTCGGGCAGGGGCTGGCGTTCCAGATAAAAGTGTATCACCATTTCGCCGCGGGGCGAGAAGCCCCCCTGGGCACCATTGACATAGGTTGGGTTGTATCCGTAGTTAAAGATATACTTGAAGGTGATCTCGGGTTTCTTGGCGTCCATCCATAATCTCCTTTTCATGTGATTTGTCACCTGATCGAACGGAAGCAATGCGTTCCTATGTCACTTACCACACCCGGCGGAGTCAGGAAAAGAAATTCTTGCAAAATTATTGGCCAGGACCTATAAAAGACCTACAACGTCTTGTTTCATAGGAGGAATTCCCTGAATGAGCAAAACGACACTCACACTTAGCCTCATATTCGCACTGATTCTGACCGTTTTACCATCGTTTGCCGCAGTGGTGCCCCCGACCGTCATTTTCGACCAGGGGCACGGTCAGCGTTTTACGACCGGCGACCCGGGGGAACTCCAACTCTCAAAGCTGGCCGACACCCTGCGGGCCTCCGGCGCTACCATCACGACGACCACAGCCCCCCTGAGCGACGAGCTCCTCAAGGGCGCAGCCGGGTTGGTCATATCCGGCGCTTTCAAACCGCTCCAGCCGGAGGAGGTCGAGGCGGTTGCCCGTTTTGTGCAGAACGGGGGGAGATTGGCCGTCATGCTGCACATAGCCCCTCCCCTGGGCAACCTGCTGGCCCGGCTGGGAATCGATTTTTCCAACTCGGTCCTGCATGAGCGCCAAAACGTCATCGATAGCGACCTCAACTTCCGCGTCACCGACCTTTCCCCAAATCCCCTCTTCTCGGGGGTCAGCAGCTTCTCGGCCTATGGCGTCTGGGCCATCAGGCCCGGCACGTCATCCAGCGCCATCGCCCGCACCTCGCCCGAGGCCTGGGTTGACCTGAACGGCGACAAGGTTCTGTCCAAGGGGGACGCCGTGGGCGCCTTCGCGGTCATCGTCATGGGGCCCCTGGGAAAAGGCGAGTTTACGGTATTCGGAGACGACGCCATCTTCCAGAACCGTTTTCTGGATGACAACAACCGGAAACTGGCAACCAATCTGGGAATATGGCTGACCAGACACTAACGGCCGGGGAGGGATGCTTTCACCCCTTCTCCGGCGACCGCATCCATTACCGTGTGGTCGGAAGCGGCCGCCACCACATCCTGTTCCTGCACGGCTTTGCCGCTTCGCTGCATACCTGGGATGACCTCGTCCCGTTTTTCCCGGCCGGCGAGTACACCCTCCATCTGTTGGACCTCAAGGGACACGGCGGGTCGCTGAAACAGTGCCGGGGCGATTATTCCACCCAGCACAACGCCCATATCGTCAGTGCGTATATCCGTTCCCGCGACTTGAGCGGCGTGAGTGTGGTGGGCCACTCCTTCGGCGGGTTGGTGGGGATGTCCGCAGCCCTGGACTGCCCGCAGATCTCCCGTCTGGTCCTGATCGATTCCCCCGGATTCCCCCAGGCGTTTCCCCGCTTCATGCGTATCCTGCGCATCCCGTTTCTCGGCCCCCTGTTCATGGCATTCCTGTCTCCACGCCGGCTCGCCCGCAAGGGGCTTGAATCGGTCTTTTACCGGCATGAACGGATTACGGAGCGGCTCGTCGAACGCTACGCCGCCGGGTACAGGGGGTTGGCGGCGGCCCGCGCCCTGGCGGAAACCGTACGGCAGATGATACCGGATGATGCGGAACAGATGACCCGTCGATATGCCGGTCTCGCCATTCCGGTCCAGATCCTGTGGGGAGAGCACGACCGGGTCGTCAAACCGTGGCAGGGGCACAAACTGCACCAGGAGATAGCCGGTTCCCGACTCACCACCATCGCCGACTGCGGCCATAACCCCCACGAGGAGCGACCCGAAAGGACTTTCAACCTGATCCGGGCGTTCCTGTCCGGCAAGACCGGTTGACAGGCCGGAACGGAACCGTTAAAAGAAGTCAATGTGTTTTTTTGGGGGA
Source organism: Oryzomonas japonica (assembly GCF_008802365.1). Taxonomy (GTDB): domain Bacteria; phylum Desulfobacterota; class Desulfuromonadia; order Geobacterales; family Pseudopelobacteraceae; genus Oryzomonas; species Oryzomonas japonica. The sequence goes on along the minus strand of NZ_VZQZ01000003.1, from coordinate 87,473 downwards.
GGTGCCTCATGAAGAAGACCCTGTTCACAACAGCCATGACCGTTGTTTAAGTAGCGGGCAACAGCCGTTCGGTTTCCGGAAGAGGGGTGGTCAAAGCGGCCGCCCCTCTTCCGTTTTGCCGCTACGACAATGGTATGCCTTGACTTAATCGGCGAATATCTGTAAGTTTATACTTTTACAATAGCTGTAAGGAGTTGAAATGAAACCACTCTTTTTAAATCCCCCCACCTTCGAGGACTTTGACGGCGGCGCCGGCGCCCGCTACCAGGCATCACGCGAGGTGACCTCATTCTGGTACCCCACCTGGCTCTGTTATCCGGCCGGGATGATTGAGGGGAGCCGCGTCGTCGACGCACCGGTGCAGCGTCTCTCCATCGAGGAGTGCCTGGCTATTGCCAAGGATTACGACCTGGTGGTCATGTACACCTCCACGCCGACCCTGAAGATCGATATCGAGACCGCCCGCCGCATCAAAGCCCAGAAGCCGGCAACCGTCACGGTCCTGACCGGCCCGCACGTCACCATCCTGCCGGAGGAATCCCTCAAGGCCGGCGCAGGCGTCATCGACATCGTCTGCCGCGGCGAGTTCGATTACGCCATCAAGGAGCTGTGCGAGGGGCGGGAGTGGGAGAGCATCGAGGGGATCAGCTTCCTGCGCGACGGCACGGCGGTGAATACCCCGGACCGGCCGATTCTGACCGATCTGGACGCGCTGCCGTTCGTGGCGCCGATCTACAAGCGCGACCTGCCGATCAAGGAATACGTCATTCCACACTTCAAGAGCCCGTATGTGGCGATCTACACCAGCCGGGGCTGCCCGGCCAAATGTACCTTCTGCCTTTGGCCCCAGACCTATTCCGGCCAGAAGATGCGCACCCGCTCCCCCCAGAGCGTCTTTGAGGAGGTCAAATGGATCAAGGAGAACCTCCCCGAGGTTCGGGACATCTCCTTTGACGACGACACCTTCTCGGCGGACAAGAAACACGCCCGCGCCGTAGCCGAACTGATCAAGCCCCTGGGCGTCTCATGGGTGATCAATGCCCGCGCCAACTGCGACTACGAGACCCTCAAGGTCATGCGCGACGCCGGCCTGCATCACGTCATCGTCGGTTTCGAGAGCGGCAACGCCCAGATCCTCAAGAACATCAAGAAGGGGGTCACCAAGGAGCAGGCCATCCAGTTCGTCAAGGATTGCAAAAAACTGGGGATCACCATTCATGGCGCCTTTATCATGGGGCTGCCGGGCGAAACGAAGGAGACCATTCAGGAAACCATCGCCTACGCCAAGATGCTGGATCTGGAGTCGATCCAGGTTTCTCTGGCCTCCCCCTACCCCGGCACCGAGTTCTTCGAGCAGTGCAAGCGGGAGGGCTGGATCGCCTCGGACGCCTACATCGACGACACCGGGCACCAGATGTGCGTCATCAACTACCCCCACCTCTCCAACGCCGAGATCTTCAAGGCGGTGGAAGAGTTCTACAACAAGTTCTACTTCCGGCCGAAATACATCCTGCGCAGTATCGGCAAGATGATCGTCAACGGCGAGGAACGCAGAAAGCTGCTCAAGGAAGGCAAACAGTACCTTGACTACATGCGCAAGCGCAAGCAGACAGCGCCGTAAAGCGCATCATACCGGCATGAAACAGCTCATCATCACCTCCGACGACTTCGGCCTCTCCCCCGGCGTCAATGCCGCCGTGGAGAAGGCGTGGCGCGACGGCATCCTGACCTGCGCCTCGATCATGCCCGGGGCAGCAGCGTTCGACGAAGCGGTGGGGATTGCCCGCCGCAACCCCGGCCTGCAGGTGGGCGTGCATCTGACCCTGGTCCAGGGTTCGGCCGTGCTGCCAACCGATAAAATCCCCGGTCTGGTGGATGAGGCGGGCGCCTTCAGGGACAACCCCGTGGCCGCCGGCATGCGCTATTTCTTCGACAAGGGGCTGTACAAACAGTTGCAACGGGAGATCGAGGCCCAGATCAGGCGCGTGAAGGATGCCGGTATCCCGGTGACCCACATCGACGGCCACCTCAATATCCATCTGCACCCCACGGTATTCGCGTTCCTCCGGGAGTTGATGCCCCGCTACGGCATCACCAGTTTCCGCCTCTCGCGGGAGCGCCTCATGCACAACCTGACCTTCAACCGCGAGCGCATCGCGGGAAAGGCCCTGGAGCGGGTCATTTTCGGGGCACTCTCCTCCCAAGCCCTGCCGGCGCTGAAGCGGCTGGGCATCCGCCATGCAGGGGAGGTCAAGGGGGTACTCAACTCCGGGCGGATGAACGAAGAGTACCTCCTCAACATCCTGGACGGACTGGACGAGGGGCTGACGGAGATCTACTTCCATCCCGGTTGCCTGCCGGACAGCGAGATCACCCGCCGTATGCCGGATTACCACCATGAAGACGAACTGGCAGCCATCACCAGCCGGCGGATCAGGCAGAAACTTGCTGCTTTAGAAATTGAATTGACCAATTATCGGGGAGACAGGAAACCGTATGTTTAAGACCGTGATTATCATGTTCATGGCGGTAAGCGCCGGAACCGTGGGCGATATCCTGCTGGCCAAGGGGATGAAGGAGATGGGGGACATATCGGCCATGAACCTGCGGGGCATCATGGATACCGCGTTCAGGGCGCTGACCACCCCCAAGCTCATGATGGGCACCGTCATGCTGGCCATTTTTTTCTTCCTCTGGTTGGCGGTGCTTTCCTGGGAGGACCTGTCGGTGGCGCTCCCCATGCAGGCCCTCAACTATGTGCTGGTGGCGTTCCTTTCCCAGTATTTCCTGCATGAAACCGTGACGCCCCTCCGTTGGGCCGGTACCGTACTGGTCTGCGTCGGGGTGATGATGATCACCAAAAGTGGCGGAGCGCAGTAGTGGCGCCGACAAAGGAGCATAACCATGCTTGACGGAAAGACTATCGGATTCATTGGCGGCGGCAACATGGCCGAGGCGATCATCAAGGGTCTCCTGGCCGGAGGCTTTTCGCCGGCCGCCATCATGGTGGCCGAGCCCACCCCGCTCCGCAGGGAGTTCCTCGCCAGCACCTACGGTGTGGAACTTCACGAGGAAAATCTTGACATTGCCCGCCGGGCCGACATCCTCCTCCTGGCCGTAAAACCTCAGGTGGCGGCCAGTGTCCTGGCCGGACTGGAACAGGTCATCTCGCCGGACAAACTGATCATCTCCATCATGGCCGGCATTTCGACCGGCTTTATCGAGGAAAGCTTCAACAACGGCGCACGGGTCGTGCGGGTGATGCCCAATACCCCGGCCCTGATCCAGGCAGCAGCCACGGCCATCTGCCCCGGCCGAAAAGCCACACAGCAGGATCTGGAGATTGCCCGTGAGATTTTCTCCCGGGTCGGCACGGTCGTCACCCTCGCGGAAAAACTGATGGATGCGGTAACCGGACTGTCCGGTAGCGGCCCGGCCTATGTCTTTGCCTTCATAGAGGCCTTAGCCGATGCCGGGGTAAAAAACGGCTTGCCGCGGGACGTTGCCGCCCAGTTGGCGGTGCAGACCGTGGTCGGTTCTGCCCGCATGGCAGCGGAAACCGGCGAGCACCCGGCACTGCTGCGGGAAAAGGTGACATCCCCCGGCGGGACCACCATCGCGGGCCTGCACACCCTGGAAAACGGACGTTTCCGGGGTCTTATCATGGACGCCGTGGACAGCGCCAGCCAACGTTCAAAAGAATTATCGGGAAAATAGTCCTTCCGTAAAGCAGAACGGGCGGCTCCAGGGCCGCCCGTTCTGCTTGTCTTCCCTATATCGGCGTTTCTCCAGGCATCCCCGTTCAAAACGCCCTTTTCAGGTTCACTCCGCCTCATCCCGTACAAACCGGAATGCCACCCCCTCGTCCGTGACCCGCACCACCCGCGCCTTGAGCACCGGCGGTTCCTTGCCCAGAACCAATCCGTTCAGTTGCAGGTGCATTTCGGCATCCACCGGTGGACGGGGCTCGAACGCAACGAGGACAAACGCCCCGCTATCGCTGAAGTCCCTGGTAACAGCCCGTTTGACCTGCTGCGTCGCGGGCCAGGTGACTTTTATATCCAGCGGGGCTTCAATCCGTTCGCTAATGCGCGTATTATCCATTCCCCATCCCGTACGGCCGCCCCTGTAAAGAGATATCGCCGCGGCCCCTTTCGAAGTGTTCTCTATTTCTGACCGGCCAACGGCCGGTTTCGCGGCAGGTTGACCTCGGGAGACAGGAGCAGGTGGGGAGGAATCTCCTGAGCACCCAATATCTTGACCATCCGCTCGAAACCACCCGCAATCGCACGTAACTCCACGTCAGGCAGGACTTCCAGCCCCCTCACGAGAAGCCCCTGGGCCACCTCCGGCGATGTCATCACAACCTGCCTGCCCGCGTCCGTCAGCCCGACATGCACCACCCGCCGGTCCTTGCTGCACCGTTCCCGTTCAACGAGCCCCCGTTTTTCAAGCCGGTCGACGATCCCGACGATAGTGGCGGGATGCAGGTACATCCTACGGGCCAGTTCCGATATCTTGATCGGCGCGTTTTCGGCAATCACCTTGATTGCCCACAATTGCGGGCCCGTCAGGCCGGTTTCCCGTTCAACCCTCTTGGATTGCTCGTTAACGACTTGAAATACGCGCCGCAGATTGTCGATAATTTCCGCGACCAAAGCGGGTGTTGGTTGCATACGGCTCCTTTTGCGCGGCCCACCCAGGGAAGAGAGGTTCAGGCCACACGGCATGTCGTCGTTCATGCTGGCGTTGATTATAAATGTCTTGACGCCCCTCGTCCAGACATGATGACGCTCGTATACCGACAACGGCGGCAACCGGGAAACAGGGGCGGTACGGGCTGCATCACTCCTTGTCGTTCGGCCCGGGGCCGCCGGCAGGCTTGTTAAGCGATTCATACAGGGCGATCTGCTCGGCGAGGGACAGTTTGCGACGGCAACAGGCGCTCCTGTTGCGACAGAGCCGGCAGCGGTCGTCGGAGCACCACTGGCAGTAGGTGCAATCGGGACAGGGATGCTTTTTCTCGTTTTCCCCGGTCATGGCAGCCTAGTAGACAACGTTCCGTTTGACGGCATTCCCCTCCAAAAGCCGGATGAACGCCTTGCCGCTGTCGGCGTTGATCAGCAGGTAGCGGGGGAGTTTCATGATCGGGTCGTGGGGCGTCGCATGACGGCGCTCAATGGTGAAGCTGGCCACATAGCCGGCCTCAACGGCCTTTTTGATCAGGTAATCGTCGTAGATGCCGAAAGGCCAGGCGAGCAGGTCAACCTTTGCGCCAAGCTCCGACTCGAGTTTGACCTTGGACTTCAGAAGCTGCGTCGTGACGAGCTTGTCATAGGCAGCACTGCTGAGCTTTTTCCGTTCTTTCTTGAAGTTCGGATGCCAGTAGGTATGGGACTGGATATCGAAGAGCCCCGTCTTCTTCAGTTCCCGCAACTGTTCCCAGGTCATGGCGTATTTTGCGTTGGAAATGGCGGAAGGGTAGGCAAAGACCGTAACCGGGTAGCCATACGTGCGAATAACGGGCAGCATGTAGCTATACACGGATTTATGGGCATCATCCGTAACAATGACCACCGATTTCGGTTTTGGAGCCGGGGCCTTGCCGCGGTAATAGTCCACAAGACGACGGAGCGGGATAACGGTATAACCGTTGTCGTGCAGGTATTTCATATGGGACTCGAATACCGGGGTCGTAACGGTCATGCCGTCGGCAACCGTGGGGCCGAAACGGTGGTAGAGCAGGATCGGAACGCGGAACTCTTCGGCGGCGGAAGCGGAAGGGGCGGCAAACCAGGAAGAAACGGCGATCAACAGACAGCATACGAAACGCAACAACAGCATACACAACCTTTCTGAAAAAAATTTGGCCGCCGGGGGGGGTCACCCCCTGACGATATACACGGAGCAGGGGGCGCTGCTTGCCACGCGGTGGGAAACGCTTCCCTTGAGGCGGCGCTGGATGAACCCCTTGCCCGAACTGCCGATAGCGATCACATCGATGTGCTCGCGCCTGGCAAATTCGATCAGTTTCTCGGCCGGTTCACCGTACTCGACGATCATCTCCAGGGGAATATCGTGCTCGGAAGCACTTTTCTCGATGACGTAAAAGATGCGGCGGCGCAGATCGTCCCACTGTGCCGTCTCGGTGACCGGGGCGGAGGGCACGAAATCGGTGTAGGTTGACGTCGGGGAGTTGGGCAACACCAGCATGGCATAGATGTGGCTCTTGAACTGGCTTTTGTTGCCGGCGGCAAGTCTGACCGCTTCTTCGGCCGCCTTATCCGATTGCGGCGAACCGTCGATGGCGACGAGTATCTTTTTTCTCAGGTTCAGCATGCCGCACCCCGCATGTTTTATTCATACCCATTTGTCAGGGAAAGACTTCTCACCCCTTATTAGGAATATAATGCAATTTTTAGGACTTGACAATTATAAAACATTATTCTACATTTATGTCGATCTATCTTTTTTTCAGCAGTTTTTTGAACAGGTTAGATTTTTTCATTAAATTTCACGATCTTGTTTCCACCTTTTTTTCATTATACATCTAACGAAACAGGGTACCGACCATGGCAAAGAAAGAAAAAGCGGAATATCTCATTCAGGCCGTCTCCCACGCCCTTGACCTGCTGGAGCAATTCCACGGCGAAACGGACGAGTTGGGCGTCACCGAACTCAGCAAACGCTTGAAACTGCATAAAAACAACGTATTCAGGCTTCTTGCGACGCTGGAGGCACGGGGTTACATCGAGCAGAACCGTGTAACCGAGAACTATCGCCTCGGCCTCAAAACCCTGGAACTCGGGCAGACCTTCATCCGCCAGATGGGCCTTCTGCGTCAGTCGAAACCGATTTTGGAAGCCCTGGTCAAGGAGTGCAACGAGACCACCTACGTGGCGATCCTCAAGGACTTCAACATCATCTACCTGGATGCGGTGGAGACCGACATGACCGTCCGCGTCGTCCCGCGGGTCGGCTCAAGGCTGCCGGCCTACTGCACCGCCGCGGGCAAGGTTCAGATCGCCCATATGAGCGATGAGGAGTTGGAAAACTACCTCCCTCCCAAAGAGATCAAGCAGTACACAAAAAATACCGTCACCGACCGCGACCTCCTCAAAAAGCAGTTGAAGACCATCGCCGAGCAGGGCTACGCCATCGACAACGAGGAACTGGATGTGGGCGTCAAGTGCGTCAGTGCGCCGATCCGCGACTATACCCGCCGGATCATCGGCGCGGTCAGCATCTCCGGTCCGTCCATGCGCTTCACGGACGAACGACTGGAAAAGGAACTCATCCCGCTGGTGACAAAGGCCGCCAAGGAGATATCCTCCAAGCTCGGTTTTCAATAACGACACCAACCATCATGTCCACAACGAGGGCGGCTTTCAGGCCGCCTTCTTCGTTTCCGCTTGAAGATATGCCCGTCGTTGGCTACTATTGCCGAAAACGCCGAGGTACGAACATGCCGACCTATAAAGTGATCGAACTGGGTACCGTTACCGAAGAGGCCATCGAGGAGACGCTCAACGAATGGAGCGCCAAGGGATGGCGCTTCGACAGCATGCAATTTGCCATGCGCGAGTCCAGCCGGAGGCCGAGCATGGCCTTTGTGCTGTTCACGCGGGAACAGGCGGAGAAAAACGCACCATGAACAGCCACGACGACACCCTCTACCTGATCGATGGTTCCTCCTACATCTACCGGGCTTATTACGCCATCCGCCACCTGTCATCTCCCAGCGGCCATCCGACCAACGCCATCTACGGCTTCATTCAGATGTTGCTCAAGTTGATCAAGGATCACGATCCCAAGCAGTTGGCGGTGGTCTTCGATGCCGGCAGGATCACCTTCCGCACCGAAATGTACCCGGAATACAAGGCCAACCGGGCCGCCATGCCGGATGACCTGCGCCAGCAGGTCGGCCCGATCCGCGAGGTGGTGCGCGCCTTCAACATCCCGGCCCTGGAGTTGGAGGGGTTCGAGGCGGATGACATCATCGGCGCCCTGGCCGCCCGTTACAGCGCCAATGGCGGCCGGGTCGTGGTGGTGACCGGCGACAAGGACCTGATGCAGATTGTGACGGAAAAAGTCACATTGCTGGACACCATGAAGGACAAGCGGTCGGGTCTTGCGGAGGTGAGCGAGCGCTTCGGCGTCGTGCCTGATCTGGTGCCGGACATCCTCGGTCTGGCCGGCGACAGTTCGGACAACATCCCCGGCGTACCGGGCATCGGTGAGAAGACCGCCATCAAGCTGCTTCAGGAGTTCGGCACCCTGGATGCCCTTTTGGAACGGGCGGGCGAGGTAAAGGGAAAGAATGGCGAAAAACTGCGGGAATTCCGCGACCAGGCGCTCCTGTCGCGCAAGCTGGCCACCATCGAGCGCAACGTACCGCTGGAAATCAACCTGGATGAACTGACCGCCCGGGAACCGGACACCCCGGCCCTGAACGCCTTTTTCAAACAGTACGGTTTCACCACCCTGATCAAGGAGATGACCGGTCACGCAACCCTCTCCAGTGAGGGGTACCGGACCGTCACCGCGGCCGGGGAACTGGAGGCGTTGGCCGCGGCCCTGGAGCAGGCCGGCGAATTCGCCTTTGACCTGGAGACCACCAGCCTCGACCCGCGCCTGGGCGAGATCGTCGGCCTGTCGTTCTCCTTTCGCGACCATGAGGCCTACTATATCCCGGTGGGGCACATAGCCGCATCCCCCTCCCCGTCTCTTCCCGACGCGGAGGGGACGTTGTTTGCGGCGCACTCTCAAGCCGGGGAACAGGGCGAGGGTGTCGCCCCGCTTGCCCCCGATCAGCTCCCGCGGGACCGGGTGCTGGAACGCCTGCGCCCCCTGTTCGTAAATCCCGGGCTGCGCAAGGTCGGCCAGAACATCAAGTTCGATATGCAGGTGCTGGCCAACAGCGGCATTACGGTCGCGGGCGTCTGGTTCGACACCATGCTGGCCTCCTATGTGCTCAACCCGGCCCGGAGCGGACACGGCCTGGACGCCCTGGCCCAAGAACACCTCAACCACCGCATGATCAGCTACAGCGAGGTGACCGGTACCGGCAAGGGACAGAAGAATTTTTCCCAGGTGGCGGTGGAGGCCGCCTCCACCTATGCCTGCGAAGATGCGGACGCCACCTGGCTCCTGCGGCGCAAATTCGAACCACAACTGGCTGAAACCGGCCTTGAACAGCTTTTCCATACCATAGAGATGCCGCTGGTGACGATCCTGGCCGATATGGAAAATTACGGAGTATTGCTCGACAGGGAGATGCTGAAGGAACTTTCCCGGGACTTTTCAACGCGCCTTGCGGAACTGGAGGGGCAGATCTTCGCCATCGCCGGCGCCCCCTTCAATCTCAATTCTCCCAAGCAGCTGGGCGAGGTACTCTTCGAACGCATGGGGCTGAAAACCGGCAAGAAGACCAAGGGCAAGACCGGCTGGTCCACGGACAACGAGGTGCTGAGCGCCCTGGCCGAGGAGCATGAGGTCGCCCGCCTGATCGTGGATTACCGGGGCCTGACCAAGCTCAAGTCCACCTACAGCGACGCCCTGGAGCGCCTGGTCTGCCCCAGGACCGGCCGGGTGCACACCTCTTACAACCAGACCGTCACCGCCACCGGACGGCTCTCGTCCTCCGATCCCAACCTGCAGAACATCCCGGTCCGCACCGATGAGGGGCGCCGTATCCGCCACGCCTTCATCGCCCCGCCGGGGCACGTCATCCTCTCGGCCGACTACTCCCAGATCGAACTGCGCGTACTGGCCCACCTCTCCGGCGACCCGGTTTTCTGCCACGCCTTCGCCCACGACGAAGACATCCACACCCGCACCGCGGCCGAGGTCTTCGGCCTGTTCCCCGAGATGGTCACCAGCGAGATGCGCCGCCAGGCCAAGACCATCAACTTCGGCATCATCTACGGCCAGGGTGCCTTCAGCTTGGCAAAGCAGTTGGGCATTGCCCGCAAGACGGCCGAGGAGTTCATCGCCGCCTACAAGGAGCGCCACAGCGGCGCGGTCGGCTTCCTGGACTCCTGCATCCGCCAGGCGGAAGAGACCGGATACGTCACAACCATCCTGGATCGGCGGCTTCCCATACCGGATATCCACAGCACGAACGGCAACGTGCGGGCCTTCGCCCAGCGCAACGCCATCAACTACCCCATCCAGGGCTCGGCGGCCGACATCATCAAGAGCGCCATGATCCGCGTGGACGGACGGATACGGGCCGAGGGGCTGAAGAGCCGCCTGACCATGCAGGTGCATGACGAACTGGTCTTCGAGATACCGGAGGAGGAACTGCTCCCCATGGAACGCTTGGTGGAGGAGGAGATGTCCCGCGCCGTGGAGCTGAAGGTGCCGCTCAAGGTGGACATCAGCTATGGGAAGAACTGGAGCGAGGCGCACTAGCAGGTTGTTGAAAAATAGCCATCTCGCAGCCGTCCTCGAAAGCCCTTTTGTGACTGAGGCCTTTGGCCTCACCCTTCGGGCGCCTTCGCGGTCCAATTCAGCAAGCTGAATTGTGCGGCGTAGCGCTGCTACGCCTCCGCAGGGCCTTCTGCGGAGGCAACGATCTGACTATTTTTGAACAACCTGAGGTTTTCAACAGCCTGCGAGAGGCGGCAACGGCACCCTGCGCGCATTGCTGTCGGGATAGGGATACTCCATGTGCCGGGCCGTGGCCCGCGCCACCTTCTCGCCGTGGTAGCGGGCAACCACCTTGAGCGCCATGTCGATCCCCGCCGAGATGCCGGCTGACGTGACGACCCGACCGTCCTCCACCACATGCTGGCCGTATTCCACCGTCACGGCGGGAAACGAGTCGCGCATCCAATCCAGGGAGCGCCAGTGGGTAGTGGCGTGCAGCCCGTCGAGCAGGCCGGCAGAGCCCAGCAGCATGGCCCCGGTGCAGACCGAGGCCAGCGTTTCCACCTCGGCATTGCGCTCCCGCAGCCACTGGAGCATGGCCGGATTGCCCAGTTCCCTGCGGGTGCCCCAGCCGCCCGGCACGACCAGGACATCCAACCGGGGGCAGGTCGAAAAGGTGGCGTCGGGCGTGACCCTCATCCCCCCCGGGGTGGTCACGGTACCGCTTTTCTCGGCCACCAGCAGCAGTTCGAAGGGGGAAGGCTCCTCGCGCCGCTTCGCCTCGTCACGCCGCACCGCGGAAAAGACCTCGTACGGTCCGCAGAAGTCGAGCACCTCAACGGCGTCGAACAACACGATCCCCACCCGTTTCCTCTCCATGAGTCCCTCCCGCTCTCCCGTGGTGTGATTACGGCTACTTGCTGCCGTGGTGCTGTCCCTTCTGTGGAGCCAGGAACACGATCTCCTGCTTCAGGCTCTTCCCCTGCCGTTCGACCAGCACCACCCCGCGGTCGCCGGGATGTTTCCGCTGCACGGCATAGGTCAGGTCGAAATTTCCCGTCAGGGGTTCGCCGTCGAGGGCGAGCAAGATGTCCCCCGGCTGCAGGCCGGCCCGTTCGGCATTGGAGCCGGGCAGCACCCCCTTCACCGCCAGACCGCGGCCACCGGGCGCCGGCTCGATCATCACGCCGAGGCGGAGCCCTGTTTCGGGCAGGTCCTCGTAAGCCTGGTACACCAGAAAATCGTACGGCACCATGGGGAAATCGGGGACCGTGACGTTCATCAGGCGATCCTGTTTGTCGGGCGGGATGTCGAGTTCCTTGCCGCCGATGATGACCGAGGAGGCGGGGAGACGGCGGAATACCCGGCGCGGGATGCCGAAGCCGCTGCTGACATGATCACCACCGGCGACCACCAGCAGGTGTTTGTCCCTGCCGGCCGGGCTTGCCAGGTAGCGGGCCGCGGATTCGGCCATGGTCTCGTCCCGCAGGGTCTGGGCGCGGATAAAGCCATCGATCGCCATCCCCCCGTGGCTGTGATCGCCGAAGATGGCCGTTACCAGGCCGCGCTGGTAGGGATCGGTCAGGTCGAGTTCCGGCAACTGGGCCCGCTCGGCCGGGCCGAGCTGTTCCGGGGCCGTGCTGCGCACCGCCTTCACCAGGCTCTTCTCGGCATCCAGGGCGATGACCGGGAGGTGCCGTTCACGGGCGAGGTTCAAAAGGTCACGGTAATAGGCAAAATCCATGTTCCAGTTTTCGAACCAGCGGGATTCTTTGAGAAAGGCCTTTTCATCCAGCTCGCCGGCAACCCAGCGGTCGAGGGCCGGCTGTTGGGAACGCACGAACATCTCCATGCCCAGTGCCAGGCGGCCGGGATAGCGCTCGGCGAGAGCTTGGAGGACCTGTAGTTCCAGGCGGTGGGAGGCGGGGTTGTCATGGGTCTCGCCGACGTAGACGATACGCGCGTCCGTGGCCACGGCCAGCATCTGGGCCGGGCTGACCAGGGTGCCGGTCGGCAGATGGACGATCTGGCCGATACGGGGCGGCGCCGTGAGCGGATAAGGATCCTGGGGGTCGCCCATCACCTGCCTGCCGACGGGGGCACAGGCGGTCAGGGCGAACAGGCTCAGGGCGACCACGGAAACCAATGGAGAGAAACGGACCATGCTGCCTCCTCGTGAGAAAGGGGTACGTGAACTTTTTTCTTGCCTTGTGTCTTGGCCTAGAATAAATAAATCCATCCCACATTTCAACAGATCAATAGGCCGTCCATGCATGCCGAAAAACTTCAGGCCATTGTCCTCTCGACGCTCGATTACGGCGATAGCGACCGGATCGCGTCGCTGTTCTCCCTGGAGCATGGCCGTATCAAGGCTTTTGCCCGCGGTGCGCGCACGAGCCGCAAGCGTTTCGGTGCGGCGCTGGAGGCCTTTGCCCGCATCGAGGCCCAGGTCCGGGTCAGGGAGGGGCTGGCAGGGCTGCAACAGGCCGAGATCGTCACCATCTACCCCCGCATCCGCGGCGACCTGCCAGCCATTGCCCATGCGCTCTATGCCTGCGAGGTGGTGGAGGCCATGACCCCCGAAGGGCATCCCCTGCCGCGGCTCTACCGCTTGTTGGCCGCCTATCTGGACCGCCTGGAAGCGGAAACGGCGGCCGATGATAGCGACCGCCGTTTCTTTGAAATCAACCTGTTGAACATCCTGGGCTATCGCCCCTCGCTGGAGAGTTGTCCCCGCTGCGACACCCCCTTTGGCACTGTCGGCGCACTTTTGCAGGAGAACGGCGAACCGGTGTGCCGGGCCTGCGCCCCGACCGGCAGGCCGCTGCATCCCTCAGCCCTCAAAGCCCTGGGCGCCTGCATGGCAACCGGCACCTTCGGCAAGGTCGTCTTTCCGCCCGATCTCCTGACGGAAGGGGGGGCGCTTCTGGATCGAGCCATCGCCACCCATGCAGGACGCCGGTTGAAGAGCCTGGAGTTTCTGGGACAGGTCACTCCTTAGTCCTGTCCTCCTTCTTCCTGCCGTCCAAAAGGGCGCGCCAGCAATACCCGGCCGCAAAACCGCCCACCGCCCCCGCCAGCAGGAACACGAACAACTGTATATCCCCCTCGCCGGTGTCGATCAGCGGCTTTCTGGCCTCGCGGCCATGTTCCCGGGCGATCTTCTGAACAACGGTTTCATCGATCCCCTGCCACTGTTCCACTGCCGGGGAAACCGTTGCCATTGACCACAACAACACGCTTATCATGATGATGCGTCGTTTCATCGTTTCCCTCCATCGACTCCCGCCAAAGCGGTGCGGGCGAGCAGGTCCGGGCGTTTTTTGCGCAACAGGGAGACCATGCCGGCGGTGATGACCCCTTCGATGATCCCCAGGGGCAACTGGGTGGGGACGAACGCCAGGGCGATCTTGCCGGCCAGGGGCCAGAACGGGCTTGTCCCCCGGATACCGGCCGCCAGGATCATGGCGGTCGTGGCGTAGGTGGCCCAATCGGCCAGGAGTCCGGCCACGAAGGCGGCCGCAACCGGCCCGGCGCCGCAGGCGCGCACGCCGCGAAACACGATGAACCCGGTAAAGGAACCGACAACCCCCATGGCAAAGAGATTGGCACCCCAGGTGGAGAGGCCGCCATGGGAGAGAAAGAGCGCCTGGATCAACAGGGCGACCGCCGCCACCACCACTCCCATGGCCGGGCCGAGCAGAATCGCGGCCAACCCCGTGCCGCAGGGATGGGAACAGGTCCCGGCGGTCGGCACCGGCACCGGCATGCAGGAGATGACGAACACCACGGCCGCCACCATCCCCACCAGCGGCTTGCTGGACAGGTCCTGGGCCGAACGGCGCGCCAGGCTGCGCAACCCCAGGGCCAAAAAGGGCGCCGACGCGGCAAACCAGACCGCTGCCCAGGAAAAGGGCAGAATCCCCTCGGAGATGTGCATGGCAAATGAAGAGGACGGCAGAAGAACGACAGGCAGGCAAACGGACAACAACAGTAACGCAGGGTGTTTCATGATACGCTCCCTTCCCCACGGTCGGAGTGCTTATGCGACTTCCAGCCAGGTCTCCTGACTCGGGGATCGTCCCGTCACCGCGCCTTCCCATCCTTCACGGACAGTGGCCTCCTGCGGTGACAGTCCCCCCTTACAGTTGCGGGGCAGCGCCGGATTCGCACCGGCTTCCCTTGGACCGGAAGCAGTTTCGATTTTGTAGCACGGCAACAGGCAAAAGACAACCCGAATCCGGCCTGAAGAGCGGATCGAGCGCCACGCCGGGGTCCAGCGCCGCCCATGAAGTATCATGCCGAGGGGGGAGGCGCCATGAGGGGTGTCACGGGTTCGGGGATACCTCGGTTCTTCCGCAGATTTTGTGGGCTGCGGGATCTCCCCGAAGCCATAGCAGCAACCTGAGGAGCGAAGGGGCAGGGATTCCCGTGGGTCGCCCAACCCGATTAAATGCTGATTGATCCCTTCTCCCTGAGCCACTGCTGCAAAAACTCGATGCAGACCCGCACCTTCGCCGATTCAGTCAGACGCAAAGGGTAGACAGCCGAAATGTTAGCTTCCTGAAAAAATTCGGGGAGTACCCGCACCAGGCGCCCCTCCCTCAAGTCCCCCGCAATGTCCCAAGTCGATCGCAAAATGATGCCGTGTCCGTCCACAGCCCACTGGTGAACAATTTCACCGTTGCTGCACGATAGCGGCCCGGACACCCTGACCGTTTCCACCCCTTTCGGACCTTGCAGCCGCCAGACCCCGAAACTCTGATCACGCTCGCGGATGACGATGCAGTCGTGACGAGCCAGGTCAATGACTTCTGCCGGCATGCCGCGACGCTCCAGGTAGGACGGCGCGGCACAGAGAACTCTAGAGTTCTCGGCGATTCGCTTCACGATCAAGTTGGGCGCCGAATCGCCCCCTACTCTGATATCGAGATCGAATCCTTCGGCGATCATATCCACCGGACGGCTTAGTAGTTCCAATTCAATGCGCAGCAAGGGATAAAGTATGGCGAGTTCGGAGAGAGCAGGAGCGAGTTTTTTGCGTCCAAAGCCGGAACCGGTAATGATGCGCAGTGATCCCCTCGGGGTCGTCTTTGAGGTGGTGACCGACTCGACCATCTGCTCCACATCCTCCAGAATCCGCTGCGCCCAGCGGTGCACCGTTTCCCCGTCTTGTGTCAGGCTCACGCGCCGGGTGGTGCGGTGCAGTAGGCGCACCTTCAGCACGTCTTCAAGCAGCGCTATCCGCTTGCTAACATAGGCAGGTGAGGCTCCCAATTCGGTTGCCGTGGCAATGAAACTCATGTTGCGCACCACGGCGCAAAAGAGTCGCATGTCATCAATAGGAGGCAGATTATTCACGTTTCGTGTCCTTTATATGCATACAATATCTAATTATCTTTACCCTGAAAAGTGCTATTTCTACTTCAAATGCTAATTCCACTTCAGGGTTTCCTATGGCGCCAAATTCACCATTCGTAACCCAGACTCCTGGAGACAATGATGAAAAATCACAGAATCGCAGTAATACCAGGTGACGGTATCGGCGGGGAAGTCATGCCTGAAGGTCTTCGTGTGCTGGAGGCTGCAGCGGGGAAGTTCAATATCGAGATCGAGTTTACCCATTTCGACTGGTCCTGCTCCGACTACTACCTGAAGCACGGACAGATGTTGCCGGCCGATTGGTTCGAGACGCTGAAACCTTTCGATGCTATCTATTTCGGCGCTGTCGGATGGCCGGAGGTGGTGCCCGACCATATCTCCCTTTGGGGATCGCTTCTGAAGTTCCGTCGGGAATTCGACCAGTATGTGAACCTGCGACCGGTGCGACTGATGCCCGGGGTCCCCTGCCCCCTGGCTGGCCGTAAGCCCGGCGATATCGACTTTTACGTCGTCAGGGAGAACACCGAAGGGGAATACTCCAAGATCGGCGGTATGATGTTCGAGGGGACGGAGCGCGAACTCGTCCTGCAGGAATCAGTCTTTACCAGAACGGGGGTAGATCGCATTCTCAGGTTCGCCTTCGAGCTGGCAAAGAACAGGCCGAAAAGACACCTGACCGCTGCCACCAAATCGAACGGTATCGCCATCAGCATGCCCTACTGGGACGAACGAGTGGCATTGATGGGAGGGGAGTTCCCGGAGGTGAGTTGGGACAAGTACCACATAGACATCCTCACGGCACGGTTCGTCCTGACCCCGGATCTTTTCGACGTGGTGGTGGCTTCCAACCTGTTTGGAGATATCCTTTCGGATCTCGGTCCCGCTTGTGCTGGAACTATCGGCATTGCACCATCCGCGAATTTAAATCCCGACCGTCTCTTCCCTTCGCTCTTCGAGCCGGTCCATGGTTCAGCACCCGACATCGCCGGCAGGAATATCGCCAACCCAATTGCCATGGTCTGGTCGGGAGCAATGATGCTCGATTTCCTAGGGAACGGCGATCCTCGCTACCGTGCCGCACACGATGCCATCATCAGCGCCATTGAAGCTATCCTGGTCGATGGTCCGCGCACCCCCGACATGGGGGGACGTGCCACCACAGTTGAAGTAGGCGCGGCTATCGCTGCGGCGGTCTGACGAAGTCCCCTGAACTCTCCTGTCTGGACGAAGGCCTGCTGAGAGTTGCCGCCTTTATTTTCCTCTGCCGGCCATAACAAAGAGTATCGCATATTCCACTATGCGAGAGAACCTGGAGGTTACAATGGACATTCGGATAACCGAAGTAAAGGAAATTACCCTGCCGATCTCGTCGCCGATTCGTAACGCCTACATCGACTTCACCAAGATGACCACCAGCCTGGTGGCGGTTGTTACCAACGTCGTCAGAGACGGGAAGAGGGTTGTTGGTTATGGATTCAACTCCAATGGCCGCTACGGCCAAGGGGGATTGATAAGGGAGCGTTTCGCCCCTCGCATCCTGGAAGCTGAAGCTTCCACGCTTTTGGATCAGACAGGAGAGAACCTCGATCCCGACCGCGTTTGGGCTGCCATGATGACCAACGAGAAACCCGGAGGGCACGGCGAGCGCTCGGTTGCGGTGGGGACCATCGATATGGCCGTGTGGGACGCCACGGCCAAGATCGCCGGCAAACCGCTTTTCCGGCTGCTCTCGGAACTTCATGGCGTCGAGGCGGATCCCCGCGTCTTCGTTTATGCTGCCGGCGGTTATTACTACCCTGGCAAGGATCTGGCTGCGCTCCGCGCCGAGATGCGCAGCTATCTCGACCGCGGCTACACCGTGGTGAAGATGAAGATCGGAGGTGCGCCGCTTACCGAGGACCTGCAAAGGATAGAGGCGGTGCTGGCGGAGATAGGGAGCGAGGCCCGATTAGCGGTGGACGCCAACGGCCGGTTCGACTTGGAAACGGCCATCGCCTACGCCAAGGCGCTACGGCAGTACGACCTTTTCTGGTACGAGGAGGTCGGCGATCCTCTCGATTACAGCCTACAGGCTACAGTGAGCGAATTCTACCCTGGCCCGATGGCGACCGGCGAAAACCTGTTCAGTCACCAGGATGCACGAAATCTGATCCGTCACGGCGGCATGCGTTCGGATCGGGACTGGTTGCAGTTTGACTGTGCTCTCTCCTACGGACTTTGCGAATACCGCCGCACCCTGGCCATGCTGCAGCGCCATGGCTGGTCCTCACGGCGGTGCATCCCGCACGGCGGCCATCAGATGTCGCTCAACATAGCTGCAGGCCTCGGCTTAGGTGGCAATGAAAGCTACCCCGATCTTTTTCAGCCGTTCGGGGGTTTCCCCGACGGCGTCAGGGTAGAGGCCGGATACATCACGATGCCGGAACTCGTCGGCATCGGTTTTGAAGGCAAATCGGACCTGTGCCGAGTCATGCACGACTTGGCTGAATAAATGGTGGGTGCGGAGGCTGGGCCCAGGGTTAGCTTGAGAGGACGCACCCTCCCCACGCCCACAGCTTCTGCGGGTGGTGCGATACCTCACACGGTGCCGTATTTTCGGCAGGCATCTGCAAAGGCCGGCGCGATCCCCCCGTTGCTGCCGAAATGCAGGTGGATATAGGACGCCAGGCAGTTTTTGTAGCGATACCCTTCCCGGCCAAGCTCCCTCCCCTGCCGGGACACCCGGTAACACCGTTCAATGCGATCGGGCATCGTCCCGACCTCCGAATAGTGGAACTCGTGGCCGCGGGCGCTCCCATTACCGGCTATCACCCCATAATACGTCGCACATTCGACCTGGCGATACCCGAGCGCCTTGCGTTTCGGCAACATGCGCGCCCGCACCGGGAAGATGCCGACGAAATCGGCCACTGGTTGCCCCTCCCCGGCCTCCATGCCGCGGGTCAGGTAGATGAAGCCGCCGCACTCGGCATACACCGGCATGCCCGCCTCGACGGCGTCCCGCACGGCGGCTTTCATGGCGCTGTTGGCGGCCAGGCGTTCGGCATACAACTCCGGGTAACCGCCCGGCAGGTAGATGCCACGGATATCGGCCGGCAGGTGCGCATCTGCCAGGGGCGAAAACGGGACGATCTCGGCGCCCGTCTCCCGCAACAGGCGCAGGTTGTCCTCGTACACGAAGCAGAAGGCCGCGTCCCGGGCCACAGCGATACGGACCGGTGCGCCCCCCTCCGCGAGGGCATCCCGCAAAGTTCCCTCCTTTAAAAAAGGGGGGCCGGGGGTGACGTGAATGTCTGCCAGTCCCCCCAGGTCCAGACGGTCCTCCGCCAGATCGGCCAGGCGCTCCAGGTAGTCGGGCGGCAACGGGTTGTCCTCGGCCGTGACCAACCCCAGGTGCCGCGACGGTATCCCCAGGGATTCGTCCCGGGGGATGCAGCCGAACACCGGCAACTCCGGCAGTGCCGCTGCCAGGGCTTGACGCAGCAACTCGCCGTGGGACTCGCTCCCCACATTGTTGAAAATCACGCCGGCAATCCTGACGCGCTCGTCGTACCCGGCAAACCCTTTGACCAGGGCCGCCGCGCTGGCCGCCATGCCTCGGGCGTTGACCACCAGCACCACCGGCACGCCGCAAATAGCGGCCACCTGGGCGCTGCTTCCCTCCATGGGGGCGTGGCCTATGCCGTCGAACAGCCCCATAGCCCCTTCGATGACCGCCACGTCGGCCCCCTTCCCATGCAGATGGAAGGTACCGGCCACGAACCCCTCCGGGCACATCCAGCCGTCCAGGTTGACGGAGGGGCGGCCGGTGGCCAGGCGATGGTAGCCGGGATCGATGAAATCAGGGCCGCACTTGAAGGGCGCAACCGGCATCCCGCGCCGTTTGAAGGCGGCCATGACGGCCAGGGCCACGGTGGTCTTGCCGGAACCGCTCTGGGGGGCGGCGATGAGGAAGGCGCGCCGCGTCACCGCAACGACCGTCTTGCGCCGCCGTACTGAAAAAATGCGATCAAATGGAATTCTTCCTTGTCGTAGCCCCGGGGGAACGACCCCACCGGACCTATGGAGCGCAGGGTGCGCAGAACCTCGTCATCCAGTATCCGTGCGCCGGAGCTTTCCAGCAGTTCCACCTTGGCGATCTCTCCGCGCCGATTGAAGGTGATCCGCACCGGCGTGACCCCCTCGATCCCCTTCATGGCCGCTTCCTGGGGGTAGCGCCAGACGCCGTACACGGCGGTTTCGAAGTGGCGCAGGAACGAACCGAACTGGATGTCGTCGCTGTTGAGAAAGCGGGTGTCCCCCTCGGCTACGTCGTTCTCGAATTTGCGGCGATACCCCTCTTCCAGCTTGGCCAGACGCTGCGCACTCGGGAAAAGTTGGTGCGGGGAAATCTGCGGCGCGCTCTGGGACTTTGGCCTGAGCAGGCTGGAAACCGATGAGCCGGGCGCCAGGGGGGATTCCTGGCGTCCCGGAGGCAACGTCTGGGACTGTTTGCCTGCGGGGACCTGCCGGTGCGGGCTCCTCACGGCCTCCTGGGGTTGGGGCTTTGCGACCGGCTGCGGTGCCGGCCCGAAGCTGTCCCGGGGGGCGTTCCCGCGGGGGGCCATCTCCTTGGGGACACGCTGCCGTTGATCGGAGAAGCGCTTTGTCTCCTGCTGCGTGGGCTGTTGGGGCTTCAGCTCCGGGATCTGCTGTATGTCGATGAACACCGGCTCCTTGGGAGGCGGCTTTTGTTCGTGGGGCAGGTAGTACATCAGGGCAAACATGCCGACATGCAGCGCCACGGAGATTACCAGGAGATAGATAAAGGTTTTTTCGATATATTTGTCAGACATGCAGGGTGGTCGCTCGGAAAAAAGATAAAAAATCGGATATGCCGCCGTCGGGCGGCGGCTACCCCGCCTCGGGCAGGGGAACGGCCTGAAAGCCCCGGTCGTAATTCAATACCGCATCGTCTTGCTTGCCGGTTTCGGCGCGCAGGTACATCAGGATTTCTTTCAGGCTTTCCAGGATGATATGCTCCGCTTTGGGGAATTCGGACGGATCAAGTTCCAGCGTTACCGTACTCTGATAATCAGTGTTTCGCAAGTGGTTCAGGAAGCGGGTCAGCGGCAGCATGCCGTGCCCCGGCAAAAGATGCTCCCGTCCCTGCCCGTAATCGGAAAAATGGATGTTCCTGATGCGCCCTGATTCGTAAAATTGGTAAAAGTCGTTGATAAAATTGGCCTTGCCCGATCCCATGTGGGTGCAGTCGAAGGTCATGAACAGGTTGTGGTCACGGATGAACTCGATCATCCGCTGGGTGCTGGACAGGATATGGGGATTGATCTTCATCCTGCCCACCCAGGGCATGTTCTCCAAGGTGACGGTCACCAGGCCGTCCAGCCCCACATCCTTCTGAAAATCGATCACGCTGTAGAGCCAGCGCCAGTAGCCAATCTCAAAGCTCATCCACGACGGCGGATGAAAATTCACCAGCGGGATACCGCATTCCGCGGCCAGGGCCACGCTCCGCCGCAGGGAATCCGCCGGGCCGCCCCAGCCATCCAGGGGCATGAAGGGTGCATGGATGGAGTGGATCACCGCGATCTGCTGCAGCGATCTGATCAGCCTGACCGGGTTGATCTTCTGGAAGTCCTGGTTGATGATCAACTCGACCCCATCGAAACCGGCGGCCGCCGCAAGCTCCAAGGTCCGCGGCAAAGGGAGCGTGAAGAGGCTGCCTGTGGAGAGCGTGATCTGCACGGCGGCTACTCTTCCGTCCCGTTATAGACGACACTCACCAGACGCTGGACCGTCCCGACGGTCTCCAGCGCATCCCTGAACATACCGAGGGTATCTTCGTCCAGGTTCGTGATGTCCAGGTAGAGAGCCGCCCCATTGTTCCGGACCGGGAAAAATTCACGTTCCCGCGTCAGGCGCAGCTCGTTCAGGATATGCCAGGACTGCAGCAAGCGTTCGGCGGTATCCACATCCAATGCCTGGCGCCCAAGCAGCACCCGGATGCGCTGGGGGATATCGGGGGCATCGACCCGGTGGATCAGGGCCAGGGCGGCAACCGCGGCCGAGAGCGGCAGCAGGGCATGCTCGAACAGCCTGAACAGCCCGCGGTGCGGACCGCTCTTTTCCAGACGCCACCCCCCCATCATCCCTATGCCGTTGGACAGCCCCATGAGGCGGGTCACAAGATCACCCATGGCCCGGCGGCTCTGTTGCAGGTGCGGCAGCACAAGCTCCCGAAACTCGCCCTCCCCCCCCTCGGAGGAAAAAAGGACTTCATGATCGGCCAACCTGAGCAGTTCTACCAATTCCTTCTGCTTCCCCCTGGCCAAGCCTTGCTCCAGGCGTTGGTTCCACTCCGGCAGACTGCCGCGCCACGGAGGATGCACCGGGGCGACGTCGCCATCGACCTGCAGACCGCAGGCCGCAAAACCCTCTTGGAGAATACGGGCATACCGGGAGCCCGCTTCCTGGTCGCCGCTGTCGTCCCGCCCAAGGACCAGCGCCAACTGCAGCGGGCAGAAGGGAGAAAACTCCCGGCGGCCGGCCGTTCCCATTGCCACGAGCGTCGTGGCATGCAGCTCTTTGCCGGACTCCCCCAGCTGGATCAGGGTGGAGCGGTGCAGGGAACCGGTCAACGCGTGCAAAAAGAGCGTGCTGAGATGGTAAAAGGCCACGCAGGAGCCGTAGCGGCCGAAGTGATCGTAGAGTTCCGCATAGTAGGTTGCACACAGCTCCCCGAGACGAACCGGGTCCACGCTTGCCGTCGTCTCGACGACGATCCGATCGAGTCGCGCCATCCGTTCGTCGTTTTCGCCGGCAAGCGCCTCAAGCTCACGGCAGGTCTCGTTGAACAGCCCCTCCGCCTCCTCGGAGCGACAGGGGGCGCTCTGCTTCAGGAGCGCCTGACGGAAGGCGGCGCCAAACTCCTCGGCAGCCCGCCAGGTGGTGATATCGCTCCCCTTTGCCGTGGCCAGAACCGCCATTACTCCTCCGCAGTGTCATGTACGTTGCGGGCAAGAAACAGCTTGATCCCGTCGCCCGGCGGCGGGGTCAGGAGCGAAACCGCCACCATGACCAGAATGACCAGCGGCGCGCCGATGAAGGCCGACGACGTGGCGGGCGGCAATGACGCGAGAAACGGCAGGATGCCCGCCAGGAACGGGGCAAAGGTAATCACCACCCCGGCCAGCATGCCGCTGATGACCCCGGGGGCATTGGCCCTCCCCCACCAGATTCCCAACAGGAAGGCCGGGAAGATGGTGTTGCCGGCCAGGGCGAAGGCCAGGGCCGCGATCTCGGCGATCATGCCCCACGGCCTGAGGGCCAGCGTCATGACGATCACCGCCAGGAGCAGAAAAAAACCTTTTGCGGCAACGACCTTGTCCGCCTCGCTGGCGTTCGGCCTGATCAGACGGGGGTAGATATCATAGGAAAACGAGGCCGAACCGGTCAGAAACATGCCCGCCACCGTGGAAAAGGCGGCGCTCATCCCGCCGGCGGCCAGCAGCCCGATACACCACAGGGGCAGGCCGCTGTAACGGGCGGCGGAAAGCACCGCCATATCCGCCACCATCGGGTCGGAGCTGTTCAGCACGATGCCGCCGCGCGCCTCGAACAACCGGGCCAGGACGCCATAGGCCGGAGCCGACCAGTAGATCAGGGCAATGAAGAACAGCCCCCACACCACCCCCCAGCGGGCATCCCGGATGGAGGGGACCATGTAGAAGCGGGAGAGGACGTGGGGCAGGCCGGCCGTGCCGAACATGAGGGTAAAACAGAGCGCCAGCCAGCGAAAGGGTGTGACCGTGGCAAACGGCTCCGACCAGGCGAAGCCGAATTGCTGCTGCAGGTCCCTGATGGCGGCGCCGTAGCCGAACTGGGGGAGGATCCAGAAATACCCCAGCTTGCGGGCCATGAGCATCAGCGGCAGGATGAAGGCCGTGATCAGTACGAAGTAGTGCAGTTTCTGATTCCGCGCCACCCCGAGGGCGCCGGATACGACCACGAACCCCACCACCAGCGCGGCGCCGACGACCACCGCCGGGGTATAGGCGATGCCGAACAACCACGAGACGATCAGGGCGATGCCGCGGAACTGGGCGACACCGTAGATGACGGCGATACCGATGGAGATGATCGCCGCCAGGGTGCGCGCCGCCTCGGATTCATAGCGGAAACCGACGAAGTCCGGGGCGGTGTACTTGCCGAAGCGCCGGATCTGGGTGGCCATGAGCACCAGCAGCAGGACATAGCCGCCGGTCCAGCCGACCACGAAGGCCATGGCGTAGTACCCCGTGAGGTAGAACATGCCGGCCAGCCCCAGAAAGCTGGCTGCGCTCATCCAGTTGCTGGCAATGGCGGCGCCGATACCGATCCGCCCGGTGTACCCGCCGGCGACACCGTACTCGGAGGCCTGCCTGCTGCTGGTGCGCAGTCCCGAGACGATGAACAGGGCAAACATGCCGACCACGATGGCCAGGGGCAGAAGCTGCACCGCGGATTCGGTCATTTACTCATCCTCCCGGCCGGAACGGACCCGGAAACGCAGAGCGCCGTCCAGGCGGCGGGCCGCATGACGGTCCATCCAGATGTTGAAGAGTACGCAGAGAATGATGAACCAGAGGGGCAACACCTGGCCGGTCAGCCAGAAATGGATCGGCAGGTTGAAAAAGGTCATCTCTTCGAGCAAAAGCTCTGAATAGTTGATTTCCAGCAGGTAGACGCATGCCTGGATACCGACGATGGCGGCAAACCAACCGGCCAGAACCAGCCAGATGACCCGGACTTCGCCACGCATGGCGGTTCCGCGCGGCCTGAAAAAACTGATCTCCCTGTCCGTCCTGGATTCCTCCATGGCCTTACCCCCGTTTTCAACGCCCTGCTATGAAGCCTTGCGGTAGTGGACGAAGTAAATCTGTTTGCCGGCATCCATGAATTTGAGCATGTACTTGGAAAGCGGATACCCCTCCAGGGCATGTCGATAGGGATCGGGGGCAAGGACGTTGGCGAACCCGGGCATGTCCGGCATGAAGCGGGCCACATCCTCGCCATAGTCATCGAAGTCCGTGGCAAAGTGGAAGTCTCCGCCGGGCAGCATGAATTCCGACAGATAGCCGACGAACTCCGTATTGACCAGCCGCCGCTTGCGGTGACGCTTTTTGGGCCACGGATCGGGGCAGTTGATGACCACCATCCGCAAGGAGCAATGGGGGATGCAGCGTTCCATGAAGGAGCGGGCCTCGGCACGGATAACCCGCACGTTGTCCAGCCCCGCCTTATCGACCCGCTTGGAGGTCTTCAGGCACCCCTTGTTGTAGTAATCCACGGCTATGAAATTCCAGTCGGGATGCAACGGGGCCATCTGGGCCACAAAATGCCCCGTACCGCAGCCGATCTCCAGCGCCAGAGGGTTGTCATTACCAAAAATTTCGTTCCAGGCCGGCAGGGAAGCCAGCGTTTCCGCATCAATGAACCGGGGGGAGGTTATGGGAATAAGCGTCACGCGTTCACCTTTTCTGATATCAAATCGTTTTAACTTACCACATTTCACGGCAATTTTTCACCGCTTTTTGCTCCCGATCGCAAAAATAGCCTCACTGGCGGCGGCAACAACGATTGGACAGCGTTCACCGGCACTTTTTTCCTTAGTCTCTGGACGGAAACACCTTAACATTTCCCGTGTGCTGTGGTATAGATGAGCAGTTATTACGCAGTATCGGAGAACACATGGAAATATTTGGCGGTTTCATGGTAATGATGAGCATTATCGGCTTCTTTTTGGCGGTTATCTGGCTCATCATGCCGTTCGTGGTGTTCGCCATCAAGGGTAAGCAGGACCGCACGCTGGAAGTGATGGAACGTATCGAAAAACGGCTGTCCGAGGTGGAAAACCGGTTGGCGGCGCTCTACCAGGCTGGCCAGCCTGCCGTAGTTGAAACCGCTTCGCATGTTTCGGACACCACGGCACCGGACCAACTCCGGCCCGATGACGCACCCGCCTCCCCTCCCCTTGCCTAAGCAACCGTTTTATTGTACTATTCACCGCACCAATACGAATCGGAGGACATGAGAGATGCCGTTGTTGCATGGCAAAAAAGTAGTGATTTTCGGGGTCGCAAACGAAAAAAGCATTGCCTGGGCCATAGCCCGGGCTTTTCATGAGCAGGGGGCCGAACTGGCCATTACCTATGCCAACGAGGCGATCGAAAAACGGGTCCGGCCGCTGGCCGAATCGTTGAACGCCGCGGCGGTCCTTCCCTGCAACGTCACCAGTGACGATGATATCCAGGCGGTATTCACGGAACTGGGCAAACGGTGGGACGGCATCGACATTATTGTCCACGCCGTAGCCTTTGCCAACAAGGAAGAGCTGAAGGGAACCATCGTCAATACCACCCGCGAGGGTTTTGCCACCGCCATGGACATCAGCGTCTATTCCCTCCTCGGCATACTGAAGGCGGCCCAGCCGATGATGCAGGGGCGCAACGCTGCGGCGCTGACCCTTACCTACCACGGCGCCGTGAAGGTATTCCCGAGCTACAACGTCATGGGGGTTGCCAAGGCGGCCCTGGAGGCATCCGTACGCTACCTGTCCGAGGCGCTCGGTCCCGAGGGTATCCGCGTCAATGCCATCTCCGCCGGCCCCATCCGTACGCTGGCCGCTTCCGGCGTGAACGGCTTTATCCACATCCTCAACCACGTGGAGTCCAAGGCCCCCATGCGCCGCACCATCACCCAGGAGGACGTGGCCCGCTCCGCGGTCTACCTGTGCAGCGAGCTGGCCAGTGGCGTGACCGGCGAGATACACTACGTGGACGGCGGCTATAACGTAATCGGCCTATAATGTGACCATCGGGCAAAGGTGGATTTTCACCTTTGCCCGATGGTCCCCGGAGCCTTCCCATCAAAGAACCTTACGGCAATCTTGCAGGACTCAAACAAAGCCAGATCCAGGCGTTGGAACGTCTCTACCGGAGGCGCGTCCCGCCGGCCGAGTTCTGCTCCTCCGAACTGGCTGCCCGCCTCGTGGAGATATCCTCCGACATCCGCCGTCAGCTCGGCATCCTGGTCAACCGCCAGGGCATGGTGGAATACGTCGTCGTGGGGGACGAAAAGGGGCTCGTTATCCCCGAACTGCGGGACTATCCCCTGGGCAAGCATCCGCTGCGGGGGCTGCGCCTGATCCACACCCACCTCAAGAACGAACCGGTCAGCGAAGACGATATCACCGACCTCGCCCTGCTGCGCCTCGACCTGCTGGCCGCCCTGCTCTTCACCCCGGAACGGCAACAGATCTCCGCCCAGATAGCACACCTCTCCCCGGCCCACGGCGGCCCCTCCACCGTTACCGGTCCCGTGGCGCCGCTTGATCGCATCGATCTGGACTGCGGCCATTTCTTTTCCGAGCTGGAAGCCGACCTGGAGCGGGCCGTACGTACAACGAGCCGGGGCGGCGAGGCACTGGAGCGCGCCATCCTGATCTCGGTCACCACCGGCGGGACGCGCCAGGATGCCGAGGATTCCATCGCCGAACTGCGCGAACTGGCCAGGACCGCCAGCATCGAGGCGCTGGACACCTTCATCCAGCGCCCCCGCAAGCTCAACCCCCGCTTCCTCATGGGCGAGGGGAAGATGCGCGACGTGGTCATCCGCGCCCTCCAACGGGGCGCCACCATGCTGGTCTTCGACCAGGAGCTGACGCCAGCCCAGATCCGTTCCATCTCGGCCATGACCGAACTAAAGGTCATCGACCGCAGCCAGCTGATCCTGGACATCTTTGCCCGCCGGGCCAAGAGCCTGGACGGCAAGGTCCAGGTGGAACTGGCCCAGCTCAAGTATCTGCTGCCGCGCCTCACCGGCCGGGGCGTGCAGATGTCGCGCCTCATGGGGGGCATCGGCGGACGCGGACCGGGCGAGACCAAGCTGGAGACCGACCGCCGCCGTATCCGCGACCGTATCGCCAGCCTGGAGCGGGAGCTGAAGGAACTCTCCCGGGGCCGCGACCAGCGCCGCCGCCAACGGGTCAAGGCCGGCGTGCCGATCATCTCCATCGTCGGCTACACCAATGCTGGAAAATCCACCCTGCTCAACGCCCTGACCCAGAGCGAGGTCTTTACCGAAGACCTGCTCTTCGCCACCCTGGACACCTCCACCCGCCGCCTGCGCTTCCCCCGTGAGCGGGAGGTGATCATCACCGATACGGTCGGCTTCATCCGTTCCCTGCCCGCCTCCCTGCTGGGGGCCTTCAAGGCCACCCTGGAAGAGTTGCAGGACGCCGACCTGCTGCTGCACATGGTAGATGCGGCCAATCCCCGCTTCGAGGATCAGATCGCCCAGGTGCGGGCCATTCTGGGGGAGTTGGGGTTGGGGGAAAAACCGGAACTGCTGGTCTTCAACAAGGCCGACATCCTGAACGACCTGAAAAAGAAGGACACGGTGGCCTTCCTCAAGGTGCGCCAGGTTGCCCGCACCACGGGGGGGCTGACCATCTCGGCCCGGGACCGGAAGAGCCTGGCGCCGCTGCTGGAGGAGTTGCAGCGACGCTTCTGGCCATCCGAGCAGACCGATTTCGGGACCACTACTCAAACTGAGCCTTGAACTCCTCCACCGCCTGGCGCAGGGCAGCCACCTCGGCCCGCAGGAGGGCGACCTCCTCTTCAAGCCTCCCGATCCGTTCATGCTCCGCCATCACCCGCTGCCGGGCCGCTTCGGGCGGCGGGGCGCCTTCACCCGGCGCGGGTTCGGGTTCGCCGCCAAAAAGCTGGGCATAACGGCATTCCTTCCGCCCCGACTGACGGGGCAGGCGCGTCACCAGCGGTGTTTCCCGCGCCATCAACTCCCTCAGCACCTCCTCCACCGCAGCCAGATCGGCAAAAGGATGCATCCGTTCCCCTCGGGTACGCAACTCCCCCACGGTCTGGGGACCGCGCACCATCATTTCACAGACAACGGCCTGTTCGGCCGGCACCAGCCCCAGCTTCTCCGCCAGGATATGACGGTATTTGGGCACCCGCCCGCCGTCGGCCGAAACCACCGCCAATTGCTTGAACCGCAGCCCGTCCAGGGCACGAACCACCTCATCCTCGGTCAGGGCCATGATCGGGTCGCGGTTCGACTTCTGGTTGCAGGCAGCGGTGAGCCCGTTCAGGGTCAGGGGATAATACTCCGGCGTGGTCATCTCCTTCTCGATCAGACAGCCGAGAACCCGCACCTCCACACCATCCAGCAGAATATCCATGGGAAGCTCCTTTCGCGCATCACACCACGTGACGTCGCCACTATAGCACGAGACGGAACGCCGGCCACCGGATTTTGCCGGCCGCCAGCCGCAATCGTATACACGTCTACAGGTATACGTAATTGGTAATGACGCGGGCGATCGCTATACTTAACGTGTTATACGCATGTCTTGTACGTTCAGGGAGTATCCGTCCATGTGCAAAAAACTCTTCATCGCCGCCACCGGCCAGCACTGCGGTAAAACCACCATCAGCCTCTCGCTGATGCATCTGGCGCGGCAGCGGTATGAACGGGTCGGTTATATCAAGCCGCTGGGTCCCAAATGCTTTGAGTTCGACGGCGTCATCGTGGACAAGGACGCGGCCCTGATGGCCCAGGTCTTTGGCCTGGAGCACGAGATCGCCCTCATGTCGCCATTGGTTATCGGCAAAGGCGCCACCAAAAAATTTGTGGACGGCGAGTTGTCCCGCGAGTGGGCCATGGAGAAGGTTGCCACGGCCTGCCGGGAGCTGGAATCGCGCTACGATCTGCTCCTGATCGAGGGGGCGGGCCACGGAGGCGTCGGCTCGGTCATCGGTCTCAACAATGCCGACATGGCCAAGCTGCTGGATGCGCCGGTCGTGATGGTGGCGGGCGGGGGCATCGGCAACGTTATCGATTCCGTGCGGCTCAATCTGGCGTTGTATGAGCAGGAGGGCGTAGATGTGCGCATGCTGTTGGTCAACAAGCTGCTGGCGGAAAAGCGCGCATCGTCCCTTTCCTACCTGGAACGTTATTTCGAGAGCAAACAGATCCGGGTTTGCGGGGCCTTCGATTACTCGCCGGTCCTGGCCGACCCGACGCTGCAAAATGTCGCCAAATTGCTCGAACGGCCGTTGATGGGGGACCAGAACAAGAAGATGCGCATCATCCATCACTTCCAGTTGGGTGCCGCCTCCTCCCAGAAGGTCATCGACAACCTGCGGGAATCGACCATGCTGATTTCCACGAGTTCCCGAGACGAGCTCCTGGTCACCCTCTCGTCGCTGTACAACATCCCTTCCTTTCACAAACTGATCGCCGGAATGGTCATTCCCGGACATGCACCGGTGTCGGCCATCACCCAGCGGATCATCGACGACAGCGGCATCCCCTATATCCGCATCGAGCAGACCACGGCCGAGGCCTTCACTGCGCTGAGCGGCCACGTTTCCAAGATATCGGCCGAAGACACCGAAAAGATCTCGCTCATAACCAGCCAGGCAGAGAAGGTCATCGACTTCGACGCCATAGAGACGCTTCTCGAAACCGGCGCGCCGCCGGCAATCGACAAGATGCCCCTTGCCCAGGCGGCATGAGGATATACGCTTCAATTGAGAAAGGCGGCCAAGCGGCCGCCTTTCTTATTTATAAATATAAGCCTGTTACCATTCCAGAGCCATTTGGGCTTCACACTAAATTAGTAGCAGCTTGATTGCCGCATGTCAGACCGTTTCGCAAACAAAATCGATATTCAAATCGCTAAATAAGATTCGAGTCCGTACCGGCTCCCCAAGCGTGACGCTCAGCAAACTTTTTTGCTCACTATTTCGAGTTCCTGATGGCTCCGGTCAAGAGGAGGCATCCGAGAACGGAATACATGTTCCAGAGAACATCTTTTGAGTAGCAGATGTCGAAGACCAGTTCCTTGGCCGTTTCCGAGATGGTGGAGTTCAAAAAACGGATAGGCAGCCTCAATGGCTTCAGGAAAGCCTTTCAGGCCATCCACGCAGGCGATCAGGATATCTTTCACGCCCCGGTTCTACAATTCGGTCAGGATGGAAAGTCAGAACTTGGCCCCTTCGGTCTCGGCGGCCCACATGCCGAGCACATCCTTAACCCCTTCCATGGTAACGGCTATGGCCAGATACACCGCCTGGGTGACGATGGAACCGTTGTGCTTGACCTTGATCCTGACGGCATCCAGGTAGACAATGGGATAGATGTCGTCCAGGGGACGGTTCTGCCAGAGCCTGACTTCTTCGGTTACAACTTCCGTGACCTGGGAGATGAACGTGGGTGAGACTTCAACCCCGTACATCTCTTCCAAGTGGGTCTGGATGTCCCTGGTGGTCATCCCACGGGCATACATGGAGATGATCTTGTCGTCGAAACCTTTGAAGCGGCTCTCACCCTTGGGAATGATGGCCGGATCGAAGATGGCGTTACGGTGACGGGGTACGGTTAGATCGATCTAGCCGAAGTCGCCCTTCACCTTTTTCCTGTAGTTGCCGTTGCGGGAATTGCCACTGTTCTTACCGACTGGGGCGTTGTTGGCATAGCCGAGGTGGTCGGTCATTTCGACCTGCATGGCTTGCTCAAGCAAGCGCTTGGCCAGCTCCTTCAAAAGGCCGTTCTCGCCTATCAGGTCCTCTGGGGTCTCGAACCTCTAACCCCTCGCGGTCATGTACATAATATTTTTTACACCCTCCATATTTTAACGACTCATGCGGATTGCTGTAACACTCGTAAAGTGGAGCAAAAAGTGTTTCGAGTTTACGCTTCAATGCATCCGTCATACTGCGCGACAATGGTCTTTCTGGTGTCCTTTCTGATGCGACACCCCCTAATGTTTTTATCGATGCAACCCTCAGTCAGAAAAGAACCTTCATCATACCAGTCGTTGTTGTCATGGAGGAATTGGCGGAGCTGCTCCTGGTCAGTCGGTCAAGGCATGGGCCTCCTTTTCGCACTCCTCAAGTATCCGGGCAATATCGTCATCAGGTATGTCAGGCAGGATAAAACTGCCTCTGCCGTCCTTCGCCACCCTGCTGATGCCGGGATAACGCCGCTCCAAAACCTTGATTTCCATGGCTTGGCTCTTGACGGTAGCCAGAAGCCTTCTATTCTCCGCCTCCAGGTCGTATTTCTCAATGGCCGACCGTAGCGCAAACCTCAAAAGCGGTTCATCCCACGGCTTGGTGAAGAAACGATAAATCTCCCCCTCGTTGACCGCCCGCATTGCCGCTTCCAGGGTTGCGTGACCGGTCAGCAGGATACGGATGACCGGGGGAAAGCGGCGGCGGACCTCGGCCAGCAGTTGCGACCCGCTCATGCCCGCCATGCGCTCATCGGAGACGATCACCTTGACCGGCATGGCGGCCACCATCTCCAGGGCTTTGTCGCCGCTCGGCGCAGTCAGGACCTGATACGGCTCGTCGATCAGCGACCGGGTAAGCGCGGTAAGGACATTAGGTTCGTCGTCTACCAACAAAATGGTGTCATTCATCGGTCCACCCCCTCTTTCATAGTGCCTTGCTGCGCCACCCCGCAGAAGGGGCAGTGAATCCAATCCACCTCCACCGGCAGACGGCATTTCCAACAACGATTTTCCTTCACCGCTCCGCAATACGGGCAAAACACGAACTTGGCCTCGATGGCGCGGCCGCAGTGGAGACAGGGTTGTTCCAGGTAGACGCTGGGGCCGATCACCCGCAGCACCTCCTCCATGGTCGTCCATCCCAAGCGAACCTTTTCCAGGGCATCCTCGAGCAGGGTGCGCATACCGCTGGCGCGCGCCAGTTCCAACACCTCGGTTTCCTTATAGGCGCTGCCGATCAACTGGCGGAAATCATCGTTCATGATGAAGACCTCGAAGATGCCGATACGCCCATGATACCCGGTAGTATTGCAGACATCGCACCCGCTGCCCACAAAGACCCCGCCGGTGAAGAACCCGGCGGGCACTCGCAGCATCTCCAGCAGGTCCTTATCGGGAGGCACGAGCTTTGCGCAGTTCTTGCAGACCTGACGCACCAGGCGCTGGGCGATGAGCCCCTCAAGCGCCGAGGCGATGATATACGGTTTGATGCCCATGTCGATCAAACGGGTGATGGAGGCGACGGCGGAGTTGGTATGGAGGGACGATAGCACCATGTGGCCGGTAAGGGCCGCCTTGAAGGCCACGTCGGCCGTATCCTGATCGCGAATCTCCCCCACCAGGATGACGTCCGGGTCCTGGCGCAGGGTCGAGCGCAGCACCTGGGAAAAGCTCAGGCCGATCTTTTCATGCACCGAGACCTGGTTCGCCTCCTCCATGAAGTATTCCACCGGTTCCTCGATGGTCTCGAAGTTGCGCGTCGAGTTCATCATGGCCGCCAGCAGGGAATAGAGCATGGTGGTTTTGCCGCTGCCGGTGGGGCCGGTGGCGATGATCACCCCCTGGGGCTTCTTGCTCATCACCGTGATCTTGCGCAGATCGTCGGCCAGCACTCCCAGTTCATTAAGGCTCTTGATGGCCGCGCTCTTGTCCAGAATGCGCATGACGATCTTTTCGCCGTTCAGGGTGGGAAGGGACGAAACCCGCATATCCACGATCCGCGCCCCGGCCTTGACCGTGATCCTGCCGTCCTGGGGCCGACGGCGCTCGGCGATGTCCATCTTGGACAGGATTTTCAGCCGCGACACAACCGCCGCATGCAGGTCCGACGGGATCTTGATCTTGCTGTGCAGCATGCCGTCGATGCGCAGACGTATCACGGTGTACTTGGTCTTGGGTTCGATATGGATATCACTGGCCCGGTAGCGGATCGCCTCGGAAATGATGGCGTTGACGATGCGGATCACCGGCGGCACTTTCGAGGAGCCTATCAGTTCCTGAACGCTGACCTCGGCCTCTTCCTCCTCGATGACGATATCGATCTCGTCCAGAGGTTCGATGTCCAGGGCCTCGTCCAGCCCGGTGTCCGGCTTCCCGCCGGCCAGTTTGGCCAGGGCCTCGCCGATCTCGGATGAAAGCGCTATGTAGGGAAGGATCTTGAGACCGGTTATGCGGCTGATATTGTCGCACAGCATGAGGTCCGACGGATCGGCCATGGCCAAGGTCAGCTGCCCCCCTTCCAGCTTTACCGGCAGGATGCGGTGGCGCACGCAGATATCCTTCGGAATGGCGGCTGCCGTTGCCGGGTTGATCTCCATCTCCCGCAGGTCGATGAAATCGATTCCCAGGTGTTTTTGCAGGACGCGGACGATGGCATTCTCCGTGATGATCCCCAGCCGCACCAACGTATCCCCTAAAAACTCGTCCAGCTCCTTCTTCTGCTGGGCGGCCAGCAGGACTTCACGCGAGACGGCCCCCTCTTTTTGCAGGAGGTCCCCCAGTATTCCCTTTCCTTCGTCGAACAGGCCGGCATACTTGGTGATCGTTGCCTGTTGCCGCTTGGCCACATCCCTGAGGCGACGATTCTCCTGCATCAGGACGTACTGCTGCAACGCCAGGCTGACCGTAAGGCGCAAATCCTCGTCGTTCCAAGGTTTGGTGATAAATTTATAGACCGCCCCGTCCTTCACCGCTCCCATGATCGAATTAACGTCCGCATAGCCGGTCAGCATGATGCGGATGGTGGCGGGCCAGGTTTCCTTGATCTTTTTGAGCAGTTCGGCGCCAGTCATACCGGGCATGCGGTGGTCCGATATGATCAGGTGGATGGGGCGGCTCGCCATGATCTCCAGGGCCGCGGCGGCGGAGTTGGCGGTAAAGATGGTATAGCTCTCTTCCATGAAGATGCGCCGCAATGCCCCCAGAACCCCTTCTTCGTCATCGACGAACAGGAGGCAGAACTCATTCTGGGGCGGCGACTCGATCTCAATCTCTTCGTCGCGTCCCGCCCCGCTCCCTCCCCCCATGCTTCTGAACAGTTCGGCGTATGTGCTCATGATGCGTCTCTCTCTTCCGGCAGTGCGATGGTGAAGATAGTCCCGCCTCCCGGCGGGCATTCCAAGGAGATCGTGCCCCCGCAGGAGTTGACGGCCTGGTAGGCCATGTTCAGCCCCATGCCGGTGCCTTCGCCCACATCCTTGGTGGTAAAGAACGGGTCGAAGACCCGGTTGCGAATCCCGGCCGGGATGCCCGGCCCGTTATCGGCGATGCGCACCCGTACCTGCCCCTGCCCGGCCTCGGTCGAGATGGCGAGCACCAGTGCCGGCACCTTCAATTGCAGGGCGTTACGGATCACATTCAGGAATGCCAGGGAGATAAGCGCCGGCCTGAGCGTGACCCGAGGGATGGGGGCCAGCCGGCGCTCGATCACGGTACCCTCGCGGACCTCATGACCCAGCACGCTCAAGGTCTGCTCCAGTTCGGCGTTCAGATCGGTCGGCATTTCGTTGATCTCGTCCACATGGGAAAATCCCCGCAGATCGGCCACCAGCTTCTTGACCCGTTCAGCGCCGTCCAACGATTGGGCCGTCAATTCGTCCAGGTCATTGAGGATGAAGTCAATCTTCAGTTCCTGCCGCCGCTCGTTGGCCTCGTTCATCAGGGGGGGCGGGAGATGGCTTTCACAACCCAGGCGGTAAAAGGCCAGCATCTCTTTCAGCTTTGCGGCATACCGTTGCAGCGTCGCGAGATTGCTGATGACAAATCCGATCGGGTTATTGATCTCATGGGCCATCCCGGCTGCCAACTGGCCGACGGAAGCGAGCTTCTCCCGCTGTAGCATGGCGGCATAGGCCCGGCTCAACTCCTTGGTCCGCTCATGAACCTTGATTTCCAGGGTTTCGGCCAGTTCACGGTATTGCCGCTCGGATTGGGCCAGACGCCGATTGGTCTCCAGCAGTTCATCGTAGGTTTGATTTATGACGGCGGTGTGGGTTTCGCTGGTCAGCAGGCGTTTCATGGCGCCAAAAACCAGGGTGTGCAGGGCGGTATGCAGCATGTCCGCCACCCCTTCCAGGAGGGGGGTGACGCCGGCACCAAAGAGGCTCAGGGCCCCCACCGGTTCACCTTCGACCAGGATCGGGCGCAACACCTTCCAAGGGCCTGCGTCGCCGCAGGAGGCCAGCAGCGCTCCATCCGCCGCCACAATCTCGCCCCCGCAGGCGCCGGCCCGGACCGCCCCCTCTAAAAGCATCAGCGCGTCGGCGGTGTTCAGCAACTGCCGCAGGCCGATCTCCCTGCCGACAATAAAGTCCAAGCGTCTGTCCATGGTCATATCCTAGAAAAAAACATGTGCCGCAGAGTCGCAGAGCCCTGAGGGAACAAAATACTGACTAGTGCATCATGAGGGTGCGTATTGGTGATTCTCCGTTTCGGTGAAAGATCTTTGTTGAAAACCCCGTGTTTTTATCTGTGTCTTTGCGGCTTTGTGCCCTACCTGTCGATTCAAGGATTATTGGTATCCTTGCTGGCGTCTGGTCACGCTGCGGAGAAAGTCGGCCTTTTCGACCCCCAAGCGGGAGGTCAGCCCCAGCCGGCTGTCGAGGGCGTCGTAGATCAGGCTCACGACCTGCTCATAGGTTTCCACGATGCCGTCACCCCTGAGGGCCGAGGCCAGCACCACCGGCAAGCCGGTCGGCCCCCATGTCCCACTGATCTCCTCCGGGGTGATAATCGCGTCCAGATCGCGCTTGTTGAACTGGATCACCAGGGGGAGCTTTCCGATGGCCAGCCCCACGAAGGAGAGATTCCTCTCCAGGTTGGCGAAACTCTCGGCGTTATTGGCCATCTCGCCTTTCTGGGAATCCGCCACGAAGACGATCCCGTCGGCCCGCTGCAACACAGCCTTGCGGGTAGCGTCGTGACGCACCTGGCCCGGCACGGTGAAGACCTTGAGCTTGATGCGGAACCCGGACGGCGACACATAGAAAAACGGCAGCAGATCGAAGTAGATGGTACGGTCGTCCACCGTGTCCAAGACCATCAGTTCCCCCCGCCCCTCGTTGCTCAACAGGTCGTGCAGACAGAGCAGGTTGGTGGTCTTGCCCGAGAGGGCCGGCCCGTAGTAGACCAGTTTCAGAACCAGCTTCCTCTGTTGTTCGTCATACTCTATCATCGGTCCCCCATCAGGCAAGCGGATATCATGGCGTTACCAGCACAAAGACCCCTTGTTTGGGCGGGTCGATCCGGTAGTACCGCCTGATGGCCGCTATGCGGGCTCCGTCCAACTCCTCACCCCGGCCGAGCAGTAACAGTCCGGTGCCGCTGACCACATCCCGTGCCAGGCGCATGCCGTCGTGGAGATTGATCGGCTGCAACTCCAGCTCTTTCAGGTCTTCGCGCCAGTCCAGATGGATGTAGGTTTCCTTGGCGGCAGCCCGAAAGAGTCCCAGCAACTGGGGGTCGAGCGTTCTGCCGTGTTCAAGCTCCAGCCGCGCCATGGCCCTGCCGAACCCCAGCTCGGAATTGTCCAGGCGCATCTGCCGGTCGATCAGGTCGGCGTAGGCGATGATCCTGGCTCCCAACGGTATCGCCTCCTTCTGAAGGCCATCGGGAAACCCGCTGCCGTCCCAATATTCATGGTGATGTCGAATCAGCAGTCCGGCGGGCCGCAACTGCTCGATGGCATCGATGGCGGCTTGCCCGCGCACCGGGTGCAGTTGGTATGCCTCCCGCTCTGCCGATGCCATCTCTTCCGGTTCTTTGGCCATGATGTCGTCGGGGATGCCCAACTCGCCAATATCGTGCAGGAGCGCCGCAATTCCGATGAGCTCGACCTCTTCAGCCGGTAGTTGCAGGGCTATGGCCGCGCTGCGGGCCATCCGGCACACGTTTTTTCCATGGGGGCGAAATCGCTGGTCACGCAGATTGAGCAGCTCCGAAAAGGCGGTTATGACACCTTCGAAGGCATTCTTAAGGCGTCCGTTGGCCTCGTTGAGCTCTTCGTTTTTCTTGCGGATCTCAGTGGTCTGGGCCAGGATACGCTGTTTCAGGTTGGCGTTCCACTCCTCCAACTCCTTGTTCTGTCGCGCAACCAGATCGTTGAGGCGGCGATTCTCCCGCAGGATGTTATAGCGGTCGACGCCCTCGCGAATGATGCGGAGCAATTCCTCGTCGTTCCACGGCTTGGCCAGGTAGCGCCAGGCGCCGCCGCGGTTGATGGCATCCACGGCCGCAGTGATGTCGGCATAGCCGGTCAGGATGATGCGCAAGGCATCCGGTGCGATTTCGCGGGCCTTCTCCAGGAACAGGGCTCCGGTCATACCGGGCATGCGCTGGTCCGAGACCAGAAGTGCCACATTCGCGAGCCCTTCCAGAAGCTTGAGCCCCTCCTCGCCGGAGGTGGCCGTGACGATATCCAGCTCTTCCTCCTCCATGAGCAGACGCTGAAGGGCCCGCAAAATATTCTCCTCGTCATCGACCAGGAGGATGGTGACCCGTGTGTCCAGATTCTGGGATAATTCGCTCATTTTGCATCTCCTGGAGAGTGTGCGTCGTTCAAGATTGCCATGAATACCGCCACAACATCCGGATCAAGCACCGATCCGGACATCGCCATGAATTCACGCAGCGCATCTTCCGACAGCAAGGCCCTACGATAGGGGCGGTCGACCGTCAGGGCGTCATAGACGTCGGCCGCAGCCACGATGCGGGCTTCAAGCGGGATGTCCGTTCCCGCAAGTCCGGCCGGATAACCGTGGCCGTCAAAATGCTCGTGGTGGTACAGGATCACGTTGAGCGTCATGGACGACACGCCCGCCTGCCGGGCGACCTCGGCGCCCCAGGCCGGGTGCTGGCGGACGATGTCCATCTGCTCGCGCTCCAAACCGCCGGGGTGGTTGAGGATGGCCCCCGGCACGCCGATCTTGCCGCAATCGTGCAGTATGGCGCCATGGGCGAGGTCGGTGAGTTCCTGCCCCTGCAAACCGAGTCGGTGTCCCAGCGCGACCGACGACTCGACCACGCGGTCGCAATGTCCGCGGGTGTAACGATCCTTCAATTCGATGGCCTGGGCCAAGGTGCGGAAGATCCTCTCATCGCCGCTGCGCAACGAGACCAGCAGTTCATAGCGCAGGGCCGCTTCATCCACCAACTCGACCAACTGGCGGTTATCCCACGGTTTGACCACAAACCGGTAGGCCTCGCAACGGTTAATGGCATCCAGGGCCGTTGCCAGATCGGCAAAGCCGGTCATCATGATCCGTACCGAGTCCGGCGCCAGCCGGCGGACTTTGTCGAGAAAATCGATACCGCTCTCACCCGGCGGCATACGGTTGTCCGACACGACCACGGCGCACTCCCGTTCCTTGAGAATGGCAAGTCCTTCCCGGGGGTCGGCCGCAAAGAGGACGGTGTGCGCCGAATCGTAAAACAGGCGCCTCAGGGCCTTGAGGATGCCGGGGTCGTCGTCCACGAACAATACCGTGGCCATCAGGGGGCCTCCAGAAGCGTGATGACCAGCGCATCCTGCTCATCCACCCGGATCCGCGACCCGATTACCCGAACCGTGCCAGAGGTCAGCGTTATCTGCCGTTCAACCCGAGTGGTCTTGTTCAACTCATCATAGATAGTGGCCAATTCGGCCGGCAAAACGCTTCTGGCATCGGCGCCGATCAGTTCCTTGCGGGAGACGGCCAGCATACGGGCGCCGATGACATTGCACTGCACGATCATGCCGTTTCCGTCACTGCCGATAAACCCCAGCGGCAGCGCATCCAGAATATTCTGAATCCCGGTCAGGAGATGATTTTGGAGCATCACCTCCCGGACCCGCTCCCCCACCAGCGCATGC
Source organism: Oryzomonas japonica (assembly GCF_008802365.1). Classification (GTDB taxonomy): domain Bacteria; phylum Desulfobacterota; class Desulfuromonadia; order Geobacterales; family Pseudopelobacteraceae; genus Oryzomonas; species Oryzomonas japonica. The sequence goes on along the minus strand of NZ_VZQZ01000003.1, from coordinate 48,009 downwards.
AGATGTTTGTTGATGATCTCAAGCTCCCTGTTGGCCTCTGCCAGCTCACGCACCAAGCAGCGGTTCTTTTCGCGCAACTCGTAACGGTCCAGGGCCTCGCGTACCACCCGGAACAGGTCGTCGTCATTCCACGGTTTGGCGATGAACTTGTAAATCTGTCCCTCGTTGATGGCCGACACGATCGCGCCCGTGTCGGCATAGCCGGAGAGGATGACGCGTTCCGTCTCCGGCCAGCGGCGACATACCTCGGCGAGGAATTCGACGCCGTTCATGCCCGGCATGCGGTAGTCGGACACCACCAGCTTGAAATTGCCATTGCGCTCCAGCAGTTTCAGGGCTTCAGCCCCGGAACCGGCAGTATGGATATCGTAGCCCTCGTCGATGAAGAGCCGCTCCAACGAATGGAGGACGTTGTGCTCGTCATCGACAAAAAGGATGCGGGTCTCCTCGTTCTTCATCGGACCTCTCCATCGAGCGGCAACCGTACGGTAAAGGTGGTGCCCTTGCCCACCTGGCTCTCCACCGCGATGTCGCCGCCATGCTTCTTGACGATGTCCAGGCTAATGGCCAGGCCGAGGCCGGTTCCCTTGCCCACCTCCTTGGTGGTGAAAAACGGCTCGAAGATTTTCTGCATGGTTTCCTGCGGAATCCCCTGGCCCGTGTCGGCAATGACAATCTTCGCCCACGAGCCGTCACAGCTGGTGGTGACCGTGATGGTGCCCTTCTGCTCAATGGCATGGGCGGCGTTCACCATCAGGTTCATCACCACCTGGCCTATCTGCTGGGGATGGCAGACGACCGGCGGAATCTCCCCCAGTTGCATATCCAGATCCGCCACATATTTGATCTCGTTGCGCACCACATTGGCGGTCACCCGGACACATTCATTCAGATCGCTGGGGACGGCCTTGTTGCTGTCGGCGCGGGAGAAGCTCTTCAGGTCCTGGACGATTTTTCGGACCCGGTCGGCCCCCTCCATGGATTCGCTTATCAGATTACGGAAGTCCTTCATCACATAGTCGATCTTGGCCTGCCTCTTCAACTCTTCCAGATTCGACCTCGTGGCAGCGTCCACGTGTCGCTCGATGGTTTCCGACATGGCGTCCATGAAGGCGGCCAGCTTTTCGGCGTACTTTTTGAGAGTATTCAGGTTGCTGGTAATGTACCCCACCGGGTTGTTGATCTCATGGGCCACCCCGGCCGCCAACTGGCCGATGGACGCCATTTTTTCCTGCTGGATCACCCGCGCCTGGGCCTCCTTCAGTTCGGAAAGGGCCAGGGTCAGCTCCTCGCTTTTGAGCGCCAGCTCATTCTTGGTGCGCACGCTGGAGCTGATATCCGAAACGAACATGGTGGCGCCGACGATCTCACCCGAGGGGAGTACGACCGGGCTGACCGAGATTTCATAATAGATGTCATGTCCCAGAAGCCGGCGCGTATGACGAAAACTGTTACCGGCAAGGGCGCGGTCCAGATCGCTGCGGATTTCTTCACGGACGGAAGTCTCGAAATAGTCCAGGCAGATATGCCCCTCCTTGATCTCGGCGCCGAAAATCTCGCGCATCGATTGGGCATGGGCAGGATTGAAGAGGGTATAGCGGTACTGGCAGTCCACACTGAAGACGATGATTTCAGACGGACTTTTGATGATCGCCTCGATCAGTGCGTGATGCTGGCGCGCCGTTTCCTCGGCCAGCTTCCGTGCGGTTATGTCGGTGGAGATGGCGCAGACCGCCGTAATCTCGCCGGATTCGTTCTGAATGGGGAACTTGACCGTCAGGTAGGTGTGTGCCCCATCCCCATGGCGAATAGTCTCCTCCACCATGATCGAGCTGCAATGGGTTATTACGGCGCGCTCGTCGGCGGCCTGGAGTTCGGCCAAATCACGGGGAAACAGGTCGTGGCCGGTCTTGCCGATCAGGTCGTCGCGGGATATCCCCAACAGTTCCGCAAAGTAGCTGTTGCAGGTTATCAGGCGTCCCGCAAGGTCCTTCATGTACACCAGCGCCGGCACATTGTCGATGATCGACTGGAGCATCTCCCGGCTCTGTTTCAGGGCGGTTTCGATGCGCTTCCGCGTAGTGATGTCCCTAATGATATAGAGAAACACATGCGCATCGCCGACCCTCTCTTTACTGCAACTTACCTCTGCCGGGAAGAGGCTGCCGTCCTTGCAGACATGGAGCGACTCGTGCAACGGATTGCACACTGAAGCCTCGAAAATGGCTCCGATATCGGAATTACGATTGTCAGGCGCCAGCAAATCCCGGAGAGAGAGCGAGAGCATCTCATCCCGCGAATAGCCGTACCGAGCGATGGCGGCCTGGTTCACCTCGAAGATCGCACCCTGTTCATCGGCAAAAAACATGATGTCCCGGGTGTTTTCGTACAGCATGCTGAAGCGTTGCAGTATCTCGCTGTGCCGTTGGGTGGCGGTATTGTCGTACAGGGTTACGATGACGCCGGAAAATACTCCGCCCGCGTTCGTCATCCTTTTGAACTTGATCTGGAAAAAGCGCCGCCCGGTACCGGTTTCGAACCATGTCTGGAAACCGGAAACCGTATCCTGGGTCCCCAGAAAGAGGTTCAATTCATCGTTGAACCACGGAAATTGGATATCCCCGGTGCCGTCCTCGTTGAACATCCGCTCGGCACGACTGTCGAACCTGATCAACTGCGTACCGGCCTGGTTGATGCGGACAATGCGCAACTCCCGGTCCACAAAAAAGATCGGATCCGGCAGGTTTTCGAAGAGGGTGAGAAATTCATTCCTCTCGTTGTTGGCATGGCATGCTTCGCCTATGGCCGATGCAACATCCGTACTCTTCATGACACGACCTCACCCTCGGAAACGGTAGGATTGACCAGCGGCAGCACGATGGTAAACGTTGTCCCCCTGCCGGCTTCGCTCGCGACGCTGATGTCGCCGCCATGTTTTTTGACAATGTCATAGCTGATGGAAAGCCCCAATCCGGTTCCCTTACCGACCTCCTTGGTGGTGAAAAAAGGTTCGAAGATGCGCTTTATGTGCTCCGGCGCAATCCCCGTGCCGGTATCGGAGATGACGATCCTGATCGCGTCCCCCGCCAGGGATGTCCGGACGGTGATCTCGCCATGCCCCTCTATGGCGTGGGCGGCGTTGACCAGGATGTTCATGAACACCTGGTTCAACTGCTGCGGGTAGCAGTTGATCATGGGCAGGTCGCCGTAATCGCGGACAACATCGGCCACGTACTTGATCTCGCTGCGGAGCATATTGAGCGTGCTGTCCAGGCATTCATTGATGTCCGCCGGCTTGTACTCGACCTCGTCAAGCCGCGAGAAGCTCTTCAGATCCTGAACGATCCGCCGCACCCGGTCCGCACCCTCGCGGGACTCATCCAGCAGGCTGCCCACGTCCCCCAGGATGAAATCGATCTTCATGGATTTCCGCAGGTCGGCGATGACCGCCAGCGAGGCTTCATCGCCGCAGGACCTGACCGTGTCCAGGACCGCGGCTTCAAATGCCCCCAGCTTGTCCAGATACTTTCGCAGCGTGGAAAGATTGCTGGAGATAAAGCCCATCGGGTTGTTGATCTCATGAGCCACCCCGGCCGCCAACTGGCCGATGGAAGCCATTTTTTCCTGCTGGAAGACCTGCATCTGCGTCTCCTTCAGATCAGCGTACGCCTTCTCCAGCTCTTGGGACATCTTCAGCGACCTGGTGACATCGTGAAGACTGACCACGATACCCCTCATCTCGTCGGCTCCCTGCTTTTTCAGCGGAAACGACAGCAGTTCGAAGTGACGCTGCCCCCCTTTGTACACCAGGTGCCCGCTCATCCCGTCATAGTTGCTCATGTCCATGCCAATCTCGTTGAGCAGGTCAATACAGTCTTCACCGATGATCCGATTGTAGTCGCGGGCGGCCAGGTCGCACACCGGCCGGTTGCACCGCCGTATCCTGCCCCAGGAGTCGCACATCAGCACCAGATCCGACACACAGTCCATGGTGTCCTCCCATTCCTGCTTGGCCAGATCTATCTGCACAAAAAGTTCCGAGAGCTGAGTATGCTTCTGTTGTAGTTCCGCCCGGCTCTTGGCCAACTCCTGCTCATACTGCTTGCGCTGGGTGATGTCCTCCTTGACCGCCAGATAGTGGGTGATATGCCCAGCCTCATCCTTGATGGGGGAAATGGATGCCAGTTCCCAATACAATTCACCGTTCTTTTTCTTGTTGAGCAGTTCCCCATGCCAGGTCCTACCTGACGATACGGTTTTCCAGAGCGTTTCGTACACCTCGGGGGGCATTTCGCCGGACTTGAGTATCCGCGGGTTGCGGCCGATCGCCTCAGCGATATCGTAGCCGGTCAGTTCGCAGAACTTCTTGTTCACGTAATCAATGTCCCCCAGGGGATTGGTAATCACGATCGAGCAGGGATTTTCCTCGATTGCCCATGAAAGCTTGCGCTGTTCTTCTTCGGCCAGCTTGCGGTCCGTGATGTCGAGAACCGTTTCTATTGTGGCGATGATCTCGCCGCTGGAGTTCATCACCGGAGCGGCATCAAAAAAGAGATAGCGGCGTTTATTGCCGATATTTTCATACCACCCCTCGGACTGTAGCCCCTGGTTGACATGGAGCGAATCGCGAAACCTGTCGTAAAATTCCGCGACCCAGGAGATTTCTCCCGAAAGGATCAAATCTGCCAGGACCGGACGTTCATGGTCGTAGAATGGCTCCCACTGGCGGTTTGTCCCGATCATCTCGGAGGCCGGCAAGCCGCTGAGGGTCTCCATGGCGCTGTTCCAGACGATGATCCGATGTTGCGCATTCAAGACAAAAAGCGGCACCGCAGCCTTCCCAACCAAGTTCTCGGCAAACTCCTTTTGCTCCTGGAGTCGGTTCTGCAACTGCTTGAGTGGCGTGATGTCCGTGAAATTGCCACGGGTTCCCAACAGCACGTCTTGCGTGTTGTACACCTGGTGGCACAGATGGGTAACCCAACGTTCCTCGCCGTTTTTAGCGATGATCTTCAACTCTATCTGGCGTTGTTTGCCGCTTTCCTCATCATATTCGTGGATATGCCGATGCCAGAGATCGAGGTAGTCCGGGTGGATGATTTGCTCCACCAGGCCGCGCCGGTTATGAAACTCCCCTTCGCTGTAGCCGGTCAACTCCAGGCAGTTGGGCGATATGTACTGGATCTGATTGTCGGGATCAAGCCAGAAAGCGACTTCGGCGGTAAACTCGGCAACGATGCGGTAGGTCTCATGGGAGATGCGCAGCACCTCCTGCTGATCGTCCACATTGGCGATCAACTCGTTGAAAGCATGGGCAAGGCTCCCCAGTTCGCCGTTCAACGTCTCGGGCAGCAGACGCTCCTCTCCCCGCTTGTCGGACATGGCCCCGATATGGTTGACGACCATCTGCAACGGTCTGGTTATGCGCCCCATGACCAGCCAGACCAAAACAACGGAACAGAGTGCGATGAAGACAAAAGCCGATATCACGGTGCCCTGTGTCGCCCGTATGGGAGTGTATATTTCATTGTCCGAGACATGGGATGCCAGGATCCAGTCGGCCTGTTGGAGCTTCCGGAAGGATGAAATACCGGCGCCCCCGTGGGAATTGACATTATCCATGGAGCCTTCGAAACCGTCATGGAGGACCCGGTCAATGCCGACATTCATGCCTGGTCGTATGGTTTCCATAATCCGGCCCGGGTTGTTATGCACGACCATTGTGCGTTCTTTGCTGAAAATATAAAAATAGCCGGTCCCCTTGACAGTGGTTTTGACGACCGACTGCAGGAAAGACCCCTTGAGCAGGTTGTGCCGGCCGATCAGCACCCCCAGCAGTGTACCGTCCCGAGACTTGATCGGCGCGGTGAAAGCGATGGAGGGATCGTGCGTTCCGATGCTCTGGCGATAGGGGGTGGAGACGAGTGGCTGGCCGGTCTCAACGGTTCGCCTGATGAAATCGCGGGAGGAGAGATCGACGCCGCGACGGTCAGGGATAAAAGGGCTCTCGGCCAACAAACGGAAATCGGGTGAAACAGCCACAAAACCGCCGTCAAAGAACTCCCGGAGATTATCTTCATGGTCGAGAATCTGCTGGAGTTTGTCGGGGCTGCCCATGTCGGCAGGAGAGAGCGCGGCAGCCATGCGCCCGAGCTGGCGCAGGGCCAGTTTGAGCCGATCGTCAACCTGGGCGGCAATCTCCGCCAGTTCGGCATTCTGGTGATCCGCAATGGCCAGCTTGAGTTGGGAATGAATGAGAAATATGGTCAACAACAAGGAGGAAGAAAACACCGCCACGGTCAACCCAAGGAAATATACGGTAATTTTGACCCGTAGCGACCATCTTGTCGAGAGGAGTGTCCGCATAACACCTCAACCAAAGGATCAATTGTGGAATATAGTGTATCCCAGAATGGCGATTAGTCAAATGCGGCGGGGTGAGCAAAGCGCTTTACGAGAGACCAGACGATTACTATAAAAAACCCCAGTGTTTGTATGGTTACATTACTGCAACATCCAGTCCATCGCTTAACCTAGATGACCTCCAAGGAGCGGTTTTTAACAAAGATGTATCATGGCAGGAAATAACTGGTTCTACTCTTGTATACATATTGTCTGGGAGTTGAAAGGTCTATCCCTGTAACGTATACAGGAAAAGGCCTGACAGGTTTGTATATTTCAATACTCTCAGGGGACAGTGCAGCCTTCATAAACGCAGCGAAAGCCTTTCGTAAACTCCCCCTGAATTGAGACATTCCCAAAGTAGAGCTTTCTGGCATTATTAAGACCAGGAGGTTCAAATGAAAGGATCACGATTTACCGGAACCCAGATCATTTCGATTCTCAGAGAAACTGAAGCCGGAATGCTTGTTAAGGATGTCTGCCGTAAGCATGGCATCGGCGACGCGACCTACTACAATTGGAAATCAAAGTATGGCGGTATGTCTGCTTCCGATCTCAAGCGGATGAAGGAGATGGAAGCTGAACTGAGCCGTCTCAAGCGCATGTATGCTGACATGGCCCTTGAGAATCACGCTTTGAAAGATCTGATCGAAAAAAGGCTCTGGGCCGCCCGAGAAGCGAGATGCAGCAATCTATCTCGTCGCTGAACACAGGCTGTCCGTGCAGCGTAGTTACCGTTGTATCGGACTCTCTCGTGCGGCTTACTACCGAGTTCCGGTTTCCGCCTCTGAAGCGGATCAGGACGTCATCAAGGCTCTTAATGCCCCCGTTGGACGCCACCCTCGCTGGGGCTTCTGGGAATGTTTCAAAGCCTTGCGGCGGCTTGGCCAGCTATGGAATCATAAGCGGGTGTACCGCGTTTATTGCACCCTTCGGCTTAACCAGAAGCGCAGGACCAAGAAGAGGCTGCCGCAGCGCATCAAACAGCCCCTGCTCGTGCCACAGCAACCGAACCAGACATGGTCGGCAGACTTTGTGAGCGATGCACTCTATGCCGGAAGGCGGTTCAGAACTTTCAACGTCAGTGATGATTTCAACCATGAATGCCTGGCCGTGGAAATCGATACATCTCTTACCGGCACAAGACTGGTCCGTGTGTTTGGACGGCTACGCCCTGAGCGGGGCCTTCCCAATGTCCTGCGAGCGGACAATGGCCCTGAGTTCCTAAGCGGCGACTTTGTTGCCTGGGCTGAAACGAACGGGATGGCTATTCAGTACATTCAGCCAGGAGAACCGAACCAGAACGCCTATATCGAGCGATTCAACCGCACGTATCGAGAAGAACTGCTTTCAATGTATCTCTTCAACAATCTCAGCGAGGTACGGGAAGCGACCTACTGGTGGCGGAACGATTACAATGAGCTGCGGGGGGCAATAAAGGGTCAGGCACCAATTACTCTTTCAATCAGGCGATGGAAGCGGTCGCCCACGCTCCTGCCGGCTCCTCCGTCCCTTCACGTATCCCTTCTACCCCACGAAAATACCCCCTCTAAGGGTCAGCTCTACATTCTACATACTTTCAACCTACCCGTTAACACCGCCGATCTCTGTGCACTTTTTCTTGCCCTTCTACACCCCGCAAACTCAATTTTGAACGCAAAATCAAAGTGTTAATAAAATTAACATAAAACTTTCACCCACCCTCAACCTTCTATTTTCCCATAAAAAAAAGGCCCCAAAACCTGCTTGGGAGCCTTTCATTGTATCATTTTGATGCAGAAAAAATTGTATCAGTGAGGTCACTTGCTTACAAAAAAACGGAACTGTGACCAAAACAAAGGTACTGTTTGTCTTCCCCCTTTGTCAAAGGGGGGAACCGGCGCCAAGCTGTTCTTTGGGATATCGTCGTCCTGGGGCACTATATCCCGTCAACCGTGGCAAACCGCACCCCGGCTTCCGCCATCTCCTCCAGGGCCCGGGCCGAGTCCCCCGGTTGCAGTTCAACCCCGGCCACGCAATCCGTCAATAGCGTCACCGTGAGGCCCGCCCGTACGGCATCCAGGGCCGACGAGCGCACGCAGTAGTCGGTGGCCAGGCCGCCGATATAGAGATGGCCCACTCCCAGAGCGGCAAGGCACGCCCCCAGAGTCGCCCCGTCTTCGCGGGTCCCTTCGAAGGCCGAGTAGCTGTCGCTGTCGGGTGCGGTCCCCTTGGAGATAACCGTCGTGCCCGGCGGCAGGCTCAGAGCGGGGTGAAAATCAGCCCCCGTGCTCCCCTGCACGCAGTGGGGCGGCCACATCCCGCCGTACTCCTTGAAATGCCTCGTCACGGCGGGATGCCAGTCGCGGCTGGCAAATACCGGCAGCCCGGCCTCCCTGAACCGTTCCGCAGCCCGGCTGAGCGGCACCGCCACCCGGTCGCCGTCCGGCACGCCGAGCGCCCCGCCGGGGCAGAAATCGTTCTGCACATCCACGATTAACAGCGCACTGCCACGTTCCATGGCTATGCCCCCTTTTTGCAGACTTCGCTGATCAGCCGGCAGCGCAACTCATTCAGGCGGGGAGACACCGAGACCTTGTAGCGGTGGGGGTTGATGAAACGCTGGCACCCTTGGGGGAGCAGGGCCAGTTCGCGCCGACACCGGGCGGTCATGGCACCGAGCGGCTCCACGGCAACCGTGCGGCGCCCCTCTTCCATGACCACCTGCCGCAAATCGGACAGCTGGGCACCTTCGGGAAGGATCTTGTGCTGCAGCGGGTTGGTCGGGTCATAGACCGTTTCGCCCGGCTGCAGGTCATCCTCTGCCAGGCAGATCACGTCCTGAATGAAAGCACCATCCGGGCCGGTTGCCCGCAGGAGGCGTTTCTTCCCCGGCAGGGTTGCCTTGGCCATGTCGCTGGTCACCTTCAGCTTGGGGTGCCCATCAACCCGGACCAGCTTGTAGACCCCGCCCAGGGAAACGCCGCCCGCCCCGGAGCAGGTTGCCAGCTTGGTGCCCACCCCGTAGACATCTATCCGCCCGCCCTCGTTGCGTATGGACTCGATCACATACTCGTCAAGCTCGTTGGATGCCACGATGAGCGCATCCGGAAAGCCGGCTTCGTCCAGCATCCTCCTCGCTTCGCGGGACAGGTAGGCCAGATCGCCGGAATCGATGCGGATGCCCCGCAGCTCATGGCCCTGCTCCCGCAATTCCCGCGCCACGATGATGGCGTTGGGCATGCCGCTTCCCAGGGTATCGTAGGTGTCGACCAACAGGATGGTGGCGTCGGGGAAGACCTTGGCATAGGCGCGAAAAGCGGTGAGTTCGTCGGGGAAGGCCTGAATCCAGCTATGGGCATGGGTCCCCCGCACCGGCAGGCCGAAAGCCATGCCGGCCAGGACATTGCTCGTGCTGCCGGCTCCCCCCACACAGGCGGCCCGGGACGCGGAAAGCCCGCCGTCAGGCCCCTGGGCGCGCCGCAGGCCGAACTCGATCACCTCGGCCCCACCGGAGACACGGCAGATGCGCGCCGCCTTGGTCGCCACCAGAGTCTGAAAGCTGATGATGGTAAGGAGCGCCGTTTCCACAAGCTGTGCCTCTGCCAGAGTTCCCTCCACCGTCAGAATCGGTTCGTTGGCGAAGACCAGCGTCCCCTCCGGCGGCGCGGTCACCCGGCCGCGAAAGCGGAAGCCACGCAGGAAATCGATAAAGCGGGGGGAGAACAGGCCGAGTCCCGCCAGATAGGCCAGTTCCTCTTCTGAAAAACGCAAACCTTCCAGAAACTCCAGGGCCGGCTCCAGACCGGCAAAAACGGCATAGCCCCCCTCAAAGGGGTTGGTGCGGAAAAAGAGGTCGAATACGGCCTGTTTTTCCGCCATCCCCTCATCCAGATAGCCGGCCAGCATGGTCAGTTCGTACAGATCGGTCAAAAGAGGTGAATAGCGCATGATGCTTCTCCTGGGATACAGCAGTAATAATCGCCGGTACCCGTGTACCACGGGCTCGTGCACCGGGCCTTCCGGTGAAGTATACCATGGCGTCGCCGGCAACCGGCAACCATAACGCAAAAGGGAGATGCGGAAAGAATCCCGCAACCCCCTTTGGCCGTTTCGTGCAAACCTACAAGCTTTTCATTCCCGCGTCAAGAGCACCCGAGCATGCCCGGGACGCTTTCCGGGTGGCAAGCGATGGCTGATTTACGTCACTTTGAACTGGCTGACCATGCGTTGCAACTCCTCCGACATGGCCGACAGACTCTTGGCTGCTTCTGCCGTTTCACCCGCGCCTCGCGAGGTTCTTTGCACAACGGTGGTTATTTGCATCATATTGCTGCTGATCTCGCCGGTCGTAGCGGTCTGTTCTTCGGCGGCGGTGGCTATCTGGTTCGCCTGCTGGGTGACGGCGTTGATCTGCTCCAGAATATCCCCAAGCGCCTTCCCCGAACGGCCGGCCTCCTCTGTTCCCCGTTCAACCTCGCTGTTGCCCTCTTCCATGGCTGAGACAGCGCTTTTGGTCTCGCTTTGAATGGACTTGATCATGTCCGAAATCTCTTTGGTTGCGCGCGTCGTCCGTTCGGCAAGCGCCCGGACTTCATCGGCGACAACGGCAAAACCGCGTCCCTGCTCGCCGGCACGGGCCGCTTCGATGGCGGCGTTCAAGGCCAGAAGATTCGTCTGATCGGCAATATCTTCGATGGTCCCGACGATAGCGCCGATCTGGTCTGAGCGTGCGCCCAGGGACTCGACGGTCTTTGCCGCACTCTTGACGCGCTCCGCTATCGAGCCCATAACGGCGACCGTCGCCTGCACCACGCCGGAGCCTTCCACTGCGGCATCGTTGGCGCGCTGGGCGCTTTCGGCCGCCATATGGCAGTTATGGGCGATGTCGTTGGAGGTCGCGGCCATCTCCTCGCCGGCTGTCGCAACGGTGCTGGCCTGGGCGACGACCTCCTCGGAGCCTTCAGCCATCAGGTGCGCCGTACTCATGAGTTGCGTTGACGCCGAAGCGACCTTGCTGGCATCGGTGATGAGTTGGAGCATGATGTTCTGGAACCTGCCGACGAAGTCGTTAAAATGGGAGCACAGCTGCCCCAGTTCATCCCTGCTCTCATACGCGACGCGGCAGGTCAGATCCCCGTCGGCAATATGGGTAATGGAGCCCACGATCTCGCCCAAAGGCCCTCTGATGCTGCGGGTGATAGCCAAAGCGGTCAGGATGCTCAGGATAAGTGCCACCACTCCAAGGCCATACATCACCTCCATGGCCGTTTTGCCCGCATCTTTGGCGCTCGCCACCCGCAGGTTGACCCGGTTTTCGTAAAAATCCAGCAAGGCGTCGCCGGCCTGGGTCATCCGCCCGATTGCCGCTTCTCCCTCACTGTTCATCAGGGATTTGAACAGGGCGGCATCACCGGCCAGGGCCGCATCAGTGAGTTTTTTATGAACCGCATCCCCAGCAACAGCGACATTTTTAAGTTTTTCAATAAGCTTTTTACCTTCAGGCGTCTTGGTGTTTTTTTCGACAAAGGCAATATTGTCGCGATATGTTTTCCGATATTCCTCGATGCGGGCGGTCAATTTTTCCCGGTCCGTGGGGGTGTCGGCCAGGATCAGCCCCTTGATGGATTCGTCGATGTTTTTGAGGCTCATCTGCGCTTTTGCGACCCTGGCGCTCAGGTCGCTGACGCGATTGACGTTTTCAAGCTGGTCGCCACTCGTGTAGAGACCGTTGACCGCCGTGGCGATCACGATGACCAGCAAGAGCGAAACGATAGAAAATCCCGCCAGCAGGCGGGCTCCGATGGTCAGATTTTTCATTACTACCTCCTGGAATATGACTTCAGCGCCAATAACAATGCAATTTTTTTCTGCTTACCGGCATGACACGAGGGTGTCACGCCGCCCCCACATGCCAATTGAAGGCCTTTCTCTGGCAGTCCAGCACCGACAGGAGCGGGATGCCCAGCACCTCGAAGCATTCAGCGGCCTCGTCGAAGGCGTTCTCCTCAAGCATTTTGGCCAGGGAGAGCAGGACGCTCATCTCACCCTTGCGGTCCGATAACGCGTTGCGGATGTCGTCGGAAAGTCCCAGGCTGGTCACCACTTCGTCCATGGGAATTTCGTACACGTCCTTCAGCACCGAGAGGATGCCGACCATGAACGCTTCGTCGGGAGCGCACGTGTCGATGCGCGGCGGCGTGCGGGCCAGCTCTTCCATGAAGGTGGCACGGGCCACCGCCAGGTGCATGATCGGGTTGTCGGCGCCCTGGCGGCCGTCGCCGGCGAAGAGGGCTATCTGCACCCATCGTTTGAGTTGCTGCCGTCCGATGATGGTGAGGGCGTGGCGAATGGTGCGAATCTTCTCGTGCAGGCCGGCGGCGACGGAGTTGACCAGCATGAGGAGTTTGTAGACCAGGGCCGGGTTTTCCTTAAAGGTGGCTTCGATCTCACTGGTCTCGGCGTCGGTGGCCAGTTGCTGCATGAGGGTGAGGAAGCCGGTGAGGGCGTTTGCCACCCGTTGTTTCTGGATCAGGCTGGGGCGGGCGAAGAAGTACCCCTGAAACAGCTCCATGCCCAGGCTGCGGCAGCGCAGGAAGACGCCACGGGTTTCGACCTTTTCGGCCAGCAGCTTGACCGGGTAGCGCCGCAGGCGTTCCACCATGGCAGGGAGGTCGGTGAGGGGGGTCTTCATCAGGTCGATCTTGACGATGTCCACCAGGCCGGCGTAGAGGGGCTCGAAGGCGGGGCTGTATTCGTGGTCGTCCAGGACCAGCCGGTAGCCCCGGGATTTGAGCGCCCGGCACCGTTTGACGATTTCGGGGTGGGGTTCGACGTTTTCCAGCAGTTCCAGTCCGATCCGCTCGGGAGGCAGAAGTTCGATGACGTCGCTCATGAGGAGCTCGGTGTCTACGTTGACAAAACCGTGCTGCCGGCCCAGGAGCATTTCGATGCCCATGGCGGAGAGGGTGGCGACGATTACCTGGGAGCTGGCCTGCAGCGGGCTCGAGAACCGGGCGGACGTGACCGAGTCCGGCGACCTGAAGAGCAGCTCGAAGGCCGCTATCTCTTCCCGTCCGTTCAGGATCGGCTGTCGGCCGATCAGATATGCTTCATCGTGCATTGTTTTCCTCTGTCTGGTTGCGGGCCCCACGTCCGGGGCCGTCATGGTCAGCACTCGCCCAGGTACTCCCGTTCGGTCCGGGAGAGCATCTTGTCCGGGTCGAGCAGGATGAGCATGCGGTCGGCCCGGTTGACGACGCCGACGATGAATTCCTGTTCGAGGCCGCCGCTGGTCATGCTGGGGGGCGGCTGGATCTCGCTGCCGGTGATGCGGATCACCTCCGCCACCGAGTCGACGATGAAGCCGGTCAGGGACCCGGCGATGTCGATGACGATGATGCGGGTCTGGCTGTCGTTGGCTGTCTCGGCCAGGCCGAACCGCTTGCGCATGGACATGATCGGGATCACCTTGCCCCGCAGGTTGATGACCCCTTCCACGTAGGGCGGGGTGTTGGGCATGTGGGTGATGGTGGTCATGCGGATGATCTCCCGCACCTTCAGGACCTCAACCCCGTATTCCTCGTTGCAGATGCTGAAGCTGACCAGTTGGGCCAGCTCACTCGACCCGCCAGCCCCTGTTATCGGTACCAGTGCGTTCGACATTGACTCTCCTTTCGGCGCTCCGCGCCCAAACCGCAGACAGGGATAATGCTCATGTTACAAAAAAAGGCCCAACCTTTTACGCAAAGGTGGGCCTTGTCACAATGGTCGTATTGTGTCACTTCGGCGGCCCCTCTATCCAGTCGAAACTGGACAGGTAGCTTTGCGTCGCCAGGTTACCCTGGTTTTGCCTCTTCGATGAGATTGATTAACGATTAAAAATACACTAGGAAAAATACGAAAGTAAAGTTGTATACCACTAATCCATGGTTAAAACAAATTATAAATGTTTTATTAATAAACTAATTAGGTGTCACCCTATTCCCTCAGTAATGGGGTGGCGGTTCCTCCTCGTCGGCGCTACGGTTGATGGAAGGCGCCAACAGGCGGAGCTGTTCGCGAATCAGGCTCTGCTCCCGTACAAGCCGTTCAATGGTCATCTCCTGGCGGCAGACGGTGTCGTTCAATTCCTGGATGGTGTGTTCCTGCTGCATGAAACGCAATTCCAGTTCGGTAATCCGTTCGTTCATGGTTCCCTCCATAGTAGACTGTGAAAAATCAAGATTGTTCAAAAAATAACCAGATCGCCGCCCCCTCGCAAGCCTTGAGGAGGCGTAGCGGCGCTACGCCGCACGAAAGGGCTTTCGAGGACAAAGGTCTGACGGCTGTTTTTCAACAACCTCCTTTCAACTCCCATACGGTCATCTCGGCAATGGTGTGCTGGAACTTGCGCCGGGTCTCGCGAATCACAAAGGGGATGTCGCGCGGTTCGCCCAGCATGCGGAAACGGGGGGCCAGGGCACTCTTCAACCCTTCCAGCGAGGTAACGTTCTCGCCCGCATCCTTGTACCCCCCGAGCCACTCTTCTTTTTTGGTGAACTCCTCCAGCCAGGTGTAGGGAGAGGTGATCACCAGCACCCCACCCGGGTTGATGCGTTCGTGGATGGTGGAGAGGAAACGGCGGGGCGAGTAGAGCCGGTCGATCAGGTTGGCCGCCAGCACCAGGTCGTAGCCGGTGAATTTTTCCGGCAGGTTGCAGGCGTCGGCCTGAGAAAACTCCACCCGGTCGCGCCCTCCCTCCAATCCCAAGTCGGCCAGGCCGACCTCGTGGAACGAGAGGATTTCCCCCTCCTCCGGGAAGGCGTAGCGCAGATAGCCTTCCTCCTGCATCCGGGCCGCCAGGCGGAAGAAGCGGGTGGAAAAATCCAGCCCGGTCACCTCTTGAAAGCCGCCCCGGGCCAGTTCGAAAGAGGCACGCCCCAGGGCGCACCCCAGGTCCAGGGCTCGCCCCTTAGAGCGTCCCGCCATCGCCTCCAGGCAGAGCTTTGCACAGGTCGCCGGAAAGTTGGCCACGCCGAAGTGTTCCGCCCCGTAGTGGGCGTCGCAATACTGGGCCGTCAGGGTGTCGGTCTCGTACTGGTCCTGATGAACCTCCACCGCTGCTGTGCTCTCCACGTAACGGAACCCGGCGTGCTGGAAGAAATGCCTGCGGAAGGCATAGCGCGCATCCCGCGTCGCCTCGTTGCCGGTGGAAATCCACGAGCCCCCCTTTATCAGGTTGTGGCGGGTATCGAAGGTCGGGGTTGAGAAATCGTCGTACCACGGATGAATCCGGAAGCCGTGGAAGGGGTAGATGGGGGTCTCGGTCCACTGCCACACATTGCCCACCACGTCGAAGAAATCGCCGGAACGGAAACGGTCCACCGGGCAGGACGACGACCAGTACTCCAGGTTGATGTTGCCCGGCGCTTTCTCCCACCAAGGCTGGTCCGGGATGGCGCACACGTTCCGGAGCCGGGTCCATTCGTCCTCGGTCGGTAGGCGGATGGGGAGGCCGGCAGCGGTCGCCTTCCAGTTACAAAAGGCCTTGGCCTCCAGGAAGTTGACCTCCACCGGCCAGTTCCAGGGGAGATCGATCTCCAGGGCCATGGTACGCAGCTTCCAGCCGCCATCGTTTTTGATCCAGAAGAGCGGATGCTCGGCCCCTTTGAACTCCCGCCAGTTCCACCCCTCCTCGGTCCACCACTGCCGCTCCCCGTAACCCCCGGCCTGGACAAAGGCCAGGAACTCCCGGTTGGATACCAGGCATTGGGAAGCCTTGAACCCGGCTACCGTGGCCTCGTGGCGGCCGTATTCGTTATCCCAGCCGTAGAGCGGATGATCCGCGGCCTTGCCCAGGACCACCGGGCCCCCCGCGACCTGAAGCAGCCGGTTTTCCGGTGGTTCCCCCGCCTCGGTGCAGATCGCCCAGAAGGGAAGCTGCACCACCTGGTCGATGGGCAACTGACGGATCAGCACCGACGAGGTTTCCAGGTGGATACGCTCGTGCTCGATGCCCATCATGACGGCCCAGAACGGATCGTCCCAGGTAATGGGCAGTTTGAGCGGCAGGCGGCGAATCAGGCCGTCCACCAGTTCCCGGACCTTGTCGCGGTACTCCTTGACCTCCTGGCGGGTCGGCCAGTCGTAGTGGGTGGCATCCAGGTCGTCCCAGGACATCTCATCCACCCCCACGGCGAACAGGGACTCGAAGCGGGGATTGATGCGGCTGTCGATCGCCTTGGCGATGGTCAGCTTGTTGATGAAAAAGGTTGCGGTATGGCCGAAGTAGAAGATCAGCGGGTGCCGCAGCCGGTCGGCTCGCAGGTAAAAGGTGTCGTCGTGCCGGAGGGTCTCGTAGAGATTCTCGTCGATGTCGAACGTTCTATGGAAATAATCCAGGATCTCGGCCCGTTTCTGCTCCGGGTCCCCCTGATCTAGGATGGTGGTGCGGGTATTCTTAAGGTCCATGGCATATCCTCTCTCTTCATGACGGAAGATGACTCGTGCGTAGAGCAGTATACCCCAAGAGGGGCAAGCGGCAAGCGATACAGCCTGCTTGAAGGAAATAACCTGAATCCGCGAGGCCGGAATGCCGCACTGTTCGGAAGAGCCGGAGCCCGCACGTCGCCCCTGTCGTGGCACGTCACTCATGCTGCCGGCCCTCCGATGGGTTGCCGGCATCTTCTTAGAGGCAAAGGCTGAGGCCTTCCGGACAGTGCGGCATGGAGGCGTCACGGATTCAGGAATAACAAAATGCCTGCCGTGTTATGCAGGGCTACACATCCAGCACCACGACGGCGCGCCAGATCCCGGATTCACAGGCGACCCGCAAGCGGTGCAGGGTGGCGGCCTTGACATCCACCACCAGGGGATGCCGCTGCCGGTCGATCTTCTCGCCCCGCAGGACCGATTCCAGCCGGAAACGTCCCCCTTCCTCTGCGATCCTCACCTTCTCCGGGTGCAACAGCCGCCGCCGGGCATCCTTGAGAAAGACCAACTCCTGGAGGAAGGAAAAGAGCAGCAGGTCCAGAGCCGTATCTTCCACCGTAACAACCGTCTCTTCCCGGCGTTCCACGGCCTCGGGGTCATGGACCATGGTACTCAGCAGGGCATCCGCGCCGGCCGCGAACAGTTCTTCCCGCGTCTTCCCCCACGCCTCGAAGGCCACGTCGGCCGTGGCGATGTCGTCCAGGAACCTGAAGGGCATGGCTGGTACGCTCCCCCTTACCCCTTGATATTGCCCATGGGCACCAGCTTGACCACCCGCCGGGAGAGCCCGGCCTCTTCGGTGGCAGCGGTAACCAGATCGATATCCTTGTAGGCAAAGCCGGCCTCTTCGGCAAGGCCGCCCCAGGAATCGGTACGCACGTAAATCCCCCGCTGCTCCATCTCGCCCAAGAGCTTCTGCCCCGTGACCATCTTCTTGGCCTGGTGGCGACTCATGGTACGGCCGCTGCCGTGGGCCGTAGTGAAGAAGGTGGCCGCCGCCCCCGCCTCTCCCGCCAGCAGGTAGGAACCGGTCTCCATGCTGCCGCCGATGATCACCGGCTGGCCGGTCTCGCGGTAGCAGTCGGGGATGCCGGCCATGCCGGGGCCGAAGGCGCGGGTGGCCCCTTTGCGGTGCACCAGCACCTCCCGCATCGTGCCGTCCACCAGATGACGCTCCAGCTTGGCCGTGTTGTGGGCCACGTCGTAGACCATGCGCATCCCCAACTCCTCGGGGGAACGGTGGAACACCTGGGAGAACACCTCCCGCAGGCGATGCAGGATCACCTGGCGGTTGGCGAACCCCATGTTGACGGCGCACTTCATGGCCGCGAAGTAGGCCTGCCCCTCGGGGGAGCGGAACGGTGCGCAGGCCAACTCCCGGTCAGGGAGCTTGATACCGTACTTTGCGGTCATGACCCGCAGGAAGCTTTGCAGGTAGTCGGTGGCCACCTGGTGGCCAAAACCGCGGCTGCCGCAGTGGAACATGATCACCACCTGGTTGGGGATGGTGATGCCGAAGGCGCGGGCCGTGGCGGCATCGAAGATATTTTCGGGCCGGGCCACCTGAATCTCGCAATAATGGTTGCCGGAGCCCAGGGTGCCGATCTGGTCGAAGCCCCGCTCGATGGCCTTGTCGCTCACCGCGTCAGGATCGGCGCCGCCGAAGCAGCCCCCCTCCTCGGTCATATCCAGGTCCTCGGGCCAGGCATAGCCTTTCTCCCGGCACCAATGGGAGCCTTTCTCCAGCACTTGGCGGAACTCGCTGCGGGAGCAGTGCACGAAACCGGTGCAGCCGACCCCGGCGGGGATGCGGGCGAACATCAGGTCCACCAATTGGTGCAGGCGCGGCCGCACCTCCTCCTCGGTCAGGGTGGTCAGCACCAGGCGCATGCCGCAGTTGATGTCGAAACCGATCCCGCCGGGAGAGATCACGCCACAGGCCGGGTCCATGGCCGCCACGCCGCCGATGGGGAAGCCGTACCCCCAGTGGCCGTCGGGCATGCAGTAGGCGTATTTCAGGATACCGGGCAGGCAGGCCACGTTGGCCGTCTGCTCAAAGACCCCCGCCTCCATGCCGGCCAACAGCCCTTCCGTGGCGATGATCCGCGCCGGGACCAGCATGCCGTCCTTGTATGACACGGGGAGTTCCCAGACCGTGGGGGCAACCTTGCGTAGTTGGGGAGGAAGGGACATGGCATACTCCTCCTTCCGGGGATACGATTCTGTGAATGAAGTATAGCACAACCGGTGAACGCCGCTCAGCCAGCCTTCAGGCGGACCGTTCCGCCGCACACCCCGGCGATGACCAGCATCCCCCCCCACAACTGGGGCCACCCGAGCCGTTCCCCCAGCAGCAGGGCCGCCAACAGGGTGCCGAAGACCGGCACCAGATTGACGAACAGGGCCGCCCGGCTGGCTCCCAGGGCCTGGACCCCCTCGTACCACCAGACAAAGCCGGCCACCGTGCCGAGCAGGGCCAGTTGCAGGATGGCCACCCACCCCAGGATGCTGAAACGGTGCGGCCCGGCCCCGCCCAGCGCCTCCAGTACGGCGGCGGGGATCAGGAGCAGGGTGCCGGACAGGGCGGCATAGGCGGTCGCCACCAGGGGCGAAAAGGTGCCCATGGCCCGCTTGCCCAAAATCGAATAGGCCGCCCAACTGAGCGGCGCCCCGAGCAACAGCAGATCGCCGTGGTTGAAGGTCAGGGTGCGGAGCACGCCGAGATCGCCACGGGTGACGATCACCCCGACGCCGGCCAGGGAGACCGCCAGCCCGACACCCTGGAGCGGCCTGATCCGCTCCCGCAGCCACCAGGCGGACAACACTGCCGTGAGCAGCGGATTGATGGCGACGATCAGGGAGCCGTTGGCCGCGCCGGTCAGCTTCAGGCCGCTGAAAAAGAAGGCGTTGTAGCAAAAGATTCCGGTCAGGCCGAGGGAGGAGAGGGCCAGCACCTCACGGAGGCTGTGGGGCACCGGCACGGTTTCTCCCCTGCGCTGCGCCTGCCGGGCCACCAGCGCCATCAGCACCACGGCCGCGATCGCAAAACGGCAGCTTGCGGCAAAGAACGGCGGCGCTTCATGCACCGCAAAGCGGGCGGCCACAAAGGTGCCGCCCCAGAAAAAGGTCGTCAGAACCAGCTTGAAATAAATCCCTGCCCTGCCGGTGTGCTGTGGGTCATTCGTCACCCTGATGTTGGCCCCCGATCATAGTATTCCCTCAGTATCTGCGAAGAGTATCCGCCAGGTTGCTAACGGCCATTCCCGGGGATGTTGACCGACACCAGGGTAAGCTCGTCTGTCCCGGTATTGCGGTAATAATGTTCTTCACCCCCCTGGATGCGAACCGCCAGCCCCGGCCGTATGGCTGTTTCCTCACCGGCCACCCCGACTACGCCCGAGCCGGACAGGAAGTAGAGCAGGTGCCCATAGGCGTCGCGATGTGCCGTAAAGCCGTTCCCCGGCAAGACGCGGGTCACGGTCATGGTGATTCCCTCGTTGAGGATGGTCGTGCCCAGCACCCCCTGGGCAACGTCCGGCCGCACCGTCTTCCACTCTTGCGCATTGATGTCGGTGAATCTGCCCATGGCCGCATCTCCTTTCTGCCTATGCCTATCGCCCCAGGTCAGCGGCTGCCCAGATGCAGCCTACCATGACCAGGAAGTCTACCACGGCGGCCGCCTCATTGCCAACCACCCAGGCATCATACCCCTTGGGCAAAAGCGACACATCCCCCGGCCGGCAGGCGAACTCGCTGCCGCCATCCATGACCACATGCAGCGTGCCGGGAGCAAATTCAGACATTTTCAGGGACGACTCAGTAAGGAGCATCCTGCAAACCAGCAAAACTGTAATTGACCGGAACCCAGACATAGGCTTTGCCGTCCCTGCGGACATGGCCGATGCCCGGAAACGGGAAGTGCGCGGCAGCAACCCAGTAGCCCCGTTTGGCCGCGTCGGCAAAGGCTTTTATGCGCTGTTTGGCGGCTGCAGGCGCATCGACATCGAACGCGATCGTTACCTCCGGGGACGGGAACTGGACCTCTTCCGCATGGGCAACATCTCCCCATAACTGCATCTTTTGACCTCGGCTTTCGACGACATAGAAACTATGCCCTGGGGTATGCCCCGGTGTCTCAAGAGTGCGAATGCCGGGAAAAAGCTCCGTGCCGTTTCCGAACGTCCGCAGTTTTCCGGACGCGAGATACGGCGCAAATGCGGTAGCCGCCTCGACAAAAGCATGTTTATGCCTCGCCTCCGCACCGGCCTCATTGGCCTTGTCGAGCCAGAAGTCCGCTTCGTGCTTATCCACATAGATCAGCGCATTGGGGAAGACGGCCTTGCCGTCAATCGTCAGCCCGCCTGAATGATCACCATGGATATGGGTGAGCAGCACTGCGTCTATATCTTCCGGCTTGTATCCTGCGGCCCGCAGGTTACTGACCAGCCGGCCGCCCGCCTTCGGGCCGAACAGGTGCCCGGCGCCGGTGTCTACCAACAGGAGCCGCGTTCCGGTATTGATCAGAAACGTGTTAATCGAGGTTTCGTATTGGGGCGTCAGGGAATTACGCGCCAGCACATCCTTTACCTTTTCCGGCGTGGTATTCGTCAGCAGTTTGTCGAGTGGACACGTCACGGTCCCATCCGAGATTGCGGTGATTTCGAAATCTCCCAGCATCATCCGGTAATAACCGGGCGCCTGGGTTTTGACCTGAGGGGCCGCTGCCTGAGAGACAACAGGCGCAAGCAGGATAGCGGCGGCAGAAAAAACCGCAACTATGCGCCCCACTGTAGCGATTGTTCGAGTTACTCGTGCTTTGATCATGGTTGTGTACCTCCATTGGATGTTGTTGCCATGACTCAAGCGTACCTCCGAACGTCTTGTTGTTGAATACCCAGACCTCCAGCATGATAGCCTATTTCTCCAACCCGGTCTGTTTCGTCTTTTTATGTCGAGCACTATTGATTATACTGATATGGCCCTTTGCGAAACGGCAAAGGGCCAGGGAGAATCATGTCTATGAAAAGAAATCAGCAAAAAGAGCTGGCGGCTCGGCTCGGCAAATACTCCAGCGATGAGGGGCGTAACAACACGGCCATACCTCAACTACATTGCTTCAAATTGTCAAAACCGACCGCAAAGACGTCTGTGGTATACAGCCCCTGCCTGAGCCTCGTCGTACAGGGGAAAAAAGAAGCGGAGCTGGACGGTGAGACATACCGATATGCCGCTTCCGAATTCCTGGTTGTATCCGTTGATTTGCCGGTCACCTGCCAAATTACGGCGGCGACGGTGGAAAGCCCTTATCTTTGCCTGCTTCTCGACATCGACCCGGTTCTGTTAAGCGACTTGATGCTGCAAACGGATGAAAAATGGACTGACAAAAACGATGCGAGCCGCGGGCTGTTTGTCGGCAAAGTCGATGACCTGCTGGCCGACTGTGCTGTGAGGCTTGTAAGGTTTTTGGATACGCCGCGAGATATTCCGCTTTTGGCCCCCCTGGTGATACGCGAGATCTATTACCGTCTTTTGATGAGCCACTATGGGCAGGCGATTGCACAGATTGCCATAGTCGGCAGTATTACTCAGCGAATCGCACAAGTCATACACCTGCTCAAAACCAATTTTTCGAAACCGATCAGAGTGGAAGACATGGCGGAAATGGCGAATATGAGCCTCTCGTCCTTTCATTTTCATTTCAAAGAGGTGACCGCCCTGAGCCCTCTGCAATATCTGAAACGGATGCGCCTGCTCGAAGCGCGGCGCTTGATGCTGTCGGACGGAACAGATGCGGCAAACGCAGGCTACCTCGTGGGTTATGAAAGCTCGTCCCAATTCAGCCGCGAATATTCGAGGATGTTCGGCACCCCGCCCATCAGAGATATTACGAATCTACGCGCAAGCCAGGGGCTGTGGTAGCCCCATGGCAAGCCGCAGTACCCTACTTATTCAGGTCTGTCATATCCTCACCCCCTCTTTCATGACCGCCTCCACGATGAACGAAGAGCGCATGGGGCTGACCGTATACAATCTTGTGTTTGCTTCGCCATGTCGGATACCATAACGTCGGCCTTCGGGCCGTATATCTCATTTGGGCAGGTATTGACATGTTCGAAGTAGTAAGCAACGACGTCCTTGCACCGTCTCTCCACCGCATGGTGGTCAGAGCCCCGCGGGTGGCGGCGTCCCGAAAACCGGGACAGTTCGTCATCGTTCGTTCAGCACCGGGGGAAGAGCGCATTCCCCTCACCATCGGTGACGCCGACAACGCAGCCGGCACCATCACCCTTTTCATTCAGGCTATCGGCGCATCGACGCGCACGATCGTCGCCATACCTGCCGGCGGCTTTCTGCGCGACGTGGCCGGACCGCTCGGTTTGCCGACCCACATCGAACCATGGGGGCGGGTGGCCTGCATAGGTGGCGGCGTGGGAACGGCGGTCCTCTACCCCCTGGCCAAGGCGCTTGCCGCGGCGGGCAACGACGTAACCACCATCATCGGCGGCCGCGCCGAGTCCTACATCATCCTGAAGGACGAGTTGTCGGCTTTTTCCAAGGAGGTGCTGGTCACCACCGAGGACGGCAGCATGGGGCGCAAGGGGTTTGTCACCGCCGAACTCGCCGACCTGATGGCCAATCCGAACACCTGCCCCCGGGCGGTGTTCGCCATCGGCCCGGTGCCGATGATGCGGGCCGTGGCCGAGCTTACCCGCCCTTTGGGCATCACGACGATCGTCAGCCTCAACCCGATCATGATCGACGGGACCGGCATGTGCGGCGGGTGCCGCGTGCTGGTGGGAGGCGAACCGAAGTTCGCCTGCGTGGACGGGCCAGAATTCGACGCTCACAAGGTAGACTTTGCAAACCTTTTTGACCGTCTTTCCACCTATCGCAGCCATGAGGCCGCCGATTGCAAACTGAACAGGCAGGTGCAGCCATGACCACACCCATGACAACCAAGGAACGTCTCGCCATCGACCGGGCCAGGATGCCGGAATTGGCGCCAACCATACGGAGTGCCAACTTTGAAGAGGTCAACCGCGGGCTTGCGGAGGAGGACGCGATCCGCGAGGCGCAGCGCTGCATCCAGTGCAAGAACCGCCAGTGCGTCGAGGGGTGCCCGGTCGGGGTCTCGATCCCCGAATTCATAGGCAGGCTGGCGGACAACGACCTCCCCGGCGCCGCCCGCATCCTGCAGCACGACAACGCCCTCCCCGCCGTCTGCGGCAGGGTCTGCCCCCAGGAAAGCCAGTGCGAGGCCAAATGCGTGCGGGGGATCAAGGGCGAGGCCGTGGCCATCGGCTACCTGGAGCGTTTCGTGGCCGATTGGGCCATGAAAAACGCCGCCCAACTCGGCGCGGAAACGCCCCCGCCCCCGGCCGGCAAGAGGGTGGCCATCGTGGGGTGCGGTCCGGCCGGACTCACCGCGGCCGGCGAACTGGCCCGCGCCGGTCATGGCGTGGTGATCTTCGAGGCGCTGCACGACACCGGCGGGGTGCTGCGTTACGGCATCCCCGAATTCCGCCTCCCCAAGGCGATCATCGACGTGGAGGTCGACCGCCTGCGGGCCCTGGGCGTTACGATCGAATGCAACGTGATCATCGGCAAGACCCTCACCCTGGCCCAACTCCGCCAGGAATTCGATGCGGTGTTCATCGCCAACGGGGCCGGTCTGCCGACCATGCTCAACATCCCGGGGGAAAACCTGAAAGGGGTCTACTCGGCCAACGAATACCTGACCAGGGTCAACCTGATGGGGGCCGGACGCCTGGCCGGCGCCAGCACGCCGATCATCAAGGGGCGCAACGTGGCGGTCATCGGCGGCGGCAATACGGCCATGGACTGTGTGCGCACCGCCCGGCGGCTGGGTGCGGAACGGGCCATGATCATCTATCGCCGCAGCGAGGCCGAGATGCCCGCCCGCGTGGAGGAGATCAAGCACGCCAAGGAGGAGGGGGTGGAGTTTCTCATGCTGACCGCGCCGGTGGCCATCCTCAGTGAAGGCGACGGCTGGGCGACCTCCCTTCGCTGCCAGCGCATGGAACTGGGAGAACCGGACGCCTCAGGGCGGCGCAAACCGGTACCGGTGGAGGGGGCCCAGTACGATGTCCCGGCCGATGTGATCGTCAACGCGGTCGGCACGGGGGCCAACCCGCTCCTGACGGCAACGGCTCCCGATCTGGCCCTGAACAAGTGGGGCAACATCGTTGCCGACGAGAACGGCCTTACCAATATTGAGGGGGTCTTCGCCGGCGGCGACATCGTCCGGGGCGGGGCGACCGTCATCCTGGCCATGGGGGACGGCAAACAGGCCGCAGCGGCCATCTCCGCCTTCCTGTCCTGACCGTGGGCGGCTCCGGCGGTCGGAGCCACCCGCCACCCCAGGCGTTATGGGGGTTTGCACGATTTTTGTAGACGAACGACCATCTTCTCTCGTACCTTAGAGAAAGAGACAACGGCGATGAGCCGCATTACAGATGAAAGGTATGAGACACATGGCACAGGCAAAACAAGGCGACAAGGTAAAAATCGACTACACCGGCACGCTGGAAGATGGTACCGTTTTTGATTCAACTCTGGAGAGCGAGTGCGATTCCGATGAGTGCGGTTGCGAGGAAGATGGCGACTGCGGCGATGACGATTGCGGGTGCGGGTGCGAAAGCGGGCCGATGACGCTGACCATCGGAGAGGGGGAACTGTTTCCCCAGGTTGACGAGGCCCTGGTCGGCATGGCCCCGGGCGACAAGAAGACCGTCGTTATCCCGGCCGCCAGCGCCTTCGGCGAGTACGACAAGGAACGGATCTTCACCGTACCGCGCAGCGACCTCCCGGACGACCTGGACCCGGTGGTGGGCGACGAACTTGTGCTCGCCAATGAGGAAGAAGAAGAGCTGGGCGTGATGGTCATCGAGGCAAACGCGGAAAGCGTTACCTTCGACGCCAATCATCCCCTGGCCGGCGAGGATCTCACCTTCGAAGTATCGTTGCTGGAGATACTGTGAGGCGTTGAGACATAGTCTCGCATAACCACATGGAAAAGGCGACCTTCGGGCCGCCTTTTTCTGTTGTGGACAGATTCCGCGGCCCACCACCTGCCGGACATCCCGGCATGGAGCTCAAACTGAAATTGTACACTGAAATAAATTATTTAACAGTCTTTTCATATGTGTTTCCAGGAGGTATAGTGTACTTACAGTAGCGCTACTGGAACAGACTGCCACGACAAGGAGGGGGAGACATAGAGGAAGTTTCACCCGAAAATCAAGTTGCAGTAGAGACCCGGCAGGTGGTACGGCCGGAATAGCCCTTGAAAAGGGCACAAAGATATACGCCAACAGAGGCCCGCGAAGTTTGCGGGCCTTTCATTTCTGCGGGTGCAGACCGCCCCCGTGACCACCATCCCAACAGATCGCTTGACATAATCTGTCAAAAGCTGTTATCTTTAAATAAATTAGCAGTACCGGATAACACGTTACGTCATCGTAGGCCCCGGAATAGCCGGGGCTTTTTTTTGTAAAACCAACAGAAACAGAGAGGCAATTATGGGTTTCACCCAGTTCAAGTTTCACCCGGCAGTGTCAGCCGGCATCCGCGAGGCAGGCTACTCGCACCCGACACCAATCCAGAAAGAAGCCATACCCAAGATAATGGAAGGACGAGATGTGCTCGGCCTGGCCCAGACCGGGACCGGCAAGACGGCCGCCTTCGCGCTGCCCATACTCGATCGGCTGAGCAAGGGGGCGCGCCATGCGACCCGCGCTCTGGTCATCGCCCCGACCCGGGAACTTGCGGAACAGATCGAGGCATCCTTCAGGCTGTTCGCAGGGCAGACCGGCCTGAAAAGCGCCACGGTTTACGGCGGCGTCGGCCAGACGCCCCAGATAGCCGCCCTCAGAAAAGGCACCGAGATCATCGTGGCCTGTCCCGGACGGCTGCTTGACCTCATGCAGCAAGGGGTGGCAGTGCTCGACAATGTCGAGGTGCTGGTCCTCGACGAGGCCGACCAGATGTTCGACATGGGATTTCTGCCCACGATCAAGAAGATCCTCCAGAAACTCCCCTCCAAGAGGCAGACCCTCCTGTTTTCGGCAACCATGCCGGACGAGATCCGGAAGCTGGCAGAAGAGATGCTGAAGGCCCCCGTGACGGTGCAGATCGACACGATCAAGCCCGCCACCACGGTGCGCCACACCCTGTATCCGGTCGAACAGCACCTGAAAACGGCCCTGTTGATGAAAATACTGGAAAAACATACCGAGGGTTCGGTACTGGTCTTCACCAGGACAAAGCACCGGGCAAAACGGGTCGGCGAGTTGTTGGTCAAGGCCGGCTACCAGGCCGCATCACTACAGGGCAACCTCTCCCAGAATCGGCGCCAGGAAGCCATGGACGGATTCAGGGACGGTTCGTACCGGATTCTGGTTGCCACCGATATCGCCGCCCGGGGGATCGATGTATCGCTGATAGGATTGGTCCTGAATCTGGATATGCCGGAGACGGCCGAATTCTACGTGCACAGGATCGGGCGGACCGGCAGGGCGGAGCGCACCGGAGAAGCCATAACGTTCGTTACCAGGGATGACACCGGCGCCATCAGGACACTGGAAAAGTTGCTGGGGAAACAGATCGAGCGCAAGACGCTGCCGGATTTCGACTACACGGTTCCGGCCCCTGCGAAGGATGAGGAATTCAAGCGGCATCCCCACGAGATGGGCAACCGCCGGCCGGCGGCGAAAAACGACGCCAAACAGCAGGCGAAAAGCCCCGCGAGGGGTTCCGGGCCATTCCGGACCAAGAGCGAGGTTGCCGGCGAGGAGACGAAAGCGTCCAGGGTGCAACCGGTTGCGAAGCCGGGTGCCAAACCCGAAGCTGCACGTAGCGGGAAGCAGCGCCAATGGCGAGGCTCCAACAGCAGGCCCTGATCACACACTATTGCACATCTTGAAGTCGTGGCCGCCGCAACCGGGGCGGCCGCGACTCCCTGCCATTATTCACCGCCACACTTCCCCGCGCAACAGCAGGTCATCCCCTTGGCCTTCCCGAACGCCTCGCTCCCCTCCCGCCAACTCAGCCAGGCGATCAGCATGGCGCCCACGGCATCGAGGCTGCCGATCCCGGTCACTTCGTACCCCAGGCTGGCTGCCATAAGGACCAGCGATAGGTACATACAGGCCCGCGAACAGGCCGCATCGGCCAGGATAGCCGCAGAATCGAGCGCCCGGCCGACCTTGACCTTATGGTGAATCAGAGCCCACATAAAGGAGATCGAGACCAGCGAGACCACGATCCCCCACACCGTCGTCTGCGGCTTATGCTGTCGGCCGATGCTCACCACGGCAGTCAGAAACAGGCCCAATGCCAGGCAGTAGAAGGCCCCCCCAGTTATCCGCAACGCCCGCCGCTCGAACTCATCCCTGGTTTCCCCGTTGTTGCCCCTGATCCTTTTCAACATGTGCCAGACACCGATGGCCGAAACCACCTCGATGAACGAATCAACCCCGAATCCGAAGAGCGTCAGGGTCTCATCGGCGGAGCCAAGCCACATGGAAACAGCACCTTCAACGAAATTATACACAATGGTGAACAGCGCCAGGAAGTTGGCCTTGGCGTAAAGCTTGTTTCGGGTGGAGGGAAGCATATCCATTGTATCCTCGCTATCTTCGGCCCGAGAGCGGCTGGGCGGTTTTCGATCTTACAACAAATGTGCGTGCAAGTTTAGGACAAACAGCGGAATATTCCCCGCACGGTGTCGAATATCCTTCATACCAATAACGATGTATCGATACAAATAGCATCAATATCATCTGGTTATGTCTTTGGCACACCACATGCTTTCCTGAAGGCACACGAGAAATTTTTCGATCTAAGGAGACCCGCACCATGAAGAAACTTACCGTAGTACTGGCTGCCGTCCTGGCCCTGTCCGTCCCGGTGCTGTCCCAGGCCCATGAACACGACGATCACGCTTCCATGGATATGACCCATGAGACCATGCACAACCATCAGGATGACCAGTGCGCAAAGGAATGCGACATGCTCCTGAAAGAGTGCGCCCACGAGGTTGATACGATCCAGCAGCGTATCCAACGGATTCAAACCGAGATACGGGATAAGGGGGCAACGGTCTACAACCGTGAAGAGTTGCAGGTATTGAATAAGAAACTGAAAGAGACCAACGAACTGGTCCGGTCGCTCCAAAAACCGGGGCATTGATCGGCAGCCCCGGCCACGATTCGCCCGGGGTGTGGGCCGGGCACCTCGGACTGAGCTAACGAAGCAGGATAAAGCCAGGCGGCATCCAGAGATTGAACCTTGGATGCCGCCTGGCTTTATGCTATTCTGTGCCATTCCCATGCTCAGAAAAATCTCCACAATTTTTGTCCCCATGGCCGTTCTTTTTGCCGCCTGGGTCATCGTCTTCCGGATTCCCCTGCTTCCTCAGGAGCAGCAGGGCTTGGTCCCTTTTGTCACCTACCTGCTGTACACCGTGGGGATGCTCCTCGCCTGCCATTTCCGGCGGGGGCGGGTCTTCCTGGCCCTGCTGGCCGTGGGGATCTGTTACCACCTCTTTCGCACCCAACTCACCCACGGAACCGATACCCCGGAGGCATGGCTCGTCTACCGCGCCCTGACGGTGGTTGTTCCGTTCAATATCCTCCTCGTTGCCCTGATGCGTGAAAAGGGGTTCTGGAGCATGGCGGGGCGCATGCGCCTGTTGTTCGTTGCCATGGAAATCGGCGCCGTGTGGTTGACGATTCGCCTTGACCAGCATGCCCTGTGGGTCGCCTTGACGCGACCGATCATCAACTGGCCGGCCCTGGAGCGCTTCGCCATGCCGCAACTGTGCCTGGTCCTGATCCTCCTGGCGGCCGGCATTGCCGTGCGGCGGGCGGTGTCCCTCGGTTCCCCCATCGAGGGGAGCGTGTTCGCCAGTTGTGTCACCCTCTTCGTGGTGTTCCGGTGGATGTGGTCCCCCCATGTGCCGGAGACATTCTGTGCCGCTTCCGCCCTCATCCTGATCATGGCCGTGATCCAGGATTCCTACAACATGGCGTTTCGCGACGATCTTACCGGCCTCCTCTCCCGGCGCGTGCTCAACGAGCAACTACCGGGCCTGGGGAGCCGTTACGCCATCGCCATGGTGGATGTGGACCATTTCAAAAACTTCAACGACAGCTATGGTCACGATGTGGGGGACCAGGTGTTGAAAATGGTGGGGGCGCGCCTGATGAGCATGACCGGAGGCGGCTCGCCGTTCCGCTACGGCGGCGAGGAGTTTACGGTGCTGTTTCCGGGCAAGAGCGCCAAGGAGGCGCTCCCGCATCTGGAGCGGCTTCGCCAGGCCATTGGCGATTACCGCATGACCCTGCGCGGGGAAGATCGCCCCAGGGACGAGGAACGGGGCAAGAGCCGCCGCTCCGGTTCACGCAAGGCCGGTGAGGTATCGGTTACGGTCAGCATCGGCGTGGCCGAAACGGGTGGCCGGCAGACATCGCCCCAGGAGGTGCTCAAGGCGGCAGACGGAGCGCTCTACAAGGCAAAGAACAGGGGCCGGAACCAGGTCTGCCTCGGGGGGGGGAGATGAGGAAACCAGCCCCAAACGCGCATAATACCGTCCCCACTACCGGAACGTCGTGCATCCCCTCCCCTCCCCCGCTCCCCTGGCAGCCGGGCCATCCCCCCCTGATGCTGGCCCCCATGCAGGGGCTGACCAACCAGGCCATGCGGCGGCTGTTCATCGACTGGGTCCGCCCCGATACGGTCTTTACCGAATTCATGCGGGTCAATGCCGCCGCGCCGGTACGCCGGCTCTCGGCCACCGACCTGCGCGAGATCGCTCCCCAGGAGGGGGGCGTCCCCCTGGTGGTGCAGTTGATCGGCCACGGCTGCGAGGCCCTGGTCTCCGCCGCCCGTTCCGCCCAGGCTGCCGGAGCCGCGCATATCAACCTCAACCTGGGCTGTCCCTACGGGAGGATGACCAGCGGCCTGACCGGCGGTGGCATGCTGCAACGCCCGGAACTGCTGGAAGAGATCATCTTCGCTCTGCGCAACGCCATTACGGGCGGTTTTTCCGTCAAGCTCCGCGCCGGCTATGACGATCCCAATCAGATCTTCGAACTGCTCCCTCTCTTCGAAGCCGCCGGCGTTGATTTCCTCGTGCTGCATCCCCGCACGGTGATCCAGGAATACCAGGGAGTGGCGGACCACGGCATCACCGCCCGCGTGGTGCGGCAGACCCGGCTGCCGGTCATCGCCAATGGGGATATCCGCACGGCCGCCGACGGGGCCCGCCTGCTGGAGGAAAGCGGCGCCGTCGGCCTCATGCTGGGCAGGGGGGCCATCGCCGACCCGCTGCTGTTCCAACGGTTGCGCGGCAGCGCCCCTGCAGAACCGGCCAAGGCCGAACGGGCAGCCATGCTGCAACGGTACCTCAAGGAGCTTCTGGCCCGTTACGGAGAGCTGTTCTGCGGGGAGACCCAGGTCCTGAACAAGGTCAAGGGGGTGTTGGCAACCTTTGACGATGCCGACTTTGAAAAGGCGGTCCGGCAGCTCCGCAAGGCCAAAACCATGGCGGCGTTCAGCGCCCGGCTCGCAGAACTGGAGTAAACTATGGACACATCGGTACAACTCTTTGATCCGCAGAAATTGCTCGATTTGGCAGAAGCCCGCATGCCCTTCGGCAAATACCAGGGGCGGCTCTTGATCGACCTCCCCGAGCCCTACGTGGTCTGGTTCGGCCAGCAGGGTTTTCCCAAGGGCAAACTGGGCGACCAGCTGCGGACCATTTATGAGATCAAGGCCAACGGCCTGGAATACCTCTTCGATCCGTTACGCTGACCTCGCTTATCGACATCGGCCCACCACATAAAAGCCCATGGCGGCCAGCGGCTGCCATGGGCTTTTGTTCTACTATTGCCCGATTTCTCCCGACAACGCTACCGTCAGGCCAGCCTGAAACGATTGACAACGGCTTGAAGGCCGTCGGCCAATCCGGCAAGCCGTGAGGCCGAATCTGCGCACTCGTGGGAACCTTTTGCCGTATCCTGGACAAGCAGGGTTATATGCTGGATATTGCTGCTGATCTGTTCGGTGGTGGCCGTCTGCTCTTCGGCTGCCGTGGCAATCTGGCTAATCTGGAGCGAAACGGAATTAACCTGTTCCTGTATCTCGTGCAGGGCATGCTCCGACTTGCCAGCCACGGCCGTCCCCCCTTCCACCTCCCGGACCCCCTCTTCCATAGCCCTGACAGCCCCGCTGGTCTCCGTTTGAATAACCTTGATCATCTCGCCGATCTCGCGGGTCGCCGTGGTGGTTCGTTCCGCCAGCGCCCGGACCTCGTCGGCGACAACGGCAAATCCCCGTCCCTGCTCGCCGGCCCGGGCCGCCTCGATGGCAGCATTGAGCGCCAGCAGATTCGTCTGGTCCGCAATATCCTCGATGGTCACGATGATCGCACCGATCTGGTCGCTCCGCTGACCCAGGGTCTCTACCGTGGCCGAGAGCGCCCTCACCTGTCCCGCAATCCGTTCCATGACCGTGATGGTCTGCTGCACCACATCTACGCCGGTCGTCGCTATGGAACTGGACGCCTGGGAATTGTCGGCAGCCACATGGCAGTTCCGGGAGATCTCGTGGGACGTGCCGGCCATCTGCTCGCCGGCGGTCGCGACGCTTTCCGACTCCGAGGCGACCTTTTCGGTCGTATCGGCAATGCTCTGCGAGGTCACGGAAAGGTTGCGGGAAGCGTTGGCCAGATCGGCGGAGGTGGCGCTGACCCGGCCGATGACATCGCGAAAACCGTCTACCATGCTCTTCAGACTGCAGAGCATCGTCCGCACGCTGCCGCGCCCGGCAACGGCAACCTCAAGGGAGAGGTCGCCGGCGGCAATCCGGTCGGTTATGGAACTGCAGTAGGCAAAGGTGCCGCTGATGCTTCTGATAATCAGGGTACTCAGGATGGCGCATCCCAGAAGCACCACAAGGCAAACTCCGATCATGATCGTCTGGGACCGCCCCAACAGTTTATCCGTGTCCTTTTCTATCAGGCTCCCTTTCGCCTCGGTAAGGGCCACCAGCTTGTCGATCTGCTTGCGGTGGGTCTCGTAGAGTCCGGCAAGGGACGTTTTTACGATGTCATCGGCTTTCGCCCTGTCCCCTTGCTGGATAGCCGGAAAGAATTCCTTGACGGCCTTGTCGAAGAACATCATGGCCGGGTTATAGGAACCATCCACCAGAAGCTGTTTCATCTCTCCTTCCTGCAACTCCTTTTGCCAGTAGGCATGGCGTTCTTCGTACTCTTTTTTCAGCTTGGTGAAGCTATCATACAGTTGCTGTTGCTTGGTTTTATCCGGCTCGTGCAGCGCCTGAAGGACAATCAGATACGGTTCGATGATATATTCTGGGGGAGGCAGAATATCGGCAACCAGGTCCTTGCCCTGCACGATCTCTCCGTACACCGGACCGTTGACCTTTACCTTGTGGAGCACGGTGAACGCCGTGAGGGAAAAAACCATGAACCCGGCCATGGATACGCACGCCAGGGCAATGATCTGCTGCAGAATGCTGAAACGGGAAACCTGCCGATGAACCATCTAAGTACTCCTCGTTGAGTCAGGATTTTATACAACTTTAGGTGCATCGTCATCAAACAGCGTTACCTTTAGCACTTTTATTTCTATTTACCCCCTGTCTGCACGGGGCCAATTGCCCCGTCAGTCGCATCGCTACGTGGTGTTGCTACGCTCCTTCGGTTCACGATCAGATCCCGATCGGCACGGCCTCCTGCTCGCTCACACAGATGGAGAGCAGAAAACCGTGGTGCCCCACGGGGGAGTGGCGTTCGAATTCCCCATGCCAATGCTCCATGACGGCGCTTGTGAATCATGTATATTGGGGTATGTTTCTCATAGGGGAGAACCGCCTGCCAACCCCATCCCCAAAGCCACGAGAGGAGTAAGTCCATGGAAGACACCGTTTTCAAGGCCATGATCGTCGAGGAGCCGCACAAAGGGACCTTTACGCGCCGCATCGGAGAACGGCGGATCGGCGACCTTCCGCAGGGAGAGGTCATCATCAGGGTCCACTTCTCGTCCCTCAACTACAAGGATGCCCTTTCCGCCACGGGCCACCCCGGCGTAAGCCGCAACTTCCCCCATACCCCGGGTGTGGATGCGGCCGGCGAGGTTGCGGCCTCTTCCACGGATGCCCTCTCCCCCGGCGACCGGGTAATCGTCACCGGCTACGACCTGGGCATGGGCACCCCCGGCGGTTTCGGACAGTACATCCGCGTACCCGCGGCTTGGGTGCTGAAACTTCCGCCAGGCTTGAGCCTCCGGGAGAGCATGATACTCGGCACGGCCGGTTTCACCGCCGCACTCTCGGTGCTTCGGCTCATGGAGGCGGGGGTGCGGCCGGCCAGCGGCGACGTCCTCGTCAGCGGAGCCACCGGTGGCGTCGGGAGCATCGCCGTTGGTCTGCTGGCAAAGGTCGGCTACCGGGTCGTGGCAGCCAGCGGCAAGGAGCATGAACGGGAGTTCCTTCGCTCCCTTGGGGCCGCCGAGGTCATCAGCCGCGACGAACTGCTGCAGGGGAGCGAGCGCCCGCTCATGAAGGAGCGTTGGGCCGGCGCCGTGGATGTGGTGGGAGGAACCGTCCTGGCGGCGATCCTCAAAGGGACCCGTTACGGCGGGACCGTCACCTGCTGCGGCATGGTCGGTTCCTCGGAACTTCCGGCCAACGTCTTCCCCTTCATCCTGAGAGGCGTGGGACTTTTGGGGATCGACTCGGTACAGTGCCCCATGGGGCCGCGCGTCACTGTCTGGAACCGGCTGGCGGACGACTGGAAATTGGACACCCTCGCCGGGATGGCCGTCGAATGCGGCCTCCATGAACTTGAACAAAAGATTCAGACCATGTTGCACGGCGGACTCCGGGGAAGGACCGTCATCAACCTCTCTGACTGAACACCAGCCATAACCGCCCCTGTTCTTCCAAGGCGGCCATCGGCCGCCTTTTCCACCCGGCCACGCGGAAGTCCCGTCGCCCACGCACGATTTTCCCCCTCTATTTTGATGGTTTATGCCCACCCTATAGCGTACCGCGCCGCCCCATGCTGCCGAATCAACAACGTAGACGGCAGTTTTTATTTGATTGCCAAATATTGTTTGATTTAATTTTCTGTTTTTATTTCAAATGGTTATAGTATTACTAAATCATGCCTACGCTCAAAAATAGAAAACATATCTATTCAGTAACACAACAATCGTG
Source organism: Oryzomonas japonica (assembly GCF_008802365.1). Taxonomy (GTDB): domain Bacteria; phylum Desulfobacterota; class Desulfuromonadia; order Geobacterales; family Pseudopelobacteraceae; genus Oryzomonas; species Oryzomonas japonica. The sequence continues at coordinate 12,888 of NZ_VZQZ01000003.1, read as the reverse complement.
TAACATTTTGTTTTATTTGAATAATTTTGGTATTACCACTTGCTTTTTTAAAATACGCTGTTTATAGTATTACTAAATTAAAGAGGTTGTTTAAAGAGGAGAAGAATCATGACATGCCCAGTATGCAACACCAATGGACACTATTTCGGGATTGATTCCGCTGCGGATGGGTCCGCCGAGAATGTGGTGACCTGCCTGTTCTGTGGAACGACTCGGACGACGGATAGTACGTTGACGGAGACCATCAAAAACGGCAAGGAAAAATCCTTCCTCAAGGCGTTCTCCAAGTATACGGAAAACGACGATCTCCACCTGGCGGCGTAACGACGCAGCCTTGCTTGGACTGAAGAAGTAATGCAGACACACAACCACGACAAAAGGCGGCCAATGGCCGCCTTTTGTCGTTTGGAACGTGTCCGTAAATAACGTTGGTCTGGTATCGTGCTTGGATTCAGGGTGGATTACTTGGAAGCAAAGGGTGAAACGGCTTCCCGGCACATGCCGTGGGACCCTTTCCCGCAGATCCTGCCATCCTGCCAGATGGCCCCGTCAAGAATGGCGTTTTCCAGATTCGAGCCGGTGAGGCCGCTCAACCTCAGGCTGGCCATCCGCAGATTTGCACCGGCAAGATTGGCCCGCTCCAAGTCCGATTCCCCAAGGTCGGCCCGCTCCAGGTTGGCATTACTCAGATCAACGCCTTTCAGGTTGCACTTGCTGAGATTAACCCCCGTCAGGTTCATGCCGCTCAGGTTCTTGCCCGACAGGTCCCGGCCCGTCTTCAGGAGTGCCATAACCTCCCCGATGGAGAGCCTTTTGCCGGGAGCGATTTCGACTATCGCCAAAGGTGCCTTGCGCAACGTCTTGCCCCTGGCCGACGACTTTTTCTTTTTCATCTTCTTGGGGACAACCGCGCCGAGACTCTTTTGGGGAGCCGGCGAGACCTGATCGGCCGACGCCGGGATTGCAGGGTCGTTGCCCCCACTTGCCCCCTCCGCGGCCCACACGTTTGAAGAGGGAACATCCGCTAGTGAAACAGCCACAAAGAAAACTGCTGCGACACCAAACATCCTGAATATCGTCATGACGTACCTGCCTTGCGACCTCGAAAACCAGCTAAAACGGTTCGCGGGGAGAAATGTGTGCCCGATAGTATCATGCCGGCGAAAAAAAGCAACCAACCGGGGCGGTCACCACCGTGGCACCAGAGGCAACCCCCTGCCTGCGTATCCATCCTACCTGAAGGCGTGCAGCACATACTCGGCGATTGCCCCGGCATCCTCGTCGGACAGGGTTGCCGCATCGAAGCGGATCATGCGTGAAATGGGGGTACGCATGATCCGCACGATATCCTGGGGCTTGGTGATATGGTGCGAGCGCAAGGCCCGTCCCCGCAGGGTGTGTTCCGGGTCGCTGACATTGCCGCCATCGGGATGGCAGACGGCGCAGTACTGTTTGAACAGCTCCTCACCCCTCTGTACCTGTTGCTGCCGCGGCGCTGCCACCGGGGGGCGTTCCCGCCCTTGGGGCGGTTCATTGCTGCATCCTCCCAGCAGAGACACAGCAACCAGCACAACCGCACAGGTCTGCATCGTTATTCTGAACATGGCAGCCTCCTGAACAAGGTATCGATGACGGCAACAATGTGCCAGTTCAAAAACGGCCGAGAGAGAGCGTGACCGTCACCAGAAGCGGGAACAGGTTGAGGTACGGGAAGAGGAATCTTTCGGAACGGGCCAGGGAGATGACGACCAGCGGCAGGGGAAAGAGGACATACCAGAGGGCGGCCTGCTGCCCGATGATGCCGAAGGCCGGCAAAAGCATGGCTGCGGCGGTCAAAGCGGCCATCCAGAGCCACACCAGGCCGGTCTCCCCGACCGGTGGGCGGAGGAGCGGGATGCCGGCGGCGCGGTAATCGGCGGCGTGGCGGCGCTGGAAGAGCCAGAAATGGGGGATCTGCCACAGGTACAAAAGCCCGGCCAGGAACATGACCCGATAATCCGTTGGGCTCCCCCCGGCCAGGCACCAGCCGATCAGCGGCGGCGCGGCGCCGCACACCGCTCCCGCTGCCAGGGCAAGGGAGGTACGGCGCTTGAGGGGGGTATAGACCGCCAGATACCACACCAGGGCCGCGGCGCCGAGCAGCGGGGGGAGCAACCCGCCGGCGGCGGCCAAGGGCAGCAGACCGCCCGTCACGGCGGCCACGCCGATGAGCGTGGCGGAACGGGGCGTCAGATCGCCTTGGGGAAGGGGCCGCCGGTTGGTGCGCACCATCAGACGGTCCAGGTCCCGCTCGACCACTTGGTTGATGGCGGAGCCCCCGGCGGCCAGAAGCGCCACCCCACCCAAGAGCGCCCCCAGGGATACGGGCTGTACCTCGGCCGGGTGGAGGAGATAGCCCCCCACTGCGGCAACGCCGTTCAAGAGCGCCAGGCGCGGCCGGAACAGCCTGAGCAGGGGGGCAATCACCTGAGCCCCTCGATGAATTCCACCAGGGCCGTCACCTCATCGTCCGACAGGGCGGGATCGGTGGGCATGATCGCCTGAAACCCTTCCACCACAGCAGCCTCCGGTTGGCGGATTGACTCCCGCAGATACCCTTCGTCGGCCGTAACAATGGTCTTTGTCTTTCCCCTCTGTACCGTGACCTTGGCGCCGAACAGCCCCTTAAAGGTGGGGCCGACGCCACGGCTGCCGTCCAGGGAATGACAGGCCAGACACCCCTTTTCCTGGGCCAGCTTCCTGCCGTCGAGCTTGGCGGCAGCCGCGCCGCCCGTGCGGAGGTACGCGACGATCGCCTTGACCTCAGCCTCCGTGAGCACCCCGGCAAAGGGGGGCATGACCGGCTGGAAGCCCTTGACCACATCGGCGTTCGGCTCCAGCAGTGAGCGCCGCAGGTAGGCCTCGTCCACGCTGATGTGCCGCTCCGCACCATTGCTCAAGACCGTTTCGCTCCGCCCCCAGATCCCCTTGAGCGTTGGCCCGATACCCGGCTTGCCATCCAGGGAGTGGCAGCCCAGACAGCCATGCTTTTCCAGGAGTTCATGGCCGGGCGGTTCCCCCTTGCCGGTCCGCTGTTCCAGCCAAGCGGCAAACTCCGCCTCGGGCAGTGCCTCCACGGTGGTGATCATGGCCGAATGGCCGGTGCCGCAGTACTGGGAGCAGAACAGGTCGTAGGAACCGGGCTTGGTGGCCACGAACCAGGCATAGTTCTTCATCCCCGGCACCACATCCCGCTTGACCCGGAAGGCGGGCAGGTAGAAGCCGTGGATCACATCCAGGGAAACCAGTTCCACCCTCACCGGTTTGTTCACCGGCACATACAGCTTGGCACTGGTCCTCCCGTTGGCGTAGGCAAAGCTCCACGACCACATGCGGGCCGTGGCGGTCACCTCCATGGCCCCCTTGGGCACGTTGCGCAGCGCCAGATAGCCCGCCCAGCCGTAGTAGAACATGACCAGCACCAGAAGGGTCGGGAGCACGATCCAGACGACCTCCAGCCAGAGATTGCCCGTGGCCTGGGAGGTCGGTTCCGGAGCCCGGGAACGGTGGTAGCGGACCACAAAGAACACCATGGCCGCGGTGATGCCGACCAGCAGCACCAGGCAGGCCCCGAAGATGAACATGAAGACCGGGTCGATGGCTTCGGTCGTGGTTGTGAGATATGCGCTATTCACGGTAGCTCCTCAGCGGTAGAGCACGTCGAAGAAGGTCAATCCGATAAAGATGGCCAGGGTCACCAGAGCCACGAACAGGAGCCAGCGCAAGAGCCGCCCCTCGTACTTCATGTGCATGAAGAATGCGATCACGAGCCCCGACTTGAGGCAGGCGATGGTCAGTGCCCCCAGCACCTTGTAGCCGCCCAACTCGAGGCGGGTGATCAGAACGGTCAGGGCGGTCAGGGCCAGCAGGGCCAGCCAGACCTGCGCCAGCTTGGCGTAGCCTACGATATGATGGGCACCAGTGTCGGACGTCATGTGGGACTCCTAGAGAATCAGGTAATACAGCGGGAAGATGAAGATCCAGATCAGGTCCACCAGGTGCCAGTACAGGGCGCTGTTCTCCAGCAGGATGTAATCTCCGCCATGGACGGCGCCCCGCTTCACCTTGCTACCGACCCAAGCCAACAGCGTGGCGCCGATCAGCACGTGCAGGCCGTGGATGCCGGTGGACATGAAGTACAGGCTGAAAAACACCGACTCCCCCGGAGGGCCGGCAGCCAGGTGGGGGGAGTTGGGATAGATGCCGTGCAGAATCTTGGTGCTCCACTCCACGTACTTGATCGCCATGAAGATGGCCGCGCAGAGGATCGTCCCCCCGAGCAGCCACAGGGTACGGCGCCGCTCGCCCCGCTGCACAGCGGTGACCGCCATGGCCACCAACAGGCTGCTGGTCAGCAGAACAACGGTGTTGATCGTGCCGAATACCACGTTCAATTGACGGCCGGCCGCCGAAAACTCGTGAGGGTAGCGGGAAAGATAGGCCGAATAGAGCAGGAACAGGCCGCCGAACAGGAGCAGTTCGGTGAACAGGAACAGCCACATGCCGAGCTTGGCCCCGCTGTCGTCCTTGAGGTGGCTCATGGGATACCGGTCCCCCTGAAGTCGTAGGGGCCGTGGGTGACGACCGGCTCCTCTTCGAAGTTTTCCGTGGGGGGCGGCGTGGCGGTCGTCCACTCCAGGGTCGCCCCTCCCCAGGGATTGCCCACGAACGGCTCTCCCCGGAACAGGCCGCGGAACAGATTCACCAGCATGACGATCAACCCGGCCACCAGGATCCAACTGCCGATGGTGGCCACCAGGTTGAGGGTGGCGAACTCGGGCAGGTAGTCGTAGTAGCGCCGCGGCATCCCCTTCATGCCAAGCACCTGCATGGTGAAGTACATGACGTTGAACCCGACGAACATGAGCGCCCAGGCCACGATGGCCGGCTTTTCGGCATAGCGGCGGCCGTAGAACTTGGGCAGCCAGTAGTGCATGGCGGCGAAGAAGGCGAAACCGGCGCCGCCGAAGATCACGTAGTGAAAATGCCCCACCACGAAATGGGTGTCATGCACGTGGACGTCGGTGGCGGCCGCCCCCAGGATCAGGCCGCTCAAGCCGCCGATGGAGAAGAGCAGGATAAAGGAAAGGGCGAACAGCATGGGCGCGTCCAGGGAGATGGAGCCCTTGTAGAGGGTGGACACCCAGTTGAATACCTTGATGGCGGAAGGGATGGCGACGATGAAGGTCAGAAACGAGAAGACCAGGATGGCGGTGTCGCTCATGCCGCTGGTGAACATGTGGTGTCCCCAGACCAGGGAGCCGAAGGCCGCAATGGCGATGCTGGAAAAGGCGATCATCTTGTAGCCGAAGATCGGCTTTCGGGAGAAGACCGGGATGACATCCGAGATCACCCCCATGGCGGGCAGGATCATGATGTAGACCGCCGGGTGGGAGTAGATCCAGAACAGGTGCTGGTACATGACCGGGTCGCCCCCCCGGCCGGGGTCGAACAGGCCGGTGCCCAGGAGCCGCTCGGCCATGACCAGCACCAGGGTGATGGCCAGGATCGGTGTGGCCAGGACCTGCACCCAGGCGGTGGCGTACAGGGACCAGACGAACAGGGGGAGCCTGCCCCAGGTCATCCCCTCGGCCCGCAGGCGGTGGATGGTGGTGATGAAGTTGAGACCGGTCAGGATCGACGAGAAGCCGACCACGAAGACCCCGAACACCGCCAGGGAGACGTTGGTGCCGGTGCGGGAGCTGAAGGGGACATAAAAGGTCCAGCCGGTGTCGGGCGGACCGCCGCCGGTGAAGAGCGAGGTGATGATGATCACGGCACCGATGATGTAGAGCCACCAGGAGAACAGGTTCAGGCGGGGAAACGCCACGTCGCGGGCGCCGATCTGGATCGGCATGACCAGATTGCCGAAGGAACCTTGAAAACCGGGGATGATGAAGAGGAAGATCATCACCACGCCATGCACGGTAAAGAGGGCGTTGTAGGTCTGGGGCCCCATGATGGTGCGCCCCGGCGCCATCAGCTCGATCCTGAGCAAAAGCCCCAGCAGGACCCCCACCAGAAAGAAACCGAAGGTGGAGTAGAAATAGAGCAGTCCGATCCGCTTATGGTCGGTGGAGAATATCCAGGCCGCGAGGCCGGTTTTGCCGGTATCGTTCCAGAAACTTGGCTGCGTAGGCTGAACGGTGGTCATCAAACCTCCCGGAAAGGTGAAGAACGATGTTCACGGTGAAAGGCTAAATTTCGAACTACAGACTTGATGAGCAGGATAGAAGGGCGGGGATGCTCCGGCCGGTATCCTGTTAATCCTGCTCCTTTTTGTCGGCAAGGGTGCCCGGTTTTCTTCGCTTTGTCCCGCCCAGCAGCAAAAAGGCCAGAAAGCCCCCGGCGCAGAGGATCACCACCGTGGCGCTCACCCGCAGCAGGTTGAAGACATAGGTCTTGCCCGTGGGATCGAAGCTGAAGCAAAACTCCATCACCTTGCGGATGGAGGCCCCCGCCTTGCCCTCCCGCGCCTCCAGCAGGGCCAGGGATACATCCTTGGCCAGGAAGGTCGTGCCGTACAGGTAACGGACGATGGTGCCGTCCCCGGCGACCACCAGGGTCGTCACCGGATGGATGAAGTCCCGCCCCCGGCGCTGGAAACTATACCCGGCGGCAGCGGTCACGCGCCGGATGTTTGCGGCATCGCCGGTGAGAAAGCGCCAGCCGTCCTCGGGAAAGGGGACATTCATGGAGGTCAGGTACATGCGCTTGTAACGGGCGGCAAGTTGCGGCGTTTCGCTCTCGTCGAAGCTGAAGGAGATGACGCGGTACTCGGCCACCGGCCTGTTCTTTATGGTTGGCAGGACCCGTGCCAGCCCCCCTTGCAGGTAATTGCACACATTGGCGCAACTGTAGTACACCGGGAGAATGATGGTCGGCCCGGTGATCAGGTCCCCCAGGCGAACCGTCTTGCCGGTCTCGTCGCGAAAGGTCGCGTCCAAGGGGATCTTGGCGCCCAGGCGTTCATCGATCCCGACCGCCGGCCCCTCTTCTTTCGGGAAGGGATCGCCGGCTTGGTGTTTTTGAGAGGCTTCTTCGCTGTGGGCACCGGCCCGGCAGGGGCAAAGCATGAGTACGGCGAGCAGCATTGCCGCTCCGCAACGAGCCATCCGAGCCGTTGTGCCACTCAACCATGCCATAACGTTTTATCCTTGAAAAAGCTATCGTCTCAGTGCTTCTGCGGCTCTGGGGCCGAATTGCCGTTGCAACCTGCTGACTCCACCGTTTTACGGAAAGGCCGGCTTCAGTTCAAATTAAAATTATTTTCGTAGGCCATCAGGGTGTTGATCATCAGGGCCGCCACGGTCATACGACCGACACCGCCCGGCACCGGGGTGATCCAGGAACACTTGGGGGCGACGGCGGCGAAATCCACATCCCCCACAAGCTTGCCGTTCTCCAGCCGGTTGATGCCCACATCGATCAGCACCACCCCCTCCTTGACCATGTCCTCGCTGACAAAGCCGGGGATGCCCACCGCCACGATCACGATATCGGCCCGGCGCGTCTCATCCAGCAAGAGTTGCCGCGGGGTTTCGATATGGGTCAGGGTGACGGTGGCATTGCCGATATCGAAATCATTGGCCAGCATGATGGAGATCGGCTTGCCGACGATGTTCGAGCGGCCGATAACCACGCAGTGTTTCCCCTTGATCGGTATGTCGTAGAATTGCAGCAGCTTGCAGATGCCATAGGCGGTAGCCGGGCGAAAGGCCTTCTGACCGAGGGCCATGCGGCCGAAGTTGGTGGGATGGAAGCCGTCGATATCCTTTTCCGGGGCGATGGCATTGATGACGTTCTGCTCGTTGATATGGGGGGGGAGCGGCAGTTGGACGATCACGCCGTCGGTGCTCGGATCGTTGTTGATGTCACTGATTTTCGCCAACAACTCCTGTTCCGTGACCGTTTCCGACAGGCGGATCAGGTTCCCCTCGAACCCGGCTCTCCCGCAGGAGGCTATCTTGGATTTGACATAGGATTCGCTGGGGGCGTGCGTCCCGACCAGGATGATGGTCATATGCGGCTTGCGCAGGCCGGAGCCGATATAACCGGCGACCTTCCGGGAAATATCGGCCACCAGGCTCTCAGCACACTTCTTACCGTCCAGCAGTTCCATGGTTATACGGCTCCTTGCTTCGGAATATCGGTCCCCCCGGTTCTCTTAGAGAAACGAGACGTTTAGGAAGTAGTATCACAAATCGGTGAGGGCCGCAACCGACGGGCGCGCATTTGGTTGCCGACTCCCCGCCGGAGGCAGCAACGAAACAGTGCATAGCGTTCTTTCTTGTCGTATTTCAAGGGGATGCTTGCGCGACGGCAAGGCGTCCGCCAGGGCGGCAGGCCCGGCTGGGCCTGTTTTGTTTGACAGCGCCCCAGGAAAGCTGGTACGCTGAAACATCCGTGGACGATACCATCACGGTGTAGACCGTGTCACGTGCGTCGCCACATAATGCTCCGGAGCAGTCCGGAGTTTTTTTATTGTGATGAATGAAGGAAATTTAATAGTCGGGAATACGGGAGAGCAGCATGGCAATCAAAAAATTAGCGGCAGGGGACTGTATCGAGGCGCGCTGCACGCGCTGCCGGGCAGTACTCAATCATACCATTGTCGCCATGGTCGGGGAAAAGATCATCAGGGTCGAGTGCAATACCTGCCGCGGGATGCATAATTACCGTGGCGAGAAGACAACCAAGGAACCGGCGGCAAGGACAACCAGAACAGCGGCAGCCGCTGCCCCCCGCAAAGCGAGGAAGGACCCGGGTGCCGCCGAGCGGGAGGAGTGGGAATCTCTCAGCCCGGCCATGGAGCAGGGGCGCGCCCTCCCTTACGATATGAATGGCAAGTTCCGCGTGAACAGCCTGGTGGCTCACCCCGTGTTCGGCCTCGGCGTCGTAAAGGTCGTGGTTCCACCCAACAAGATGCAGGTCCTGTTTCAGGACGGGAAAAAGCTGCTCCGCTGCGGGTAGCTCGACGTTTTGGTAAGGGGTGGCAGTCTGGCGGGACAGGGGCTCCCGGTCCAACCCGGACGGCAGAGCCGGATATGTGGTCCGGCTCCGGGGCCGCCATCCCCCATCGTGCCGAGCCAGGGCCAACCGTACCGTTCCGCGAAACACAATGCTGTCAAAACAATTTGTTACACAAGATAATTGCTGAAATCCAGAGGGGCTCCCACGAGCCCCTTTTTCTTTCCTCCATGCGTTGGAACAGCGCCACTGGCCAGAAGGCTCCCAACCGCGCAGCCATCTCCTACCCCAGTTCCAGCGGCGGTTCCCCCAGGGCAGCCAGCTGCTCACGCAGATCGAGGATGTGTTCTCCCCAGTAGCGGACAGTATTGAACCAGGGGAACGTGGCGGGAAAGATCGGGTCTTCCCAGCGGTTGGCGAGCCAGGCGCTGTAATGGAGCATGCGCAGGGCGCGCAGGGCCTCAACCAGGCGTAACTCCGCCGGATTGAAGTCGAAGAACTCGTTGTACCCCTCCAGCAACACTTCCAATTGGGCGATCCGCCGCTGGCGGTCACCGGAGAGCATCATCCAGAGGTCCTGAACCGCCGGGGCCATGCGCGCATCATCGAAATCCACGAAGTGAGGGGCATTGTCGCGCCACAGGATGTTGCCGCTGTGGCAGTCGCCATGGGAGCGGAGGTAACGGATCGGCCCGGCCTCGGCCAGGACACCGTCCACAGCCTCCAGCAATTGATCGGTCACGGCGGTGTAGCTTGCCCGGTACTCTTCCGGGATAAAGCGCTCCCGGATCAGTTCGACGCTGGCATGGCCGAAACTCCGGCTGTCCAAGGTCGGCCGGGAGGCAAACGGCTGTACGGCGCCTATGAGATGGATTCTGCCCAACATGCGGCCGAGGATCAGCAGATTGTCCAGGTTGTCGAACTCCGGGGCATGCCCTCCCTGGCGCGGGTAGAGGGCGAAACGGAACCCGTCGTGGTGGAAGAGGCTCTCGCCGGCGGCATTGGTCCAGGGGGCCACCACCGGCAGTTCATGTTCCGCCAACTCGAAGCAGAAACGGTGTTCTTCGACGATCTGCTCGTCGCTCCAGCGGCCGGGGCGGTAGAACTTGGTTACCTCATCTTGTATTTATCTGTAAAAAATATATGTATCTCATTAAATACTTTATTGACAATTTCTCGTTTGGAGTTAAGTATCCTATTGAGGAACTAAAACTATTCATGAGCATCTGTCCCTTTTCCATAATCATACCTGCTACTGTCGCATCAGGAAAATCTGTTGTGCCTAAAGCTTCGTACATACAATACACAGAAACGTTTAGCAGCAGATACAAAAGTATGACTTCGGAACGTTTGATACAAGAGTTGGCCATCGGATTTCTTTCTTTGGATGGCAAAAGCATTTGCACCATCAAAATTGCAGACAAGGTGATAAACGCATTTTGTGAACGGTTCCGTCACCAGATATCAACACTTGAAAATGTAACTCATAGTCACCTCGAAGATTTTCTAACATACTTAAAACAAAACTTCCAAACCCGACAAGAGCACGAACAAAAGAAGCATCCCTGGTTAAGCCTTTTTCATTCCTTCAAACAATGCTTTAGTAACATAATTAGTAAAGAAAAGTGGCCCTATATCCCTAGGGTAAGAAACACCGTAAATGGCCATACTCCTTATGCTATGAAAATGATGCTTATCGCTCTCCGAGCTGAAATTGACAGAATTCGGAGCAAGATGGATCGGTGTGAGGAGGCCGTAACGAATGGACGCATCCTGTCTTTTAAATATTTTGAAGAATCCTTAAATTCGAAAAAACAGATACTAACTAAAACACAACTTAAGGAGCTAGAAACACAGCTCAACAATATCGCTTTAGATTTAGAATATCGCTCCCTTTCGACCCTAACTATTTTGGCAAAAAAATGGGAGGTGGGTATATCTACGCTCAGCAAGTGGAAAAGACAGCTCAAAATAAATAAATGGCGCAAAGACAGTAAATTGGCTGCGTTTTCTGAAAAACAGTTGGAGATTTTGCGTAAAGATCTTTTCCCTTCCCCAAGACTAATGAAAAAAGAACTCGCTATTAAGTTTGGAATAAGCACTGCAACCATTGCAGAATATGAAATAAAATTTGCACGCGGGTTAAGGCCTACTGAACTTGTTGAGGAAATTAGTATTACGAAAGAAGATGTGGTCGCCACGATTTGTCATTATCTTCCAGGATGGCCTCTGCAGGGACACATTGTGACGACTAGGAAGGTGTATCAGTGCTACGAAGTACCCAGTGGAATTCTAATTGCTGAATTTGAGGACGAAGCTGACGCCAAAGCACTTGCACTCAAAATACATGGATTTGTAAAACAAAGTAACAATAATAAAAGTGAAAAACCAATAAACCCTGGTGAGAAAATTTTACGAAATTTTAGTTATAGAACAAACTTAGGTAAACATCTTAGACAGTTATTCCCCAATTATGCGAGGGAAATAACAGAACTCTATTTTCCAACTACATACGACTGGACTTGTATCTTACTATACTGGTGTTGCAAGACTGGGTGGAATCAAGAGACCATCAGATCCGTTAACGTATTTCAATTGATGCAGGTGATGAAGGGAAATAGCACGTTATCCGCTTTCAGCAGAAAACATGTTAGCATCAAAGGAGAAAAAACACGCTCTCAACCTGATAGTAAGCCAGCAATATTCGTTCATGTGAGTGATCAGGAAGACAAATACGGGTTGTATCGGGTGATTGCTGATTATTACGAATTCAGCAAACGGTTACGTCCTTATCTAAAGGGTGATGAGATCAATTGTATCCTTACGGGCTTCCGGAGTAAAAATAACAGGTATAGCCTTACGATGTTTGGCCCAAGTGAAAGCTGCTGCCCTACACCTTTTGCTAGTTCTATGCCTGTTACCGAATTTTTTAATCGTAATCCCATTTTTGAAGATGAAGGAGAATCGGAACGAATCAAGACGACCAACAGCATGAAGTTGCGTACAAGCTATGAATCAGCTTTAGAATTTATGGGCATTCCATTGATGCTAAGAGCCTTTATATTTGGCCACAAAACATGGGATACAACAACCTCATATTACGGCAGCGATACAGTCTCCAGCACACTTCAAAATGAAAAAATCAGGGTGCATTTAGATACATTGTCCGAAAAGGCATTCAAGGGCGAATTAAAGCGCTACGAACAGGTTAAAAAAGAAAACGGTGACAACGTGGTTCAGCTTTTCACACATATGGGAAATGATATTTTTGTCTGCTGGAACAACACAAAACCAACATGGGAGGGGCATGAAAAGAGGATTTCAGGTGGACATTGCGACATCTTCTGCCAATGCCTACAGTGCAAACAGTCCTGTGTCACCGAAGACTCCCTGCCATATATTGTCAGATGGCAGTGGGATATTGAGGAATGGAAGAAGGAGGCCAGCTTTGCAGACTTCCCTGTGTTTATGTATAAACGATATCAAGCAATCTGCGAAATTATTGAAATGTGCCGAAAAGACGAGTATTGGCAGACTGTACTGGACAATGCGCAAGATAAAGCGCTGGACGAAAATTTTTTTGTGCCGCCAATATGGAGTGCTATATGAGCATTGAGTTTACTCAAAGAGAAACAGATTTGAGGAGGCGCCTCACAGCAGAGCTTAATGACGAAATAAAAAATCACATTGAGAGCGAAATAAATGAGCAGGCCGAAGAGATTAAGAATGATCTGGAGTATGAATATCCTGATGACCTTACCCCTTCAATAGAACCAGTTCTTGCTTAGGTTTTTCGGTCTTTTGTTCTTTTTCAAATGTTCTTGCAAACTCAGTCGGTGCCATGCCGTTCAGTGAGCTGTGCGGCCTTTCCGAGTTGTA
>NZ_VZQZ01000029.1 GCF_008802365.1 Oryzomonas japonica | reverse complement strand
TCGGCGAAGAGGTCGAGATCGTCGGCATCAAAGCCACCGCCAAGACCACGGTAACCGGCGTTGAGATGTTCCGCAAGCTGCTGGACGAAGGTCGTGCCGGCGACAACATCGGCGCCCTGCTGCGCGGTGTAAAGCGTGAAGACATCGAGCGCGGCCAGGTACTTGCCAAGCCGGGCAGCATCACTCCGCACACCAAGTTCAAGGCCGAAGCCTACGTTCTGACCAAGGAAGAGGGTGGTCGTCATACCCCGTTCTTCAACG
>NZ_VZQZ01000028.1 GCF_008802365.1 Oryzomonas japonica | reverse complement strand
TGTGGGATTTGAAACCCAGTGATTTCAGGCCGGCCTGGGGAAGTTTGCTGTGGCATGCCGTGCAGTATTTCTGATCATGGCAGCGATAGCATTGCTGCTGGTTGTCCTGAGCCTTGATCGGGTGAATCTGTAGCCAACCGCTCCGGTGGCTTTTCGGTTTGTAGTCGCGGCCCGCATTGCTCTGGGACAGGTCGTCCCCCGTGCCGCCTCCCTGGTGACAGTCGAGACACCAGGCCTGTTGGTGGCATTGACTGCAGTTGT
>NZ_VZQZ01000027.1 GCF_008802365.1 Oryzomonas japonica | reverse complement strand
GTTCCAGCAACTCGGCGTCGTCCACCATGTCCGCCTTGTTCAGGAAGACGACGATGTAGGGAACGCCTACCTGACGGGCAAGCAGGATGTGCTCGCGGGTCTGGGGCATGGGGCCGTCAGCGGCGGACACAACCAGGATGGCGCCGTCCATCTGCGCAGCTCCCGTGATCATGTTCTTCACGTAGTCGGCATGGCCCGGGCAGTCAACGTGGGCATAGTGACGCTTGTCGGTCTCGTATTCAACGTGCGCAGTGGCAATCG
>NZ_VZQZ01000026.1 GCF_008802365.1 Oryzomonas japonica | reverse complement strand
GGGACTGGATTATTCCATCACCTCTTCCAAGTTGGTGACGGACAAGGATGTCTCCATTTTCAAATACGGGGTCGAAGGGCTGTACCATTTCATGCCGGACAAGAAGCTCGTGCCGTTTGTGGCTGCCGGGCTCGGGGGCTACAATATGTCGGGCCCCTCGGCCCTTGTTTCGAGAAAGACGATGGGCTTTTTCGACTATGGCGGCGGCGTGAAATACTTCCTGTACGACCGGCTGGCGCTGCGGGCGGATGTGCGGCACGT
>NZ_VZQZ01000025.1 GCF_008802365.1 Oryzomonas japonica | reverse complement strand
AGGCTGACATCGAAAAGAATGAAATAACGGCAATGGTAACGATGTCGGTAACTATCAACAAGGCCGGGAAAACCTTTTTTCTAGCAGTGAGGAAGTTTGTGCCGTTGACAGCAGCCTTTTAATGGGTGACCCCAGCTTATGCCTCTTAAAAGGTGAATTCTACTCGTAAGTGCACCACATGAGGTAAGAGCAGGACATGATGGGATTTTCTGGTAGTGTGAGAAGCGCGACCCACTCACATCCGGAAAGGAGCCCACCATGTCCTACACCCATCTTACCGA
>NZ_VZQZ01000024.1 GCF_008802365.1 Oryzomonas japonica | reverse complement strand
AGGTCCCTCCTTTCTAAAAGTCGTAGTTGAAGACCGCACGACCTTGCCAGTCGTTTTTGTACTGGGCATTGACGTTGTCTTCAACCCGGACGGACGCGGACATGTTCTTGGCAAGTTTGTATTTGCCACCGACCCAGTATTTGCGGGCAGTTTCGTCTCCGGTCGTCCGGTCGAACTGGTAGACGTCGTACTGGAGGCCGGCCGCCAGTTCCAGAGGCTTGATCGGGGTGTAGTTCACCTCGGCGCTGCCCCCGTTCAGGTCGCCGCCGTAACCGTTGTTGTGGTCGTAGTTCAGGCTGATGAGTATTTGGTCGATCGGACGAATCCGGCAGCCCACCTCGACGACGTCAGAGGCATCGCTGCTCTCACCATAGAATTGCCTGGTGTAGCCGGCGTTGACCGACAGTTTGTCGTTGATGGTGTAGTCGGCACGGATGAGGGCTTCCTGGTAACGATCAACGGCAAATATCGAGTAGATGGACGTTGAGTCGAAGGTCGGGTAGCTCTGGTACCATTCCGCGGTCAGGATCAGGTCCGCCGTGGGGAAGTATTTGATGCCGGTGAGAAGTTCGGTGAAGGTTTCACTCGGCAGGTCAAACCGGGTGTTGGCGTACAGTTTGAACGAGTTCCAGTACTGCTTGAAGGTGCCGCCGATCTGGTCGCGGGCAACACCGTC
>NZ_VZQZ01000023.1 GCF_008802365.1 Oryzomonas japonica | reverse complement strand
GCTGCGTGGTCGGCGGAGATTCACGGCAGAAGCTCGACCCAGTTTGGCTGGTTCAACGACATCTTTACCGGCAACAAACAGGCCGAATTCGGAGAGTATCTCAACCTGTCGGTCACGCAGATCGACAAAGAAGGCAAGTTGTCATTTCAGGGATACGGCCGTGTCACCGAAGACGTCCGCAACGGTGATGGTATCAACGGTCGGCTCTATTACCTGTACGGCGACTACAGCAACCTGTTCGACAAGGTGGACATTCGCCTCGGTCGCCAGTTCGTCAACTATGCGGCGGGTTCTGCCCTGATCGACGGTGGCAAGATCGACCTGAAGAATGTCGGTCCGGTCGCCTTCTCGGTGATGGGTGGCCGCAACGTCTACTTCGACCTGAATGGCGAGGCGACCCGCGACCACGACTTCGCCTTTGGCGTTGCCGCGTACCTGAACGGGTACAAAAACACCGACGCCGAAGTCAGCTACTTCATGAAGCTGGACAAAGACGGTGTTGCCCGCGACCAGATCGGCGGCACCTTCAAGCAGTACTGGAACTCGTTCAAACTGTACGCCAACACCCGGTTTGACCTGCCGAGTGAAACCTTCACCGAACTTCTCACCGGCATCAAATACTTCCCCACGGC
>NZ_VZQZ01000022.1 GCF_008802365.1 Oryzomonas japonica | reverse complement strand
GGTGAATTCTACTCGTAAGTGCACCACATGAGGTAAGAGCAGGACATGATGGGATTTTCTGGTAGTGTGAGAAGCGCGACCCACTCACATCCGGAAAGGAGCCCACCATGTCCTACACCCATCTTACCGAAAAAGATCGATATGTCATTAGCCATTTAAGGTCGGCGAAATTTAGCTTGCGGGAGATTGCCCGTCGCCTTGGGCGGCACCACACAAGCATCAGTCGCGAGATCAAGCGAAATGGCCCAACATATTCTCCAGATGCAGTTTACTGGTACTATTTTACGCAACCGGTTGCCACGCAACGCCGACACCAAGCCAGGAGTCATCACCGACAAAACAATCTGTCTCTTGTCAAATACGTTGATGAGAAGCTTCGGCTCGATTGGCCTCCTGAAGCAATAGCAGCCCGGCTTAGGCTTGATTATCCAAATGATGAAAGCATGCGAATCAGCCACGAGACCATTTATCGTTGGGCTTATCTCGATGCGAGCCAAGATGGCGATCTCCACACCCATTTGCGCCGTCGGCACAAAAAACGCCGCAGACAAACCCGGTACGGATCTGGACGACGCTTCATCCCTGGACGTGTTTCCATAGATCAGCGACCGGCTATTGTAGCGACCCGTGAACGTTTTGGAGACTGGGAAGGCGACACTGTTGAGGGTGCCAAGGGCACCGGCTGTCTCGCTACCCATGTCGAACGTAAAAGCCGGTTCCTTGTTGCCGCAAAACTGGCGGACAAAAAGGCGGCGACCATGAATACCCAGAGTATAAAGTCCTTCTGGAAAATCCCAAGGACGATGCGGCAAACTCTGACCGTCGATAACGGCAAAGAATTCTCTCAGTTCAAAGAGCTCGAATCAAAAACCGGCCTGACGGTTTACTTTGCCGATCCCTATGCTGCTTGGCAGCGAGGAACAAACGAGAACACAAACGGGCTGTTACGGCATTATTTTCCCAAAGGAATAAACTTTCAAACAGTCTCGGAAGAAGAGCTTGATCTAATTATAAAAAAGGTAAATCATCGACCAAGAAAGTGCCTCGACTACCGGACACCCCATGAAGTCTTTTATCAAGCTTCACGTGGTGCACTTACAATATGAATTCACCA
>NZ_VZQZ01000021.1 GCF_008802365.1 Oryzomonas japonica | reverse complement strand
TGACCTTATCCCCTGAAACTGTTCCATTGCAAACTTAGTGATTTCGGTCTAGAAACTCCAAAAGGAGACTAGACATGAAGCCGAGACGTTTCACCGAAGAGCAGATCATTGGCATCCTGAAACAGGCACAAGCCGGTATGAAGATCGTCGATCTGTGCCGCACCCACGGCATCAGTGACGCCACCTTTTACAACTGGCGCACCAAGTACGGCGGCATGGAAGTCTCCGACGCCAAGCGGTTGAAACAGCTCGAAGACGAGAACAAGAAACTCAAGCAGATGCTGGCCGACAGTATGCTTGAAAACAAGGCCATCAAGGACGTTCTCTCAAAAAAGTGGTAACGCCTGCCGCCCGGCGGAACATCGTGATTCACCTCAAAGAGGTGTTCCAGTTCAGCGAGAGACGGGCCTGTATCATTGTTGGGCTGTGCCGGAGCAGTTGCCGGTACCAGGCGAAACCAAAGAACGATAACGAGATCAGATCTCGCCTGCGTGAACTGGCCGAACAGCGCCGCAAATTTGGAGCGCCACGACTGCACACCATGCTGCGTCGGGAAGGGCATCTGATCAACCACAAGCGCACCGAACGCATTTACAAAGAAGAAGGCCTCTCGCTACGCCGAAAGAAGAGCAGGAAGCGTATCAGCCACCTCAGGGTGGTCATGGACAGACCGGAACGGATCAACCAGCACTGGTCCATGGATTTTGTCTCTGACAGCCTGTACAACGGCCGTCGATTCCGGGTCCTAACCGTAGTCGATGATCTCAGTCGTGAGTGCCCGGTACTGGAAGTTGATCACTCTCTGACTGGCCAGCGTGTCTCAAGAGTCCTTGATCGGGTATCAATGGTACGAGGCCTTCCAGAGGTGATCACCGTTGACAACGGGCCGGAGTTCATCAGTAAGGCACTTGATCTCTGGGCTTACGAGAGGAACGTCAAGCTCAGATTCATTCAGCCAGGTAAACCGGTTCAGAACGCATACATCGAAAGCTTCAATGGCAAATTCCGTGATGAATGCCTGAATGACAACGTTTTCGTCAGCTTGCACAGCGCCCAGAAGATCATTGAAACCTGGCGGCAGGATTACAACTCGGAAAGGCCGCACAGCTCACTGAACGGCATGGCACCGACTGAGTTTGCAAGAACATTTGAAAAAGAACAAAAGACCGAAAAACCTAAGCAAGAACTGGTTCTATTGAAGGGGTAAGGTCA
>NZ_VZQZ01000020.1 GCF_008802365.1 Oryzomonas japonica | reverse complement strand
CTGATAATCATATAAAAGGCACCTCCTGAATTATCGAGGAGGTTCAAACTTCCTGATATGCTTTTAAGAGTCCAATCTTCTAAGCTCAGGAGGTGCCTTATGAAACTGTACTGCGGAATCGATCTTCATTCAAGCAACAGCTATTTGGCAATCGTTGATGCAGCCGGGAAACGCGTCTTTAAGGAGAAGTCGCCCAATGACATGGCGACAATCCTCCGGGCGCTCGAACCGTACCGTAAGAAGCTTGCCGGCATTGTCGTCGAATCGACCTACAACTGGTACTGGCTCGTCGATGGGCTGATGGCCGAAGGATACGCCGTACACCTGGCGAATCCTTCAGCCATCCAGAAATATACCGGCCTCAAGCATGCCGACGACAAGCACGACGCCTTCTGGTTGGCCGAGATGCTGAGACTGGACATCCTGCCGACAGGCTACATCTATCCGAAGGATGAACGGCCTATCCGCGACCTGCTCAGAAAACGAGGTCATCTGGTGTCGCTGAGATCGTCCTTAATGATCAGTCTTCAGAACATCATCACCAGAAATTGCGGCATGAAGATGAAGACCAACGACATACGGCGCCTGCGCGAAGACCGTGTCTATCCGCTCCTGGCCGATAACGAGGATTTGGCTCTTGCCGGTCAGGTGAGCAAGGACTCCATCGACTTCCTGACCCGGCAGATCCGGACCATCGAGACGTTCATCGAGAAGAAGCTCGAACTCACGGAGGCCTACAAGAATCTCCTGACCATGCCCGGCATCGGCAAGATCCTTGGGTTGACCATCATGCTGGAAACCGGACCGGTTATGCGCTTCGAGACGGTCGGTAACTACGCCTCATATTGCCGGGCTGTTTCTTCCCAATGGACCAGCAACGGCAAGTCCAAGGGCAAGGGTAACAAGAAGAACGGCAACAAGTACCTTTCCTGGGCCTTCTCGGAAGCGGCGGAATTTGCCCGGCGTTACGACGACAAGGCCAGGGCCTATTACAACCGCAAGCTGAGGAAGAGCAACTTCATGGTCGCCCACGCGGCATTGGCGCACAAACTGGCGCGAGCAGCGTACTACATCATGCGGGACCAGGCGGTTTTCATACCGGAGAAGATCTTCACTTAGGAACTGGCTGGAGCGGTGAACCCGCATTGGGGTTGGCAAAACCACTAGGTCTGATTGGCAACCGCTCCACCCAGTGTTTAATACCGGTTATCGACGTCTTTACTGCCCATGCCGTGAGCCACCAAGGGGCTGGTTAACAACCACGAGACCTGAAACAACCAATTGGACACGGCCTGGAATCGAAGGTTTTCTGGTCCGCGAAACGCGGAACGGGCTGTTGAACTTCCCTTTCTTCAACAACGGCCTTGATCCTGATGGGTGACTGGTGCAGCAAAGGCTGACATCGAAAAGAATGAAATAACGGCAATGGTAACGATGTCGGTAACTATCAACAAGGCCGGGAAAACCTTTTTTCTAGCAGTGAGGAAGTTTGTGCCGTTGACAGCAGCCTTTTAATGGGTGAC